>CAVSRL010000012.1:0-195621 GCA_963730355.1 uncultured Methanoregulaceae archaeon | reverse complement strand
TCTGGTGGTCCGAGGAGCAGCGTCGTATCTTCGGCATCGATACGGAGACCGAGATTACCTTCGAGCGGTACCTGAGCCTGGTGCACCCGGACGACAGGTCATATGTGGTCAACGCCATCGACGAAGGTTTCTCCACGAAGAAAACGGAGGGTATGAATTACCGTATCATTCGGCCTGACAGGAAGATTCGATTCATCCACGGGGAGGGCCGCATCTTCTACGATGGAGATACCCCCTCGTATGTCATCGGAACAGTGCAGGATGTCACCGAGCGAAAGCGGGCTGAGGAGGCCCTGCGCGAGAGCGAGTACCGGCTTGTCGAGGCCAGCGGCTGGCGAAGGTCGGAGACTGGGAATGGATCTCGCAACGGACAACGTGGTCTGGTCGTGGGAGACTTCTGTACTCTTCGGCCGAGACCCAGACCTTGCCGCTCCGACCACCCCAGCGCTCGCCCCGGTATTACACGCCGGATCCTGGGCGCGGTTGATGGAGGGCGTGCAGCGGGCGATCGAAACCGGCGAGCCTACGACCTCGAGGTCGAGGTGGTCCGCGAGGATGGCGAGCACCGCTGGCTCGTCGCGAGGGGCGAGACCGTCCGGGATGCCGCCGGGGCCGACACGAAGCTCCGGGGGACCGTGCAGGACATCACCGACATGAAAGAGGCCGAGGAGGCGCTGCGGGAGTACGCCGAGAACCTCCGCCGCTCGAACGAGGACCTCGAACGGTTCGCATACGTCTCGAGCCACGACCTGCAGGAGCCGCTCCGCGGCGATCGTCAGCTTCTGCCAGCTCCTCGAGCGGCGCTATAAGGGGCAGCTCGACGCCGACGCCGACGACTACATCGACTTCATCGTCGAGGGCGGCATCCGGATGCAGGTCCTGATCCAGGACCTGCTCGCCTACTCGCGCGTGAACACGACCAAGCAGGCCCTTACCCCGACGGTCGCCGAAGATGTCCTGGCCGCGGTCGAGCGCAACCTCGACGCTGCAGCTCCGCGAGGCCGGCGCGGTGCTCACGCACGACCCGATGCCGATGGTGCATGGCCGACCCGACGCAGCTCGAGCAGGTCTTTACGAACCTGATCTCGAACGCGATCAAGTTCCGGCGGCCGGAGGAGCCGCTGCGGATCCATGTCGGTGCCCGCCGGACTGGACGGCTTCTGGGAGTTCTCGGTGAGCGACAACGGGATCGGGATCGAGGCCGAGTACTTCGAGAAGATCTTCGTGATCTTCCAGCGCCTGCACACGAAGGACGCCTATCCGGGGACGGGGATCGGGCTCGCGATCGTCAAGCGGATCATCGACCGTCACGGTGGCACCATCCGGGTCGAGTCCGTGCCGGGCGAGGGCTCGACCTTCTTCTTCACCCTGCCGGCCGCGTGAGCCGGCGCCCGCGATGGGCCGCATCGTTTTTGTATGTATCCGCCGAACTCAGAATGTACGTACCCATGACGACGCCCGATCGCCATGCCACCGTGGGATCAGGCGCCGCCGCCCGGTTCGCCCCGTGGGCCGCCGCTGGAGCCGTGCTGGCCGGGCTCGTCCTGCTCGCCGAGATCGACTACCTCCTCTTCCACAGCGTCGTCGAGGTCGCCGGCATCGCCGTGGCGTTCGCCATCTTCCTCCTCGTCTGGAACACCCGGGCCGTCCTCCCCGACTCCTTCTTCCTGCTCATCGGGATCGCGTTCCTCTTCATCGGGGGCCTCGACCTCCTCCACACCCTCGCGTACAAGGGGATGGGGATCTTCCCCGGGAACTCCTCGGACCTCCCCACGCAGCTCTGGCTCGCCGCGCGGTACTTCCAGGCCGTCGTCTTCCTGATCGCAGCCCTCCTGATCGGCCGGACGCTCACGAAGGACCGCCGGTACGACGCCGCCATCTTCGTCGCCGGCTGCGCCGGCGTCTCAGGGCTGCTCCTCGCGAGCATCTTCGCCTGGGGGGTCTTCCCGAGCGCGTTCGTCGAGGGGAGCGGCCTGACCCCGTTCAAGATCGGGAGCGAGTACGTCATCGTCGCTCCTCATGCTCGCGACCATCGGCGTGCTCGTCTGGAAGCGGGAGCACCTCGACGCGCACGGTCTTTCTCTTCCTGGTCGCGGCCGAGGGCTTCCTGATCGCGGGCGAGCTGGCCTTCACCTCGTACGCGAGCGTCTACGGGTTCACGAACCTGCTCGGCCACCTCTTCCGGCTCGCCTCGGTCTACTGCTTCTACCGGGCGATCGTGGTGGTGGGCCTGACCCGGCCGACGGACCTGCTCTTCCGCGAGCTGACCGCGCGCGAGGAGTCGCTCCGCCGGAGCGAGCATCGCTACCGGAGCCTGGTGGAGTTCGCGCCCGACGCGATCTTCGTCAACCGCGGCGACCGGGTCGACTACATCAACCCGGCCGGGCTGCAGCTCTTCGGGGCCGCGGCGCCGGAGGACGTGGTCGGCCGGCCCGTGCTCGACCTCTTCCACCCGGCGTACCGCGACATGGTGGCCGAGCGCATCCGCCGCCTCCGGGCGGGCGAGCCGGCCCCGCTCGTGGACGAGCAGATCGTCCGGCAGGACGGTTCTGTCCGCGACGTCGAGGTGGCCGCGTTCCCGTTCGACGACGAGGCCGGGCCGGCGATCGAGGTGATCCTCCGCGACGTCACGGACCGCAAGGAGGCGGAGCGGCGCATGGCGGAGTACGCCGGCCGGCTCGCGGCGTCCAACGAGGACCTGCAGCGGTTCGCGTACGTGGCGTCCCACGACCTGCAGGAGCCGCTCCGCAGCATCGTCTCGTTCTCCCAGCTCCTCGCCCGTCGGTACAGGGGCCGGCTCGACGCGGACGCGGACGAGTTCATCGGGTTCATCGTCGAGGGCGGGAACCGGATGCAGGCCCTGATCAGGACCTCCTCGCCTACTCGCGCGTGACTGCGACGCCGGCGGCGTCCGCGCCCGTCGATGCGGAGGCGGCGTTCGCCGAGGCGGTTGCCGGGCTCGACCGCGTGATCCGGGAGACGGGGACGATCGTCACGCACGATCCGCTGCCGGCGGTGCTCGGGGACCCGACGCAGCTCGCGCAGGTCTTCTCGAACCTGGTCGGAAACGCGATCAAGTACCGCCGGCCGGACGAGCCGCCGCGGGTGCACGTGGGCGCCCGGCGGACGGACGGGTTCTGGGAGTTCTCGGTGCAGGACAACGGGATCGGGATCGCGCCCGAGTACTTCGACCGGATCTTCGTGATCTTCCAGCGGCTCCACACGAAGGAGACCTACGAGGGGACCGGGATCGGGCTGGCCGTGGTCAAGCGGATCGTCGAGCGGCACGGCGGCACGTATCCGGGTCGAGTCGACGCCGGGCGAGGGCTCGACCTTCTTCTTCACCCTGCCGGCCGCGTGAGTCCCGGCGGCGCGACGGCCCTACCCCCGGGGATAGCCTTATTATCCCCATCGCCTGACTCTAGAATGTCCATTCCCATGACGTCCGCCCGCCCCTTCGGCGTCCTCCCGACACGACTCGACCGGCGGAAGATCTTCAGCCTCCTCCTCATCCCGTCCTATATCGTCGTCTGCGCCGTTCTCTATCGCGTTCGGCGGCGCGGCCACCTTCACCGATCCCGTCACGCTCCTGCTCCTGAACACGGCCTTTCTCGGCCTGATCCCCCTGTACGTCGCGTACGTCTCGTTCGTCACGTTCCGGAGGAGCGGCCCCGTCAGCGTCCTGCTGATGGGTGCGGGGATGCTCGTCTTCGGCCTGGGCGGCATCGCCACCGGGCTGGCGGGGTTCCAGCCGAACTCGACCAATCTGACCGTCACGATCTTCAACCTCTGCGCCGGTATCGGGGCCGTTCTCCAGCTGGCCGGTGCGCTGACCGCCCTCATCGGCTGGCGGGAGGAGAGAGCGGAGAGGCGCCCGGCCGTGGCCGCGGCGGTCTACGCCGCCGTCGTCCTCGTCGTGGCCGGCATCATCGCCGCCGCCGTCCTGGCGCTGACCCCGGTCTTCTTTGCCGCCGGCACGGGGTCGACGGCTGTCCGCGACCTCGTCCTGGCCGCCGCCGTCGAGTCGTTTCTGCTCGCGTCGGCCCTCTACTTCGTGCTCTACCGGAAGCGGGACGAGGACTTCTTCTTCTGGTACGCCGTCGGGCTGGCGATCCTCGGGCTCGGGCTCCTCGCCGCGACCGTCATCGTGGTCTTCGGCGGCACGTTCAACTGGGCCGTTCGCGCCGGCCAGTACATCGGGGCGAGCTACGTCCTCGTCGCGTTCCTGGTCCTCCAGCGCCGGGCGTCGAGCGGCAACGTCCCGGTCCAGGTGATGCTCGCCCGGTTCTTCGGCGAGGCCGAGGCCGGGTACCGGCAGCTGGTCGAGACGGCCGCGGACGCGATCGTCGTCCTCGACCCCGCCTACCGGATTCTCCTCTGGAACACGGCCGCGGAGAGGATGTTCGGGTACACCCTGGAGGAGGCGGTCGGCATGTCGTTCCCGAATCTCGTCCTGGGCGACGGAGACGGGTCGGCCCTGCGCGAGGGGGGCCGCCCGGGAGATCGAGGTCCGGCGGCGGGACGGAAGCCGTCTCCCGGTCGAACTGGCGGTCTCGCGGCGGGAGTTCGCGGACGAGCCGATCACGACCTGCATCGTCCGCGACATCACCGAGCGGATGCAGGCCGAGGCGGCGCTCCAGGAGTATGCCGAGAACCTGCGACGGTCGAACGAGGACCTGGAGCGGTTCGCGTACGTCTCGAGCCACGACCTGCAGGAGCCGCTCCGGGCGATCGTCAGCTTCTCGCAGCTCCTCGAGCGCCGGTACAGGGGCAGCTCGGCGCAGGACGCGGACGAGTACATCGCGTTCATCGTCGAGGGCGGCACCCGGATGCAGACCCTGATCCAGGACCTCCTCGCCTACTCCCGCGTGAACTCGACGAAGCAGGAGCTTCGCCCGACCGACATGGAGGACGTGATGGCCGCGGTGGAGCGGAGCCTCGACCTCCAGCTCCGCGAGGCCGGCGCCGTGCTCACGCACGACCCGCTGCCGTTGGTGCTGGCCGACCCGCTCCAGCTCGAGCAGGTCTTCGTGAACCTGGTCTCGAACGCGATCAAGTTCCGCCGAGCCGGACGTGCCGCTCCGGATCCACGTCGGCGCTCGCCGGATGAACGGCTTCTGGGAGTTCTCGGTCGCGCGACAACGGGATCGGGATCGAGGCGGAGTACTTCGACAGGATCTTCGTGATCTTCCAGCGCCTCCACACGAAGGACGCCTACCCGGGGACGGGGATCGGCCTCGCGATCGTCAAGCGGATCATCGACCGCCACGGCGGCACGATCCGGGTCGAGTCGACGCCGGGCGAGGGCTCGACCTTCGTCTTCACCCTCCCGGTCGCGTGAGCCGGGGTGGCGGCAGAAGCACGACGCCCCCCGCCTCCATTCACTGCTGCTATCGGCACGATCGCTGCCGGCACACGGGACGTAATGGCTCGTCGTTTTCGTCGTCGGCCGGCCCCTCGGCGTCGGACCACGGGACGGCGCAATACGATAGTCAATTAACCCCGGAGTCAAATAATCGATCATGAGCATCTCGCGAGGCGGAGGTGCGCCCGGGGAGGCGAAGGGCGCATCGAGCCCCGGTGCGGAGGTCGCGATGAGGCTGGAGAAGGCGCCCTCGGGAGTCCGGGGCCTCGACGAGATCATGTTCGGCGGCGCCCGGCGCCGATGCGGCGGATCATCGGGGACCTCCCCCACACCGGGAAGGTGCTGGCGGGCCTCGGGGTGCGGGATGCAACATGACCGACGACAGTGAAACGACGGCGAAGTTCGAACGGGCGCTCGCGGCGCTGGAGAGCGAGCAGTACGTGCTCCGCCTCTACGTGGCCGGCAGCGCCCCGCGCTCGCAGGCCGCCGTGGAGAACGTGAAGAAGCTCTGCGACGAGTATCTCAAGGATCGGTGCGAGCTCGAGATCATCGACATCTACCAGAACCCCGGCGCGATCCCCGAGGACCTCGTGATCGCCGCGCCGACCCTGATCCGGAAGCTGCCGCTCCCGCTCCGGCGGGTCATCGGCGACATGTCCGAGAAGGAGAAGGTGCTCGTCGGGCTCGAGCTGATCCCCAAGGAGTAACATGGCCGCGAACGAGAAAGTCCCGCAATCGACCGGGGAGGAGCTCCGGCAGGAGAACGAGGACCTGCGCGCCCGGAACCGGGAGCTCCTCGAGACCATCGACGCGATCCGCCGGGGGGAGGTCGACGCGATCGTCATCGCGGAGGGCGAGACGAACCGGGTGTACGCGCTCGAGGGCGCGGACCACCCCTATCGCGTCCTGATCGAGAACATCCAGGAGGGCGCCCTCACCCTGACCCCGGCGGGCACGATCCTCTACGCCAACGCCGCGTTCGCCGCGATGCGGGGCCGGCCCCCCTCCGCGATCCTCGGTGCCGCCCTCCGGGACCAGTTCAGCCCCCGCGACCGGGCACAGTTCGACGCCCTGCTCGCGGCCTCGGCGCTCGGCCCGTGCCGGGGCGAGATGCGCATCTGCAGCGGCACCGGCTCGTTCTCCGTGCAGGTCTCGCTGACCCCCGTGGTCATGAGCGGCGAGGCGAAGATCAGCGTCGTGGTCACGGATCGCCGGCAGGACTACGACCGCCTCCGCCTGCTCGCCCTCATGCTCGACTCGGTCGCGGACGCGGTCACGGCCGTCGATCCCGACGGCACGATCGTCTACTGGAACGGGGCCGCGGAGCGGCTGTACGGCTGGAAGGTCTCGGAGATGGTCGGTCAACCCCTGGCCGACCGCATCGACCACGGGATCCCCGAGGACGAGGCCCGGAGGATCGCCGACCTCATGGCGTCGGGCACGGCGTGGGTGGGCGAGTACACGGCACGCCACCGGGACGGCCGCACCTTCCTCGTCCAGGCGACGAGAGCGCCGGTCTACGACGAGGACGGCGGGCTCGTGGGGGTCATCGCGACGAGCCGCGACATCACCGAGCGCAAACAGGCGGAGGAGGCCATCCAGCGGCGGAACGAGGAGCTGGGCGCCGCGGAGGAGGAGCTCCGGTGCCAGAACGAGGAGCTCGATCACGGTCGAGGAGGAGCTCCGCGTGCGGAACGACGATCTCCTGGAGGTCCAGGAGCACCTCCGCGAGAGCGAGGCGCAGCTCCTGGAAGCCAATGCACTCGCCAACCGCGAACGAGACCGGGTCAAGAGCCTCCTCGAGCTCGCCGGGGTCATGATCCTCGCGCTCGACACGGAGGGGAGGGTCACCCTGATCAACCGGCGGGGGTGCGAGATCCTCGGGCGCCCGGAGGAGGAGATCCTCGGAAAGGACTGGGTCGGGACATTCCTGCCCGAAGCGATACGGGAGGACCTGCGGGCCGCCCTGGCGAGGACGATCGGAGGGGACGTCAGCGGGTTCGAGCGCAACGAGAACCCGGTCCTCACCCGCGCCGGGGAGGAGCGGCATATCCTCTGGAGCAACCGCCCGATCACCGACGATGACGGCGGGATCGTCGGGATTCTGAGCTCGGGCGAGGACATCACCGAGCGGAAACGGGCGGAGGAGGCGGTACGGGAGAGCGAGCGGCGGCAGGCTTTCCTCCTCGCGCTCGGCGACGCCCTCCGCGGGCTCGGCGACGTCCGCGAGATCGCGGCCGTCGCCTCGGAGATGGTCGGGCGTCACCTCGGCGTCAACGGCGCCGCGTACTGCGAGATGGACCCGGCCGGCCGGCACCCCACGGTCCAGGTCGACTGGACCGACGGCACGGTGCCGGGGGCTGGAGGTTCGGGCCGCTTGGACGCCATCGGCGACCTGGCCCCCCGGGAATTCCTCCGCCGCACCGGGACCGCGAACGGCGAGCCCCGGATCAGCGCCTCGTTCGGGGTCCCGATCTGGCGCGGCGGACGGCTCGCGGCGGTGCTGGCGGTCCAGAGCGTCCGGCCGCGGGCCTGGACCGACGCCGAGATCGAGCTCCTGCGGGACGCCGGCGGGCGGATCTGGTCGGCGGCCGAGCGCGCCGGGTCGGAGGCGGCGCTGCGCGACAGCGAGGAGCGGTTCCGCACGCTCTACGAGCACAGCCGGGACGCGATCACCCTCACCGACCCCCGTGACGACGGGCGCATCCTCGCCGCGAACCCGGCGGCCTGCCGGCTGCTGGGGTGGACCGAGGAGGAGCTCGTCGGGCAGGACCGGGACGCGCTCCTCGACATTGCCGATCCCCGTGTGGCGGCGTTGCTGGAGCAGCGCGCAGGCGACGGCGCCGCCTCCGCCGAGCTCGACTACCGCCGGAAGGACGGGAGCACCTTCCCCGGCGAGGTCACGACCGCGCTCTTCACGGACAGCCGCGGCGACGTCCGGGCCGTCTCCGTCATCCGCGATGTCACCGAGCGAAAGGAGGCCGAGCTCGGGCTCGCGCGGTCCGCGGGCGAGCTCCGCCGGTCGAACGAGGAGCTGCAGCGGTTCGCGTACGTCGCGTCCCACGACCTGCAGGAGCCGCTCAGGAGCATCGTCAGCTTCAGCCAGCTCCTCGAGCGGCGGTACAAGGGGCAGCTCGGCCAGGATGCGGACGAGTTCATCGGCTTCATCGTCGACGGCGGCAACCGGATGCAGACCCTGATCCAGGACCTGCTCCAGGTCTCGCGGATCGAGACGGGCGCGAAGCCGCTCGCGCCCACCGACCCCGGTGCGGTGGTGAACGGTGCGCTGCGCGCGCTCGAGACGCCCATCCGCGAGGCGGGCGCGATCGTGACCGTCGAGGCGCTGCCGGCGGTGATGGCCGACGCGTCGCAGCTCGAACAGGTCTTCGTGAACCTGGTCGGGAACGCGATCAAGTACGGCCGCGAGGGCGTGCCGCCCGCCATCGGGATCACGGCCCGACGGACGGACGGGATGGTCGAGTTCGCGGTGGCGGACAACGGGATCGGGATCGAGGCGGAGTACTTCGAGAGGATCTTCGAGATGTTCCGCCGCCTCCACACCCACGACCAGTACGGCGGTACGGGCATCGGGCTTGCGGTCGTCAAACGGATCGTGGATCGGCACGGCGGCAGGGTCCGGGTCGAGTCCACGCCGGGCGAGGGATCGACCTTCGTCTTCACCCTTCTCGCCGCCTGAGGCGAGCGCTCCGTCGAGCCCCCGCCCGCCCCGTTCGGGGCGATCACTCCCGGCGGGGCGGAGTCGCGGAGGAGGAGCGCCCGGCGCTGCCCGGCGCGTCTTTGCCCGCGAGCCGCCTGGCCCGCGCGAGCTCGGGCGGCTGCGTGGCACGCGGCACGGCGAATGACTCGGGGTATGCGCCCCGCCCTCCCGTCCGGCGAAAGAACTTCCACGGGGACCTGACCGGGGCGAAGAACGGCGAGGGGGAGCCGACCGTCTCGGACGACCCGAGGAAGAGGATTCCGTCGGGCAGGAGGCTGTAGTGGAAGATCGGCAGGACCCGTCGCTGCAGCTCGGCCGAGAAGTAGATCAGCAGGTTGCGGCAGCTGAGGAGGTCGAGACGGATGAACGGCGGGTCCATCACGACGTTCTGCTCGCCGAAGACGACGAGCTCGCGCACCTCCTTCCCGACCCGGTAGCGGCCGTCCTCCTGCCGGACGAAGAAGCGCCCGAGCCGCCCGGCGGAGACGTCGGCCTCGATCTTCGGCGGATAGAGCCCCCGCCGGGCCGCCGCAATCGCCTCCCCGTCGATGTCGGTCGCGAAGATCTGGACCGGGATCCGCCGTTCGTCTCCGGCCGCCTCGAGCGCCTCGAGGAGAACGATGGCGAGGGAGAAGGCCTCCTCCCCGGTCGAGCAGCCGGGCACCCAGGCCCGGAACTCCCCGTCGGGCGGCTTTCGGCCGAGGATCCCGGGGAGGGCCCGGTCGCGGAGCGCATCCCAGGCCCCGGGGTCGCGGAAGAACTGCGTCGCGCCGATCATGAGCTCGCGGAGGAGGAGATCGACTTCGGCCGGGTCCTGCTGGAGGAGCTGCAGGTAGTCGCCGAGCCGCTCGAGGCGAAGGACGGTCATGCGCCGGCGGATGCGGCGATGAACGGAGTTCGTCTTGTACAGCGAGAAGTCATGCCCGGTCCCTGCCCGGACGAGCGCGAGGATCCGGGCGGTGGTCTCGGCCGAGCTGGGCTTGCGCGCGGGGGCGGTCGAGCGTCCACTCTCGAGGTGACCGAGCAGGAGCCCCGGCAGCTCGGCCGCCGGCGCGACGTGGTCGGCGAGCCCGGTGGCGGCAGCGGACTGCGGCATGCCGTCGAACTGCGCGGTCGCAGGGTCCTGGACGAGGACGAGCCCGAGCTGGTCCTTGATCGCACCGATCCCGAGGGTGCCGTCGGTCCCCATGCCCGAGAGGACCACCCCGGCGGCCCGGTCCCGCTGGTCCTCGGCGAGGGAGCGGAAGAGGGCGTCGACCGACGTCTGGATGTGCGTGCTGGTCTTTATCTCGTGGAGGCGGCATCGGCCGCGCTCGACAGTGAGGAAGCGGCTGGCCGGGACGACGTAGACATGGTCCGGCTCGATCGCCATCCCGTCGCCGGCCTCGACCACGGGCAGGGGGGTCGTGCGCCGGACGAGTTCGGCCAGGGCCCCCTTCTTCGTAGGATCCCGGTGCTGGATCACGACGTACGCGAGCCCGCTGTCGGAGGGGAGCGCCGGGAAGAACTGCTCGAAGGCCTCGCGCCCGCCCGCAGACGCGCCGATGCCGACGATGCGAGTCGGGCCGGGGCGCTCCGCTCGAGGGGCGGCGACCGGCGCTGCGCCGGGTGCCTCGGTCTCGCCGGGGGTCTCGGGTGTCGGGTGCATCGAGTGCCTCAGCTCGATAGAGCATTCTATGATCCGGCTCCGGGGTTATTAAAACGAGGGGACTTCTGAACGCCCCGTGGAGAGCGATGCGGCCCGCCGTGGTCGGGAAGATCGTCGACCGGCACGGCGGGACGGCCCGGTTCGAGCCGGCACCGGGCGCGGGCTCGACCTTTTTCTGCACCCTGCCGGCCGCGTGAGCCGCGGATATCGCAGTGCCGGCGCCCCGCCGACAGGCCGGATGTGCCTGTCGGCGATCATCGTCTCTGCGATTGTGCCCGATCGCGCGCGGCCCGACCGTCGTCTCGATCGCCCTGATGGTCGGCGATGCCTGCGAGGTCGACGTCCGGGGGCCGTACCGGTCGGTCTGGCCGCACTCGTGGCGGACCGTCGGGGAGCTCGGCGTCATGGTCTGCGCCTTCGCGGCCCCCCTTGCAT
Organism: uncultured Methanoregulaceae archaeon; assembly: GCA_963730355.1. Classification (GTDB taxonomy): domain Archaea; phylum Halobacteriota; class Methanomicrobia; order Methanomicrobiales; family Methanospirillaceae; genus UBA288. The sequence goes on along the minus strand of CAVSRL010000012.1, from coordinate 184,455 downwards.
CGGCCGCTGTCGCGGCGCAGTGCCCCGATCTCCACGACTCCGAATCCTCACGTTTCACTTTCACACCGCGTCCCTGATCCTCAAATACTTCCGCCGTCGAGGATCTGATCGTCCGCCGCCACCGAACCCCCGGCGGCGGCGCCACATCGGAGTTTTTATGATCATCAGCGAACGACGCGGCCCCTCCACCCTTCCCCGGTACCAGCGTGGCGGTCGGACGGGGCGCATGACAACAACGGGAGGCCGGCGATGACCATCGCCTGCGCCGGCCGTGCCGCCCGCCATCGAGCGGGCGGACGCCGGTACCGCACCTCCGGGAGCGAACGGGACGCCGGGCCCGGAACGGGGAGGGCTGATCGGCGATGAAGGGCCAGATCACCTTCAGGCTCGACCAGGCCCTCAAGGAGCGGATCTGCGAACTGGTGGATGCGGGGGAGTACGTGACCGTCAGCGACTTCGTGACCCGGGCGGTCCTGCTGATGTTCGCCTTCGAGCGGATCCCCATCGAGGGCCAGCTCCTCGGGTGCGACCCGCTGGCCGAGTACTTCTCCTCGTACGTCGGGCGCCAGCTCCTCCGCGAGACGGTGCGGGAGGTGCTGGCCGAACGACCGCGCCGGCACCGGCCGGACAGACGATGCGGGAGGCGGGGCGTAGGCTCCGCTTGAACCGGGGGTGACGGTCGAGCCCGGGCGGTACACGGCCCTGGTCTCGCCGCCGGGCTTCCTGGTGGACCTGCTCCGCAGCCGGAGGTCGACCGGTTCGAGACGCTCTACTGCTACGGCGTCAGCTCGCGGGTGCTGCACCGGCTCCCGCGCCGGGCGCCGCGGATCGCGTAACGAGCTGCATGACGGTCCACCAGCTCCTCGCGTCGCTGCGGGAGTGCCATCACTCGATCGTGATCGTCGAGTACGACGACGGGATCTTCTCGCCGCTCGAGGGCGACGACCGCGAGGTCGTCTTCGCGGTCGGGCGGACGCTCCGCGAGCTCGCCCGGGAGGCGGCCGTGCTGGTCTGGGCGCCGCGGGGTGACCGGGGACTCAAGGCGCTGCTGCTGACGGCGGACCAGGTCGTCTGGCACTTCGATGAGCGGCCGGCGGCGTCGCATGTTCGGACACGGCGGAGGCAGGCGGTGCAGGTGACGCTCGCGGGAGCAGGATGAGCCGGCTCGCGGCCAGCGCTGACGGAGGTAGGCCGGCCGCGGTTAGCCTCGTGCGGCCCCGGTCCCGGGCCGAAGCAGCGGAGCGGGAGCGAGCCGGGATCATGCCAGCGGAGGGGCGGCCCCTTCGATCATCGACGATTGCTTTTCCTGTTTATACTAATCACGGAATCCTGGCGCAGTGCGCCAGGAGCAACAATGGCGAATTTCACCCCCAAGTCTGTGGTCAAGTCGGCGGTTCGGACGCTGTCCACGCCGATCGCGACGCTCGCGGCCTTCTCGGAGGTCGTGGACGACATCCTGACCAACAACCCGTTCGGCTGCACGGCGTACGAGTCGGGCGGCGCCTCGATGCCGGCGACCGAGAAGACGCGCGAGGCGTACACGGCCCGGTTCGTGTACGAGGACAGCGAGGCGGTCACGGTCGCGACGACCGCGGTCAGGTGCCCGACGTCCGCGGCCTACACCGGCATCGTCACGGCCGTCCCCGCGGCGGCCGGGATCAACACGGCGATCGGCCATACCGGCGTGCACGTCACCGACGACGATTCGTTCTCGGCGACGGTCAGGTGTCACGACGCGAACGGCGAGCTCTACAATCTCTCGTTCTCGCGGACGGCGGTCACGGTCTCGGGCTACGAGGCCGACGCGATCCTCACGGCCGTCGAGGCCTGGGCCGACGCGGTGCCGGCGCTGGCCTGAGGCCGGCCATCTCCCCCTCTTCGGGATCTCGATCAGGGCCGGCGGGACTGGAGCGACCCGCCGGTTCATCAGCAGGGTCGTTCGACGGGGGCCTTCCCCGCCCCCTCGATACGGATGTGAACTCTTTTCGCTACATCTTCACCTGAGGCTTTATCGAGCAACTCTATTCAATCCCAAAATTTATCCAGAGCCGAATTAATTTTCACCCTCCTCCATCACTTTCACTTCGAGTGAAGGATAGTCGGTGTCCCGTTCTCCCGTGGCCGGGTACATCGGCATCATCGGTGGTCTCGCTGCCATTTACACGGCACTGGCGCCGGTCCTGAACGATATCTACGGGACGACCATCGCTCCGCTGGGATAGGCGACCGAGCTCTCGAAATAAAGGATCTCGGGGGAAGATCCGAGAGGATACTTCCCTGGCGCTTTTTCTGTTTCCAACCAAATCCCCCATCACACCTTGTCGGCCACTTCTTCGCGAGTGTCTATCGATCGTGGCGGATCACCCGGTCAGCCATGGAACGGTCCGCTCCGCCGTCGGCGGAAAAAGTGGTTGCCCCTCGAATCGCTCCAAACGACGCTCCGCTTGGATGCACCCCACCACCATCCTCTCACTGTCTTCAACAATAGCCGCGCTCTCCGGAGGAGAGGAGAGGATAGGAGTACCAGCCGCCCTGTCCCCTGCCCCCTCACCCACAGGCTCGAGAACAGAGAATGGCGTTTGGCAAAAAATGGGGGGGCGGGGATCGGGTGCTGGAACGGTTATTTGATCCCGGCCTTCCACCGTTCGGCCGGGTACCACCTGACGAACTTACCCGTCGGCGGCGTGATGCCGTAGGCGCGGCTACCGGGCTTGAGCGTCGCCTCGGCTTCTGTCACCGAACGCGGAGTGCGTGTATCGGTCGCAGTCCCGCCCGACCCGAACCGGGTACCGATGAACGACCCGGGATTGCCGACCGCGTACCGCTTCCCAACGCCGAACGCCGGCTGGACGCCCGGAGCGATCACCGTCGGAGTGACGATACCCGTCGAGCTCCCGGGGGATACGGTGCCCGGGACGGATGTCGCGATCGGCACCACGGGGTAGACCGGCGACGAAGTCGGGACCGTGATCGAACCTCCCGATGTCGGGATCGACGTCGGTGATGCACCCGTCGTTATCGGCGTAGGGACGATCACGGTCGGGATCGGCGTCTGTCCGCCCGCCGGCGGAATTACAATCGACGGTACCGACGTCGGAGGCGTCGAAGTCGGCACCTGCGTCGGGATGACGACGGGCGGCGCGCCGCCGACAGTCAGGGTGCCGGGCAGCGGGGTGATCGGATACGGATCACCGTTGCGATTCTGGACGCCCATGCTCGGGTCCGGGGTGATCACGATGCCGGTGCTCCCCGTCGCCGTGCCCTTCACGGTGAGGGTGGCGAGAAGCACGCCCGTCCCGCCCACGGGAACCTGCCCGGACAGGTCCACGCTCTGCAGGACGACCTGCCCGGACGGGAGGGCTGACGCTGACTTAAGAGCGGCCCAGTCGGGAAACGCAACGGCCGTGATCGTGGCGACCGACGGATTGCTGAGGCTCACGGTGATCCGGTAGCCGGAGATCCCGCCGGCGGCCGAATCGAGGACGATCGGTATGGATACGGTCTCTCCCACGGTCCCGATCTGGAAGGATCCGGTTGCGAGGTTCGCTGCGGCGACACCGGACACCAGCGCGCAGACGCAAGCGATGACCATGGCGGCCCCGAGGGCCAGGCGTGGTCGATTGTGGCGCTGAACATTCATACTCAATCTGCAGGTATCGGAGAATGATAAACGTTGCGCTGTTACCACAACGGACACGCAGAATGATCCCGGTCATAGAAACCTCATGCCACCCGGACAGGTCCCGCCAGTCCCTGGTGCGGGTGACAGAAGGTATACGCGGAGAACCCTGATCGACAGGTACGGCGTCGACCGATCGCTGGATACGTCGGTATAACGGTTCCCATCGATTCCGGAATCGTAGAAATAGAGTTGGCTCGCCACGGGATCGCGCATTCATTTGTGGCGATAGGTCTCGACCCGGCTACCTGGCGTTCTTGCACTCCGCACCATGCCGGGTCCCTGACGCACGAAGGGATCGAGATCATGCAGAGGCAGGAGAGAGGGGCGTGGGAGAAGCGGTCTCCATCGCCCGGCGGGGGCATCATCGCCAATCTCTGCACATTCCGGCGTAAGGTTACGTGGTGATCGTTCGCCTGCCCTCGGATGAGGCTCTCGCGAAAGCCCTGATCGAGACCGGCTGTTGGGGGGTGATCACCAACCCGGACCATGACGGCAGAACTCCTCGAAAGGATGGTCAGGCCGGTCAAGAAGATGGGATAGGCCTGCTTCAGAGCGCGACGAACTCCGTGAAGTTACGGGGAGGGGAGTCCCGTGAGACCGACCGAGTGTATGATCGACCTCAGACCGATCCGGTGTCTCTCCGCCAGCTCAGCCTTTGAGCATCGGAGGACCTCACCAGGACACCCCCGGGACCCGACCGTGTCCAGAAGGCGGCAACAGAGAAGAAGCCTATTTATCTCACCCGCTCGTAACTGAGCGCCGGAAGGCCTCAATGGACCCCGTCGCCGTCGCCGCGCTTCTGCTCGCGTTCGCATTCACGTTCACGAACGGGTTCCAGGACGCCGCCGCGATCGCCGCGACCTTCATCGCCTCGCGGTCGGCCACGCCCCGCCAGGGGATCGTGCTCGTCGCCGGCATGAACGTCCTCGGCGCCGTCCTGGGAGGCAGCGCGGTCGCGTTCACGCTCTCCGGCCTCATCGAAGTGACCGAGCCGGACCAGACTCTGGTCGTGCTCCTCGTCGCGCTCGGCTGCGCGAGCGCCTGGAACCTCGCCACCTGGTCGCGCGGTCTGCCTTCGTCGTCGACCCACGCCCTCGTCGGCGGCCTGATCGGGGCCGCCGTGGCCGGTACCGGGATCGGCTCGGTCAACTGGGGCGTGGCTGCGCTTCTGGGTCCCGCGCCCGAACTCGAGGGCGTGACAAAGGTCGTCATCCTGCTCGTGGCCTCGGTCGGGATCGGCCTGATCGGCGGCTTTGCGATCCAGCGGGGCCTTGCCGTGCTGCTCAGGAACGCCCGGCGCCGCGCGGCACGGCGCCGGATCGTCGCCACGAACTGGGCTGCGGCCATCGGCATGGCCTTCTTCAACGGATCGAACGATGCGCAGAAGCAGCTCGGGATCGTCGCGCTCGTGCTCTTCGCCGCCGGCCAGACGGCGACGCTCGAGGTCCCGCTCTGGGCGCGGGCGGTGACGGCCCTGCTCCTCGGGCTCGGCACCCTCAGCGGAGGGTGGCGGGTCATGAACACCCTCGGCCACCGGATCTTCCGCATTGCGCCGATCCACTCCCTCTCATCGCAGGCCTCATCGGGAATGACGATCGCGGCCTCGACCCTCGCCGGAGCTCCCGTCTCCTCGTCCCACATCATCACCTGCTCGGTGATCGGGGTGGGCACGGCCGAGAACCCGCGCCGGCTGAACTGGCGCACGGCTGACGAGGTCGTGATCGCAATGCTCATCACGATCCCGGCCACTGCCGCACTGGCAGCGCTCGTGATGCTCCTCGTCGCACCGCTCGCAGGGATGTAAACGACCATGACTGATAATGATGAATCGAGAGATCGGCGCGAACGCCGGGGGATCCTTGATCGGATCTTTCCGCTCGAGCACGATTTTCTGCAGATGCTCGTTGACCAGGCCGAGCGGACTCGCTCCGGCGTCGAGGCGTTCGTCGCATGGCTCGAGACAGGGTGCGCAGGGCCACCGGACGAGGTCCGCCGGATCGAGCGCGAGCTGGACCACATGCGCTACGACCTCGAGGAGCAGCTGATCGACGCGTTCTCCACCCCGTTCGACCGCGAGGATCTCTACAGCCTCTCGCGCCAGATGGACTACATCCTGAACTTTGCCGCCGAGACCGCGCGGGAGATGCACGCCTTCGGCGTCGCTCCCGACAGGGCTATCGACTCAGATGGCTCGCCTGCTCCTCGAGGGCACCCACGCCGTGGTCGAGGGAGTCAGCGTGATGACCTCCGACGAGGTTCGAGTCCGCGAGAGCGTCCGCCAGGGCCGAGCGGCCCTTCACCGGATCGAGGACGCCTATATCGACGGCCTTGCGGAGATCTTTCGGGGGACCGACGCGATGGAGGCGCTCCGGCGCCGTGAGATCTACCATCACCTGCGCGACGGCGGGCGGGCCCTTCGCGGCACGCTCGACGTCCTGCACCGTGCAGTCGTCGGATTGAAGTGAGAAAAAGAGGAACGGACCCGGTCAGCTGAGACCGGACGCCCAGCGCTGGGCCGGATACCAGCGCTGGAACATGCGGGTCGGCGGGACCAGCGGGTTGGTGGACCCGGACTGCGAGCCCCCCGACGACCCGGCGCCGATGGACGCGGAGGTCCGGGAGCTGCTCAGCCCCGGGCCGGCGGCGCCGGGCCGGAGGGCGTAGCGCTTGGAGCCGAACGCCGAACGGGTCGTCGACGCGACCGGCGAGAGCGTTACCGGCGCCTGGGTCGGCGCCGCCGTAACGATCGCTGTCGGCACGGCGTCGGTGCGCCGTCGGTATGATGATCGGCGCGACAGTCGTCGGCACGGGGGTCGGCGGGGCCTGCGTCGGGACCGCCGGCGTGATCATCCCGGTCGCGATGAGCGCGTTCGCCCAGCGCTGAGCCAGCTGGACCTCGCCCTCGGTGTTGGGGTGAACGCCGTCGGCCTGCGTGAACCGCTCCGTCGACCACGCCGTGTTCATGTCCACGATCACGATCGGGGAGGCGGTCGTGGTCGTCCGCTGCGCGTAGCTGAGCAGTTTCTCGTTGTACTCGTCGAGCCCCGAGTTGGTGTTACGGAACGTATCGGAGGTCGGCGAGATCTGCGCAAGCAGGATCCTGACGTTCGGGTTCTTCTGGCGGAGCGACGCGATGATCCGGTCGATGTACCGCATCCGATCATTCATCGGCACCTGCTGCAGCACATCGTTCGTGCCGATGTAGAGCAGGACGATGTCGGGCGTATAGCTCATCAGCATGCGATCCATATCGTTTGCCAGCAGTTCCGTGGTATAGCCCGAGTACCCGTCATGGTCCTGGTCGAACATGAACTTCTGGAAGTTCGGCTCGGTCGTTGACCCGACAAAGTCCACGTCGTACCCGCCGTTGCGGAGCATGGTCCAGAGGTAATACCGGTAGCTCGGATATCGCCGAGTCCGGCTCGAGACCCCCGCGCGTGATCGAATCGCCGATCGGGGCGATCTTGACGGAGGCGTCCGCGTGTTCCGTTCCGGCGGCGATTGCACCGGTACAGGCGACCACAACCATGGCGAGAAGGAAGACATTCAGTTTCATGCAGTTCTACCCATTCGTGTCGAATCGCGATCGGCGTCGAGATAGGCCGCCGAGGATCAACTCTCCTGAAGATATAAACCAAGAGCAAATTTATGGATTTCGATCGCTACAAGAATAATCGGTCTCTTTTCGAGCAATGACCCACGCTGCCCTGTCCAGGGCGCATGTGAATTCCTGGCGGCGTTAAAAAAGGGTGAGATTAGGGTTACTCTCTGCGGAGGACGAGGACCGCGACTGCGCCGAGACCGACAAGGGCCACGACTGCACCGAACCCGGGCGACCTCGTCGGGGTTGCGGTGGCCGTGCCGTTGCCGGCCGTCGTTGCGGCCGTGGCCGTTCCTGCAGTTGCCGTGACGTTCGTCGTCACGTTCGATGCCGGCGTGGTCGGGGCGACGGTCACGTTGCCCTGGCCCTCCACGACATTGAACGTCGCGCTCGACGTCGAGGCGGCTTCCACCGACTCAACGGTCACGTCATAGGTGTCGGGCTGGAACTGGCCCGCGTTCACGGTGAAGTTGAACACGTTGCCGTTCGCGCCCTTGACCACCTTGGTCGAGCCGGAGACGCCGCTGAAGCCCGAGGCCTGCGACTTGTCCGTCGGCTCGAACGAGCTCGACGTGATCGTCACGAGGAGGCTGTCCCCAGGTGCGAGGTTGGTCGTGCCCTGGACATCGAACGTGTCACCGACATGCTTGTCGGGGATCGGCAGGATGTTGATGTTCGCCGACTCGACGGCGAACGACATCTTGGTGTAGGTGTCGTCGATGTTCGCGCCGTTGATCAGGTTCACGAGCGCGTTGGCCGCGTCGGAGCCCTGCAGACGGCCCGGTCCGGCCGCGACGAAGAAGTTGCCCGACGTGTCGTAGACACGCGTGACACCGCCCTCAGTAACGGGGGCTACGTCGAACTGACCGTTGTACATCGGGTGCTGAACGACTGCAAAGTACTGGCCTGTCGCCATGTTCTGCGTCGTGCCGCGCGAGATGGTGTACGAATACGTACCGTCGTCCTTGACCGTGGCCGTGTCCGACAGATACAGGTTCGTGCCGAACAGCCAGATCGCCAGGTTCGTCGGCTTGCCCTCGGCAACGCCGGTGATCTTGAGTTCGTCACCCTGCGCAACGACCGACGCCGAGGCGTTGGCCGTCACGAACGGCTTCTTGATGATCAGCGAGGCCGTCGCATACTTGGCCGACCGGAGGTTGTCACGGTTGTTCGGCGTCGCAACGGCGTAGATGGTGTACGACCCGGCGTCGATGTTCAGGTTCGCCGTGCTCCACTTGTACTCCCACGTGTTGTCCGCATTCACGGACTGCGTGGTGAACGTGGTCGGGTCGGCGTTGACGACGGCGAGCAGGTCAACGAGGTTCGCACCGGCGCTCGGGCATGTTCGGACCCGTGATGAACAGGTAGACCGTCTCGGAGTCGGTGTTCTCGCCCGAGAGCGTGATCTCTTCGCCAAGGTAGAACGACTGGTTGCCGCTCGTCTTGATCGTGACCGCGCCCTTGACGACTTCGACCTTCACCGTGTCATACTGGAAGTTCCCGTCGGTCGGGTCCGTCCACTGGATACGGATCGTGTAGACCTTGTCCTTGGTGTTCGAGTCGGTCGAGAAACCGATCGTGCGCTTGCCGTTGTCGTCGGTCGCGACTGCTGCATACCACGGGTTCGTGGAGTTGTCAGGTGCAACCGGGACGTCCTCAGCGACGGTCCGGCCCGTGCTGTCGAACGTGTAGTTCCCCGCGGCTGCTGCGCCGAGGACCGCACCGCTCTGACCCTGCTTGATCAGCGGCGGCTGGTTGCCCGAGCCACCCATGTCGCTCGTGCCGGAGACCCAGAGGTTGTACGCCGTGTTCGGCTGCCCCGTGACGGTCACGGCGAAGTCGTTGTTGCGCACAACCGGGACGTCGGTGTTCGCGACGAGCGTCAGGACGTTCTGGCCGATGGTCAGGCTGTACTGGCTCGTGATGGTCTTGCCGGTGTAGTCAGCGCCTGACGGGTCCTTGTAGTTGTCCTTCATCCCGTTCAGGTTCGACTCGGCCCAGACCTTGTACTCGCCGGTCTTGTAGTTCGCGTTGGCCGTGTCCCACATCGAGGCGTTCGTGCCCTTGCCCGCAACGAGCATCGAGGACGACGTGACGCCGACGAGCAGGGGGTTCTGGTTGCCCAGGTCGTCGATCAGGGCCGCGTAGACGTTGCCCGCCTTGTCCTTGACCTTGATCGTCACGCCCGCAGCGGTACCGCGCTGGGTGTAGACGGCGTCGAGGTTCGAGTCAATGCGGAACGACAGCAGCCGGCCGGCCACCACGGTCTTGCCCGTGACGTCCTTGTTGGACTGCACGTCCCAGACCTTGACGTTGAGCGAGGGGTCCTTGACGTTGATGGCGACCGCGCGGTTGTTGTTCATGTTGTACCAGGCGCCCGCACGGGTTCCCGGCAACGACGTTGAACGACTTGGCGTTCGTGACAATCAGCGTGTCGTCGGGCGAGCTCGTCGCGACGTTCGACCCGGCCTGGAACCAGCCCAGGGTCGTGCCGTCGGCAATGCCCAGCGCCGAGAGGTCAAGACCATACTCGCCGATGAAGACCGTGTCGCCCGCCTTCAGGATCGCCTTGGGGTTCCCAACCGGAACGCCCGTGGGCGCAACCGTCGGAACGGTCGGCGTGACGTTGCCCGTCGGAACCGTCGTGACGTTGCCCGTGACGTTGCCCGTCGGGACAACCGTCGGAACCGTCGTGACATTGCCCGTCGGAGACGACCGTCGGCGTCAGCGTGCCCGGAGCCACCACGAAGGTGCCCTGGTTCGCCGTCGCCGATGCCGTCATGTCGGTGAAGTTCGTCTCATCGACACCGGTGTGCCCGCGGACGTGGTCGACGGTGATCGTCAGCGCCGAGGTGCCCGCTGTGAGCGCCTTGAAGTTGATGTCCGCGATGGCGACCTTGCCGTTCGGATACTTGTTCGTCAGGTCAGCCATCTGCATGAAAAGCGAGTTCGTGCCGTTCAGCGTTGCCGAAACGGAGTTCCCGACCTTCCAGTCAGTGCTGATGTAACCAAGAGCGGCGCCGTCCCACTTGACAGTGACCCACACGTCGTCAGCCTGGGGCTGCCACGTGTTGTCCATGTAAAGAGTGGAAACGCCGATCTGGCCCACGTCGGCAGACTTTGTCTGCTCGATTGAGAAGGTTCCCACGCCCGCTGCGCTCGCCAGTCCAACGACTGCGAGCGAGAGCATGAAGAACAGTGCCAGATGCTTCGTAAATCTCATGAATTCACCTACTCGTAATGGTTCATTACGCATGATACAGCAGTAAGATACCTCTCAAAAATCAGCATTCTTTCTTTAAAAACCTTCTCAAACGAATCTGGGGAATTCGGAGAAAATGGATGGGCGGAGCGCCATTTCATGTCCGTGCGGGCCATATATCCGGGTAAAATATTGGATTCGGTATCTGTCTGTCTGGATGACGGCTTCCGGGAGGTCCTGTACATGCTTCGGCCGGGCAGGTGCGGCAGAGGCCGCCGCCGCACCCTCCACAGACATACCATGATGATACGAGCCGGGTATTAATAACCGGTTCGGGCATAGTGTACGGGGAGAAATGAGAGGGGGAAAGGATGATGCCTCGCTCGCGGCCCGGCAGGCCGGGGCCGGGCCATCGACTGCGGAGAACGGCCGCGAGGTGAATCTCGGGAGTGTCGTCAAATCGATGGGGCTGGTCTTCGGCGATATCGGCACGAGCCCGATCTACACGCTGGCCGTCATCTTCCTCACGACCCCGCCAACCGAGCAGAACATCCTCGGCGTCCTCTCCCTGATCATCTGGACGCTCATCCTGATCATCACGGGCCAGTACGCGTGGCTCGCCATGAGCCTCGGGAAAAAGGGCGAGGGCGGGACCATCGTGCTCCGCGAGCTCCTCCTCCCGCTTCTCAAGAAGGGGCGGACCGCGAGCTTCGTCACGCTCGTCAGCATCCTCGGCATCTCGCTCCTGATGGGCGACGGCGTGATCACGCCGGCCATCAGTATCCTCTCGGCCGTCGAGGGGCTCGAGCTGATCCCGGGCCTCGAGGGACTGGCCCAGGGGACGCTCATCCTCATCGCCGCAGTCATCGCCATACTCCTCTTCTCGTTCCAGCGCCGCGGCACCGAGCGCGTCGCGTTCACATTCGGACCGATAATGGTGGTCTGGTTCGCAGTGCTGACAATCTCCGGCCTCGTCTCGCTCGTCCAGGCCCCGTTCATGGTCGGCGCATTCAACCCGCTCGCCGGTATCGCCTTCCTCAGCGGCCACGGGATCGCCAGCTTCTTCGTTCTCTCATCGGTGATCCTCTGTGCGACCGGCGGCGAGGCCCTTTACGCCGACATGGGTCACCTCGGCCGCGACCCGATCCGGCGGGCGTGGGTGTTCGTCTTCGTGGCGCTCGTGATCAACTACCTCGGTCAGGGGGCCTTCCTGCTCCGGCATCAGCAGCCGAGCAACCTCCTCTTCGAGATGTTCTACGCCCAGGCCCCGCTCGTCTACATCCCCCTCCTCGTCCTCTCGATCGCCGCGACCGTGATCGCGTCGCAGGCAATGATCAGCGGGATCTTTTCGATCGTCTACCAGGGTATCACGACACGGATCCTGCCGATCATGAAGATCGACTACACCTCGAGCGAGCTTCGGTCGCAGATCTACATCGATATCGTCAACTGGCTCCTGCTCGTGGCCGTCCTCATCGTCATGGTCGTCTTCAAGGCCTCCTCGAACCTCGCGGCCGCGTACGGCCTCGCCGTCACCGGGGACATGGCCCTGACCGGCTCCCTGATCACGAGCATCCTCTTCCTGCGCGGCCACCGCGGCAAGGCCCTCATCGCCGCGGGGATCACCATGATCGACATCACGTTCCTGCTCGCGAGCCTGACCAAGCTGCCCGCGGGAGCGTACTGGTCGCTCATCCTCGCCGCGGTCCCGTTCTCGATCATCGTGATCTTTCACTTCGGCCAGAAGCGGATCTACGGGCGACTCCAGCCGATCCCATTCCAGCGGTTCCTGAACGAGTTCCGGGATGTCTATGCATCCAAGCCGAAGATCGAGGGGACCGCGCTCTTCTTCGCGCGCGACTTTCAACAGGTGCCGCCGTACGTCGCCCTGACCGTCTTCGAGAACAACATCATCTACGAGGACAACGTCCTCGTCTCGATCCGGACCCTCGATCGCCCCTTCGGGATCTCGTGGGAGTTCAGAAAGAGCCCGACACCGGGAATCCGGCTCTTCGAGGTGCGCTCGGGCTACCTCGAGATGCTCGACGTGGTCGCGATCTTCAGGGAGGCCGGCATCGAGGAGAAGACGATCTTCTACGGCCTCGACGAGATCGTCTCGACGAACATCATCTGGAAGGTCTTCGCCCTGATCAAGCGGCTCTCGCCGTCGTTCGTCCAGTTCTACAAGCTGCCGGCGAACCGGATCCACGGTGTGGTCACGCGGGTCGAGCTCAGGTCCCGTCTCGCGCAGACAGCCTGGAGGACGCCCGCGCCCGCCGGAGAACCCGGCGGAGATGGTGCACTCCCGCTCGCTCTCCGCGAACAGGACCGGCATCGGGGTCGGGCTCGCGCCCTCGACCATCTCGCCGACCGGGAGGACGCCGAGGACGCTACGGCCCCCGCTCGAGAGGGCCGGCATCACGAGGGCCATGCCGGAGCCGTCGACGGCGAGGACGCGGAACCCGTGCGCCCGTGCCCAGGCCGTTGCCGGCGCGGGTACCGGAGCCGACGGGATGGCGGAGAAGATGAGCAGCTGGCCGAGCCGGATGGAGCGGTCCTGCGCGCCGATCTGCACGCCGTGCTCGAAGCGCAGCAGGTTCTGCCCGAGCCGCTCGACGTGCATCGTCTGCGGCGCGAACCCCGCGATCCGGTCGATCAGTATCTGCTGTTCCATCGTGGGTTCCGGCGCACCGGTCTGCAGCAGGCGCACCTCCCTCGCACGGGTCGTGGCGGAACCGAGCGGGACAGGCGCGACGACGGGCTCGCCGGCCGGCCTGGAGCCGATGTACGACCCGACCAGCGCAAGGCCGGCCACGCCCGAGATCCCGAGGAAGATGAAGAGCAGATAGCTCGAGCCAGCGCGGCAGGAACGACGAGCCCGCCGCATCCTGAGGTACGGAACTCGGAAGCGGCGCCATGGTCTCGGTCGGGCTCGGGATCGGCTCGACCCCGTACGCACCGGGCGGGATCTCGAACGTCGGCGACCGAGCCGCCTCTGCCGTGAAGTACGGCATCGCCATCGAAGCGTCCGTCGGCGTCGCGCTCGCGACGTTGGCCGGGGTCTCCCAGGTCGGGGTCGGCTCGGCGGTCTCCATGAGGGTCGGGCCGGAGTAGGGAGTCATCCCCGGATCGATGTCCGGGGTCCGGTATTCGGTCGGGGAGTACTCGTACGTCGTGGCGTTCGGCCAGGGCGTGGGGACCGTCAGCGTCAGGTTCGGTTCGGCGGTCGGGGATGAAACCGCCGCTCCCGAAGCCCCCGTCGTCGAGACCGCGGCGGTCGTCGGCATCGCCGTGGATCGGGGCGCGGTTGCCGTCGTCGACGGGGCTGCGGTGGTCGCCGCGGGACGTGGCGTCGTCGCGCGGACCGTGGGCGATGCCGTGGGGCTGGAGATCTGTGGCACGGCCTTCGGGACGGCCGAGGAAGAGGTATCCGCGGACAGGCCGGCGACCGTCGGGAGAGCCGTCTGCGCCGCCGGGGAAGAGGCGGCCTTAACGATCTGGGATGCGCCCAACGTCGGCGCCGGCGTTGCGGCCTGGGCAGCGCAGAGGCAGAGACCGACGATGGCGAAGAGGAGGAGGACGGATTTCATGAACAGTCTCACGGTGCATCTCCCGTGGGGAAGGGTGGGAGCGGCAGAAAGCGGGCCGCCCCGATTATCATACTGGATCTTGCATGCCAGCTATAAATGCCCTCGCAAAGGGGAACGGAGATCCTTCTGAAAGGGAAAGAAATGGCCGCCGTTCCGAAAACGAACGCGGATCCTCGTGCCTGTCCTCGGGGCACGGGCTACCCGTGCCCTACCCCGCCGTTGCCGCCCGGATTGAAGCGGGGTGCGTATTTAAGTAGCGGTTCTGTATATATAATAGAGTACCTATGTTCAAGCGGTCAGTTCCCGGCAAACGACATGGGGGTGTGATCACGTGTACTCACCTGACACGACCAAGTATCTCATTCACCTTACCTTGCAGGCAGAGGGGGTGGTCGAGAAACCTGATGTAGTTGGGGCCATCTTTGGCCAGACTGAAGGGTTGCTCGGCGAAGACCTCGATCTGCGAGATCTGCAACGAACTGGACGTGTAGGTCGAATAGACGTCCAGATCACTAGTAAGAAGGGCGAGACAAAGGGAGACATCTACATCTCGTCATCGCTCGATCGGGCCGAGACCGCCATCCTGGCGGCCTCGCTTGAGACCATCGACCGCGTCGGACCATGCGTCGCCCGCGTCGCAGTCGAATCCATCGAGGACATCCGGGTCACGAAGCGGCGGCGGATCGTCGAGCGGGCGAAGGAGCTCCTGCTGGACCACTTCGACGAGGGGGCCATCGACAGTTACATCCTCCTCGACGAGGTGCGAGAGGCGATCCGGATCGAGAAGATCGAAGCGATCGGCGAGGACAAGGTCCCGGGCGGACCGAACGTCGTCGACTCGGACGCGATCATCATCGTGGAGGGGCGTGCCGACGTCATCAACCTCCTCAAGTACGGCATCAAGAATGCCGTCGCGGTCGAGGGGACGAACGTCCCCGAGACGATCGTCGATCTCTCCGACAAGAAGACGGCGACCGCGTTCCTTGACGGGGACCGTGGCGGCGAGCTGATCCTCCGCGAGCTCCTCCAGATCGCCGACATCGACTTTGTCGCGTTCTCTCCCCGGGGCAAGTCCGTCGAGGACATGTCCAGGAAGGAGATCATCAAGGCGCTCCGGAACAAGATCCCGGTCGAGTACGTCCGCGAGCAGGTACTATGCCGAAGAGGGCGAGCGCCGCTCGATGGCGAAGGTGCCACCCGAGAGCGGTGGCCCGGCGCCGGCCGTCGAGCCGGCACCGTCGCCCGAGCCTGCGGCGAAGGACCCGTCCTCGCTCCGCGACCACCTGGAGAGGGTCTCGGGCCGCACGGTGGCACGGTTCCTCTCCGCAGACTTCTCGGTGCTCTCCGAGGTGCGGACCGACGAGATAGAGCGCACGCTCGAAGGAATGAGCGGCCAGATCGCCGGCGTCGTCGCGGACACAGCCGTCGACCAGCGCCTGCTCGACCGCCTCGTCGGCCGGGGAGTCGAGTTCGTCGCGGCACGGGATTTCTCGGGGGTGATCAAGCGGCCGCTCTCGGTCCGGTTGATGAAATTGCCCTAAGAACAATTATATATTTATAATAAGCCTTTCCATTTTGATCTGCGGAGGGGGTATGCACAAGGACGAGCTGATCATTCTGCACCAGATGCTCTCGGAGATCAAGGAGTATTTCGAGGGCACAAGTCCCGAACTGCATTTCTCTCAGTATAACGCGCTCAGGATCACGCCGAAGCAGGTCCACAAGAGCAAGCTCGAGCACAAGTACGCGATCTTCGTGCTCGGCTCGGAGATCGCGAACGCGATGCGGACCGTGGAGTTCTCGGCCTCGAGCCGAATCTCGGCGAGGATGAAGGAGCTGGCAGAGAAGACTCTGAAGGAGATCGAGCTCCTCCAGCAGCAGCAGGAGTAGTCCCCGCCCTCATGTCTTCCGACGTACCCACCATCGACGACGCCGTCGGCCCGCTGCTCGAGGCCCTCCGCGATGCGCCCGATCCCGCCGTTCGCGCCTTCGCCGCGCTGACTCTCGCTCAGTGCGGAAGGTCCGCCGCCCTGCCCGCCCTGATCGCGGCCCTCGCCGACCCTGATAAGGTGGTCCGCGCAGCAGCGGCCCGCGCCCTCTCTCACTATGGGACGGAGGCGGTTCCCGCCCTGATCGCGGCGCTCGAGGCCCCGTCCTGGGTCGTGCGCTACCGTGCGGCCGAAGCCCTCGGCGAGATTCGCGACCCTCGTGTCGCTCCCGCGCTCGTCGCCCTGCTCGAGGACGAGAAGGACCATGTGCGGTATATGGCCGTGAAGGGACTCGGATCCGACCCCGCCCCGGTTGCAGTCGATGCGCTTCTCGTGCGCCTTGACGACGAGAACCCGTTCGTTCGGCGCATGGCTGAGCAGGCGCTCCGGAATGCCGCATCGTGCCTCGGCGGACCGGACGCCGCGCGCATCGAGTCCGCGCTCGACAGCTCGTTCTGATCAGATAGCCGCCAGCCGCCGCCAGTAGGCATCGCAGTCGCCGGGGCAGAACCCGCCGATTCGGAGGTGGTCGGGGTCGAGCACCTCGAGGCCCGCGGCGACCTCCTCCTCCGTCGGATCGACCAGGTAGACCGGGCGGGTTCCGTACTGGTCGATCTGGTCGGGGAGCTCGGCCACGCGCCGCCCGGGGAGCGCAAACGCGCGCTGGTGGTCGAGCAGGATGTCGAGCGCTTCTTGGCCGAGGTCGGGGCAGTAGAAAAACGTAAAGGGCGAGGCGAGATCCTCGAGCTCCTCGTCCAGGGGGGAACGGGCGATCAGCACGTGGCCCGCGGCGCCGGCGTCGCGCATCGTGCGCATCAGGCTGCCGCAGACGTCGCGGATTGCCGCCCCCGCCTCGGCCGCATCGCCGAAGTGACGGTCGACGAGACCGAGCGTCGACGGTGCCGGCATCGCCGCGAACGGCGCCCGCACCTCCGCCGCGATCGCGCGGGCGTCCATCTCCAGGGCGCCGGGCTCGGGAAACGGGGCCTCGCGGAGCACGCCGCTCCGCGTGCCGCCGATCGCCTCGCGCCAGCGATCTCCGTAGAATTCACCGCCCGCCGCCACGGCTCCGATCCCGGCGGCCAGCTGGGGGCGAAGCGACTCGAGCAGGCGGAAGGTGGTCAGGTCGGCCTCGATTCCGGATCGCTCTCCGAGCTGCTCCGCGAGCCGCGATAGGGGCGGGATCGCGGCCTCTCCGCCGAATCCGCGCGTTTCAAGCCGTCGTCGTGTCGCCATCCGCCCGTACTATATATCCGATCGCTCTCAAAAAGCTCTGCATGAGCGATGCGCCCCGGCTCGTCACCTGCGGCCTCCCGTACACGAACGGCTCGTGCCACCTCGGCCACCTCCGCACGTACGTACCGGCGGACATGTACGTCCGCTATCGCCGCCACCGCGGCGAGGAGGTCGCCTTTGTCTGCGGCTCGGACAACCACGGGACGCCGATCGTGGTCAGCGCCGAGGCCGAGGGGACCAGCCCGGCCGAGCTCAGCCGACGCTACCACGAGCACTTCGACAGCACCTTCCGCCGGATGAGCGTCGCCTTCGACCACTTCGGCATGACCGACGGCGAGACGAACCACCGGCGGACGCAGGCGATCGTGCGGCGACTCCAGGAGAACGGCCACGTCTACGCCGAGCGGATCGAGCAGAGCTACTGCCCGAGCTGCCGGCGGTTCCTTCCCGATCGCTACGTCAAGGGGCTCTGCCCCCACTGCGGGGCCGAGGCCCGCGGCGACGAGTGCGACCAGGGCTGCGGCAAGCACCTCGAGCCCGGCGAGATCCGAAAGCCGGTCTGTACGGTCTGCGACACGCCGGCCGAGCTCCGCGAGCAGGAGCACTTCTTCTTCAGGCTCTCCTCGTTCGGACCGTTCCTGCTCGAACACCTCGAGCACCTGAAGGGGACCGCGAACGCCCGCAACTATGCGCTCGGCTGGGTCCGCGACGGTCTCAGGGACTGGTGCATCACGCGCACGCTCGAATGGGGGGTCAAGTACCCGGGGCGCGACGACCTCGTGGTCTACGTCTGGGTCGACGCCCCGATCGGGTACATCGCGTTCACCGAGGAGTGGGCCGCCATGCATGGCAGAGACTGGCGGCGGTACTGGTGCGGCGACGGAGAGATCACCCACTTCATCGGCGGGGACATCACCTACCACCACTGCATCTTCTGGCCGGCCCTGCTGAAGGGGGCCGGGTACGGCCTGCCGAGCGCGGTCGTCGCCTCGGGCATGCTCAAGGTCGACGACCACAAGTTCTCGAAGTCGCGGGGATACGTGGTCTGGACGAACGAGGACTACCTCGACCTCGGGCTTCCGGCCGACTGCCTCCGGTACTACCTCCTCGCCTCCACGAGCCACACGCGCGAGCTGAACTTCTCCTGGCGCGCCTTCGCCGATCGGGTCAACAACGAGCTCGTCAACACCTTCGGCAACTTCGTCCACCGGACCCTTCACTTCGCCCATACGCAGTTCGGCGGGATCCCCGCCGTTGCGGCGAGCGCGCCCGTCCTGGCCGTGATCGAGGAGACCCTCGCCGTGGTCGACGGGGCGATGACCGAGTACGAGTTCAAGAACGCGGTCGACGCGGTGATGGCGCTCGCAGCCCACGGCAACAACCTGATCCAGGCGAACGCCCCGTGGAAGCTCGTGAAGACCGATCCGGCGGCAGCCGAGCAGGTGATCGCGGATGCGCTCCAGGTGACGAAGGCGCTCGCCCTTCTGATCGACCCCGTGATGCCCGATGCCGCGCAGCGCATCTGGGGCATGCTCGGGCAGCCCGGGAAGGTCGCCGACCACCGCCTCGACGAGAGCGGGGTGCCCCTCGCTCCCGCGCCGCTCGCGCTGCCGACGCCGCTCTTCGCCCGGCTCGAGGAGAAGCAGGTGACCGGGCTCGAGGCCCTTCTCGCCGCCCGCGTGGCCGAGGCCGAGCGGCGCGCGGCGTGCGAGGCGGCGACGCCGGAGGCCCCGCTCACGATCGAGGAGTTCGGCCGCATGGAACTCGTGATCGGACGTGTCGTCCAGGCAGAGCCGATCAAGAAGTCGAAGAAGCTCCTCCGGCTCGTGGTCGACATCGGGAAGGAGGAGCGGCAGATCGTGAGCGGGATCGCCGGCTTCTACGCGCCCGAAGAACTCGTCGGCCGTGACGTGGTCGTGATCGCGAACCTCGCGCCGGCTGTCCTCTTCGGGGTCGAGAGCCGGGGCATGATCCTCGCGGCGGGCGAGGAGGCCTCCCTGCTCGTGCCGCTCCGGCCGGTCGAGCCGGGAACTCGGATCCGGTAGAAGAGAACGGGCCTGGGGGGATTCGAACCCCCGACGTCCGGGTTAGAAGCCCGGCGCTCTATCCGGGCTAAGCCACAGGCCCGCGGGAGATCTCTGTTCGACCGCGCGCCTAATCAAACCGTCGAATGGGAAAAAGGGTGATCAACCGGCGTGGGCACATCGAGCGCCCTGACCACGTCGACGTGCGTCGGCCCGAAGTTGTCCCGCGTGAAGACGCCCTTGATCGTCGACTCGGCGCAGTACCGGACCTGGACGCGGACCGCGGTCCGCTCCCTCTCCTCGAAGTGGGAGCCGTGCGAGAACTCGATGACCCGCTTCATGGAGACTCCGATCGTGAGCACGTCGGCCATGATGCCGCGGTCTCCCGGCGACAGGTCGTCGGGGTCGACGCTCGTCATGAAGAGGTGGTCCCCCGGGCCGACCTTCGCGATCGTGATCACGTTGTGAGCCGACTGGACCTCGAGGGTCCGCGGCAGTCCCCGCTTGAGCTCCCGGAGGATCTCGGGGGAGATGCTGGTGAGCGCAGGTACCTCCATCGCGATCACCCGTACATCGGGAGGTTCTCGCGCTTCTGCGAGACCTCGGTCGACTGGACCTCCTCGGAGAGACGGTGCATGGTCGCCTCGATCTCCTCGGCCTGGTCGAGCAGGGGCTGCATGTCCACGTTCAGGCTGTACATCTTGTTCAGCACCTCGAGCGCGGCCGCCGCGGCCCGCGGGTCGGGCGCGTTCACGGTCTCGCCGAGGAGGCCGATCCCCGGGACCCCGCGGACCTTGCACTCGGTCAGGATCGAGGACGCGATCCCCGAGATCGAGCCGACCGGGAGGAACTGGGTCAGGTCCTTGATCCGCTCGAGGGCCTCCTCGGTCGTTGCCACGCCGAAGACCCGCTTCTCCGGCTCGTTCGTGACCACGCCGGCGAGAGCGACCACCTCCTTGGGGTGGAAGGGGTCGAGCCAGTCCATGATCCCGTTCGCGACCTCGTAGCAGATCATGGGATGGACCGGGATGTCGGCCACGATCGCGACGAGCGGGGGCTTCTCGTAGATGCGCACGGGGACGTTCACCAGTCCCTTGGCCATCATCGCGAACGGCGGAAAGTACTTGCTCGTCATGGTCCCGATCAGCGGAAACTCGAGCTGGTCGACCATGTACTGGAGCGCGATCGAGCCGACGAGGCCGCTGCCGGGGAAGCCCATCAGGACGGTCGGCGACTCGCCCGCCAGTGGCTTGGCCATGATCTTGATGTCGGTTGACGTGTCGGGGGGCATCAAGTTAACATAGAGTATCTCCCTAAAAAGTATTATGGAAGAGTTCGAGGTCAAACGGGGAATCGACAAAGGATCTTGCCAGCCGGATACCAATCGAACTTACCCGCCACTTCGGGTCCGAGCCCGAGCCCGCCGGCGACGGCTTCGCGGTCGCCTACGGTGCCATCCGCCGGCTCGTCGCGACCCCCGGCCCCGAGGGGAAGACGCTCCGGGTCGAGATCGAGACCGACACGTCCGTCGAGGATGACGCCGTGATCCTGGATACGATCCGGAAGCGAAACGCATTTCTGGAGTCCGCGACCGGCTTCTCCTCGAAGGAGCGGGTCAAGCGGTCGAAAAAGAAGGCCGGGGCCTGATCACTCGATCGTGATCGCCGGCTTGAAGGGGAGGGCCATCGACGCCTTCGGGTGGGCCGACTCCTCCGCGCCGACGACGCGAACAGGCAGGCCGATGGCCCGCTCGAGGAACTCGCGGGCCCCGACGAAGACCGCGGCCTCGTCGAGTTCGACCTGAAGGAGATTCTCGACGAGCTCCGGCGGGAGGCGGTGGATCAGGGTCGTGCACTGCTTCGCCGCGTCGGCCGCCTCCTTTCCTCGCTGCCGCATACCCTCGTCCTGCATCACGAACCGGACGGCCGCGTTCCGGTCGTCGGCGGCGGCGATCGTCCTGAAGACGTCCCGTTTCCAGGGGGGGGCGACCGCGATCTCGATCGCGGACGGGGTGATCGGCAGCAGTTTCAGGATCGACTCCACGTCCTCGACCGTGCGACTGAGGAGCTCCTCGCCGAGCTCGAGCGCCGGACGGTCCCGCGCGGGGTCGGCCTCGGGCCAGGGCGCGAACGAGACGAGCCCCTCGTTGCCGAGCGCCTGCCAGAGGGTCTCGCAGGTGAACGGGATGAACGGAGCAAGGAGGCGGACCCAGACCGAGCAGAGCTCGCGGACTGCAGGTCCCCCCACGGCACCCGCGGGCTGGCGCCGCGCGTACCACCGGAGATCGGCCTCGACCCCGAAGAACGCCTCCTGCAGGGCCTGCCGCGTCTGGAAAGACTCGAGGGACGTCGTCGCCTTCCCGGCATGCCGCTGGAGCCGGCTGAGCAGCCAGCCGTCGACAAGGCCGGGCGCGTCCGGAGCGGCGATTGCGTCCCGCACGGTCGACTCGAACCGCTCGATCTGACGTCGGGTCGAGGCGACGAGTTCGTTTCGCCAGTCGAAGTCCTGCCAGGGCTCCGCCGAGCCCATCAGGAACATCCGGACCGTGTCCGCACCGAACTCGGCCAGGGCGTCCTCGAGCAGGAAGACGTTGCCCTTGGACGATGACATCTTGGCCCCGTTCAGGAGTCCCATGCCGAAGACGACCATCCCCTTCGGCTGGAGCTCGGGCGGGAAGATCGCCGCGTGGTGGAAGAGCTGGAAGGTCAGGTGGTTCGAGATCAGGTCCTTGGCCGAGAACCGGTAGTCGTACGGATACCAGGCCAGGAACTCTTCGCGGAGCGGGGCAAGCAACTCCCGGCCAGGCAGATCCGTAGATTCGATCCCGAGGAAGAGGTAGTCGAACGCGGCCGGTGTGAGCAGGGCGGGGTCGAGCTCGCGGATCCTGTGCGCCACCGTGTAGTAGGCCATGTAGATGGTCGAGTCCGAGAGCGGCTCGATCAGCCAGGTCGGATCCCAGGGCAGATACGTTCCCAGGCCGACGCGGCGGGTGGCGGCCCAGTCCTTGAGCCAGTCGATGGTCCGCTCGAACTCGGCGCGGACCTCGGGCGGTACGAGGGAGATCTCGGGCAGGTAGGCCTTCACCTGGTCCTTCCACTCGGGATCGGAGTACGTCAGGAACCACTGGTCGTGGAGGATCTTGACGAAGACCCGGCTCGAACACCGGCAGACCACGGGCCGCGTGTCGAACTCGTACATCACGGTCGAACCGTGCTCTGCGCAGAGGAACTCGCCGACCGAGTCCCGTGCCTCGCGGACGGTCGCTCCGCCGAGCCGTTCGTGGAGCCGCCCCTTCGAGAACTCGGCGCTGTAGACCTCCTGGGTCAGCGCGTCCATGCGCGTGTCGTGCTGGTTTGTGACTTTTGCGCGCTCGACCGCGTCCTGCGCCGGGCACTCGCCCCAGCCCTCGACCGTGATCAGGGGCCTCGGAACGAGCTCCGTGTACCGACCCTCCTGCTGGAGGTCGCGGAGCGCGACGTAGTCGAACGGCGCATGCGCGGGCACGGACATCACGACGCCGGTCGCCATCTCGGGATCGACAAACGCCGCGGGCAGGATCGGGACCTCGCCCGCAAGCGGGTGGGTCACGGTCCGATCCACGAGCGCGGCGCCCGGGATCTCTTCGAGGATGCGGACCTCGTGGTCCTGGAGTGCGAGCTTCTCGGCCGCCTCCCGCGAGACGAGCCAGGTCTCGCCATCGACCTCGGCCCGGACGTACGTCACGTCCGGGTTTACCCAGAGATTGGTGACGCCGTACACGGTCTCGGGCCGGAGGGTCGCGGTCGGCACAAGGGTGTCGCCGAGCCGGAACATCACGAGCACGAACCGGATCACCTCGGCCTTGTCGCCCTCGAGGAGGTCGTGGTCGCCGACCGGGTTGTCGCAGAGCGGGCAGTACCCGGACGGGGTGCGCCCCGCGGACCACGTAGCCCTTCTCGAACAGTCGGCCGAACTGCCACTCGATGAACTTGCTGTAGTGGGGGTCCACGGTGGTGAACCGCCGGCGCCAGTCGATCGAGAGACCGGCCATCCGCATGACGCGTTCGTACTCGTCCGAGAAGTAACGGACGATCTCGAGCGGGTCCACGAACCGGTCGAGCACGTCCGGGGGGACGCGGTAGAGGTCGCGGTAGAGCCGGATCGCGGCCGGATCGCGGTTCGCGATCCGTTTCGAGATCCCGATCACGGGTGCGCCGGTCACGTGGAAGGCCATCGGGTAGAGGACACGCCGCCCGCGCATCCGCCAGAACCTGGCCACCACGTCGGGCACCAGGTAGGTGCGCCCGTGGCCGACGTGCATCGCTCCCGACGGATACGGGTACGCGACGGTCAGATAGAACTTCTCTGCGCCGGGCGCGGCGGGGTCCGCGGCGAACGAATCGCCCCAGCGCTCCTGGACCGCGGCTTCCATCGACTGCAAGTTATCTTTTTCCATCTCCTCGCTCCTAGACGGGGCGCATCCGGATGGCCTCGCCCGCCGTGAATCGCTTCAGCATCTCCTGCGCGATCGAGCTGGTCCGCGCGAGATGGATCTCCCCGTTCTCATTCACGGTCGCCGTGAAGAGGTACTCCTTACCGGCGAAGACGTCGACAATCCGCCCGCTCTGGTCGGGGGCGATGATCGCCAGATGCCGGCGGTCGGTCCGGATCCGGATCGCCCCCTCGCCCAGCTCCTCGTCCGCATCCGCGCCGCCCGGTGCCGGCGCCGGCGCCGCGGTCTCGGACCGGGCCCGGATATCGATCCCGACCCCGATCCGGTTCACGATCGCGGCGACGTTCTTGCCACCCTTGCCGATCGCTGCCGGGACATCCTTATCGTCGATGTAGACCACGGCCTTGGTATCGGAGAGCATCCTGACCTCGACCGGACCGTCCGTGAATCGGCCGATCTCGCGCTGGAGCTCCCGTTCGATCTGGCGCCCGCCGCCCCGCTCGTCGGCGGGAGCCGCAGGAGCACGCTCCGGTGCCGGCTCCGGACGCGGGCGGCCGCGCTCGGGGAGTGGCGTTGGCAGGGCGAGGGGCATGATCACGATCTCGCCGTCGTAGCGGAAGACCTCGAGCGCCGCAAGCCCTGTCGCCGCGTCGACCACGGTCACGACCGGCGTCACGGCCCCGTCGCCCGGCATCGAGTCGGGGACCCGGAGACCGAACTCCAGGTCGTAGATGTGCGCGATCTCGCCCTCCTCGACGATCACGATCGTATCGACCACGCGTGAGAGCGTCCCGAAGTCGACCCGGCTCAGGAAGCGAAGGAGAGCCGCATGGACGTTCTCGGCATGGAGCACGCCGATCATCCCGACGCCAGCGAGACGCATGTCCGCGAAGACCCGGAAGTCCTCGGTCCGGCGGAGCTCGTCGTAGATCACGTAGTCCGGCCGGAGCAGCATCACCATCTCGGCCGTCGCCTCCATTCGCCCGTCGAGGGCCGTGTACTGCGAGATCAGGTCCGGCACCTGCATGTCCCGCGGCGCCTCCATGGTCTTGACGATGACTCCGTTCTCCATGAGGAAGGTCGCGCAGTTCTGGGCGAGCGTGGTCTTGCCGACGCCGGGGGCCCCGGCGATCAGGATGCCAGACCGCCCGCCGGTCAGCCGCTCGGTTAACCCGTCCGTGCCGGCATAGTCGTCGAGCGTGACGTCGACGACAGGCCTGACGGCCGTGATCTCCATGCCGTCGACGAACGGACACCGGGCGATCGCGATCCGCATCGAGCCGATCTGGAGGATCGTGATCCCGCGGCTCTCGTGCTCGATGAAGCCGTCAGGGTCGCGCTTGGCCCGCTCGAGGCACTCCTGGGCCAGGGCGACCAGTTCGTGCTCGCTCGACGGCTGGTCGCGGATCTTCACGAATCGCGCGTCCTGAATCGTGCCCCGCTTCGCGTGCGGCGGCACGAGCTCCTTCAGGTAGACCGCGAGCGTCTGCTCGTCGAAGAACTGATCGATCCCGAGAGGGCTGAACTCGCCGATCTCGGGACGGAGGTACTGTACCTGGAGTCCTTTGGCCCGGGCCACCTCGCTCTGGACGCGGTCGCTGGTGACGAAGGTTGCGTCGTACTCGTGCGCGGCTTCGCGTATCATGGCGTCGATCTCGCCGCCGGCCGCGAGCCGGACCTGGTCGAATGACGGCCGTGCGCCGACGAACCGGACCGTGCAGAGCCCCTCCTGCGCCATCCGGTCGAGTCGCTGCAGTTCGGCGAGACCTGAAAAACCGATCTCGCGCCCCTGGTTCGCCTGCGACTCGAGTTCGGCGACCACGGCTTCGGGGATAATGATCTCGGCGTCCGGGCAATCACCCTGCCTGATGAGGAAGGTGATGCGCCCGTCTATGATGACGCTTGTATCGGGGACCAGTCTCATTAAAAAACCACCACAACAGATCGGGCATCACGCCTTATTAGCATATACCTCGGCGGGATCGACGAGCCGCTCCCCGACGACCTCGCCCTCGATCGTCCGGTAGAAACAGGACCGGTGGCCCGTATGGCAGGCGGCACCGGTCTGGTCGACCCGGTAGAGGAGGCAGTCCTCGTCGCAGTCGACGAGGATCTCGCGAACGCGCTGGAGATGGCCCGACTCCTCGCCCTTCTTCCAGAGCCGCCGGCGCGACCGGCTGTAGTAGTGGGCAAAGCCGGTCTCGCGCGTGAGTCGCACGGCCTCGTCGTTCGCATAGGCGACCATCAGTACATCGCGGGTCCCGGCGTCCTGGACGACGACCGGGACCAGTCCGTTATTGTAGCGTATATCGAGCACAGTATCACACTCCGAGGAGGCGGGAGAGCAGGAAGAAGAGGGTATCCCCGACGATCAGGGTCACGAAGAAGCCGACCGTGAGCGGCACGATGAACGGCACGCCGACCGCGATCCAGACTGGTGAGGCGCGCTCGATCAGTCCGAGCTGGGTCGTGAACCGCTCCGGCTCGACCCGGAGCTCGCGGGTGTAGAGGCGTTTACCGCTGAACATCATGAGGATCGACTCGGGAAGAGTGAAGAAGCGGCGCCGGAGTACGCCGCCTGCAACGGAGAGGTCCTCCATCAGGAAGCCGAAGGCGCGCCCTTCGGTGATCTCGGCGGCCGTGACCGGGTAGCCCCTGAGCCGCGCGGCGAGCGGTCCGTCGACGCCCTGCCGCCAGTTCCAGAAGAGGAGCCCGATCGGGACGACGAGCAGGGCTATTACGCAGGTGTGGATGAGAAGCGGGAACGGAAAGAAGCCGGGAACGGTGTCGCCAAGGAGGGGAGTGAACGGGAACGTGGGCAGGAGCAGGGTGATGTAGGCGATCGCTCGAGCGTCGGCGCCCCCTATCAGGTTGAAGTAGTCGAAGAGGAAGATTGCGGTCGCAAAGACCACGGAGAGGATGAGGAGTGCGGCCGCACTGGACGGACTCTCGTCGAAGCGGGAAATGTAGAACCAGACCGTGAACGGCGCGCCGATGAGGAGCATCGGGTACCAGGTTCGGACAGGAACCCGCCGCGACCGCAGGTCGAGAATCGAAGCGTAGACGAGCGTGACGCCGATCGCGGCCGCGCCGATCAGTAGCGGGTTGAACGCCATGGGCCCGAACCGGATGAAGGGGATCTGTCTGGGGTTCCGCTCAAGAAAGAGGGTGTCAGGAGAGCTGGAGCCAGTCCATGTCCTGGGTGCCGTACGAGAAGACCTTCAGGGTGTGCGTTCCCTTGGAGAGACGGAGCTGGTTCCCGTTGGTCACGGCGAAGGTGTCGAACGACTTCGTGTTCGGGACCCAGACTGTGACGCTGCTCTTCGGGTGGCACTCGTCGATCACCTTGAAGTACTGGCCGTTGCTCGGCGAGGAGACGCGGGCCTTCACCGTGTAGATGCCGTCTCGCGGGACCTCGACCGTGTACCGAAGCCACTCGCGGTACCGGGTGCCGGTCAGGTGGTACCCGCTCTCGTTCACGTTCCTCTCGATCGCGATCGTCCCGGCGCGGTAGACTTTGCTCGTCACCGGTGCCGGGGTGAAGTAGCCGACGCCCGGGCCGCCGAGGTCGATAGTCCTCGAACTGAATGGTGCACGGCAGGGTGAGGGCGTGGTACGGCTTCGACCCGTCCAATGCTCCCTCGGAGGCCTTGGTTGGCTCGGGAGTCGCGTTTGCCGTCGGCGTGGGCGTACCGGCCTCAGGGTGAGCCGCGAGCGGCAGCTTGTCGACGTTGCCCGGGGCGAGGGTGTAGGGCTTCGTGATGAAGCCGCCGCTCTGGTCGCCCGTCTCGGAGATGCCCGTGCCGTCGGGAGCGAGCCAGCAGTTGCCGCCGATGGCCGGGCCGCCCGCAATATTCGGGCCGAGGCGCTTGGCCACGTTCCAGGCGTTGGCCGGCGTGCCGCCGTTGATGAACGCCACGTTCTTCTCGTTCTTGAAGAGATTGTCCGAGAAGGTGTTACCGGCCGCGCCGTAGAGCGAGACCCCGGCGAGGTCGTTGCCCGTGATCCGGCAGCCCGAGACGGTGTTCCGGGTCGAGCCGGTCATGACCACGCCGTAGCTGTTCGCGGTGAATCTCGAGTTTGTGACCGTCGAGTCGGAGGCCGGGTTCAGGGCGATGCCGAAGTAGTTGCTTGAGGCCGTGATGCCTGCGATCGAGAGATCCTTCCCGCCCCAGACGTAGATGCCGTAGAACCAGTCCTCGGTCGCGAGGTTCCGGATCTCCACGTTCGAGACCGGGCCGGAGCCATGGACCAGCACTCCCGCAGAGTTCGCCGCGTCGACACCGGTGATGCGGTGGCCCTTCCCGTCGAAGACGACGTTGTCGCACCGGATCTCGATGCAGACAGACGCCTTCGTATCGAGGATATCCTTTGTCAGTTCGTAGCTCCCGGGTTTGTCGATCACCACGGGGCCCGTCACCGCGATCGCCGATCCGATCCCGACGGTGCACCCGATAAGGAGCAACCCGAGAACCAGCCAGCGCGCAAGACCCATCCTTTCATAAACGGAGCAGAGCATCGTCCATCACATGCGTTGGTCAACGCGGCCCGCGGGGGCGTGGGGGTGCCGGACGGACCGCAGCAATGATTAACGCATCTCAAGTTATGCTATCTGCCCTAATGAGCGTTGCGATTTTTTCCGACCGGGAGAGATCTGGAAATACGAAAAATTCACAATAATTTCCGGAAAAACAGGCGGATCTAGGGGTATTTGTCAGTCCGATGCAGGACCGATATAGTCCATGAGCAGCGCGAGTGCCTCGAGCTCGGCCGGACCGCCGCACCGGCGAATGACGGCCGCGTGGTGGTCGATCAGACGTCCGAGCCCGGGGTCCCGGGTGCGCCCGAACCGGGTCGCGTGGACCGTCGCCTCGATCACGGCGCATCGGCCCCGGTTCACGGGAACGCACCGGGGCTCGATGATCTCCTCCTGCACCACGGAGAGCCTGATCCGCAAGGCTTCCGGGGTCTGGCGCTCCACCTCGACCCGGCACGCGGCGTAGCCCTCGGCCGCGGCGAGGCGATCCCAGCCGATTCCGGGAATGGAGACGAACGCATCGGCCGGCAGGTCGTCGAACGCGGTCCGCACGAACAGGACCGGGTCGTGGATCACGTTCGCGACGAGCCACCCCTCTCGCGCCGCGTTCTCCGCCGTATGCGAGCCCCGGTAGAGGACCGCCGAGAGTGCATCCCCGCGCCGGTGGATTCCGACCGGGGCCGCATTCTGTCGCGTGGTCGCGATCACCTCGCTGATCCCCTGCCCTAGGAGTCCCATACCCATCCCCTCCCGAGCGCGAGAAAGATCGCGCCGATAGTGATGTCAGCGATCGAACCCGGGTTGACCCCGCGCTCGATACACCAGGTGTCGAGCGACTCGAGCGTGGCCTCGCCCCGGACGACGGCGGCGGCCCGGCGCCGAGTCTCCTCGGCAAGCTCCGGGCCGTGTTTCTTCGCGATGAATGTGTCGGGCTCGGCCGCGAGCAGGTTGAGGAACGCCCGCCGGACGGCGGTCCGGGGCTCGTTGTCGGCGAGCAGGGCGTCGGCGGCCCGGCGGCAGAGGGCGAAGCCGTTCGTCCACTCGCGGGCGACCATGTCGCGCGGAGCCGAGTGGGCCATCACGTCGAGGAGGGTCATGCCCCGGGCGCGGAGCGCGTCGGCCGCACCGGGGTCGTTCACGTCGAGCTCGTCCTCCGCGGCAACCCGGACCTGCGTCAGCGCGAACGAGCGGTAGAAGGCGACCGCGTCCTCGACCGTCGACGCGCGGACCGCCTCTATCGCACCCTCGAGCGTCCCTCCGTACACGAGCGGGACGAGCAGGATGAACGCGCCGAAGTGCGTGTTGCCGCCGGCGTGGCACGCCGTCGCGCCGACAGCGGCCTCGATCAGCGAACCGAGCCCGGCGCTTCGGGCCTCCGCCGCCTCGAGGGCCGGGCGGGCCGCGAGCGTCGAGACGATGAAGTGTTCGAGCCGTGTCTCTGCGTAATCGTGGCAGCGGTCCACGTTCCCGGGCTTGGGCGAGGCGAGCACCTCGAGGGCCATCGCGAGCTGGGCCCGGTCCGCCCCCGACGACGGAAAGGTGCAGCCGAGCGGGGCCATCTCCTCAGACCGTCCCGGGCGGGGTCGCGAAGACCTCGCGCATTATCTCCTCGGAGAGGCGCCGCTTGGCCTGCATGTACTCCTTCTTCGAGACCCCCATCTGCCCGAGGGTCACGTCGCGGAACATGCAGGGAGACGAGGACTTGCAGCACCAGGAGAGCGAACCGAAGCACGTCTGGCCCCCGCCCTCGAGGATCGTGTTCCGGACCGCCTCCTGCTTGAGCGCGAGGTACCGGTCGCGGCTCAGACCGATCTTCTCGAGTGTGGGGATGAGCGGGCAGGACTTGACCGGCATGCAGCAGAAGGCGAGCGCGCGGACGTCGCCGCCGCGGCAGAGCTGCTTTGGCGAGTTGTACCAGCCCTGTTCGTCGGCATACCTCGTGATGGCGGCGTCGAGCCCGGCGAGCGTCCGCTCGCTCGCCCCCCGCGCGAGCGAGACCATGTCGGCCCCGTGCGAGAGCATCTCGCGCATCCGGTCGAAGGTGGTGATCGAGTTGTTCGCGATCAGGGTCAGGGGGACCGTGTTCCGGAGCTCGCGGATCTTCGGATACCCGAGGTCCATGAGGTCCACATGCAGGACCTCGGCGCCGGCCGACCAGCACCGCCGCGCGATCTCACGGTCGTCGCCGATGCCGGCGCGGAACTTGACCGAGACCGAGACCCCTTCGCCTGCGAGCGCGCGGACGATCTCCTCGAGCTGTTCCGGCCTGTGCAGCAGTGCCTCGCCTGCACCGGCCTCGACCATCTCGGGCTGCCGGCAATGGGCGTCGATCTCGTAGACCACGGACGGGCCGATGGCCCGTGCCACGTCGACGAAACCCTCGGGGGTCGCGGCCCGGAGGTTCAGTCCGACGACGAGCCCGGTTCCCTTCAGTGCCGAGACCTCGCGCTCGAGCGTACCGACGGGGTCATCGAAGATGAACTCGTCCCGGCCCCGGCCGGCCATCGCACGGGCGGCGGCGATCGTCGGGAGCGTCGACAGCGTAGCCGCCGAGAAATGCGGCGCCGGCGTGGGCGGCGCGTGCACGCGCGTACGCCGCGTCGACCACGCCGGCCATCGAGGCGAGCGCGATCGGCGTCCGCACCGGGAGTCCGTTGATACGGAGCGCGAAGCGCTCCTCTTCGTCCGCCATTGAGGTATACAGATCTCGTGTCGCTGAAGATAGGGTTTTGGGAGCCGTTGCCGGCTGGTAGCGGTAATATTTTTGTAGCGCTGGCGTTGTACTCTGTACTACATGAGCAGGTTTGGTATGCTCCTCGTGGGCCACGGGTCGAAGCTCCCCTACAACAAGGAACTGATCCTCGAGACGGGCCGCATGATCCAGGAGCGGTCCGACGCCTTCTCGGTCCGTTGCGGATTCATGTCCATGAACGAGCCGTCCGTGACAGAGCAGCTCGAGGCGTTCCGCCACGAATCGATCGAGGCGCTCGTGGTCGTCCCGCTCTTCCTCGCCCGGGGCATTCATATCGAGAAGGATATCCCGGCCCTGCTCGGACTCGCCGAGGGCCAGAAGACCGGGACCTTCGGGGCCAACGGCTCCACGATCCCGCTCGTCTATGCCGACCCGATCGGGGTCGACCCGCTCCTCGCCGAGCTGATGCTCAAGAACGCCGCGAACGCGCTGTCTCTCATCTAGCGGGCCGGTATGGACCTGCTGGTGCTCGATACGATCCACGGCGGCGCCCTGCTCGCGGACGAGCTCGCGCTGCGCGGACACCGTGTCGAGGCCGTCGACGTCTACCGGGGGACGGGACCGCTTCCCGACCCGGATGACTTCGACCGGGTGATCGCCCCGGTTCACCTCGACCCGGCCCATCCGCTCGTCGCCGGCGCAGGAGAAAGGCTCGTCTCGCATCACGAGACAGCGGGTCGCTGCCTCCGGGATCAACGGCCGCGCCTGCTGGTCGAGGTGACCGGCGCACGCGGGAAGACCACGACCGCGTTCGCGATAGCGGAGACGATGGAGGGGCCCGGGATCCTGCATACGTCGGCCGGGACCTTCCGTTACCCCGAACGTCGCCTGCTCTGGCGCCGCTCGATCACGCCGGCGCAGGTTCTTCCTGCGGCCCGGGCCGCCGCGTCGCTCGGCGGGTGGTGCGTGGCCGAGGAGTCGCTCGGCGTCACGGGTGCCGGTGACCTCGCGGTCCTGACCTCGGGCGATGACTACGCCTGCGCGGCCGGCGCGCGGTCGGCCCTCGCGTGCAAGCTCGCCTCGGCCGAACGAGCGCCGCGCCTGCTGGTGGCGGACGGTGTGGCGGCCGAGCACGCCAGGCTCTTTCAGGCAGGATCGCTCGCCCCCTGCGAGGGCAGTACCTGTGCGAGCGCGGCCGGACCGATCGCGAACCCGCTCAATGCCCTCCCGGCCTACCGAAACGCGGTCCAGCTTGCGACAGCGGCGGCCGGGCTGCTCGGCGCCGATCCCCGGCGGCTCGCTGCGATGGGGCCGGTCCCGGGCCGGCTCGCGGCACGACGGGAGAGCGGCCGGACGATCGTCGACGATGCGAACAGCGGCACCACGCGGCTGACCGCGTGCGAGGCTGCTGCGTACGCGCGCGTCCTCGCGCCGGGGCTGCCGCTCTCGCTCGTGGTCGGCGAGGAGCACCGCGCGGTCTGCGACGGGTTTCCCCCCGGGGATGTGGCGGCGGCCGTCGCGGCCATCGATCCCGGCCTCGCCGTCATCGTCGGCCCGCCGGCGCTCCGGGGGGCAGCCCTGGACGATCTCGCCGGGCGGGGATGGTCCGGTCCGCTCCTCGAGGCCGGGACGCTCGATGCGGGCCAGGCGGCTGCCGTCTGGGCAGGTGGCCTCGGGCCGGTCGTGCTCGCGGTCAAGACCTGGAGATAGACGATGAAGTACATTCAGCCCAGACCGAGTTCCATCGTAGCAGCCCTGTACACAGCCCGCGACCTCGGGGTGGACGTCGCGGTCCTTCACGGCCCGTCCGGGTGCTCGTTCAAGCACGCCCGCCTCCTCGAGGAGGACGGGATGCGCGTGCTCACCACCTCGCTCGGCGAGAACGAGTTCATCTTCGGCGGCGAGGACCGGCTGGCCGAGGTGCTGGCAGAGGCAGAGGCGTCCTTCGGTCCCCGCCGGATGGCCGTGATCGGCACCTGCGTCGCAATGATCATCGGCGAGGATCTCGCCCACGCCGTCAGCGGAGTCGCGACCCCCACGATCGCGGTCGACATCCACGCGGGCTTTCCCGAGAACGTCGACGGAGTGATCGCGACGCTTCAGGCCGCGGCCGGCGTGGGATGGATCGATGCCGAGGAGCTCGCGCGCCAGCGCCTCCTCCTCGCAGCCGCGAACGAGGTCGAACACCTCCGCGGCGCGGCGAGCCGTCCGTACATCGAGCCCGAACGGGGCACGCTCAAGCACGTCGCGGCCGCGCGCCTCCTCGCGCTCGCACGCTCGGGCGCACCCGGCATCGCGGTCATGAACGCGAAGAAGGAGACCGCGTACATGTTCGCGGACATCCTCGCCGCACTCCGCGAGGCCGCCCCCGACGCCTCCGTCAGGTATCTCGCGAACCTCGAGGACCGGGGCCTCCCGAAGGTCCGGGCCGACGCGCGACGGATTCGCGAGGAGCTCGCCGGGCGCGGTGTCCCGGTCGAGTCCATCGGCGCGCTCGACGAGTACGGCGCCCTCGGCGACCGGCTCGGCGCCGCAGTCCGCGACTCGGGAGCTGCATGGGCCCTCATCGCCGGGGTTCCGCACGCGATCCCCGCGGCGTACACCGAGGGGATCGAGGTCTTCTCGATCACGAACGGACCGCGCCAGGTCGCGCCGCTCCGCGAGCTCGGCCACGCGCACGTGATGGTCGAGGTCGACCTCCACCCCAAGACCCTCGGGGTCCGGTCGATCGTCGAGAGCGAGTTCGGTGCGGTCCTCCGGAGCCTTGCATGAAGGGAGTGGTGATCTCCGGCGACCGATCGGGATCGGGCAAGACCTCGGTCACGCTCGCGCTCTCGGCGCTCCTCGCCCGGGACCAGACCGTCCAGACCTTCAAGGTCGGGATGGATTACATCGACCCTTCGTACCTCTCGGCGGTCACGGGCCGGCCCTGCCGGAACCTCGACGGCTTCGTCCTCTCCCGCGCCGAGAACCGGGCCGTCTTCAACGCCGCGAATCGCGGGGCCGAGCATCGCGATCGTCGAGGGGGTTCGCGGGCTGTACGAGGGGGCCGAGGCGATCGGCGACGCGGGCTCCACGGCCGAGATCGCGAAGCTCCTCGACCTCCCGGTCGTGCTCGTCGTGAACGCCCGTTCGATCACGCGCTCGGCGGCCGCGCTCGTCCGGGGCTTCCAGGCCCTCGACCCGGCCGTCGCGATAGCGGGCGTGATCCTGAACAACGTCTCGGGACCGTCCCACCGCGCGAAGGCCGTCACGGCCGTCGAGCACTTCTGCGGCATACCCGTCCTCGGCGCGGTCCCGCCGATCGAGGAGATGCACCTGGCCATGCGCCACCTCGGGCTCGTCCCGTACAGGGAGGGGAGCGAGGAGACCGGCTTTCGCGAGCGAATCGAGACCGTGACCCGGATCATCGGCGAGTACGTCCCGCCCGATGGGCTGCTCTCGGTGGCACGGGAGCTCCCGGCGCCGGCCGAAAGACCTCTCGTCGCGCCGCGCGAGGACGAGTCCGACGTCACCATCGGCCTCGCCCACGACGAGGCGTTCACCTTCTACTACGCCGACCTCGAGGAGGTGCTGAAATCGGCCGGGGCGGAGGTGGTCCGGTTCAGCCCCTGCCACGACCCCCTCCCCGACGCCGACGGCTACATCCTCGGCGGCGGATATCCCGAGATGCATGCGGCCGCGCTCGAGGCGAACGTGTCCTGCCGCGAGGGGCTCCGCGAGGCGGCGGCCAACGGCGCCCCCGTCTACGGCGAGTGCGGCGGCCTGATCTACCTGACCGACCGCATCCGGCTCGCCGCAGGCTGGCAGGGAGCGGAGCATGAAGAGGTCCGCGAGTTTGCGGGCGTGCTCCCGGGCGAGACGCGGATGCCGGCTCGCCGCGTCGTCACCTACGTCGAGGGGCTGAGCACGCCCGGGTCGCCGATGGGCGCGGGCGCCTTCCGGGGCCACGCATTCCACTACTCCGAGGTCGCGCTCGAGCCCGGGACCCGGTATGCCTACACGCTCTCGCGCGGAAAGGGGATCGACGGCATGCAGGACGGCGCCGTGGTGAAGAACGTGCTCGGGGCCTACTGCCACCTCCACCCGGTCGCGAGCCGCCGCATGTTCGCCGCGTTCGTCGAACGCTGCCGCACGGCGACGGCGGAAGCGTAAAGGCTACAACCCCGGCCCCCCCAGAGTGTACACATGATCATCTACCTCGACGGGGCCTATCTTCCGAAGGAGGAGGCGAAGGTCTCGGTCTTCGACCACGGGCTTCTCTACGGCGACGGGGTCTTCGAGGGGATCCGGGCGTACAACGGCCGGGTCTTCCGGCTCGACGAGCACCTCGACCGGCTCTACGATTCGGCGAAGACGATCGACCTCGCGGTCCCGATCGCGAAGACCGAGATGGCCGACGCGATCCGCGAGGTGCTGCGCCGGAACGGCCTCCGCGACGCCTACATCCGGCCGATCGTGACGCGAGGGATCGGCGACCTCGGGCTCGACCCCCGGAGATGCGAGAGACCCACGGTGATCATCATCGCGGTCGAGTGGGGCGCGATGTACGGCGATCTCTACGAGAAGGGTTTGACCGCGGTGACGGTCTCGATCCGGCGGAACCCCGCGGAGGCCCTGCCGCCGAACGTGAAGAGCCTCAACTACCTCAACAACATCCTCGCGAAGATCGAGGCGAACTGCAAGGGCGGGGACGAAGCGATCTTCTTCGACACGAACGGCTATCTCTCCGAGGGTTCGGGCGACAACATCTTCGTTGTCAAGAACGGCGAGATCGTCACCCCCCCCACGCTCAACAACCTGCGCGGGGTCACGCGCCTCGTGGCTCTCGAGTGCGCGGCCGACCTGGGGATCACGGTCGTCGAGCGGAACATGGGCTACTTCGACCTCTACTCCGCCGACGAGGTCTTCGTGACCGGTACGGCGGCCGAGGTCGGGCCGATCGTCACGATCGACGGCCGGACGATCGGGAGCGGCCGGCCCGGGCCGGTCACGCGGCAGCTGATGTCGGCCTTCAAGACCGCGACCTCCCAGTCGGGCACGCCGATCGACTGAGGGGGGGCGGCACAACCTATATCTTTTTATCCGCCCAAGTATCCTGGTTCGTCTGCTGCTATAGTGTAGTCCGGCCAATCATGTCGGCCTTTCACGCCGACGACTGGGGTTCGAATCCCCATAGCAGCACTGATCCCAATCGTATCTGATTGGCGAAGGGGAACTGCGTGGGCAGTACTGCCCCGCCAAGCCCCGGGCCGCCAGTTCTTCTCTTTTCCGACTCCTTCCCGCCCTCACGGTCTACGATTCAGAGCCGGGATGAGAGCCGGCGACACCGATCGTTCCAGATATACGATAACCATTTATACTTTGGAATTACCAAGGACGCGATCAGGTTATCGATATGAAACTGCTTGTCTGTTTCTGCACCATGTTGCTACTTGGCCTTGTGCGTTCAGTCCGTCGCGGCTGTGAGACCCGTACCAGTTCGTCACCAAATGGGGATCGCATGGCTCCGGCCCCAGCCAGTTCGATGATCCCAGAGGCATCGCCGTCGACTCCGCAGGCAACGTCTACGTCGCCGACACGAATCAACAACCGGATCCAGAAGTTCAACGCAACTGGCAGTTTCCTCCCGGATGGGGGACATACGGCACGGCAACGGAAGTTCAATGAACCCAGAGGCATCGCCGTCGACGCCGCCGGCACCGTCTACGTCGCCGACACGGAGAATAACCGGATCCAGACGTTCGACTCCACCGGCGGTTTCCTCACGGCATGGGGGACGAACGGTTCAGCCGACGGTCAGTTTACAATCCCCAGGGTATCGCCGTCGATACCGCCGGCAACGTCTACGTCGTCGACACGTATAACAACCGGATCCAGAAGTTCGACGCTCAACCGGTGGTTTCCTCACGGCATGGGGGACGAGCGGCACGGACGACGGCCAGTTCATGCATCCCCGGGGCATCGCCGTCGACGCCGCTGGCAACGTCTACGTCGCCGATACGGAGAATAACCGGATCCAGACGTTCAGCTCGACCGGCGGTTTCCTCTCGACATGGGGGACGAACGGTTCAGCCGACGGCCAGTTCAATGAACCCAGAGGCTCGCCGTCAATGCCGAGAGGCACCGTCTTCGTCACGGACACATACAACCATCGGATCCAGACATTCACAGCGACTGGTGGCCACATAGCGACATGGGGAGGGTACGGCACGGACAACGGACCGTTCAGATATCCCTGGGGGATCGCCTTCGGCGCCGCTGGTAATGTCTTCGTCGTCGACACGGACAATAACCGGGTTCAGGTGTTTGCCCCGACGTCGGAGGTCGTCATGGTGCCAGGAGGGACCGACATCCCGACGGACACGAACGGCGACGGCATAGTACGATGACGTGAACGGCAACGACCGGAAGGACTTCGCCGACGTCGTGCTCTACTTCAACCAGATGTCCTGGATCGCAGCGAACGAGCCGATGGCGGCGTTCGACTACAACGGCAACGGCCGGATCGACTTCGCTGACGTTGTCTGGCTCTTCAACAACCTCTGAATGATCGTACAGCCATACTCCTTTTTCGCGGGCGATTCCAAGGTGATATCGGTCATGATCGTTGGCCCGGCCGTCTCGGTAATCACCGTTAGTACGGGAAGGGGCCTGAACGGTCATCGGCAGGAGGCCGGGTGGACGCCTCCTCGTTGCGATCGTCAGATCAGTCCGCCGGGGGCGTCTTCATCCCGCTTGTTTCGGTTCGGAGACGGAGGGAGCTCGGCCGGCAGAGAGTTCCGTTGCGTTTCACCGATCGCCCGCAGGACCGAAGAGTACACCGGCTACGACCCAGACTCCCGCGAGCAGTCCCCCCGAAGGCCAGGACGAAGAGGCCGATCCAGGAGGGCTGCCCGGCGGCGCCGGGCGCATCGGTTGCCATCTGCACGAGCGGGCTTCCCGCCGCCGAGGTCGAGGCGCGCAGAGTCGTTCTACTATCGGCTGCGCTTCCGGTTTCGGCCGCGGAGACGGCGCTCACAAACAACAGCAGGGCGATGCAGAGGATCGATATGGTGGTGCGTCGTCTCGTCAATCAGGTCACCCTCCGGACCCCTCCGTAGGTCCCGATTGCCATAAATGTTTCGGCCTCTTCTGACCTCTCATATCCCGGCAATGTCTGTTGCCGCATACTGTACATCCATATTCCAGCCCGTCGAACAGCTCCCCATATGGGACTGATCAAGACCGTCCGTCGGCTCACCACGCTGAACTCACGGCTACGGCGGTTCCGGGGCCCCCTCGAGATGCTCCTCCTCGGCGTCCGCGATCCGCGCGTGCCGATCACGGCAAAGGCCGTGATGATCGCCACGCTCGCGTACGTCGCGAGCCCGATCGACCTCATCCCCGACTTCATTCCGTTCGTCGGCCACCTCGACGACATGATCCTGATCCCGATCGGGGTGACGGTCGCGGTCTCCCTGCTCCCACCGGCACTCCGGCCTGAATACGACGCGGTCAGACGCGGTTTGCCGGTTACTGCCTGAATCCGTAGACTATTGCAGACAGCGCCCGGAAGGCCGGCCCCTCAGGGGCCGCGTCTGCGGCTCCGACGGTGTATCCGCAGAAGAGATCCGATGCGGCCCCGGCCACGCACGGCCGGAAGGCGATCAATTGTCGCAGCTGAAGATTTTGCGCGGCGACGATCGCGGGTGTGACAGTGACGGCCGTTGCTGCATCACCGTCCATTGGCATCGTTTAAGCGACAGTATAGCGCAGTACTACACCACACAGGCGATCACCGTGGACCTCCTCATCTCCTTCCTCCTGGCCATCCTGCCCATCCTCGTCATCTTCGTCGGACTCGTGTTCCTCAAGCAGTCGGGGACCCTGATGGCCTTCGTCGGCTGGATACTGACCGTCATCATCGCCGTCCTCTTCTTCTCGACCTCGCCTGCGATCGCTCTGCTCGCCACGGCGAACGGGATCCTCGCCTCGTTCGGGATCTCGTTGATGGTCCTCTTCACCATCCTCCAGGTCACGATGATGGACGTGACGGGCGCGATCACCTCGATCTCAGAATACATCCGTCTCATCGCGGCCGAACGCTACGAGCAGGTGATGCTCCTCAACGTCGGCCTCGGCTCCTTCCTCGTCTCGATCGGGGCCACGCCGGTCACGATGCTCCCGCCGATCATGCTCGCGCTCGGCTTCTCGCCGGTGGCCGCCATCGCGCTTCCCTGCCTCGGGTACGACCCGCTCACCTCGTTCTCGCTGCTCGCGGTCCCGATCACGCTCCCGGCTCAGGTCTTCAATATCGACCTCGCCGCGTTCGGCTCGCAGATCTCGCTCTTCCTCCCGGTCATCTCGACCGGGTTCGCGTTCGGAATGCTCTACATCGCGGACGGGTGGAACGGCGTCCGGAAGGGCCTCGTCCCCGGCCTCGCGGCCGGCCTCACGCTCGGCCTCTCGGCCATCCTCTTCGTCCGCATCCTTCCGGTCTCGGCGATCGGGCTGGTCGGCGTCTTCTCGGGGCTGGTCACGATCGCGGTCCTGCTCCTGCTTCGTGTCATCCAGGGCAAGCCGATCCTGGCCAAGCACGCGGACATGCCGGCCGGTGTGATGCCGATCGGACGGGCCGCGCTCCCCTGGATCCTGCTGGTCTTCTTCTGCATCGTGATCAGCATTCCCGTGATCTCGACCGGCCTCTACGGTCTGCTCGGGCCGCTGCAGAAGATCCCCATCGTCGCGGACAAGGCGATCGACCTGAAGCTGCTGAACCAGGCCTACACCTGGGTCCTCGTCTCGACCCTGATCGCGGCGCCGTTCATGGTCAGGAGTCGCGACGAGGCGCGGAAGATCGTCGGCACCTGGCTGAAGCGGGCCTGGGCCCCGACCTTCGCCGCGGCCATCTTCTTCGCGATCGCGTACGTGATGGACTGGTCCGGCCAGACCGTGATCGGCAGTGCGCTGACCTTCGCGCCCGGCACGGCGGACATCAACATGAACGCCGTGATCGGGCTCACGCTGGCGATGATCTTCGGCGTCGCCTTTCCGGCGGTCAGCCCCCTGCTCGGCCTCTTCGGCGCGTTCGTCTCGGGCTCGGAGGCCTCGTCGAACGTGATGTTCCACGGGATCCTGAAGCGGGCGACGGGCGTGCTCGACCTGGACTTCCTCAAGGTCTATTCGGCCCACGCGGTCGCAGGGGGGATCGCGTCCGCGATCGCGCCGGCCAAGATCATCAACGCGGCCGCCGTGATCGACCACCTCGGGATCGAGGGCGAGGTGATCCGCCGCACCGCCCCGATCGCGATCGTCCTGACCCTGATCACCGGGGCGATGCTCGTCCTGATGCTCGTGCTCTGAGCACGCGATCGGCTGGGTTCCTCCATCCGAGCGACAGGGCTAAATAGCGGACGCTGCGATCCCCGGACATGATCAACGGCATCGACGAATCGGCGATCCGGGCCCTCGCCTCGTCCGTTCAGAGCGATCCGGAACAGGGTCGTGTGCAGTTCTCGCGCCGTCACGGAGTGGCGCGACGGTGCCCATGCCACCACCGCCGTGCGCCGCTTCACGGTCCCGTCGGACGAGCCGCCAGCCTCGTGGGGACCGACCTCGCACCGAATGCGGTCGAGCTCCTGCTCTCGGCGCTCGGCGCCTGCCTCTCCGTCGGGTTCGTCTACAACGCGGCCCTGCAGGGGATCGCGATCCGGAGCCTGACCATCGAGCTCGACGGGACGGCTCGACCTCGCCGGCTTTCTCGGACTGCCCGCGGAACGCCCGCGGGATACACGGAGATCCGGGTCGGTTGCCGGATCGACTCGGACGCTCCCAGCGCGCTCGCAGCGCTCGCCGCCCAGGTCGTCGCGACCTCTCCCGTGACCGACACGCTCCGGCGGCCGGTCCCGGTCGAACTGACCGTGAACGGGGAGCCCGTGGGCTGAGCACCCGGCAGGCACGTCGACGCTGCCGTCCAGGCGCGGGTGTCAGTCCTCCGCGGCCGAGCGCGAGCTTCGCCCGTCTCCTGCGGCGTCGAGCCGCCTGAGACGAGGCCGAAGTCGCCGCGGAGGGCCTTGAGCGCGACCTCTCGCGGTCGATCTCGCGTCGCGTTCGGAACGCCAGGACGGCGGATGATCTCGATCGGCGGACACCACCCCTGGAGCGCGTGCTGGAGCAGGAACGGCAGCACGATCCCCGGCAGGAGAGCCAGCGACGGTCGCGGGTGGTCCCGAGCACGAGCCCGGCAAGCGCGAGCGCGCCGCGTTCGTCTCCAGCACCCGCTCGACGTCCCATTCACGGTCGAGCTCGGCGATCCGTGCCGCGATCTCCGAAACGCTGCGGCCGCGTAGTCGCGAACGCTCGCCCCGGTCTCTGCGTCGATCCGTGCATTGATCTCGGCGGGGGTTCTCCGCACCCGGTCTCTCCGATCCATGGCCGATCCCCCGGGATCCCGAGGGGCGGGGGAGTCATCAACCTTGCGGCGTTTTCGATCCTGTTAGATACGATTAAGTGCGATTCGCCCCCATTCCGGGGCCGGACAATGACCCAGACCGTCACCGCCCCGCCGGCCGGAGATGCGGATGCGGCCTGCGTCACCGGGGCTCGCCGCTGCCGGGACGAGTACCCCGGCAGCTCGCTCACCTCGTCCTCGGGGTCGGTGCCGGCATCCTGATCCTGATGCTGCCGCCCGGCCGTCCCGCTGCGATCCTCGCAGGGGCACTCCTCGTGGGCTTTCTTGTCTCGGACGCGCTCGTGGGCATGCGACTGGACGCCTCCCGCTCCGGCCGGTTCGTCGGCACGTTCATGCGGTCGCCGCGAGACGCCCGGCGGCGGGGCGAACTACACGGGCTCTCGCTCCTCGCGGCGCTCCTCATCTTTCCGGCCTCATCGGCCGCTGCCGCGACGATCGCGTTCGGCGTGCTCGACTCGGTCTCGACGATCGCCGGGCTCCGGTACGGCCGGCGGCGCCTGCCGAACGGCAAGTCCGTCGAGGGCGCCCTCGCAGCCTTCGCCTTCACGGCGCCGGTCCTTCTCCTCTTCCTCACACCGGTCGCCGCCGTCGTGGTCGCGTTCGTCGGAGCCCTGGCCGAGCTCGTGCTCCCGGTCAACGACAACCTGGTCGTGCCGTTCCTGCTCGCGCTCCTGGTGACCGCGTTCGCATGAGAGGAGCACGACGGATACCTTTTTCGCCGGAAGTGCGGGATCTGTATGGATGCACCGGGCGTTGCTGCGGGGACGGCCCTCCTCGTCCTCCTCGCCGTCATGGCCGCGGCGGGGGATGCGTCGCGCTCTACACCGTCTCCCGCGCCGTGGATCAGCCCGATGACTCCGCGGAGGCGTGGGTCTCCCGCTCTTCCCGCCCGGTGCCGCAGCGCCGTCGGCCACGCCGACTGCGGCCGTCACGACGCAGACCGCCCGGCGGCGACGGCCTGCCGTTCGCCCCGTACGTACCGATACGCCGCCCTCCATCGCGCGCGGACGGACCCGCCCGTCGAAACGGCCCGGCCGTCGTCGAACGCGACCCCTCAGCGGATCCCGATACCGACGGAGACGCCCCCGGTCGCAGGCCCCCGCCCCACGACGAGATCCCCCGTCCG
Organism: uncultured Methanoregulaceae archaeon; assembly: GCA_963730355.1. GTDB lineage: Archaea > Halobacteriota > Methanomicrobia > Methanomicrobiales > Methanospirillaceae > UBA288. The sequence continues at coordinate 141,892 of CAVSRL010000012.1, read as the reverse complement.
ACCCTGCCCGCGACGCCGCTCTAGTCGATGAGCGGCGCGATCCGTTCGAGGATCGCGTCCCGCATCGCCTCGGCCGAGGCCCGGTCCTCGGCCTCGACCATGACCCGGACGATCGGCTCGGTCCCCGAACGGCGGACGAGCGCCCAGGTCTTTCCCTTCGCGATCCGGACACCATCGGTCCGGTCGGCCGAGAAGTCGGGGAACGCGGCCTCGACCGCGGCGATCACCTCGTCCGGCCGCTGCGTCTGAATCCGTTTGCTGATGAAGTGGTACGGCGGCAGCTCGTCCACCAGCGCCGAGAGCGGCCGGCCCGCCTCGGCCAGCATCCCGATCATCATCGCGGCGGTCATGCCCCCGTCGCGGCAGAACTGGTGGTCGGGGTAGATCAGCCCGCCGTTCCCCTCGCCGCCGAACGCGACCGGGATGCCGGCCGCGATCAGGCCGAGCATGGTCCGGGCCACGTAGATCGAACCGACCCGCGTATACCGGACCGTGCAGCCGGTCGCGGCGGCGACATCCTCGATCAGCTGCGAGGTCGAGACCGGCGTCACGATCACGCCCTGCCGCCCCCGGCAGACGTGGCGCGCGATCAGGGCGAACTCGCGGTTCTCCTCGACGAACCGGCCGCGATCGTCGACGAAGACCGCGCGGTCCGCATCGCCGTCGTGGGCGACGCCGAACGCGGCCCCGGTCTCGACGGACGAGGTCGGCGAGGGGCTTGAGACCGTCTGCGTCGGCTCGGGCATCCGGCCGGGAAAGGTGCCGTCGGGCTCGCCGTTGATCGCATGGACCTCGCAGCCCATGCGGGAGAGCAGGGCAGGCGTGGTCAGGGCCGCCGGGCCCGAACCCGGGTCGACCGCGACGGTCATGCCCGCTCCGACTCCCTCGGGGAAGTGCGCGAGGATGCCGTCGAGGTAGCGCTCGACCAGCTCCGGCGCCGCCCGCTCCGCGCCGAGCCCGCGCCAGCCGGCGAGAGCGTACTCTTCGCGGACGAGCCGGCCCTCGAGCGCGATCACCTCCGCGTCCCCCATCTCGGTCCCGTCGCGCTCGACGATCTTGACCCCGTTGTACTCGGGGGGGTTGTGCGAGGCCGTGATCATCGCACCGGCCGCGAAGGTGTCGCGGACGATATACTGGAGGGCCGGCGTCGGCAGGACGCCGCAGTCGACCACGTCGCAGCCCGCGGCCATCAGCCCGGCCTTGAGCGCGTGCACGAGCATGGGCCCCGAGGTCCGGGTGTCCCGCCCGATCGCGATCGTGCCCGGCCGCATCGAGCCGAGCGCCTGTCCGATCCGGAGCACGAGCCCCGGCGTCATCGACTCGCCCACGACGCCGCGCACGCCGTTCGTCCCGAAGAACTGCTTCTCCCCCATCATCGTCGGCCTCCCGGTCCTGTCGCACCGCCTGCCGCTGCGGCGAGCGCGGCGAACGCCGCGCTCCCGCCGACGGGATCGCGGGCGATCAGCGCCAGCACTATTGTCCCTGTTCCGGCATAGACCCTGCCGTGCACCCCGGCCGCGACCACGCCGGAGGCGGACGCGCAGCGGGCCTCGACCCGGTCGAGGGCCGCAGGTCCGCGGCGAGGGCGGGCGCGACCTCGAGGGTCCCGCTGCACTCGAAGGCGCCGCTTCCTCCCGCCCGCTCCCTGCAGGCCCGGAGCAGACCCCCGGGCGAGACGTACTCGTCGAACCGGTCGAGCGCCTCGAGCACCTCGTGCGCGGTCGGGTTGCGGAGCACGCATCGGTCCGAGGGGAGGTCGCCGATCACCACCCGGGCGAACGGCTCGGTCTTGAACCCCTCGACCAGCGCGAGCGCGCACCCGGCGTCCGAGAGCCGGTCGAGCGCGGCAAAGAGGGTGTCGCTCCGCAGCACGGTGACGCCCTTGGCGGCGTCGATCCCGGTCACGGCACGTGCGCCCCTCTCGTAGAACCGGGTCGTATCCCGCCCGGGGTCGAGCGCGAACGGGTGCACCCCGCCGAGGTGCTTGACCACGCCGATCGCGAGCCCGGGCGGGGCCGCATCGATCACCTCCTCGATCAGGGTCGTCTTGCCCGTCCCGGACCAGCCCGCGAACTGGACGACTCTCATTCCTGCTCCCCGCGCGCCCGCGTCTCGAGCAGGGTCTGCGCCGCGAGGCCGACCGAGCGCATGATCGTCGCAATCCGGTCCTCGATGTCGAGCTCGTCGTCGACGGCGAGGCTCGTCCCCTCCACCTCGAGAAGGAAGCGGGCGATCTCGCTCGCCTCGAAGAGGATGTCGTCGATCTCCTCGGTCGTGAAGAAGCCGCACATGGCCCCGTAGAAGAAGGTCGCGCCGGACTTACGGACCTTCTTCTTGAACGAGTTCCGCGCCTGGTTGACGGCCTGCGGCAGGTACGGCTCGGTCATGAACGGAACGAGTTCGGGCAGGTGCTGGCCGATGAAGGTCATCTCCGCCCCCGAGGTGGTCCGGAAGTCGGCGCAGAGCCGGGCGAGCGCCCACTCGCGGGCCGTGATGTAGGTGTGCCTGCGCAGGAACCGGTTCACCTTCTCGTAGGCAGCGCCGTCCACCTTGCGGAACTTGGCGTAGCGGGCGACCTCGTCCTGATCGAATCCGGCAGCCATGTGATCAAGCTCTTGGCGGTGCAGGGCAAAAAAGGATCAGAGCCGTTCGAAGAGAAGCTGTACCGTCTCCACAGTCGACGCGGCTGTTTCCGTTCGCGTCGAATAGATACCACCGGTCCGTCCGCAGCGAACCATCTGAGACTGATGATCAGGAGGACGATGTCCGAGAAATCCGTGCGGCCGTTGCCATTGGCGTCCTCGCACAGACCGTTGCCGTTGTGACGGCCCGCGCCACGAGCAGGGCCGGAGCGAACAGAGTAAGGGGCAGTCCGATGAAGGAACGGGTGCGATGCAGAGCAGTGGTCTCCGAGAGTGCAAAGAAGAGCAAGGAGATAGTAGCAGTCGCGTAGACTTCAACAATCCAGATCGTTCGCAGCGTCCACGCGGGGTATTGTCAATGTCCATTGAAGATACGGGGGATCGTCTCACTTCCCTCCGTGGCATAGCCGGTACGATCCGGCTACCGACCAATCCGCACGTATTAATAGATTCGACGCTCATGTATCTGAGCGCAACGTCACCGCTGTCCCGGTAGGGTAGTGGATATCCTAGAAGTTGCGGAGCCTTTTGACCCGGGTTCAAGTCCCGGCCGGGGCGTATCAGAAATGGGTGTAACGCCCACCCCCCTTCTAACTCTAAAAATGCCCGGATTAGCTTTCCATTTTTAAAGAAATATCAGGATATAGCAGGCCGCACGGGCGATGAGAACGACAAGTCCCGCCACCTCGATTTGGATACAGGTGCATCATTTCGTATGATCTGGCAGGGCCGGAGACCATCACGGTGCACTGACACCAAGCGCCTCGGAGATCTCGGCAAGCGCTGCCTTCTCCGGATCGCTCATCGCAACCCCGTGCTCTTTCGATGCCTCTGCCACCTTCATGCCGATAGCCAGGACCCAGTTTTTGTAGCCCAGTGCCTCCTCAGGAGGTACCTTTTCCAGGGCCGTTGCCGCGGCCCGGCAGGCCTCAAGGGTCCTCCCCGGTACCCGGCCTGGTCGTTCTTCCAGGCACTCTGCTGCTCCTGTATCAGGTCCTTGGCCCGTGCCTGCATCTCGGCGACGAGGAGGCCGACGAGGGAGACTCCGCTGGCCGCCGCAAGGCTGGACAGTTGTGCATCATCGCTTTCGTCTCGCCCCAGAACCCCATGATATTGGGGGCCGCCATCATGACCGTCATCGAGACTGCGTAGGGCAGGCTCACCAGGTACTCCCATTCTTCGGGGCTGAAGCCTCTCTTTGATTCCCATACACTCTCACCGATGCATCAGGGCCTTCTTCTTCGGCCTGATGGTGATCTTCACGATATTGACCGTCCCGGTCGAGTTCGATGCCTCCCGCCGGGCTTTCCGCCTGCTCGACCAGGCCGGCCTGCTCGTCGACGAGAACGACCGGCAGGGTGCCCGCTCGATGCTGAACGCCGCCGGCTTCACCTACGTGGCCGCTGCCGTGACCTCGATCCGCAGCTCCTCGATCATATCTCGCTCTCGCGCCGCTGACGGCGCGCGACGAGGAGTTAATCTTCCTGCTCCTCCACAACGTGGCCCGCGGGTCGCCTGCCTCGAAGACTTCCGCGGACATGGGATCGATCTCGACGGCCGTTCCACAACAGCAGCCCTGGTGCACGCCCGAAGCCCGACTCTACTCGGAGGGTGTGAGGATATCTCTAGGCTGTACGCCGTGTGGAGAGAGAGGGAAATGCTACAGAAAGGCGATGACCGGAACGGGGAGCGCGACCTTCCTGATTGGCGCAGGGAAAAATTGGGGGGGGGTTCGTTGCGGAGAGGGATCGGGAGCAAGAGTCGTGGGACGCTTCGGTGTCTCACGCCTGCAGGGACCGACACGGTCGGATCGGGCGTCCCTATCCGGGCACGACGCGAACGATCCTCGGGCGGCGCCGCCCGAACCTCGCGCGGCAGGTTCGACGTGCCGATCCCGCGAGTCACGTACATCACCGCATCTCCGCACGAACTCCGGCCCGAGAGCCCAAACCGGTCCGCGACACCGGCCGGCAGGAACTGGCCGCCGTGGGTATGGCCTGCCAGGATCGGGTCCGCGTCCCATGGAGCCGCGCAGTCAGGGGCTCGTGGATCAGGTAGTGAAGGCGTCCGTCGGCTCCAGCGCCGGCGGGTTCGCGCGCCCCGCCCAGCCGTCGTCGAGGCCGACGAGGCGGACGGGCCGGCCGTCGATCCCGAGGTCGACCCTCGCGCTTCCGAGCACATGCACGCCGTTCGCCTCGAGCGCGGCGGCGACGCGGTGGTCCGCGAGGCCCGGATCGGCCTTTCCGTCATCGAGCGGACCGACGTCATAGTTCCCCACCGAGAGACGAACCTGCCGGAGTTGGGTCAGCCCTTAGCGCGAGAGTCGTTGCCGAGTCACCCGACCGGTAGTCGTGATTGCCGAGGATGGCGTAGGTCGGGGCGTCGAGTTCGCTCCAGACCGACTGTATCGAGAGGTTGTCGTCGCCGCCGAAGACGAAGTCGCCGCCGATCAGCACGACCGACGGGTGCATCTCGTTGATCTCGCGGATCGTCTCCCGAATCAGGGGCAGATTCTCCTCGCGTACGTGCGGGTCCGCAATGAAGACGATCCCGCCGGGAGCGCCATCGATTGCCAGATCGGTCACCGCGGGCTCCCGGTGTTCGACCATGACAGCACCGAGAGAGGTCGACAGGACCGAGAGGAGGAGCGTGACCGAGAAGAACCGGTTCAGGTGCGGTATGAGCGGCGCAACGGTCATCGAGGTAATATGCAGTGGGGGCCGTATAAGCAATTCGTATCACGGCAAACAGTCAGGAGCCCTAACGGGGGCGCGAGAACCGCAGTTTGCGTGTTCCCCACTCCCCGAGCAACGGTGTGGCCGCCTCCCACTACCACGAGAGTCAGAGCAGGCCTGCGCCCACGACGACGAAGTTCCCCACGCGGTCGGCGATCAGATCGAAGATCCGGTCGCCATGACCGGAAGCGAGGTGCGACGCGAGGATCAGTACCCCGCCGGGAGGCGATGATGCGCTCGTCATGCCGGTCGCCTCCACATATCCGATGACGACGAAATGATCAAAACCTGCGAGGTTGAGGGTACCGCACCGTCCGTGCCGGCGATGCGGTCGCCGGTACAGGATTCCGCATACGTGCCTGCGGAGGCGGGAACCGCTTCGTTATGCCCATCCTCGCTGACGCCGATGAGACGGCCGGAAACACCGATGCCACCGCTTGAGCGTCGGCGGTGGTCGCGGCCAGGAACGCTGATAGGAATGGTATATATTCGATGAATCTGTATATGGATTCCAGCGACGCTCGACCGCCGGATTGTGAGACGGCATGCAACCGAACATCTCCTCGTTCGACGAATTCCTGAGCACGCAGAGCTACCAGATTCCGCTGGGCGGATTCATAGTGAACCTGTTGCTCGCCACGATCCTCTCCCTGCTCGTCGGTCTCGTCTACGTCCGGTACGGCACGGCCCTCTCGAATCGCCGGGCCTTCGCGCGCAACTTCCTCCTGATCGCGGTCACGATGATGTTCATCATCACCGTGGTCAAATCCTCACTCGCGCTCTCGCTCGGGCTGGTCGGTGCCCTCTCGATCGTCCGGTTCCGCACGGCGGTCAAAGATCCCGAGGAGCTCGCCTTCATCCTGATTGCGATCGCGATCGGCCTCGGGCTCGGTGCGGACCAGCGAGCGATCTCGATCGTCGCGACCCTCTTCGTGATCGGACTTGTGATCGTGCGGTACCGATACTCTCGGCGGACCCCTGCCGAGGATGTCGGCATGCACCTCTCGGTCGTGGCCCGGGGGCCGGACCATGGCGGCCTCGAGCCGCTGGTCGAACTCGTCCAGCGGTACAGCCCCGGCGCAGCGCTTCGCCGATTCGATGAGAACGACGACAAGCTCGAGGCGCTCTTCCTCGTCCACCTCCCCGACTTCGAGCAGCTCGCGGCCCTCCGCCGGGAGATCGCCGCCCTGCCCGGCGAGCACGAGGTCGCGTTCCTCGACCCCGACTTCGGTGACCTATGCGACTGGGTGACAGCCTGATCCACGGATCGATCGTGTCCGGCGGCTCCTCTCCCGTTGCCGCGGTTGGATCGACGCCGCCGGCCCCTCCTCGTCCTGCTCGTCACCCTTCTCCTGGTCGTGGGCATAGTGATGGCCGGGTTCATCGTGACGTCGATGACGATCCCAGGATATCCACATGGTGCGGAGTCAGCATCGGAAAGGTCCTGCAGCGCGGTCGGGCTGAACCCTGAGGATACCTTCCTCATCGCCTCCGGCATAAAATACGTGAACATCGGCCTGCCCGGAAACATCGTCCGGGGGATGCTCTCGAAGCCGGAACAGATCGAGCTCGACATCGCCGAGCTCGACTTCCAGCGTCTGGCCTACGAACGGGAGTCGGCATTGCGGCAGGGGTACTGGATCCCGTCCGATGAGGACTACGTCCCCGTAACGATCCGGTATAAGAACCAGACCCTCCACGGCAAGGCCCGGCTCAAAGGAGACAATTCCGATCACTATTACGGAGAGAAGTGGTCCCTCCGGTTCGAGCTCAACGGCGACGACCGCCTGGACCACATGGGCGAGTTCGGGCTCGCATCCCCCCCGGCACGCGCATCTACATGGCCGAATGGCTCTATCAGCAGGCGCTTGCCCGCGAGGGAGTCCCGGGGATCTCGTACAGGTTCGTGGACGTCACGATCAACGGGAAGTCGATGGGGACGTACGCGCTCGAGCAGGAGTTCGACGACGGGATCACGTGGTACAACCGGGAACCCCCCGGGCCGATCATCCGGTTCTCGAAGACCGATTACCACAGGTCCGTCGTGGCCGGAAACGGGATGCCGGACCCGGACCGGACGGTGCTCCTGGACGTCTTGGGCGGGAACGCAACGAAGACGGGCTACTCCGAGACCGAGACCACTGCCGCCCTCCGTCTCCTCGAGCAGTGGCGCAACGGTGAGATCCCGACCCGCGACGCCTTCGACATCGACCGGACCGCGCGCTACTTCGCGCTCTCGGACCTCCTCGGCAACATCCACGGCAACGTCTTCCACAACATCCGCTTCTACTACAACCCGATCAGCGCCCGCCTTGAGCCTGTGGGCCACGATGCGAACGCGGGTCTGGTGATCAAGGAGATCAAGGGCGTGACGACCGACCCGTACTACCGCCTCTTCTTCGACGACCCCGTGTTCACCGAGCGCTACCTCACGGAGCTCGAGCGGATCAGTGCCGACGGTTACCTCGAGGGCCTCTTCGCGGAGACCGAACCGGCATCCAGGCGAATGTCTCGATCATCTACCGGGACCAGCCGTTCTACTACTTCATCCGCCAGCCGTACCTCGACAACCGCGCGACGATCCGGAGGGCGCTGCACCCCTCCCGGGCGATCAGTGCCTACGTCAACGGGACCACGCCCCTCGGACCGGTCGTTGACCTGGGTGCGTCACAGCCCCTTCCGGTCGAGGTCACGGGCGTGCGCGCGGACGGCGTCCGCGGAGTGCCGAGGGCGGTCCCGTGCGGCTCCCGGGGAAGGTGCTGGACGAGCCGGTTCAGTTCCAGACGGTGGCGTTCACGCTCCCGGCCGGAGCGGCCTGGAATGCTTCTGCCCCGATGGAGGTCGAATGCCGCGTCCTCGGGACGGACGAACTTCGCCTCGAGAGCGTCGCCCCGACCCCCAGGCTGCCCGGGACCGAGGACGCGGGCAGGCTCACGCGCCTTCCCGCGAACACGGACAGCCTCGAGTTCGCCGTGACCGACGACGCCGATCGCACCGTCTACCTCCTGCCGGGAAGCCACCAGCTCGCCGAACCTCTGATCGTGCCCGAGGGCTACACGCTCCGCTGCGGCCCGGGCACCTCGCTCGACCTGGTGCGGAACGCCTCGATCGTCGCCGGGGTCCGCTCGAATGGGAAGGCACGGAGGAGAGCCCGATCACGGTCGGCTCGAGCGACGGGACGGGCGGGGGCGTCCTCGTGCTGAGGGCGCGGAATCTCTCGACCCTCGTCAACGTCCATTTCGAGCCGCTCGCCTCGCCCGGCGTCTCTGCGGGGTCCGGGGTCCTGACCTTCCTCGAGAGTCCCGTTGTCCTGGATCGGGTCTCGATGAAGGGCGACCGGACGGCCCCCCTCCTCCGCCTGGTCGGCAGCTCCTTCATCGTCACCGGGTCTGCGTTCGTCGGGGGGTCGGACCCGGCGGTCTCGGTCGAGTTCTCGAAGGGCAACCTCACCGGGACCCTCATCGCGGACGGATCGGGACTCCGGGTCTCGGGAAGCGTCGTCGAGCTCGAGCGGTGCCGCTTCGAGCGGATCGCGGGCACGGCCGTTCTGGCCGAGCGCGAGAGCACGCTCTCGGGCACGGATGTGGCCTGCACTCGCAACCGGAACCGGGCTCTCGGCCGAGTCCGGTTCGACGGCAACCGTCGACGGCCTCTCCGTCCGTGATGCCGACGTGGGGGTCTAGCGCCGGGCAGGGTGAAGCGGGGTTCGGACCGGGGAGAGTCGTCCTCAGCCGGGGCGAACTTCTCGAACGTGACCACGTCGTATGTCGCAGGAGGAAGGCGGCACCATCCTCGTCGACGGCAGGAGCGTGGAGCCGATGACCCGACCGGCCGACGCCGAGCGCGAGTGGCGGTACGAGCGGAAGTATCCCCAGGCCGTCTACTCCGCCGCCGAGGTGAACCTGGTGGTCCGGAGGCATCCCGCGTTCTTCATCGAGGCATATCCGCCCGCGATGGGTCAACAGCCTCTACTACGACACGCCCATGCTGGGGGGGCTCGCCGACTCGGTCAACGGCCTGCGCGACCGGGTGAAGATGCGGGTGCGGTGGTACGGCGAGCGCGCCCGGATCGTGGAGTCGCCGGTCCTCGAGTTCAAGAGAAAACGTGGCCGGCTGGGCTCGAAAGATCGGTACGAACTCGCGCCGCTCGACCTCACGGACCGGCATCGCTCCCCTTGCCGGAGGACGCTGACGGGGAATCCGCCGCTCCCCGACGATGTCCGGGCGGCGCTCCGGCTGCTGGATGCCGGCCAGCCTCACGCGGTACCGCCGGCTCTACTATCTCTCCGCGGACCGCCGGTTCCGGCTCACGCTCGATACGGACCTGTCGTTCTACCGGGTCCGGACGGGGCTCGCGGCGGCTCGTCCGCTGTCCCGGACACGTTCCGGCGGGACCGTGATCGAGGTCAAGTACGGTTCGGGCGACGACGAGGCCGCGCGGCCCGTGCTCGAGGCCCTGCCGTTCCGGTGGTCCCGGTTCTCGAAGTACTGCGCCGCGTTCGAGGAGGCCTGACGCACCGATCCGCAGGATTAACGCCTGCGGCTCCCAACGGATTCTCCGTGACAGCGCGCCCGTACCGCTTCGCCCGCCGCATGGCCGCAGTCCCGCCGTCGTTCCTCGGCACGCTCTTCGCCGTCTCGGCCGACCCGTCCGTGATCTCGTTCGCGGGCGGACTTCCATCGCCTGCGGTCCTCGACGCGGCCGGGATCGCGGAGGCCGCGGCCGACGTTCTCGCCGACGCGGGTCCGGCCGCCCTGCAGGTACTCGACCACCGACGGGTACCGCCCGCTCCGCGAGTTCATCGCCGATCGCTACCGGCGCCGCGTCGGCCTCGACGTGACCGCCGCGAACATCCAGATCGTGAACGGCTCGCAGCAGTGCCTCGACCTCGTCGCGAAGTGCCTCGTCGACCCCGGCGACGCCGTCGCGATCGAGGCGCCCGGGTACCTCGGCGCGATCGAGGCCTTCAGCCTGTACGAGCCGCGGCTCTCGGCCGTCCCCGTCGGCGAGAGCGGTCCGGACCTCGCGGCGCTCGAGCGGGTCGTGGGCCGGGACCGCCCCAAGTTCTTCTACGCGATACCGAACGCACAGAACCCCTCGGGCCTGACGTACCCTGATGAGGCGAGGCGGGCCGTCGCCGAGATTCTCGACGGCTCGGAGACACTCCTCTACGAGGACGACGCGTTCGGCGAGCTCTTCTTCGACGGTCGGCCACGGCGGCCGATCGGGGCCGATCTCCCGGGCCGGGCGCTGCTCTCGGGCTCGTTCTCGAAGGTGCTCGCGCCGGGCATGCGCTGCGGCTGGCTCGTCGCGCCCGAGGAGGTGCTCGCGCAGTTCAACGTGGCAAAGCAGGCGGCCGACCTCCACTCGAACCACCTCTGCCAGCTCGTGCTCCACCGCTGGCTCACGACCCATGACCTCGACGCGCAGTGCCGCAGGGTCGCGGGATTCTACGAGGAGAACTGCCGGGCGCTCGTCGACGCGCTCGACGATCGGTGCCCCGACCTCGCTCACACCACCCCCGAGGGCGGCATGTTCATGCTCGCCCGCCTGCCCCGCGGCGTCTCGTCGCTGGCCCTCTTCGATGAGGGGATCCGGCAGGGCGTGGCCGTGATGCCCGGCCCGCCGTTCTATCTCGAGGGCGGCGACGACGTGATCCGCCTGAACTTCTCGAACACCGACCCCGGGCGATGCGCCGAGGGGATCGGCCGGCTCGCCAGGGCGCTCGCGGCCCTCGGGTGAGCCCGTTCGCCCAGCCCGGAGACGGCGGCAGAAGGTATTTATGGCGTCCCCGAGGAATCCATGCCATGCAGACCGAGCACGTCGACGGCCGGGACCGCGGAAAGGTCATGCTCTACGCCCTCTCCACCTGCGGCTGGTGCGCCAAGACCAAGCAGCTCCTGACCGATCTCGGAGTCGCCTTCGACTACCTCTACGTCGACAAGGTCGGCCCCGACGAGCAGAAGGCCGTCGATCGAGGAGGTCGAGAGGTACAACCCCTCCCTCTCCTTCCCGACGGTCGTGATCGGCGACCAGAACGATCGTCGGGTTCAGGGAGGACGAACTCCGGAGGGCGCTCGCGTGAACGAGCCCGCGCCGATCACCGACGAGGAGATCGACCGGGTCTACTGCGAGATCGACCACGACGCCGAGTCTGCCGGGTACCACCTCCATCCGGACGAGGCGTTCACGAAGGGGCTCGTGCGGGGGCTGATCGAGAACGAACGCCGGTACGGCTACCGCTCCTGCCCCTGCCGCCTTGCGATGGGCTCGAAGGAGGCCGACCTCGACATCATCTGCCCCTGCGACTACCGCGATCCCGACCTCGCCGAGCACAACGCGTGCTACTGCGCCCTCTACGTCTCGCAGGGCGTCGAAAAGGGAGAGCAGACGGTAGGCTCGATTCCCGAGCGGCGGCCCCCGCGGGTCGAGCGCGAGCGGGCCAGGGTCGAGGCCGGGAAAGCGACAGGCGCGATAGGGGAGCTCCCGTTCCCGATCTGGCGGTGCGGGGTCTGCGGCTACATCTGCGCCCGGAGCGAACCCCCGCTCCAGTGCCCGATCTGCAAGGTCGGGCAGGAGCGGTTCGGCCGGTTCATCTGATCCGCCGCAACCCTCTTATCCCTCCGGGCGGAGTCATGGGTATGGCAGACAGAGTCACGGTCGAGGTCGTCGGGTTCTCGTACTCCGAGTGCGGCCCCTTCCCCTGCGACGAGAACAGGACCTGCGGGCTCGAGGACTGCGCGCCGTACGGTGCTCTCAAAGCCGCGTTCGACGCTCTGCAGGAGCGCCTCCGCGTCGATTACGGCGACAGGGTCGAGGCGAAGCTGACACTCCTCGACAGCGGCGTGCCCGAGTACGTGAAGGCGATCGTCGAGCGCGAGTCTCCGCCGATACCGCTCGTGCTGATCAACGGCGAGTGGCGGCCGATCGGCCGGATCTCGGTCGAGCCGATCGAGAGAGAGATCGAGAAGGCCCTCGCGGCCTAGTCGACCGTGGTGAGCTCGCCCGAGCCGATGTCGAAGTAGAGGCCGTGCAGGCGGATCCGCCCGTCCGCCTCGGCGTCCCGCACGAGCGGGAACTGGCGCAGGTGCTCGAGCTGGAGCCGGACGTTCTCCTTGATGATCGCCTCGAGCCGGGCCGCCTTCTCGCCGTCGCTCGTCGCCGGCGCGAGCGTCGAGTCGACCCGCTTCTTGGCCGGCATCGCGTTCGAGAGCCAGAGCGGGATCATGTGGTCGTGCTCGAGGTTCGCGTCGAGCGCCTTGCAGGCGCCGCAGTCCGAGTGGCCGCAGACCACGATCTCCTTGACCTTCAGGTGGTTGATCGCGTACTCGAGCACGGTCCCCGCGTTCAGGTCGAGGGGGGGCACGACGTTCCCGATGTTCCGGTGCACGAAGAGCTCGCCGGCCTTCGCGCTCGTGATCCGCTCGGGGGTCACCCGCGAGTCCGAGCAGCCGATCCAGAGCACGGACGGCTTCTGGCCCGTGGCGAGGGCCTCGTAGAATGCACGGTTCGGTGCGAGGTCGTTCTCGCGGAACGCCCGGTTGCCTTCGAAGAGCTGGTCTACCATCATGAATCTCCTTAACGTGAGGAGGTCGACCGGAGGGAATAAAAAAGGGACGGCTATCGCTGTACGGCGCCGAGATCCGCCTGCTCGACCGTCCGGGCGTAGCGGGCGAGCAGTCCCGTGAGCTCCTTCCCAAGGGGCGCCCATGCCCCTCGCCGGCGTTCGATCTCCGCGTCGTCCACCAGCAGGTCGAGCCGCCGCTCGTAGAGGTCGACCCGGATCGTGTCGCCGTCCTCGACGAGCCCGATCGGCCCGCCCACGGCCGCCTCGGGAGCGACGTGGCCGATGCAGGGGCCCCGTGTACCGCCCGAGAAGCGGCCGTCGGTCACGAGCACGACTCTGGTGTACCCGAGCCCCATCAGGGCCGAGGTCGGCGAGAGCATCTCGGGCATGCCCGGCCCGCCCCGCGGCCCCTCGTACCGGATCACGACCACGTCGCCCTCCCGGACCTGGCCCGAAAGGATCGCGGCCATCGCGACCTGCTCGCCGTCGAAGACCCGGGCCGGCCCCTCGTGGCGCCACATGGTCTCCGGGACCGCGGCGGCCTTGACCACGGCCCCGTCCGGCGCGAGGCTGCCTCGAAGCGTCCGGAGGCCGCCTGCCGCGTGAACCGGGTCGTCGAGGGGGCGGATCACCTCGTCGTCCAGGACCCGGGCCCGCGTCGCGATCTCGTGCACCGAACGTCCCGAGACCGTCGGGAGGTCGACGAGGAGCGGCAGGAGCCGGGCGAAGACGGCCGGGATGCCGCCTGCCCGGTAGAGCCGCTCCATCGAGTACGGGCCGCCCGGCTGCATCGAGGCGAGGTGCGGGACCGTCTCGGCGATCTCGTCGAAGGTCTCGAGCGAGAGCGGGACGCCGGCCTCGGTCGCGATCGCGAGCAGGTGGAGGACCGTGTTCGTCGAGCCCCCGAGGGCCATGTCGACCCGGATCGCGTTCCTCATCGCCTCGAGCGTGACGATCTGCCGCGGCGTCACCCCCTCGCGGGCGAGCCCGACGGCCCGTTCGCCGGTGTCGCGGGCGAGCCGGAGCTTGTTCGCGTCGACCGCGGGTGTCGCGGCCGTACCGGGCAGCGACATCCCGAGCGCCTCGGTGATGCAGGCCATCGTGTTCGCCGTATACAGCCCCTGGCACGAGCCGCACCCGGGCATGGCGGCGCACTCGAGCTCGCCGAGCTCCGCCTCGGTCATGGTGCCGGCCGCGACCTGCCCGACCGCCTCGAAGACCGAGACCAGGGAGAGATCGCGCCCGCCGAGGCAGCCCTCGAGCATGGGGCCGCCGGTCAGCACGATCGTCGGGACGTTGCACCGCACGGCGGCCATCAGCATCCCCGGCACGATCTTGTCGCAGGTTCCGATGCAGACGAGCCCGTCGAAGCGGTGGCTCTGGACCATGATCTCGATCGAGTCCGCAATGTTCTCTCGCGACGGAAGCGAGAAGCGCATCCCCTCGTGGCCCATCGCGATCCCGTCGCAGACCCCGATCACGCCGAACTCGAACGGCACCCCGCCGCCGGCCGCGATCCCCTCGCGGACGCGCTCCGAGAGCTGGCGCAGGTGGACGTGGCCCGGCACGACCGTGGACCAGGCGTTCGCTATCCCGATGAACGGCCGCTCCATCTCCGCGCCGGTCAGTCCGAGCGACCGGAGGAGCGACCGGTTCGGTGCCCGCTGGTACCCGACCCTCAGCTCATCACTCCGCATGGTACACTGGATGCGGTTCGGGCCGTCAAAAGCTTATGGATCGCCGACCCGGATCTCCCCGGCGTCCGCGTCCACGGTCGCCACGGCGCCGTCGGGGAGGTCCGAAAGCGGCCGCTCGGGGCGGTCCACGAGCGGGATCCCGGCGATCAGCGCGCCGGCCGCGATGATCGTCTCGGCCTCCTCGTTGACGATCGCGGCCGGCGCGACCCCGTTTCGGGCGAGCCCGTAGAGGACGTACGAGCCCACGGTCGACCCCTTCCCGTGCGGGAAGACGAGGACCCGGCCCGCGATCGACCGTCCGTGAAGCGGATGGCCGGGCTCGATCACCGTTCCCGTCGCCGGATCGATCCCGCCGAGAAACGAGAGCGGAGCGTCCGTCACGAGCAGCGGGCCGGTGCCGGCCCCTTTTCCGATTCCACGCACCCGGATTAGCACTTCCACACCACATAAATGTCTTGACTCCTCATCATATCTTGATATGGACGACACCGTGCTGAACAACATCCACCCGCGGAGCGAGATAAACCTCCAGCTGGAGCTTCAGCAGATGGAGGCCCAGTATCTTGATCTGAAGATGAAGTTCGACATGCTGCAGAAGGAGAACGCCCATCTGCGCAAGGAGAACAACCAGCTCAAGAGGATGCCGCTCTTCGTCGCGGTCGTGGTGGACATGCTCGGCAACGGTGAGATCTACCTCCGGCAGCAGGGGAACAACCAGGAGTACCTGACCCACGTCGACGAGGACCTGTACCGCACGATCAAGCCCGGTACGAAGGTCGCGGTCAACAACTCACTCTCGGTCGTCCGTGTCGTCGGCAACATCTACGACTCACGGGTCCGGGTCATGGAGCTCGAGGCGTCGCCCGACGTCACCTTCGAGCAGGTGGGCGGGCTCATGGCGCAGATCGAGGAGGTCCGCGAGGCCGTCGAGTACCCCCTGACCAAGCCCGAGATCTTCGAGCGGATCGGGGTCGAGCCGCCGAAGGGGATCCTTCTCCACGGGTCGCCGGGGACGGGCAAGACCCTGATCGCGAAGGCCGTCGCGCACGAGGCGCGGGCGACCTTCATCCGGATGTCGGGTTCGGAGCTCGTCCACAAGTTCATCGGCGAGGGCGCGCAGCTCGTCCGCGAGCTCTTCTCGCTCGCCCGCGAGCGGGCGCCCTCGATCGTCTTCATCGACGAGATCGACGCGGTCGGGTCGATCCGCACGAACGACGGGACCTCCGGCTCGGCCGAGGTGCAGCGGACGCTCATGCAGCTCCTGGCCGAGATGGACGGGTTCAACACGCGCGGGGACGTCCGGATCATGGCCGCGACGAACCGCGTGGACATGCTCGACCCGGCCCTGCTCCGGCCTGGCCGGTTCGACCGCGTGATCGAGATCCCGCTCCCGGACTCGGGGTCCCGCTACGAGATCCTGCGAATTCACTCGAACCGGATGCACCTGGTCGGTGTCCGGCTCGACCGGATCGCCGAGCAGACCGAGGAGTTCTCGGGGGCCGAGCTCCAGGCCGTCTGCCGCGAGGCCGGGATGATCGCGGTCCGGCGCGAGGCGCTCTCGGTCACGCACGCGGACTTCCTCGCCGCGGTCGCGAAGGTCCGGGCCGATACGAGCCGCGACGACCGGATGTACCGCTAGGGGCGCGCCATGCGCCTCCTCTTTCTGCCCAAGGAGGGGCTCGACCTCTTTCAGACCCTGCTCGACTCGGAGACGAGCCGGCGGGTCCTCCGTTTCTACCACCCCCGCCGCTCGCCCTTCGGCGTCGCCGTCGAGGTGGCGACCCTCTCATCGGGGCTCTCGCTCGTCTCGGAGCTCCGGTGGTACGTCCGTCGATACGTCTCGGGCGCCCTCTTCGAGGTCGCCCCGGGCCGGTATGCGACCCTCGCCCTCGCCTCCCAGGTCTACTACGGGCGCGAGCTCCGGCTCCACGAACCGTGGGACGTCCGTCGGCTGCTCGTCGCCCGGAGCGGCAGCCTCGAGCGACTGGAGCTCGAGCCGGGCGAGGACGCGGCGGCAAGCGAAGGGGCGGACGAGGTGCTCGAGGTCTGGGACGTCGCGGCGGAAGAGCAGCTCCCTGCGCGGGAGATCCCCCTCCCGACCCCGGGCTTCGCCGACGGTCCGGACGACGGCGACGCAGAGTGAACGCCGCCGTTCGCCACAGCCTTTTTAATCTCCGGACGCTTCACCTCCCCCGGAGTCAGACGCATGCAGTACGAGATCAAGTACAGGCCGTCCTACGCGATGGCCGTGGTCCGCCTCGAGCCCGGGGAGTCGATTGCGGCCGAGGCCGGCGCGATGACCTACATGACCCCCTCGATCCAGGTCAACACCAGGATGCGGCAGAAGAGCCTCTTCGGCTCCCTCGTCACGTCCGTGCTCGGGGGCGAGTCGTTCTTCGTCAACGACTTCGTGGCCACCGGGGCGCCGGGCGAGGCCGGCTTCGTGGCCGCGCCCGTCGGCGACATCGACGTGCTCGAGATCGCGCCGGACCACGGCTTCATCCTCCAGAAGTCGGCCTACGTCGCCTCGCAGCAGGGGATCGACCTGGACGTCCAGTGGCAGGGGTTCACCAAGGGGCTCTTCGGCCAGGGGCTCTTCATGATCAAGGTGACCGGCGCTGGCACGCTCTTCTTCAACACCTTCGGCGCGCTCGACCGCCACGTCCTCGCGGCCGGCGAGCGGCTGGTGGTCGACAACTTCCACCTGGTCGCGTTCTCCGACTCCTGCCAGTACGAGGTCAGGAAGTTCGGCGGCTGGAAGTCGACGATCCTCTCCGGCGAGTGGTTCGTGACCGAGATCCAGGGGCCGGGCGAGGTCTACGTCCAGACCAAGAATATCCGCGAGTTCTCGGACTGGCTCTGGACCGTGCTCGGGCCGAAGGTGGCGGCGACGCGGAGCGGGTGAGGACTCGGTCTCCTCCCCATCGTCTCCGTCGGCGCGACGCCGGCGGGGGTCAGAGCTGGATGACGCCAGAGAAGACCGTCTCGGCCGGCCCGGTCATGGTTGTTTCGCGCCCGAACGCGATCGTGAGCGGCCCGCCCGCGGTCTCGACCTCGACCGTCGGCCCCACGAGCCCGAGCCGGTGGGCGATCGCGGCCGACGCGGTCGCACCGGTCCCGCAGGAGAGGGTCTCGCCCTCGACGCCGCGCTCGAACGTCCGGACCCGGATCGCATCCGGCCCCGATGACCTGCACGAAGTTCACGTTCGCTCCCTCCGGAAAGGACGGGTGATGGCGGATAGTGGGCGCGACGGCCTCGAGGTCGACCGCGTCAAGGTCCTCGACGAAGACGACCGCGTGCGGTACGCCCGTATTCGCGGCGCGGACCTCGAGCCCGTCGACCTCCTCGAGATACTCTCCGTCGCCGAGGGCCGGGATACCGGACCGGTCGAAGGCCGGATCGGGCATACCGATCGTCGCCTCGAAAAAGCCGTCGTCGTCGTACCCGGCCTCGACCGGGACCGGGCCGGCGCCGGTCTCCACGACGAACGCCTCGTCCGCGTACCCGCGGTCGACCGCGTACTTCGCCACGCACCGGACCCCGTTGCCGCACATCTCGGCCTCGGACCCGTCGGGCTGAAGGAGGCGCATCCGGAGGTCTCCGCGTCTCGCCCTTCGAGAGGAAGAGGACACCGTCGCCCCCGATCCCGAAGCGCCGGTCGCAGTAGAGCCGGGCGAACTCGGCCTTCATCGCTTCGGGGACGACGGTCTTGGCGAACTCGTCGATCAGCACGAAGTCGTTGCCGTTGCCGTGGAGCTTCTCAAAGGGGAGGTCCATGTGAAGGAGGGTGGGCCCGCGCCGCTCATCTAGGTGCCGACGCCTCAGGACCGCGCCGCCGAGGACCCCCACTTCCGGAGCGCCTGTTCGAGCTCGTAGTGGTCCTTCGCGTACTCCTCGGCCGGAATCCCCTCCATGAACGCATCGACGGCCTGCCGCATCGCGCGGGCGCCGGCCGCAGTGCCGTCGGGGTGGCCGTGGATCCCGCCGCCGGCCTGGAGCACGAGGTCCGTGCCGAGCGCCGCGAGTTCGGCCGCCACCTTGCCCGGGTGCAGGCCGCCCGAGGAGACCGGGAAGACCTGTTTCAGGCCGTAGCAGCGGCAGAGCAGGGCCTCGTTGTCGCCCCGGATCTCGTCGACGGAGGTGTGCCCCATCTTGCCCGACGCCGTGCCCGTGTGGAGCTGGTCGCCGCCGACCATCCGGACGAGCCGGGCAAGCGGCCGCATCGCGATCCCGTGCTCGGGGTTCCGGGTCATCGCGGCGTGCATGGTCCGGTGGATGTGGAGCGGGACCCTGATCGACGGATCCTCGGCGAGGGCCCGGATCGCGTCGAAGCCCGAGGTGAGCACGTCGACCATCAGCATGTTCGCCCCGTGCTCCAGTGCCGACTCGGCCCGCTCGAGGATCCGGTCCGCCCGGGTCGAGACGTTGACCGCGTAGAGGACGTGCCGCCCGGTCTCGGACTGCGCCTCGTCGAGCCGGGCCATCACGGCGGCCACGCGGTCGACGATCGGGCAGAATGCCTGGTTCGTCAGGGTCTCGTCGTCCTTGATCAGGTCCACGCCGCCGATCGCGGCCTCGTAGGCGACCCTCGCCGTGTCCTCGGGCGAGAGCCCGACCTTCGGCTTGATGATCGTGCCGACGTGCGGCCGCTTCGTGGTTCCCGACGAGCCGCCGGACCCCCTCCATCCCGAACTTCGGGCCGTGGAACGGGGCCACGAGCGTGTCGGGGAACTCGACGTCGAGGAGCCGGACCGTCTCGAGCCGGCCGAGCCCGAAGAGGTTGCCGGCGAAGACCGAGAGGTACTGGGCGATGTTCCCCGGCTCGAAGATCTCGACCGGATACCGGATCCGGGTGACGTAGCCGGTGCCGTGGGGCTCGACCGACTCCACGACGCCGTCGAGCCGTCGGATGTAGTCGGTCGTGGTCGAGATGTCGGTCCAGGTCCCCGTCGTCTCCTCCTCGGCGAGCGCCTGTGCGGCGGACTCGGGAGTCGTGTCGGCGCGGGGGTGGTAATAGTAGGTCGCGAACAGGTCGGCCATGGTCCTCACCGGATCTGAGGGTTTTTTGCCCGTGCAGGGTTTATGCCTTTCTCTGCGCGACGAGCGGGGCCCGATGGTGTTATCGCCCCTTACGGCCATGCTGAAGCATGGGACTCCCGGCGCACTGGTGGCGCGACCGCGTCCGCTGCTGCTCGGGCCGAATCGAGGATTTCGTCGGCGATCTCCTGATCGTACCGGGACCGGCCGCGGGAGAGTGGCTGCTCACTGCCGATCGGGAGACCGAGCAGGAGGAGGCGCTTGCGCGCGGAGTCCGCGTGCTCCGGTGCGTGCAACCCCCGCCCGGCGGGGACGACCCTATCGCCTATCCGGCCATCTGCGCCGAGGATTGGTACCAGGTTGCGCTCGATGGTGCGGCCGGAGAGAACGCCGCAACCGTGCTCCTTCCGCCGCTCTGCCACCCTGAAGGCGATGCCGGGGTCGCGGAGGGCGCGATCTCTTCGATTCGCCGAGGACTTGCGCGGCACCCGTCCATCCGGCAGCTCCTGATCGTCTGCGCCGAGGAGGCGACGGCCCGCCGCTGGCGCGCCGCGCTCTTCACGGCAGGCCGCCCGCATCCGTGCCCGAACATCGCGACCGAGCTGATGCGCGTTGCCTGCGCCGACGGCAACGGCCTCGTCCTCCCCGAGGAGTGCTACCGCGGATGCACTCCGGGGCGCTTCAACAGCGACGAGGGCGTCGTGCACTACCAGTTCGGAGAGGAGGACGGACGTCTTCGCCTCGAGGTCTGCGAGATTGTCGGGCCCGATCGGATCGGGCGGCATCTTCTGGTCGAGGCCGACGGGAGATCGACCGAACTCCCTCCTGTCTGCGGTCGTCGGTTGGTACGCTCTCCGGTGACAGCCCGCATCACGGCCTCTCCGACGCGATGCAAACAAGCATCGAGGACGTCGGCCGGGCGGGCAGGGAGCGACACCGGACAGGCCGGTAGCAGGAGCTCCCGCCTCGCCGTGCGAGCGCAGCCCGGAGCCGACTCCGTTCCTGAGCGGCACCCGCCGGAGGGTTCGGCGATCGATTCTGAAGCCGGGACTCCCTCGATCCGGGCGCTGTCGGGGTATCGAGCCACTATACGGCGTCTCCCGGAGGGCTCAGGCGCAACGGGGAGGGCTGCTATAGTCCGCTCTGGTCAGGCCCGTTCGAACGGCCGGTGGAACTGCTCGATCGACCACCCGAGGTAGTCGCGGATGATCAGCCAGGCCATCGAGGGCGGGATCGCGCCCTCTTCCGTGATGATCAGGTCCACGTACTCGGCCGGGGTCACGTCGAAGGCCGGGTTCCGGACCCGGACATACGGCAGTGTTGCTGCGACCTCGTCCGGCAGCACCTCGTCCGCGGGCCGCTCCTCGATCGGGATCAGGTCGCCGAGGGTCGTGAGCGGCGCGAACTTGTAGGTCTCGGCCGCGACCACGACGTTCGTGCGGGCTTCGTGGGCCGCGAGCGCGATCGGGGCCGTCCCGATCTTGTTCACGACCGCGCCGGTCACGGTGATCGCGTCCGCGCCGACGATGACGAGGTCGGCCTCGTTGACGAACGAGCGGGCCGCCGAGTCGACGATGTAGTTGGTCCGGATCCCCTCGTCGTTCAGGCGCCGGATCGTCAGGAGCCCCTGGCCCCGCGGGCGGACCTCGGTCGCGAAGACCTCGATCGCCTTCCCCTGCCGGTGGGCCGCGACGATGCAGGCGAGGGCCGCCTCGGAGTTGCAGTGGGTCATGACCACGTCGCCGTCGCGGATATGGCGTGCGCCGAACTCGCCGATCCGGTCGACAGCCCCGGTCGAGGACGCGATGAAGGCCTGGGCAGCCTCGTGGAACGCCGACCGTCGCCTCGTCGAGCGGCAGGTCCGCCTCGAGGGTCCGCATCACGGCGCGGACCGCGTTCGGGAGCGAGACCGCGGTCGGCCGGGTCGCGACGAGCAGGTCCGCGGCCCGGCGCATCCCGGCCCGGAACTCGTCGAGCGTGGCGGCCGGAAGGCGCGCCGCGTGAGCGTCGAGCGCCTCGACCGCGGCCCGGGCGATCCGCCCGGCTCCCCGGATCTCCATGCTGCGGATCCCCTCCGCCGTCTCCTCGAGCGTCATGTCAGCGTCAATCATTAGATGTTGGACCGTGTACAAAGATGTTGGTATCACCGACATGACCCCCGCGCGGATCGCCGTCGTCTTCGACTCGGCCGGAACCCTGCTCAGGACGTGGCGCACGGCAAAGAACGTGCTCTCCGGGGAGGTCATGCCGGAGGTCCAGACCACGACCCTGACCACGGAGTCGCCCGACCGGGTGCTGACCATGCTCCCCGTCCGGCCGCGGGACGTGATGGCCGAGCCGGCCGCGACACTCCTCTCGGCCTACCTCGTCGCCCACGGGTTCACCTTTGCCATCTCCTGCGCGAACCGACCGGTCTCGTCCGAGGAGGTCGGCACCGCCCTCTTCGGCGACCGCCGCGCCCGCGTCGGCGACCTCCAGGACTGCATACGCGCAGTCTGGGCGTGCTGCCGGACCGAGCCGGCCGTGGCCCTGAACGCGGGCGTGATCGTGAACCTGGCCCTTCCCGGGATCGAGTACACCATCGCGACCGGCGGCGTGCCGTTCCCGGGGGCGGTCGAGGCCGTCCGGGGCCTTTCGGCGCTCGGGGCCGACGTCTACGTCGCCTCGGGCGACCGGGTCGAGAAGCTCCTGCCCATGACGCGGCGGCTCGGCATCCCCGACGACCGGGTCCACGGCACGGCCACCCCGTCCGGGAAGGCCGCGATCGTCCGCGGGCTCCGCGAACGCTACGACCGGGTCGTGATGGTCGGCGACGGCGAGAACGACGTCGCGGCCATGCGCGAGGCGGACCTCGGCGTCCTCTCTCTGCAGCAGCCGGGCGAGCGATCGGCGACGGTCAGGGATGTCGGCCGGCCGGACGATCGCGGACCTCAGCGAGGTCGTCGGGATCGCGGCCGGCCTTGCAGACGGACCGGCCGAAGGCATATAAAAGGTAATATCGTAGATCAGCCACACTTACAGGTAGGGACGCATCACAATGACCGCATTGATCACCATACGGGACCTCTCCATGGTCTTCGACGGAACGGAGGCCCTCAAGAAGATCAGTTTCGAGATCGGCGAGGGCGAGATCGTTGGGATCATCGGCCGTTCGGGCGCGGGCAAGACCGTCCTGATGCACCTGATCCGGGGCGTCGACCAGCCGCCGACCTCCGGCCAGATCATCTATCACGTCGTCCGCTGCGCCGGTTGCGGCACCGTGGAGTTGCCGAGCCGGGCGGGGCAGTCCTGCCCGGGCTGCGGCGGCACCTATGCTCCCGTCGACGTCGACCTCTGGGCCCCGGAGAACGAGGGGCTCAAGCGGGAGGTCATGGCGCGGACCGCGATCATGTTCCAGCGGACCTTTGCCCTCTACGGCAACGACCGCGTCATCGAGAACGTCCTCCACGCCCTCGACGACATCGGCTATCCCTCGGAGAAGGCCATCGGCCGTGCCGCCGACCTCCTCGACGAGGTCCGCCTCTCCCACCGCATGATGCATATCGCCCGCGACCTCTCCGGCGGCGAGAAGCAGCGCGTCGTCCTTGCCCGGCAGCTCGCCAAGGAGCCGTTCATGCTCTTCGCCGACGAGCCCACGGGCACGCTCGACCCCGAGACGGCGACCATCGTCCACGGCGTCCTGAAGACCTCGGTCAAGGACCAGGACATGGGCATGGTCGTGACCTCGCATTTTTCGAACGTGATCGAGAGCCTCGCGGACAGAGCGATGCTGCTGGAGAACGGCGAGATCGTCGCCATCGGCAAGCCAGGCGAGGTCGTGGCCCGGTTCATGCAGGACTACGCCGACCTCGAGGCCTTCGAGAAGCCCGACCTCGGCGAGAACCTCCTCGTCGCCCGCGACGTGATGAAGCGCTACATCTCCGTCGACCGCGGCGTTGTGCGTGCGGTCAACGGCGTCGGCTTCGACGTCAAGCGCGGCGAGATCTTCGGCATCATCGGCCGATCGGGCGCGGGCAAGACCACCTTATCGCGAATTATCTCGGGCATCATCGAGCCGACGGGCGGGGAGATGAACATCCGCGTCGGCGACGAGTGGGTGGACATGACCAAGCCGGGGATCGAGTACCGCGGCCGGGCCAAGGGCTACATCGGCCTCCTGCACCAGGAATACGACCTCTTTCCCCATCGCACCGTCCTCGACAATCTGACCGATGCCATCGGCCTGGAGTTCCCCAAGGAACTCGCGATGCGCAAGGCGATCGTGACGCTGCGCATGGCCGGGTTCTCGGACGAGAAGAGTAAGGCCGTGCTCGACCGGCTTCCCGGCCAGCTCTCCGAGGGCGAGAAGCACCGCGTCGCGCTGGCGCAGGTGCTGATCCGCGAGCCGATGCTCGTCATCCTCGACGAGCCGACGGGGACGATGGACCCGATCACCAAGATCGATGTCAAGCACTCGATCCTGCACGCCCGCGAGGAGATGGAGGAGACGTTCATCGTCGTCAGCCACGACATGGACTTCGTCCGGGATATCTGCGACCGGCTCGCGCTGATGCGCGGCGGCAAGATCATCAAGATCGGCCCCACCGCCGAGGTGCTCGAGCACCTCACCGAGGAGGAGCGCCGGGTCATGACCGCCGGAAGCCCCGCCTGAGGCCGCGATGCCGACGATTCAGCACGATGGCGCTCGCCGCGAGCTTCCGGACGGCGCCACGCTCGGCGACCTCTGCGAGGGTCTCGACCCTCGCTTTGCCGTCGCCGTGATCCGTCCGTCGACGACCGAGGCCGCCGCGACCGCGAACGTCCGGCTCCTGACGACCGCGGGCGAGGTGACGGTCGAGGTCGCCCCGGGAAGCCGACTCCCCGATGCGACGGCGCTCGCGGGCGCGAAGATCGGCTGGGCCGACCGAAACTCGGTCGCGTTCGGCCCGTTTCCGAGCGAGGTCGCACCGGCACGGCGGACTCACCAGTACGGCCGCGGCGATGTGATCCTCGGGTGCGGTGGCTACGACCCGGCGCGGTCGTTCCTGATCTGCGCCCGGACCCGGCACACGGCCGACTACGGGGCCGGCGAGGACGGGGGCGTGGTCGGTACGGTCGTGGCGGGCCGGGCGATCGTGGACCGCCTCGCAGGTGGCGACCGGCTCGATGCGGTCCAGCCGGTCCTCTCCTGGGCCGACACCAGCCGGTCGTTCACGACGACCGATCGTTCCCTTCCGCTCGAGGAGGGCATGGAGGTCGTGACGCGAATCGGGGTGACGGCCGAGGGCTACGGAGCGAACCGGATCGAGACCGCGATCGCACGATCGGTCGAGCATCTGCTGCTCGCGCTCGAGACCGGAGAGTTCCTGGTGACCCGGACCGCCTCGACCCACATCACCGAAGAGCGGCTTGTCGGAGAGTCCGTTCCGGCCGAGGAGACCAGGGGCCGGCGGGAAGGGTGCGTGACCGCACGGACTGCGGGCGCCCGCCGCGGCTGCCTCTATATCTATCGCGAGGACGTCCCGTCCTCGCCGTTTCACACCATCGTCGGTCGGGTCGGCCACGGGCTCGAGCTCGTCAAGCTCGCGCGGGAGGGCGACCGGCTCGCGGTCGCCAGCGAGCCCGCGCGGTTCGACCTGCTCGGCCTTCCGCTCGAGACCGCGACCCGCATCGCGGCCGACCGCGGCATCGCGTTCACGACCGACAGGACCGAGGGCGATCGGGTCGTGGTCGGCCAGACACCCGGGACCACCCTCGAGGTGCTCGCGGCCGGCGCAGTCTCGGTCACGACGGTCCCGCTCTCGGACGTGGTCGACATCCGGCTCGACGATCGCGCGGCCCCCGACTCGGTCGCCGTCTTCCGCCGGATCACGGGGCTGAAGTCGCACGCGATCGGCACGTTGCCGTTCTTCTTCACGTTCGAGGACGTCTTCCTCTTCAAGCCGAAGCTCCCGACCGACGTCCGGCTCCACCCCGAGAACCCGCCGGTCGGCGAGAGCCCGGCGAACGCGCTCGCGATCACCAACGATGCGCGGAAGGGACGCGGCATGGTCGGGGTCCGCCTCTCGACGAGCCCCGAGTTCGGCCCGACCTCCGAGCCGTTCGAGGGGACGAACCTGATCGGAGAAGTGATCGACACCGGAAAACTGAGACGAATGAAGGAAGGAAAGATCGTGTACATCCGGGAGGCGCGGCCATGAGCGAGGCGGCCGCCGCGGGCAGCGCGCCCGTCCACGCCGGCGTCCACCCCGGCACCGTCGCGAAGTACATCTTCGTCGACTCGCCCGAGCTGACCGCCGCCGACCTCGCCCTGCGGGCCTACGAGATCGCTCCCGCGGTCCAGATCAAGGAGACCTGCTTCGGCCTCGTCATCACCGGCCCCGAGGCCGAGGTCGACCGCCTCGTCGCCGAGATCAGGAAGTTCGACCCCGACCGGATCTTCGTCAAGGACCGGGGCTTCCCGCCGGGAGACGAGCGGCGCTGCCGGGCGAACCTCGGCGGAGCCCGGCCCGGCTTCTACGGCCACGAGAACGAGATGCGGCTCGTCCGCTACGTCTCGTCGGGCCTCCGCGCCCTCCGCGATCCCAAGAAGGCGGACCTGCTCCGCGCAAAGCCGACGAAAGACGACGAGCCGCTCTCCCCCGCGCGCCTCGCCGAGATCATCGAGGAGTCCTGACATGGCCAAGGTATTCATCTATCCGGGCACGAGCCTGATCCTCTCCGACCTCGTCTCCCGCTTCGGGCACCGGCCGCTCGGTTCGGCCCTGGCCGTCCGCGAACGGGTCCAGACGCCGGGGCTCGACTCGCCCCCCCTTCAGATCACCCCCGAGGACCCGAAGAAGGGGCTCCGGTACGCCGCTGTCGAGGTGCCGTCGGGCGTCCGCGGTCGGATGTCGCTGTACGGGCCGCAGATCGAGGAGGCCGACGCGGGCATCATCGTCCGCGACGCCGACCTCGCGTTCGGCTGCATGGGCTGCGCCCGCACGAACGAACTGGTCCGGTTCCTGCTGCACCGCCGCGAGATCCCGCTCCTCGAGCTCGACTACCCGCACTCCGACGAGGAAGGAATCAGGTTCGTCGCGTCCATCAAGGAATTTCTGTCGGGCCTGCCCGGAGGTACGCCAGCATGACCGCGCCCGTCCGCATCGCCCTGCTCGGGTGCGGGGCCGAGTACTCGGGCGTGATGCCCGAGATCTACGAGGCCGCCCGGCAGGTCGAGGCCGAGGTCTTCTACCCCGACGTGACCCTCGCCGACGTCCGGTCCGCCGGAAAGGGGTTCGGCCTGGATGTCCATTCGACCGACCTCAAGCTGATGATCGCCCGCGCCGAGGCGCTCGTGTCGGGTCGGGCCGAGGCCGACGCGGTCTTCATCGCGACCTGCTTCCGGTGTGCGGAGGCCGCTATCGTCCGGAACGAGCTGCGCCGGTACATCCACGAAGCGTCGCGCCTGCCCGTCGTCTCGTACTCGTTCACCGAGCGGACGACCTCCGGCACGCTGCTGACGCGGATGGAGGCGCTCGTCACGATCGCCCGCCGCCGCGCCCTCCTCGCGCGCGAACGGCAGGAGGGGCTCACCATGGGCCTCGACTCGGGGTCGGCGACCACGAAGGCCGTCATCATGAAGGACAACGAGGTGATCGGGACCGGGTGGCGCCCGACGACCCAGGTCCAGCAGTCGGCCGACGAGGTGATCGCGCTCGCGCTCGAGGAGTCCGGAATCCGCCGTTCCGAGATCGAGGCCGTCGGAGTGACCGGATACGGCCGCTTCCTGCTCGGGAACGCGATCGGCGCCGATCTGATCCAGGAGGAGCTGACCGTCAACTCCAAGGGCGCGGTCTACCTGGCCGACCGGCAGCACGGCTTCGCGACCGTGATCGATATCGGCGGCATGGACAACAAGGCGATCACGGTCCAGGACGGGATCCCGGGCGTCTTCACCATGGGCGGGATCTGCGCGGGCGCCTCGGGCAGGTTCCTCGAGATGACCGCGAAACGGCTCGGGATCGAGATCACCGAGCTCGGCCCGCTCGCGATGAAGGGCATGGGCAAGAACGTGCCCATGAACTCCTACTGCATCGTCTTCGGCACCCAGTCGCTCGTGAACGCGCTCGCGGCCGGCAACACCCCCGAGGACGTCGCGGCCGCGGCCTGCCACTCGGTCGCCGAGCAGGTCTACGAGCAGCAGCTCCAGGAGGTCGACATCCGAGAGCCGGTGATCATGGTCGGCGGAACCTCGCTGATCAGCGGGCTCGTCCACGCGATGGGCGAGCTCCTCCAGACCGAGATCGTGGTCCCCCGGTACTCGCAGTTCATCGGCGCGGTCGGCTCGGCCCTGCTCGCATCGGGCTTCATCAGGAAGGGATGAGCCGTGCCCCTCGACCACTTCGTCATCGAGTCCCCCGAGGCCGGGGCGGTCCAGGCCTACATCGACATCGCGAACGACGTGCTGCTCGACCACACGCTCGCGAAAGCGGTGGCGAAGCTCCACATCGCGATCGATCCCGAGTACCCGCTCTTCATCGCCGTGGGGACGCTCGGCCGGTTACCGCCGCTCGTCCGGCTCCGCGACTTCGCCGACGTGACCTTCGAGCCCGGCAAGGTGAAGCTCGGGATCAACGAGGAGACCCACCTCGCGGCCCTGCTCGACCAGCTCTGGACGCGCTACGGCAAGAACCGGGTCGATCAGCCCGACCGCTGGACCGTCGAGATCGCGGACCAGCCGGATCTCCCGGTCGACCGCGACCTCGCCGATCTGGTCGTCTCCGATCCCACGGAGGGGCTCGTTCGCGACCTGATCTACGCCCTGCTCTCGATCGCGCCCGAGGGCTTCCGCGTCCGCGAGCACAAGTACGAGAACGGCCGGTTCTGGCTCGCCTCGAGCGAGAACACCCTGCCCGACGATCTGCAGGCGCGGGTCCGGGCGCTCTTTGCGAAGATGGGGGAGGCGGCGCCATGATCCTCGTGCCGATCACCTACAAGGGCGGGGTCTACCGGCACGACGAGATCGTGGACCTGATTGCGGACCTCGGCGGGTACGTGATCCAGAAGCACGTGCTCGCGACCGAGGTCGTGCTCCTCTGCCTGGTGCCGCGCGACGACATTCCCCTGATCGAACGGATCGGCAAGCCCCTCGGGGGCGAGGTCCAGCTCTCGCCGCTCGTGGGGACGGAGGTCGCGATCGTGACCCCGTCCCTCTCGATCCACCACCTGCCCCACCCCGCCTGCGACATCGCCGAGTACGTCCGCCGGCTCGGTGCGAAGTCGAATATGGTCGGACTTGCGCGGGGCTACGGCAAGCGGGTCGCCCAGACCTCCGCCGAGGAGCGCGAGATCATCAACGAGCACGACTGCGCGGTCTTCCTCCTCGGCAACTTCGAGCACTGCATCGTCCAGAAGATGGGGGCCCTCCGCCGCGGGATCGACGTGCCGATCGTCCTGACGGGCAGGCCCGATACGGACGCCCTGCGGAGGGCGATCGACCCGCCGGTCGCCGGATACGTCGGCAACGTCGGCCGGTTCATGCACCGGACCAAGGAGGCCGACGAGATCGCGCGCCTCGACGCAATCGTAGCCGAGATCGTCCGTGTCCTCGACCTGCGACGCGAGGAGATCGCGAAGGACCCGCTCTCGGCATCGCCGGCGAGGCTGATGGCCGTGCTCCAGGAGCAGGTCCCCGAGGTGCTCGAGGTGACGAGCCCGACGCCGATCACGGTCCAGATTGCGGGGCTCCGGGTGAAGCTCCCGTACGCGGAGTTCGCCGACAGGATCCGGTCGGCCGAGGTCGAGGAGGGCGTGACCATCGGCCGGATCGCCGACGTGCTCCCGTCGCGGATGCGCGATTATATCCTCGTCAGGATCAAACCCTCCTCGGAGACGGACATCGTCGTGTAGCCGGCGAGGCGAGCGACCGTCCTCTCTTTTCGGAGACCCTGGACATGACATTCGAAGAGGAGCTGTCGCGGATCGTGGAGGCCGGCACGGACGAGGCCTGCGCCGGGTGGATGAAGGCGATCGAGCAGGAGTACGGCAAGATACCGCTGATCTTCCAGCGGATGGCCGAGCGGCCCGAGGTGCTGGTCTCGCACCTGCTCTACAAGGATGCGGTCACCAAGACGTCGGCCCTCGACCCCAAGCATGTCGAGCTGGTCTGCCTCGCGGTGGGCGCGGCGCTCAAATGCGTCCACTGCACTGGCTACCACATGCAGGCCGCGCTCAAGATGGGAGCATCGCGCGAGGAGATTCTCGAGACGGTGCTGATCGCAGGACTGATCTCGAACTCCTCGGTCCTCGCGAATGCGTATCGCGTGATCGACGATAAGCTCGCGAAGTGCATTCCCTGCGAGACCCAGGGAATCGTCCCGGAACGTGGCGACGAGTGAGCGGGCCGAGGTCGTCGTGATCGGCGGCGGTCCCGCGGGCCTCTTCTGCGCGGCCCGGCTACCGGCCGATCGCGAGGTCGTCGTGCTCGAACGGATGCCCGAGCCGGGACGTAAGCTCCTCCTTACGGGTTCGGGCCAGGCGAACCTGACGCACGAGGGCGACCTCGCCGCGTTCCTCGGCCGGTACGGCGATCACGGCCGGTTCCTCCGCCACGCGCTCCGCGCCTTCCCGAACACGGCGCTCGCGGCGTGGTTCGCCGATCGCGGCGTTCCCCTTGAAACACGCCCCGACGGCAAGGTCTTTCCCGTCTCCCACAGGGCCGACCAGGTGCTCGACGCCCTGCGCGCCGCCTGCCGCGAGAGCGGCGTCCGGATCGTACGCGGCGCGCGGGTACGCACGGTCGAACGGGCCGACGACGAATTTGTGGTCGGCGTCGCCGGGGGACTGTGGCGCTCCGGTGCCGTGGTGCTTGCGACGGGCGGGGCGTCGTATCCCGAGACGGGCTCGACCGGGGACGGTTACCGGCTCGCCCGTGCGCTCGGCCATACGATCGTTGAACCGCGCCCTGCGCTGGCCCCGGTCGAGCCCGGGCCGTATACGTTCGCCGATCTCGCCGGAGTTTCGGTTCCGGACGCAGGCCTCCGGGTCGTCCGCGACGGTCGGCAGGTCGCCACGGGGCGCGGCGACCTCCTCTTCACCCACACGGGTCTCTCCGGGCCGGGGGTGCTCGACCTCTCGCGCGACATCCGCCCGGGCGACCTGCTGATCATCGCGTTCGTCCCGGGTCTCTCCCCCGAAGCGCTCGATGCGCGCCTCGTCCGGCTCTGCAGCGAACGGGGCGCGGTCCGGCTTCGAAACGCCCTCGCCTCGCTCGGTCTGCCCGAGCGGCTGCTCCGACGCCTGATCGCTGAGGCCGGGCTGACCGAGGAGACGACCGGCGCGCGGCTGGACCGCGACGGCCGCCGGCGCCTCGCCGCAGTCCTCAGCGGACTGCCGTTCACGGTCGCCCGCGTCGGCGGCTTTTCGGTCGCAATGGCGACCGCGGGCGGCGTCGCTCTCGACGAGGTGAACCCGAAGACGATGGAATCGACACCTCATCCCGGGCCTCTTCTTTGCCGGCGAGGTGCTCGACATCGACGGAGACACGGGCGGTTACAACCTCCAGGCTGCGTTCTCGACCGCCGCGCTGGCCGCAGCCACCCTCGCCCGCAGGACTCCCCGGGCGTGACGCGGCGACCGGGATCGCACCCCCGGGGACAACCTTTTCAGGCCCGCCTCCGCATGCTTTGATCATGACCGACGAGCCCGCGCCCGGGACGATCGGCGCGATCGCGACCGCGTATGCCAGGTACTGCTCCCGGACGGCCGGTGCAATTGCCGCCCAGTCGGACACGATCGAGACGCTGATCGACGCCATACAATCGGCCGGCGCGATCCACTGCTACGGCTTCGGCCGGAGCGGGCATGCCGCCGCGTCGCTCGCGATCCGACTCCGCCACTTTCAGCGTTTCCTGCCGCCGGTCTGGTGGGTCGGGGATCAGGTCCGGAATCCGTTCGAGCGGGACCAGCTCCTCATCTCGTTCTCGCGTCTGGGCACCCGGTTCGAGCTCGTGGAGCTCGTCGGCCACGCGCGGGAGCGCGGCCTCGCCTGCGCGTTCGTCACCTGCGAGCCAGGCCCGATCGGACGACACGGAGAGCCTCGCTCGGCCCGGTGATCCCGTGATCGAATTGCCGTCCCTGGATCCGGCTCTCCTCCTCCCCGCCTCCCTCTACGGCGGCGGTGACTTCGAACTCGCCGCCTACCTCTTCCAGGAGGCGCTGGTGACGCGTATCGGCCTCCGGTGCGGCGTTCCCCCTTCGGACGTGGATCTCTTTCACATCCACTGACCGCTCCGATCAGCGCGCCATCGCCTTTATCATCACGGCTGATGCCCATGCATCTCCGGCAGGCCCGGCGCTGCCTCGCTCTTCGCCGGGATTTTCCGATCCGCCATGGTAGCGTCGGGTCGACGGCGTCTTCTCCTGAAAACCTTTTTGTACAGGCTCGTATACAGTTGTCTCGATTGTCGACCATTGCGCCCCCGGGAGGAGGAGCCCGTGATCTCCGGTATCCGGTGATCGTCATCGATGCCGAGGAACGGCCGATCTCGATCAGCCCGGGCCTTCGCACGGCGCTCGGCCTCGGGTTCGACGGTCCGCCACCCGGCACGCTCCGTGCCATCATGGACGAGGCCTCGGTCTGGCGGGTCCACGCAGCCCTCCGGTACGGGAGAGCGACAGCGCGCGATCCCCTCGCCCTCACGCTCGTGGCGCTGGACGGCCGGTCGCAGGCCGCCGCCGCCGAGTTCCTTCCGACGACCGAGGGCGGCGCCGTCCTCGTGGTCTCGCTCGAACCCGGTCCGTGGTCGGGCGAGGACGCGGCCCTCCTCCTCGACCACAGCCAGGACCTGGTCTTCTCGGTCCGGTTGCAGCCGGCGTTCTCGTTCCGGTACGTCAACGCCGCATCCGCCCCCATCACCGGGTATAGCTCCGACGAGCTCCGGGCGGACCCGTCGATCTTCATCGAGGCGATCCATCCCGACGATCGTGCCCTTCTCGGCGCCGCCCTCACCGACGCCCGGCGGCTCGAGGCCCCTGTCATCTTCCGCTTCCGTCACCGCAGCGGCGAGTGGCGCTGGTTCGAGCTCTTCGGAACTCCCGTCGTGGACGAGGCGGGCCGGGTGGCCCTTGTCGACGGGATCGTCCGGGACGTCACGGTCCGCCATCGGCTTGAGGAGCAGTTCAGGCTCCTTGTCGAGCGCTCGCCCGAGATGGTCTACCGGATCCGGCTTGCGCCGGACTGCGCCACCGATTACATGAGCCCTGCCTGCGAGGCCGTGACGGGTCATCCGCCAGAGGAGTTCTACGGCGATCCCTGGCTCCTGCTTCGCTACGCCCACCCCGACGACCGTCCCCTCCTCGAGGCGTGCGTCGAGCGCCCCGGGGAGTTCTGCAGCCGCCCCCTTCGGTTCCGGGTCTTTCACCCGGACGGCTCCCTCCACTGGACCGAACAGGTGAACGTCCCGGTCTACGACGAGGCGGGCCGGCTGGTCGCGATCGAGGGCGTCTGCCGTGACGTCACCGAGCGGCAGGAGGTCGAAGCGACCCTGCAGGCCATGAACCGGCGGATGAACCTGCTCGCGAGCCTGACGCGGCACGACATCCTGAACCAGCTGACGGTCCTGCTCGGGTCGCTCGAGCTGGCCGGCACGGCAGAGAACGCCACGGAGCTCGCCTGGTTCCTCGGCCGCTCGCGCGAGGCGGCGTGGGCCATTCAGCGTCTGACCGAGTTCACGCGCGACTACCAGGAGATCGGCCATGGGGTTGCGGGCTGGGTCTCGGTGCCGGCGCTGCGTCCGGCGCGTGGCCGACTCCTTCGCGGGAGGCCGGGTGACCATCGAGATCCCGGACGAGCCATGGGAGATCCGGGCCGACCCGTTGATCGAGCAGGTCTTCTACAACCTGATCGAGAACGCGCTCCGCCACGGCGGCACGGTCGGGCGCGTGCGGTTCTCGGTCGAAGCGCAGCCCGCTGGTGGGGCCGTGATCGTCTGCGAGGACGACGGCGCTGGCGTGCCCGTCAACGAGAAGGAGCGGATCTTCGAGCGCGGGTACGGCCGGAACACGGGCCTCGGGCTCTACCTTTCCAGCGAGATCCTCGCCACCACGGGCATGACCATCGTCGAGACGGGTCGCCCGGGAATCGGGGCCCGTTTCGAGATCCGGGTTCCGCCCGGTGCGTGCCGTCTCTCCCGCACCCCCATCCGGGAAGGTCTCCTGCTGCACCACAGCGACTCGTGTTCTCGTCCCCCGCCTGAGCATGATTCTCGCCGACCGCCGGCTCAGTCGCCCGTGTCTGCGGCAGCAGTCCGACGAGTCGGAGATAGACAGGGGTCTGGGCCACCCCTCACGGAGCATCTCGGGCCCATGGTCGATTCCGGACGGAAGCGGCCAGCCTGCGCGATCAACCGCGGGAACGCCCGGACCATGACGGGCAGTCAGGAGGGTGAGACTCAGCCTCCTTGTTCGGGCAGCGCGAGGCCGTGGAGGTCGATTCCATTGCGAATTGGGCGTGCTCGCAACCGTCCGGGCAGGTCCTCTGGTTCCGGCATCTTGCGGGCCTCTGCTTGCCCTCATCGCGGATAATATCCCGTGAATGGCATCGAAGCCGATCGGGCCTCCGGATATCGATGCACGTTCGGAAAAGAGTTGCACCCACGACCGAACCCGGTCAACCCATCTCAGCCTGATCGGCCGGGCAGAAGTTGCAGATCGAGTACCAGAGATCGCCCTCCTTCTCCCGGATCGGGCAGAGGAACCGTCCCCGGCGCTCCTCGACCCGGAAGCCGCCGGGAAAGGGCGTGCCGACGGGATGGCCCGGCCGCCCGAGGACGAACATGGAGAAGCCCGCGACAAGGTAGTAGAAGAACCGGTGGCGGGGCGTGTAGAAGTGCGCGTGGCGCTCGGGCCGATCGTCCCACTCCGAGCACCCCTGCGGCACCATCTCCCAGTACTCGCGACAGCGCCCGGGATCGGCGATCGGTGCCGTCATCCTCACGAAGGCCCCCCTGTTCCGCATGAGCAGCAGTTCGTGGTACGCACCGAAGACCTGCTCGGCGAAGTACGGCCGGATCGCCTCTCGGTACGGCGAGGGGAGACGGTCGACCTCGTTCTTCAACCGGCCGCCGATCACCTGGAGATCGAAGGCGGGATACCGGGCGGCGGCGTCCGCGATGATGGAGGCGAGCTCCCCCTTCGTCCTGGCGGTCGCGCATCGGCTGCAGACCGTCGCGATCTCCATACCTGTCGTGTGGCGTCGGATCGGTTGAACCTGGCGGCCGTGACAGGACCTGTGCCACCGTTCGAAGCGATTCGAAATGTTTTTCCTCTCGGCGGCGCGACTACTCGCCCGGTAACAGCGATGACTATCAGAGAAGAGGTACTGACCCAGATCGCCGCCCTGTTGACCGCCGCGTTCGGCCTGGTGGCCGCGCTCGCCTGGAACGGCGCGATACAGGCGATCTTCAAGCAGATCTTCGGGACCGCAGACAGCGTCACGGCCCAGCTCGAGCTATGCCGTGATCGTCACGATCATCGCCGTGATCGCGACGATCCTGGTGGCGCGCTCGGTCGCATCGGCGAAGAACGAGGTCCGTTAAGAGCCGGGTTCTCCCATTCCCGTTACGTATCCTCCGGCCTGGCACGGAGCGCCGCCTCGCGAACGGCGGCCGCCACGGCCGGTGCGACGCTTCGGTCGAGCGGGCTCGGGAGGATCCGCTCCGGGGATGGATCGGGCACGCAGTTCGCGAGCGCGTGGGCTGCCGCGAGCTTCATCGCGTCCGTGATCCGCGGGACTCGGGCGTCGAGCGCACCCCGGAAGACGCCGGGGAACGCGAGCACGTTGTTGACCTGGTTCGGATAATCGGAGCGGCCCGTGGCGATCACGGCCGCTCCTGCGGCGCTGGCCTCATCCGGCCCGATCTCGGGCGTCGGGTTCGCCAGGGCGAAGACGATAGGGTCGGGGTTCATGGTCCGGACCATCTCCGCCGTGATCACACCCGGGCCCGAGACGCCGATCACGACGTCGGCTCCCCGGACCGCGTCGGCGATCTCGCCGGCTCGCTGCAAGCGGTTCGTCTCGGCTGCGAGGATGTACTTGTACTTATTCGCGTAGAGCCCGTGCCGGCCGTGGTGGATGATCCCCTGCCGGTCGCAGACGATGATGTCGCGAACCGGCCGGCAGTACCCCTCCTCGTACCCGATGCACTTGAGAAGGCGGGCGCAGGCGAACCCGGCCGCCCCGGCACCGACGATCGCGATCGTCTGATCCTCGAAACGGCGACCGATCGCCCGGCAGGCGTTCAGGAGCGCGGCGAGCACGACGATCGCGGTCCCGTGCTGATCGTCGTGCATGACCGGGATCCCGCAGTCCTGCAGGGACTCCTCGATCTCGAAGCATCGCGGGGCCGCGATATCCTCGAGGTTGATCCCGCCGAAGGCCGGCGTGATGCTCCGCACCCGGTCCGCGAAGTCGGCATCGTGCCCGGCAAAGCAGAGCGGGAACGCGTCGATCCCGGCGAAGGCCTTGAAGAGTGCGGCCTTCCCCTCCATCACCGGCAGGGCAGCGAGCGCGCCGATGTCGCCGAGACCGAGCACGGCCGTCCCATCGGTCACGATCGCGACCGTGTTCCCCTTCACCGTGTACCGGTAGGCCGCCGCCGGGTCCGCCGCGATCGCGCGGCAGACGGCGGCCACGCCGGGGGTGTAGGCGAGCGCGAGGTCCTCGCGGGTCTCGAGCGGGACGGTCGGCCTCACCTCGAGCTTGCCGGGGCCGGCTGCGTGGAGCGTGAGCGCCCGCTCCGCCAGGTCGTCGGGGATCATCACCGATCAGAGGCCCTGCGACGATTTGAGAGTTGCGCCAGAGATCGAAACGACAGAATCCCCGCAGGCCAACGGTGAAGGAGAGAGCACGATGTCGGGGCGATTGCGGAAGTGGGGGATGCCGGTCGAGGACGGGGTTGTCGTGGCCGTGTTCGTCGCAGCCCGGATCGCCACGTAGCAGGCAGGGTACGACCTCGTTCCGCTCACTACGACGGCGACGTGAACGTTCGAGAATAACCGCTAACCGGATTCCCATGTCCTACCGATCGCGCGGGCGGCACGCGGCCCGGCGGAAGAGCCTCAGGAGACCACCCGAGCATCCGCTCCGGGGAGGGCATGGTGCGGACCGGGGAGAGATGAAGGTGATCGAGGCCGTCTACTGGCACTCGTCGCAGCCGCACCCCTCGTCGTGCTCGAACTCGCCCTCGAGCTCCTCCTGGGTGATCATCCGGTCGTTCTCGGGCGCGAGGATCCCGATCGGCTCGAAGATGCCGCTCTCACCCTCCCGCATGACGCGGATGTACCGGACGTCGTCCGAGAACGGCGATTCTGTCGAGACGGGCAGGAGCAGGCAGGTATCCTCGAGCCCGGCGAGCATCTCCCTGAGCTGCCCGACTGTGAAACCCTCGACCTCGTAGGCGATCTGGTAAAACCCCATGGTGATCGCCTCCCCTGTGCGGGCCGGGCTAATAAGGATATCTCACCGACCACGCCCGTGGCTCGACCAGTGGGCCGCGACGAAGAGCCGGACCAGCTCGGCCGCGACGGCCGCGGTCTGGCCCGCGTCGACCGGGCAGACCTCGACGTAGTCGAACCCGACCGAGAGCGGCGCGAGCCGCTCCACCGCGGCACGGACATCGTAGTGCGAGAGGCCGAACGGCTCGGGCGTCCCGAGGCCCGGGGTCAGGCAGCAATCGATCACGTCCGCGTCGACCGAGAGATAGACCGAAGCGTTCCCGATCGCGGCCGTAACGTCGTCGAGGACCGCGTGGATCCCGGCGCGGCCGACCTCGTCCGCGGTGATACAGAGCAGGTCCCTGGCGAACCCGAACTGCTCGCGGTCGCCCGAACGGGCGCCGATGATCGCCACGTTCTTCGTCGTCTCCTCGTACACGATGCGGCTCGTGCACCCGTGGTTGTACCGGGTGCCGCGATACTCGCTCCGGAGATCGAGGTGCGCGTCGAAGACGACGTACCAGTCCGGCCTGACCGCGCGGACGGCGCCGATGGTGAGCGTGTGCTCGCCGCCGAGCAGCACCGGGAACTTCCCGTCGCGCACGAGTTCGGCCACGGCCTCCTCGACCTGCGCCACCATTCCCTCGGGCACGACCGGCACCTCGAGGTCGCCGAGATCGTGGAGGGGGACCTTGTCCATATCGAGGTCGAAGGCCGGGACGTACGGCTCAAAATTGTAGGTGACCTCCCGGATCGCCCGGGGGCCGAGCCGGGTGCCGGGACGGTACGACGTAGTATTGTCGAACGGGACGCCGAGGATCACGTATCGGGCGTCGTCGTAACTGGCCAGTGCGTCGGCGAAGCGGTAACTCTGGACCTCGGGCATACCCTTTCAGATACGCCGCGGTCCATATCGAACTTTCTCCGCCGGAACGACGGAACAGCCGGCCACAGGCTCAGTCGAGCTTGCGCTTGCCCATGGACTCGATGTACATGATCTCCTTGCCCGTCTCGACATCGCCCTGCTTCTCGGGCGGGATCTCGATCTCGAAGTTCGTGAACTCCTTCATGTCCATCATCTGCGCGGTCGTGCCCGAGATCGAGAGGACCTGCGCCGACTTCCGCTCGACGATCGGCACGTAGGTCTTGGCCGAGACCGGCTGGACGATCGAGCGCTTGACCCCGTCGAAGAGGCCCATCACGTCGAGCCGGGCCTTCGCCGCGCCGTGCTTGCCCGGCTTCGAGATCGAGATCGAGAGGATCTTACTGGGCTCGTCGTCGACCACGACGTACCGCCCCTCCTTGAGCTTGCCGACTTCCGTCTGTTCCTTCATCGAAAAACAACCACCGTCTGCGAAAATGCAGTAGTAATTTATCTTGATTGGGCTACATAAATGACTCGGAGGCACCGCTCCGCTCCTACGCAGCCCCTGTCGGCCCGCTCGGGCCGATCCGGGCTCGGGACGGGGGTGCCTGCCGGGAGAAGGATGGAGTTCGCGGAGGCATGCCGGGAGATCGCGGCCGCAGTCGAGGAGGTCGCCCTGCCGCTCGTGAACACGGCGGAGGGGGGCGAGATCGTCGGCGTCGGCGCGGCCCAGTCCGAGACGAAGCGGCTCGACAAGGTGGCAGAGGACGCCGTGGTCGAACTCCTGCGCGAGTATCGCCTCTGCCGGACCCTGATCTCCGAGGAGTGCGGCCGCGTCGAGATCGGAGGCGACGCCGGCACGATCTTTCTCGACCCGATCGACGGCACCTACAATGCGCTCGCCGGGATCCCGTTCTACGCCCTCTCGATCGCCTACGCGGAACGGGGCGAGGTGATCCGCGCCTTCGTCCGCGATCTCGCGAACCGCGAGACCTTCACGGCCGAGCGGGGCCGGGGCGCATGCCTGAACGGCAGGCCGATCGCGACATCGCCGACCCACCTCCTCGAGGAGTCGGCCATGTCGATCTACGGCCGCAAGTTCGACCCGGCGAACGTGATGGACCTCGGCCGGACCATCCGGCGCTGGCGCCTGCTCGGGGCATCGGCTCTCGAGCTCTGCTATGTCGGCGCAGGACGGCTCGACGGATTCATCGACCTCCGCGGCACCCTCCGCGTAACCGACGCGGCCGCCGGGATACTGGTCTGCACCGAGGCCGGCGGTCTCGTGACCGACCGCGACGGCGACGACCTCCGGTTTCCCGACGAGGTCCGGATCGGCCGCTGCCTCGTCGCCACCAACGGCCCGCTCCACCGCAAGGTGGTCGAGTATCTGCGCTGAGCCATGAAAGTCCTCTTTCGCTCCCGGATCGACATGGCGGCGGCCCTTGATCTCACGCGCGATCTTGCCGACCGACTCGGCACTTGCGGCGTGGAAGTTGCGTTCGACGCCGGCACCGGCGCCGCGCTCGGCAGGCCGGGCGAGTCGATCGCCTCGACCGATGCGGACGTGATCGTCTGCGTCGGCGGCGACGGTACGATCCTGCTGGCCGTCCACGAGATGGGCCGGCAGCGCCCGATCCTCGGCGTCAACTACGGCGAAGTCGGGTTCCTCGCCGACCTCGAGCCTGCCGAGGCACCGGCCTTCCTCGAAGGGCTCGCGCGGGGGTTCACGGTGGAGCCCCGGATGCGGATCACGATCTCGGTGGACGGGTCCGCGATCGGCACCGCCCTGAACGAGGCCCTGATCGTGACCAGTCGGCCCGCGAAGATGCTCCGGTTCTCGATCCTGATCGACGGTGTCCGCTCCGAACAGTTCCGCGCGGACGGCCTTCTCGTCTCGACACCGACCGGCTCGACCGCGTATGCGATGTCGGCCGGGGGACCGCTTGTGGATCCGCGCATCGAGGGATTCCTGCTCGTGCCGCTCGCGCCGTACATGCTCTCGTCGCGTCCCCACCTCATCTCGAGCGACCGCGCAGTGGAGATCGGGCTGGAGTCGTCGAAGCCCGCTCACCTCGTCATCGACGGGCAGGCCCAGTTCGAGCTCGACCAGCACGCGCTGCTCCGGGTCGAGCGTTCGGCCGAGCCCGCGCTCTTCGTCGACGTCGGCCGCAACTTCTTCGAGAAGGTCGACCGCAAGTTGCGCCGACTCTGATCGGCGGATTTATCCCGGCGAGCGACAAGCTGGTGCCCACGGTGAATTCGAATGGCCGAGACTCCCTGTGACTACGCTGCGATCGCGGAGACCCTGAAGACCTACCTCGACCTCCAGGGCTCGCCTGTCGCGTTCCGGTTCGCGCACACGAAGGACGAGATCCCGGAGGGGATGGAGGAGGCCCCCGAGACCCTCCGGCACTGCAAGATGATCGCGATAGCCCGGCACGAGGGGAAGGCCTTCTTCGCCCCGTCCGAGAAGCACCTCTGCAACGGCGGGGCCTGGTCCCTGGGCCTTCGGCCGCTCACCGAGTCCCTCAAGACCGGCGACTTCTACTACAAGCTCGGCAAGTTCGGGTCCCGCGCGGCCTGCCGCCGCACGATCGACCGGATCCCGCACCTATCGCCGGGCGAGACCTACGCGACGATGTACGCGCCGCTCGAGACGACCCCGTTCGACCCCGAGATCGTGCTGATCGTGACCACGCCCCTCGCGATGCTCAAGCTCGCCCAGGCCGCGCTCCACGACCAGGGAGGCCGGCTCGAGGCGAACTTCGCCGGGATCCAGTCGGTCTGCGCGGACGCGACGGCCCAGACCTTCCTCTCGGGAAGGCCCAACTTCTCGCTCGGGTGCGACGGCTCGCGGAAGTTCTCGGGGATCGAGGCGCAGGAGATGGTCATGGGGATCCCGGCCGAACTCCTGCCTGCGATTGCGGATTCGATCGCCTGCGTGACGGAGGCACCGGGCTCGGTTATGAAGTCCTGATGTCTCGCCGCGAGCGGCTCTCACTCTCCCGCCAGGCCACAGGGGCTGTCTGAAAAACGTGGAGCGGAGGGCGGCGGCGCCCTCAGTGGTCTTTCTTCTTGCCGCCGAGGAGGTCCGAGATGTCCGAGAGGATCCCTCCGCCCTTCTTCTCGTGCATGCGGCCCGGCTTTCCCCTCGAGCTCGAGGATCCGGGAGTAGTGCTCGCGCTCTTCGTCCGAGAGCCGACGGGGGACCGCGATCCGGACGCGGACCAGCATATCGCCTGGCCGCCCCCGACGTTTGACCCCCTCGCCCGGAACCCGGAGCGCCGTGTTGTGCTGCACGCCGGACGGCACCTTCAGCTCGACCGTGCGCCCGTCGATCGTCTTGACCTCGACCGTCGACCCGAGCACGGCCTGCGCCGGCGAGACCTCGACCACTGTCTCGAGGTTGTCGCCGAGCCGGGCGAACCGCTCGTGCGGCAGGACGTGGACCTCGATGTAGAGGTCGCCGTTCGCGGCGCCGTAATCGCCCGCCTCGCCGTAGCCCTCGACCCGGAGACGCATCCCGTGCTCGATCCCCGCGGGGATACGGACCGTGACCGTCCGCCGCACCCGCTGGGTGCCGGCGCCGTTGCAGGTCCGACACGGCTTTTCCGGAATCCTGCCCCGCCCCCCGCATCGCGGGCATGTGGACATCCGAACGATCTGGCCGAAGATGGACTGACTCGCCTGCCGCACCTGGCCCGTGCCGCCGCACTGGGGGCATGTGGTGACTTTCTTCGTCTCGCTCCCCGTGCCGTCGCAGCTCGTGCAGGGCTCGGTGTGCCAGACCTCGACCACCCGCTCGGCCCCGGCCACTGCCTCTTCGAGCGGGACCTGCATCCGCATGAGCAGGTCCGCGCCGCGCTGCGGTCCGCGTGACGCCTGTCCCCGCGCGCCGCCGAAGAACGCGTCGAAGATATCGCCGAAACCCGAGAAGTCCGAGGAGAACCCGCCCTCGAACCCGCCGCCTCCGGCGTAGCTGCCCTTCGAGGCGTTCGTGAACGTATCGTGTCCCATCCGGTCGTACTGGGTCCGTTTCTCGGGATCGGAGAGGGTGGCGTAGGCCTCGTTGATCTCCTTGAACCGTTCCTCGGCACCCTCCTCCTTGCAGACATCGGGGTGGTACTGCCGCGCGAGGTTCCGGTACGCCTTCCTGATCTCCTTCTCGTCCGCTGTCCGGGGGACACCCAGGCGTTCGTAGTAATCTCGGGCGGCCATCCGCTATGCGCCCCTACTCCTTGACGTTGAAGTCCGCGTCGACGACGGTCTCGTCCTTCGCCCCGGCGCCGGCATCTCCCGGCTGCTGGGACGCCGTCGCCTCGGCCTGGGCCTTCTGGTAGAGCTTGGTCGTCGCGGCGTAGAGCGCCTCGGAGAGGGACTCCATCTCGCGTTTCATCCCCTCGAGGTCGTCGTCGCCGAGCGCCTTCCGGAGGCGGCCTACAGCCTCCTCGACCTTCGTCCGGTCTTCGGCATCGAGCTTGTCGCCGTTCTCCTTGAGCATCCTCTCGGCCGAGAAGACCGCCGTGTCGGCCTGGTTCCGGAGCTCGATCTCCTCCTTCTTCTTCGTGTCCTCGGCCTCGAAGGCTCTGGCGTCGTCGACCATCTTCTTGATCTCGTTCTCGTTCAGCCGCTTCGAGCCCTTGATCGAGATCGCCTGCTCGTTGCCCGTGCCGAGGTCCTTTGCCGAGACATGAATGATCCCGTTCGAGTCGATGTCGAAGGTGACCTCGATCTGCGGGATGCCGCGCGGCGCGGGAGGGATGCCGATGAGCATGAATTTGCCGAGCGTGAAGTTGTCCTTGGCCAGTGCGCGCTCGCCCTGGACGACGTGGATATCGACCCCCGTCTGCCCGTCGGCCGCGGTCGAGAAGATCTGCGACTTCCGGGTCGGGATGGTCGTGTTCCGCTCGATCAGCTTGGTGGCGATCCCGCCAAGGGTCTCGATCCCGAGCGTGAGCGGGGTGACGTCGAGGAGGACGATGTCCTTGGTCTCGCCGGTCAGGACGGCCGCCTGGATCGCGGCGCCGAGGGCCACGACCTCGTCGGGGTTGACGCTCTTGTCGGGGTCCTTGCCCATGATCCGCTTCACCGTCTCCTGGACGAACGGCGTTCGCGTCTGACCGCCGACGAGGAGAACGTGGTCGATCTGGCCGGGCGAGAGCTTCGCGTCTGCAAGCGCCTGCTTGACCGGGCCGACCGTGGACTCGACGAGCCCGCCGACGAGCTGCTCGAACTTCGCCCGCGAGAGGTCGATGTCGAGGAACTTCGGGCCCGAGGCGTCGGTCGTGATGTACGGCAGGTTGATGGTCGTTTTCTGGACCGTCGAGAGCTCGATCTTCGCGTTCTCGGCCGCGTCCCGGAGGCGCTGCATCGCGAT
Organism: uncultured Methanoregulaceae archaeon; assembly: GCA_963730355.1. GTDB lineage: Archaea > Halobacteriota > Methanomicrobia > Methanomicrobiales > Methanospirillaceae > UBA288. Next base: position 98,513 of record CAVSRL010000012.1, on the reverse strand, counting down.
CAGATCGTTCTTCAGGTCGATCCCCGAAGACTTCCTGAACTCGTCGACCAGGTACTCGACGACCTTCTGGTCGAAGTCGTCGCCGCCGAGGCGGTTGTTGCCCGCGGTCGCCTTGACCTCGAAGACGCCGTCCCCGAGGGACAGGATCGAGACATCGAACGTACCGCCGCCGAGGTCGTAGACCAGGATCGTGGAGTCGTGCTCCTTGTCGATCCCGTAGGCGAGCGCGGACGCGGTCGGCTCGTTGATGATCCGGAGCACCTCGAGCCCCGCAATCTCGCCCGCGTCCTTGGTGGCCTGCCGCTGGGCGTCGTTGAAGTACGCCGGGACCGTGATCACGGCCCTCGTGATCGTCTCGCCGAGGTAGGCCTCCGCGTCCCGCTTGAGCTTCTGCAGGATCATCGCGGAGATCTCCTGCGGCGTGTACGACTTGTCATCGATCCGGACCTTCTCCGAGGTCCCCATCCGCCGCTTGATCGACGCGATCGTCCGCTGCGGGTTCGTGACGGCCTGCCTCTTCGCGAGCGAGCCCACGAGCCGTTCGCCCTCCTTGGTGAATGCGACCACGGACGGGGTCGTACGCGCCCCCTCCGCGTTCGGGATCACGACGGGCTGGCCGCTCTCCATGATCGCCATGCATGAGTTCGTGGTTCCGAGGTCGATTCCGATCACTTTGTCCGTTGCCATCTTGGTTACTCCTTGTTCTGTGAGACTGCGACCTTCGCGTACCGGATGACCCGGCCGTTCATGCAGTAGCCCCGGGCCACCTCGTCGATCACGGTCCCCTCCGCCGCATCGGACGGAACGGCCGCGATCGCCTCGTGAAGGGCCGGGTCGAACTGCTCGTTCAGGCAGGCGATCGGGGTCACTCCGCGCCGTTCGAGGACGGCTCCGAGGAGCTTCCGGATCTGGACGAGACCCGTCCGGAGCGCGTCGTCGTCCGCGCGCTCGGCCCGCTCCAGGTTGTCGTAGACCTCGAGCATCTCGCAGATCACCTGCTCGACGGCGGCCTCGACGCGGCCAGCCTGGTCTTTTGCCGCCCGCTTCCTGTAGTTCTCGAAGTCGGCGGCGAGCCGCAGAAACCGCTCGTTCATCTCCGCCTGTGCCGACCGGAGCGCGGCGACCTCGTCGAGCGGCGATTCTCCGGAATCCGGGCCGACCGGGCCCTGTTCGGCTGCCTCCTCGTCGGTCGTCATATGTGGTCCGGGACTATGTTGTATTGTAGTTCTATATAATCGTTACTTATGGTGATCTTCCGATTGCCACGGTGCGCCCCCTGATGACAGATTCGAGCCCTTAAAGGGGGTATTTCCCGGATTCGAGGCCGGGCATGGGCGGTGTAGATCATCCTATTACCGACGAAGCCCAAACAGCTGCACCATGTCCTCTGCACTTCTCTCGGTCTGGGACAAGAGCGGCCTCGTGGAGCTCGCTCGGGCCCTCGTCGGGCACGGGTACCACCTGCTCTCTTCCGGGGGTACCGGAGCCGCGCTCGCGGCCGCCGGCATCCCCTTCACCGAGGTCTCGGTCTACACGGGTTCGCCCGAGATGATGGGCGGCCGCGTCAAGACCCTCCATCCCCGTGTCCACGGCGGGCTCCTCGGCCGCCGGGGAATCGATGACGCAGTCATGGCCGAGCATGGGATCGAGCCGATCGATCTCCTCGTCGTGAACCTCTACCCGTTCGAGGCGATGCGCGAGCGCGCCCTGCCCCTCGCCGAGCTCGTCGAGTTCATCGACATCGGCGGCCCCGCGATGATCCGGGCGGCCGCCAAGAACTTCCGCGATGTCGCGGTCGTGGTCGACCCCTCCCTGTACCCGCTGGTTCTCACGGCCGTCGAGCGGGGCGGCTTCACGGACGACGAGCGTCTCGCCCTCGCGCGGGCTGCCTTCGCCCGGACGGCTGCGTACGACGCGGCCATCAGCAACCACCTCCACGCGCTCGACGGCGGCTTCCCAACCGTGTATACCCGGCAGTGGACCAACGGCCGTCCTCTCCGGTACGGCGAGAACCCACACCAGCAGGCCGCGGTCTACGGCGACGCAGGAATCGCAGGCGCCGTGCCCCTTCAGGGTCGGGAGATGAGTTACAACAACTACCTCGACCTGGATGCGGCTGTCCGCCTGGTCCGGGAGTTCGACGACTGCGCGGCAGTCGTGGTCAAGCACAACAACCCGTGCGGCGCGGCGGTCGGCGCAACATCGGTCGAGGCCTACGTCACGGCGCGCGAGGTCGACCCGGTCTCGGCCTACGGCGGCGTGGTCGCGCTGAACCGGCCGGTTGATGCTGCGGTCGCGCACGAGGTCGCCTCGACCTTCGTGGAGGTGCTCGCGGCTCCGGCCTTCTCGGGCGAGGCGCTCGCCATCCTCGCCGCGAAGCCGAACCTGCGCTCGATCCGGACGGGCCCCCCGGTGGACGGCGACGAGGTCCGATCGATCGACGGCGGTCTCCTTCTCCAGCGGGCACAGGCATACACGGAGGAGTGGCGTGTCGTCACCAAGCGCGCCCCGACACCGGACGAGGATGCCGCGCTCAGGTTCGGCCTGAAGGTCGCGGCCCACACCAAGTCGAACGCGATCGTCTTCGCGAACGCGCGTCAGGCCCTCGGGATCGGAGCAGGCCAGCCGAACCGCGTGGACGCGGCGCGAATCGCGGTCGAGAAGGCCCGGCAACCGCTCGCGGGGTCGGCGGTCGCCTCGGACGCGTTCCTGCCGTTTCCGGACACGCTCGAGGTCGCCGCGGCCGCCGGCGCGACCGCGCTGGTCCAGCCCGGCGGCTCGATTCGCGACGGCGAGGTGATCGAGGCTGCCGACCGACTCGGGGTCGCGATGGTCTTCACGGGCATCCGGCACTTCCGGCACTGAATAGAAGAGGTGGGGTCAGGCGACCCGGTCGCCCGCGCCCGGCCCGGGGGCGCAGGAGTAGATCTCCTCGACCCTGAGGATCAGGAGGGACTTGGCCGGATAGGCCTCGTTCTTCGCCTTCATCCGGGCCTTCATCTGCTCGTACTCGGCCCCCTCGGTCCGCACCTCGACACGGCCCTTGACCTGGTAACACTTCTTGGTGTCGGGGTCCCAGGCGTAGATCGCCATCCTCGGGTTCGCCCGGACATTCGCGAGCGTCTTCTTCATGTAGTTGTCCCCGATCCAGACCTCGTCGCCTGCCCGTGAACTGGACGGTCGCGATCGGTGCCACGTTCGGGGTTCCGTCCTCTGCCGCAGTCCCGACCGAGAAGACCTTGATCTTCTCGAAGACGGCCCGCATCTCGTCGGTAATGAGTACCATCGTCTCTCACTCCGCGCCGTTCGGCGTCGTCGTCTCATGGTCTTCGCAGGCCATATCTCTTTTCATCCGGAGCCGGCCACGGGTATCTATAAATCGGCGCTCAGAATATACCTGATCAGTCAGGAGACGGACGGATGGACTACGGCGGACTGCTTACGGATTCGGTCGAGTTCACGCGGGCCGCGCTCACCGGCGACCTCAGGCGCGGGGCGGCGCTCGTCGTCCTGTACGCCCTGGCCACGTCCTCGCTCCCGATCCTGCCGATGGTGATCCCTCTCGACCCCCCCGTGCTCCGCTTCGCCGCGATCGCGGTCCTGGTCGCCGTCTCGCTCGTGGCCGGGCTCATTCTGAACGGCTACGCCTACCGCATCTACCGCCGTCCGCGCACGCCGCCCGACCTCGAGGACCCGTCCGGACTCGCTCTCTCCGGGGTCCGGCTTCTCGTGGTCTCGGTCGTCTACCTGCTCCCCGTGCTCGCCGTGCTCCTGATCTTCGGGGGGATCGGCGTCACCGGGATCCTGGCGAGCGGCCAGTCGCAGGACATGGCCGCCCTCTTTTCGGCCCTCGCGACCCTCGGGTTCGGGATCCTTCTCGCCCTGATCGTCTGGGTCGTGGTCGGCATGATCTCGTCCCTCGCCCTGGTCCGCTGCGCCCGCCGCGACGGAGTCCGGGAGGCTTTCAACGTCTCAGCGATCCTCGAGCACATCGGACGGATCGGCTGGGTCAACTACATCGTCGCCCTGCTCGTTCTCTGGATTGTGCTCGGCATCGCCTACGTGGCGGTGGGGATCTTCTCCGGGTTACCCGTGATCGGCTGGGTGGCCGGGATCGTGATCGGCCCTGCGGCTCTGATCTTCACGGCCCGGTACCTCTCCCTCGTCTACGACAGTGCGCCCGCGCCCTGAACGCGGGCCATCGAGCGCGCGAACTCCCTGGCACGCTCCAGCTCCCGCTCTCCGGGGCGCCCGCGGTTGATCCCGCCGACGAGCCCGAAGATCGCGTAGGTATCGTAGCCGGGAAGGCAGAGCTCGCCCACGATGGGCATTCCCCGCGCCTCGAGCGCAGCCCGGAGGGGACGGTGCGAGAGGCCGGAGAGGACCGGAACGCCTGCGGTCGAGAAGAGGAAGGCCCGGGCGCCATCCGCACAGCGCGCCTTCGCAGCAAAAGCGATCAGATCGGGGTGGTGGCGCGAGTGATAGATCCCCGACCCGAGCCCGACCAGGTCGTACGCCTGCAGGTCGGGCGTCTTCCCCTCGCCTAAATGGACCAGGTCCGCGCCGCATGCGCCGGCCATGGCCCCGGCGACCCGCTTCGTGTTTCCGTGGTGGAGCGATTCGTACACGATCACGGCCCGCATGCGCATCACCAGACAGGTACATGAACCATCGGCGCGAAACGGTAAGAAGATGACCGGAGAGGCAGCGCCGGACGAGCCCACGATCGGGATCGTCCTCGTCAACTGGAACGGTTGGCGGGACACAATCGAGTGCCTCGAGTCCCTCCTCCGGTGCGGGTACAGCGCGTGGTTCGTCGTCTGCGTCGACAACGGCTCGGCAGACGGCTCGATCGAGAAGATCGAGGCTTACTGCACCGGGACTCTCCCCGTCGAGACCCCGTTCGCCGCGTACGATCCCGACTCCAAGCCTGTCCGGTTCGAACGGCTGGCCGCTCAGGACGCCGGAGCTCGGGCGGCGAGCAGTACCCCCGTCGCAGATCGCTCGGTGGTCGTGATCGGGAACGACCGGAATCTCGGGTTTGCCGAGGCGAACAACCAGGGGACACGCTTCGCGCTCGCAGCCCGCTCCCCCGAGTTCTGCCTTTTTCTGAACAACGACACGGTGGTCGACCCGGCCCTGCTCGACGAGTTTGTCGGAGCCGCTGCGCGCCACCCGGAGGCCGGATTCTTCGGCCCCAAGACCTACTACTACGACCACGGAGGCCGGCGGGACGTGATCAACTTCGCGGGCGGCTCGCTCGATCTGGTCCACGGCCAGACCTGGCACATCGGGCAGAACGAGGTGGACCAGGGCCAGCACGACCTCGAACGTGAGGTCGATTGGGTCGAAGGCTCGTGCCTGCTCGCCCGATCGACCCTCCTCGGGAAGATCGGCCTTCTCGACCCCGCATACTTCGCGTACTTCGAGGAGAACGACCTGATCCTCCGGGGACGGCGCGCCGGGTACTCGGCCGTGTACGTCCCGGGAGCGCGGCTCTGGCACAAGGTCTCGGCCTCGTCGAAGCGGTCCCCGACCAAGCTCTACTACCTCACGCGGAACCAGTTCTGGTTCGTCCGGCGATACGCGACCGCGGGCGAGCGGGCGCGGTTCTTCGCCTGGTTCTTCGGCTTCCGCCTCTGGTTCCTGCTCGGCATCTACCTTGTCCGGTACCTCAGCCGACCGTCGGCGGGCGCCCTCCTCCGCGGCGTCCGGGACGGGCTCGGGCGGCTGCCCGGCCGACCCGTACCCTGACGGCCCTCAGCCGAGCAGCATCTGCTGAAACGAACGCTCGTCGAACGACGAGAGCAGGGACACGAGCACGGCCTTCTGCACGTGGAGCCGGTTCTCGGCCTCGTCCCAGACCGCCGATCGCGGTCCATCCAGAACGTCGTCGGTGATCTCGTCGCCCCGGTGAGCAGGCAGGCAGTGCAGCACGACCGCGCCATCGGCCGCGAGACCCACGAGTCGGTCGTCGATCCGGTATCCGGTGAACGCCTTCCGCCGTGCCGCCGCCTCTGCCTCGGCACCCATCGAGATCCAGGTGTCCGTGAAGATCACATCGGCGCCCGCAACCGCCTCCTCGGGCGTGGACGCACAGACGATCCGCCCACCCTCGGCCCGTCCCCGCGCCACGACCGCCGGGTCCGGAGCGTACGGTGCCGGCGAGGCAACGCGGACCTCCATGCCCGTCAGGCCCGCGGCGAGGATCAGCGAGTTGCAGACGTTGTTGCCGTCCCCGACCCATGCCGCGACCAGGCCGTCAGTCCGGCCGAAGCGTTCGCGGATGGTGAAGATGTCGGCCAGAAGCTGGCACGGATGCTCGCGATCCGAGAGTCCGTTGATCACGGGCACGGTTGCGTGGGCCGCAAACTCCTCGATCGTCTCGTGCCTGTTCGCCCGGATCATCACGGCCGACACGAAGCGTGAGAGGACGCGGGCCGTGTCCGAGACCGCCTCGCCCCGCCGCAGCTGCATATCCTCCTGATTCAGATGGAGCGCGTGCCCGGCGAGCTGGTACATCCCCACCTCGAACGAGACACGGGTCCGCGTCGACGGCTTCTCGAAGATCATCGCGAGGCTCTTGCCGGTAAGGAGCGGGTGGCAACACCCCTCGGCTCGCTCGGCCTTGAGCCGGGCCGCGTCGGCGATCAGCCGCTCGAGGTCCGGGACCGAGACGTCCAGGATAGAGATCAGGTCTTTCATCGGATCGCCCTCATATGCGCGCAGCGCTGCTCGAGCAGGGCCTGCGTACCGATATCGCGCCGGTACCGAACAGGACCTGTGACGCCGGCTGCGGCCTGTTCGGCCGCGTCCTCGGCCTCCGCGAGCGTGGCCCCGGTCCCGACGAACGCGAGCGTACGCGATCGGAGGGTCCAGAGCCCGCCGTCGCGCTCCTCGACGTTCGCATAGTAGAGGCGGGCCTGGCCGGGATCACCGAGCCCGATCGGCGCGGACGGCCCCGGCGCCTCGGGGTAGCCCTCGGGGACGAGGTACTTGCAGACCGTGGCCGCCTTCTCGAACGTGACCGCAGACGTAGAGAGGTTTCCGTCCACGCACCTCCATGCGATCTCGCCGAGATCGCTTGTGAGCAGGGTGAGGACGTTCATCGCCTCTGGGTCGCCAAACCGGGCGTTGAACTCGATCACCATCGGCCCGGCGGCCGTATTCATGAACTGGCCGTAGAGGATGCCGCAGAACGGCGCGCCCTCGACGGCCATGGCCCGGACGACGGCCGCCATGATCCCGAGCGCGGCCTCACGGTCCGCGTCCGTCACGAACGGCAGGCCGTGGTCGGGCATCGAGTAGGACCCCATGCCGCCAGTATTCGGGCCCCGGTCCCCCTCGAACGCGCGCTTGTGGTCCTGCACGAGCGGCATCGGGACGAGGCGCGCGCCGTCGACGAAGGCCTGGAGCGTGAACTCCTCTCCCTCGAGCCGCTCCTCGACCACGACCGGCCCGCCGAGTTCACGGACATAGGCGCAGGCGCCCTCGCGGTCGACCTGCTCGCCCGTGATCCGGACGCCCTTGCCCCCGGTCAGGCCGATCGGCTTGACCGCGAGCTCGCCCGGATGGTCGAGGATGAACCGCACGGCCTCGTCCGGGTCGGTAAAGAGACCGTACTCGGGGCAGCCGGGAATGCCGTGCCGTGTGAGCAGGGCCCGGGCCCAGGCCTTGTCGGTCTCGATTCGCGCCGCCGCCTTGCTGGGGCCGAACGCGGGGATGCCGGCACCGGCGAGGGCGTCGACGAGCCCTGCCTCGAGGGGGGCTTCGGGACCGATCACCGCGAGGTCCACGCCGGCCCCGACCGCGAACCGGACCACACGCTCCACGTCGGTCTCGGGCGCGAGCAGGAGGGCGTCGGCGAGCGGGGCGATCCCCGGGTTCCTCGTGGCCATGACGGCCGCCACCGCCGCCGTCTCGTCCCGGGCGAGCGAGGCCGCGATCGCGTGCTCCCGTCCTCCGCCACCCACCACCAGGTACTTCATGGGTACGTCTACCAGGTACTGACGCGTTCACAAAATAAGCGGTTGCCGGTCTTTATCCGGCGAGGAGCTCCCGTGCGCGGACGAGCGGGACGAGCCGGGCGCCCGTTGCGGCGAGCCGCTCCTCCGCGCCCCCTTCGCGGTCGACGACGGTGACCACGCACTCGACCTCGGCCCCTGCCTTCCGGAGCTCGTTGATGCCGTAGATGGCCGAGCCCCCCGAGGTCGTGACGTCCTCGACGAGGAGGACCCGCCGGCCGGCGACGGAGCCGATCACGAGGTCCGCCCGACCGTGGTCCTTCGCCGCGCTCCGGACGATCGCGTACGGCCGGCCGCTTGCGAGTGAGACCGCGACCGCGAGCGGAACCCCGCCGACGGCGACCCCTGCAACGACCTCGAACGATCTCGCGCTCGGCGATCGCGCCCGCGACCGCGGCGAGCAGGGCGGGATCGGTCATGGCGGTCTTGATGTCGACGTAGTACGGGCTCGTTGCGCCCGAGGCGAGCGTGAACTCGCCGAACTCGATGGCGCCGGCCTCGATCAGCCGGTCCGCGACGGGGTTGTCCTTCACCATGGTTCCTCCTTGATCCCGGCCGCGTACCCGATCAGGTTCATCACCCGGTGCAGGAGCGGCGTCAGGATGACGATGAACACGAGGATGGGAAGCGTGATGTTCGCCGCTATCCAGCCCGGCTCCAGGAGCGCGAGCATGACAAACGCGCCCACCACGAGGTCGAACTGGTCCACCACCGGCCACGCGGCACCGCGGTCCTTGCCGAGCCGCCGCTTGAAGAAGGACTTGGCCATATCCCCGAGCAGGGCCCCCACCGAGAGCGCGAGCACGGCCAGCGGCGTCAGAACGGGGAGGGAGACGGGCAGGGGATAGCCCTGGGCCGCGATCTCGACCGCGCCGATCGCGAGCCCGGCGAGGACGCCCGCAGCGAAGCCGCGCCAGGTCTTCCCGTTGCCGAGTATGCGGTAGCCGTCGCGGAGCACCCGCCCCCCGTCGATCGGCCGTCCCCCGCCGAATAGGGCTGCGATCGGGTTGGGAAGCCAGGCCGGCAGCATGATCCAGCACGCGGCGAGCGCGGCCAGGCCGATGGCCCCGGGCGTGATGGCGGCTGCCGGCGTCACGGGTACTCCACTCCACCTGTAAGCATTAATGTAATGTAAGAGAAACTACTAGAAAACGTCGCTGGCGCACCCGAACGGCCGAAATTTTCGCCGTAACGGGAGCCCGCCTGCGGTCGCGCCTGGTGGATCCTGATGGTAGATAAGACGACGAAGAGCCTCTGCCCGTCCTGCGGGCGCGTCCTCGACGCACGGATCTACGACCAGGACGGAAAGGTCTGGATCGAGCGCGAGTGCCCTGAGCACGGCCGGATCCGGTCGCTGTACTGGTCCGATACCGCGATGTTCGAGCGGTTCGACGGGTACGCTCACCTCGGGAACGGGATCGAGAACCCCCAGCGGGACGTCGCGGAGGTGAACTGCCCGCACGAGTGCGGGCTCTGCTCGCAGCACCGCTCGGAGACGTTGCTCGCGAATATCGACCTCACGAACCGGTGCAACCTCAACTGCGACTTCTGCTTCGCCAACGCGCGGGCCTGCGGGTTCGTGTACCAGCCGACGTACGACCAGGTCATCGGAATGATGGAGCTCCTCCGGGCGGAGCGGCCCGTGCCGACCCCCGCCGTCCAGTTCTCGGGCGGCGAGCCCACCATGCGCGACGACCTGCCCGAGCTGATCCGGGACGCGAAACGGCTCGGTTTCTCCCAGGTCCAGATCGCGACGAACGGCTTCCGGATAGCGAAGGAGGAGGGGTACGTCGAGGCGCTGAAGGAGGCCGGCCTCTCGACCCTCTACCTCCACTTCGACGGCGTCTCGCGCGCGACGAACCCGTTCCTCGCGACTCACGAGCGGGCGCTGGATCGGTGCATGGCGGCCCGGATGGGCGTGGTCCTGGTCCCGACCGTGATCCGCGGCCGCAACGATCACGAGGTCGGCGAGATCGTCCGGTACGCGGCGCAGCGGATCCGGGTCGTGCGCGGCGTCAACTTCCAGCCCGTCGCGTTCACCGGCGCCGCGAGCGAGGACGACGTCGAGAAGGAGCGGGTCACGATCCCGGACCTGACCGCGGCCATCGAGAACCAGACCGGCGGCGTCATCCGGCAGGCCGACTTCTACCCCGTGCCGTGCGTGATGCCGATCTCCCGCCTTGTCGGGGCCTACACGGGCAACCGCGTCGTCGAGTTCACGACCCACCAGCACTGCGGGGCCGCGACCTACGTCTTCGTGAACGACGGCGTCATCACGCCCGTGAACCGGATCATCGACGTGGACCGGTTCTTCGACTCGATCGACAGGATGGGGGGCACCCTCGCCAGGGGCGGGTCGATCAACAAGTACCGCGCCATGCTCGAGGGGCTCAAGGACCTGCACGGCTCGCTCAAGAAGGACGAGACGGGCAAGTCGGCCGAGGTCTGGCGCCTCATCAAGCAGGCCCTGATCTCCCAGAACTTCGACGCGCTCCGCGACTTCCACTGGAACGCGCTCTTCATCGGCACCATGCACTTCATGGACTGCCACAACTACGACACGGACCGCGTGCGGCGGTGCTGCATCCACTATGCGACCCCCGACGGCCGCCTCATCCCGTTCTGCACCTACAACTCGGGCCCGGTCTACCGCGAGCAGGTCTGGCGGAAGTTCGCCCTGCCCGAGACCCTCCCTGCGTCGGCGGAGGGGCCCGCCTCCGAGGAGACCCCGACCTAGGGGAACTCCAGCCCGATTCCGGGCTGTGCCGTCCTGAGCGCCATCCCGGCGATCGCGAGGTCCTGGACAGCGAGGCCGGTCGAGTCGAAGACCGTGACCTCGTCGTTCGACCGCCGCCCTGCCTCGACCGATGACGACATCGCCGATGGTGCCGGCGATCCGGTCGATCGAGTACAGGCCGGCCGCGATCGGGACGTTGATCTCGCCGGAGTGGACGGCCTGCCGAGGGTCGTCGACGTAGACCGAGGCCCGGAGGAGGAGCGCCGGGTCGAGCTCCTGCTTGCCCGGCGCGTCCGCGCCGATCGCATTGATATGGGTGCCGTCGCGGACCCAGGCATCCATCACGAGGGGCGCGCGTGAAGGCGTGGTGGTGACCAGAAGGTCGCAGTCGGCGGTCCGCTCGAGCGTGTCCGCCCGGATCTCGAACTGCGGGAACTTTCGGGCGAAGGTTTCCGCCGTCGCCTCGCTCCGGCTCCAGACCCGGACGCGCTCGATCCCGAGCCAGGTTGCCGTCGCCTCGAGCTGAGTCTCGGCCTGCCGTCCCGCGCCGACGAGACCGAGCTCGATCCCATCCTGTCTCCGGCAGAGGTGCCGGGCCGCGACGGCGCCCGCGGCCCCGGTGCGGAGGTCGGTCAGCCCGGTCGCGTTCAGGATCGCGTACGGCATCCCCGTCGGAGGGTCGAGCAGGACGATCAACGCCATAACGGTCTCGAGGCCGCGCGCAGGGTTGCCGGGGTGAACGTTCACGATCTTGACCCCGGCGAGCCCGAGGGACGGTATATAGGCGGGCATGGTCCGGAAGTCGCCCCCCGGCAGGGTCACGTAGACCTTTGGCGGCATCTCGGTCTCGCCCCTCGCGAACGCGGCAAAGGCCGCCTCGACCGCCTCGTTGATACGGGAGAGGTCGAGCCCCAGCCTCAGGGCGGACGTAATACTGCATGCAGCAGCGTGAGCGCGGCCCGGCTTGAACCTGCCGGCACTGCAACAGGTTGAAGGGGCGCGGCGTCGACCCGGATCCAGGCATGATCCGGATCGTACGGAAACCGACCGACACTCCCGACGACGACTCGACCGCGCAGGTCTGCGCCGCGCTCGATGCACTCGGCGCAGCATGGGCGGACCTCGATCTCGACCGGATCGACCCCTTCGACTGCGACCTCGAGGATTCGCTGATCTGGGCCTGCGGCCTGCGGCAGGACGGGCATCAGTTCGAAGCGCTTCAGGCGCTCGAGCTCGCGAACCGGGTCGTGAACACGCCCGCGCGATCGCGACCTGCGCGTCGAAGGTCGCGACCACCGCACTCCTCCTGCATGCGGGTCTTCCCTCGCCCGCCACCGGCTTTCTCAGGACGCGCGGACAGGCCACCGCCTTCATCGCGGCCCACGGCGACAGGGCGGTCTTCAAGCCGGTCTACGGCTACGACGGCAACGGAATCCGGCTCGTCGAGAGCGCGGACGAGCTGGAGGAGCCGCCGTACTACCTGCAGGAGTACGTCCCGAACGACGAGGACTACCGGGTCTTCGTCATCGGCGACGACGCCGTCGGGGCGATCCGACGGACCTCGCCGCACCTGACCCACAACATCCACCAGGGCGGGCGGGGCGAGGCCGTCGCGGTCACGCCTGCCATGGCCCGGCTCGCCGTCGCGGCCGCGCGGGCTGTCGGCGCGGACTACGCGGGCGTGGACCTTCTGCCCGCGCCCGTCGGCTTCACCGTGCTCGAGGTGAACGGGACCCCAAACTGGCACTGTATGGCCGCGCCCATCCCGGCGCTGCTCGCGGTCTACCTCGTCCGCTGCGCGGAGACGGTCACTCCTCTTCGCCGATGAAGGCCTTCAGCCGGTCGTAGAGGAACTGCTCGACCGCCTGCGCGGTCGCGAGGTCCGAGCGGAATGCGAGCAGATCCCGCTCATCCCCGTCCATGTTCGCGAAGTTCAGACGCTGCCGCGACTCGACGAGTTCGCCTGGGAACTGCTCGACGATCTCTTTGATGATGCTCCGCGGGACCCCGGGGGGGATCACCACGTCGTAGAGTTCTGTCTCTGTCATGGCTCTCTCCTTACTTTCCGCACGCGATCCTCTTAGCCATGATGCACCTGCCGCCCCGCCGCCCGCCGAGCGGGAACTTCGGCTTGCCGAGCGAGAGCATGCATCGGCCCATCAGGGCCGCCCCCCGCGCCAGCCCGTCGTCCACGAAGACCAGGTGGTCGTTTGCGCCGTCGGGGAAGAGGCCCATGGCCTCGATCCCCTCGAGGATGTATTCGGGCTTTCGGCCCGAGATCGCGGCCCGTCCGGTAAAGCCGATCGAGGCGTTCGGCGGGACCATGTCGCGTTCGGCCGAGACCCCGATCATCCGGAGCGCCATACGGGTGCAGACGCGGTCCACGACCTCGGTGAGGGTCGCGATCCCGTGCTCCTGGTGGCACTCGCGCCCGACCGCCTCGAGCTCGGGCACGGACGACCCGTTGACCCCGGCGTCGCAGCCGATCAGCGCGATCCCCGAGGCCTCGGCAACATCGGCACAGAGGGGGACGCGCCCGAAGCGCGTCCGATCCGGCGGCACGATCCGGATATCGATCTCTTCGTGGCAGCGATCGACGTACTCGTCTACCACCTTCCGGTTCGTTCGCGCCGTGAGCTTACCGAGCGTGGACCGGTCCGAGAAGAGGTCGAGCGCGGTCCCGGTCCGTTTCTGGACGAGGCCGGTGCCACGGACGATCGCGTCGGGGATCGCGCCCGCAAGCCCGGCGAAGTTCCCGATGGTCCTGGCGAACGGGAGCTCGGCGTTCTCGTCCACATCCGAGGTGATCCTGCCATCGAGGGTCGTGCCGAAGTCGATCGAGATGCAGGGGTTCCGGAAGTCGACCGGGGTCCATTTTGCGCCCTCCTTGATCCCGGCCATGGCGAGCTCGCCCTCCATCTCGTTCGCGACCATCTCAACACCCGACGAACCCCGCGGCGGAAGCACGCCCGCGACGGCCCCGATAAAGACCACCTTGTCCGCGAACGAGTGCGGCTGGAGCTTCATGGGCAGGTTTCCCTTGGACATCGGCGGCGTCATCTTCCGCGGGGGCACGCCCGCCTCGAGGCAGCCGTTCGCGAGCGCGATGACGAAGTCCCCGACCTGATCGGGCGAGTCCATGGCCGCGACCACCCCGGTCGAGCGGACCACGAAGTCGAGGTCGTCCTTGATCGAGAGGCCGGCTTCCTTGTGGCACTGGATCAGGGTATCGCGCACGAGCTCGGTCACGGACTCCCGGGTCAGCTCTGTGCCGTCGAGGGTCTGGCCGAAGACCTGCTCGTTCGGCCTCGGCGGCCGGACATCGCGGCTCATCGAGACCGTCTTGTTGATCACGTAGCTCCGGCCGGTCTCGAGGCTCGTGCCGGTCAGGATGCACTTTGTGGTGGTATTGCCCATCTCGACCGAGGCCACGATGAAGTAGGGCTTGGTGCGGTACTCGGGCACCTCCATGCCGGCCCCGAGCGAGATGGTGGGAGGCGGCACGCTCTCGACGATATGGGGTTTAGGACGGAAAAAACGGTCAAAAAAGCGGGCGCTCATTCATCACTGGATTGCTCCTCGCCGCCGATATATCTTTCGTTATCGGCCTGCGAGGCCGGCCGGAACCGATACGGTGAAAACCCGATCGTCTCCGCCGAATCTCTTCTTTGGCGTATTCCGGCACTGGCGGGCCTCTGCTCAATACGGAATATACAAATACGGAAAGAGGTAATTACATACAATCGACCAGGGCGGACGCCATGGTGGAGGTCACTGATGAGGGAACGGCTCCGGCGGATCAACCTGCAGCGGCAGATGCTGACCCTGATCACATCGAAGCCCGGGTGCACGCTCCAGGAGCTCTTCGAGGCCTACCGCGAGAATTACCGGAGCTGGGAGATCCGGTACCACCTCCAGTGGCTCGTCCGCCACGGGGTGGTCGCGCTCCGCCCCGGGCCCCGGGCGATTCACTGTTACCCCACCGGCAAGCGACTCGCCGCCTAGCCCTCTTCTGAAGCCTGCCGTTCAGCGGTGGGTCAGATACGCAACGATGCCGTCGGGGCCTGCAGTATCGATCCGGGCAAAGCCGACCCGCTCGAACTGGACTACTTTGCCGACAGCCTCTCGAACGGAACGCTCGCAGACGCCTCCGAGGTCGCCCTCGGGCCGGCGGAGCGTGCAGGGCACGGTCTCGCCAAGCGGAAGCCACTGGATGATGGGGGCATGGGCCGCGCGGGCCTCCGCGAGGTCGTCCCCGGCGTACGCAAACTGGAACCGGCCCTCGACTACGGAGACGTCGACGTTGAAGAGGTCCTTGAGCCGGAGCAATGAGGTCTCACTCCCGAGATCGGCGGCCGGCACGACCACGCTTCCATCGAACGCGAGCCTGCGCGTGCCGCGTTCGGGCATTCCTGGGTGCCGAAGCGGGCAGGCCTCCCGCGGAGAGGCGCCCGAGACCTCGACCGCGATCGGGTCCGGCACGAACCAGAGCCGGTCCGCGACCGGGTCCACGATCGCCCGGTTCTCGGCGAAGAGGTTCTCCCAGGAGAACTGGATATCGGTCTCGCCGACGCCGATCGCGAGCATGGCCCGCTTCACGGCCTCGGGCTCGATCCCCCGCCGCGCCAGCGCCCTGAGCGTCCCGAGCCGGATGTCGTCCCATCCTTCGTACCGCCCTGCCGTGATGCCCGCACGCATCTCGGAGGTCGAGAGCACGACCCCTTCGATCCCCATCCGGCCGTAGTGGCGGAAGTGCGGCGGCGTCCAGCCGAACCAGTCGTAGATGAACCGCTGTCGGCGCGTATTCGCGATATGGTCCTTGCCCCGGATCACGTGCGTGCACCCGAGCAGGTGGTCGTCGACCGCGACCGAGAAGTTCATGAGCGGGTACACGGACGCGTCCACACGCGGATGGAGAGTCGAGGTCAGGATCCTGAACGCGGGAAAGTCGCGGAGGGCCGGGTCCGGAGCCTCGAGGTCGGTCCGGACGCGAAGCGAGGCCTCGCCCTCGGCATACTCGCCTGCGAGCATCCCTTCGAAGCGGGCGAGATCGTCCTCGACCTCGCGTGCCCGGCACGGGCAGGCTTTCTTCGCCTGCCGGAGCTCGCGGAAGCGCTCGTTCTCGCAGGTGCAGACGTACGCCCCGCCCCGCTCGATCAGGCGCCGGGCGTGGTCATAGTAGAGTTCGAGCCGGTCGGATTGGTACACGGTCTCGGTGATGGTACACCCGAGCCAGGCGATGTCCTCGGGCACGGTCCGGTAGGCCTCGGGGTCGACCCGCTTCGGGTCCGTGTCCTCGATCCGCAGGATGTACCGCCCGCCGTACTGCCGGACGTACGCATCGTTCAGGGCCGCCGCCCGGGCGTGCCCGAGGTGGAGCGGCCCGGACGGGTTCGGGGCGAACCGCATCACGACGCCGTTCTCGGCGTCGGGGAGCGGCGGAAGCGCGTACCGGTCGCGCGGCCCGGCCTCGCGGACCTCGAGGAGCTCGGGCGCGAGTGCGGCGAGGCGCGCCGTTCGCTCCGCGTGATCGAGCGCGTCGACCTCCGCGATCACGGAACCGACCAGCGCCTTCGCCTCCGCCGCCCGTGGGCGCAGCTCCGGGTACCGGCCCATCACGGCCCCGAGGATCGCGCCGGCCTTCGGCGTGCCGTGGTGTTTGACCGCGTTCTCGAGCGCGTGGACGAGGAGCCGATCGCGGAGCTCGTCCACGTCAGGCGCCCCGTGAGACGAAGTACTCGCCGAGAGCGAGGAGGAGCCGGCGCTCCTCCGAGTCGGGGAGGATCTTGAGAAGGGCCGATGCGTCCCGGACGATCCCGTGGGCACGACCCCGGACCTCGTCGAAGATGCCCTGGTCGGCGACGAGGCCGATCACCTCCTCGATCTCGGCTTCTGATAACGGATGGCGGAACGGCGAAAGGTCCAGGCCCCTGTCGCGGGCCAGGATCGTGATCAGGGTCGCCTTGCCCTCGCGGATGTCCGAGCCCCGGTCCTTGCCGCTCGTGCCCGGCGGTGCGAGCAGGTCGATCAGGTCGTCCTGGATCTGGAACGCTACCCCGCAGGCGAGGCCGAAGCGGTAGAGAACCTCGACCTGCGGCTCGCTCGCTCCGGCGAGGACGGCCCCAATCGCGGCCGACGCGCCGTAGAGCGCGCCCGTCTTCTTCTCGACCATCTCGAGGTACTCGCCGTCCGTCACATCGTCGCGCGACGAGAAGGTCATATCCAGATGCTGGCCCACGCAGAGCTCGTCGCAGGTGATCGCGAGCATTCCGATGGCGCGGAGGCGTGCCGCCTCTGGCGCGATCGCACCGGCGAGGAACGAGAAGGCCCGCGCGTTCAGCACGTCGCCCGCGAGGATCGCGGTCGGCTCGTCCCAGCGGTGGTTTCGTCCCAGCGGTGGTTCACGGTCGGCACACCCCGGCGGTAGCTCCAGATGTCGTCGTATCAGGTGAAGGTGATGTCCCGGTCCATGATGTCGTCGTGGATCAGGGTGAAGGTGTGGGTCAGCTCCATCGCGAGGGCTGCGGGCATCAGGTCGTCGGACGAGCCCTTCCTCACCGCGTCCGCGGCGAGGATCAGCAGGGCCGGGCGGAGGCGCTTGCCCCCCGCGGTGAGGAGGTGGGACGCGGCGCGGTTCAGCTCCCCCACGGGAGCGCCGAAGTACCGGTCGATCAGCCGGTCGACCTGATCGGCCGTGTGCTCGAGATAGGCATCCAGTTCCATGGTCGTCTCCTAGTGGACCTTCACCTTCTGCCCGTTCTGCATCAGGTGGCAGTCGGTCTTGGTCGTATACCCGAGGTCGGCCGCGAAGTCCGCGTACCGGGCCGTGACGGGGAGCGAGGCGTGGGCGGGGATCACGTGCTGCGGGTTCAGCAGGTGAAGGAACTCGTAGTGGTCCTCGAGGTACGCGTGCCCCGACACGTGAAGCTTGTCGAAGATCCGCGCACCGGCTCCTCTCAGCCTCGCCTCGGTCAGGTACCGGTTCCCATGGTTCATCGGGTTCGGGATCACGTTGGCCGAGAAGAGGACCTTGTCCCCCTTGTTGACCTTGTACGGCGTCTCGCCTGCGCAGATCCGGGTCAGGACCGCGCCGGGCTCGCCCTGGTTTCCCGTGACGATCGGGACGAACTGCTCGGTCCCGGTCTTCATGATCCGCCGCATGGTGCGCTCGACCGTCCGGCGGTTGCCGAAGACCGAGGTCGTCTGCGGGAAGCTGACGAGTTTCATCTGCTCGGCCGTCGTGGAGTAGCGCTCCATCGAGCGGCCCAGCAGCACCGGTTTCCTCCCCATCTCGTGCGCTGTCTCGGCGATCGTCTTGATCCTCGAGATATGCGACGCGAAGGTCGAGACGATGATCGCGGTCTTCTCGTCCTCGAAGCTCGTCATGGTGTCGCGCACGAGGTCGCGCGCGATCCGCTCGGACGGGCACCGTCCCTTCTGGTCGATGTTGATCGCCTCCACGATCAGGGCGAGGACGCCCTCCTTGCCGATCTGAGCCAGCCGCGCGAAGTCCGGCGGCTCGCCGATCACGGGCGTCCGGTCGAGCTTGAAGTCGAGGGCGTAGACCACGGCGCCGTGCGGGGTCCAGAGGACGGCCGCGACGGTGTCGATGATCGAGTGCTGCATCCGCACGAACTCGAGCACGAGGTTGGGGGAGATCGTGTACTTCCCGCCCGCCTTGAGGGCGAAGAGCTTGTTCTTGACCTCGAACTTGTTCTCGCCCTGGATCTGCTGCCGGATCAGCTCGGTCGTGTACGGCGTGCTGATGATCGGGGCATTGTACCGGTGCGCCAGTTTCGGGAGCGCGCCGATGTGGTCGAGGTGCCCGTGGGTGCAGACGATCGCCTTGACCTGCCCCTCGATCGCGTTCATCATCGTATCGTCCGGGATCGCCTTGATCTGGATCAGATCAAGGGAATGCATATTCTCGATCTCGGCGTCCTCGTGGATCATGACCTGGTCTAGGCGCAGGCCCATATCGAAGACCACTATCTCTTTTCCGCAGCGGACGGCGGTCATGTTTCTGCCGACCTCGTCATACCCGCCCACCGCGATAATCTCTACATCCATCTGTATCTCCTATAATTCTGTCAATTCTCGTATTCGTCCCGTGACGATCGCCCGCGTCCGCCGGAGTGCCGGCACCTCGGGAGACCCCGTGAGGAACATCGCCACGCGAAGTTCGTCGATCACGCGCTCGATCACCGCATCGAGCGCCTCCTGTCCGTCCATGGCGGGCCCGAGCAGGGGCAGCGCCATCCCTGCGAGGTCCGCGCCGAGCGCGACCGCCTTCGCGATGTCGAGCCCTGTCCTGACGCCACCCGTCGCGATCACCGGCCCGCCGCAGCGTGCGACCTCGATCAGGCTCGCGACGGTCGGGATGCCCCAGTCGCGGAACGCGTCGCCGAGCGACTGCAACCGCCCGTTTCCGGGCTCGCCCGCTTCGCGGGCGCGGACGGCCTCGATCACGGCCCACGAGGTGCCGCCGAGACCGCCCGTGTCGATGGCGGCCACGCCCACGCCGTAGAGGAGCCGCGCAGTCTCGCCCGAGATCCCGTTTCCGGTCTCCTTGACGATCACGGGATACGCCGCGCCGTCGCAGAGCGCCTCGATCGCGGCCAGGCATCCGGTGGCGTCGTGGTCGCCCTCGGGCTGGATCGCCTCCTGCAGGAAGTTCAGGTGGACGGCGAGGGCGTCCGCCCCGATCAGTTCGACGGCCTGGTCGGCCCAGGCCGGCCCGTGCGCCCGAAGCTGCACGGCCCCGAGGTTCGCGACCACGAACGCGGTCGGGGCCGCGTCACGGACCACCCGGTAACTCGGGGCGAGCGAGGGGTTCTCAAGCGCAGCGCGCTCGGAGCCGACCCCGATCCCGAGACCGAACCGTTCGGCCGCGGCCGCGAGGCGCGCGTTGATCGGGGTGGCCTCGGCGTGCCCCCCGGTCATGGCCGCGATCATCAGGGGGGCGCCGAATCGGTGCCCCAGGAACTGCGCTGCGGTCGGGATCCGGTCCATGTCGCACTCGGGGAGTGCGTTGTGGACCAGGCGGACGTCGCCGAAACCGGCGTCGCCGGCCTCCACCGGGAGCTCGCGGCAGATGCGGAGGTGGTCGAGCTTCCGCGCCGAGGTCCGCGCGCCGGTCATGCGCCCTCCGGCACGACCACGGTGCCGCCGTGGGGACGGCCCGCGAGGAAATCGCCGAGCCGGTCGCGGCCGAAGACGTGCGAGGAGATGCCCGCATCGGCGAGCCGGAGGAGCTCGGCGACCTTGCCGCCCATCCCTCCGGTCACGTCCGTCGTGCCCGACGCGCCGAGGGCGAGGCCCTCTATGTCGGCCTTCGAGATCCGTGGCACGACCTCGCCGTCGGGATCGAGCACGCCCGGCACGTCCGTCAGCAGGCCCACGCGCGAGAGGCCGAGCCTCGGCGCGAGGTATCCGACGAGCTGGTCGCCGGAGACGATGCAGGCGCCGCGGTGCCGGTCCATCACCACGTCGCCGTGGAGCACGGGCACGCACCCGAGCCCGAGCAGGAGCCGGAGCGGCTCCTCCTCGAACGAGGCGATCCGTCCTTCATCGGCCGTGCAGGCCCCGAGCGGGTGAATGCCGACCGCATCGAGCCCTGCGCCTCGAAGGGCGGTCACGACCGCCCGGTTGAGCGATGCGACCGCCTCGTGTGTCACCGGGATCCCGGTCCGCGTGGACCGGTCAGCGCCGCGGGCGAGGCCGTACCGGTGCGCCTCCGGGTGACCGCAGGAGCCGGCGCCGTGGATCACCGCCCCCGTGAAGCCCGCCTCGGCGAGCGCGGCGGCGATCGCAGCGATCGCAGTCCGATCGATGCCGCCACCGCTCCTCTTCTCCGTGACCACGGATCCGCCGAGCTTCAGGAGGATAGGTTCAGACATCGTTCTCCTTTCTCGCCCCGACCGTGTCGAGGCTCGTGACGAAGGCCCTGCCGCCGGCGCCGTCGAGCGCCCCTGCAATACGGTTCTTCCCGGCCTTCGGCGAGAGCGCGATCATGCAACCTCCGCCGCCGGCGCCGGTCAGCTTCGCCCCGAACGCTCCCGCGGCACGCGCCGCGAGCACGAGCTTCGTCAGGGCCGGGTGGCCGACTCCGATCGCGTCGAGCAGGGCGTGGTTCGTGTCCATCAGTCTTCCCAGGGCCTTGGGGTCGTCGAGACTCCGGACCCCCTCAAGCGTTAATGCCCCGATAGCGTCGAGGACCGGGCAGATCACACCGGGTCGGGCCGCCCGCTCTTCGGCAACGAGCCTCGACCAGGCGCGCGGTACTGTGCGAGACCTGGGTATTGCCGACCACCAGGTTCAGGTTCACGGGCGGCAGCCGCCGGCGCGCTCCGTCCATGATCAGGACGAGCCCGCCCATGGTCGAGACGTAGGTGTCGGTCGGCGACGCCCTCCCCTTCTGGACGGCCTGTTCGACCCGGTGCGCGATGGCGGCTATCTCCTCGCGCTCGAGCCCGAGACGGAACTCGTCGTTCGCGGCCGAGATGGTCGCGACGGAGACCGCGGCCGACGATCCGAGCCCGGCCGACGACGGCATCTGACTCGAGACGTAGACCGAGCCCGTCACACCGAGCTCCCTGAAGCACCGGTCGATATACGGCGACTTGGCCGGCGCCGGGTTGCGGTGGCGGCGGACCGAGACGAGGACCCGGGGCTTGATCGCCATCGCCAGCCCGGGCTTATCGTAGACCACCGCATGCTCCCCGAACAGGAAGACCTTGCCCGGGGCCGACCACGTTGCCACCCTATACCACCGCTAGTGCCGCGTACCCCACGACCGAGGACGTATCGCCGGTCGCATCGCCGCTCGTCGCATACTGGAGCAGGCGCGCGTGCTTCGCACCTCTGGCCTCTGCCGCCGTGCAGGCGGCCGCGATCGGGCCGTAGCCGCACGCGGTCACATGCCTCTCGGCGATCCGCCCGTAGAACCGCTCGAGGTCGAGGTCGGCAAGTGCCTCGATCGCGTAGAGATCCTGCGACCGGGCGACCCGGTCGGGGACGTAGTGCGAGAAGTCGCTCGACGCGACCACCCGGACATCGCGCCCGGTCTTCTCGACTGCCCGGGCGATTCGTTCGCCGAGGGCCGCGGCCGACCCGAGGTCCTGGACCCCCATCATCACCGGGGCGATCCGCGCCCGCGGGCACCGGTACTTGATGAACGGCATCTGGACCTCGAGGGAGTGCTCGTCGCGCATGTACGACTCGTTCGTGGGGATTCCGAGCGCCGCGACGAGGGCCGTGTCCACGTCGACAACTCCGAGCGGGGTCTCCCACGGGACGGCCGATGCGCAGGTCGGATACCCCCCGTGCGAGGGGCCGACCACGACGAAGGTCCCGTCGAAGTCCGCCGGGAGCGTCGCATAGGCCCTGCCCGCGACCGCACCCGAATAGACATACCCGGCGTGGGGCGCGACGATCGCGTACGGATCGTGCACCTCCGCCGTCTCCGCTCCGAGGAAGAACCGCTCGAGCAGCTGCTCGAGGTGGTGAGGCTCTCCCGGGTAGAACATGCCGGCGACCGCCGGCGTCCTGACCTGCATGGGAGAATTCTCCAGCCTCCTCGTATATCTACAGATCGGTCTCGAAATCTTCCTGCGTCAGCGACGTCTGGATGCCGCGCTGGCGGAGCATCTCGCGCATCAGCAGGAAATAGACCATCGAGAGGGCTTTGCGCCCCTTGTTGTTGGTCGGGATCACGAGGTCGACGAACTGCGTCATGTTGTTGGTGTCGCAGAGCGCGACGACCGGAACCCCCGACTGGACCGCCTCGCGGATCGCCTGGGCGTCGCCGATCGGGTCCGTGACCAGCACGGCCTCGGGCTCGATGTACCCGTGGAGGTTCTGGTTCGTCATCCGTCCCGGCACGAACCTGCCGGTTGCGGCCATGGCGCCGATCGCCTCGGCGAAGCGGCGAGCCGGGTACTGCCCGTACTGGCGGGAGGTCACGACAAGGATCCGGGTCGGGTCGAACTGCGAGAGATACTTGGCCGCAGTCTTGATCCGCTCGTCCGTCTCCCGTATGTCGATGATGTAGAGCCCATCCCCGCGGACGCGGTAGATGAACTTCTTCATATCCTTGCTCTTCTGCTGGGTGCCGATGTGAATCCCGGCTGCGAGGTACTCCTCGACCGGGACGAGCGGCTCGGCGAGCTCGATCTCCATCTCATTTGCCGTCATGCTTACAGCTCCTCCTCGATTCTGATCAGTTCGTTGAGTTTTGCGATCCGTTCGCCGCCGACTGCTCCGGTCTTGAGGAAGATACATCCAAACGCGGTGCCGAGGTGGGCGATCGTAGTGTCGGTTGTCTCGCCCGAACGGTGGCTCATCACCGTGTCGAGGCCGTGGGTGTGGGCCATCTCGATCGCCTCCCAGGTGTCGGTCAGGGTGCCGATCTGGTTCGGCTTGATCAGCACGCAGTTCGCCGAGCCGGTCTCGATCCCGCGCATGATCCGCTCGGGATTCGTGACGAAGAGATCGTCGCCGCAGACGAGACAGCGGTCGGCGATCTGCTCGGAGAGGTCCGCGAACCCCTCGAAGTCCTCCTCGTTGAGCGGGTCCTCGACGTAGATCAGGTCGTAGCGGTCCACGAGCTCGGCGATGTATGCGATCTGCTCCTCCGTCGTCCGGGCCGCGTCCCTGTACCGGTACGCGTCGTCCTTCCAGAGTTCGCTCGCGGCCACGTCGATGCCCATGTTGATCACGAAACCGAGCTCGTCCGAGACCGCGACCACGGCCTGGTGGACCGTCTCGAAGGCGGTCAGGTCGTCGATCGCGGGGGCCCAGGCCCCCTCGTCGCCCTTGCCCGGGCCCTTGCCCATGGCGACAAGGAGCTCCTTCACCTTCCTGTGGACCGCGGCGTTCGCGAAGACCCCGTCCTCGGCGGTCGGCGCGCCGGTCGGCACGACCAGGAACTCCTGGATATCGGTCGCGTTCAGCGCGTGCGCGCCGCCGCCGATGACGTTCCCGAGAGGGAACGGCGTCTCGCCGGCAAAGCAGCCGCCGAGGTACCGAAAGAGTTCCAGGTCGAGCGAACTCGCAGCCGCCCGTGCATTCGCGAGCGAGAGCGCGACCGCGACGTTCGCCCCGACCATCGAGAGGTCGGGGGTCCCGTCGTGCTCCCGGATCGCACCGTCGAACCCGGGCTGGTCTGCCGCGTCCCGTCCGATGAGTTCGGGCAGGAGCCCCTGCTCCGCGTCGCGGATCGCCTCCGAGACCGGCCGCACCTTCGCCTCGTAGGTTCCGGTGGACGCGCCCGAGGGCGCGGCCGAGCGACCGAAGCCGGTGGTCGTCCAGATGTCGGCCTCGACCGTCGCGTTGCCGCGCGAGTCGAGGATCCGCCGTAGCCGGACGGCCTCAATCATTGTCATCTGCAGTCTACCTCCTCTTCACCGTGATCGGAATGACATTCTCTGTGAACTCTTGCAGGGCGATCTCTAACGGATCGGTCCGCAGAACATTGATGAGTGTTGGTGCGCCCATCGAGATCTGGAGGGCGCGGGCTCCGATGATTCTCGCCTTTTCATAGCGGGTATACGATTCCATCGTCTGCCTCAAAATGGTTGGATGAGAATGGGGTCGCTGAGATTCGAACTCAGGTCAGAGCATCCCGAACGCCCTAGGATACCAGGCTACCCCACGACCCCTCATTGGTACGGGTTGATTTCGTCGATGATCTCTTTGTGCGACAGGAGCATGCGCCGGCAACAGTACCGGAGGAGACCGAGGTCATCGAGGACCGCTTTCGGGTCCTCACCGGCATCTCGTCGTCGCTTGAACTCCTCCCAGACGGGCGAGACGACTTTACCGCATGTAAAACATCGTACGGGTATCATACACGTTACTCTCGGTCTTTATTTAATTTAACGGTACGACTTCTGGAACTTCGCGCGCGCTCCGCTGCCATGGGGCTTCTTGGCCTCTTTCTGGCGCGAATCGTTGACGAGCAGAGTTCGGTCGTAGCCGACGTACAGCTCCTTGAGGACCGGATCGTTGTGCCACTGCACGATACCGCGTGCGAGTGCGGTCCTGACGGCCTCGGCCTGGCCCATGATCCCGCCGCCCACGACCGTGATCGAAGCGTCGATGCCGTCGATGCCGGTCGGGTAGAGGAGCAGGGGCTCCGCGATCTTCATACGGGTCAGCTCAGTGCCATAGGCATCGAGCGGGACCGAGTTGATCCGGATCACGCCACGACCCTCCCGGAGGGTCGCGCGCGCGATCGCGGTCTTGCGCTTTCCGCTGGTGTTGATCACCTTCGCCATGCGTTCACCTTCGTTAATATTTCGCGCCGAGGAAGGTCGCGATCGCTCCGATCGTGACGTACCTCGGGTTGTTCAGTCGGTCGATGTGCGCCTCGGGCAGGGACTCGCGCTCGGCGGCCGCGAACTCGCGCGGGACGCCGACGTAGGTCTTGATCGCCTTGAACGCCGCGACGCCGCGCTCGCGCTTGTACGGGAGCATGCCGCGGATCGTCCGCTTGACGATATGGTCGGGGCGCCGGGGATAGAACGGCCCGCCCTCGCGCGAGCCGCGCTCGCGCTTCTCGCGGAAGTCCATCAGGACGTGAGCCCGCGCACCCGAGACGATCGCCTTCTCCGCATTGACGATCGCGAACTCTTCGCCTGCGAGCGCGCGCTTCGCGACCGTAGACGCGAGCCGCCCGAGCAGGAGATTCTCCGCATCGATCACCGTTACCATTTCGGTCACCTCAGGATCCGAACCCGGCTCCCCTTCGGGTTGTCGTTCAGGAGCTCTTCGATCGTCATGCAGGTCCCGTTCGCGCCAGTGATCTTGTCGGCCGCCTGGGCCGAGAAGTTCAGGGCCGCGACCCGGACGGCGCGGTCGATCACGCCCGTGCCGAGCACCTTGCCCGGCACGAGGATCGTCTCGCCCTCGGCCGCATACCGATTGATCTTGCTGACGTTCACCTCGGCGCGCGCGTTCGTCGCGCCCTCGAGGCGGAACGCGATGTCGCGCCAGACCTGCGCTTCGTTCTCGCGCGAGGCCGCTTTGAGCGTCATGATCAGGTTCGTCAGACGCGGGTTGGTCTTCTCTCTAGTAAGTGTCATTGCTATCCCTCGGCAATCTCGTCAAGTGCGCGTGAGAGTTCGTCGCCCCGTGTTCTGAGGAAGCGGACCGACTGGCGGAGGATCTCGGCCGCCGGGATCGAGCCGTCCGATTCGACCGTGAAGATGAACCGGTCGGCCTCGGTCCCGACCCGGATCGCGGACTGGTCGCCGATCCCGGTCGACATGCAGCCCTTCTCGCAGAGCCGGCAGAGGGAGCAGTCCTCGATCCGGGCCTCGTCGACCGTGACCGTCCGCCCCGTGAGGCGGAGGACGCGGCGCGGGCAGGCGTCGACGCAGACCCCGCAGCCGTCGCAGCGCGCATCGACGGTCAGAGCCGGGTAGTTCTTGTATCCGCAGATGGTCGTCGGCTGCCACTTCGCATGGTCCTTCCCCGTGGAGAGGACCGCGCGCGCCTCGACCACGACCTTCTGCCCCTTCTCGAGCTTGACGATCGGGATGTCGCCGATCGCGGGGGCGGCCTCGGGGTCGTTCGGGATCAGATCCCGCGACCAGACCATGCCCGGCCCCTCGACCGAGAGCGTGTACGAGACCGTGCAGCGGTCGCAGCCCTGCCCCTCGCAGGTGCAGTCGGCGGCCGGCACGTAGGTCCCGGTCTCGGTTCTGAGCGGCACGAGTCCGAGCCGGTGCGCGAGCATCTCGTCGAAGAGCCCGCTCGTATTGTCGTAGATCCCGACGGAGTCGATCGCGAGTTTCGGCACCTCGCTCGCCATCGCCCGCCGGATCGCGTTTGCAAACGAGGGCAGGGCCCCCGACAGGATGAACCGGCAGGAGTGCTCGTCGCGGTGCTGGCACTCGACCTGCATCAGACTCTCCTGCCCCGGCGTCCGCCCTTGGGACGGATCGAGTCGTGCGGGACCGGGGTGACGTCCTCGATCCTGCCGATCCGCATGCCTGCGCGGGCGAGCGCACGGATCGCAGCCTGCGCGCCGGCACCGGGCGAGCGCTGCTTGCCCTTGCCGGGCGCGCGGACCTTGACGTGGAGGCCGACGAAGCCCTTGTCCATGGCGGACTGGGCCACGTCGCCGGCCATCTTCATGGCCGCGTACGGACTGGACTCGTTCCGGTCCTGCTTGACGACCATGCCGCCGCTGGACTTGGTGACCGTCTCGGCCCCGGAGAGGTCCGTGACCGTGATGATCGTGTTATTGAACGATGCGTAGATGTGGGCGACGCCCCAGCGTTCTCGTGCTTCGGCCATGGTTTAGCGCCTCCTCTTGCCGAGCGTGCGGTTCAGCTCGGGGTGGTCCGCGTTCGTGAACGGCGATCTGCCGTAGTAGGTGATCTGCCCCTCTTCGTCGCGGCGGACCTGATAGCTCGGGATGTCGACCCGCCGGCCGCCGATCGCGATGTGCCCGTGGGTGACCAGTTGTCGGGCCTGCTTGGGGGAGCGCGCGAGCCCGAGCCGGTAGACCTGGGTCTGGAGCCGGCGCTCGAGCGGCTGCTGGATCCGGAGCGAGAGCACGTCGTCGATATCGGCCTCTCCGCCGAGCAGGCCGACCCGCTGCAGGTGGCCGATCAGGTTCCCCTTCTTCCGCTCGGCGAGCGCCTCGTTGGTCGCGCCCGACTCGAGCGCGAGCAACTCGCGGGCGCCCGTGCGGTACTTGCGGAGCGCGGCCTGAGCCTTCCAGACCTCGCGCTTGTTCCGGAGGCCGTACTCGATGACGAGCTTGGTCTCCTCCTCGATCCGCGTCTTCTCGAACGGACGCTTCGGCGTCTCGTACGACTTCTTGTTCTTACCTGGGTATGCCATCAGACGTCTGCCCCGCTCAGTCCTTCTTTCGCCGCACGCCGACGGTCGCGCCCGTGCGCCCTGTCGACTTGGTCCGCTGGCCCCGCACCTTCTGCCCGGTCTCGTGCCGGATGCCGCGGTAGCAGCGTATCTTCCGGAGCAGGTTGATGTCCTCGTCGTGGGTGATGGCGAGGTCGGTTCCGAAGATGTGCCGGGCCTCGCCCGTGTACACGTCCTTGATCCGGTTCAGCATCCAGGTCGGGACTATGCCTGCGTAGCCGTCGACGGACCCGCGTAGCCGCTCGATCGAGTCGTCGTCGAGCCTGCCCATCGTCTCCCGACCGCCCACGCTCGCGCGGCGTGCGATGATATCGGCCGCGTGGCGGCCGACGCCGGGGATACCGGTCAGCGCAACCCGGACCGACTTGGTGCCGTCGAGGTCGGTGTTGCTGATCCGGACGAAGTATTTGATCTCCTCTTCTTCGTTTGCCATGAGGTCTCCTCGGTATGAGCTGATGCCCGGAGCGCTGAGGGAGGGATTTGAACCCTCGAGTCCCAGGGGGACACAGGTTTAGCAAACCTGCGCCATACCAGGCTTGGCTACCTCAACGGGGAATCTCGCATCCAGTGGACACTCGTGACGTCAAAACGTCACTCCATGAATGGTGCGGGATAAGGTGGGGGAGGCGAGGGGATAAGGGTTGCGGCGCTACAGGTCGAACCGCTTCCCCTCGCGCACGACTCCACTCGCGATCAGGGCCGAGGCGGCGATGGGGAGGGCGATCGTCGCGTCGCAGAAGCACTGGACCAGCGGGCTGGCTGCCTGCTCCTTGCCCCACGAGATCGCCTCCTCGAAGGTGCAGCCCGAGAGCCCGCCCCAGTGCGGGGCATCGGTCGTGTACTGGACCGCGTATGCGTGCCCGCCGAGGTTCGCGTCGTGGATGGAGGCGATCACCTGGGTCTGCTGAATGAAGTTCTTGGGCACACCTCCGCCGATGTAGACGACGCCGGTCTTCGTCGACGCCTCGACGATCCGGGTGATCTCGTCGGCATCGGCGAGCTGGTCCACGTCGACCGCGACCCCCTCCCGGCGGGCGATCACGAGCCCGATCCCGATCGAGGAGTCGGCGAGCGCGGGGACGAAGACGGGGACGCCCTCCTCGACGCAGGTCGCGAGGAAGGAGCGGCTCTCGGGCGCGGCGGCCATCACGTGCCGGCCGAAGGCCTCGAGGAAGGCGCGGGAGGAGCCCCGAAACGGCGCGACGGAAGCGGCGAACGCGGCGATCTGCCGGTCGGTGGTCCGGAACTCCTCCTCGAAGGCGAAGACGTCGTAGATCCGGTCGATGCCGCGACTGAAGAGATCGGCGTCGTCGACGTGGTGGTGGCCCTGGTAGTGGCAGACCCCGAGGTGTTCGCAGGCGTCGTGGAAGACGTTCGCGCCGGTGGAGACGACGGCGTCGACGTAGTGGTGCCGGACGAGGGCGCTGAGCACCTCGCGCATGCCGGCCGGGATCATCGCTCCCGAGAGTCCGAGCAGGATCGTGCAGTCGGGGTCCTCGAGCATGGCCCGCCAGACGCGTACGGACTCGCCGAGCTTGCGCCCCTGGAAGCCGGTCGAGGCCATGCCCTCGAGCAGGGCTGCGAGGTCGTTCGTCGGTGTGACCGGGACCGTGGGATGCATCGCCATAATCGGAGAGTAGTCGTGCCGGAAGCGGATAAAGCGCACGCCCCTGCGGCGGCTCGCCGCGATCGGTCTGCCCTGCCGGCGAGATCGCAGACAGGAACGTGACCGCTCTCCGGGACGGACGGCGGTACGGATGCGGGTCGGTGGAAGAGAGCACGGGCGGAACCCCGCAATTCTGCAAGCCCCTGTACGATTCGAGACCGTCCCCCCGGGACAGTCGGGGGTGCGATCACGGCGTATGAAGCCTTGAGATCGCCCCTGAAAACGAGAATGACCGGGTAGATGCTCGAGGGAGATTGATGAGCCGGATGGCCCTGAGGTCAGGATCATGCTCTTCGTTCATTGAAGCGTCAGACGACCCGCCGGGCGGGAACTCATCAGAATCCATGAATGGTGCCGCTGTCCGTGCCGACGAGGCAGGCGGTTGGTACATTACCGAAGATGCAGATGATAGAGATGAGTTGCTATGTCGGAGATGAATGACGCCACGCCCGGACCACGAGTGACCCTGGCACGGGAACGCCTCAAAGCACCCCGCTCGGCGGCCGTTGCCGGCATCCTGTTTGCCGTGCTGTACGGCCTGACCATGAGCACTTGTCTCCCTCTCGGTCCCGCCCGGCGGCCTCGGAGAGAGCGCCTGGCTGGCGACCAACGACCATACGGTCGAACTGGCGCTGCTCCTGGTCCCCTACGCCGGGATCGCGTTCCTCTGGTTCATCGGCGTGATCCGGGACCAGCTGGGCGATGCCGAGGACCGCCTCTTCTCCACGGTCTTCCTGGGAAGCGGCCTCTTCTTCATGGCCCTCACGTTCCTCGCCGCGGCCCTTGCAGGAGGGCTCCTGACCAGTTTCGCGCTCATGCCGGGCACGCTCATCGAGAGCGGGGTCTTCCTCTACGGCCGGTCGGTGATCTACCAGGTCCTCAACCTCTACGCGATCCGTATGGCGGGCGTCTTCATGATCTCCCTGGGAACGATCTGGCTCCGCACCGGGGTGATGGCCCGGGGCTGGACGCTCCTGACCTACGCGCTGGCGCTGGTGCTGCTGCTGAGTATCGGGTTGTCCCTGTGGGTGGTCCTGATCTTCCCGGCATGGGTGCTGATTGTCAGCGTCGTCGTGCTCGTCCGGAACCTGCGCATCGGCTCGAAGGCGACACCCGCGGAGGCGTGACGCAACCGATCCGCTCGAAGAAGAGAGGGGGACCGTCCCGAGTTCAATCCCGGAGTTCGGGATCGGCACGTCCACTCTTCAGGCGGTCCAGGCTCGCTTTCCAGTTGCACAGGGACTTCCGGGCTGAGAAGGAAACCGATCCAGCGGGTCTCGTCGAAGAACTCCAGGAACATCACCAGCGCGAGCGTCAGGGGCACGGCGAGCAGCGCCCCCAGACTTCCCAGGACGAAACCCCAGACCACGAGCGAGACGAAGACGACGGTGGGAGACACTTTCAGGCCCTTCCCGGCCGCCTGGGGAAAGAGGACGTTCTCGGCAAGGATGTTGATGATTGCAGCCCCGATGAGGATGACGACCGCCTGCGCCGCACCGAGCTCGGACCACGCGATCAGCATCGGCGGGATCACGGCCAGCCAGAACCCGATGTAGGGGATGTAACTGAGCGCGAACGCGAGAAAGCCCCAGACGACCGCATACTCCACGCCGACCGCAGCAATGACAACCCCGATGCCGAGACCGGTCACCAGGTTGACCTCGGTCCGGATGACCACGTAGCCGATGATCTTCTGCCTGAGGACCATGAACTGTTCACGAACACCCGGCCGGTCCGCGAGCATCGCCCCGATCTTTGCCGCAAAACTCTCGGCCTCGAACAGGAGAAAGAGCGTGGTGATGGTGATCAGCGCCATCGTGGTCACACTGGAGACGATTCCCGAGACGGCGGTGACGGTATAGTCGGAGAGCGCCGTGAGCACGCTGGAGAGGGACGGGACCGGGATCCCCGCCCCGGCGAGGACCGGGGTCAGGGTCGTCTCGATACCCGCCTGATACTCGGGGATCTGCGCGACCAGCTGCGCGAAGGATGCCGCGATCAGGAGGAAGAACCCGGCGATCACGGCAAGAACCGAAACGAATGTGATCGTAACTGCAAGCCAGTGAGGGGCTCCTTTCTCCTCGAGCCAGCGCATGAACATGCCGAACAGAATGGCGAAAAAGATCGCGGCCAGCAGGGGCCCGATGATCGAGGCGGCCAGTTTCATGCCTGCAAGAATGACGAACACACCGGCAATGATGATGACAATCCGGGTGATCCCCTGTGAATCGCGAGTCGTGGTCATGCGTCGATGGCTCGTGCTCCAGTATATGGCACGAGCGGACTTATGGTATTCCCAACTGCGACCGTACGGACGGGCCGTACGGCGATACTCGCCGGCGTGACGAACGGGGCAGGGCAGGGGGCGCGATTCCCGTCCTGGAGAGGAGCACCGAGCATGCCGTCCCGGCGAACGGACTATCCCTGCCGGTGGAGAAAAGACCGCCGCAGGGATTGCGCGGCGACGGATTTTGACTCAACGCTTAAATGCGGGCAGGAAGAGCATCACAGTGCGATTCACCATTCTGCCGGGCCTCCTCGGGGAAGGGGGAGTCAGGAGATGAACAGATGGGACTCGGACGAGCTATCGTGGCAAAGAACGTGGTCGAGAACCGGCGCGACCGGAAGAAGGATCGGAGAGACGGCGACGACAAGGACGAGAAGACCGAAGAGAAGAAGTAACGGGCGCCGGAGCAGACCGGCAGCTGTCACTTTTTCTTCGTTACCCGGGCAACGGTCTTCATATTTTCGTACAGCGAATGCGGTCCTGCAATCGTACCACGAAACATCGTCCCCGACGCCCGTTCGCCAGCGATCCGCCATGATTCGGAGGGATACCGCTTCGACCCCGTCGCCGACGACGGGAACGCAGTGCGATCCGCCGACCGTTCATCATCTCCTTCCTTTCATCTCCATGGCGTCCCGGCAGGTATGGAGACAGCCTCATCTCAATTGTCGCTCTGACGTACGACGAGTCGGGCTGATACTTCTCTCTACGTTGAGGGCGCCCGCACCCATCCCCGGTGAGGGCACTTCCTGACGAAGGAAGAGGACGTGAAATCGATGGCCCTGATCTACGACACCACGGGCCGGAACGACTGCCCGCCCGCCACGTACGACCCGCTCGATCCCGTGGCGCTCCCGAAGGGGACGGACGGCATCCGGAAGCACCCCCGGCGCTTCAGGATGATGGACCACCTGACGTTCGCCCTGGCCGGCGAACCTGCCCGGATGGGCGGCATCCCGTTCTACCTCGCCGCCAGGATGGAGTTGCCTCCCGGCTTCTCGGCGTCGTAAAAGGACCAGTCGCCGTTCGACCACGCGCCGATGCAGATTCGCCGCGTCTCCAGGGACGAGTTCCCGGCGGGCAGACCGGCCCTCGTGCTGCGCTCGCCGGACGGCCGCACCCGAGTCATGCAGATGTACGCGAACCACGTCGACCGCACCCGCCGAGCCTCGATCCCGGCGGGCTCTCCAAGAACCCGTGATCCTCCTTCTCTGCGGGTCCCTCACTCGCTGCGGCGCGTGATGACGATGCTGGAGGGAATCGGTGACAGCCCACGGCACCGCACCGAAAGATCGAAGGCGAGACCGGTTCTTACCGGGATTGGGATAAAGATATCATCGGAATTCGACTGGTCCCGGACATTTTTTAGAAAAAATTAATTTCTCCTGGAAGCCCCAGGCGCGAGTTGAACGCGCGACCTGCTGATTACAAATCAGCCGCTATGCCACTAAGCCACTGGGGCGCAGGAGAATATTGGGGCCGTGCCGGCAAAACCCTTTCCGGAGAGGCGCATCCAGACCGCGGGCCGCCAATCCCCCCGGCGGAACCGTGAAGGGCAGGATGGGGGATAGTAGTAGTGAATGGACCGCCCCGACTGCCATCCCGCGCCCCGGCCCGACAGCCGGTGCGGGATCCGGACCATGACGTTCAGGACGAAGGGGCCCTGCCCGGGCTCCGCCGAATCCCCGGGGATAGCGCCGGGACACACCGAACCGGAGGTCTGAGCCGTGCATCCTCCGGAGACTCCTCGCCCGCCTCGATCGGGACGCGGCCAGGCTCAGCGGTGTTGACTCCCGGCTCATCGAGCCGGGTCGCTCGAACCTCGCCGAGGCCGCGCCGCGGGCCCGGGAACCCGGGGACGTCGCGGCCATCGCAGGAGGCCTCGTCGTCGTCGACGGCACGGTCAGACCGGCCGGCCCCGCGGCGTACGGTGCCGACCCCGAACTCGCAAGGGCCGTCCTGACCGTCGCCCGGTTCGAGTCCGCGGTCAGGGCCGCCGCATCCCTGCTGCCGGACGCAGCCCTCGCCCGGCGTGCTCGAGGCGCACCTCCGCGAGGTCGCGGTCGTCGACCCCCGGCGCGCTCCCCCCGGTATCCCGTCCATGGACTGGGCGATCGCGCGCGCCTCGGTCGACGGCGTCCCCGACGCGATCCTCGTCGAGGGCGAGGTCCTGCTGCTCTTCGGCGGCACGGCGGAGGAGGTCGCTGACGAAATCCTTATCCTCTCCTCCCACGCCAGTATATAGGATCACTGCAGGACGGTACGCATGGGAATCAAACCTAACTATATCAAGGCCTTCGGCCAGGAGCTCATGGTCCGCTACGGCGACCGGTTCTCCCGCGACTTCGACGAGAACAAGCTGACGGTCGCCGAGCTGACCGTAATCGATTCAAAACGCGTCAGGAACCGGGTCGCCGGGTATATCACGAGAAAGGTAAATAGACCCCGGCGCGCATAACACTCTTTTATGTTTGAGGGCGTCCTTCCGGCCGTCGTAACTCCATTTCTGTCGGACCAGCACCAGTCCCTCGACCTCGAGGGACTCCGTTCGAACATCGCGGCTCTGCTCGCGGCAGGCGTGCACGGGATCGTCCCGACCGGCTCCACGGGAGAGTCCGCGACCCTTTCGTTCGAGGAGCACGAGAAGGTCGTCGAGGTCGCGGTCGAGGCGGCGGCCGGCAAAGTCCCGGTCCTCGCCGGCACGGGCTCGAACAATACGGCAGAGGCACTCCGGTTCACCCACGCAGCGAAGGAGATCGGCGCGGACGGCGCCCTCCTGATCTCGCCGTACTACAACAAGCCGAACCGCACGGGGCTGATCCGGCACTTCACGAAGCTCGCCGACCTCGACATCCCGACCGTGCTCTACAACGTGCCCGGCCGGACCGGCCAGAACCTGACACCCGATCTCGTCGTCGAGCTCGCGGCACACCCGAACATCGTCGGGATCAAGGAGGCCTCGGGGAACGTCGCGCAGGTCTCGCAGATCATCGAGGGGACGCTCGACGAAGAGTTCACGGTCATCTCGGGCGACGACAACCTGACCCTGCCGATCCTCGCGCTCGGCGGCGGAGGCGTCATCTCGGTCGCCGCGAACGTCGAGCCGGCACGGATGGTCCGGCTCTACGAGGCATTCAAAGCCGAGGACTGGACGACGGCCCTCGAGCTCCACTACGAGCTCTCGCCGCTCTTCCGGGCTCTCTTCATCGAGACCAACCCGATCCCGGTCAAGACGGCTGTCGGGCTCCGCGGCATGGCGGCCGGCCCGGTGCGGCTCCCGCTCGCGGAGCTGGATGCGGAGAAGATCGAGGTCCTTGCCGAGGTGCTCGGCCGCTATGATTAAGGTCGTTGTCGCGGGCGCGTTCGGCAGGATGGGCACGACCCTCTCGCGAATGATCGCCGAGTCCGATGTGCTCGAACTCGTCGGGGGAGTGGACGTCCGGTCCGGAACGCAGTTCGGGGCCGATGTCGTCGAGCCCGGCGACCTCGGCGCGCTCCTTGAGGAGCGGCGCCCCGATGTCCTGGTCGACTTCACGGTCGCTGCGGCCGCAGTGGGGAACATCCGGGCCGCGGCCGATCACGGCGTCGCGCTCGTTGTCGGAACCACGGGCTTCTCGGACGAACAGACCGCCGCGAACCGGGCTGCGATCGACGGTCGTGTCCCGGCCGTGATCTCGTCGAACTACGCGATCGGGGTCAACGTCTTATGGCAGCTGGTCCGTGAGGCCGCGCCGCTCCTGGCCGGCTACGACATCGAGGTGGTCGAGGCCCACCACCGGTACAAGAAGGACGCGCCCTCGGGGACGGCCAAGACGATCCTCGGGATCCTGGACGATGTGCTCGGCGAGCGCGAGAAGGTCTACGGGCGCGAGGGGATGGCCGAGCGCGGCAACGAGATCGGGGTCCACGCGATCCGGGGCGGGGACATCGTCGGCGACCACGCCGTCATCTTCGCCGGCAACTACGAGACGATCACCCTCTCGCACCGGGCGTACGACCGGGCCGGGCTCGCGAAGGGCGCGCTCCGGGCGACCGAATGGGTGGTCGGGAAGCCGGTCGGAGTTCATACCTTTGGCGAGGTCCTCGGGCTCGAACCCTGATTACCCGGAGAGATACTTTTTTCCTGTCCTTTGCGCCAGAGAATAGGGAGAATACCATGGCTGTCAAGGTGGACAAGGACCTCTGTGTCGGGTGCGAGACCTGTATCGATGAATGCCCCTCCGAGGCGATCACGATGGCCGAAGGCTGCGCCGTGATCGACAAGGACAAGTGCGTCGACTGCAACACCTGCGTCGACGTCTGCCCCTCGGCCGCCATCGCGCCCGGGGAGTGAGACCGGCGTCTCCCTCTTTTCTGTCATCTCCGGCCGGTTTATCCCGGATGACGAGAATCTATTTACCCTGAAACGACCGTATGCGGTCGGGTGAACCACACAATGATACGCATCGCAGCACTCGTGCTCCTCTCTCTTGCCGCACTGGCCTCGGTCGCCCTCCCGGTGTCGGCCGCCATCACGGACATCCCGTCCGGCGGGACCGTCTTCATCGGCGAGCAGGGGCTCAACATCGCCGCCACCAACGTGACCGCCGGGTCGCAGATCGCCTTCTTCGGCAGGCGGCGAGCAACGTCCAGACGGACGCCCCCTCGGACCTCGTGACCGTCTCCGACCCGACCTCGTTCTACGTCTCACCGACCGAGTTCGGCGCCGCGACCGGGGCCTGGTACACCTTCCCGGGCCGGCAGCTCGCGTTCATCGTCAAGGACCCGAGCCTCCAGTTGCGCGTGATCAACGGCCGGACCGGACGCGAGGTCGGGTCCGGCGCGGTCGCGGGCGACCCGCTCGGCTTCCGGATCGAGACGAACCTCTACTCGATGGCGCAGCGGCCGGAGGTGGCCGGCGCCCCGATCACGATCCACATCCGCGACCCCACCGGGGCCGAGTTCACCTCGGTCGAGAACGAGGCCGGGGTCACGACCTCGCTCGTGAACATCCCGGTCAACACCTCGGTCTACGACACCGGACCGGTCTGGGCGGCGGACTCCCCGCAGTACCAGGCCGGGACGTACGAGGTCTGGGCCGACTGCAACGCGAACGGGATGAAGGACAACTACAACGAGGTCGGCAAGACCACGACCCTTTCGCAGCCCGCCACGGCCGTCCAGGTGGGCGGCACGAACGGCCCCTCGATCACCGTTGTCGGCACGCCGACCGCAACCGCGACCGGTACGGCCACGGCGACCGTGACGGCAACCGGGACCGGGACGGCGACCGTGAACGTGACCGCGACTGTGACCGCCACGTCCACGCCCGTCCAGACCCCGACCGGGACGGCGGTGGCCACGGCGACCGGAACGGCCACCGCGGCCCCGACCACCACCCGGAGCCCGGGCTTCGCCGCCACGACGCTCGCGCTCGCGGGTCTCGCCGCCCTCGGCTTCGCCGCGTCTCCGGCGGCGGTAGGCCTCCCCCCTTTTTCCGCGAAAGATTTTTCCCGATTCCGCCCCTCCGCTTGCGCATGAACGTCGGGACCATGACCATCAAGTCGCGCCGCTCCGTCAGGAAGTACAAGCCGACCACGATCCCGCCGTACGTGATCCAGGACGTGCTCGACTGCGGCCGGCTCGCGCCCACGGCGAAGAACCTCCAGCCCTGGCTCTTCGGGGCAGTTACCGACCGGGAGCTCCTCCGCCGGATCGCAGAGCTCACGGACAACGCCCCGTTCATCGCCGACGCCACGGTCTGCTTTGCGGTCTTCGGCCGGCCGGACGAGACCTACTACCTCGAGGACTGCGCCGCAGCCACGATGAACATGATCATCGCACTCCAGAGCCTCGGGCTCGGGAGCTGCTGGGTGGCCGGCGACAAGAAGCCGTATGCCGGCGCCGTCCGCGAGCTCCTCAACGTGCCCCCCGAGTTCTCGCTCGTCTCCCTGGTACCGGCCGGCGCGCCGGCAGAGATCGCGAACCCGCCGAAGAAGCGGCTCGACGAGGTCTCGTTCCAGAACCGGTACGGCGAGTCCGGGGCCTGATCGCGGTCACGGAAGGGTGCGCGGGGCGGCGTCTCCGGCCGTCGCTTTGGGTGCAACGGGGAGGTGCGCGACATGACCCCGGCCACGACCGACAGATTCATCACCCATCGCAACGTTTAAGTACCCCAGTGGAGTTGATCGAATAAGACCAAATGTTCAGGCAGCCGGCGAAGTCATCATGGACAGCGGGACCGAGGGGCAGACGATCCGGGTCCGACTGCCGAAGAGGCGGAACAACGAGCAGTTCGCGACAGCCGAACTGATGATGGGCGCAAATCATATCCGCGTGCGGTGCTTCGACGGCGTGACCCGAATGGGGCGCATCAAGGGCAAGATCAAGAAGCGGGCCTGGATCCGCGAGGGCGACATCGTGATCGTCACCCCGTGGAGCTTCCAGGACGAGAAGTGCGATATCATCTACCGGTACATGCCGCCCCAGGTCGACTGGCTCCGGCGGAACCGGTACCTATAATCCTTTTCTTCTACCGCGGTCGGGGCGACCCATATCCATCCAAGAGTTCCGGCTACGGCCCCGTACAGATCGTTCCCTAAGGGAGTATGGACCGAGCTGAATCACCCGGGTGAGTGTGCGGTCGGGCTGCCGTCAGGATTGCCCCTTCTCTCAAGCGCAATCCTTCTGCTGACGGGCCGATGGATCGACCGTCGGAGCAAGCACGACAGGCTCCGCGATATCACAGTGGTCAACCCCGAGTCCGACGCGGTGCCCGCATTTCAGACGCCTGCTCCTGCCGGCGAGGGACGGGGGCGCGATCTCCGTCTCCCTGCTCGCGACAGGCTCTTCTCGGGCGTGGCAGTTCTGCTGCTCGGGCTATCGACCTGCCGCCGGTCAGGCGAGAGAGAAAAGTGGGTTACCGTTCGGAGGCCGCGAGCGCGGCCTCGACGATCGCCGTGAGCGGCTCGATCCCGAAGCGGTCCGAGTTCAGGACGAGGTCGTACGGCAGGAGGTCGTCGATATCGATGCCGTAGTACTGCCGGTAGCGCCGGGCCTCGCACGCCTCCCGCTCGGCCGTCTCGGCCTCGGCCGATGCGAGGTCGGCGCCCTCCTCGCGCTCGAGGATGCGCCGGACGCGGACGGGGAGCGGGGCCTGGAGCCAGACCCGGAGGTCGGCGCACGTGACCATCAGGCCCGAGAGCCGCCCCTCGACCACGATGTCGTCGGTCGCCTCGGCGATCTCGCGCTGCCGCTCGTCGATCAGCAGGTCGATCGAGGGATCCGACTCGGCCAGCGCGCCGAACGCGGCAAGGTCCATGCCCCGCTCGGCCGCGAGCGCCCGGAAGACCTCGCCGGCCGAGATCAGGCGGAAGCCGGTCCGGCCGGCCAGCCGCCGCGCGAGCGTGGTCGTCCCGCTCCCGGGCGGCCCGCTGACCGTGACTCGCACCTAGACTCCCCCGATATTCATGGACTTCCGGATCACCTGCGAGATCGTCAGCGAGCACATCATGTACCAGAGGATCCACGCCGGGAACGGCCCGAATGCGGCGGCCGTCAGCGCCGTCGTCCCGATGAACGGGAAGACCAGGTGCTCGGTCGTGAGCGGCAGGCGGTAGAGGAGCCAGAAGAAGATCGGGACCGAGACGAGCAGGATGTAGGCCATCGGCTTGAACTGGGCCTGGCTCATCTCGAGCTGCTCCGCCATCATCGCGCTCTGGCGGGCCTGCATCTTCTTGACCCGCTTCTCGTCCCCGGAGAGCTGGGCCTCGCGGAACTCGCGCTGGAACTCCTTCATCTGGGCCTGGTTCCGCTGCATCTTCTCGTAGTCGATCGTGTACTTCTGGATCAGGCTCGAGTAGAGGCCCGTCAGGGTCGAGAGGACCACGATCAGCATGAAGAACGGCACCCCGTACTGGGTGAGCAGCGGGCCGAAGACGTTGTCGATCGCCGACCCCACGGTCTCCCTGAGCCAGGGGACGCTGTACGAGAACATCATGGCCATCGCGAACAGGATGGCCAGGTAGCCCCCGAGCCGGACTGCTCTTCTTCTCGGCCATGGTTATCCGAAGCAGCGCGGCGAGGTCGTCGGTCGCGCGGTCGAGCAGGTGGTCGGCATTCGTCACGATCGCGACCGTGCACCCGGTCTTCATCGCGTATGCGGCCGCGATCGCGCGGTTGAAGGACTGATGGGACGCAAGCGCCCGGTAGCTGTCCATGTCGCGGACGCGCGTGGGGTCGCCGAGCCGCCGCCCGAGGATCTGGTCCTCGTCGGTC
The DNA here is from genome assembly GCA_963730355.1 of uncultured Methanoregulaceae archaeon. GTDB lineage: Archaea > Halobacteriota > Methanomicrobia > Methanomicrobiales > Methanospirillaceae > UBA288. The sequence continues at coordinate 58,647 of CAVSRL010000012.1, read as the reverse complement.
TCGATCAGCACGAAGAGGTCGGGCATGAGCGCCTCGAGCACCCACTCGGGCAGCCCGGGCAGGTAGCCCTTCGGCGTCTTGACCGAGGCGTGGGTGTCGACGATGACGTTTCCGTCGATCGTCGCGATCGCCCCTGCGGCCTTCCGCTGGAGCGACTTCTGGTCGTCCTTTCCGAGGAGGCGCATCTCGTCGCGGTTCCGCACGAGCCCCTCCGCCAGCGCCGTATCGAACATGAACGAGCCGAAGGAGATGTTGGCGTACTGGACGCCCATCTCCTCGAGCTTCGCCAGCGCTCCCGTGATCACCGTGGTCTTGCCCACGCCGGGCACGCCGGTGATGATGCACCTTGTCGCCATCTCATTCCTTCCCGAAGAATCCTCGCATGAACGGATACATCTCCATGATCTGCTGGCTCGCGATCTCCTCGTAGAGCCGGTACGTGATCGAGACCGTGAGCAGCAGTCCCGTTCCCGAGACGCCGCCGATCACGCCGAAGAGGTTCGTGACCACCGACAGGAGGCCGATGAAGACGCCGCCGATGACCGTGACCCGCGGGATGTACCGGTCCAGGTACTTCTCCAGCACCTGGGGGTTCCGGCGGAACCCCGGGATCGACATCTGGGAGTTCTGGATCTGCTTGGCCACGTCCTTCGAGTCGAGGCCGGCCGTCTTGATCCAGAAGAGCGCGAAGAGCGCGCCTCCCACGACCATCACAAAGGTGTCGATGGCTATCCGCACAAGGATCTGCCAGGGCGGATGGAGCAGATCGGTTGTCCACCACATCCAGTCGCTCGGGCCGTTGATCGGGGCGAGGTACCACATCAGGCCGTCGACCGGGGTCTGGTTCACATACGTACCGAAGATCGTGATCCCGATGTTGAAGAGGAAGAGCCCGATCATCTGGATGTTCGCCTGGAGCACGCGGACCAGGATCATCGGCAGGACCGAGGCGTAGATCAGCTTCACGGGGAAGCGCGAGCGCGACCCGCGCACCTGCGCGTGGGCGAGCGGGATCTCGATGCGCGTCGACTCCACGTAGACGATGACCAGGAAGATCACGAGCGTCGTGACGAACGCGAGCAGATCCTGCCCGAAGTACTGGACGTAGCTGCCGCCCGACGCCCCGATCGCGATCAGGCGCGGGAAGAACCCGACCGGGTACGGGTCCGAGACCGGCAACCAGTTCAGGTACCCGTTGATCAGGCCCTGAGAGATCCCGGCGATGATGAAGAGCCCGACTCCCGAACCGATCCCCCACTTGGTCACGACCTCGTCCATGAAGACGATCAGGACGCCGCCGATGATGAGCTGGAGGAGGATGATCGCGGCGAGGAGCGTGGTGTTGCCGCCGAAATACTGCGCGGCGATGAACGGGTCGGGCTTCATGAACCCGCCGATCAGCTGCGGCAGGCTCTCCACGATGATCATCACGAAGATCAGGACCTTCTGCAGCCCCATGTAGAGCACCTGGCCGCGGGTCTCGGAGGTGTCGATCTTGAGGATGTCCGCGCCCTTGAGGAGCTGGAGCACGATCGAGGCCGTGACGATCGGGCCGATCCCGAGGTGGATGATCGAGCCCGAGGCCCCGGCGAGCAGCGCCCGCCAGTACGTGAACATATCCTGACTGGTCGTGGCGAGGCCGAAGATCAGGATGTTGGAGAGAACGAAGTAGAGGATGAGAATGCCGGCGGTCCAGATCAGCTTGTTCTTGAAGTGGACGTGCCCCTCGGGGCTTCTGACCGCGGGCATCGCCGCGAGCAGCGGTTCCAGTCGATCGAGCAATGCGCCCATAGAGTCACCTGAAAAGATGGGCGGGCTCAGACGACGTTCGCCTGACCGCCTGCTGCCTCGATCTTCGCTTTCGCCTGCGCCGAGAAGGCCGATGCCGAGACGTGGAGGGCCCGGGTCACGCGGCCGCTGCCGAGGACCTTCTCGATCCCGAGTGCGGACGCGTCGATCGCGACGGCGCCCTCCTCCTCGGTGGCGAGCGCCTGCGCCAGCAGCCCTGCGACCATCTGGTCCAGAACTCCGATATCGATCGTGGTCACCCGCGTGGTGTCGACCGGGTTGAAGCCGTTCTTGCCGTAGACCGGCCCCTCCTCGAGGTAGTACTTCGTGAACCGGTGGGCGTTGATCCCGGCCCGGCCGCGTCCACCGCGGTTTCCGGCGCCGCGGCGGTTCTTGTGGGTGCCACCGCCGCAGGTCCGGGAGCCGCGGTACTTCGATCGTTTGTTGACAGGCATTGGCTCACCGCATCTTGTAGAGGAGTTCGTTGATCTCCGGCCCGTAGTACCCGAGCGCCCCTCCCTGGGGATAGGTTCGCTTCAGGGACTTATACCCCTTCCGAGGGGGGTGCAGCCGGAGAACGGGCTTGAGGCCCGGGATGTCGCGGAACTTCGTCTCTCCCTCGACGAGGGCTCCGGCCAGCTCGGTGATGCCGGCGTAGCCGGTGTGCTCGCGGACGTACTCGTCGGTGAGGGGATCGTTCCCCTCGAGCCGGCCGCGGGTCCGCATCAGCGTCTCGAGCGTCTCGGGCGTGATCTCGCCCCAGGCGACGAAGTCCTTGACCTTCCGGATCATCCCGACCATCTCGGGCGTATCGGGGGCGATGACGCAGTGGTTGATGTGGTGGAGCCGGAGCATCTTGAGCGTGTCCTTGATCTCCCTCCGCGTGTTGACCACGCCGCGCACCTGGACGACCGCGTACATCACTGCCTCCCGAGCCGGATCATGTTCGTCTGCCGGAGGGCCTCGAAGGTCGCCTTCGCGAAGTTGATCGTGGTCCGCGTCTGCCCGGACGAGAAGGTCCAGACATCCCTGATCCCGGCGAGCTCGAGCACCTTCTTGCCGATCTCGCCGGTGACGAGCCCGATCCCCTGCGGCGCGGGCTTGAGCGTGACCGTGACGGAACCCGCCTTGCCCTTGACCTGCATCGCGATCGAGTGGTGCTGCCCGCATCCGCATTCCCAGGAGCCGCAGCCCCGGTTGACGTGGATCAGGTTCACCTTCGCGTTGTCGATCGCCTTCTTGATCGCGTTGCCGACCTGGGCGTCCTTGCCCTGGCCGAAGCCGATATAGCCGTTCTTGTTGCCGACCACGACCACGGCGCGGAACTTCACGCGCCGGCCCGAGTCGGTCATCCGCTGCACCATCGAGATGTCGAGCACCTCGTCCGTTAGATCGGAGATGAAGGCATCTACGATCTGCGGCTCCTTGATCGGCTTGCCCGTCGCGAAGACCTCCTCGAGCGAGGAGATCTCGCCGGCCATGACCGCCTTGCCGAGACCGGTGAGCGGAATCCATTCCGCACGTTCGTATGCCATGTTATGCCAGCTCCTGTATTCTGGCCGTCACCTGCTCGACGTTCCCGACGAGATCTCCGGCCCTCTCCGCCGCGTAGGCGGCGATGTGTGCGCCCTTCGCGCGGTCGTCGTCGGGCATGCACTTGTCCCCGTGGGGGACGTCGAGGCCGCCCTCGACCGCGCCCTTGAGCGCGGCGAAGACCCGGCCGCCCGGTGTAGAGCGGGCGAGCCCGATGTCGAGGATCGCCTCCTCGTGCCCGGCGGCGAGCGCCTTCTTCGCGAAGAGCATCCCCGTCAGGTACGCGGCCGGCGTGTTCGCAGTCGCGCCCGTGTAGCCGAGCTTCACCAGCTCGAGCGAGGAGGCCGTGACCATCGTCCGGTCGCCGTCCATCTCGGCCGTGACGAGCTGGCAGATGACCTGCCGGTTCGTCGTCCGGACGACCATGCGCGGCGCGTCGGCGACGATGAGCTTCGCGCGGCTGTAGTAGTCGGTCTTCCCTTCCCGCCGGCGTCGGAACGGAACGAAGTATCGCGGTCCCGTCGCCATCAGCGGTTCCTCCCGACAAGGAGGTCCATCTGTGCCTTCATGTGCGCCACGTTTCGGTATTGTCCGCCGGCCGCGCGCCGGTAGAGGATCCGGTAGTTCCGCCGTTCGAGCGTGCCGTCATCGCGGAGCTCGACGAGGACCTTCCGGATCGCCCTGATCTTCTGGATCCAGACGCGCTTCGACGGCGTCCGTCGCGCCCTTCGCGCCCTTGCGCCGGCCGACGCCCTTGCGGTGGCCGTACGCGCGCTTGGCGATCCGCGCCCGGGCGCGTCCGCGCGAGACGCCCTTCTTGGGCTGCGCCTTGATCACGCCGTCGTCGGCGAGCTTGCGCATGTCGTCGCGCGAGATCGCGTTCTCGATCTCGGCCGACTGGTCGGGGTCGAACCAGACGCGGTGGACCCCGCACTTGAGGACGGCTGCGGCGATCCGCCGCTGGGAGGCGAGGTCACTCATCGGACTCCGCCTCCTCGTCGGCCGCGGCAGCAGCCCTGCCCATGCTCGCGTCCTTCGGGTTCAGCACCCGCAGGCCGAGCTCGGCCGCGCGGATCTGCATCTGCTCCCGCTTCTTCATCCCGACCGAGCCGGCGATCCGGACGGCCTGGGTGGCGGCGTCGAGCCCCTCGAGCTCCTGCAGGTTGTGGACGAGGATGTCCTCGTACCCGCTCGGGTGGAGGCCGCGCACGGCCACCGGGCTGCCGAAGCCCGGGGTCGGGTGCGCGCCCTTCGCCTTCTTCTGCTTCCGCTGCTTGCTCTGGAGGCCGCGGGGGCGGCGCCAGCTGTCGGAGAGCTGCTTCTTGGTGCCGTATCCGCCCCGCTTGAAGCGCGCGCGCTTGGCGGCCCGGACCCGGATCAGCCTCTTTGTCTCTGCGTCCATCTCAGGCCCTCTCGACGATGTAGATCCCGTCCTGGAAGACCCGCGGGTCGCGGTTCCGGATCCGGGTTGCGTGTTCGATATTCGCGGCCGAGTTGCCGACCTTCTCCTTGTCGATCCCCGAGAGCGTCACCGCGTCGTTGCCGACCTGGGCGGCCACGCCCGGCTCGATCCGGGCGAAGCGGGACTGCTTCTCCCCGAGGAAGTTGTCGATCACGAGGGTCGTGCCCTGGAGTTTGAGCTGGATCGGGAAGTGGGAAAAGACCACTTTCATCCGGTACTCGTACCCCTCGCTGACGCCCCGGCACATGTTCCGGATGTGCGAGGCGAGCGTGCCGACCATGGCGACCACGCGCTTTCTCGTGACCCCGGTCGAGACCGTGACGATGCCGTCATCGATCGCGATCGTGATCGCCGGGAAAGCGCATGTCGCGCGTGAGCGTGCCCTTCGGGCCTGTCACCACGACGCGCGTGCCGTCCATGGAGACGGTCACGCCGTCCGGGATCTCTGCGGTTGCTTCGAATGCCATCTTAAGCCACCTCAGTAGACGAACCCCAGGAGCTCGCCCCCGATCCCGGCCTGCCGGGCCTGCTCGTGCGTGAGCACGCCCTGCGAGGTCGTCAGGATCAGGAGGCCGAAGTTCTTCGCGGGCAGGTACCGGGTCTCCCAGTACTTCGAGCTCCTCGAGCCCGACCGAGTACCGCGGCGTGATGACGCCGCACTTGTTGATCCCGCCCGAGAGGTGGACCTGGAACTGCCCGCCCCGGCGGTCGTCGATATACTCGAACGAGCCGATGTACCCGGCGTCCTGCATGATCCGGAGCATGGCTCCGATCAGCTTGGACGCGGGCTCCACGGTGCAGGTCGATTTGCCGCCGTCGGACGCGTTCTTCAAGGTCGACATCGCGTCGGCGATTGTATTCTGTCGTCCCATTTTGTCCACCTCAATTCATCTTCTTGAAGCCCATCCGATAGGCCCAGTCGCGGAAGCACTGCCGGCAGAAGTTGATGTTGTACCGCCGGACGAGTCCCTGCTTGCGGCCGCAGAGCTGGCACTCATGTGCGCCCCGGCCGTACTGCTTCTTCTGTTCTCCCGCCATCACCGCACCTCCACGCCGTATGCCTCGGCCATGAACGCGACTGCGTCCTCTTTGGTCACGCGCTGGTGAGCGGGCAGTTTCTTCTGCTGCTCGCGCCGCCGCGCGATCCGGACGCCGGGGCGTTCGAGGACGACGTTGACGTCCATGCCGTAGATCCCGATCTTCGGGTCGTAGGACATGCCCGGAAAGTCCGTGTGCTCCTCGATCCCGAACGAGACGTTGCCGTTCTTGTCGAACTGGCTCTCGAACAGGACCTTCTCGAGGATCCCGAGCGCGGTCGAGAGGAAGGTCTCGGCCGCGTCGCCGCGGAGCGTGACCTTGGCCCCGATCGGGGCGCCCTTGCGGATCCCGAAGGCGGGCTGGGTCTTCTTCGCGATCGTCCGGACCGGGCTCTGGCCCGTGATCCGGCGGATCAGTTCCTCGCCGTTCATGAGGCGCTCGCCGGACTCGCCGACGCCCATGTGGACGACAACCTTGTCGACCACGGGTCGCCGCATCATGTTCGCGGCGTTCACGCCTCAATCCCCCAGGAGGAGACAGCGGGCGTCTCGCGCCCGACCATGTAGCAGTAGTCGTCGATCGTCTCGAACGACGTGCCGTCGGTCGCGTCCTCGAGCGCGACCGTGTTGGGGGTCCCGCCCGGGATCGGCGTGATCGCGGCGATGCGGCCGATGCGGCCCGCGTGCCGTCCGCCGATCACCATGGCCATGTTGCCGACCGCGAACGGGAAGTGGTCCACGACCGCGAACCGGTTCTCCGGCTCGAGCGAGAGGACGACCGAGTCCTTGGACTTCACGCTGTGGTCGTCGGCCAGGACGTTCGCGCCGTGCGCGAGGTTCAGCTGGACCTTCCCGCCCGTGACGACCGTCTTCTTCGCGACGCGCGCGAGGCGCGTCTTGGCGGCCTCGGCGTCGATCGGGACCGCGACGATCCGGCCCTTCTTGTCGAGCAGGACGCGGTAGTGCTGGTCCGTCGTCGGGATCGAGATGATGTCGAAGATCCCGATGCCCATGCGCGGGTCGCGGCAGGGCCGGCCGTTGACGAGGATCGCCCGGTTGGAGAGGATCAGCTTGACCTCCTTCATGTTCCGGGCCAGGCCCATCCGGTCCCGGAGCCAGACCGCCATCGGCAGGGCGCCGGCGTCGTGCGGGCCCGCGCGGGTCTTGGTGACGAACGTCTCTTCCTTGCGGGCGAGCCGCCACGAGGCCGGCGCGACCATGCGCTTGAGATGGTCGGACATTACGCCTCTCCCTCCGGCGAGCCGCTCGGTCCGCTTCGGGTCCTTTAAGTTCAGTTTCGTGACCATCACGTTCGAGGGGTCGATCTTTCTCGGCTTCTCGGTGCCGTCGGCCTTGGTGATCGCGACGCCGTGGACCACGATCTTCGAGTTCTTGACGTCGACCATGTCCACGAGGCCCTCGTCGCCGACGAAGTCGCCGCGCATGACCCGGACCGTGTCCCCGGTTACGACGCGGACCGTCCGGCGGCCCGCGTACTTCGCCGCGCAGTTCGGGCGAGAGCGGCGCGCCGAGGAGCTTGGTCCGCAGGTGGAGCGGCGCCTGGTAGCGCGCCTTCCGCTGCTTTCTCGGCTGGATGCTTGTTGAGAGTGCCATACTTCTGCTCCTCAGACGATCAGGGTGGCCATCGAGCCGAGCTTGGGGAAGCGCTCGGCCACCTCGCGGGCGACCGGGCCCTTGATCTCCGTGCCCTTCGGCTCGTTGCGCTCGTTGACGAGCACCATCGCGTTGTCCTCGAACGAGACGCGGAGGCCGCTCGGCCGCCGGATCTCCTTCTTCTGCCGGATCACGACGGCCTTCTCGAGCTTGCGCCGCATGTCGGGCGTCCCCTTCTTGACCGAGACGGTCGCGAGGTCGCCGAGGCCGAGCTTCGGCTGGCGGCGGCGGACGCCGTGGTACCGGTCGACCGAGACGACCTGGACCATCCGGGCGCCGGTGTTGTCGACGCAGGCGAGGCGCGAGCCCGTGGCAAGCGCCCTTGGCGTCCTCGACTGCTTTGCTTTCATTCCTTGGTCACCTCGACCACGACGAAGCTCGTCGCCTTCGAGAGCGGCCTGCACTCGGCGATCCTGACCGTGTCCCCGACCTTTGCCGAGAGGCAGGGCGGGTTGTGGGCATGGAGCTTGCTCGAGCGCTTCTCGTAGCGCTTGTACTTCCGCACGTAGTGGAGGAACTTGCGTCCCACCACGATCGTGCCGGTCATCTTATCGCTCACGACCTTGCCGGTGATCACCTGGCCGCGCACCGGCAGGGTGCCGTGAAACGGACAGTTCACGTCGGTGCACTCCGTCTCGGGGGCCCCGACGTTCAACCCAATATCTCGTGCCATATGGTATCCTCTGTTATCTGCGGACGGAGAGACGGCGTTCGGGCGCTCCGAGGAGCGCTGCTACCGTCCACCTCCACCGCAGTCCCGTCCGGGAGCAGGAGCCGGAAGGCTGCGACCGCCTTGGGCACGGTCTTGACGCCGTGCGCGGTCGCGATCCGGAGGGTCTGCCGCGTCTCGTCGACGCAGAGCCCCTCGACTCCTGCAAGGGACGGGTTTGTTGCTCGCGCCACCCGGACGTGCCGGCCGATCCACTCGTGCCGGAGCACGTTCCGGGGCGCGATCACGCCGCCTTCCTCCGCGTCTGTTCGGTCAGAAGGCGGGCGATGGTTCGTCTGAGTTCCCGGATCTGGCCCGGGTTCTCGGTCGCGCCGCCGGCGGCGACCTTGCCGTTGTGCCGGACCAGCTCGAACCGGAGCTTGTCGAGCTGCTCGCCGATCTCGACGTTCGGAGAGCTGCGCCACCTCGGCGGAGCGGAAGATGGCCATCTACCGCACCTCCTCGGCGACGTACTCCTCGTCGGGCGTCGCGGCGAGCTCGGCGTCGATCGTCGCGCCGAGGTCCTCCTCGACGGACTCCTCGACCGGGCGCTGCCGTGGGCGCGACATCCAGGATCTCGAACTTGTCCGGGAGCTTCGTCTCGGGCAGGATGAGTCTTGACCTGGACGCCGATGGTCCCGAGCTTCTTGATCGCGACCGCGTAGCCCTTCTCGACCATCGTGATCGAGGGCTCGCCCGAGTGCTTGATGTAGCCCTCGGTGAACTTCTGGACCCGCGAGCGGGCCCCGGTCAGCTTGCCCGAGAGGACGACCTCGCACCCGAGGGCGCCGGACTCCATGACCCGCCGGATCACGTTCGACCCGGCCTTGCGGAAGTACCAGCCGCGCTCGAGCGCGTTGGCGAGCCTCTCCGCCATGATCTGGGCGTTGAAGTTCGGGTTGCCGACCTGCTGGACCTCGATCTGCGGGGACTCGATCCCGTAGTCCTGGGCGAGGTCCATGGTCAGCTGCCGCACGACCTTGCCGCCCTTCCCGATCACGATGCCGGGCTTCTCGGCGAAGATCGTCACCTGCGTGCCGAGCGGCGTGCGGGCGATGTCCATGCCGCCGTACCCGGCGCGCTTCAGCTCCTTAAGGAAGTACTTCTGGACGCGCACCTTTCGGACGCCGTCCGCGACGAACTTTCTCTCGATCGCCATTATTCCTGTACCTCCTGGACGATGATCTCGATATTGACGGTCTCGCGCCGCTTCGGCGTGGCCCGCCCCATTGCGCGCGGGAAGAAGGCCTTCTGGCCTTTCCCGCGGTTCGCGGCCGCGTGAACGATCACGAGCCGGTCCGCGTCGAGACCGCTGTATTCGGCGTTCTTCTTGACGCCTTCGAGGAGCTTGATGTAGCCCTTCGAGGCCTTGACCGGGTAGCGCCCGGCGTCCCAGCCGACGAGCCCGCGCTTGTGCGCGACGTTCCGGTTGAACCGCCGGAACGGCACGGCCTTCTTGAGCGCGACGACCTCGTTGAGGTAGTCGAGCGCGCGGTTGACGTCCTGGTTCCGGATGAACCGGGCGATCTCGATCGCGTGCTTGGGCGAGCACGGCAGCTCGTTCGCCTTGACCCGGGCGAACTGCTCGCCCGCGATCTCCATGGAATAACCTGTGCGTGCCATGGCGATCACTTCAGGGGAACGAACTTGCTCGACCGCGTGGCGCCGATACCGGCCGACCCGTGCGAGACCCGCTTTCTCGTCAGTGCGAACTCGCCGAGGTAGTGGAAGACCGACTCGGGCTGGAGCTCCACCTTCTGGAACTCCTTGCCCGTGTAGATCTCGATCTCGCGCCCGACCATCTCGGGGAAGACCACCATCGACCGGAGGTGCGTCCGGATACGGACATCGCCGTTCCGGAACCGGGAGAGGAGGTGCTCCTCGTCCCGGGAGAGGCCGCGGAGCACCTTGCGCCGCGTCCGCGAGGGCATGACCGGGAGGAGATCGGTCATGGACATCGCCTGTAAGTCCTCGATGCGGAAGCCGTGGTAGGTGAACTCCTCGCGCCGCCTCGGCATCCGCTTCTGCGTCTTCTTTGCTGCCATATCCGATCACCGTTTCCCGCCGCGCCCGGTCCTCCGGGCTGCAACATGGCCGACCTTCCGGCCCGGCGAGGTGCCGCGGGAGACCGTCTTCGGCCGTCCCGGGTGCTGGTGCCCGCCGCCGCCGAACGGGTGGTCTATCACGTTCATCGCGACACCGCGGACCCGCGGCCAGTTCGATGCCGTGTTCTTCATCTTGTGGAACTTCTTGCCGGCCTTCACGAACGGCTTCTCGCTGCGGCCGCCGCCGGCGACGACGCCGACCGTGGCGAGGCAGCGGCTCGAGAACCACTTCATCTTGCCGGACGGCATCTTGACGCCGACCTTGTCCTCGGTCTTATCGACGACGATCGCCTGGACGCCCGATGCGCGGACGAACTTGCCGCCGTCGTTCGGCCTGGCCTCGATGTTGCAGACGTAGGCGCCGGTCGGGATCTGCCCGAGGGGAAGGGAGTTGCCGTTCCTGAACTCGACCCCGGAGCCCCAGGCGATGGCGTCACCGACGCCGATCCCCTCGGTCACGAGGAAGTAGGTCTTCTTCTGGTCCTCGAGCCGGACGAGCGCGATCGGGGTGTGGCGCGCGGGGTCGTGCTCGATCTCGATCACGGTCCCCCGCACGGTCACCTCGTGGTTACCCGCGTGCTTCAGCTCGGCCTTGTACCGGTGGGAGGGCGCCCTGTACGTCGGGCCGCCCCGGCCCCGGTTCTGCGTGGTGATACGATGTCCCATCTCTCCACCTCACATGACGCCGAGCCGCGAGAGGATCTCCTCGGCGGCCTTCGGGTCCTCGAAGCTGACCATGGCCTTCTTACGGCCGTCGGTCGTGTTGATCGTCCGGATGGCGGCGACGGGGTGGCCGAAGGCCGCCTCGAGCTCGCGCTTGATCTCGGGCTTGGTCGCGCGGTTGTCGACGAGGAACTGGAGCTTCGCATCGCTCTCGAGCGCCGCCATCGCCTTCTCCGTCACGAACGGGAACCGGAGGATCATGACCGGTCCTCCAGCCGCTGGATTGCGCCTGCAGTCCAGACCGTGAGCCGGCCCGCGTGGGTGCCGGGTGCAAGGTGCTCGACGTTCAGCGCGCCCACCGGGACCGCGTCGACGCCGGCGAGGTTCCGCGCGGCCGCGAGCGGTTCGTCCGCGGTCACGATCAGGAGCGACTTCTTCTGCTTGTACCGCCGGCCGCGCATCTTGCCGCGCCCGGCCCTGACCTTGTGGCTGTCCTTGGCCTTCTCGACATCGGCGTAGACGCCGACCGCGGAGAGCGCCCGGACGAGGTCCTGCGTCCTCACGACGGCCTCGAAGGCGTTGTCCATGACGACGATCGAGTCGTCTCCCTCGAAGAGGTGGCCCCGTTCGCGCACGAGCTCGGCGTTCACGGTGGCCGCGATCGCCGAGCGGATCGCCTTGGTCTTCTCCTTCTTGTTGATCGCCTTGATCAGGACCTTCTCGACCTTCGGCGGGTGCGCTGCGCGCCCGCCCCGGGCCTGCGGGACCTTGACCGCACGCGATCCGTTGTGGAGACGGGGGACGTGCGATGCACCTCTCCCCGAGCCCCAGCCCGTGCCGACCGACTCGACGCCCGCGTTCACGTAGGTGCCGTGCGGCTGGTACCGGGTCGACTGGCTGGCGATCACGGCCTTCCGGATCAGGTCCGGGCGATACTCCTCGGCGAAGACCGCCGGGAGGTCGATCTCGCCCTGGACGGCGCCGTCGAGCCCCTTAATCTGTGCCTTCATCCTCTAGCACCCCTGCTTCGACACGGTGCTCACGTACTCGATCGTGGGCTGCCGCTCGGCATGTTCACCCTTCCGCACGGCCGGCCGGATCCGGACGAGCCGCTTCGACGGGCCCGGGATCGAGCCCTTGATGAGAATATAGGGATTTCGCACGATACCGTAGTTGATGAAACCGCCATCGGGCGTGATCTCCGCGCCGTCCTCGCCGATCTTCAGGACCCGCTTGTTGAAGTCGGTCCGCTGCTGGTAGCCCATCTGGCCCATCTGCGGGACCTGCCACCGGACGTGGTGAGGGGTCCAGGGGCCGAGATTCCCGATGTGCCGCTTCTTGCCGCCGCGCGAGTGCTTGCGCTTGCGGACCTGGATCCCCCAGCGCTTGACGGGGCCCTGCGTCCCCTTGCCGGTGGTGATCGCGGTCACATCGGCGTAGGCGCCGAGGTTCATGCAGTCTGCGAAGTTGAACTCGGTGCCGAGCGTCTCCTTCGCGAACGCGAGCTTCTCGTCGAGCGAGCCGCCGCCGATGCAGATCTCCATGAGATCGGGGACCTTCTTCGGGACGCCGGTCAGCTCGTACGGCTGCGTGTACACGACAGCCTGGAGTTCGACGACCAGGTCCTCGGCGATCGCCTCGTCGAGGCGGGTCCACGCCGCCTCGACGTCGTACGTCTTCGGGAGCGTGAGCCGTCGCCGGAGCTCGTCGTCGACCTTCTCGGCCCAGACCTCGGTCAGGGCGCGCTTGCCGTAGGTGTCCTTGGTGTAGGCGCGGATGGCCGCGACCTTCATCGGCGGGCACTCGACGACCGTGACCGGGACCATGATGTCCTTGCCCTCGGTCGGGCTGTGCTTGTGGTCGTCTACCATGACCACGTGGGTCATACCGACCTTGTACCCGGCGAAGCCCTGGAGCACCGGCTCCCCGTCGCGCTCGGGCCAGGAATGGTAGCGGGGGACCTGGCTCTTTGCCCGCTTTCTCGGGCTGTACGCGAGCGACCCCCGCCGCGGCCTGTTGATTTTTGGCATTGTCCGATCAGTCCTCTCTGGTTGTGATTGCCGCACGGGAGGCGGCGAAGTCATGCTGACTCGGCAGGAGAATGCCGTCGACTGAAGAAGGCCGCGGATCCTCGTTGAGAGCTGCAGTCCGAGCTCTCCGCATGCACGGCCCGGTTCTGCAGCATCCCGTCTGCAGATTCCGTGGCCGGTATGGAAGAGCACGTGCCGGCGCGATCTGCGTCGGCCCCAACCCGTCTCTCGAAAGAGATCCTGAATGCAGCAGTGCCCGCCTTTGCGGGCCGGGCCGTCCATGACGTCCACCCGACTGCTGTTTCAGCCCCAGCGTCTATCAGCCGCCGTGCGTTACGCACGGCATTCGTGCCATCGCATGATCGGGCGGGCTTTCGAACCGCGTCCGATCATAATGGTGTCGTTATAATGAGAGAGAAAGGAATATAAACGTTTGTCCGGACCCCCAGGGCGACCATACGTTTAATACTCCGTCGGCGATAAGACTCGCCGAGGCGAAGCGGACGATGGTATCGACGTCAAACGGAAGCGGGCGCCAGTTTCTCGATACGACCAGGGCCGAGTTCATGGCCCCCTCGGACCAGATGCTCGGGCTGCCCCAGCCCCTGCTCGAGCTCCCCTACGAGGGCGGGGTCGCGCACCCGCTCCCGGATCCCGCCGGGTTCGACGTGCCGGCTCTCGACCTCTGGGAGGCGATCGTCCAGCGGGAGTCCGTCCGGGAGTACTCGAGCGAGCCCCTCACGCTCGCCGAGCTCTCGTACCTGCTCTTTGCGACCCAGGGAGTGCGGGCCGTGGTCAGCGGAGAGTACACCCTCCGGACGGTGCCGAGCGCCGGGGCGCGGCACGCGTTCGAGACGTACCTGCTCGTCAACCGGGTCGAGGGGCTGGCGCCCGGACTCTACCGGTACCTCGCCCTCGACCACCGGCTCCTCGAGGTCGACCTGGACCCCGCCGTTGGCGGACGGGTTGTCGCTGCCTGCTACAGCCAGCCGTTCCTGCAGACGGCGGCCGCGGTCTTCGTCTGGACGGCCGTCCCGTACCGGATGGCCTGGCGATACGGCGAGCGCGGATACCGCTATCTCTTCCTCGACGCGGGCCATGTCTGCCAGAACCTGTACCTCGCGGCCGAGCCGATCGACTGCGGCGTCTGCGCGATCGGGGCCTTCGACGACGACGCCCTCGACCGGGCGATCGGGGCCGACCTGAGCGACCAGTTCCCGATCTACGTCGCGACCGTCGGCAAGCTCGCGGCGCGCTAGCCGATATCGGGAAACTCTTTCGCCTCTCTCTCCAGGAAGTAGGCGAGCACGACCCGGATCGCGACGATCACACCGAGCCGGAAGAGCTCCTCGAGGGCCGGGTCCGTGAAGGTCCGGATCAGGTCCGAGACGATGAAGAACTCGAGGCCGAAGAGGATCCGGTTCGTGAACATGACCCGGATCTCGCGGTAATGGCGCGTGGACCGGCCGAGCTCGCGCAGGGCAAGCTGCACGGCCGCGACCGCGCCCGCGTAGACCGTGACGAGGACACCGACCAGGCCGAAGGTCTGCGAGGCGAGCCCGATCGTGGCGGCGGCGTCCATGCCCTACCGCGGGTTCGGGCCGGTTACGGTCGGGTTCGCGGGGTGGCTTATCCACTCGGTGAACGACCCTTCGTACAGCCGGACCCTCGGGTACCCGAGCAGGTGGCGGAAGATGAGGAACTCGTTCGTGGCCTCGCGCCCGGTCCCGCAGGAGCAGATGACCAGCTTGTCCGGGGTCGCGCCCACGGCCTCGGCCATGGCGCGGATCTCGGGTATCGGCCGGAGCTTCCGGGTGTTCTCCCCGGTCATGAGCGCCTTCCAGGGCAGGTTGACCGCGCCGGGGATATGCCCGGGCTTCAGCCAGGGCCCCTGCCCCTGATACTTGTCCGGGGGGCGGGCATCGAGGACGACGGTGTCCGGCAGGTCCTTGTGCTCGACGAACTCGTCGTTGTCGACAAAGAGGGTGTTCCGGACACGCGGCTCGAACGCGGACGCACGGGCCGGCCGAGTACTCGCGCGTCACCGGGTATCCGCCCTGCTTCCAGGCGTCGAGCCCACCGTCGAGGATCCGAACGTCGCCATGGCCGAACCGGAGGAGCGAGTAGGCGACCATCGGCTGCTCCAGCCCGTCCCCGATATGCGTCTGGCAGCCGGTGATGGTGGGCGAGCCGGTGTAGACCACCACCGGGATGTCGCGCTCGAGCCCGATCTGGCGGAGCAGCCACGCGGCCGGCTCCCGGTCGATCCAGCTGGTCGGCGACCTGCCCACGTGGGCGCGGAAGAGGTGATCGTTGAGGTAGATCGCGTCCGGGACGTGCCCGCTGATGTACTCGTGGATGTTCGGCTGGCAGTCGATGAGCAGCAGGTCGTCGCCGAGATGGTCGGCGAGCCAGGAGGGCGAGACCCAGCGAACGGGGCCCTCGCCGGCGGAGACGGGTGCGGTGTCGTCCATGACGTTCCTCCGGAGGATGATGCGCCTATCGCCGACGGGATTCAAAAAGGTATGCACCGACCGCCCACTCTCTGGTCAGAGACAATCCAGAAAAACCGGAGATGGGCCCGCGGAGATTCGAACTCCGGACCTCCGCCATGTCAAGGCGACGTCATAGCCAGCTAGACCACGAGCCCCCGATGCGCACCGCGTGTGCCTTACACCGTGGGCGGGATTCCTATAAAAAAATACGCTAGATGTCGACGAACCAGGCCGCGTAGATGCCGGGGTGGGTCCGGATCTCCTCGATCGCCTCGGGCGGGACGTCCGAGTCGACGTTCAGCACCATGATCGCCTCCTCGCCGGGGCGGATCCGGCCGACCTGCATCCCGGCGATATTCACGTTGGCCCGCCCGAGCGTCATCGAGGCCCGCCCGATGACGCCGGGCTGGTCGAGATGCTTGGAGATGACCAGGTGGCCGCTCGGGTCGAGGTCCATCGTGTACCCGTCGATCGCGACCACGCGCTGGCGCGTGGGCGAGAAGACCGACCCCTCCATCGTCTCCTCCCCTCTGTCGGTCCGGAGGACGATCGTGATCAGGTTCCTGAAGCCGCGCGTCTCGCGGCCGACAGTCTCGCCGATCGCGATCCCCCGCTCGGCCGCGACGACGCCCGCGTTGACGATGTTGACCGGCTCCTGCAGGATATGGTCGAGGATCCCCTTGACCGTCTGCCGGGTCAGATAGCGCGAGACCTGGTCGAGGTGCGGGATCTCGCCCGCGTAGGTGATGTTGATCCCC
Organism: uncultured Methanoregulaceae archaeon; assembly: GCA_963730355.1. GTDB lineage: Archaea > Halobacteriota > Methanomicrobia > Methanomicrobiales > Methanospirillaceae > UBA288. The sequence continues at coordinate 42,393 of CAVSRL010000012.1, read as the reverse complement.
TCGATCCGGCCCTCGGACATCGCCATCAGAAGGCGGGCCATGCGCCCCATCAGGGCCGAGAACGGCTCAATCGCCCGGGCCTGGTCGGCCGGGATCATCGGGGCGTTCACGACGTACTTCGCATCCCCGCCCGCGAGGACCGAGAGGGCCTGCCGCGCCACCGAGACCGCCACGTTCGCCTGGGCCTCGACGGTGGAGGCGCCGAGGTGCGGGGTGGTGATCACCTGATCGAGAGTGAGAAGCGGGGAGTCGAACGGCGGCTCGTCCTCGAAGACGTCGAGGGCGGCGCCGGCGACCTTGCCGGCGACGATCGCGTCGTAGAGGGCCTGCTCGTCGATGATCCCGCCGCGGGCGCAGTTGATGATCCGGACGCCGTCCTTCATTCCGGCGATCGTCGTCGCGTTGATGACGTGCCGCGTCTCCTTGATCAGCGGGGTGTGGACCGTGATGAAGTCGGCGCGCTCGAAGAGCTCGGGCAGGTCGACGATCTCGACGCCGAGCTCCTCCGCCCGGTCCTTCGCAATGAACGGGTCGTACGCGATGATCCGCATGTTCATCGCGGCCGCCCGCTTCGCAACCTCCCTGCCGATCCGGCCGAAGCCGACGATCCCGAGCGTCTTCTCGTTCACCTCGACGCCCATGAACTTCGACCGCTTCCATTGCTTGGACTTGACCGAGGCGTTTGCCTGCGGGATGTTCCGCGCGAGCGAGAGCATCATGGCGCAGGTGTGCTCGGTCGCGGCGAGCGTGTTCCCCTCGGGGGCGTTCGCGACGATGATCCCGCGGCGTGTCGCGGCCGCCGCATCGATGTTGTCGACGCCGGCGCCGGCCCGGCCGATGAACCGGAGCCTCGACCCCGCCTCGATCACCCGTGCCGTGACCTCGGTTCCGGATCGGACGAGCAGGGCGTCGTAGTCGCCGATGATCCCGACCAGCGCGTCCTCGGAGAGGTCGGTCCGGACATCGACGTCGGCCCCCTCCCTGCGCAGGATCTCGATCCCCTCCTCGGCCAGCGGATCGCTCACAAGCACTCGTGGGTTCATATCAGATCCACTACACGTTACCGTCTCATGGTTTATCAGGGGTGCGGTAAAAAAGAGCGACTCTATCGCCGCCGCGCCTCGAGCACGGTGAGCACCTCGTCGAGGTCGACGCCGGAGGCCTTGAGCGCGACGAGGAAGTGGAAGAGGAGGTCGGCTCCCTCCCCGGCAATCTGTTCGGGATCGCCGTTCTTGACCGCGAGCACGAACTCGGTGGCCTCCTCGCCGACCTTCTCGAGGGGCTTGTCGATCCCCTTTCTGTGGGTGAGGAGGGACGAGACGTACGAACCCTTGCGGGGGTGCTCCGCGCGCTCCTCGATCACGGCCCAGAGCCGGGCGAGGACGTCGCCCTTCACGCCGGCACCTCCTCCTCCCCTTCGGGCTCCCCGGGGGCGATCAGGACGTCCTTGATCTCGAGGTCGAAGAACCGCCGGCAGAGCAGCCGGACCTTCTCGATGGTGCTGCCGCCCCGGCCGATCACAACGCCGAGGTCGGCCCTGCGCCGGATCACGATGTCGATGGCGGAACCCTCGGTTGCCGGCTCGAGGGCCGCGAGCTCGGCCGGCCGGATGATGTTCGCGACGAACTCCCCGGGCGTCTCGCCGTATTCGACCATCTCGAGCCGCCGCCCGAGCTGCCGGGAGAGGCGGTTGATGTTCTCGCCCTTCCGCCCGATGGCGAGGCCCATGTCGCCGGGCCTGATGACATAGATCACCCGGTCGAACCGTTCGTCGACGATACAGTCGACCGCCGTGGCGCGCGTGAAGATGCGGAGCTCCTCGATGTACCGCCGCTCTTTGAAACCGATGCTCCTCTCCATAGCGCCTGCCGCTGATCTATTCCCCGTGAAAAAAGATTAAGGAGACGGGTTAGGGTCGGGAAAAAGTGGAGGGCTACTTTACCGCGGCGAGGCCGGCGAAGTCCATCGCGTTCACGAGTGCGTCGAGGTCGGCCTTGGTGCCGTCTTCGACGGTGGTATAGACGATGAACCGGTCGCCGACGCCGATCATCATGGTGTAGGTGTTGCTGTTTTTATCGTAGACGTCCCAGGCAGGGCAACCCCTTCACCGTGGTCGACTTCATGTACCCCTCGGTCGCTCTCGTAGGCCGTGAAACTCTTCCACATGCCCTTTCAGGGGGCTCTCGGCGGTCGCGAGATCGTGGATCTGGACGCTCGCCGCTGGATTTGTCGTCGCCGGCCTTGGCGTAGGTCCCGGTGACCCAGGAGAACTCCTTCCCGTCGGAGTCCTTGCTGGTCATTCCCATGGGGTCTCCATCGAGTTTCCAGGCGCCGGCCGACTTCGGGACGAACGGGATGATCCGGGCGTAGCCGACGGCGCCGACGGAGGCCGATCCGGTGCTGGAGCCGGACGTCCCGGAGGTCGTGACCGTGCCGGCAGCCGCAGTGCCGGCCGCAGTGGGCGTGGCCGTGGCCTTGGAGCCCGAGGAGGTCGATGTGCAGCCGGCCGCGAGGGCGACGCCGAGCAGGAGGAGCAGGGCGAGGGCTGCGATGAGGGTGACTGGGTGCGGTGCGCTTCATGGTTGCTTCCGACTGATCATCGGAAAGGGGACGGTTAATGCTATCGCTGTCCGGATAGCCCCTCGATCTCGAGGGAGGCGACGAAGGCGTCGAAGTCGGCGCGCGTCCCACCCGTGACCGCGAGATAGATTACGTACCGATCGGCGACGACAACATACGCGCCGGTCATGCGTCCGTCGTCGAACACGTACGCGGGCTGTCCGCGGAGCGTGGTCCGGGCGAGTGCCGTGCCGGCGGCCGGTGCGGACGGCGAGTTGGTCGACGAGTCGCCGGAGTCCGACAGGTCGGCCGCCCGTGTCCTGGATCGTCAGATCGGCGCCGGGGGTACCGGTGCCGTTCGGGCCGCTGTCGAGGAGATAACTCGCCGTCACCGAGACGAACGGCACCCCGTCCTCCTCGAGCGGGACGGATGACGGCGGCGCCTGGAGCCGCCAGCCAGGCGGAGCTCGCGGGACGAACGAAGCGAGGGCCTCGGGTGCGATGAGCGCGGCGTCGGCCTGGACTGAGGGCCGGGCCGGCTCCGTGGCCGGGTCCGCGGTGCAGCCGGCGCTGGCGCTGGCGGCGAGGATCGCGAGAAGGACGAGGGCACGGAACAGGGTGCGGGGGTGCATGGTATCAGGAGGACCGGGTCTGGCGGAGACCGCGGAAGAAAAAGAAGGAGTGGTGGGGGCCTCAGGTCGCGTGGATATAGCCGGTCCGCTGGATCTCTTCGACGGAGTTGTCCGTGTAGGTCAGCTTCACAAGCGGGCTGAAGGTTCCCTTCTGGGGGTAGAAGAACGTCGGGTTGACGTTCCGCGAGTTCCAGGTCTGCAGGTGGTTCGTGGCGTCGAACGACCACCAGGCGGAGCGGATGGTCTTGCCGGGCGCCGGGGTCACGGTGAACTTGACCGCGCTGCCGTATGTGGCCGTCGTGGGCACGGCGACGAAGCTCCCGCCAGTCGCGGTGCTCGTCGTGGTCGTGGTCACGGTGCCACCGTTCGCGAACTCGACGTAGTCGAGGTTCAGGCGCTCTGACGGGAAGGCGAGCTTGATCTGGTGCTTGCCGGCCGGGAGCGTCATCGGGAAGGCGAACTTCTTGAAGGTCCCGAAGGAGCCGGTGGTGCCGATCTGCACGGTGCCGACCTTCGTGCCGTCGACGTAGACGTCGATCGCCTTGTTCCCGGCGTCGGGGTTCGCGGCGTTGAACTGCGCGGTGTACGTGCCGGGGCTCATGACCTGGACCGTGTAGATCAGGTATTCGCCGGTGCGGATCCAGCCGACGTCGTAGGACGCGATGCCGGCGGTGTACTCGATATCGACGGGCTCGCTGGTGCGGTACGAACCGCCCTCGTTCACGAGGGTCGTGTCGTAGTAGGCCGCGTTGGCCGCGCCGGTGCCGCTCTTATCGAAGTTCTCGGCCTGGACACGGCCGGGGATGTTGTTGCCGGGGCCGTAGGGGGTCGTCTGCGGCGTGACCACAGGCGCCGGCGTGGTCGTGGTCGGGACCGTTCCGGCGACGAGGTTGAGCCAATCGAGGTTGATCCGGTTGATCCCCTCGAACGAGAGCGTTATGGTGTGCCGGCCCTCGGGGATGGTGATCGGGTCCTCCGAAGTGAAGTCCCTGAAGGTGGTCCAGCTGCCGGTCCCGGCGATCAGGACCTCGCCGACCTCGACGCCGTCGAGGTAGACCTCGACCTCCTTGACTGTCGTGTCGGGGTTCGCCGCGTGGAGGACCAGGTTGAAGCTGCCGGCAGCGGTCGTGTCGACCGAGTACTTCAGGTACTCGCCGTCGCGGATGTACCCGACGTCCGTGACGCCGTTCTCGGTCTCGATGTCCACGCCCTCACCGGGCCGGTAGTTGCTGTTGCCGAGGTTCGCGGGCTCGAAGTCGTGGTAGGCCACGCCCTCGCCGCCGGTGTTGAAGTCCTCAGCCTGGATCAGTGACCGAGGGGACATGCGGGCCGGGGAAGGGCGCGGACGTCGGCTGCGTCGTCGGCGGTGTCGTCGGCGGTGTCGTCGGCGGTGTCGTCGGCGGTGTCGTCGGCGGTGTCGTCGGCGGTGTCGTCGGCGGTCGTCGTCGGCGGTGTCGTCGGCGGTGTCGTCGGCGGTGTCGTCGGCGGTGTCGTCGGCGGTGTCGTCGGCGGTGTCGTCGGCGGTGTCGTCGGCGGTGTCGTCGGCGGTGTCGTCGGCGGCGTCGTCGGCGGTGTCGTGGCGGTGTCGTCGGCGGTGTCGTCGGCGGTGTCGTTGGCGGTGTCGTCGGCGGTGTCGTTGGCGGCGTCGTCGGCGTCGGGCGGTCGTCGGCGTTCCGACGGTCAAGGAGCCCTGAGGCGCGGTGACGGAGGGGTACATGAACGCGTCTCGGCCCTCCAGGCCGAGTGTGGCGCTGGGCGTAAACACGATGTTGGTGGTGCCGAGCGCTTTACCGGTCAGGGTAAGCGTCCCGATGTTGAGGTTCGTCGCGCCGAGGGGGACGTTCAAGCCGGTCAGGTCGATCATCCGGACAGTGTAGGAGGTGGCGGCTCCAGGGAAGACAGCAGGCGTCGTCAGCGAGGCCCATGCCGGCGAGGTAAAGCCTGTGATATCGGCGACGGCACCGTCCGAAAGGGTCACGGTGTACTCCGCCCCGACGAGGCCATTCGGAGCCGAATCGAGGATGATCGGGACGGAGACCGTCCCGCCGATTGCTGCTATCTGATTGGTCCCGGTCGTGACCGTCACGGCCGACGCCCCGGTGACCAGGGCGCAGAGGGCCGCGACGACCAGGGCGAGCAGGAGAACTCGCCCCGGCCGGGCCTGATTGCGAACGTTCATGATCACTGCTACTGGCTTCATCAGAGATATACGTTTTCTTTTTCGATGTCCCCCGAGAACGATTGAATTGGAAAAACTATCTCTTCTTATAACGGAGAGGCTCTGGCGGGCTCCGGCCCGGCGTCGTATGGGGGCATCGCAATCCCGGGAGCCGAGCCTCCCGCCCGCGCGGACAAAAAATAGGATCAGAGATGGTTGAAGAGCCAGACGACGTCGGCGAAGTCGATCCGACCGTTGCCGTTGTAGTCGAACGCCGTCACCGGCTCGTTCGCCGCGATCCAGGTCATCTGGTTGAAGTAGAGAACGACGTCGTTGAAGTCCTTCCGGCCGTTGCCGTTCACGTCCTCGCACGTCCCGTCGCCGGTAAGGTCGCGCGGCACCCCCGTCCCGCCCGGGACGGCGACCACCCCGGGCGGCACCCCGGGCATTGGGGTCGTGTTCGTGGCCGAGGCGAGGTAAATCTCGTTGCCTTCCCGTTCTGGTCGGTTGTCGGTGAAGGCCACGAGCTCCCCGTCGATCGCGGTCTGCATCTGCTGGCCCTCCGCGATCACGAGCGGCCGCTCCTCGTTCGCGGCGAGATCGTAGAGGTAGAGGTCGGCGCTCGTGGTCGTGTTCCTGTCGTCGCTCCAGACCACGAGGTCGCCGTCGATCGCCGGATCCGACTGGAACGATTCATGCGGCGAGAGCCATCCGCTTAGTCCCGTTCGGCATGGTCGAGGTTGAGCCTGCAGATCCGGATATTCCACTCAAACTGCTCGGGGTTGAACTGGGACCAGACGATCCGGTTGCCCGAGTTACGGAGCCCGGTGACCGACTCGTTCGACATCCGCTCGAGCACGTAGGTGTTGTCGTCGCGCAGATACCGGAAGTAGACCCCGCCGAGATCGGTGTCGGTCCAGACCAGTTTCTCGCCCGAGACCCACGGGCCCGTCTGGGTGTTCGAGTTCTGGTAGGCCTGCCTCGGTCCGCTGCTCCCGTCGATGTTTCGGTAGAAGGTCCGTCCCTGTTCCGACAATCCGGCCGCACTCTCGATCCAGGTTACGACCACGACGCCGTCGTCGTCCGAGATCGCCGGGCTGCATTCGTACCCTCCAAACGTGGCGTCCTGGAAGTTCACCATCACCGGCTCGCCTCCCGCCACGAGGTCGAGCAGGTAGATATCCGGGTTCTCCCGCTGCGTCTGGCTGTTCCGGTAGTCCTCCCAGACGACGTACCGGCCCGCGATCTGCGGGTACATCTGGTCGCTCGAGTTGTCGGTCAGCCGGCGCGTCTGGCCGGTCACGCCGTCGTAGAGGTAGATGTCCCAGTTCCCGTTCCGGTGGTCCTGCCAGACCACGTTCGTCCCGGAGACGGCCGGGTAGCTCTGGTCATTGCTGTCGTTCGTGAGCCGGAGCTGCCACGCGGATGCAGCGCCGGGCAGAACGAGCAGCGCGGCCAGAAAAATGACGAGAACAGGGAGGATTCGGGTCGACATTGACGGGATCACCAGAGTTTGATCGATCTTTTGGGGTCTTTACCTATATCTAAGGGCGGTCGTTACATAGCCGCAGAGCGCACCCTTTTCATATGGGAGCGCAAATCGGATCTGATCGCTCCATGCCCCTCGCCGTGATACCGTTCCGGCCGGTCAACCCGAAGACCCGGCTCTCGGGGCTCCTCTCTCAGACCGAGCGCGAGGCATTCGCCCGGGCTATGCTCGCCGACGTGGTCTGCGCCGTCCGGGCCGCAGGGCTCGACCCCCTTGTCCTCAGCACCCACCCGTACGACTGCCCCGGCGTCGAGGTCCGCGTCGCCCCCGCCGGCCTCTCGGACGCGCTCAACGCCCTGCTCCCGACCCTCGAGGGACCCGTGCTCGTGATCATGGCCGACCTGCCCCTGGCCACGCCCGAGGCGGTCCGTCGGATGGCCGGCGCCCCCGCCGACGTCGCCATCGCCCCCGGGCGGGGCGGCGGCACCAACGCCATCCATATCCGCGACACGACGCAGTTCCACGTCGACTACTACGAGATCTCGGTCGGCAAGCACCTGGCGATCGCGGCCGAGGCCGGGCTCTCGGTCGAGGTCGTCGACTCGTTCCGCCTCTACCTCGACCTCGACGAGGAGGAGGACCTGGTCGACCTGCTGATCCACGGCGACGGCCGGGCCCGCGCCTGCCTCGAGTCGTTCGGGATCCGGCTCGCGGTCACGCACGGTCGGGTCGGCCTCGAGCGCCGCCCCGCGCTCCACGAGACCCACGCGCCCGCCAGGCCCCGGAAGGCGACCGGCACGGCCGGCCGATGACCGAAACATTCAGGACGGCGGGGAGATGATGGAGGCCCGATGGCGGACGAGGTGATCCGGGTCGAGGGGCTCACGCACCGGTTCGACGAGCTCGTCGCGGTGGACGGCATCTCGTTCTCGGTCGCGGCCGGCGAGGTCTTCTCGTTCCTCGGCCCGAACGGCGCGGGCAAGTCGACCGTGATCAACATCCTGACCACCCTCCTGCCGATGCAGGACGGCGAGGTCGTGATCGCGGGACGCCACCTCCGGACAGAGCCCGACCGGGTCCGGGAGGCGATCGGGATCGTCTTCCAGGAGGTGACCCTCGACCGCGACATGACCGTGGCCGAGACCCTCGAGTTCCACGGGCGGCTCTACGGCCTGCCGCGCGAGGAGCGGCGGAGTCGGATCGACGAACTGGTCGGGCTCGTCGAGCTCGAGGCCAAGCGCGACACCCTGATCAAGTTCCTCTCGGGCGGCATGAAGCGGCGGCTGGAGATCGCGCGCGGCCTGATGACCCGCCCGACCGTCCTCTTCCTCGACGAGCCGACGATCGGGCTCGACCCCCAGACGCGGTCCCGGATGTGGGAGTACCTCCGGCAGGTCAACCGGGAGGGGACCACGATCTTTCTCACGACCCACTACATGGACGAGGCCGACCAGCTCTCGAACCGGATCGCGATCATCGACTACGGCCGGATCGTCGCCGAGGGCCGGCCGTACCAGCTCAAGAACGCGCTCGGCCAGGACCTCGTCTATCTCGAGACCACCGACAACGCCCGGGCGCAGTCCGTGCTCGACGGCGCCCCGGACGTGGGCGCGATCCACGAGAAGGGGGGCGGCCTTCTCGTGATGGTCACGGACGACGGCACGCGGGTCCTGCCGCAGATCCTCGACACGCTCCGGGCCGAGGGCGTCGCGGTGACCGGGATCAACATGAAGAAGCCCTCCATGGACGACGTCTTCATCCACCACACGGGGAGAGAGCTGCGCGACGTCGGGTCCGAGAGCGTGGCGACGGCCATCAGCCGGGCGGGGAGGCACTGATGGCGGACCGGCGGTTCCTGACGATCTACTGGCGCGACATGCTCCGGTACGTCCGGTTCAGGGCGCTCCTCTTCTCGTCGCTGCTCCAGCCGGCCCTCTGGCTCGCGTTCTTCGGGATCGCGATCTCGAGCAGCTTCGACGCCCTCGGGGCCCAGATCCCGCCCGTGCCGGGCGTGCCCACCGTCGGGTACCTGACCTACATGTGCGCGGGCGTGATCGCGATGACCACGCTCTTCACGAGCCTCTTCGGCGGGATGAGCCTCCTCTTCGACAAGAACTGGGGCCTCCTCCGCGAGGTGATGGCCGCGCCCATGAGCCGTGCGAACATCGTGCTCGGCACGGGCCTCTCGGGGATCACCAAGTCCTGCATCCAGGCCGTGATCATCCTCGTCTTCGGCCTCCTGCTCGGCGTCCAGTTCTTCGCCGGCTATTCCCCCCTCCACACCGTGGTCGCGCTCGCCGGGATCTTCATCTTCGTCTCGATCTTCGCGCTCGGGTTCGTCTTCCTCTCGTCCGCGATCGCGATCACGATGGAGTCGCCCGAGGGGATGCAGGGGGTCATGACCCTCCTGACCCTGCCGATCTTCTTCGCCTCGAATGCGCTCTACCCGGTCCAGGCGTTTCCACCCGCGCTCCAGGCCCTCGCGGTCGTCAACCCGCTCACGCACCTGGTGATCGGGATCCGCTACTTCGCGATCGGCCCCGAGTTCTCGGCGATCGGCCAGACCTTCTCCTACACGCTCACCGGCCTCGCGATCTCGTTCGGGGTGCTCTGCCTCTTCGCCGCCAGCACCTTCGCGCTCGCCCTCTACCGGGTCCGGAACGCCCGCGTGACCTAGGCGAGCGCCTCGAGGGCCGCGATGACGGCCGCGGCCCGGCGCTCGATCACGCGGACCGTCTTCGGCTGCTCGTTCATGCCGCAGTGGGCGAGGTCGTTCCGGAGGTCGCCGATCGCCTGCCAGAGCGAGACGATCCCCTCGGCGTCGGGCAGGGCCTCGAACCGCTCCGAGAGCGGGGTCGGTTCATAGTCGGCCGTGCTGGCGCGCGAGCACCGCCCCGGTGGCGGTCCGGCTCACGATGTGGCGCAGGTCGCGGTCGAGCCAGCGGCTCGGGCTCGCAGCCGAGCCGGAGCAGGAGCAGGTTCACGAGCCATTCCCGCCCCAGCTCGACCGCCTGGAGAACGAGGCCGTGGTCGAGCTGGTACCGCATGAGGATCCGCTGCCGCCGGAGCAGGTCGCCGTCGAGGGCCGGCTCGTCGTCCGCGATCGGGGCGAGCCGGCCGATCCGGTCGATCAGCGGCCGGAGCACCGGGAGGTCGGCGGCGATCTCGCCCTCGACCCCGTCGAGGCGGGCGAGGAGGAGGTGGGCCGCCAGGAACGCCTCGTTCGGCCGGGCGAGCCGGACGGCCGACGCGAACCGGGCCAGGTTGTTCGCGAACGGCTTGAGGTGGAGCGGCGGCGGCTCGCGACGCTCGCGGTGGGCCCGGTCCTGGACCCCTGCCAGGAGCGCCGTGAGCGCGCTCGCGTCGAGGTGCTGGAGAAGGCCGTCGACGGCGCCGACCCAGTCGAGGACCTCGACGAACGGGGTCAGGTCGTGGACCGGCAGTTCGGTCGCGGCCCGCCCGGGCCGGGCGCCGTAGAAGACCCGCTCGATTGTGGCCCCCTTCAGTTCGCGGAGGTAGGGGAGCGCGAGGAAGACCACGAACGGGCAGCGCCCCCGTTGCGTGGGTCAGGTCCACGATCAGCCGCTCGCCCTCGCCCACGGCGCCGCAGATGGCCTCGAAGCAGGCCCAGAGGCCGGCCTCCGAGTCGCAGTCGGGGAGCGGGATCACGGTCTCGTCGCCCGGTCCCGCCTCGCCCGGGGCGAAGACCACCATCTCGTCGGGCTCGAAGAGCACGACCAGCGCGCCGGCGACGGTCAGGGCCGTGCAGGCCCGGTCGTCGCAGACCCAGACCGTCGTCTCCGGCGCGTCGTCCGGGCGGCGCGAAGGTCAGCAGCTTCGTCATCGGCCGGCGCAGGGGAGGCAGAGCCGCCGCCCGCCGCGCTCGACGACGCGGTGCTCCGAGACGGACTCGCCGCAGGCGTCGCAGGTGACCGAGCGGTGGATCCGCGCCGGCTCCGGCGGCGGCCCCTCGACCGGGGCCACGACGAAGAGGTCGCCGGCCGGCGCCGCGAGGATCGCGTCGCAGACGGCCCGGAGGCGGCGGTCGTACTCGCCGCGCTCGTCCGGGGTCGCCGTGCCGCTCTGGACCCGGTCGCGGAGGGCGCCGAAGCCGGGGTCGAAGCGGGCGGTCGAGAAGTCGGGCCGCGTGGCCACGCGGACGCCGCGCCCGCTCGCGCCGGTCGTAGAAGGTGTAGACGTGCTTGCCGTAGTCGAGGAAGCGGAGGTTGCCCTTGCCGAAGGTGCAGCCGGCCCGCACCTGGAGCCCGTCCACGCCGCAGGCGTCGTTCTCGACGACCGCGACGATCTCCTCGTCGCCGGCGGGGTCGGCGCCGAGCGCCTCGAGGCCGACGCCCGCGGCGCGGTACCCGAGGGCGAGCCCGGGGCAGCGGTGGCCGTGGAACGCGACCGCGTCCTCGAAGGAGCGCGTACCTGTCATGGTCTCATCAAGGACGGGGAGACGAAAAAAGGTGCGGGGCCGTCAGAGGTGGTTGAAGAGCCAGGCGACGTCGGCGAAGTCGATCCGGACGTTGCCGTTGTAATCGAACGCCGGCACCGGTTCGTTCCCGCGATCCAGGTCATCTGGTTGAAGTACATCACCACGTCCGCGAAGTCCCCGCGCCGGTTGCCGTTGACGTCCTCGAACAGGCCGTCCGCGTTTAGATCGTATGGCCGCCGTTGCCGTTGGGCACGGTCCTCACACGTATCCGGTCGACGTCGGCGTCGGGGGTGTGGTCGCGACGGTGGTCGGGACCGTGACCGTCACCCCGTCCCGGCTGAGCAGGTACGTGTTCCCGCTTCCCTCCGGATTGATGACGCCGAGCGACCGGTCGCCCGAGGCCGCGATCCCGAAGCGCGAGTCGGTCGCCGGCAGCCCGTAGTTCGGGTCGTCGTTGTACCACCCGAGGATGGACAGATGCCCCCGGTCCCCGGCGGGCCCGGCTCCCTCGACCCGTTCTGCCGGCGATCCGTCCGGCCGGCATCAGCCCGCAGTCGCGATCGAGCCGGACGGCGCAGCGGTCCGTCCGAGCTCGGCGATCCTGGACGACGACCGGGGATGAAAAAAGGGTTACTCGACCGGGATCCGCAGGCCGCGCTCGGCCTTCCTGAGACGGACCCTGAGCACCCCGTTCTCGAACGAGGCCGTCGAGCCCTCGGCCGTCGCGTCGCTCGGGAGCATGACCACGCGGTCCATGTGCCCGCAGGCCCGCTCCATGCGCATCACCTGTCCGCCCTCCGCGATCTCGGCCGTCTCCGAACAGCGCACGCCCGAGATCTCGAGCTCGGTCGGCTTGAGGAGCCGGACTGCGATGTTCTCCTGCTCGATGCCCGGAAGGTCCGCGACGACGAGCACGTCGTCCAGGTCCTCGCTGACGTCGACGGGGATGCCCCCGCCCATCGCCGGCATGCCCATGCCGCCCATGCCGCCCGCGAGGGCGGAGGGCATCATATCCCGGGCCATGCTCATCATCCCGCCCATCATCCAGTTGACCTGTCGACAGACGAACTTCCTGATTCCCATTGCCACCTCACCTGGTCCTCGCGGTTGACCCGCGTCCATGCGGTGATACATCGAACAGGGTACTTATGTTTTACGGCTATTCCCGGCAGCACCGCCACCTCCCCCGGCCCGGGGGCTACGTCCGGGCGAATCGCCACCCGGACTGAGAGCGGAGCGGTGAACGGCATGGTCCCGAACCTGACCGGTGTCTGGACAGGGGACCGGACCGGCGCGACGCGGACCGAGGAGTTCGCCACCCGCCCCGTGACCTTCATCGTCACGGCGCGGAAGGGAGAGGTCTCCCTCCATGGGCTACACGGCGAACGGCCGGGCGGCGGGGACCTTCTCCGAGAAGCTGACCGGGATCGTCCGCCCGGACGGCACGATCGCCTGCCGCAGCGGCTCGACCGCCCCCCGCTCCCGCTGCACGGCCGTGCCGAACAATGAGGGCAGTCAGCCATGCCCGCGCCGTACCGAGACCGAGGCAAGGATCACCCCGATCGCGAACGTGATCGCACCTGCGATCTCCCAGAACCGCGATCCGCCTGTGACACATTCGCAATCGGCGAAACAGAGCACGGGGCAGATACGGACACGTCCCGTCCCCTGCAGAAACCACAACAGGCCCAGCATCGCGAGGACCAGCCCGACTACGGCTCCGACAACACGTTTCAGGTTCATGCTTCTCCTCCAGTACGGGCATGCCCGAACCCGGACAGGGTCGCTGCACCCCTCGGGAACGCGACACTGTTCCAGTGGTACGGCCGAGCCGGGAGGGGCAGAGGCCGGTCAGTCCGACCTGGTAATCCGGTACGTCTCGATCAGCTGCCAGGGGCCGCCGCCGAACGAGACCTCGTTCTTCCAGGTGACCGTGCGCTCGTCGACGACCTCCCACGTGAAGAGGAGCTTCGCCGGCGACTCCCCGAGGGTCTCCATGACCAGCCGGTCCCCCTCGATCCGCCCGTGGAAGATGAAGGCGCGGCCGTTGGTGTCCGCTCCCACCGCCCGGTACTCGTTCGCGTCCCCGTCCCAGCCCATGATCCACCGGGCCTGCCAGTTCAGCACCGGCCGGCCGTCGATGTACTGGTCCTGCTCGAAGAGGCAGTCGGCCCAGAGGCCGTGCAGCCCCCACTCGCAGGTCGCCCTGCCCTTCGCGTCCATCGCGGGCGATCCCGGCCCCATCCCACCGGGTTCCACCGTGCCGGTCCAGGTCCCGTTCCAGACGAAGCGGGCGAGGGCCTCCGTCTCGGGCCCGGGCCGCAGCTCGGGCGGCGTCCACTCCTGAGCGGTCGTCATACGCTTCCCCATACCGCCGAGGAGCATCAACGTTCCGGCGCGAAGCGGGCTCCTCGTCGTCCTCCTCGCTCACGGTCCGGTCCGCGAGCGAGAGGGCGGGGGACTTGTCGAGGAGGCCCGGGTACTTCATGCCCCGCGACGGTCGGGCCGGCGCGCCGAGACGGGATGACCATCTCGAAGATACACTATCTCTGTGAGCAGACGGCGCTCGGCGCGTTCGACGGGCTCGATCGAGACGATGCGCGCGTGGAAAAAAGAGGGCGGCCTAGACCGCGACGGGCGCGGCGGCGGGGGGCGCCATGAACCCCATGACGATCCGCTCGATGCCGAAGACGATCGCGTAGATGCCGAGCACCCAGACCAGGACGACGGAGCCTGCGATGGGCTGCGTCATGATGTACAGCCCGACGATGACGCCGATGATCCCGGCGATCAGCGTCAGCCACCAGTACGGCGTGCCGCGGCTCGCGAACCCTGCGAAGATCTGGAACAGGCCCAGGACGAACGCCCAGATCCCGATCAGGAAGGCGACGGCGATCACGAACCCGGTCGGATTGTAGAGCGCGAGGACGCCGAGGATCAGGGTGACGACGGCGGCGCCGATGAGGAGCCAGCGCATGGACCCTTCTTCGCCGCCGGCCATGATCCCGCCGATGAGCAGGATGATCGCCTGGATGATCGCGAAGATGCCGAAGAAGATCACGAGCGACGCGAGCATCGTGGCCGGCGCCGCGAGGGCGAAGAGGCCGAAGAGGATCGCGACGATCCCGGCCAGCACGACGAGCCAGCGGTTGGGGGTAGAGGGTGTGTCAACCATTCGTATTCACTCCGATGTTAGATCGGTCAATAGACGACGAGCCGCCGGAAAAGCATTTCCATTTCGACCAGGAATCCGGTTCGTCGAACGGCACGGCGGGCGCGTCTGGGCCGAGGGCGAGGTCGACCGCGGCGCGACCTTCTCCTTCACCCTCGGGCCGTGAGATGGAAGAACAGAACCGGGGGCTCACTCCCCGATGCTCGACCGGGCCGAGTCGACCATCTGCCGCGCCGCCTTGGTCTTCGCCTTCGCCTGGACGAGGTCGCCGGCCTCGATCGCCGCGTCCGCCTCGGCGTAGAGCCGCTGCGCCCGCTCGACCCGGGCCTTCGACTTTGTGACCGTCTGCCCCTCCTCGGCGAGCATCTCGAGCTCCTCGCCGAGGGCCAGGGCGTCGCCGTAGACGTCCTCGAGCTCGTTCCGGAGGTCGGCGATCTTCCCGTCCTCCTCCTCGCGCCTGGCCCGGGCCTTCTCCTTGAGGGCCTCCTTCGCCGAGTCCTGCCCCTGCTGGATGTACTGGAGCTCGTCCTCGACGATCCTCGCGGCCTCGGCCAGGACCTCGGCGAAGCGGGTCCGCTCCTGCTTCGAGTCGTCCCAGCCCTGGTACGCCTGCCACGCGCCGCCCGCGACGGCCCCGGCGCCGGCGTCGCCGATCATGTCCCCGATCGACCGCTCCTTCGAGAAGAGCCCGCCGAGCGAGCCGATCACCGAGCCGATCGCGCCGCCCGCGAGCGCCCCGACGGCGCCCTTCTCGATCTCGCGGCGGTAGCGCTTGACCTGGTACGTCGCCTTGACGTCCCGGCCCGAGACCGCGAACTCGAGCGTGCCCTCCTCGTCCGTCTGCTTCACGTCCATCGAGCCGCGGCCCTCGCCGAGGTTCTCGTGCGTGATCTCGGTTCCGCGAAGCGCGAGCTGGCTCATCAGCCGCTCCACGAACTCCTCGTACAGCCCGCCGACACCCTGCGCGTAGTAGACAAACACCATGAGCAACGATCCGTACGATGCAGGGACTCAAAAAAGGATGCCAGGAGCGGGGCCGGCTCAGCCGAGCGCGGCGACCCGGTCCAGGGCCTCGGCCAGGCGCGGGAGCGCGGCCGCGTAGCTGAGCCGGAGCCAGCCCGGCGCGTGGAACGCCGACCCCGGCGTGACCGCGACCCGCGCCTCGTCGAGCCACCGGGCCGCGGTCGCCACGTCGTCGCCGCCGACCTCGACGAACGCGTAGAACGCGCCGTCGGCGGGGGCGCAGCGGTAGCCCATGGCCGCGAGACGGTCGAGCACGAACCGCCGGCGCTCGTCGAAGGCCTGCCGCATGGCCTCGACGGAGGACTGGTCGCCCGTCAGCGCCGCGATGCCGCCGTACATCACGAACGTGACGGCCTGGCTCGTGGTGTGGCTCTGGACGCGGGCCATGTAGTCCACGATCGGCTTCGGCCCGACGGCCCACCCGAGGCGCCAGCCGGTCATGGCGTAGGCCTTCGAGAACCCGTTCACCGTGACCGTCCGCTCGGCCATCTCCGGGCAGGGAGCCGAGCGAGACGTGCTCGGCCCCGTAGACGAGCTTCTCGTAGATCTCGTCCGAGAGCGCCACGAGGTCGTTGCTCCCGGCAGACGTCGGCGATCAGGCGGAGCGAGGCCGGGTTCAGCACGGCCCCCGAGGGGTTCGAGGGCGAGTTCACGACGATCATCCGCGTCCGCGGCGTCATCGCCTCGAGGAGCGCGTCGGTCACCTGGAAGGTCGCGGGGTCCACGGCGACGAAGACCGGCGACGCCCCCGGCGAGGCGGACGCAGGGCTCGTAGCTGACCCAGTCCGGCGTCAGCACGACCACCTCGTCGCCGGGGTTCAGGACGGCCTGCATCGCCTGGTGGATCGCGTCCTTCGCGCCGGCGGTCACGATCACCTGCGAGGGATCGCAGGGGATGCGGTTCTCGTCGCGCGTCTTCGCGGCGATCGCGTCGAGCAGCGGGGGGAGGCCGTTCCCGGGCGCGTAGTGGGTCTCGCCGCGCCGGAGCGCCGCGATGCAGGCCTCCGTGATGTGGGCGGGCGTCGCGAAGTCCGGCTCGCCCACCGAGAGGCTGATCACGTCCACGCCGGCCCGCTGGAGGGCCTTCGCCCGGTTCGCGATCGCGAGCGTCGCGGACGGCGCGATCCCCGCCACCTTCGCCGAGAGGGTCATCCGAGGCGCTGGCAGAGCTTGACCGCGGACTCGACCGCGCGCCGCGCGTAGTCGATCCGCTCGGTCGCCTCCATCCGGGTCATGCCCGGCCCGGAGATCCCGAGCGCGACGGGCTTGTCGAACTCGAGCGAGAGGTCGATGATCTTCCGCGCGGCGTGCTGGACCACGATCTCGTCGTGCTGGGTCGAGCCCTCGATCACGCACCCGATGGTGACCACCGCGTCGATCGCGCTCTTCTTGAGCAGGGACTTGATCGCGAGCGGCATGTCGTACGCGCCGGGGACGTAGATGACCTCGGTCACCTCGGCGCCGAGGAACTGGGCGTGCTCGCGCGCCTCGATCTCCATCATGTACGTGAGGTCCCGGTTGAACTCCGAGACCACGAATCCGAGCCTGATCGTCATGTTGTCTCTACCTCTGTCTCCCTCGATTATCATTATTGCCGCGCCGGCCCGGCGTCGGCGAAGCCCTGCCGCTGGCCCGTGCCGGCCTCGCGTTCGAGCTCGCGGGGCCGGAGCATCAGCCGGACCGCGTTCGCCGCGTGCTCGCGCGCCCGCCGCTCGGCGAGCCAGGCGAGCTCGGCGTCGGTCTCGGCCTCGTCCTCGTGGACGAAGACCTCGATGATGTGCGTGTTCGTCATCAGCTGCGCGACCATCAGCCCCTGCGAGGCCTCGTGCGCGCACATCCGGTCCTTCTCCTTGCCGCCGGGCATGCCGAGCGCGATCACGATCTCGCAGTGCCGCTCCTCGATGAGCTTCTTGCAGGCGACGGGGAGGTCCTTGATCCCCGGCACCGTGTACCGCTCGATCGCGACCGAGGCGTGCCGCTTCAGCTCGTCGATCGCGTGCGCGCCCATGTTCACCCGGGCGAAGGTCGTGTCCGCGATGCCGACGCGCATGGCGGTCGCCTCAGGCCAGGTGGGCGGCCGCGGCCGCGACGCCGTCGTCCGCGCACGCGCACCCGAGCCGGTGCATGGCCGCCTGGATCGCGCCGAGGGTCGCGAGCACCTCGGGCGCGCCGACCGCGCCCATGTGGCCGATCCGGAAGATCTTCCCCTTGAGCGCGTCCTGGCCGCCGGCGATGACGATGCCGAGCTTCTTGACGAGCCCCCGGAAGTCCGCGTCGGTCGTCTCCTCGGGCATCCGGATCGCGGTCACGGTGTTCGAGTACCCGTGGAGCGCGTCCGTCGTCGGGAAGAGCGGGAGGTCCCACGCCGCGGCCGCCGCGCGGACGGCCTGGGCGAGCCGCTGGTGGCGCATGATCCGGTGCTCGATCCCCTCCTCCTCGAGCAGGAGGCCGGCCTGCTGGAGCGCGAGGAAGAGCGGGACGGCCGGGGTGTACGGCGTCTCCATCGGCTCCTTCTTCGCGTTCTTGATGTACGCGGCAAGGTCCAGGTAGTACGGGCGGTCGGCAACGAACCGCTCCTGGGCCCGCGCCGAGACCGAGACGGCCGCGAGCCCCGCGGGGGCCGCGAGGCACTTCTGCGAGCCGACGATCGCGATGTCCACGCCCCAGCGGTCGGCCTCGACCACGTCGCCGCCGATCGAGGTGATCCCGTCCATGACGAAGAGCGCGTCGTGCTTGCGGCAGAGCTTGCCGACCTCGTGGGCCGGGTTCCGGATCCCGGCCGAGGTCTCGTTGTGGACGAGGGTCACGACCTCGGCGCCGGCCTCGAGGCTCGCGGCGAGGGCCTCGAGCGGCAGGGGCGTGCCCCAGTCCGAGGCGAGCTGGGTCGCGTCGCCGTAGCGCTTCGAGATGTCGTACAGCCGCTCGCCGAACTTCCCGTTCGAGAGGCAGGCGATCTTCTTGCCGCGCCCGACGTTCGCGACGGCGGCCTCCATCCCGGCCGTCCCCGAGCCCGAGATGACCACCAGGTCGTTCTCGGTGCCGAACGCGGGCTTCAGGCAGCGGACGCAGTCCGCGTACACCGCCCCGAACTCGGGCGAGCGGTGGTTGATCGCCTGGCGCGCCATCGCGAGGCGCACGCGCTCCGGGACCGGAACCGGCCCGGGCAGCATCAGCAGCAGTTCCTTCTCCATGACGATCCGTTCCTACTATATGTCGTTCGGAGCATATACTCTCCCCGATGGTCGACGTCGCCGTCATCGCCGGATCGGACTCGGACTACGAGATCGCACGGAAGGCGATCGCGGTCCTCGAGGCGCAGGGGCTCTCCCACGACTACCGGGTCCTCTCGGCCCACCGCGACCCCGACGCGCTCGAGGCGTACGTCCGGGCCTCGGACGCCCGGGTCTTCATCTGCATCGCCGGCCTCGCGGCGGCCCTGCCGGGCGTGGTGGCCTCGCGGACGGACCGGCCCGTGATCGGCGTGCCCGTCTCGGGGACGCTCGGCGGGCTCGACGCCCTCCTCTCGATCGTCCAGATGCCGAAGGGCGTGCCCGTGGCCTGCGTCGGGATCGACAACGGCGCGAACGCCGCGTGGCTCGCGGTGCGGATCCTGTCGCTGGTGCGCTGAGGAAAGGGGGCGTGGGCTCGCTGGTCCCGCCGGACCATGGCCCCACAAGCGAAGAGCGAAAAAGAAGGGGGCGGCGTTCAGAGGTTGTCGAAGAGCCAGACGACGTCCGCGAAGTCGATCCGACCATTCCGGTTGTAGTCGGAGCCCGTTTCGTACGTCGCGATCGAGCCGATCTGGTTGAAGTAGAGAACGACGTCTGCGAAGTCCTTCCGGCCGTTGCCGTTCCGGTCCTCGAACATCCCGTCTCCGTTCAGGTCGCGCACGGCGGCGGACCCGCCGGTGGTGGCGATCGTCACCGTCGCGGTCGGTATAGGCGTGGTCGCGCATGTCGTCGGCGGGGAGATCGACACCTGCGGCGTCGGGGTGGATGTCGGTATCGGGGTCACCGTCGGCGTCGGAGCCGGCGCCGCTCCCACCGCGAACTTCTGGACCCGGTGGTTGTAACCGTCCACGACGTAGACGCTGCCCGCGCTGTCGACCGCGATGCCCCTGGGGTTGTTGAACTCTCCGGCCCCGGTTCCAGCGGAGCCCCACTTCGTGACGAACGTTCCGTCCGACGTGAACTTCTGCACGCGGTTGGCATAGGGTTCCGTGACGTAGACGTAGCCCGCGCCGTCCACGGCGATCCCCATCGGGAGGTTGAACTGGCCGTCCCCGGCGCCCTCGGTTCCCCACTCCGCGAGCAGGGTGCCGGTCGACGTATACTTCTGGACGAGGTTCTTCCTCAGGTCGACGACATAGACGTGGCCCGCGCCGTCCGCCGCGATACCCATCGGCTGGCTGTACGTGACCTCATTGCCATAAGTCATCCATTTCGTGACGAACTGCCCGTCCGACGTGAACTTCTGGATGCGGGGTCCGATGCCCGAGTACAGAATATCCGTGACGTAGACGTAGCCCGCGCCGTCCACCGCGACATCGCTGGGGCAGTAGAACTGTCCGTCGCCGGTGCCCTCGGTCCCCCATTTCGTGATGAAGGTGCCGTTCGACGTGAACTTCAGGACGCGGAACGTCCCCGTTTCCGTGACGTAGACGTTGCCCGCGGCGTCCACCGCGATCCCCGAGAGGCCGTAGAAGTTGCCCGGCTCGGTGTCCCCGGTCTCCCCATCGTCGTGACGAACGTCCCGTCCGACGCGAACTTCTCGATCCGCTGGTTGCCTCCGTCGGTCACGTAGACGTTCCCGGCGGCGTCCAGCGCGATGTCCTCGGGATAGTGCAGCTGGCCGTCCCCGGAGCCGTTGGTTCCCCACGTCGCGGTGACGACATACGTCTCCGCGGCGGAGACGGCAGGAACCGCGGCACAGAGCAGAACCAGGAGAATCAGGAAGGAGACAGGTTTCATGGGCCGTGAATAATACCTTGGAGCCGATGAACCTGTCGATCCGCCTGCCGGGCGGCCGGAGCGGTGCCGGTCGTCCGTGCTCCTGGAGGAGGGCGGGGGGCTCCCTCGCCCGCGCCGCGCCGAAATGATAGAGTATTCCGTCATGCTCATCACGTCGCCCTGACGTAGTTCGTCCGCTGGACCGTCTCGGTCGAGCCGTCCGTGTAGGTCAGCTTCACGAGCGGCGAGAAGGTGCCGGCCGACGGGTAGAAGAACGTCGGGTTCGTCGGCCCGCGAGTTCCAGGTGTTCAGGTGCGCCGCGGCGTCGAACGACCACCAGGCCGCGCTGATCGCTCTTCCCGCCCGCCGGGGTCACCGTGAACTTCACCGCGCTGCCGTGCGGGGCCGTCAGGGGCGCGGCCGTGAACGAGGCCCCGCCCGACGGGCACCGGCGTGGTCGTTGTCGTCGTCGGCGGGGTCGGGCCCGTCCCGAACGCGATCCAGTCGAGGTTCTGGCCGTCGCCGGTGAACATGAGCCGCAGCGTATGCTGACCGGCCGCGAGCGGAACCTGGACGGAGGCCGTCTGCCACGTCGAAAACGAGCCCGTCCGCGGGACCGCGATCGTGGCGACGGACCGATCATCGACCAAGACGACGATGGTTCGACCGCTGTTCGGGCTCGCCACGCGGGCCGTCAGCGTGTACCGGCCGGCCGATCGCCACGGTCCGCCGTGTAGGTCAGCCACTCGCCGTTCCCGGATCCAGCCGACGTTCGTGATGCCGCCGGCGGTCTCGATGTCCACATCGTCGTGCCGGTACGCGCCGCCGGTGTTGCCGGGCAGTGGTGTCGTGGTACGCGATCCCTTCGCCGCCGGCGTCATAGTCCTCGGCCTCGATGGTTCCGGGGATCGCATGACCAAGTGCCGGTCCTGTCCCCTCGACGGTCACCAGGACGCTCGCCGTCAGGGAGCCGTAGCCCATGTGGCTGAGGTACCAGAACTCCATCAGCCCGGTCTCGCTATCCTGAACGTACCAGCGGAGCCCCGACTCATCGGTGGTGAGCGTGACGTTGTAGACCCCCGCTACGGCGAAGGTGTGGACCGGGTTCTGTTCGGCCGAGGTCGCGCCGTCACCGAAGTTCCAGGCCCAGGTACGCGTCCACTCGGGACGAGCGTGTCCGTGAAGCGGACCTGGAGCGGCGCCAGCCCGTCCGTCGGGTCCGCCGAGAAGGCCGGATGCGCCGGCCCATCGGCATAGGAGACGAACCGGCACTCCCAGAACCGGACTCGGTCCAGGCGCTGGCCCGCCGCCGTGGAAGAGGAGCCGCAACGTGTGTCGACCGCCGCTGAGGCCGTGGCGCGCCTGCACGCGCTCGAACGTCGAGAGCGCTTCCGGTGTTCGGAACGCGCGACGGTCTCGACGACCCTGGCCGTCGATCTCGATACCGACCGCTGCAGCCCTCGCGGTCGCTCGCGAGGTAGAGGACGAGGGGCGGGTCGGTGACCTGTCCCGATCGGACCACGTCGATGGTGTAGACGAGCCACTCGCCGTCGTCGGTCCCGACGACGGCGCGCCCGCCACTGGTCGGGGCGACGATCTCGACGTCCTCGGCCGTTCGGCAAGCCGCGCCGCCCGTGTTGCCGGGGGTCGCGTCGTGGTACGCGGCGCCCTCGCCGCCGAGGTCGAAGTGCTCGGCCTCGATCGATGCCGGGGGATCGCGACCGGCCCGTACGGCATCGAGCTACCCGGCGCCGGTGAGGCCGGTGTGAACGCGATCCAGTCCAGGTTCTGGCCGTCACCGGCGAACGCGAGCTTCAGGGTGTGCGTACCGGCCGCGAGCGGGATCAGGATCGGGGGCAGCCGGGTTGAACCGGGGGCCATACCGGGGTCAGCGGCGGCGATGGGGTGGGGCAGAGGTTCAGGATCCCGACGGTCGCATACGTCCCGAACGACCCGGTGTTCGGGACCGCGATCGTTACCGCGGCGCGCCGTCGACGGAGAGCGCGATGGTCCGGGCCGCTGTTCGGACTCGCCACGCGGGCGGTCATCGGTGTACTGGCCGGCCTGCGTGACGTTCACGGTGTAGGTCAGGTACTCGCCGTTCCGGATCCAGCCGACGTTCGTGATGCCGCCGGCCGGTCTCGATGTCGACGTCGTCGCTGGCGGTACGCGCCGCCGCTGTTCCCGGCGGTGGTGTCGTGATACGCCACGCCCTCGCCGCCGAGATCGTAGTCCTCGGCCTGGATCCGTACCGGGGATCGCGAGGGGCTTGTAGGGGATCGGGCCGGTCCCTACGACGGTCACCTGCACCGTCTTCGTCGAGAGCGCGAAGTTCGGGTCGTTCCAGTAGTGCACCAACATGCACCCGTCGACGAAGTGGTCATGCTCCCTGATGGTGAGGGTGACCGGATAGACGCCCGGGGATGTGCGAACGTGTGGACCGGGTTCTCCTCGGTCGAGGTCGAACCGTCACCGAAGTCCCAGTGCCAGTCGTAGGCCCACTCCGACGACGTATCGGTGAACCGGACCGTGAGCGGCGCCGGGCCGCTCGTCCGGTCGGCGGTGAAGTTCGGCATCGGGTACGCGTCGGCGTACCCGCACAGCGTCGGCGTCGGCTGCGCGGTGGTCACCGTCGGGATGAAGCACGATCCCGTCGATGGTCTGGCCGTCGCCCGCGACGGGCACGGAGGTGTTCGCGGTCTCGTCTGCGGCCTGCGCGCCCGCGGCGAGCAGGCAGAGCGCCAGCAGCAGCAGGGCCGCCGGCGCGAGGGGGTGCCTCTGCCCCCGGTGGAATGCGGTTCGGTGCATTGTTCTCCTCCGGCCGCTCCGCTACGGAAGCGGCGATTACGCACTGGTGAAATTCACCCCGCGCGGAGGGGTTGGCACGGCGCCCGGCCACGAGGGCCGTCAAAGAGGGTCTGTCACTCCACGCGCGATTATCACAGATTCATCCATAAGATGTTAAATATTCCGAAATGTTTCTGAAAAAGAGCGGCCCGGGCAGCCGCCGAATCCGGAACGGGCGACAATTCGGTAAAAGCAAATGCCGATGCCCCGCCGTCGGCGGTCATGCTGGAGAAGCGAGGGGCGCCGGTTCCGAAAAGGAGAGGATCAGCCCGCGCGGACCACGACGATCCGCCACGGGGTCCCGTGGAGCCCGGCCGTTCGCCCAGGCCACGGTCTGCTTCACGGCCGCTCCGCCGGGCGGGGTGAGCGTGTACGACCCGCTCCCGGCCGGCTCGGCGCCGATCCGTTTCGCCATCGCGACGAACTCGGGGAACCCGGCGTAGGCCGGGTCCGTGATCACGTTCCGGCCGATCCGGGCGGGATCGCGGTCGTAGATCACGCGCCCGTCCGGGGCCATCGCCCAGGCGACGAGCGTCGTCCCCGAGATCGCGCGGTCCGCCCGGTCGGCCAGAAAGAGGTCCGGCTCCACGACGGTCGAGACGAGACCCAGGAACGTTCCGTCGCTCCCCGTGACCGGCCGCTGGACCGCGACCGCGTCGAACCCCTCGACGGCCCGGAAGACCTCCGACATCAGGGGCCGGCGGTCCGCGAGGCCGCGCTGGACATGGGACTGGTTCCCGATGTAGGTCCCGACCGCCGCTCCGTACTCCTCGGGCCTCGCGGCCGCGATCCGGCCGTCGGGCGTGACCGTGATCGCGGCCGCCGTGTACGGCGAGGAGGCCGCGAGGCGGGCGAGCGTGGCGTTGGCCCCCGGCCCCGCGAGGCCGGTCGCGCCGAGTTCGCCGGCGGCCGACGCGACGTTGCGGTCGATCTCCTCGAGCGTCGTGTTCACGTCGGCCACGAGCGTGGAGAGGACGACGGACGGGTCCGCGTCGACGGAGGGAGCGCCCGTCGTCGGGACGAACGGCGCCCCGTCCGGGGGGGCGGACGAGCAGCCCGCTCGCGACGGCGGCGAGGGCGAGCAGGAGGCAGATGAGGATCGGACGGGACTCCATGGGAACAGGTGGTCCCGAAATGGATATAAGTTAGGCGTCCCTGTCATCCGGCTCGGGCTCCCGCGGCGGCAGCAGGTCGCCGGCGAGCTTGAGGGCGCAGAGGTCGCCGCACATCGAGCAGGTCTCGAGCGCCCCGTCGCGTTCGTGGATCCGCCGGGCGTGCCCGGGGAAGAGGGCGAGCCGGAACTGCTCGTCCCAGTCGAGCCGGCGGCGGGCCTGGCCCATGGCGTCCTCGCGCCGGGCGGCGCCGCCGTCCGGCCTCCGCGACAGGGTCCCCACGTGGGCCGCGAGCCGGGCCACCCGCGTCCCCTCGACGATGTCCTGCCGGTCCGGCAGGGCCAGGTGCTCGGCCGGCGAGACCATGCAGAGGAAGTCGGCCCCGTGCTGGCAGGCGACGGCCCCGCCGATCGCGCCGACCACGTGGTCGTACCCGGCCGCGAGGTCGGTCACGAGCGGGCCGAGGAGGTAGAGCGGGGCGTCGTCGGTCAGCTCCTTGAGCATCCGGACGTTGTACCCGATCTGGTCGAGCGGGAGGTGGCCGGGCCCCTCGATCATCCGCTCGACCCCGGCGTTCAGGGCCCGCTTCGCGAGCCGGCCCAGGGTCAGGTACTCGGTCGCCTTCGCGAGCCGCTCGGCGTCGGAGCGGGAGCCGGGGCGCATCCCGTCCCCGAGCGACGCGACCACGCCGTGCTCCGCCAGGAGCTCGCAGAGGTAGTCGAACTCCGCGTACAGCGGGTTCTCCTCGCCGCGCTCGGCCATCATCACCGTGTGGAACGCCCCGCCGCGCGAGACCACGCCCATCACGCGCGGGTCGTCCACGAGCGCGGCGTACGCCTCGCGGTTCACGCCGCAGTGGAGGGTCAGGAAGTCGACGCCGTCGCGGCAGTGCTCGCGGATCACGCGGAAGAGCAGGTCCGCGTCGACGTCGGCCGCATTCCCGGCCCGGCGGACCGCCTCGTAGATCGGCACCGTCCCGACAGGCGCATCGAGCGCGAGGATCGAGCGCCGGATCGCGGGCAGGTCACCGCCGGTCGAGAGGTCCATCAGCGCGTCCGCCCCCTCGGCGAGCGCGGCCCGGGCCTTCTCGAGCTCCTCGGCGGGGTCGCACAGGGTGCCCGAGGTGCCGATGTTCACGTTCACCTTGACGCGGCAGCCCTCGCCGATGGCGCAGAGCCGGTGCTCGCGCCGGGGGTTGGCCGGGACCACGATCCGGCCGCGGGCGATCGCCCGGGCGACGTGGCGGGGGACGAGGCCCTCGTCGCGCGCGATCACGTGGGCCACCTCCGGCACGGACCGGAGGCACTCCTCGATCAGGCCGTGCATAAACAGGATATGGCGGGCGGTCGTTATATGGTTTGTATGCCGATCCGATGGATTCCGGGGCGGACCCTGTACGCGAACGCGTACCTTGCCGGCGACGTGCTCGTGGACGCGGGCGTGCCGCCCATGGCGGTCGAGCCCTACCGGGACGAGATCGAGATGATCGTCCTGACGCACGGCCACTACGACCACACGGCCTACGTCCGGGAGATCGCCCACATGTGCGACGCGCAGGTCGCGATCCACGCGGACGACGCGGCGGCCCTCCTCGAGGAACAGCGTTCGCTCTCGCTCCACTTCGGGGCCCACCCCCCCGGGATCGTGCCCGACCGGATCCTCCGGGACGGGGACGAGATCGGAGAGTACCGCGTCATCCACACGCCGGGCCACACCCCCGGCTCCTGCTGCCTCTACGATGCGGTCGCGGGCGACCTCATCTCCGGCGACACGGTCTTCTCGGACGGCTGCTTCGGCCGATACGACTTCGCGGGGGGATCGCGGGAGGCCCTGACCCGGTCCCTGGACCGGCTCGCGGCGCTCGAGGTCCGCGGCCTCTACCCCGGCCACGGCTTCCCCGAGGAGGAGGGCGGGAGCCGGCAGGTCCGGGCGGCGGCCTCGCTGATCAGACGGCTTTAAGATGGAGCCGGGCGTCTACTGCCTCGTCCTCGAGAACCCGGCAGCCGTCCTCGAGGTCGGGCGTCTCGGCGCGGTCGCGTTCCGGGCCGGGTACCACGTCTACGTCGGCTCGGCCCTCGGCCCCGGTGGGCTCGCGAGGGTCGGGCGGCACCTCCGCCTCGGGCGCGACCGTGACCGAAGGCCGCACTGGCACGTGGACCGCCTCCTCCTCGACCCCCGGTTCCGGCTCGCCGCGGTCGTGACGGCCGGGACGGGCGAACGGCTCGAGTGCGCCCTCGCCCGGGCGATCGGCGGCGATACCGTCGCCGGCTTCGGCGCGACCGACTGCCGGTGCGGCTCTCACCTCGCCTTCCGCGCCGGCGACCCGGTCGAGGAGGTCGCGGCGGCCTTCCGCGCAATCGGCCTCGACCCGACCGTGGTTCGGCAGAAGAACGATTTCGAAAAGGCTATGGTCACAGGTGAAGACGACTGTTAGAGAGGCGCGACCCGATGATCTCGATCCTGTACGTCGACGATGAACCCGGGCTCGTCGCCCTCCTCCGGCACTATCTCGAGCAGTCCGGGGAGTTCCAGGTGCTCACGGCGGGTTCGGGCCGGGAGGCGCTCGCCCTCCTGGAGCGGCACCCGGTCGACGTGGTCGTCTCGGATTACCAGATGCCCGGCATGAACGGAATCGAGCTCCTCCGCGAGTGCCGCCGGCGATTCGACGGGCTCCCGTTCATCCTCTTCACGGGCCGGGGTCGCGAGGAGGTCGTGATCGAGGCGATCGAGTACGGGGTCGACTTCTACCTCCAGAAGGGGGGCGACCCCGCGGCCCAGTTCGCCGAGCTCGCCCTCAAGTGCCGGCAGGCCGTCCGGCGGCAGCGTGCCGAGGAGGATCTGAGGGCCTCCGAGGAGCGCAATCGCCGGATCATCGAGGGGTCGCCCACCGGGATCCACATGTACGGGCTCGTCGAAGACGACTCCCTGGTCTTTCTCGGCGCAAATCCGGCGGCGGACAGGATCCTCCGGATCGAGCACGCGTCCCTCGTCGGCCGGACCATCGACGACGCCTTCCCGGGCCTTCGGGAGACCGAGGTCCCCGAGCGGTACCGGGATGTCGCCCGGACCGGCGAGCCCTGGCACGCGGACCTCGTCATGTATCGGGATCGCCAGATCGAGGGGGCGTACGAGGTCTGGGCCTACTCGATCGGGCCGGAACGGGTCGTGGCCCAGTTCATCGATATCGCCGACCGCCTTGCGCTCGAGGAGGAGCTCAGGGAGCTCGGGCGCCAGTGGAAGGTGGTCTTCGAGACGATCGGCCAGCCCGCGATGATCCTGAGCCCCGACCAGACGATCCTCTCCGTGAACCGGGCGGCCGAGCGGGCGGCCGGGCTCCCGGCCGATCAGATGGTCGGCCGGCACTGTGCCGGGATCTTTCACGGCTCCTCCGGCTCCCCCGAGGCCTGCCCCCTGCGGCGGCTCATCGACTCGGACTGTATTGAAGGCACAATCGAGACGGTGGTCGACGCAGTGGGTGGGACGTATCTGGTCTCCTGCACGCCGATCTACGACGACGAGGGGCGGCTCGAGAAGGTGGTCCACCTCGCGACCGAGATCACGGACCGCGTCCGGCACGAGCAGGCGCTCCGGCTGGCCAACGACAAGCTCGCCCTGATCTCGAACGTGACCCGGCACGATCTGCGGAACCGGCTGATGGGGCTCCAGGGGTACCTGCGCATGGTCGAACGGGAGACCGACCCCGAGCGGCGCGCACGGTACCGCCGGCTGATCAGCGAGACGACCCGGGCCATGGAGCAGATCCTCTCGTTCGCAGCCGACTCGGAACGCGTCGGGGTGCAGGCCCCCGAGTGGCAGCGCCTCGACGGGGTCGTGCGGGCGGCGCTCGACGAGATCGAGCTCGACGGCATCCGCCTGGAGCTCGAGGTCGGAGATCTCGAGGTACTGGCCGACCCCCTGCTCCGCAAGGTCTTCTCGAACCTGATGGATAACTCGATCCGGTACGGCGAGACAGTGACGCGGATCAGGGTCTCGGCACACACGGACGGCGACGCCCTCATCGTCGTGTACGAGGACGATGGCGTCGGGATCTCCCGCGACGAAAAAGAGCTGATCTTCTGGAAGGGGTACGGCAAGAACACCGGTCTCGGCCTCTACCTCACGTCCCAGGTTCTCTCGATCACCGGGATCGAGATCCGGGAGACCGGCACGCTCGGGATAGGAGCCCGGTTCGAGCTCCGCTGTCCGCCCGGGACATGGCGATAGGCGAACGGCGGCATCTTTTATCATTCAGAACGGTCATCCATCCCGCATGCAGGTACTGGGAATCTCCGGATCCATGCGCGAGGACGGGAATACGGCCGCGCTGGTCAGGGCCGTGCTCGACGAGGTCGCGAAGGCCGGGGTCGAGACCGACTACGTCTCGCTCTCGGGCAGGACCATCGGCCCGTGCATCGGGTGCGAGCGGTGCCGGAAAGAGGACTACTGCACGGTCCATGACGACTGGGACGCGATCGCCGATCGCATGCTCGAGGCGGAGGTCGTGGTCCTCGGCTCGCCGACCTACTACTACGACGTGAACGGCCAGACCAAGAACTTCATCGACCGGACCTACTCGTTCTACCACCGCCGCCAGCTCGCCGGACGCGGCGGGGTCGCGGTCGCGGTCCAGGCGAATGCGGGCGGTGCCCGGACGGTCGAGACGATCGAGGGGTTCCTCTCGGCCCACGAGTTCGTCTCGCTCGGGTCGGTGATCGGGAGCGGCTACGAGGCCGGCGCGGTCAGGAACGACACGACCGCGGCGACGGCCGCGCGCGAAGCCGCGGAAAGGATCGCGACCTACCTCGGACGGCGCTAGCGGGCGATGGCGGTCGACGCGGCCGAGCAGCGGCGGGTCCTCATCGCGGTCGCGCTCGGGGCCTCGCTCGGACCGTTCATGGTCTCTGGGCTCGTGGTTGCCCTGCCCGCGATCGGCCGCGAGTTCGCCCTCTCAGCGTCCGACCTGGCCTGGGTCGGTACGGCCTTCTTTCTCGCGGCCGGCGCATTTCTCCTTCCCTTCGGCCGGCTCGGCGATATCCTCGGGGTCCGCCGCCTCTTCACGGCGGGAATCGGAGTCTATGCTGTCACCGCCGCGCTCGCGGCGCTCGCCCCCTCGGCGCCGGTCCTGATCGCGGCCCGCGTCGCCTCCGGGGTCGGCGCCGCGATGGTCTTCGGGACCTCGCTCGCATTCGCGAGCCTGGTCTCGCCCGAGGAGGAGCGCGGGCGCGCCATCGGGACCGTCGTGGCGATGCTGGTGGTCGGGTTCGCCATCGGCACCATCGCCGGCGGGGTTCTGACCGACCTGGTCTCCTGGCGCGCGCTCTTCGTGCCGGTGGTCGTGATCGGTGCGGGTGTCACGTGGTTCGCGGCCCGAAGGGTGAAGGTCGAGTGCGCGCTCTCGAGGGACCCCCGATTCGACAGGACGGGCTCGGCGCTCTGGGCCGGGGCGCTCCTCGCCCTGATGGTCGGCCTCTCGACCCTGCCCGCGTGGTCGGGCGTACTCCTCGCGGCGGCGGGAGCGGCCGGACTCGCGCTCTTCGTGCGCCACGAGCGTCGGCAGGCGGTGCCCCTGCTCGACCTCGCCCTTCTCCGACGACCCTGCTTCGGTCTCGGCAACCTGGCCGTGCTCGTCTTCTACGCGGGCACCTTCGCCCCGGGCCTGCTGCTCAGCCTCTACCTCCAGGAGATCGTGGGATACAACGCCCGAACAGCCTCATTCCTGCTCGTCGTCTCCCCGGTCGTCATGGCCCTCCTCTCGCGCCCGGCCGGCCGGGCCGCGGACCGTGTCGACCCCCGGGCCGTGGCGGCGATCGGGACCGTAGTTGCCGGTGCGGCCCTTGTCCTGCTTGCCGCTCTCGATCCGGAGGCACCGCTCTCCGTGATCCTGGCGATCCTCGTGCTGATCGGGGCCGGCCCGGCCCTCTTCGCCGCGCCCCTGGTCCGGATCGTCCTCGCCCCGATCGAACGCGAGCGGTACGCCCTCGCCTCGAGCGCGGAGGAGAGCATGCGCCTCGTGGGCCAGACCCTCGCGCTCGGCTCGGCGGCCGCGGTCTTCGGCCTCCTCCTCGGCGGCGTACCGGCCGCTGCCGCTCCGCCGGGGACCCTGCTCGACGCCATCCGGCTCATCGCCTGGTTCGACCTCGCGCTGGTCGCGAGCCGCGCTCGTCGTGCTCCTGCTGCTCCGGCCCGCACCCGTCGTTCAGGCGACCCGTTCGTAGAGCGTGGTCCGTTCGACGAGCGGGCGCCCGAGGTCGGCCGCGAGCCGCGCCATCTCCGCCGGGTCGAGGTACCCGTCACCGCTGCCGCCGGCCGCGCTCGTGATGTGCTCCTCGTAGAGGGTGCCGCCGAGGTCGTCGGCGCCCGCGAGGAGGAGGAGAGCCGCGAGCTTCGGCCCGACCTTGACCCACGACGCCTGGACGTGGGGGACGTTGTCGAGAAAGAGCCGGGCGACCGCGGTCATCAGCATGTCCTCGCGCCCGGTGGCGCCCGCCGGCGCGAGGCCGGCACGGTAGAGCGGGGTGCGGAGGTGGACGAACGAGAGCGGCACGAACTCGGTGAACCCCTCCGTTTCGTCCTGGATCCCGCGGAGGACCCCGAGGTGCTCGATCCGGTCCGCGGCCGTCTCGCCCGTGCCGTACATGATCGTCGCGGTCGACGGGACGCCCGCCCGATGCGCCTCGGTGATGATCCGGGTCCACTCGGCCGTCGTGATCTTGCCCGGGCAGATCCGCCGCCGCACGCAGTCCACCAGGATCTCCGCCGCGGTCCCGCAGAGCGAGCCGAGCCCGGCACTGCGGAGCAGGGCCAGCTGCTCGGCCGTGCTCCACCCGCTCCGGGCCGCGCCGTACGCGATCTCCTGCGGGTTGCCCGCGTGAAGGTGCACCCCCGGCGCGCCCTCGCGGCAGGCCTTGAGGATCGCGCCGTACGTCTCGCCCGTGAAGTGCGGCGCGAGGCCCGAGACGGTGCAGATCTCGGTCACGCCCCGCGCCGTGCGCGAGCCCGGCCGCCGTCCGCACGTCGTCGAGCGAGAGCAGGAAGGCGTCGGGGTCGCCCTCCCGCCGGGAGAAGCCGCAGAAGCCGCACCGGTTCACGCAGAGGTTCGTGACGTTCAGGTTCTGGTTCCGGACGAAGGTGACCGCCTCGCCCGCACGTTCGGCCCGGACGCGGTCGGCGGCCTCCGCGATGGCGAGGACGGCCGGGCCCGTCGCCGAGAGGAGCAGGACCCCCTCCTCCGCCGAGAGCCGGTGGCCTCCCTCGACGTCGGCGAGGAGGCGCGAGAGCGGGGGGCCGTCGATGGTGTGGGACATATGCCGTGCGAGAGCATGGCACGGTTCGGAAGATAAGGTGCGCGGTCGGGGCCCTAGACGGCGGGCTCCTCCGCGAGGAGCTCGTAGGTCGTGGAACGCCGGCAGAGCCGTCGTCCCAGGTCGGCGGCGATCCGGGCCATCGCGGCCGGATCCATGTACGCGGCCTCCTCCGCCCCCGCGTCGACCGAGACCTCGTCCTCGAACATGGTGCCGCCGAGGTCGTCGCCGCCCGCGAGAAGGAGGACCGAGACCATCTTCGGCCCGACCTTGCCCCAGGAGACCTGGACGTGATCGATGTTGTCGAGGTAGAGCCGGGCGACCGCGATCATCAGGACGTCCTCCCGCCCCGTCGCCCCGGGCGGGGCCAGCCCCGCGCGAAAGAGCGGAGTATTCCGGTACACGTAGCTCATGGGGACGAGCTCGGTGAACCCGCCCGTCTCGTCCTGGAGCCCGCGGAGCAGGTCGAGGTGGGTGACCCGGTCCGCGCCCGACTCGCCCGCGCCGTACATGATCGTCGCGGTCGAGCGGATTCCCATCCCGTGCGCCTCGCGGATCACGCGCAGCCAGGTCGCCGTGTCGCACTTGTTCGGGCAGATCACGGCCCGCACCTCGTCGACCAGGATCTCGGCCGCAGTCCCCTGGAGCGTGCCGAGACCGGCCTCCCGCATCCGTTCGAGGACCTCGCGGGTCGGAAGCCCCGCTTTGCCGGCCACGTACGAGACCTCCTCGGGCGAGCAGGTGTGGATGTCCACGCCGGGCGCGACCTCGCGGATCCAGCCGATCAGGTCCACGTACGACTCGACCGTGAAGTCCGGGTGGACCCCCGAGAGCGGGCAGATCTCGGTCACGCCGCGGCCGACCGCGAGCCGCGCCTTGCGCTGGACCTCGTCCCTGCCGAAGAGGTAGGTCCCCGGCGCGCCCTTCGCCTTTCCGAAACCGCAGAAGCCGCAGAGATTCTTGCAGATGTTCGTGATGTGGAGGTTCTGGTTCCGGACATAGGTGACGCGGTCCCCGACCCGCTCCTCGCGGACCTCGTCCGCGGCCGCCGCGATCGCGAGGACGTCCCGGCCGGTCGCGTCGATCAGGCGTCGCCCCTCGGCCGGAGTCAGGCGGTGGCCGGCGACCGTGTCCGAGAGCAGGGTGCTGAGGTCCATGACGGCCTCACTTCCGCCGGCCCTTCGCGCGGGACGGCTCGGGCTCGTCGGTCTTCCGGCGCGAGAGATAGAGTTCGTACAGGAGCATCAGCCCGATCACGACGGCCGCGACCTCGAAGAGGTGCAGGGGCAGGTACCCGACGAGCGGGACCGCGAACAGGGCCTTGCCGACGATCCACTCGGGCTTCACCGGCTGGATCCGGCCGAGGCCGGCATAGCCGCCGTCCTGGTCCTGGATCCTGTTGTGGTCGCCCTTCGTGACGTAGCCGCCGTGGTCGGCGCCGAACCGGGCTGCGGCCTCGGACTCGTTCACGTACTCGAGCGCCCGATGGATGATCGGATGGTACGACGTATTGCCGTTCGGGCGGTAGATGATCACGTCGCCCCAGACCGGGTCGCCGGCGCTGTTGGGGTTGGTGTTGAACTTTCCGTACCCGGTCTCCGCCCCCTCCGCCGAGGTCGTGAGGTTGCCGAACCGGTCGGCCGAGACCACGAGCACCAGGTCGCCGACGTTCATGTTCGGGACCATGCTCTCCGACTCGATCGTGACCACGGCGGGCCAGGTCCCCGAGACCAGGAAGAGGGCGAGCGCGATCAGGCCGACCACGCCGACGACCCAGATCAGGTCCCGCGCGATACCGGCCCAGCGGTCCTCCGGGTCGCGGAGGCGCTCGAGCAGGGACGGATCAGCCTTGGATGCCCCCATGTGCCTGAAGGGTTGCTTTTTGGCCGTTCTTATAGGTAGCGGATAACCTATCTCCGGCAAAGGCCAACGGAGATCCGATGCTCGAGCCCGCCGAGATCGTCCAGCGGTTCCTTCTGGCCAAGCGGCAGGTCCACCCCGAGGTGGTCGCATGGATCCGCGAGCAGAACGACCCCGGACTCGTCGACCGCATCCTCCGCGAGACCCCCGAGGACGTGGTCGTGGTCTCGCGCGGCGCGATCCCCTCGATCCGGCCCGAGCGGGACGGGGTCCGGTTCCTCGCCGACCCCCTCGAGGTGCTGGAGGGGGCGGCCGGCTCGTCCTACCCGGTCACCTCGATCCAGGACTACGTCCACTACTTCCGCGACCGGTACACGCGCCTCGGCGGGCTCGTGCGGTCCAGGGTCCACGCGATGCCGATCGAGGCGCTCGTCCGGACGAGCCGGTACCGGCAGCAGGAGTGCACGATCATCGGGATGGTCGTCGAGACCCGGGCGACCGCGAAGGGCCACCGGCTCATCCAGTTCGAGGACCCGACGGGCGTGATCCCGGTCCTCTTCAACAAGAACCGGCCCGAGTTCGACGAGGCCGAACGGCTCGTTCCCGACGAGGTGGCCGGCGTGCGCGGCAAGCTCTCGGACGAGGGGTCGCTCTTCTACGGCGAGCAGATCCTCCGGCCCGACGTCCCGGTCAACACCGCGCCGTTCCTCTCGAAGGAGCCGGGAAAGGCCGTCCTGATCTCCGACGTCCACGTCGGCTCCAACACCTTCCTCCCCGACGCCTGGAACCGCTTCGCCGACTGGCTCGACGAGAGCGACGAGATCGGGTACCTGCTGATCGCGGGCGACCTCGTGGACGGGATCGGCGTCTACCCGGGCCAGGAGCGCGAGCTCGTGATCTCGAATATCGACGAGCAGTACGCCGAGTTCGGGCGGATGCTCAAAGACCTCCCCGCGCGCCTCCGGATCGTGGCCGCGCCCGGCAACCACGACGTGGTCCGCGGCGCCGAGCCGCAGCCGGCGCTGCCCGAGCGGTTCGCATCCTCCTTTCCCGGCAACTGCACGCTCGTCGAGAACCCGGCCCTCGTCTCGCTCCAGGGCGTCCGTGTCCTGATGTACCACGGCCGGGCCATGGACGACCTGATCTCGCTCATCCCGGGGGCCTCGTACGAGCGTCCGGGAGAGATGATGGAGGAGATGCTCCGGCGGCGCCACCTCGCCCCGAGCTACGGCCGGCGGACCCCGATCGCGGCGGCCAAGACCGACCGGCTCCTGATCGACCCCGTGCCCGAGGTGCTGCTGACCGGGCACGTCCACATCCTGGGCCTCTGCCAGTACCGCGGCGTCCTCGGCGTGAACGCGGGGGCCTGGCAGTCCCAGACCGCGTTCCAGAAGCAGATGAACGTCAACCCGACGCCGGGCCGGGCGGTGGCACTCGACCTCCAGACCCTCGTCCCCGAGGTGCTGGACTTCAGCTAGAGCCGGAGCCGCTGCCGGGCCGCGTACCCCCGGCGCTGCGCCTCCGACGAGACGACCTCGACCTCCTCGAGGTCGATGCGGACGAGGTGGATCAGGACCGGGAGGGCCCGCACCCGCTCGGGCGCGAGCCCCTTCGCTGCGAGAGCCCGCCCGTACTCGACCGACCACGCCGGCACCAGGGCGGCCCGGCCCGTGAGCTGGAGGCCGAAGAGGGTGGTCATCGAGACGAACGGATCGTAGACCGCGACCGAGACGCGGGGGTTCGCGAGGAGGTGGGCGAACTTCTCGCCGCCCTCGGAGAGGAGGTAGAGCCGGTCGTCGAGGAGCAGGTACTCGATCGGCGTGGCCCGCACCTCGTCGCCGTGCCCGGTGCAGAGGGTGCAGGTCGTTCGGGCGGCGAGGCCGTCCATGACGAGGGCCCGGAGCTCGGGACCGGGCATCTCCGAGGCCTCGCGAAAGAGCCGCCGCCGGAGGGCCACCGCCGCGTCCGCGAGCGCGACCGGGTCCTCCGGCACGGTCCCGGCAAGGACGAGCCGGTCGCCGAAGGCCTCGCCGGCGGCCCGCAACCGCTCCTCGGCACCGGCGGACGGGAGAAGCCAGAGCGCGACCGGGAGGTGCGCGGGGACCGTCCGCGCGAGCCGGTCGAGGCCGGCCGCGGTGAGGCCCGCATGGGCGAGGACGAGGACGCATGCGAGCACGTCCGACCAGTCCGCCGGCGGGGCCGTGAGCGGCGCGGTCATGGCCGGCCCGAGCAGCCGCGCGAGAAGCCCTGCAGCCTCGTCGGACGAGTGGTCGTGGAGGACCAGGATGCGGACCATGCGGAATGTCTTGACGCCGGAGTCTCTTGAACGTGCGGCACAAGCCTTAACCGGCCCCGGGCCGACCGATCCCGACAGAGACCATGGACGCTCCCGCGCTCGCCGCCCTCGCGCTCTTTCTCGTGGTATACGCGCTGATCGTGGACGAGCGGGTTCACCGTGCGGTCGCTGCGGTCGCGGGCGGGGTGGTCGCGGTCGCTGCCGGGCTCGTCCCCTGGGA
Source organism: uncultured Methanoregulaceae archaeon (assembly GCA_963730355.1). Taxonomy (GTDB): domain Archaea; phylum Halobacteriota; class Methanomicrobia; order Methanomicrobiales; family Methanospirillaceae; genus UBA288. Next base: position 6,337 of record CAVSRL010000012.1, on the reverse strand, counting down.
CCGGGTCCCCGTCTACCTCGACCTCAACACGCTCCTGCTCCTTGCCGGAATGATGGTGATCGTCGCGCTCTCCCGCGACTCGGGCCTCTTCGACTGGCTCGCGATCCGCACGGCCCGGGCGGCCGGGGGCCATCCGTTCCGCCTCCTCGTCCTCTTCATGGTCCTCACGGCGGTCGTCTCGGCCCTGCTCGACAACGTGACCACGGTCCTGCTCGTGACGCCCATGCTCCTGTTTCTCGCGGATCACCTCGAGGTGGATCCGCTGCCGTACCTGCTCGGCGTCATCTTCGCCTCGAACATCGGCGGGGCCGCGACCCTGATCGGCGATCCCCCGAACATCATGATCGGCTCGGCCGTCGGGCTCTCGTTCGGTGACTTTCTCGGGGTGATGATGCCCATCGCGGTGGTCGATATGGGCGTCCTCGTCCTGCTCCTCTACCTCCTCTTCCGCCGGCACTGGTCGGCCACCCCGGACCGGCGAGAGCGGACCGCATCGGCGCTCGCCGGACTCGACCCCGGGGCCGCGATCACCGACCCGGTCCTGCTCCGGAAGTCGGTGGTGGTGATCGGGGCCGTGGTCGTGCTCTTCCTGGCCCAGCGGCCCCTCGGGCTCGAGCCCGCGGTCATCGCCCTGCTCGGCGCCACGGCCCTCCTCGCCTGGTCCCGCCGACCGGTCGAGCAGACCCTCGATCGCGTGGAATGGAGCGTGCTCGCGTTCTTCGGCGGGCTCTTTCTCGTGGTGGGCGCGCTCGTCGAGACCGGCGTGATCCATTCCCTCGCAATGGTCGTGCTCGGGGCGATCGAGTCCCAGGGCCAGGCCATCCTCCTCGTCGCCTGGACCTCGGCGATCGCGTCGGCCCTCGTCGACAACATCCCGCTCACGGCCACCTTCATCCCCCTGATCCGCGATCTCGGCAGCGCAGTCGACACGGCCCCGCTCTGGTGGGCGCTCTCGCTCGGAGCCTGCCTCGGCGGAAACGGGACGGCGATCGGAGCGTCCGCGAACGTGGTCGTGGTCGGTCTGGCCGAGGAGGCCGGGTACCCCATAACATTCCGCCGGTTCCTCCCCTACGGCCTCGTCGTGATGGTCGCGACCGTCGCGGTCGGGTCCGTGCTGCTGGTGCTCTACTTCGCCGCATGACGGGGCGCCGGAGGAGCCACTTTTTATATACAACCCCGCTGAACCTGCTCTCAATGCCGAACGTCGTCGTCTACTATACGGACAGCTGCCCCTACTGCCGGATGGTCAAGGCCTTTCTCGACCGGCGCGGAGTCGAGTACCGGCCCATCAACGTCGGGCGGGACCAGCAGGCCGCGCGCGAGATGATCGAGCGATCGGGTCAGTACGCCGTCCCGGTCACCACGGTCGATGAGGAGGTGATCATCGGGTTCGACGCCGAGCGGCTCTCCGCGCTCTTCGGGAAGGAGAAGTCCTCCGATGTCATCGACGTCCTGATCGTCGGGGCGGGCCCGGCCGGCCTGACGGCCGGGGTCTACTGCGCGAGGAAGGGGCTCAAGACCCTGCTCGTCGCGACCACGATCGGGGGACAGGCCCTGGAGTCCTGGGCGATCGAGAACTACATGGGCTACCGGATGATCAAGGGCGAGGAGCTGATGCAGAAGTTCGAGGAGCAGCTCACCACCCAGGACGTCCGGCTCGAGCTCGACCGCGTGGCCGGGATCACGCGCGAGGGCGACGGCTTCCGCGTCACAACCGAGGGCGGGCGGACCATCACCGCGGCCTCGCTCGTCGTCGCGTCGGGCAAGCACCCGCGCAAGCTCGGGGTCGCGGACGAGCAGAAGTTTCTCGGGCGCGGCCTCTCGGTCTGCGCGACCTGCGACGGCCCGCTCTTCCGCGACAAGCACGTGGCCGTGGTCGGCGGCGGCAACACGGCCGTCCAGATGGCGGTCGAACTGGCCGGCGTGGCGACGCGGGTCGACCTCGTCGTCCGCTCCGAGCTGAAGGCCGATGCGGCGAACCTCGCCCGGGTCGCCGAGAAGAAGAACATCAACACCCTGAAGGGCTACGACGTCGCCGCGCTCCACGGCGACGGGTTCCTCACGGGGATGACGGTCCGCGACCGGGCGACCGGCCAGGAGAGACGCATCGATCTCGACGGGGTCTTCGCCGAGATCGGGTGGCTCCCGAACACCGAGTTCCTCGGCGGCCTCGTCGAGCTTGGACACGGAGGGCAAGATCGTCGTGGACGAGAACTGCCACACCTCGGTCCCGGGCGTGTACGCGGCCGGCGACGTCACGAGCATCAACTCGGACCAGATCATCATCGCCGCGGGCGAGGGCGCGAAGGCCGCGCTCGCTCTCGCGACGAGCAGAAGTTTCTCGGGCGCGGCCTCTCGGTCTGCGCAACCTGCGACGGCCCGCTCTTCCGCGACAAGCACGTGGCCGTGGTCGGCGGGGGCAACACGGCCGTCCAGATGGCGGTCGAGCTGGCCGGCGTGGCGTCGCGGGTCGACCTCGTCGTCCGCTCCGAGCCGAAGGCCGATGCGGCGAACCTCGCCCGGGTCGCCGAGAAGAAGAACATCAACACCCTGAAGGGCTACGACGTCGCCGCGCTCCACGGCGACGGGTTTCTCACGGGGATGACGGTCCGCGACCGGGCGACCGGCCAGGAGAGACGCATCGATCTCGACGGGGTCTTCGCCGAGATCGGGTGGCTTCCGAACACCGATTTCCTCGGGGGGCTCGTGGAGCTGGACAAGGAGGGCAAGATCGTCGTGGATGAGAACTGCCACACCTCGGTCCCGGGCGTGTACGCGGCCGGCGACGTCACGAGCATCAACTCGGACCAGATCATCATCGCTGCGGGCGAGGGCGCGAAGGCCGCACTCGAAGCCTACACCTGGGTCTCCCAGCGCTGACCCGGCGAGAGCCTCTTTTTCGGCGTCCCTCGGGGGCGGACGATGCCGGCCATGCCGGGCCGACCCGCAGTGCAGGGTCACCCCGTTGGGAACACGCATACACCGGAGGCATTCTCGATCACGGGTGGGGCCGGCGCGAGCCCCAGACTTGTGGGGAAACCTGGGGAATAACCGTAGAGCGGCGTATCCGCCTCACGAAAAAGAGATCAGAGGTGATCGAAGAGCCAGGCGATGTCGGCGAAGTCGATCCGGCCGTTCGCGTTATAGTCGAACGCGACAAGCGGCTCGTTCGCCGCGATCCAGGTCATCTGGTCGAAGTAGAGGACCACGTCCGCGAAATCTTTTCTCCCGTTGCCGTTGATGTCGTCGTACAGGGCGTCGCCGTCCGTGTCCGTCGGCGCGCCGACGCCGCCGGGAACGGGCGCGATCGCCGGCGTCGTCGTCGCGGTGACGGTCGCCGTCGGCGTGACGGTCACGGTCTCGTTCGCCGTCGGCGTGACGGTCGCGGTCTCGTTCGCCGTTGGAGTGACAGTCACCGTCGAAGTGACGTTTACGGTCGGCGTGACCGTTGTCGTCTCAGTCGCCGTCGGGGTGACGTTCACTGTCGGGGTAACTGTCGGGGTCGAGTGGCTGTCGGTGTCGGCGTCGGCGTGGCCGTCGGCGTGACGAGGGCGGTCTCGATCCGGTCCAGGTTCGTGCCGTCGCCGGAGTAGGTGAACCGGAGCGCCTGGGTGCCGGCCGCGAGGTGGACCGTGGTGGTCGCGGTCGTGAAATCGGTCGACGAGGTGGTCTGGGGGAGCGTGACGGCCCCGATCTCGGTGGTGTCCGCCAGGATGCGGACCGTCCGCGGCCCGTTCCAGGCCGCCGCGCGGAGCGTGACCGTGTAGTCGCCGGCCTGCTGCACGGTCGCGGTGTACCGCGTCCACTCGGTGTCGCGGATGTAGGCGAGGGTGTACCCGACCGCGACGGCCTCGATATCGACGTCGTCGCTCCGGTAGGCGCCGCCCTGGTTCCCGGCGACGGTGTCGTGGTACGCGACGCCCTCGCCGCCGTTGTCGTAGTCCTCGGCCTCGATCGTGCCCGGCACGACGAGCGTCCGGTACGGGCCGGAGGTCGGGGTCGGCGCGACCAGCGAGGTGAGCGGCAGCGAATCGACGTGGCCGGAGAAGGTGAAGACCTCGTCGGAGAACCCGTCGCCGTTTCCGTCGCCGTGGGTCTGGGAGAAACCGTTTCCGTCGGGCTTGGCCCAGTAGTTGCCGCCGATCCACAGGCCCCCGAGGATATTCGGACCGGCCCGCTTCACGACGGTGAAGGCGTTGCCGCTCGACGTGCCGACCACATCGGCGTTCACGCCGGCGTTGGAGAACCAGTTGTTGTAGATCACGTTGTCGGAGGCGTCCGCGACCCAGACCCCGCGCTGCGCCTGGTTCGTGATCCGGTTTCCTGCCACGCTGACCCCGTGGACCTTGTTGTACAGCACGACCCCGGCGAAGACGTTGTTCTCGATGGTGCACCCTTCCACACGGCCCAGGCTCACGCCCTGGTCGTAGTAGTAGATCCCGTAGCCCCACCCCGAGATCTTCAGGTTCTTCACGGTCACGTCGGGGATGTTGTTGACGAAGATCCCGGCGCTCGTATCCTGGGTGCCCGTCCCGGAGAGGCGATACCCGCGCCCGTCGATGGTGACGCCCGGGGTCTTGACCTCGATGCAGACCGGCTCGTTCCGGTTCAGGATGTCTCGTGTGAAGTAGTAGGTGCCCGGGCTGGTGATCACGGTCGGACCCGTGATCGCGTACGGGTTCTGGGTCGTCGTCGGCACGGTGGTCGTGGTCGTGCCTGTCGAGATGGACCCTCTGATCGCCGTGTACCAGTCGTCCGCGATCTTCGCCTCGCCGGACTGGTCCGGGTGGATGTACCGCGGGGCCTGGTTGTCGGCGCGACCGTCGTATCCCGAGTAGAGGTCGACCACCGTGATGGGCGAGCTCGAGGTCGTCTTCCCCGATCTCCAGGTGTCGAGCCGGGAGTTGAATGTGATCAGACCGGAGTTGGTGTTCCGATAACTGTCACCGGTCGGCGGGAGTTTTCCGACGAAGATCTTGATCCCGGGGTTCTTCGCACGGAGCGTATCGACGAGCCGGCCGAGGTTCGAGAACCGGGTGTCCATGTTGGTGTTCGCAAGGACATCGTTCGTGCCGATGAGTACGAGGGCAATATCCGGATAATACCCGGCAAGCCAGGTCGAGAGTTTGCCGCCCGTGCCGACGCCGTCCACGATCCCCTCGATCGTGTATCCACCGTGACCTTCGTGGGCCTTATCGAAGCTGTAGCCCGGGAAGTCGGGGTCGCTCCGCGACCCCACAAAGTCGACGTCGTAGCCGTTCGTCCGCAGCTTGGTGTAGAGCCAGTAGCGGTACGTCGGGTGAACACCGCCGTCGTCGACGCTGCCCCCACTCGTTATCGAATCGCCGATCGGGACGATCCGGGTCGTGGCGTCCGCCGCGGTCCCGACCAGGACGACGAGCAGGACGGCAGCGGCTACAGCAAGATACAATGAGTTTCCACGGGCATCCCTGCAGACCATTCGGCGACCCTCCACAGGTACTCGCGCCGGCGGAGATTAAGCCTGTGGTGGCCCCGCGCCGACAGGCTGATGTGGTGGAAAACCGAAAGTCGCCCATGCAGAGTCGTGTTCGGGAGGCGCTCGGCCTCCGGTTCGAGCCGGTCGCCGTCCTCTTCCGGGACGAGCGGCCGGAGGGCGCGCTCGGATTCGCCGACGGCCGGCGGGGCTGCGTGATGTGGCTCTTCGCGCAGGCCGCGCTGGGAAAGACGGTCGCGCTCTCGCGCGAGACGGTCGGCTGCCCGGGCGGCGCGGTCGGGCTCGGGTTCGCGGACGGCTTCCCCGACGTGGAGCGGCACTCCTACTTCCTCAGCGTCGGCGTCGAGGGGACGGGGGCGCCCGAGCGCCTCGTGGAGCAGGCCCGCGCCATGCCCGAGTCGCCGATGAAGGAGCACATCCTCCACGGCGAGCGCTACTGGCGGGACCCGGAGGCGGCCGCGGCCTTCCTCGAGCTGCTGCCGGAGATCCCCGCGCCGCCGGCGTGGGTGGTGCTGATGCCGCTCTCGGCCCTGCCTCCCGGCGAGGAGGCGGCCGTCGTGGTCTTCGTCGCGAACGCGCTCCAGCTCGCGGGGCTGGTCACGCTCGCGAACTACCGCCGGCCTGAGGCCGACGGGGTGATCGTGCCGCCGGGCGCGGGCTGCATGCAGTTCCACCTCTGGGCGGTGGCCGAGGGGGAGCGCGAGTTCCCGCGGGTGATGGTCGGGCTCATCGACCCCACGGCGCGGCTCGCCGTGAAGAGGACGCTCGGCACCGACGTCCTGACCGTGGCCGTGCCGTGGCGGCGCTTTCGTCGAGTTCGAGGAGGACGTGGCCGGCTCGTTCCTCGAGACCGGGGAGTGG
>CAVSRL010000011.1:0-54161 GCA_963730355.1 uncultured Methanoregulaceae archaeon | reverse complement strand
GCGGGACCTCGCGGGCTGAGACGGATTACCGGCTCAGCCCTGCGCCCCGGTCTCCTTCGCACGGTAGCCGTCGAGGAGCAGGGACGCGACGTGCCGGACGGGCCGGTCCGTGTGCGCCCGGATGTGGAACTCGCAGAAGGGGCAGGAGGTGATCACCTGCTCCGCGCCCGTCGCGGCGATCGCCTCGCGCCGGAGCTCGCCGAGCGCCGCCGCCTCCTCGGGCCTACCGGCCTTCACCCCGCCGCCCGAGCCGCAGCAGTACGCGGGCATCTCGACGAGGCCCGCGACCTGCCGGATCAGGGCCCGGGGCTGCTCCGCGATCCGCTGGCCCCGGAGCAGGTGGCAGGGGTCGTGGTAGGTGACCGTCAGGGGCAGGCGTGCAGGGGGCTCGATCCCGAACTCGGTCAGGACCTCGTTGAAGTCCATCACCCGGAACGGCAGGTCCTCGTAGTCGTTCTTCAGGGTCGCGCCGCAGCCGGCGCACATGGTCATCACGATCGGGTACGCGGCGAAGGCCTCGCGGTTCGTCGTCTGGAGCCGGGCAAGGTCTTCGAGCTGGCCCGTCCGGATCAGGGGCGAGCCGCAGCAGACCTGCTCCTTGGGCACGACGACCCGGATGCCGTTCCGGCGGAGGACCTCGATCGCGTCGAGCGCGGTCTCGGGTAGGCGCATCGCGTACATGCACCCGACGAAGAAGGCGACCTCGCCGCGGACCGGGCCGCAGGGCTCGAGCACGGTCCCGACCCGCTCGAAGAGCGGCGCGACCGTCCGGGCGACCGACCGGCCCGTCTCGCGGACGAGGGACGCGACCTCGGCATGGCGGGGCAGGGTCATGCCGCGGCGGTGCGCCTCGGCCCGGAGGCGTTCGATCGCCTTGCCCGGGATCTTGATCTCCTTCGGGCAGACCTCGGCGCAGGCCTGGCACGAGGTGCAGGCGAAGAGGCCCTCGGCGTCCGCCTGGGCGATCCGGTCGGCGGCGTCGCGGGGGTCGAGGCCGAGCCGCTCGGAGCTGCCGCATCGCGGTCGGGCCGGCGAACTCAGTGACCGCGACGGCCGGGCAGACCGAGATGCAGGAGCCGCACTCGATGCAGTGGCAGAGCCTCCTTGAGGCGGCCGACCGTCGCCGCGTCGGGAAGCGCCCCGTCGCCGCCCGGCAGGAGGGCCGCGACGCGCTCGAGGCGCGGGACCAGATCGACCACCAGGTCCCGGACCACGGGCAGGTCGAGGGGCTCGACCACGTCGCCCTCCGCGGCCGGGGTCATGCAGGCGAGGACGGGCTTCCCGCTGACCCGTCACCGCGCACGAACCGCACTGACCCGAGCCGCAGCAGTAGCGGTAGGCGAGGGTCGGGTCCTGCTCGTGGGCGGCGTGGAGCGCATGGAGCACCCGGGCCCCCTCGTGGAGAGAAGGGGCAGGAGGTGATCACCTGCTCCGCGCCCGTCGCGGCGATCGCCTCGCCCCGGAGCTCGCCGAGCGCGGCCGCCTCCTCGGGCCTCCCGGCCTTCACCCCGCCGCCCGAGCCGCAGCAGTAGGCCGGCATCTCGACGAGGTCGGCGACCTGCCGTATCAGAGCCCGGGGCTGCTCCGAGATCCCCTGGCCCCGGAGCAGGTGGCAGGGGTCGTGGTAGGTGACCGTCAGGGGCAGGCGGGCCGGGGACTCGATCCCGAACTCGGTGAGCACCTCGTTGAAGTCCATCACCCGGAACGGCAGGCCCTCGTAGTCGTTCTTCAGCGTCGATCCGCACCCGGCGCACATGGTCATCACGATCGGGTACGCGGCGAAGGCCTCGCGGTTCGTCGCCTGGAGTCGGGCAAGGTCTTCGGTCTGGCCCGTCCGGATCAGGGGCGAGCCGCAGCAGACCTGCTCCTGCGGGATGACGACCCGGATGCCGTTCCGGCGGAGGACCTCGATCGCGTCGAGCGCGGTCTCGGGCAGGCGCATCGAGTACATGCACCCGACGAAGAACGCGACCTCGCCGCGGACCGGGCCGTAGGGCTCGAGCACGGTCTCGACCCGCTCGAAGAGCGGCTCGACCGTCCGGGCCACCGACCTGCCCGTCTCGCGGACGAGGGACGCGACCTCGGCGTGCCGGGGCAGGGTCATGCCGCGCCGGTGCGCCTCGGCCCGGAGGCGCTCGATCGCCTTGCCCGGGATCCGGATCTCCTTCGGGCAGACCTCGGCGCAGGCCTGGCACGAGGTGCAGGCGAAGAGGCCGTCGGCGTCCGCCTGGGCGATCCGGTCGGCCGCGTCGCGGGGGTCGAGGCCGAGCCGCTCGAGCTGCCGCATCGCGGTCGGGCCGGCGAAGTCCGTGACCGCGACGGCCGGGCAGACCGAGATGCAGGAGCCGCACTCGATGCAGTGACAGAGGCTCCTTGAGGCGGTCGACCGTCGCCGCGTCGGGAAGCGCCCCGTCGCCGCCCGGCAGGAGGGCCGCGACCCGCTCGAGGCGCGGGACCAGGTCGACCACCAGGTCCCGGACCACGGGCAGGTCGAGGGGCTCGACCACGTCGCCCTCCGCGACCGGGGTCATGCAGGCGAGGACGGGCTTCCCGTTGACCCTCACCGCGCACGAGCCGCACTGGCCCGAGCCGCAGCAGTAGCGGTAGGCGAGGGTCGGGTCCTGCTCGTGGGCGGCGTGGAGTGCGTGGAGCACCCGGGCCCCCTCGTGGAGCTCGACCGTGAACGGCACGAGCCGCGCCGGTTCGCCCGAGGCCGGGTCGAACCGGGAGACCCGGATCGTGACCGCGGTCATCGGGCCGCCTCCTCGATCCCCTCGCGAGCGAGCGAGAGGTACGTGTGGCCGTACGGCGATCGGTCCGGCGGCAGCTCGCAACTGGGGTCGCGGCGCGTGTGGGCTCCGCGGCACTCGGGTCGGAGGAGCGCGGCCCGGCAGATCAGGGAGCCCACGAGGACCATGTTCGCGGCCGTACAGCATTCGAGCAGGTTCCGCTCGGTGAGGGCGAGCAGCCGCTCGTTCCGGAGCACCTCGATCTCGGCGAGCGCCTTCGCGAGCCCGTCCTCCGTCCTGAAGATCCCCGCGCCGGCCCACATCGTCTGCTTGAGGCGGCGCACGACCGACGCCGGCGGGACCTCGCCGTCGAGGTAGTCGTCGAACCGGAGCCGCAGCGCGCTGAGCTGCCGCTCGATCGCGGGAGTCACGGCCTTCGCCCGCTCCGGGTTTGTCCCGGCCGAGAGCCCGGCCCGCCGGCCGAAGACCTGGGTCTCCGCGAGCGCGTTCCCGCCGAGCCGGTTCGCGCCGTGGACGCCGCCCGAGCACTCGCCGCAGGCGTAGAGCCCGGGGAGCGTGGTGGCGCACTCCGGCGTAATCCGGAGGCCGCCCATGATATGGTGCGCCGTCGGGGCGACCTCCATGGGCTCGGTCCGGATGTCGACGCCGAACGCGAGGAACTGCTCGAGCATGATCGGCAGCCGCTCCTCGACCTGGCGGGCGGGGAGGTGGGTCACGTCGAGCCAGACCCCGCCGCGGACCGTGCCGCGCCCCTCGAGCACCTCGGTCGCGATCGCGCGGGCGACCACGTCGCGGGTCGAGAGCTCCATCCGCGCCGGGTCGTAGCGCGCCATGAACCGCTCGCCGTCCTTGTTGAGCAGCCGGCCGCCTTCGCCGCGGACGGCCTCGGTCACGAGCCGGCCCCGCGCGTCGTACGGGTGGATCGCGCCCGTGGGGTGGAACTGGACCATCTCCATGTCGATCAGCTCGGCGCCGGCGCGATACCCGAGCGCGTACCCGTCGCCCGTGCCCGAGGACGAGTTGGTCGAGATGTCGTAGACCTGCGTTCCCCCGCCGGTGGCCAGCACGACCGCGTCGGCGAGGTAGACGCCGAGATTGCCGTCCCGGTCGAGCGCTGCGGCCCCCGCGCACCGGCCGGCCTCGAGCAGGAGCTCGACGGCCGCGCACTCGTGCACGACCTCGACGTCGGTCGCAGCGAGCCGGTCCATCAGGGTCTGCATCATCTCGTGACCGGTCCGGTCGCCGGCGTAGCAGGTCCGCGGGAACTGCTGGCCGCCGAAGGGGCGCTGCGCCACGCCGCCCTCGGGCCCGACGTCGAAGACCGCGCCCCAGGCGACGAGCTCGCGCATCCGGTCCGGGGCCTCGCGGACGAGCGCCTCGACCAGGGCGCGGTCGTTCAGGTACGCCCCGCCCTTCAGGGTGTCCGCGACGTGGAGCTCGGCGCCGTCGCCCTCGCGGAGGACGGCGTTGTACCCGCCCTCGGCCATCGGCGTGCACCCGCCCTTGCCGGCGATCGTCTTCGAGAGCAGCAGCACCGGGCCGTGCTCCGGCGGCCTCGATCGCGGCCCGCACGCCCGCGCCGCCGCTCCCGATCACGAGCACGTGCGCGGTCCGAACCCCGTTTTCCACCATCTTGAAGAGGATTGGGGGCAGAGTATGATAAAGAATGGCGAGGGGGACGAAGAGGGACCCATGCGGTATCTGATGAAGTTCGGCGGCACCTCGGTCGTCGACGGCCGGTCCATCGGCCAGACGGTGGGGATCGTCGGAGCGCACCGGCGCGCCGGCCACGAGGTCGCGGTCGTGGTCTCGGCCATGCGCGGCGTGACCGACGGGCTGATCGCCTGCGCCGTGGAGATGGCGTCGGCCCCGGCTCCCGACCCCGCCCCGTTCCTCGCGGCCGTGCGCGAACGGCAGGCGAGGGCGCTCGCCGAGGTCGCGCCGGATCATGCGGCGGGGGCGCTCGCGACGATCGACGAGCGGCTGGCGTCCCTCGGGAATATCCTCCAGGCGGTCCACGCGCTCCGCGAGCTGACGCCGCGGTCGCGGGACTACATCATCTCGTTCGGCGAGCGGTTCAGCGCCGTCGTGGTCGCGGCGGCCCTGCGGCAGCAGGGGATCGCGGCCGAACCGCTCGACGGCTGCGCGGCCGGCATCCTCACGGACAACTGCCACGGCGCGGCCATGGCCCTGCCCGAGTCCGGGCCGCGGATTCGCGAGCGGGTCGTCCCGCTCCTCGCGGACCGGGTGCCGGTGATCATGGGCTTCATGGGCTGCACGCGGGGCGGTTCCGTCACCACGCTCGGCCGATCCGGCTCGGACTACTCGGCCGCGGTGCTCGCGGCCGGGATCGATGCGGACGAGTGCTGGATCTGGACCGACGTCGACGGCGTGATGACCTCGGATCCCCGCCTGATCCCCGACGCCCGGGTGATCCCGGCCGTCTCGTACCTCGAGGCGATGGAGCTCTCGTACTTCGGCGCGAAGGTGCTCCACCCGCGTTCGATCGAGCCGGCCATGGCAACGGGGATCGCGATCCGGGTCAAGAACACCTTCAACCCGGACCACCCCGGCACGGTCCTCGTCGCGGACGGCGTGCCGTCGCGGCGGGTCGTGAAGGCGCTCACCTTCATCGACAACGTCGCGCTCGTCAACTGCAACGGGGCCCAGATGATCGGCCGGCCCGGGGTCGCGAACGCGATCTTCGCGGCGCTCGCGGAGCGCGCGGTCAACGTGATGATGATCTCGCAGGGCTCGTCCGAGGCGAACATCTCGCTGATCATCGACGAGGGGCACCTCGAGGCCGCCACCGACGCGCTGACGCCGCTCGTCGCGTCCGGGCTCTTTCGCGAGCTCTCGTCCGACCGGGACGTGGCGGCCGTCGCCGTGGTCGGCTCGGGCATGGCCGGCGCGCCGGGCACGGGCGGACGGATCTTCACGGCCCTCGGCGAGCACGGGATCAACGTGATGATGATCTCGCAGGGCTCGTCCGAGGCGAACATCTCGTTCGTGGTCCGGGCCGGCGACGGCCCGCGGGCCGTCCGGGCCCTCCACGACGAGTTCCGTCTCTCGGAGCGGTGCGATGACGAATAGTTACCGCGAGGCCGGCGTCGACATCCGGCTCGAGGCCGACGGGGTCGCGGCCCTCGTCCGCGAGCTGACCTATCGCCGCACGGGGCCGTACGGGCCCGTGGGCGGGGTCGGGCACTTCGCCGGCATGATCGAGTTCGGGCCGTACGTCCTCGCCCTGGCCACGGACGGGGTCGGGACCAAGATGCTGATCGCGGACGCGGTCGGCGACTGGTCCACGGTCGGGATCGACTGCATCGCGATGAACGCGAACGACCTCTACGTGATGAACCTCGAGCCGGTCGCGTTCGTCGACTACATCGCCTGCGACCGGGTCGATCCCGAGAGGATGGCCGAGATCGGGCGCGGGCTGAACGAGGGGGCGAGGCTGGCGAACCTCTCGATCGTCGGCGGCGAGACCGCGACGCTCGCCGGGCTCGTCAACGGCCTCGACCTCGCCGGGCGCCGTGCTCGGCGTCCAGCGGCGGGACCGCGTGATCTCGGGCGAGGCCTGCCGGCCCGGCGACCTCGTGGTCGGCCTCCCGTCCTCGGGGGTGCACTCGAACGGGCTCTCGCTCGCCCGGCGGATCGCCGAGGCGCACGGCGGGTACGACCTGCCCTTCGGCTCCTCGACCCTCGGGCGCGAGCTGCTGACGCCGACCCGGATCTACAGCGAGGTGCTCGGGCTCGCGGAGCGGCACGAGATCCACGGCATGTGCCACATCACCGGCGGCGGGCTGCTGAACCTGACCCGGCTGACCGAGTTCGGTTTCGCGATCGACGACCCGATCGCGGTGCCGCCGGTCTTCGCCTGGCTCCAGGAGCAGGGCGGCGTCCCGACGAACGAGATGTACCGGACCTTCAACATGGGCATGGGCTTCGCGATGGTCGTGCCCGAGCACGAGGCCGACGCGGTGGCGGGCGAGGTGCCGGGGGCGAAGGTCGTGGGCAGGTGCACGGCCGAACCCGGCGTCCGCCTCGGCGGACTCCCCGTCGAGTGAACGGGAGAAGAGAACCTTATTCTTCGGGAGCGGGGGCGAACGGCTCCTGTATCGCCCGGTCCGAGACGATCGCCGAGTTGCCGGTCGGGTCCTCGATGATCAGCGTGATCGGGAACTCGCCGGCCATGGCGTCGGCGATCTCGGCCTTGAGGCATTCGGCCCGCGTCCGTTCCTCATCCTCGGCCCAGACGAGCACCCCCTCGACCACCGAGAGGATCCGCTCCAGGACCCCCTCGACGTTCGTGACGAAGCCCTCGCACGCCGGGCCCGGGTCGATCTCGACGCCGAGCTCGGGGATCCTGAGCGTCCCGCTCATGGATCGGACGACCCGGACCGAGAGGTCGTCGATCGACTCGACGCGGAACGTGAACCGCAACGGCTCGCCCTCGCGGAGCATCTGCGTATTCGCGTACCGGTAGCCGCAGGCAGGACAGGCTGGCCGAGATGATCAGGATATCCGAGAAGTATGGGATCACCTCGGTCTGGTAGATGTACTCGCACTCCTCGCCGCAGGCGGCGCAGGGCCCGTTCACGACGACCCGCTGGCCTGCGGCAGCCTCCTCCACTAAATTCCCCCGACGATCTTCTCGCGCGAGATCTTGACCGACTGCGGCGTGATCACGACGTAGCGCTGGTCGCCGAGGCCGACGATGTCGCCGTTGACGTCCTTCGCGACCTCCTTGAGGTCCTTGAGCACGCGTTCGTACGTGATCTTGTCGAGCTTGAGCTGGGAGATGTCGGCGATCACGATGTTGCCGTTGTAGATCTCGTCCTTGATCTTCGGGGTATCTTTGAGGCTCGATACGCCCGCGATCTTGACGTAACTCGACGCGGGCTCGTCGTCGGGACCCTGGGGCTCGAACGAGGCGAGGTCGAGCTCCATATAATCGTCCTCTTTCGGGACGGCGCTCTTGCCGAGGAGGGAGTCGAAGATCTTGGAAGCCATACCCAAAATCTGGCATCCATCCGTATTTAAGTATTCCTTTCTCTGTTCAGACCTCGAGTTCCCAGATCTCGTCCCCGACGTGGTGGATGTTTTTACAGACTTTCCCGCCGGTTTCGGCGCGCATGGCGTCGGCGTCGAGCCGGGCGATGCAGACGGCGAGCGGCTTGCCGTGCCGCTCCTCGACCACGAGCGCCGGCCGATCGGCGCGGATGTCGTCCGTGAGCGCGACGATCCCCGGACGCATGATGTCGGCCCCGTTCACGACGAAGCGCACGGCGCCCATGTCGACCGTGATCCGGCGGGCCGAGAACGGGCGTGCCATGGCGCCCCGAAGCGTCGGAAAGAGGACGCCGCCCCGTTCGAAGAGGAGCGGCTCCCGGTCGACGAAGTAGAACCGGACCGGGCCGCCGGTCTCGGCCACCTCGATCCGATCGCCGGCGAAGAGTATCGGCCTCGACCCCGAGCTCGTCCTCGAGCCGGCGCACGATCTCGGCCATCTCGCTCCTCCTGACCGTGTGCCGCTTCCTGATCGTGATCGGCGCCATCGGTCAGCTATGGCGCTCGTCTGCCATAAAAACCGTGATGATGACGCCTGCGCTATGGTTATATACCGTCCTCGCTCACATAGAGTACTCCAGGTGGATCGGGGGAGAGAGATGTCGAAGAGGCCGCTGGATATTCTTGACCAGGTGCTGAACCGCGAGCCGGTGATCGTCTCGTTGAAGGGCGATCGCGAGCTCCGCGGGGTGCTCCAGGGATACGACGTGCATATGAACCTCGTCCTCGACCAGGCCGAAGAGGTCACGGACGGCGCGTCCAACCGCATCGGTACGCTGATCGTCCGCGGCGACAACGTGATCTATATCTCGCCATCGCATAACCAGTAAGGAGGAGTAGCATGTCCAAGGGCACACCATCGATGGGGAAGCGGAACAAGCAGTCCCACATCGCCTGCAGGCGATGCGGGTCGATCTCGTTCCACCTCCGGCACAAAGTCTGTTCGGCGTGCGGATTCGGCCGTTCGAGCCGGATGCGCTCGTACGACTGGATGTCAAAGCGACCGAAAGTACCGACGCACTGACCTCAAATGTGCGGAATCGTTGGCATCGTCGATGCTGGCGGTGTCTCACTCCCGCTCTACTACGCCCTCTACGCACTCCAGCACAGGGGGCAGGAGAGCGCGGGGATCTCTGTTTTTGACGGCGAACGCCTCCGGAAGCATAAGGGCCCGGGGCTCGTTGCCGAGGTCTTCGACACCGAGATTTTGCGGGGCCTCCACGGGACGGTCGGCGTCGGGCACGTCCGATACCCGACCACCGGAGCGAACCTCCCCGAGAACATCCAGCCGTTCAACTTCCAGTTCCTGGGCCGCTCCTTCGCGCTCGCCCACAACGGCAACCTCGTGAACACCCGCGAGCTCCGTGCGGCGTACGAGCAGGCGGGCCAGATCTTCTGCACGACCACGGACACCGAGGTGATCGCGAACCTGATCGCGGACGAGCTCCGCCACTCGGGCTCGATCGAGGACGCGGTCCGGAGCTGCATGGCCCACCTCCGGGGCTCGTTCTCGGTCGTGATGGTCTTCGAGGACCAGCTCTACGCGTTCCGGGACCCGCTCGGCCTCAAGCCGCTCTGCATCGGAAAGACGCCGGGCGGGTACATCGTCGCGTCCGAGTCGGTCGCGATCGATGCGCTCTCGGGCACGCTCCTCCGCGACGTCGTGCCCGGCGAGCTCGTCCGGATCGATGCGGACGGGATCACCTCGACCCGGATCGCGGTCGCGGATAGGGTCGCGCACTGCATCTTCGAGTACGTCTACTTCGCCCGCGCCGACTCGATCATCGACGGGGTCCTGGTCTACGACGTGCGGCGAACGGTCGGGCAGAAGCTCTGCGAGGAGGCCCCGGCGGCGGCCGACTCGGTCTGCCCGATCCCGGACTCGGGCACGGCCTACGCGATCGGCTACTCCGAGGCCTCGGGCATCCCGTTCCTCGAGGGGCTGATGAAGAACCGGTACATGGGCCGGACCTTCATCATGCCCACGCAGGCCGCGCGCGAGCGGGCCGTGCGGATCAAGCTGAACCCGATCAAAAAGCACCTCGAGGGGAGGTCGATCGTGCTGGTCGACGACTCGATCGTGCGCGGCACGACCTCCCGGCGGATCGTCCAGCTGGTCCGCGACGCCGGCGCCCGCGAGGTCCACGTGCGGGTCGGCTCGCCGCCGATCAAGGCCCCGTGCTACCTCGGCGTGGACATGCCGACCCGGGAGGAGCTGATCGCCTCATGCCGCAGCGAGGAGGAGGTCTGCGAGTCCGTGACCGCGACCTCGCTCCACTACATCTCGCTCGAGGAGCTCGTGCGGGCGATCGGGCGCGACTGCAACGACCTCTGCACGGGCTGCCTGACCGGGTGCTACCCGGTGGCGATCGAGGGCGAGACTCGACCGCTCCCGGGTCGTGGACTTCATCGACGAGACCGTCCAGCTCGACCTCGACTCGTTCGGCGAGACCTGCTGAGGCCTCCCCCCTTCACTCTTTCACACCCGTCGCGGCTACTGCCGGGACCGTCTCCCGTGGCAACTCCGGAGCGACTGCCGCGACGACCGCAAGCGCCCCGACGGCCGCGAACGGCGAGAGCGGCGTCTGGGCTCCGCCTCCGACCGAGACCGTGCCGTTCACCACCTGGGCCGGCACGGGGTCGCCGTCGATCGTGACCGCACGGACGGCCTCGAGGGAGACCGCCGACCGGGCGCCGGCGGGACCCGACCGCGGCAAAGGTCAGGGCCACGATCGGGCCGGTGCCCGTGAGCGACCCCGGGCTCGCGACGGCGATGGCGATACGCCCCGGCCCGGTCTCGTTCGCCCGAACCTGGGCACGGCCGGCGAGGCTTCCCGGCGCGGCCGACTCGAACCGGAGGACGGCCGGGTCGTAGGTCAGGACCAGGTCGACGCCGCCGAGGTCCTGCGCGTCGGCGACCGCGAGCGGGACGACCACGGTCCCGTTCGGCGCGACGGAACGGTCCTGGACCGTGAACGTCAGCCCCGCCGCGTGGACGGCGAGGAGGGCCCCGAGCGCGAGGGCGAGCAGGAGGAGGCGCCGCGGGCGCATCGTCCCGCTCTCCGCACCGGTATGCTGCATGGCACTCCAATGGCAGGGAGCAACAGAAGAAGTTTGCGGGGGCCGGCCGAATGTCATGGCCGGCATACCATTAAGGCTCATGCCGCGGTTCAAGGGCGACTGCGGCCCGGTTCGCCGCGCGGAGGACCAGCCATGGTCGAGATCGGATACAAGCTGAACACCGAGGAGCACAGCGCTCCGACCCTTGTCAAGAACGCCCGTCTCGCCGAGGAGGCCGGCTTCGACTTCGTGAGCCTGACGGACCACTACCACCCCTGGAACAGGACCGAGGGGCAGTCGCCCTTCGCCTGGACCGTGCTGGGCGGGATCGCGGCGGTCACGGACCGGGTGAAGGTCTCGACCGGGGTCACCTGCCCGACGATCCGCTACCACCCGGCGATCGTGGCCCAGATGGCCGCGACGGCCGCGTCCCTGATGGAGGGCCGGTTCGAGCTCGGGATCGGCTCGGGCGAGAACCTGAACGAGCATATCCTCGGCGACCGCTGGCCGCCGGCCACGGTCCGGATCGAGATGATGAAGGAGGCGATCGACGTGATCCGGACCCTCTGGAAGGGCGAGGTCACGGACTACTACGGGACCTACTACCTGGTCGAGAAGGCCCGGATCTTCTCGCTGCCGAAGACGCTCCCGCCGATCATCGTCTCGGGCATGGGCCCGATCGCGGCGAAGGTCGCCGCCGAATCGGGCGATCAGCTGATCCACGTCCTCACGGACCCGGCTCAGGCGATGGCCGCAATGGCCGCGTTCAAGGCCGCCGGCGGCATGGGCAAGCCCTGCATGGCCGAGACCTCGTTCTGCTACCACGAGGACGAGGCGAAGGCGAAGGAGATCGCGTACAAATGGTGGCCGATCGTGGCCTACCCGGGCGAACTGAACTGGCTGCTCCCGAGCTGGAGCCACTACGAGCAGCTCGATGCAGCTCGTGACGCCCGAGAAGGTCGCCGAGAAGATCGTCTGCGGCCCGGACCTCGAGCGGTTCGTCGCGAAGGTGAAAGAGATCTCCGGCATGGGTTTCGACCGGATCGTGATCCACCAGGCCGGGCCGGAGCAGGAGAAGTTCCTCCGCTTCGCGAAGGACGAGCTGCTGCCGGCGCTCCGCTGATCCTCCTTTTTCCAGAGATTGCCTGCAGGCCGGGTCGACGCGTCGGCCCGCGGGCCAAGCCCGCCCCGTCCCGGGATTTCCCGGAAGACCTCCGCGTCGAAGATGAAGACGGGCCGCCGCGCCTGTCGTCACCGTCCGCGGCCGTATGGTCGATCGGGCTTGAGCGCCGGGGACGTGTCAAGCAAGCCGGGAAGACGGACGCTGTGCGGACCGTCGGCCCGGCCAGCGCCGCCACTGGTACCGAAACGGAGGATGCCGGAGGTGAACGGGACGATTGCGTCGGCGGCTCGCGAGGGCGACGGTGCCGACGAAAGGATCCGCGGCGGAACGATCGGAGAAGAAGTCAGATCTGAGAAGCAGCGGGGCCGCCTTCTGCAACGAGGCCAGGGCCGAGACTTGAACCCGGATCGGGGGATCCACAGTCCCCTAGGATAACCAGCTACCCCACCCTGGCAGATGTGCCTGGAAAGTTGGGCCTGTCCATTATTAAAGGTATGTTCCCAGGCGTGTCCGGGCATGAATATTAATAGCCTATCGGCGATAATGACTACAGACCGGGCCGGCGCCGTTTTTCTCTCGCCGGCCCCGATACGGGAGGCGACGACGTTGGCTACGAGCGGCATACGGACACCTATCGTCTGCGTGCTCGGGCACGTGGACCACGGCAAGACCTCCCTCCTCGACCGGATCCGCGGGTCGTCGGTCGTCTCGAGCGAGGCCGGGGCCATCACGCAGCACATCGGCGCGACCCTCGTCCCGATCGAGGCGATCCGGGGGATGTCGGCCGGCATGCAGAAGCTCGCGGTCCAGGTGCCGGGCCTGCTCTTCATCGACACCCCGGGCCACCACGCGTTCACGACGCTCCGCGCCCGGGGCGGGGCGCTCGCGGACATGGCGATCGTGGTCGTCGACATCAACGAGGGCTTTCAGCCACAGACGATCGAGGCCCTCTCGATCCTCCGGAACTGCCGCACCCCGTTCGTCGTGGCCCTGACCAAGATCGACCGGGTCCACGGCTGGCGCCCGACCGAGAACTCTCCGTTCCTCGCGTCCTTCGCGAAGCAGAACGAGCGCGTGACCCAGTTCATGGAGACGCGCCACTACGAGATCGTCGGCAAGCTCTCGGACCTCGGGTTCAACTCGGAGCGGTTCGACCGGGTCTCGGACTTCGCCCGGGAGATCGCGATCGTGCCGCTCTCGGCGCACACGGGCGAAGGGGTCGCGGACCTGCTGCTCGTGATGATCGGCCTGGCCCAGCGCTACATGGGCGACGCGCTCGCGGTCGAGGTCCAGGGACCCGGGCCATGGAACCGTGCTCGAGGTGAAGGAGGAGCGCGGGCTCGGCCTGACCCTCGACGTGATCCTCTTCGACGGCACGCTCACGGTCGGCGACCAGGTGATGCTCGCCACCGCCGACGGCGTGATCCAGACGAAGGTGAAGTCGCTCCTGAAGCCGCGGCCGATGAAGGAGATCCTGACCGAGGACCGGTTCGAGCGGGTCAAGTCCGTCGTCGCGGCCTCGGGCGTGAAGGTCGCGGCCCCCGGGCTCGACGGCGTCATCGCGGGCTCGCCGCTCCGCGTCGTCCGGGGCAGCCGGGACGCGATCGAGCAGGAGATCCTCGACGAGGTCTCGCGCATCGACGTCGTCCTCTCGGACGAGGGGCTCGTGATCAAGGCCGATACGATCGGCGCGCTCGAGGCGCTCTCGAAGGAGCTCGAGACCCGGGAGATCGGCGTGATGCGGGCGGCCGTCGGGCCGGTCAGCCGGCACGACCTCGTCGACGCCCAGACGATCAAGGCCCCCCTCTGCCGGGCCGTGCTCGCGTTCAACGCCCCGCTCCTGCCCGACGCCCAGGCGATCGTGCGCGAGGGCGGCCCCGACCTTCCTCGAGTCTTCCAGGCCAAGGTCATCTACCAGCTGATCGACGAGTTCGTCGAATGGCGTGATACGGAGCGGCAGCGGATGGAGCAGCAGCGCTTCGAGCGGATCATCCTGCCGGCCAAGCTCCGCGTGCTTCCCGGCTGCGTCTTCCGGCAGTCCAACCCGGCCGTGGTCGGGGTCCGCGTGCTCGGCGGCACGCTCCGGACCGACGTGAACCTGATCCGGACCGACGGGCGGAAGGCGGGGCACCTGAAGACGATCCAGTCCTCGGGCGAGTACGTCCACGAGGTCGAGGCCGGGGCCGAGGTCGCGATCGCGATCGAGGGCGCGACCGTCGGGCGGCAGGCTCGATGTCGACGACGATCTCTATGTCGATCTCCCCGAACGGCATGTCAAGGTCCTCGAGAAGGAGATGCTCGGCCATATCTCGGCCACCGCAAAGGAGGTGCTCGAGGAGTACACGACCATGCGCAGGCGGGGAGAGCCGTTCTGGGGCAAGTGAACCGTATCTTTAAGAGCCCTCCGCCCCACATTTATGGGTACTTCGCCTCAGTGGAGATTGGATATGGTCGATTTTAAAGTCGTGCTCTCGGACCCGAAGACCGGTCGTTCCTACAAGATGACCGCGAGCGGCGGGGCGGCCGGAGCCATCATCGGAAAGCGGGTAGGCGGCGAGGTCGACGCAGGCCCGCTCGGTCTGCCCGGGTACCGCGTCACAATCACCGGCGCATCGGATCGGAACGGAACACCGGCACGGAGAGATCTGCCCGGCGCAGGGCGGCGGCGACTCCTGCTCGCAGGAGGCATCGGGTTCAACCCGGTCGCCGACGGCCAGCGGATGCGAAAGGCGGTCCGCGGGGGCGAGATCACCCAGGACTTCGTCCAGATCAACGCCAAGGTCACCCAGTACGGCGAGAAGGCGCTCGACGACCTCCTCGCCGCACCGGCGGCCGAATAACCCTTTTTATTCTGAGAGCAGCCCGTCCCGGAGCGAAGCGAGCAGATCCTCGAACGGCACGCCGTACCGGCGGGCGAGGAGGACGAGCGCGGCCTTCGACCGGAGCTGCCCGTCGAAGCCCTCGGCGGCCAGACGGTTCGCCTCTGCCGCCACCTCGCGATGCTCCCGCCCCGTGGCCCCGGCGATCCGGGCGAGCAGAAGCCGCTCGGGGTCGGGAGCGCTCGAAGATCCTCGGGGCCCGGGCGGTATCCGAGCGGGACCGCAACCTCGCCGACCGGAAAGAGTGGCACCACGACCCCGTTCCTGACCGCGACGAGCCCCTGCTCGACGGCCAGATCGAGAAGAACGCCGGCCTGGTCGCGGTTCATCCACATCCGATCGATGGCGAGGTAGTAGACGAACTCGCTCCGCTGGAGCTGCCCTTTATGCAGGTGCCGGAACGGCGCCGCCACTGTGATCTGCAGACTCATGGTGCCGACCTCCTCTCTGGAGAATGGGGGGTCCGCACTAAAAAAAGAGTATCGTATTACTCGATCAGGATCGCGTTGATAGCGCCGTCCTGACCCGGGCGACTGACGATCCGGGCCGGGCCGAGCTCGGTCCGGATGATCGCGCCCTTCGTGAGCAGGTTCCGCCGGACGTAGTTCGGGTTCGCCGTGTTTCGCTCGACGGTCTCGATCTTCACCCGTTGCGCCGAGCCCGTCGTCCGGTTGGCCACGTTCGCGTACGTCGCGCGGAGCGCCCGGACCTTCTCGTTACCGCCGAAGGTGCGGATCGCGCGCCGGCGGTCCTCGCCGATGTGCGTCTCTGCGGGCGCCCGCCCGATCTCCGTCCGCCTCTTACCGCGCAGGGGCGCATACCGGCCACCCGTCACTTTCCTGATGGATCGTCCTTGCCATTGCATGAGATTTCACCCGATTCGGTTCGAGAATCAGAAGTGCTGTATATATTCGCTTGGACGTTATTTAACCGCTGTGATCAGGCGAGCAGGGCCTCGAGCAGGGGGCCGACGCCCTCGCCGGTCTTCAGGTTGGTCCGGAAGACGCGGATCGCGGGGTTGTACCGCCGCATGTCGCGCTCCATGCGGTCGAGGTCCGCCCCCACGAGCGGAGCGAGGTCGACCTTGTTGATCACGCCGATCGAACAGGACCGGAACATCATGGGGTGCTTGTTCACGACGTCGTCGCCCTCGGTCGACGAGACCACGACCACGCGCTTCTTCGCGCCGAGGGCGAAGTCGGTCGGGCAGACCATGTTCCCCACGTTCTCGATGAAGAGGACGTCGATCTCGTCAAGGGGAAGACCGTCGATGGCGTGGTCCACGATGTGGGCATCGAGGTGGCACTCCTTGCCCGTGTTCGCGTTCACGGCCGGGATACCGAGGGCCACGATCCGGCGGTAGTCGTCGTCGCCGTAGACGTCGCCGGCGATCGCGCCGGCCCGCCGGCCCCGTTCGTTCAGGAGGGGCGCGAGCCGTTCGATGAGCGCGGTCTTGCCCGAGCCGATCGCGCCGAGCAGATCGATCCCGACCACGCCGTGGGCGGCGAGGCGGGCCGCGTTCTCGGCCGCGAGCGCGTCGTTCGCCGCGTAGAGATCCTTCTCGATCCGGACGTCGACCTGGTGCATCAGGAGTAGTGGCCGTGCGCACTGTTTATAGGTTCACCTGCCGACGCTGATCCGATGGAGAACGAACGGGTCCTCTACCCCTGCTACTTCAACGCGGCCCTCGGACGCCGGCAGGGCAGACGGGTCCCGCTGGGTCTCGCCCAGAAGGGGGTCACCATGCAGGACCTCGAGCGGGCGCTGAAGAGAGCGGGCCTTCGCTATCGTGTCGAGGCGGGCTCTCATCCCGCGTTCTGGTACCGCCGCGACGGCCGGGCCGTGGTCGCCTGGTCCGAGTCGAAGGAGGCGCTGCTCCGCCGCGTGGCGGGCGCGCTCGAGCCGAAGAAGTAGCATCGCATGTACGATCTGCACACTCACACGCTCCGGTCCGACGGCGAGCTCCTGCCGCTCGAGCTCCTGCGCCGGATGGCCGTGCTCGGGTACGACGAGGTCGCGATCGCGGACCACGCCGACACGTCCACCCGCCCGCTCGTGCTCGAGGCGGCCGACGCGGTCACCGTGTCTGCCGCCCGCTACGGAATCTCGTTCTACCCGGCGGTCGAGCTGACCCATGTCCCTCCCGAGGAGATCGACGCCCTCGCACGGCAGGCAAAGGCCGATGGAGCCGCGTTCGTCGTGGTCCACGGCGAGACCTCCGTCGAGCCGGTCGCGCCGGGCACGAACCGCGCGGCCTGCACCTCGGCCCACGTGGACGTGCTCGCGCACCCGGGCCTGATCGCGATGGACGACGCGCGGGCCGCGGCCGATCGCGGGATCGCGCTCGAGCTGACCGTCCGCGGCGGGCACAACCGGACCAACGGCCACGTGGCCAGGACGGCGATCGCGGCCGGGTGCCGGCTCGTCGTGAACTCGGACGCCCACGCTCCGGGCGACCT
This sequence comes from uncultured Methanoregulaceae archaeon, assembly GCA_963730355.1. GTDB lineage: Archaea > Halobacteriota > Methanomicrobia > Methanomicrobiales > Methanospirillaceae > UBA288. The sequence goes on along the minus strand of CAVSRL010000011.1, from coordinate 36,817 downwards.
GATGACCGCCGCCGACCGCGTGACGGTCGCGCGCGGAGCCGGCCTCGATCCGCGCGCCTGTCGCGAGGCACTTGATTTAAATATTGCAGAATGGCTCAAATCCCGGTGATCTTATCAATATTGTGACAAAGTTTATATATGCCTTCCGAACAAATATATAACTTGCGGCAAATATTCTTCACGAAGCCGGAACGAAAGCGATGAAGACGGTCGGTCGTATTGTGCACGTGTGCGGGCGGCGCATGCTGGTCGTCGCGGTGGACGCGGCGCAGCTTCCCCCCTCTACGCCATGGTCGTCGACCGTCGCAACCGCCCCGTGGGCCGGGTCGTGGACCTCTTCGGAAATGTCAAGAGGCCATATGCCGCGGTCCTGTGCCGCGACCGGTGCGAGCAACCGGTCGGCGAGAAGATATTCAGCAGGTCATAGGTGTCAACTACATGCAGGAGATAGAGAAACTTCGCATCCTTCAGAGCCAGCGCGAGGCATTCCGTAACCGCAGTAAAGTGGTCGAGCGCGAGCGGAAGACCGAGGAGCACACCGAGACGGTCTGCCCCGAGTGCAAGAGCCGGCAGCTCGTCCACGACTACGAACGGGCCGAGCTGGTCTGCCAGAACTGCGGCCTCGTCATCGACGACGACTTCATCGACCGGGGCCCCGAGTGGCGGGCCTTCGACCACGACCAGCGCATGAAGCGGTCGCGTGTCGGCGCGCCGATGACCTTCACGATCCACGACAAGGGCCTCTCGACCATGATCGACTGGCGGAACCGGGACAGCTACGGCCGGGCCATCTCCTCGAAGAACCGGGCCCAGCTCTACCGGCTCCGCAAGTGGCAGCGGCGGATCCGGGTCTCGAACGCGACCGAGCGGAACCTCGCCTTCGCGCTCTCCGAGCTCGACCGGATGGCCTCGGCCCTCGGGTTGCCCCGGAACGTGCGCGAGACGGCAGCGGTCGTCTACCGCGACGCGGTCGACAAGAACCTGATCCGCGGCCGCTCGATCGAGGGTGTGGCCGCGGCCGCGCTCTACGCCGCGTGCCGGCAGTGCAGCGTCCCCCGGACACTCGACGAGATCGCAGAGGTCTCGCGGGTCAGCCGCAAGGAGATCGGTCGGACCTACCGGTTCATCTCGCGCGAGCTCGGCCTAAAGCTCCTTCCGACCTCGCCGATCGACTATGTTCCGCGCTTCTGCTCGGGCCTCACCCTGAAGGGCGAGGTCCAGAGCCGGGCCGTCGAGATCCTGAGGCAGGCGGCGGAACGCGAGCTGACGAGCGGCAGAGGGCCAACCGGCGTCGCAGCGGCCGCCATTTACATCTCGTCGATCCTCGGCGGGGAGCGGCGCACGCAGCGTGAGGTGGCCGAGGTCGCGGGCGTGACCGAGGTCACGATCCGGAACCGATATAAGGAACTGGCAGAGAAATTAGATATCGAGATCATTCTCTAACCCAATCTTTTTTGGGGGGCTCGTAGATCAGGGGTAGATCGCTACGTTCGCAACGTAGAGGCCACGGGTTCAAATCCCGTCGGGTCCACTTTTCCCGGGGGTTCTCACAACCCTTATCTCATCTCCGCTCGAACCAGATTGAGCGGGCTCGTAGATCAGGGGTAGATCGTCGCGTTTGCAACGCGAAGGCCACGGGTTCGAATCCCGTCGAGTCCATAACTGCTTATCTCTCTCCCGCGCGGGAGAGATGTCACTCGAAGTAGATCTCGCCGTCGTCGTTCAGGTAGACCTGGATCTCGTCCTTCACGAACCGGGCCTGAACGTGCTGGGGAATGCTCTCGCGGAGCCGGTTGATCAGGCCGATCGTGTCGTACCGGACCTTCACGCCGCGGCCGCTCGCCTCGTGGAAGATCGTCTCCGGGACGGCCAGGAGGTCGGCGCCCGTCGGGATCGCGCAGAGGAACCGGGCGTCGAGGGTGTACATGAACTGGAGCGTCTCGCGCGCCCTGCGCACATTCTCGAGCGCCGACTTCTCGATGGTGCAGACGTTCGCCTTCGACGTCCCGATGATATCGGCGATCTGCTGCTGGGTCAACCCCTGCCTCCGGTAGCGCAGCACCTCTTTCTGCCGCTCGGTGAGGAGGCCGTTCTTCATGTACACGACGCTCGCAGTGGCCGAACTTAAACACTTCCAATTAACCAGTTGGGGAAATGAGGCCGTGGCATTGACCGTGCCTTCGGCGATGATTCGGCCGTCGCATGGTTTGGCAGAGAAAACGCAACCTTTTTATCGATTTTCGTGAAAACTACCTACCTATTCACCGAGGTGAACTGAATGGTTGTCAAAGTAGGCATTGCAAAACTCGGCAATATCGCATCCGGCGTCATGGCCGAACTCCTGCTCGACGAGCGGGCAGACCGCGAGGACATGCAGACCTTCATGGCCACGTCCGGCACGAAGCTCGAGGTCGCAGACGTCGACCGCGTCGTCTCCACCCTGAAGGCGTGGGGCCCCGACTTCTGTATCGTCGTCTCGCCGAACGGCGTGCTCCCCGGACCGACGGGCGCACGCGAGGCGCTCGCCGCGGCCGGCATCCCGGTCGTCGTGATCACGGACGACGTGACCACCAAGAAGGAGTGGGCAGACCTCAAGGAGTCGAAGTTCGGCTACATCATCATGAAGGCCGACGCGATGATCGGCGCCCGCCGCGAGTTCCTCGACCCCATCGAGATGGCCGACTACAACGGGAACCTGGTCAAGGTCCTCGCCATCACCGGCGCGTACCGGAAGATGCAGCTGGAGCTCGACAAGGTGATCGACCAGGTCAAGGCCGGCCAGAAGGGCGACCAGATCGCGCTCCCGAAGGTCGTCATGACCTCGGACAAGGCGGTCGACTGCGAGTTCACGAACCCCTACGCGGTCGCGAAGGCCCGCGCGGCCTACGAGATCGCCTCGGCGGTCGCGATGGTCAACGTCAAGGGTTGCTTCATGACCAAGGAGTGGGAGAAGTACATCCCGATCGTCGCCTCCGCGCACGAGATGATGCGTGTGGCCGCCGTCCTCTGTGACGAGGCCCGCGAGATCGAGAAGGCCGGGGACGGCGTCGTCCGCAGGCCCCACAAGAAGGACGGCACGCTCGTCGGCAAGACCGCGCTGATCTCGAAGCCCGAGTAACCCGATACCCAACCCTATTTTTTGGATTCGACCATCCGATAGCGGGGGCCGAGCTCCTCCGGGAGCGTCATCACGACCGGGTGCTGGTGGAGCCGCTCCATGAAGGCCGAGTCCGAGATCGAGGCCGGGTTCGGATTGATCCGGGCGATCACCGAGCAGAAGGCCGAGAAGCCCCGGTCGGGGCCGGGGCGGTCGAAGAAGAGCGCGACGTTGAACGCCTGCGTCCCGAGAGACCGGTAGAGGTCGAGCACGCGGCAGATCCCGCCGGCGAGGGGCGCGAGGTACGGGCCGGCCTCCTCGAGGGTCCCCACGGGCAGCAGACCCCGCACCTCCCGCTCGCCGAGCGGCACGGCCGAGGCGACGAACGGGACCTCGCCGCCGAAGAGCCAGCGGTCCGTCTCCGCCTCGTGCTCGACGAGGTCGCTCCAGTATCGCCGGCGTGCCGTGCGCGGTACCGCGCCGAGGCATCGATGTACAGCCCCGGAACACGGGACGGTCGCCGATCGGCAAGCCCCTGGAGGTGCGGGTGCGGCATCGAGGCCCCGGCCGAGGCGAGGTAGTTCCAGTTGATCGACGGGTAGCCGGGGGCGCCCTCGAGCGATGCCGCGACCCCCTCGAGCGCGTCCGCGAGCTGGCGCACCGTGAGCCGCTCGACCTCGTGCGAACGGCAGATCACGCCGACCGTGTGCCGCTCGGCGAACGGGTACCGGTTCGGAAAGGTCACGGACTCGCCCCGCCGGATGCGGGTGCCGTCGGGAAAGGTCGGGGTCTCGGCCTCGAGCCGTTCGGGACAGAACGGGCAGTCCTGCGGCGGCGACACGGGCGGCGCCGCCGGGTGATCGAGCCCGCGGAGGAGCCGGCCCGGGCTGATCGTGCAGGAGAGGCCGGTCAGGCGTTCGCGCCGGTACTGGAGCGGAAACTCGCCGTTCCGCCGCTCCTCGATCACGAACATGGGTGCCGGGAGCTTGGCTCGGCCTCGATATTAACGCTTGGGAAAAAAGGCGGGTATGGGGGTTTACACGACGTACTTGCCGAGCAGCCGGATCGAGTCGGTCATGTTCGGGCCGAGCGGCGAACCGAAGATGATCTGCGTGACGCCGGCCGCCTCGAGGTCGGCGCACTTGGCCTTGACCATCTCGGGGGTGCCCGCGATCGTGAACGCGTCGATCTCCTTGTCGCCGACGAGCTCGCCGACCGACTTGAAGTCGAACTTGCCGAGGGCGGCCTTGATGTTCGCGACGTTCGCGAGGTCGAGGCCGTGGCGCGTCGAGCAGGGGCTCGGGCGAGCCGGCGGCGATGAACGCGGCCACGATCTTCGCGGCGTTCCGGGCCTTCTTCTCGGACTTGTCGATCGACATCGCGGTGTACGCGCCGATGTCGAAGCCCTTCTTGCCGACCTTGTCGGTCGCGCCCTTGATGATCGGGATCGCAGCCGCGAAGTCCTTCGGGTTCGAGGCGTTGATCAGCGCGCCGTCACCGACCGTGCCGGCGAGCTCGAGGACCTTGGGGCCCTGGGCGCCGATGTAGATCGGGGATGCCCTTCTTGCCGGGGAGGTTGACGCCGGTCATCTTCGCGCCGTCGTACTTGAAGAACTCCATCTCGGGGGTCGAGACGGTCTCGCCGGTCAGGAGCTTGCGGATCACCGCGACGGCCTCGCCGAGGCGGGCGACGGGCTTCTCGGGCTGGATGTTCAGCTTCGGCAGGGTCGAGAGGTCGCCGGGTCCGATGCCGAGCACGGCGCGTCCGTCCGAGATCTCGTTGAGCGTCGCGGCGAACGAGGCCATCGCGGCCGGCGTGTCCGTGAACGCGTTCATGATACCCGGGCCCATCTTGATCGTGTTGGTCTCCTGCGCGATCGCAGCGAGGACGGGGTAGCAGTGGCGGTTGTTGTAGTGGTTCGTGATCCAGGCGAAGTCGATGTCCTTCGACTCTGCGAGCTTGCAGTAGTTCACGACCTGCTTGACGTTGACGTTTCCAGGAACGAATTCGATACCATAGGTTGCCATGAGGTCACCTCATAGTCTAATTACCGTCCGTTCCATTAAAAACGTTGTCATTTCTTTCCGTGGTCGGCCGGATTGCGATTCTGACCGACGGACGAGGCGGAAACGTCCCCCGCACGATGCCCGGAGACTGGGGCGGGAACCTCGGAGTGCCCGGCGGATCCCGCCGCGGGCTCGCGCTCTCGGGTCAGAACCATTGAATAGGGGATCCGCACCATCCATCAGGTACGGGCGCCGGGCCGCGGTTCGTCCGCTCTCTCGATGGTCGCTCCGGGCCTGGTCTCCGGCATCACCGCCACGCTCACGGAACGGTCCGCGGGAGATTGGTGGCCAGGGTCCATATCGAAGGGGATGAAGAGATGACGGTGACGAGCCCACGGGGATCTCCATCACGGTGCCGCGCCGTGCGGAACGGCAGGGTCCGGTGCAGCGCCAGCGCGTCGACTCCGGAGGACGATGCCACTGTGAACGTCGACGCCGTGCTGATCGACCTCGACGGCGTGCTGTATGTCGGAGACGCCCCGATACCGGGAGCGGTCGAGACCCTCGAGTGGCTCCGGGATGAGGGGATCCCGTTTCGATGCGTGACGAACACGACCCGGCGGTCTCGCCGGGCCGTCGCCGACCGCCTCAATGGCTTCGGCTTCGCGATCCCGGAGGCCTGGTGCTTCACCCCGGCCCTCGCCGCCGTGCGCCGGCTCGGCGAGGAGGGCGTCGCGGCGTGCCACCTGATCGCGACCGGCGATGTCCACCGTGACTTCGAGGAGGCCGGCATCCGGCTCGCATCGGAAGATGTGCCGTACGTCGTTGTCGGCGACGCGGGCGATCGGTGGACCTACGGCAGCATGAACCGGGCGTTTCGCCTTCTTCTCAGCGGCGCCCGGCTCATCGCGCTCGAGCGGGACCGGTACTGGCGGGACGCGGACGGCCTCGCGCTCTCGGCCGGACCGTTCGTGGCCGCGCTCGAGTACGCGGCCGGCGTGACGGCCGAGGTGGTGGGCAAGCCCTCGCCCGCATTCTTCCGGCTCGCGCTCGCCGATCTCGGGGTCCCGGCGGAACGGGCCGTGATGGTCGGGGACGATATCGCCACCGACATCGGAGGGGCGCAGTCCGCCGGCCTCGGAGCGCTCCTCGTCCGGACCGGCAAATTCCGCCCCGATGCGCTCGCGGCCGCATCCGTCGTCCCGGATCGGGTGCTCGGCTCGATTGCGGATCTCCCGGCCCTGCTGGAGCGCGGAGGATGAAACCCCGTGTCGCTGCACTGGCCGTGCTCTGCCTCGCCGTCGCCACGGCCGGATGCGCCGCTCTCATGGGACCCAGCGCCGAGTACCCGGCGATCGCGCCCGTGCAGGGCGCCGGAGAGCCGGTGGCTGCCGATCATCCGTTCGAGTTCGAGGGGGGGGCCGAGACGGTCGGGTCCACGATCGACGCCGGGGTCCTCGCCGGAGCGAGAGCGGGCGAGAAGGAGGTGCTGATCCGGGGCGAGGTGCCGGAGGGGGAGTGGGTCGCAGGCGCCTACCGCGCCCAGGTCCTCGACCCGGCCCAGGACCGGTTCTACGACGACCTGCTCGTCCGGTTCCGCGAGGTCCGGGACCGGCGCGGGCTCGACGGGGATAGGTACCTCGAGCTCATGGCCGCAGCCGTCCAGCAGCTCCCGTACGTCTCGGCGCCGGGGACGCCGGCGAAGTATCCGGTCGAGACCTGGGCGGACGGGAGCGGCGACTGCGACGATAAGACCCTGCTGCTCGCCGGCCTCCTCGCACGGGAGGGCTACCGCGTCGCGCTCCTCGTCTTCCTTCCCGAGTCGCACATGGCCCTCGGCGTCGGCTGCCCGGCAGGGTACGATTACGGCGGCTCCGGATACGCCTACCTCGAGGTCACGAACGGCTCGTACGTCGGAGCGGTGCCCGATGGGATCGGCGGCGGGGTCCGGCTCGCCTCCTCCCCACTCGTCGTCCCTATCGGGAACGGCACGACCGTGTACGGCGCCGCCCCCGAGGTCGCGGCCATCGAGGCGGCGCGACGGACAGCCCGGGCGCACGTGGAAGCGCTCGGCCCCGAGATCGACCGGCAACGGAACGCGCTCGAGACGGACCGTCGCCAGCTCGAGGCGCTTCGATCGGCCGGCGCCCGCAATGCATTCGAGACCGCATACGCACGGTACAGGGAGAACGCAGCGGCCTGCGATCGGCTCGTCGACGAGTACAACCGTGCGGCCGACCTGCTGAACCGGACCGCGGCGAACCGGTACGACCGGGCCGGGGCTGCGGCCTACGTCTCGGCGAATCCGCCGTAGCCGGCCGCCCTGGCCGCGAGCCCGGCGAAGAAGCCGACCGGCGCGGGTGTGGCAGGGGCCGGCCGGACCAGCTGGCCCCGCCGCCGCACGTTCGGGTACCGGGCCGCGCGCTCGGCGATATGGATGAACGTCTCTCGTTCCATGCAGGAGAGGTCGCCGGGCCGCACCATAACCATGTACGATCGCGGTGTGAAAGTGAATGGGGGGATCGGCAACGGTATAATCTCGCGGCCCGATACATCTCGCGAGGAGTTTTATGCTCGAGATCACAGACCTGCACGTCTCGATCGGGGATCGGGAGGTTCTCCATGACATCAACCTCACCATTCCCGACGGCGAGACCCACGTGATGATGGGGCCGAACGGATCGGGCAAGACAACCCTGCTCCGGACGATCATGGGCTTTGGGGGGAACGAGGTGACGGCCGGGGCGATCGTCTTCAACGGCGAGGACGTCACCCGGTTGCCGCTTCACGAGCGGGCCGAACGCGGCATGGGGATGCTCTATCAGCGACCGCCCACGATCGCCGGGCTCAAGCTCGGCAAGCTCCTGGAGGTCACCGCCCGTGCGAACGCGGACCGGATCCCGGCGCTGGCCGCGGAGCTGAACATGGACCGGTTCCTCGACCGGGACGTGAACGCGGGCTTCTCCGGCGGAGAGATCAAGCGGAGCGAGGTGCTGCAGCTGCTCGTCCAGGATCCGACGTTCACCATGCTCGACGAGCCCGAGTCCGGCGTCGATATCGAGAACATATCCCTGATCGGGACCGCGATCGCCCACCTTCTCGAGAAGGACGAGCACATCGTGAAACGGACCAAGAGCGGGCTGATCATCACGCATACGGGGTACATCCTGGACTACATCGACGCCGACTACGGTCACGTCCTCTGCGACGGCGTCTTCAAGTGCCACGGCAACCCCCGCGAGATCCTCAAGTCGATCAAGACCCACGGGTACCAGGAGTGTGTGGAATGCCAGCGAATGTAGGGGAGTTGACAGACCTCTCGGCCGAGGACCGGTCCCGGCTCGAGCTCGCCGGGCTCGACATCGGGGAGACCGAGCGCTCGGGCTCGTTCTTCCAGGTCGACCAGGAGATCCGGCACGCCCACTCGGGGACCGAGGGGATCGAGGTGCTGCCGATCGCCGAGGCCCTCCAGAAATACGACTGGCTCAAGGACTATTACTGGAAGGCCGTGGACAGGGACAAGGACAAGTTCACCCAGTTCGTCGCGAAGCAGGAGGTCCAGAGGGGCTTTGCGATCATCGCGAGGAGAGGGGCGAAGGCCGTCTATCCGCTCCAGGCCTGCCTCTACCTCGCGGGCGCCAAAGTCCAGTACGTCCACAACATCGTGATCGCCGAGGAGGGGGCCGAGCTCCATCTGATCTCGGGTTGCGTCTCGGGGTCGGAGACCAAGAGCGGGTCTCACATCGGCGTGACCGAGTTCTACATCGGCAAGAACGCCCGGGTCACCTCGACCATGATCCACAACTGGTCCGAATCGATCTCGGTCTTCCCGCGGTCGGCCTCGATCATCGAGGAGGGCGGCGTCTTCCTCTCGAACTACGTCTGCATGCAGCCCGTCCGGCACATCGACATGAACCCGACCGCGAACCTGATCGGGGAGAACGCGGTCGCCCGGTTCTCGTCGGTCGTGGTCGCGCTCCCGGGCTCGACCCTCGACCTCGGCTCGCGCGCCATCCTCGCGGCGCCGGGGACGTCGGCAGAGATCGTGAGCCGGATGATCACGCGCGGCGGCACGATCATCAGCCGGGGCGAGATCCGGGGCGAGGTCCCCGGGACGAAGGGGCATATCGAGTGCAGGGGCCTGATCCTCAGGGACGGGCTGATCCACGCGATCCCCGAGATCGCGGGGTCCGTGGTCGATACCGAGCTCTCGCACGAGGCCGCCGTCGGCCGGATCGCGCAGGACGAGATCGAGTATCTGATGTCGCGCGGGCTCGACGAGGAGACCGCGACCGCAACGATTATCCGGGGGTTCCTCGATGTAAAGATTCGGGGGCTCCCGGAGATGCTCCAGCGGCAGATCGACGGAGCGATCGACGCCGCGGAGTCCGGGTTCTAGGAATGCAGGATCCGTACGAGTCCATGCGCCACGCGATGGTCGAGCACCAGATCGCGGCCAGGGGAATCCACGACGAGCGAGTGCTCGAGGCGATGCGGGGCGTGCCCCGCCACCTCTTCGTCCCGCACGGGTACGAACGGGCCGCCTACGACGACATGCCCCTGCCCATCGGGGCGGGCCAGACGATCTCCCAGCCGTATATCGTCGCGATGATGACCGCGATGCTCGAGCCCGGGCCTCAGGACCGGCTACTCGAGATCGGGGCCGGTTCGGGGTACCAGGCCGCCGTCCTCTCGCTTCTCTGCGAGCGCGTGGTCACGGTCGAACGGCTGCCCGAGGTGGCCGAGGCGGCGCGGGCGAACCTCGCGCGGGTCGGGGCCGCGAACGTCGAGGTTCACGTCGGCGACGGAACGCAGGGGTGGCCGGCGCTTGCGCCGTACACGGGATCCTCGTGACTGCGGCCGCGCCGTTCGTGCCCGAGCCGCTTCTGGAGCAGCTCGCCGAGAACGGCCGGTTCGTCGCACCCGTGGGAGGGCGCGACCTGCAGGAGCTGATCCGGATCCGCCGGCAGGGCTCCCGTCTCGTCCGGGAGTCTGCCGGCCCCGTCCGGTTCGTGCCCCTGATCGGGGAGCACGGATGGTGAGGTACCTCGACGCGACGCGGGCGCTCTCGCCCGGCGTCGTGGTCTACCCGGGCGACACGGTCCCGACGATCACGAAGCGGTCGCGCGAGGGGTTCCTGATCAGCGATCTCGGCCTGAGCTCTCACTCCGGGACCCACATCGACGCCCCCGACCACTACCTCTTCGACGGCCGGACCGTTGACCGCCTTCCCCTCGACCTGCTGATCGGCCCCTGCCGCGTGATCGAGACGACGGCGACCGCGATCGGCCCGGAGGAGCTCGAGGGGCGCCTCGGGGGCGCGACGCGGGTGCTCCTCAAGACCTGGTTCTCGCGCCGGACGAAGTTCGTCGCGCCGTTTCCGGCGCTCACGCCCGCGGGGGCTACGTACCTGGTCAGCCAGGGAGTCCGCCTCGTCGGAACGGACGCGCCCTCCATCGAGGCCGACGGCGCGGACGGCGCGGTCCACCGGACCCTGCTCGGGCCGGGGGGCGGGGTGATCGAGACTCCTGGACCTCGCGAACGTGCCGCCGGGAGAGTACGGCCTGATCGCGCTTCCGCTCCGGCTCCAGGGCGGAGACGGCGCGCCGGCACGGGTCGTGCTCGAGGTGCGTCCGTGAACCTCTTCGTGCGCGCGGCAGACGCCCTTCGCGCCCGGATCGAGGGGACCGGAGTCGAGGACGGCGCGATCGAGATCGTGCGCAACCACGACGCCCTCGTCTGCCCGTACGAGCGCGGGATCCCGCTCGAGGCCGACTACGGCGGCCGGACCGCGCAGTTCGTGACGGGGGCGCCGGTCGAGGCGCGGGTGAAGGTCTCCATGCTCTTCGGCGCCCCGCTCGCAGGCGAGCGCGAACGCTCGGCCGCCGGCGTCGTGATCAACGCGGTCGCCGGGTTCTTCGGCTTCGCCCGGAACCTTCGCGGCTGTGCGATCGAGGACCGTCCCCCCTGCCTGCGGCAGACTCGTCGCGAAGACCGGGGGCCGTTCCGTCCGCCTGGTCGGCGCATCCCCCCTCCTCGAGCATGCATTCGCCGACAGGCTCGCGGACGAGACCGGGGACGCCGGGGTCGTGATCGTGCTCGGTCACGGGCTCGTGACCGATGCCGGGCTCGCCGAGTTCGACCATGCGAGACCCGGCACGGAGATCATGATGGTCGGCCCCTCGACGGGCGGCACGGCCGTGCTCGTCGACCTCCCCCACTGGTGCCCGTACGGACGATGAGGGCTTACGAAGCCTCATATCGGGTGAGGACAAATGCTTCGGGAATGAACCACGGCACCGGCGGGTCCACCGTTCCTGGCCTCTCATCCCGGCGCGGAAACCCTCGGTCCGTGCCGTGCGCCGCCATCTCGGAAGGTCCCGGACGGACCCCGACGCCCATTGGCGGCGCATAACCTGGAGGCAGTCCTGTGATGCAATGCGTGATCCTCGCCGCAGGCGAGGGCAAACGGATGCGCCCGCTGACGGCCTCGCGGCCGAAGGTGATGCTGCCGGTCGCGAACCGGCCGATCCTCGAACACCTGATCGCGGCCGCTGTCCGGGCGGGCTTCACCCGGTTCGTACTCGTGGTCGGCTACGGCGAGCGCGAGATCCGGGAGCACTTCGGCGACGGCGGAGCATTCGGCTGCCGCATCCGGTACGTGGCCCAGCGGCAGCAGCTCGGCACGGGCGACGCGGTCCGGGTCTGCGCCGGCCTCGTCTCGGGGCCGTTCCTGCTGATGAACGGGGACATGATCGTCGGTTCGGACGACATCGCCGCGATCGCGGCCATGGACGGCCCGGTCATGGGGATCCATCGGACCGACCATCCCCAGGACTTCGGCGTGGTCACCTGCGAGGACGGGTTCATCACCGGTCTCGAGGAGAAGTCGCCCGACCCGAAGAGCGAGCTGATCAACGCCGGGGTCTATCGGTTCGACGACGAGATCTTCGCCCTGATCGACCGGATCGGTGTCTCGAGTCGCGGCGAGTACCGAGCTGACCGACGCGCTCGCCGAGTACGTCCGGGAACGGCGCCTGCGCTCGCACATGCTCGAGAGCTGGCTCGACATGGGCTATCCCTGGGACCTGCTCGACGCGAACTCGCGCCTGCTCGGAGCCCTCGCGCCCGCGATCGAGGGCGAGATCGAGGACGGGGTCGTGCTGAAAGGCCCGGTCTCGATCGGCAAGGGAACGGTCGTGATGGCCGGCACCTATATCGAGGGGCCGTGCATCATCGGAAAGGGGTGCAAGATCGGGCCCCACGCCTATCTCCGTCCGTCCACCTCGGTCGGCGACCGCTGCCACGTCGGCCACGCGACCGAGCTCAAGAACACGATCGTGCTCCCCGACACGAAGATCCCGCACTTCAACTACGTCGGCGACTCCGTGATCGGAAGCCACTGCAACTTCGGGGCCGGATCGAAGATCGCGAACCTCAGGAACGACCACGCCGTCGTGAAGGTGGCCGGCAGAAACACGGGACGCCGGAAGCTCGGCGCCATCGTCGGAGACCACGTGAACCTCGGGATCAACTGCTCGGTCAACGTCGGGACCGTGATCGGCCCCGGCGTGAACATCGCCCCGCACTCGTTCGTCGAGGGGTGGATCGACGAGGGAACCTCGTTCCAGTCATAGGAGCAATCCATGCAGGCTGTCATTCTCGCGGCGGGGGAGGGCACGCGCCTTCGCCCCCTGACCCGTTCGAGGCCAAAGGCCCTCGTCCCGGTCGCGAACACACCCATTCTGAAGTACGTGATCGACGCCCTCCTGGCGAACGGCATCCGGGAGATCATCGTGGTCGTCGGGTATCGGAAGGAGCATGTGATCCGGTACCTGACCGAGAACGACCTGCCCGTCCGGGTCGTGGTCCAGGAGAACCAGCTCGGGACCGGGCACGCGCTCCGTTGCGCCGAGCCGTACCTCCGGGACCGGTTCCTCCTTCTCGCCGGCGACAACTACATCGACGCCGCCTCGATCGCGCGGATTAAAGGCGAGCGAAGCGCGGTCCTCGTGACCGATCACCCGAACCCGACGAACTTCGGGGTGGTCGTGACAAAGGACGGGCTCGTGAGCGAGATCAAGGAGAAGCCCGACACCCCGACGGGCTACATCGTCTCGACCGGGGTCTACGCGCTCGACCGGTCGTTCTTCCGGTACACGGTCGGCCACGAGGTCCCGGACGCGCTCCAGGCGATGATCCTCGACGGCGCCCGCGTGGTGCCGGTCCGGGCCGTCGACTGGCAGGACGCGGTCAACCCCTGGGACCTCCTCGAGATGAACGCGAAGCTGCTGTCGCACATCGACGCCCGGCGCGCGGGCACCATCTCGCGCTCCTCGAAGCTCTACGGGCTGATCCGGATCGGCAAGGGGACCGTGATCGGACCGAACACGTACATCCACGGGCCGGTGGTGATCGGCGAGGACTGCGCGATCGGCCCGAACTGCGTGATCATGCCGAACACCTCGATCGGGTCGCGGGTCACGATCGACCCGCTGAGCTACGTGGCCCACTCGCTCGTGATGGACGACGTCGTGATCGGGTCGCACTCGCGGATCATCGACGCGGTGGTGGGCGAGGCCTGCCGGCTCCAGGACCACACGGCCACCTGGACGACCGGCGCCGTGCTCGAGCGGGAGGGGCGGTTCCAGAAGGCCGCGTTCGGCGCCGTGCTCGGCGACCGCGTCAGCTCGGCGCCGTTCACGATCCTGAAGAACTGCATCATCGGCAACAACGTGACGATCGAGGCCGGGAACACCACGGTCACGGGCGTGGTCCCTGACGGTGCGGTGGTGATCTAGGGTGTGCGGGATCGTCGGGTACGTCGGGTTCCGCCCGGCGGCGAACGTGATCGTGGACGGGCTCCAGAAGCTCGAATACCGTGGATACGACTCGTTCGGCGTCGCAACGAACAACCCCTGCCTCGAGGTCTACAAATGCGAGGGCAAGATCTCGGAGAAGGGAGAGCGGGCGTGGGGACTCCACGGCACGATCGGGATCGGGCACACGCGGTGGGCGACCCACGGCGTGCCGAGCGATCGGAACGCCCACCCGCACCTGGACTGCACGGGACGGATCGCCGTCGTCCACAACGGGATCATCGAGAACTACTCCGCGCTCACGCGCGAGCTCGCGGCTCGGGGGCATGTCTTCCGCTCGGAGACCGACACCGAGGTCGTCGCCCACCTGATCGAAGAGTACTACGACGGGTCCGACCTGCGCGATGCGGTCGAGAAGACGATCGCGCGGCTCGAGGGGTCGTACGCGCTCCTCGTGACGGTCGAGGGGTCCGACACGGTCGTCGCGGCGCGGGACTCGTCGCCGCTCGTGCTGGGGATCGGAGATCAGGAGGTCTTCGCGGCTTCGGATGTGACGCCGCTCCTCGGGTATACGGAGCGGGTCGTCTACCTCGAGGACGGCGATCTCGCCGAGATCGACCGCACGGGGTGGCGGATCTACTCCCGCGGCACGCCTGTCCAGCGGCCGATCGAGCACGTGGACTGGGACGTCGAGACCGTGAAGAAGGGCGGGTTTCCGCACTTCATGCTCAAGGAGATCTTCGAGCAGCCGAAGGTCTTCTACGACACCCTCCACGGGATCACCGAGGCGTCGCTTCCCGAGCGGTTCCGGCGCCCCTCCGAGATCACGGTGGTCGCCTGCGGCTCGTCGTACCATGCGGGGCTCGTCTTCAAGTACCTCTGCGAGTCGACCTGTCGGATCCCGGTCCGGGCCGAGCTCGGCTCCGAGTTCAAGTACTTCACCCCGCCCCTGAAGGGGATCGTGACCGTGATCACCCAGTCGGGCGAGACTGCGGACACGCTCGCGGCGCTCAAGAAAGCCCGGGCCTACAACTGCCCGACGCTCGCGATCACGAACGTGCTCGGCTCGACCGTCACCCGGATAGCGGACCACACGCTCTATACGCGTGCGGGCCCCGAGATCTCGGTCGCGGCCACGAAGTCGTTCATCGCGCAGCTCGCGGTCCTGATGCGCCTTGCTGATCTGATGAAAGGGGGCAACACGTTCGCCGCGGCGCTTGAGCGGGCGAACAGTGTGATCGAGGAGGTCCTCCTGCTCGACATCGACAGAGCGGTCGAGATCTGCCAGCCCGCCGAGCACCTCTTCTACGTCGGACGCGGCCTCTTCTATCCGATCGCGCTCGAAGGGGCGCTCAAGATGAAGGAGATCTCGTACATCCACGCCGAGGGCTACGCAGCGGGCGAGCTCAAGCATGGACCGTTCGCGCTCCTCTCCACCGAGACGCCGGTCGTCGCGCTCTGTCCGCCCGGCGACACCTACTCGATCATGCTCTCGAACATCAAGGAGATGAAGGCGCGGAACGCTCCGATCATCGGGATCGGCGCCCGCGGAGACCGGGAGCTGACCGACATCGTGGACGTCTTCCTGCCGATCCCCGAGAGCCACGAGCTCGTCCAGCTGGTCGCGACCTCGGTCGTGCTCCAGCAGCTCGCCTATCGGACCGCAGTCGCGCTCGGGCGCGACGTGGACCAGCCCAGAAACCTTGCCAAGAGCGTGACCGTCGAATGATGCACCTTGGAAGAAATACCATCGGCGAGGGCGCCCGGCTCCTCCAGCCCGTCACCCTCGGTTTTCCATCCCGCGACTACCTCGGAGCAACCGACTTCCCCGGGGTCACGGTCGGCCGGAACGCGACGCTCCGCCCGGGAACCATCATCTACTGCGAGGTGGAGATCGGCGACGACTTCCAGACCGGGCACAACGTCCTGATCCGCGAGCAGACGCGGATCGGCGACCGCGTCGCGATCGGGACGAACGCGATCTGCGAGGGGCGCTCGGTGATCGGCTCGGACGTCTCGATCCAGTCGATGGCCTTCATCCCGACGAACACCGTGATCGGGGACCGGGTCTTTCTCGGCCCGCACGTGGTGCTCACGAACGATCGGTACCCGCCGACCGGCATCGGCGGGCTCGCCGGTCCGGTGATCGAGGACGGGGCCGCGATCGGCGCGAACGCGACCGTGCTCCCCGGGGTGCGGATCGGGGCGGACGCCCTGGTTGCGGCCGGCGCCATCGTGACAAAGGACGTCCCGCCCGGGATGCTCGCGATCGGCTCCCCGGCACAGATCCGTGCCAAGCCGGTGCCGGAGGTGCGTTCGTGATCCCGATCGCCCGCCCGCTCCTCGGCGAGGAGGAGGCTGCGGCCGCCGCGCGCGTGGTCTGCTCGGGGATGCTGGCCTCGGGTCCCGAGGTCGCCGCATTCGAGGACGAGTTCGCCGCGTACACCGGTGTCGGGCACGCGATCGCCGTCTCGAACGGGACGACGGCCCTCCATGCGGCCCTGCTCGCGGCCGGCATCGGGCCAGGCGACGAGGTGATCGTGCCCTCGTTCACGTTCATCGCGACCGCGACCGCGGTCTCGATGTGCGGCGCCGTCCCGGTCTTCGCCGACGTACGGCCGGACCTCTTCACGCTCGATCCGGAGGCTCTGCCTGCGCTCGTCACGCCCCGGACGAAGGCGATCGTCGGCGTCCACCTCTTCGGCCAGCCCTTCGACCTCGGGCCGGCCCTGGACCTCTGCGCCGATCGCGACCTCGTGCTGATCGAGGACGCGGCCCAGGCCCACGGTGCCAAGTGGCGCGGCCGTCGGGTCGGGTCGCTGGGGACCGCGGGGTGCTTCTCGTTCTACCCGACCAAGAACATGACCACGGGCGAGGGCGGGATGGTCACGACGGACGACGACGCGCTCGACCGCCGAATCCGGCGCCTGATCAACCACGGCCAGGCCGAGAAGTACCTTCATACCGAGCTCGGGTACAACTACCGGATGACCGACCTCGGGGGCGCCATCGGACGAGTCCAGCTCCGGCGCCTGCCCGGCTTCAACGAGCGCCGGCAGGAGAACGGCGCATACCTCTCGGCGCACCTCGACGCTCCCGGGGTCGTACCCCCCGCCGTCGGCGACGACCGCACCCACGTCTACCACCAGTACGTGGTGACGGTGACGGACGACTGCCCGCTCTCGCGCGACGGGCTGAGTGCATATCTTCGCGAGCACGGGATCGGGAGCGCGGTCCACTACCCGATCCCGGTCCACGAGCAGCCGCTCTACCAGGGCACGGCGCCGCCCGGCGCCTGTCCGATCGCGACCGACCTCGCCGACCGGGTCCTCTCGCTCCCGGTCCATCCGGGAATCGGACCGGCCGAACTCGAGGCGATCGTCGGCGCCGTGAACGGGGTACGGCCGTGAGGATCGGGGTGATCGGCGCCGGGGTGATGGGCCAGAACCACATCCGGATCTGTTCCGAGCTCAAGCAGGTGACCGAGGTGCTGGTCCACGACGTGCAGCCGCCGGCGGCCGAGGCCGCCGCCCGCCGGACCGGGGCGACGGTCGCAGGCTCGCTCGAGGCCCTCCTCGACGCCGCGGACGCGGTCAGCATCTGCGTCCCGACCCCGTATCACCTCGAGACGGCCGAGCGGGTGGCCGAGGCCGGCGTGCCCATGCTGATCGAGAAGCCGATCTGCGCGACCGTGGAGGAGGGAGAGCGGCTGCTCGAGCTGATCCCCCGCGGCCTTGCGGTCGGGGTCGGCCATATCGAACGGTTCAACCCGATCGTCGAGGAGATCCGGAAGATCGTACGAGAGCCGCTCTACGTCGAGCTGAAACGGCACAACCCGGCCTCGACCCGGATCACGGGCACCTCGATCGTCGAGGACCTGATGATCCACGACATCGACATACTGGCCCACGTCCTCTTTCCGGGAGCCCCGTACCACGTTGCCTCGGCCGGGGACGGCGACGTCTGCTCCGCCCTCTTCCGCTTCGACGGGTGCCATGCCTACCTCTCGGCCAGCCGCAAGTCCTCGAAGAAGATCCGGTCGATCTACATCGAGGAGGAGGAGCGGACCATCGAGGGGGACTTCATGGCCCAGGAGGTCTACGTCCACCGCAAGCCCGGGCAGTATGCGGCCGAGCCGGAGCGGTACGTCCAGGAGAACATCATCGAGAAGGTGCTCGTCAACCGGGTCGAGCCCCTCCGGGTCGAGCTCGCCGCGTTCCTCGCGGCGGTCGCTGGCGGACCCGCCTTCCCGGTCTCCCCGGCCGAGGGCGTCGAGAACCTCCGCATCGCTGCAGCCGTCGAGGCCGGACTCTAGTCCGCCGGACCTCGCGGCCGATCGCCGCGCAGTGCCTGATCGCGATCGCGACCCCCAGCGGGTAGGCGGCCGCGTCGTCCCAGGGTAGATGCGCATGACCGTCTCCGCTCTCTGACAGCGGACGGGGTGGAAAAACTGTTTCTTGAGCGGCGTCGGGCTTATCACCTTCCCGGGCCCATCGTTCAGGGCATGAAGTGCAGGGGGATCCGGCGGGAGCTCCTCGACCTGCTGCTCGCGATCGGCGCCTCGAACGACCCGAACGAGTTCGTGGCCCTGCTCCGCGAGCAGGACGGCGTGATCGAGGAGTGCGACCTCGTGCCGGGCACGGTCACGAACGAGGACTCGGCCAGCGTCCTGCTGGACATGATGCCGCTCGACACCCACCGTGCGGGCTCGGCCCACTCGCACCCGAACGGGGTGCTGGAGCCCTCGAACGCGGACCTCGGGTTCTTCCCCCGCACGGGCCGGTACCATCTGATCATCGGCTGGCCGTACGGCGAGGACGACTGGGCCTGCTTCACCGCGGACGGCGCCCCCCACGAGCTCGAGGTGCTGCCGTGACCCGGGTCGTCGCCACCGGGACCTTCGACCTGCTCCACCCCGGCCACCTCTACTACCTCGAGGAGTCGCGCCGGCTCGGCGACGAGCTCGTGGTGATCGTCGCGCGGGACGCGAACGTCCGGCACAAGCCCCATCCGATCGTCCCCCAGGCCCAGCGGCTCGCGCTGGTCCGGGCGCTGAAGCCGGTCGACGCGGCCCGCCTCGGCGATACCGAGGACATGTTCAGGCCGATCGAGGAGCTCCGGCCCGACATCATCACCATCGGCTGCAACCAGCACTTCGACGAGCGCGAGCTCGCCGACGCCCTCGAGGCCCGGGGCTGCGGCTGCCGGTCGTCCGTATCGGCGGCTTCTCGGGAACGCCGCTCTGCTCCTCGCGCCGGATCGTGGCGCGGATCTGCGACGAGCGGTGCGGGCCGCCTACGCCCGGCTGAGTCGCCTCGACCGCTCGCCGCCCCGCGGCAGCCGCCTCCTCGAGCGCGTCCGGGCGACCCCTGATCCCGCCGTGGCGGTCCATCGCGTCGTAGACGATGTTCTCCGCGTACTCGAAGCCGAGCCCGGAGAAGAGCGCCCGCACCACCGGGAAGGCCGCGTCGAAGACGCCCGGCCAGTCCGAACCCGCGGTCGCGAGGAAGACGCCGCGGTGCCGGGCCAGGTGTTCGGGCGAATAGTCGAGCGTGTTCGTGACGAATCGCTGCGCCCAGAGATACTGCGCCCGGTCGATCAGCCCCTTGAGCTCGGCCGTGACGCCCATGCTGTAGATCGGCGAGGCCACCGCGAGCACGTCCGCGGCGGCCATCCGCTCGAGCAGGGGGCCCGCGTCGTCCTTCATGACGCAGACCCCGGTCCGGTGGCAGGCGTTGCAGCCCCGGCAGGGCGCGTACGCGAGGGTCGAGAGCACCACCTTCTCGACCTCCGCGCCGGCCCCGCGGGCGCCCTCGAGGAACGCGTCGAGCAGGGTCTCGGTGTTCCCGTGCCGGTGCGGGCTGCCCGAGACGCCGAGCACCCGGATCATGACCCGAGCCGCTCGCGGAGGGTCGCGACGGCGCTCGCGCCCGAGCGCCACCGCGTTGGTCCAGGCCATGGGGTGGCGTTCGACAGCCCCGGGCTCGTCGACGTTGTTGACGAGCAGGTGATGCGTATCGCGATCGCGGATCCCGGAGAGGTGGTAGAAGCACTTGACCGACGGCAGGGCCGCGTCGAAGACATGGTCCCAGGGCTGGCCGGCCGTGGCGAGAAAGAGCCCGAGCCGCTTGCCCTTCCGCTCCTCGGGGATGACGGGCCACCCGAGCACGTACTTCCGCGAGCGGTACACCTGGGCCCGGTCGACGAGCGCCTTGGTCTGGGCCGCGAGGCCCATGCAGTAGATCGGGGCCGCGAGAACCACGCAGTCGACCTCGAGGATCCGGTCGTAGAGCGGGATCATGCCGTCGTGCTGGACGCAGGCGCCCGTCCGCTCGCAGACGTTGCAGCCCCGGCAGGGGTGGATGTCGGCGTCGACGAGCACGACCTTCTCGACCGAGACGCCCGGCTCGGCGGCCATCGCTTCGAGGACCCAGTCGAGCAGGGTCTCGGAGTTGCCGTGCCGGCGAGGCGATCCTGCGAACCCGAGGACGGTGATCGGCATGTACCCCCGTGTTGGCACGGCGGCTATAAAAAAGGTTCAGAGAGACTTAAAGCAGAGGTACCAGTCCCTGCACTCCAATCCCTCCGCATCCCGCTTCCTCATCTCCTCGACCGTCTTCGGCGCGGGCACCACGACCTTGTCGCCGGGCTGCCAGTTCGCCGGGGTCGAGACGCCGTGGGCGTCCGTGGTCTGGAGGGCCTTCACGAGCCGGAGGATCTCGGGCATGTACCGCCCGGTCGTGAGCGGGTAGTAGATCATGGCCCGGAGCACCCCCTTGTCGTCGATGACGAAGACGGCGCGGACGCACGCGGTCGTGGACTGGCCCGGCTGGATCATCCCGTAGCGCTTCGCGACCGTCATCTCGAGGTCGGCGATGATCGGGAACGGGACGTCGACGCCCATCTTCTCCCTGATCGCCCGCACCCAGGCGAGGTGAGCGGGCACGGAGTCGACCGAGAGGCCGATGAGCTGGACGTTCAGGGCCGCGAGCTCGTCCGCGATCCCGGCAAAGGCCATGAACTCGGTCGTGCAGACCGGCGTGAAGTCCGCCGGGTGCGAGAACATCACGACCCAGCGGCCGCGGTAGTCGGAGAGCTTCAGGGGGCCGTGAGTCGACAGCACCGAGAAGTCGGGCGCCGGCTCACCGAGAACGGGGAGGGACTGAACGGGCTCGTCGCACGTGCAGGTCTCCATCTGGTCATACACATCAGGATCACCTCGAACCGGGCGGGGCTAGTCGCGCCCCGCCTGGTAGATCTCCTCGGCCGCGGCGCGCCCGTAGACGTACGCCGGCATGCCCGCGAGCAGGAACGTGACCCGGAGCGCCTCCTCGATCTCGGCGAGCGAGATCCCGAGGTGCGGGGCGCCGGCGAGCTGGGCCCTGACGGCGTGCCCGTCGCGCATGGCCGCGGCGATCGCGATCGCGATCAGCTTCTTCTCCTTTCGCGAGAGGCACCCGTCCGCCCAGACCATGTGGTCGAGACCCATCACCGAGTTGTAGAGCTCGGGGTTCGTCTCCTTGAGGTCGCGGAAGATCCGCGGCACCTTGCCGATCTTCTCCTCGAGGGCGTCGAGGCGGGCCTCGTCTCCGGGGCTCATGCCTTGAGCTCCATCGGCTCGCCGCAGCAGACGAGCTCGCCGCCGCCGACCTCTTTCACCTCGACCACGTTGCCGCAGATGTTGCAGACATAGACCTGGCCCACGCTAGATACGTTTACCATATGAATACTACCTCCTCTGTTGTTCCGATCTGTTGCAGATCCGGCAGGCGACCGTATGCCGGCCGTTCAGCGCTTTGGCGGGTTTCTCGCGTCCTCGGGCGTCTTGACGTCGGGGCGGATGTGCGTCATGGGGAAGCACTGGTACTCCTCGCAGGAGCACTTCGGACACTTCCGGAGGTCCTGTTCGCTCTTGTCGAGCTCCTCCTCGTAGCCGCAGTCGAGACAGACGTACTTGCCGGGGCCGACCTTCTCGCCGGCCTTCTTCTCGTTACCTTCTGCCAAAAAACTCACCAGGTGTCCCTTTCACACCGAAGGTATTTATCGATGATCATGCTACCATTGCCTTGAAAACAGCCCGTATCGGCCATCGATCGCGGCGTATTCCGCAACGGAGGGCGAGAGGAAAACGACGATGTTCGGCCCGGAGTCCCCCGCGGCTGGATCCCGTCGGGGCTCGGCCGGAGGCGCATCCCACTCCCGGATGTCCGAACCCGGCGGCGAAAGGAAACGTGCAGGTCCCGGCTCCCTCTCGCGCCCGTGCGGCGTCGCCGGGCAGTGAACGCGGCCATCTCTTTTTTATCGTGCCCCGTCAACTCCATGCCCATGCCGCTGATCCTCGGACTGCTCGGCTCGCCGCTCCCGCGGGGCAACACGGCCCTGCTCCTCGAACGGGCGCTCGCCGGCGCAGCCGAAGCGGGCTGCACGGTCGAGCGCGTGAACGTGCCGCTCCTGACCTTCGAGCCCTGCATGGAGATCCTCCACTGCATGAACGAACCCGAGTGCGCCCAGATCGACGACCTGACCCCGTTCTACCAGAGGGTTCTCGAGGCCGACGGCATCGTGATCGCGACGCCGGTCATGACCATGGGCGTTCCGGGCAAGCTGAAGGGGTTCATGGACCGGTTCCAGGTCTTCTACTGGGCCAAGTACGGCCGGAAGCAGCCGATCGTCCCGAAGGAGCGGCGGAAGCAGCGGCACGGGCTCCTGCTCGCCATCTCCGGCCTCTCCCGCGACCACGCACCGAACGTCTTCGACGGGGTCCGCGCCACCGACCGCATCCTTCTTCGACATCGTCGACGTGACCCCGGGCGAGGAGCTCCTCGTCGACGACATGGACGACAAACGCGACCTCGCGCAGTTCCCGGCGCTGCTCGACGAGGCGCACGCGATGGGGCGGCGACTCGGCGAGCGGGCCTGCGGCGCTCACGGGGCGCCCGGTACGGAATCCTGAGGGAGGAGCGGCGCTCCTTTCTCCCGCGGTCAGAGCACGCCGGCCTGCTTGAGCGAACGGTGCCCCTTCTTCGAGATGATCAGGTGGTCGAGGACCTGGATCCCGAGGAGCTCGCCGGCCTCCATGAGCTGCCGCGTGATCGCGAGGTCCGGGCCCGAGGGCTCGAGCGAGCCCGAGGGGTGGTTGTGGACGAAGACGACGGCCGCGGCCCGGTCCGTGATCGCGTCGGCGAAGGCCTCCCGGGGATGGACCTGGCTCGCGTTCAGCAGGCCGACGGTCAGCGTCCGGGCGTGGATCACCTCGCCGGCCCCGTTCAGGGTGATCGCGAGGAAGTGCTCCTGCTGCCGGTGCCGGATCATCTCGACGTCGGGCAGGGAGAGCACCTCCTCGGGGGTGGAGATGCGGAGGCCCTCGTTCGGGTCCCGGAACCGGCGGGCGATCTCGAAGGCGGCGAGGAGCTGGCAGGCCTTGGCCGCTCCCACACCGGGAACCGCGGTCAGGTCGTCGATCGTGACCTCCTGCTTTCGCTCCTTGAAGACATCCTCGATCGCATCGGAGACGGCGAGCACGTCCCGTCCCCGGGTCCCCCGGCCGATGATCACGGCGATCAGCTCCCGGGTCTTGAGGGCCGTCGCCCCCTTCTTCATCAGTTTCTCCCGCGGCCGGTCCCGCTCGGGGATCTCGGCCATGCGCCGTGCCGCCACGAGAGAGAGATGTGTTCGGCCTGAACTTCAACATTCTTTTACGTCTTTGGTTCGGATATCGACGAAAGAAGAAGATATAAGAGGCACCCGGCTCCAGTAGTGTGCATGTCGACCATGGACAATGTCGGGGCCGCGTTCGCGGGCGAGTCCCAGGCGAACCGGAAGTACCTCGCGTTCTCGGAGAAGGCCATGCAGGAGGGCTTTCCGGCCGTCGCGAAGCTCTTCCGTGCAGCGTCCGAGGCCGAGGCGATCCACGCCCGGACCCTGCTCGGCGTGATGGGCGGATCGAGAGTCGACGGCCGAGAACCTCGCCGGCGCCATCGCGGGCGAGACGCACGAGTTCACCGAGATGTACCCCGGATTCGTGGCGGAGGCCGAGGGCGAGGGTCAGAAGGCCGCGATCACGCCGTTCACGTACGCGATGAAGGCCGAGGAGGTCCACGCCGGGCTCTACACGAAGGCGGCCGAGGCCGTGAAGGCCGGAAAGGACCTCGAGGCGGGAAAGATCCTGCTCTGCCCCGTCTGCGGGAACGTCGCGCTCGACCAGGCGCCCGAAACCTGCCCGATCTGCGGCGTTCCCGGCGCCCGCTGGCGCGAGATCACAGTCTGAGCACCTACTATTTTTCCGCGCACGACCCCGCACGACACCGACGGATGGAGTGTTCGCCTTCGGAACGGGCGAGCCCGGACCATCTCTGAAGTGCGAAAAGAAGAGGGGCTCAGGTGCCCTTGCTGCAGCCGCCCGGCGTCTGGAGGTCGTGGCCGAGCATGCCGATCGCGTCCGCGCGGCAGCGCTGGCAGTGGCGCATCTGCTTGATGTACGGCGCGCACCGGTCCTGCATCGCGCGCTTCTCCGCCGGCGTCGGGGGCACGACGTCCTTGAACTTGTACTGCGGGATGACCGGGATCAGGTTGAACGTGTACGCGCCGAGCTTCGAGGTCGTCTCGGCGATCTCGACGATCTCGTCGTCGTTGATGCCGGGGACCCAGACCGTGTTGATCTTGACGATCATCTTGTGCTTCACGGCCTCCTCGACACCCTTGAGCTGGTTCGCGATCAGGATCTTCGCGGCCTCGACCCCCTCGTACCGCTTCCCGTGGTAGTCGACGTGGTCGTAGATCTTCGCGCCGACCTCGGGGTCGAGCGCGTTCATCGTGACCGTGATGTTGCCGACGTCGAGGGCCGCGAGCTCGTCGATCCGCTCGGGGAGCATGAGCCCGTTCGTCGAGATGCACCGGATCGTCTCGGGGAAGTGCTCCTTGACCAGCCGGAGAGCCTCGAAGGTCTGCTCGTTCGCCAGGGGATCGCCGGGGCCCGCGATCCCGATCACCTTGATGAATGTATGTTCGTCGAGGACCTGCTTGACCAGGGCGACGGCCTCCTCCGGGGTGACGATCCGGCTGGTCACGCCCGGCCGCGACTCGTTGACGCAGTCGTAGTCGCGCTGGCAGTAGTTGCACTGGATATTGCATTTCGGCGCGACGGCGAGGTGCATCCGGCCGAAGGCGTGGCAGGCCTTCTCGGAGAAGCACGGGTGCTCCTGGATCCGGCGGAGCGTGGACGGGTCGTACGGGACCTCGCGCCCGTCGACGGTTGCGGTGGGATAGCCTTCGGTCATTGCGGGTCTGTTAGGTGTTCTCGCCGAGGTCCTATAAATTACTCCCGTTCGAGGCGGTGGCGGAGGCCCATCGCCCGGGCGAACGCGGCTGCGGCCTCCTCCGTGCCGACCGAGGGCCGAGAGCGCGCTCGAGCGGGCGAGGTGGACGGCCGGACGGTCGGGCGCCGCCTCGAGGGCGCGGTCGTACGCGGCGAGCGCCTCGTCGTAGCGTTCGAGCGCGTAGAGGGCGTTTCCCCTGCCGAGCAGAGCCTCGACCGAACCCGGATCGTGATCGAGCGCCCTCCCGAACGACTCGATCGCGGTCGCGTACTTTCGGCGGCGCGTGCAGACCATGCCGCGCCGGATCCAGGAGTCGGCGTCCTCTCCGCCGGGCGGGCACTCGGTGGCGTAGACTCCGGCCATGGAGCCGACAATGCCGCACGCACGTTTATAGCTGCCTCTCCCGGGCCCGGAGGACGAGCCACTGGTCCGGGCCGGCACGGCGAAACGGGACGAAGAGGTACGGGCCCGCGTAGCGGGCGCCGTGGAGCCGGACCTCGATCCTGTCTGCCGTCCAGGCCATCTGGTCGTACTCGCCGTGGTCGAGGACGGCCACCTCGCCCGCGCCGTACGAGCCCTCGGGGATGGTCCCGGCAAAGTCGATGTACTCGAGCGGGTGATCCGGCGTCCTGATGGCGAGCCGGCGTTCGCCCGCGCGTTCGGGCAGGCCCTTCGGCACGGCCCACGAGACGAGGACGCCGTCGCGCTCGAGCCGGACGTCGTGATGGTGCGTCCGCGCCCGGTGGTCGTGGACGACGAACCGGGGCATGAAAAAAGGGTTATTCGATCGGGATCCGCTCGCCGCGCTCGACCATGGTCTTCTTGAGCCGGAGCTCGAGCACGCCGTTGGTGAACGAGGCCCTGGCGTTCTCGGCCGTCACATCGTGCGGGAGCGGGACCACGCGTTCCATATAGCCGAAGGCCCGCTCCTGGCGCACGACCTGGCCGGCCTCGACGGTCTCCGTGCTCTCGGCGCGGCGTTCGCTCGAGATCTCGAGCTCTCGCGGCGAGAGGAGGCGGACCGTGATGTTCTCGCGGTCGACGCCGGGCAGGTCCGCGACGACGAGCACATCGTCCTCATCCTCGCGTACGTCCACGCGGAACTCGCCGCGGACCGCGGGCATCAGGCGGTCGCCGATCCCGCCCGGGCCGAGCCCGCCGCGGAACCGGTTCTCCATCTCGCCCACTATCTCGTCAAACTGTCGCCAAATATTGTCTCTGGATGCCATCTCTTTACTCCTGACGGTCGCGGGCCGCCGCGACCATCCACGGGTCACTCGGAGCAAATAAGAACCTTTCGTCGGGACAACACCTTTTTACTCCCGCCGGGCCGATCATTCTGTCGGCTCATGATCACTCTTGCGCTCGCCGGAAAGCCCAACTGCGGAAAATCCACCTTCTTCAAGGCCGCGACCCTCGCCGACGCCGAGATCGCGAACTACCCGTTCACGACGATCGACGCGAACCACGGGGTCGGCTACGTCCGCGCCCCCTGCCCCTGCAGGACGCTCGCGCTTCCGGGCGGCATGGCCACCTGCGGCAACTGCACGGACGGCGTCCGGTTCATCCCGGTCAACCTGATCGACGTGGCCGGGCTCGTCCCCGAGGCGCATACCGGCCGCGGCCTCGGCAACCAGTTCCTGGACCGCCTGCGCGAGGCCGACGCGATCATCCATGTCGTGGACGGCTCGGGCGCGACCGATGCCGAGGGCAACCCCGTCGGGATCGGCGAACACGACCCCGAGAGCGACATCGCGTTCCTGCCGCTCGAGATGACCATGTGGGTCCACGGGATCCTGGCCAAGCACTGGGCCAGGATCCTCCGCGGGTCCCAGTCCAGGACCCCCGCCCTCCATACCGCCATCGCCGAGGTGCTCGCGGGACTCTCGATCACGGTCGAGGACGTGGAGGCCGCGGTGCGGGAGACCGGGATCGACCTCCTCCATGCCGACGAGCCCGGGCTCGTCGGGCTTCTGCGGAGCGCTGCTTCGACGGTCGAAGCCGATGATCGCGGTCGCGAACAAGGCCGACCAGGCCCCCGACGCGCTCCTCGACCGACTGCGGGAGCACGGCGTCCCGCCGGCCACGGCCGCGGGCGAACTCGCGCTCAGGAACGCGGCGAAGGCCGGTCTCGTCACGTACCTGCCCGGGGACCCGTCCTTCGCGGTCGTGGACCGCGCCGGACTCACGAAGGCCCAGGCGGCCGGCCTCGACGCGCTCGCGGCCGTGATGGCCCGGCTCGGCGGGACCGGGGTCCAGCCTGCCCTGAACCGGGCGGTCTTCGAGCCTGCTCGAGCAGATCGTGGTCTACCCGGTCGAGGACGAGACGCACTTCGCCGACGGACGCGGACGGGTCCTCCCCGATGCGTTCCTGATGCGCACGGGGGCGACTCCCCGGGACCTCGCCTTCGCGGTCCACACCGAGATCGGAAAGGGCTTCCTCTATGCCGTCGACGCCCGGACGCGGATGCGGATCAGGGACACCCAGCCCCTCAAGGACGGCGACATCATCCGGATCGTCTCGGCCGCAAAATAAGCAATGCGGAATATTGTTATAGCAGGAAGAGTCAATAATCTCAAGACATGGGCGGCGAGATCTACCAGGCGCAGATCGTCCGGAACTTCTTCGAGATCATCACGGGGACGGACCGGAACATCACCCGGATCTCGATGTGCGTGATCTCCGTCGCCAAGCTCCGCAACGAGGCCCCGGAGCGCCTCACCTTTCTTCTCGACCAGGTCAGGAAGTCCCGGCAGAACCGGGAGCTCTCCATCGATATCCTGGACTACATGTGCGACGTCGCGTACGCCCTCGACGCGAACGCGGTCCAGACCGCGTTCGGCGTGCGCGAGCTCGCCTCGATCAGCCAGGAGTTCAACGGGATCAGCCTGGACTCGCTCTAAACCCGTCCGCTCGGCCCGGAGGCCGGCCCGGCCGTCCCCGTCTCCGATGATCGGCGGGCCGAGTGCTGGAGCCAGAGCCCGAGCGCGAGGCAGGCACCGGCCGCAAGCGCGAGCGCGACGAAATACTGCATCGCTGCCTCGGCCAGGATAGGGAACTCGGGTGCCTGATTGATCGCGAGGACGTAGATCGCGGCGCCGTAGACGAAGAGGCCGGCCGCGAGCGTCACGAACGGCAGGAGGATCACCCGCGAGATCTCGCCGCGCTCGCCGAGCCAGACATCGACGATCCGGCCCGCCGAGGAGACGAGGCCGGCCGAGACCCACCATGGGACCGCGCCGTATGCGAACGCGAGGACCATGAGGAGCCCGTTCGCCTGCTCGCCGCCCATATAATAGACGACCATCGTTGTGATGCCGGTGATCGCTCCGATGATCAGGAGCAGTACGGCCGCGAGGTTCGTGACCAGCGTGAACCTTCCGGTCGAGAGCGAACTGGCCAGCGCCCGGTACGACGAGCCGAAGATGTCGTCGTACCCGAGCCCGCGAAAGAGGAGGTAGACCCCGATCACGCCGACCACCACGATCATCGCGCCCTCCGGGTACCCGAGCAGGTAGGCGATGGCGAAGAGGAGCATGGCGAGCCCCACGGGGACGAGGAGCGGGCGCGAGATCTTGGGATCGTCGAGGAGCTTCTTGAGGATGTAGTAGGTCCCCTCGAGGTTCACCATCTGGGTCACGACGACCCGGCGCACGGACGAGACCGGGATCCGCGACTGGATGATCGGCAGGACGAAGTCGTCCTCGGCCCCGTCCGTGACCAGGATGCACTCGGTCGCGCCCGTCCGGGCGAGCACGCGCTCGAGGTCGCGGGCGATCTTGCGGTCCCCCTCGATCATGTGCAGGTGGTCCCCCGCGACGATCGCGACCTCGACCTCCTCGCCGTTCGCGAGGAGCTCGTCGGCGACCTTGACCGCCTGGAAGATCGCGTTGACGTCGGAGTCCTCGGGGTCGACGAGGGCGAGCGCGTTGGCGGCGGCGATGCAGGCGTCCCGCCCGACCACGGGGGCTTCGAGACCGGCCTTGTACCCGAGGTCGTCGTCCCGGTCCACCGAGAGTACGAGGGTACGCCGCTCCGCCATCACAAGGATTGTTGCATGGGATCTATTAAAGGGTTGCCGACGTGCGGGAATTTGAAAAAAACGGGGAAATCAGACCATTTTCGACCGCTGGAGCAGGAGCAGGTCGTCGGTCGTGAGCTTCTCCCCGCTCCGGAACGAGGTGAAGATCCGCTCGGCCTCCTGCCGGACCGCCTTCTGCTCCTTGGTGACCTTGGTCGACCGGGTCTTCTTCCTGAGCCCGCCGATCACCTTGTCGTAGTCGCGGAGCTCCTTCTGGCAGCCGAGGAAGGACTTGTGCTCGGCGTCTGCGGCCTCCTGCGCCTCGACGAACTGCTTGTGGGCGTCGTCGGCGGCCTCCCGGGACTTGTCGGCGCTCCGGTAGTTCTCGACCATCAGGTCGTGGTGCCGCTGGGCGAGCTCGGCCAGCTCGGTGACGCGGGCGTGGACCTCGGAGGCCTGCCGGCGCAGGTCGCGGGCGTCCGAGAGCTTGGTCCGCATCTCCTTGTTCTGCTCGAGCTCGGCCTCCTGGTCGCGGATCTCGGCACGGAGCGTCTTGATCTTCTCGATCAGTTCGCGCTCCTTGTCGACACTGAAGACCTCGGTCTGCTGCCGGAACTCCATGTGCTCGATCTGCTTCTGGAGTTCCTTGATCCCCCGGTTCTTCAGCGAGCCGTGCTCCTTCTTGAAGACCTCGAGCTCCTCGAAGAGGACGTTCGCCTGCTCGTTCAGGGTGTTCCGCTCCTCTTTCTGGGCCTGAACGTCCTTGTTCGCCTGGTCGCGCAGCTCCTTGTTCTTCTGCGCCTCCTCGACGAACTCGCGGGTCTTCCCGTTCAGTGCGTTGCGCTCGCGGGCGAACTTGCTCGCGGTCGCATTCAGCTCGTTGCGCCGCTCCTTGTGCTGCTCGGACTCCGCCAGGATCGTCTTTCTCTTATCAATCAGCTCATTCAGCATGCTTTACCCATCCTCGCCCTCTGCGCGACGCGCGCCCCTGGATGCGCCGGCGGTATCGGGGAAGAACAGGAGAACAGAAGAGAACATGGACGGACCCGCTGCCGGGCCGGTATTCATCGAGCTGTGCCTCGTTTATGTTCGACCACCGATGCCAGATACAACCGGCGCAACCGACAAGAGGCTTGCGGTCGCGCGCACGCCCGGTCCCAGTCCGGGCCCTCCGGGAGATGTTGTATTATTAAGACGACATGGAGGGTCTTAACGATTTCGCACGGCGCACGGATCCACCGGGAATCGAACCCGGGTCCTTGGGTTCGAAGCCCAAGAGGATGTCCTCTACCCTATAGATCCGGCAAAGGATTGCGCATCGATGACTATTAAGTATTGGGAAGCTCCTGATCTTCGTATGATTCTGTCCGGAGAGGAGATTGTCCGCCGCCTCCGCACGCTCGAACCGGGCGAACGACTCACGATCCGGCCTTTTGCCAAGGAATCGCTCCAGGTCGCGTCCTACGATCTTCGCGCCGGAGAAGAGACGCTGATCCCGCGCGGGGAGTGCCGCCTCGTCCCGTCCACGGAGTGGGTCGAGGTCCCGGTCGGGCTCTGCGGGACGCTCCGCTGCCGGTCCTCGCTCGGCCGACAGGGGGTGCTGCTCGGCGGCGGGTTCGTCGACCCCGGCTTTCGCGGACAGGCTGACGCTGGCCCTCTCGAACCTCGGGCCGGACGAGGTCCGGCTCGCGGCAGGCGACCGCTGCGTCCAGATCGTTTTTACCGAGGTGATGGGAAACCACCAGCAGTACCGCGGGCGGTACCAGGAGAGCGAGGGTGCCGTCGGGGCCAGGCATGATCAGGACCGAGCGTAAGGTCGTCGAGATCCTCCGGATCCTCAAGGACCATCAGGAACCGGTGGGTGCGAAGCGGCTCTCGGAGCTGATGGCCGAGCGCGGGTTCGTCCTCTCGGATCGGGCCGTCCAGTACTATCTCCGGTACCTCGACGAGATGGGCTTCACGAACAAGGTCGGCAACCACGGGAGGGTGCTGACCGAGCGGGGCCGGAGCGAGACGGACAAGGCGCTCGTCGACGACCGGACGGGGTTCATCATCTCGAAGCTGGAGCGGCTCGCGTTCCGGTCGACGTTCAACCCCGAGACCATGACCGGGGACGTCGCCTACAACCTCACGGTCGTGCCCGAGGAGCGGCTGGACGAAGTCCGGAACGCCTTCGACGCGGTGATCGGGGCCGGGTGCGGCTTCTTCTCGCACTACCGGGTCGTGGACCGCCACCCGCAGGTGCCGTCGGGCTCGGTCGGGATCATGACGGTCTGCTCGATCACGATGGACGGCGTCTTCCAGCACCACGGGATCCCGGTCCATGTCGCGTACGGCGGTACGCTCCGGGTCCGCGACGGGCAGGCCTCGGAGTTCGCGGACCTGATAGGGTATCGCGGCACGACCATCGACCCGCTCGCGCTCTTCATCTCGTCGGGCCTGACCTCGATCGGGTCGCTCATCTCGACGGGGACCGGCGTGGGCCTCGCGAACATCCGCCAGGTCCCGGGCTCGGCCGAGGCGCAGGTGACGGACCTCATCGGCGCCATGCAGCGCGCCGGGTTCGTCTTCCCGGTGACGATGGGCCTCGAGGTCTTCAACGCCCCGCCCGACCCGTTCCGGCTCTCGATCGTCGCGTTCTCGGGGATGAACATGGCCGGGTACTGCCGCGAGCTCGGCATCCCGCTCACGACCGAGATCGGGGCCGGGAACATCCCGTACGCCAAGGTCGTGGACGGCGGATAAAAAGGGTCAGGCGATCCGGACGAACTCGATCGTCCGGCTCCCCGATGCATCCGAGATGGCCAGCCGGTCGCCCTGGATCGCGTAGGTGGCGGCCGCGCCGAGAGCGGCGAGCATCTCCCGCTCCTGGGCCGCTGCGGCCGGGTCGAGGCAGGCCCGCTCGGTGACCGCGAGCGGCCCGATGGAGAGCGCGTTGCCGTTCGTCGTGTACGTCCCCGAGACGTCGTTGCACCCGGTGGTGCCCGAGAGCCGGCCGTCGGGCGAGAAGACCAGCGTTGCGTCCGGGCTCGCGAGCGCGGACCGGGCCGTCATGTTGTCCGCGAACCCGTCAAGCCGCCATGTCGGGCCGGCGAGCGGGGCGTTCGCCGCTGCGGCGGCGCGGTTGAAGGTCATGATCCGGTTGCCGGCCCGGTCGAGGAGGATCAGGGTGTCGCCGGCGACCGTGTACCCGGCCGTGAGCGGGAA
Organism: uncultured Methanoregulaceae archaeon; assembly: GCA_963730355.1. Taxonomy (GTDB): domain Archaea; phylum Halobacteriota; class Methanomicrobia; order Methanomicrobiales; family Methanospirillaceae; genus UBA288. The sequence continues at coordinate 4,350 of CAVSRL010000011.1, read as the reverse complement.
GAGCTCGAAGACCCGCTGCTCCTGGTCCATGACGCCGGACGGTACCGGGCAGTACATCAGGGTCGAGACGGTCGGGCCGATCGCGAGCTGCGTGCCGCTGACGGTGTAGTCGGCCGTGAACTGGTTGCAGCCGACCGAGCCCGTGACCCTGCCCGTGCGATCGAAGGTCACGAGCGGGACCGAGCCCGCGACGGCCTGGACGGTCTCGCCGTTCGCGCCGAGGAACGAGGTGAGCTGCCATGTCCCGAGCAGGGGGAGCTCTGCGGCCCGGACGGTCGCGTTCGCGGTCGTGTTGTTGGCGCCCGGTGCGGTCGTGCATCCGGCAACGAGGAGGGCGACCGCGACGGCCGCCGCCAGGATCGCATAGCCCTTCAGTTCCTTCATAGTGGCCATTCCCGTCGTACAACCGGATATACGCTGCGGTCGCTCGATAGGGAGTCAAAGGACCCGGCGCGCCCGCCCTGGGCGGTTACTCGAACCAGTCCTGGTACGAGACCTGCCGGCGGAGGTCGTCGTCATCGGGGGGGCGGTCCGGTTCGAGGAGGGCCCGGATGAAGGACCGGTCCAGACCGAGCCGCTCGAGGGTTGCGATCACCACGGACGGCGTCGCGCCGGACGCGGCCAGCGCGAGGAACGTCCGGGCTCGCGGCCGCGCCCCCTGCCCTGCCAGCGACGCCGGCGAGAGCGGGCTCCAGTGCACGCCGCCGCCGGCGTCGAACCAGAGCCGGTCCCGCGAGAGCATCGGGGCGAGGAGATCGCGCAGGGTGATCCGGGCGAGAACCGCGTCGACGGTCTCCCTGCGGAGCTCCTCGGGCGTGGCGAGGCCGGCCTCGAGGACGAGTCCCGCGAACGCCTGGCGGAGGGCGCCGGGCTCCGGGCCGAAACTGGCCCCTGCCCGCCGCTCGGTCGCGTCGAGGAGGTCGGCCAGGTCTGCGCCGAGGATCGCGAGGTCTCCGTCGGCCTCGAGGAGGCAGAGGGCCGCGACGTCCTCGGCGTCGATCCCGGAGGCCATGGTCACGCACCCCCACGGGCGGGTCCGGACCGCATGAGAGAGTGGTATCGGTCCCGGACCATAAGTGTTCCGCCCGCTCACCGGACGACCCGGTACCCGGCGGACTCCAGGACGTCGACCAGGGCCGCATCCCAGGCCGCATCGTCAGCGGCCCGGGCGAGCGCGGCCCGGTGCGGCTCGAGGACGGCCTCGAGCGCCGGGTCGTCCACCGCGAGGTGGCGGGAGCCCATGACGCGCGCAGCCCGCCCTCCATCGGGAGTCGAGCACGAGCAGGCGCCAGCACGCGTACTCGGCGCAGACGGCCGGCCAGGTCTCGTGGACCGGGCAGACGCCAAGGCCGCCGGCGTCGCGGCGGAAGAGCGGGCAGGCGCCGGGGATCGACGGCGCGGCAAGAAGGCCGGCCTTGTCGGGATCGACCGCGACCGGCGTCCGCTCGCCCGTGTAGCGGTTGACGACGACGCAGCGGCCGCTGGCCGGGTCGCCCTCGAGGGCGTGGACGTCACCCATGGCCGAGCAGCACTCGCCGCAGCGGAGGCAGTGGAAGGGCATGGCGCTGGAAACCAGGTGTTCAGCGGGGAAGTGATAAGATGAAGAGGTCGGAGGAGCCCCGGTCTTCACGCCGGGCTCGATGTGGTCGATCTTCCCTCGCCTCGCGAAGGAGCCGAGATATAATCCTCGTAATGCCGAGGTCTCGCATTCCACAAAGTCCAGGAACGCCTCCAGCGTGGAAAAACGATCCTGGTGTGTCGTCGCATTCGCGACCTCCAGTCGACACACCTCGACACGTAGACGCCGTCCTCCTCCCAGACGACGGAGGAGATCAGGTCCGTATTCTTCGACACCGTGAGATAGGATCGTGTGGATCTTCTCAGGCCTGCCGTCGACGAGGAGATAATAGAACGTGTGGTGCGATGGCCGGGCCTCGAAACCCTTCTTCACCAAGGCCCCTGCGATCGCGCGGGTCATGATTGTCCGCTTCATCTCTGCGTCACGCTATGAGAGAGAGGAGTTTCGTACAGTACCGCCGGGCGCTTTCGGAGAGCGTCGCGGGATCGACATCTACGTAGACCTCGAAGACCATGGCCAGTTCGTGGAACCATCCTTCGATTGCCTCGGCGAGCGTTGGCGCGACAACGAGGAGATCGAACTCCTCGTTGGAGAGGACACACGAGCCGTCCTCGACGGCCACCTCGACCGGAAGGGGGCGGGCCAGGGGGACGACCCGGTCCGACCGGAGCATGCGGTCGAAGAGGAGGCCGGACGGCGCCGGGTACGAAGGGGAGCTCGCGGTTTCGGTCATCTGCTGCACAACCCGTATCGTACAGGACATTCAGGCGGCGGGGACATCAGGGTTTCGTTGCTGTCTCAGGAGCCGGCAATCGCCGGAGTCCATGGCGTTCCGGGGAGCTGTTCCCGGGGGGTCGCGCCGCATTCAGCGCACTGGAGACAGGAGAAGGGTGTGAGATTACTCGTATGAAAGGGTGAGCCGGCAGCAGTTCTATTGTATCTTTCGCGCCTCGCGAAGAAGACGTACGTACTCGTCGTATCCCATATCACAGTCGATGAACCGACTCAGCGATGGACTGTCGGGGAATCCGAGCTGTTTTCGCATTCGGGCCAGCAGTTCCGGTCCATACTCTTCAATCCCGTGGGAGAGATACGTGTGAATGGGACGTCTCTTTCCGTCGACGATAAGGTAGTAGAGGGTGTGGTGTCCCTGTTCGGCCGCGAATCCCTTCCGCTCGAGAGCGGCGGCAATCGTACGTGCTCTCCGTGGACGGCCCATTCCGACCACACTCAGAGCAGGGAGAGGAGGAGGCTCCGCAGCTCCATTGCGTCATCACCCAGCTCAGCCGGATCGACATCCACGTAGACGCGAAAGAGCAGAGCCAGCTGGTCGTGACATCCGCGGATCGCCTCGTCCATGGTCGGCGCCACGACGAAGAGGCCGAACTCGTCGTTCGTGAGGACATAGTACCCCTCCTCGACGGCCACCTCGACCGGGAGGGGTCGAGCCAGGGGGACGACCCGGTCCGACCGGAGCATGCGGTCGAAGAGGAGGCCGGACGGCGCCGGGTACGAAGGGGAGCTCGCGGTTTCGGTCATCTGCTACACAACCCGTATCGTACAGGACACTCCGGCGGGGGGAACATCAGGGTTTCGCTGAGAGCGCGGAAGCGGGGGTGGCAAGCGCGGGGCCGAAACTGGCCCCTGCCCGCCGCTCGGTCGCGTCGAGGAGGTCGGCCAGATCTGCGCCGAGGAACGCGAGGTCTCCGTCGGCCTCGAGGAGGCAGAGGGCCGCGGCATCCTCGGCGTCGATCCCGGAGGCCATGGTCACGCACGCCCCCGGACTGGCACGGACCGCATGAGAGTGTGGTATTGGTCGAGGGTCATAAGCGTTCCGGCCGCTACTGGACAACCCTATACCCGGCACGGACTAGTTCGTCGACGAGAACCGCGTCCCACGCCGCGTCGCCAGCGGCTCCGGCGAGAGCGACGCGGTGCGGCTCGAGCACGGCCTCGAGCGCCGAGTCGTCCAGCGCGATGTGGCGCGATCCCATGACGCGCGCAGCCCTGCCGTCCATCGCCATCGAGCACGAGCAGGCGCCAGCACGCGTACTCGGCGCAGACGGCCGGCCATGTCCCGTGGACCGGGCAGACACCGGCACCGGCGGCGTCACGACGGAAGAAGGGACACGCGCCGGGGACCGACGGCACGGCAAGAAGGCCGGCTTTATCGGGATCGACTATGACCGGCGTCCGTTCACCCGTGTACCGGTTGACGACGACGCAGGCGCCGCTGGCCGGATCGCCCTCGAGGGCGTGGACGTCGCCCATGGCCGAACAGCACTCGCCGCAGCGGAGGCAGTGAAAGGACATGGATCTTCCCCGGCAGGCCGGTAACCGTCAGCTCACTGAGATGGCTGATCCCGGGCTGTGCCGATCTCTGATCGACGCCGCCCGTCATCATCGTTCCGATCTAATGACCCCTACACGCGGGATTTCACCGCTATCCGATTCTGAATGAGTCCTGGCGAAGATCACCTGTCCGGCAGTTATGATTGGCAAAGAGCCTGTTCAAGATCAATTCAAAATATTTATATCTTTTCAAGCTAAAGGAGCAGTCCAAGGTGAGCAATAATGAAATATCTCTGCCTGCTCTGTGCGATCCTATTCGCGTGCTGCGTGCCGGCAGCAGCGGAACAGACCTACGAGCATGCATCCGCATGGGAATGCAACGGGATCGGATGGGGAGGGTTCAGCTCCACTCCCTCTGGCGTCGCGGTGGACGCCTCCGGCAACGTCTACGTGGCCGATACGTTCAACTGGCGGATCTC
>CAVSRL010000010.1:0-66994 GCA_963730355.1 uncultured Methanoregulaceae archaeon | reverse complement strand
TGTCATTCACCGCGGATGCCGATCGAGTACTGGTCTGCGGCGCGCCGCAAAGCGAGCGATACAACTGGCTCACGGCCTACCGCGCCGCCGAGTACGAGATGGCGCTGCGCGTCTATAAGCAGGCGCAGCACTGGCTCGGCACCATCACCGTGGCCCCCGGCTGCGCCTCCACCTATCGCACGTCGATTCTGCGCAACGTCGATTGGGGCGGACGGACGCTGGTTGAAGACATGGACCTGACGATTCAGATCCATCGCAAGCAACTGGGGCGCATCGCTTACACGGCGGGGGCCGTGACACACACGCAGGATCCTCGCACCATTCGCGAGTACTGCGGTCAGGTCACCCGCTGGTACCGCGGCACGTGGCAGGTGGCGCTGCTGCACAAATTGCCGTTCGGCGGCCAGCCTATCGACGCCGAGTTCGGCGTGCTCGCCGCCGAGGGCCTCTTTTTCTCGCTGATCACCATGTTGTCGCCGCTTCTGGCGTGGTTTCGTCCTGCGATTTTCATGCAGGCCCTTGCGGCCGATCAGGCGATCTGGTTTGTGTTTGCGGCTCTGTGCGCGCTGCGACTTCGCCGCATCGACATCCTGCTCGCATTCCCGACCTTCATCGGCATCCGCCTCGCCAACAGCATCATCCTGCTTCGGACGTTCTGGCTGGAAGTGGTGTTGAAGAAGCGCGAGCACCGCTGGTTCAGCGTCTCGCGTTACGAACGTCAGTTGTCCTGATTCCCCGGAGTGTCATGCGTTTTATCTCCATCGTCAGTGTCTCTTCTGTTCTCTGCTGCTGCGCCGGCGCTGGCGCAGGAGCCAACCCGGCCGATCGGCGGCGTCATGATGCCGGGATCGATCTCGGCATCGGTGGGGACGCTCGCGCCCTCCGAACCCGGCAACATCATCACCGATGCCGCGGTCGAGCAGGGCGCCACCATCTGGCACAGCGGCCCCACCTTCGTGGTGGCCTTTGCTCACGCCACGCTGCGCGCCGACACGCTGGGCTACAGCTGGAACAACACGGTGCCGGCCATCGCCGGCGTGAAGCTGGTGCGGACCGCAAAGTCCGGCGTGGCGCAGCTGGTAACAGGATTCAGCACCGATTCGCGCAGCAATCTACAGTCGCCGATCGTCTATGCCACCTACTGGACGGCCTGGCGCGGATCGCGGGCGAAGCCGGGCTCCGGATTTGCACCCTCCTCGTTTCCCGGCAGCCTCTCCGCCTCCTCGGGAATCGTGACGCCGCGGGAATCGGACAACTGGACCACCTACGCATCGGCTGAGCAAGGCGCGGTGGTGTTCACGGCGAAACGGGTTTCTGGAATCCCGTTCGTGCGGGCCATCAACGGCATCGACACGCGTCACTACGGCTGGAACAACCGCTCGAGCGTCGAAGCCGGCGGCAAGCTCGCATTCGCGATGGCCGGAGGCGTGATCGAGGCCGGCGCTTCGCGACGCTACGAGTTCAACCGCGTCACCAACACCTCAACCACCGCACCGGTCTTCTTCGTCAATCTCTGGTTCGGCTGGAACCCCCGACTCGCCAATTAGAACAACTGCCCTTATTTCGGAGTAGCAATGTATTTCACGACGTTTGGTTCTTCGGCTCTCTTGCATCTTCTGGTTTCGCATCCCCGCATCGTCGCCGTGTTCGGCCTGGTTTCAACGGTAGCAATGCTGGCCACGCCATTTGGTCCGCGCAGTTTCGCCGGCGCGGAGAACGAGGCAATCCGCCTCGAGAGCCGCATCGCCGAAAGCGCCGCGGATTCCAGCCGTCTCGCACAAGCCGACCGTCAGGTCCAGGCCGACCTGGCAAAACCGCGCGCCGAGCGCGTTGAGATCGTGCGGTCGGTGCTCTCGGCGTGCGGCCCCCAATGCACGAACTTGAGCGTGGACCAGGTCGTCGATCAGCCGGAGTTGCTGCAGAAAGTACTCATGCTCGGCGCGCTGGATCAGGGCTGGCGCGCGGGCGCGGCCGCGCAGGGTCACAACGGCTCTCGCTGATCGCGCTTCGGGGTTCGAGGAGCAACGCTCACCGGAAAGTTGTATCTTTACCCACGGTGGCGACCCACATCGCACTGCTCCGTGCGGTCAACCTCGGCTCTCACAACAAGGTGGCGATGAGCGACCTGCGGGAGCTGATGGTGAAGCTCGACTTGATGGACGGACAATCGCTGCTGCAGAGCGGTAACCTGGTCTTCAGCTGCAGCGGCGCCACCACCGCTCAGCTCGAGCGGCTCTTCGAACATGAAGCCGAGAAGCGCCTCGGACTCAAGACCGACTTCTTCGTTCGCTCCGCGAAAGAGTGGAAGGCACTGGTCGACGCGAATCCATTTCCCAAGGCGGCGAAAGTCGACCCCGGGCACCTGGTCGCGCTGGTGATGAAGGCGGCGCCAACCGCCGGCGCCGTGCAGGAACTGCAGAAGGCGATCAAGGGCCGCGAGGTGGTGAAGGTCGTCGGGCGTTGCGCCTACATGGTCTATCCCGACGGCATCGGCAACTCGCGGCTGACGGGCGCTATCGTTGACAAGAAGCTCGGCACCAGCGGTACGGGGCGCAACTGGAATACGGTGTTGAAGCTGGCTGCGCTGACGGCGCCGTGACCAGCATCCTGATCGCCTTGGCGTTGGTGGCGACCCAGGCCGCTGCGCCCGAAGTCACGTTGTTCCTGCTCTTCGATCCGGCCGATCCCATTCACTTGTCGGATGCACTCTTCAACGACCGCGAACAAACCAATCCGATCGTGACCGTGGAGATCGAGAACACGACCTCGCGGTCAATTCCCACCGATCAGATCTGGTTGAGGTCGGCGCAATTCTTCACGCCCAGCGAGATGGCGCGCAACGGCGACAACGTGCCGTACTCCTGCGGCAGGATGGCGCGCCCCAGTTTCGACGATGGGGCAACGGTGTTGAGACCAGCGGAAGTGCTGACGGCCCGATTTTCGATCGGCCCGGACTGCGCGCTCGACGCGCCGCACGTGCATCTGTTCATCCACGTGGTCAGCATCGGACCGGGACCGATCGATGCCGCAATCTGGTATCGGGATCCGCCAAGTTTCGTGCGCTTGCTGGCGGCCGCAATGCCGCACCAGTAGTGGCCGAGTCCTAGAACTTGACGGTCAGTCCGCCGACGATGCGCTTGGGCGGACGCACGACGAGGAGTTCGTCGTAGGCGGAGGCGTTGGCGAGTGACTCGTGGAACAGGCTGCGCACGGCCACCAGCATTTCCCACTGCGACGTGCTGAAGTTCATGAACGGCAGCGCCTGGTTGATCTGCAGGTCGAACCTCGCGTCGAGTCCGGGACGCTCGTTGTCACCAGAGGCGAAGGCGTTGTTCAACTTGTAGACGACGATGAAGCGCGTGGCGCTCAGCGGGACTTCGGCCTCGAGCGACGTGGTGAGGTCCTGGATCCGTTCGTGGGGACTGCGCACGGCAGTGGGCACCCATCGGCTGAGGACGGCGTACTCGCGCGGCGCAGGGCCGTTGAACCAATTCGCGTTGGCCACCGAGTAGTCGACCGAGCCGCGCACGTTGGACAGCAGCGCGTGCGTGAGCGTGACGCCGAGACCGTTGACGTCGGCGTCTCCGGCGGATCCTACGTAGTAGTGACCAAGGGCCCTGAGACTGGCGAGCATCGACCCCGAGCCGACCATCAGGAGGCGGGCCTCAGGATGGTTGCCCAGCACCTGCGGCATAGCGTCGAGGAGGAGATCGGGCCCCTTCTGGACCGCGAGCCGGCCGATATAGAAGAGCAGGGGTGCACCGGCGGGACGCCGCAATCCTGCCTGACCTGCGCCCGGTCGACAGTCCGCTGATATTCCGATGGGACCACCCCGTTCGGGACGACCCTGCACTTCTCCACGGGAACCCCGTAGAGATCGACCACCTCGTCCCTGAGCACTCCCGAGACCGCGGTCACCTGCCGGGCGATGCACGCTCCGTCCTGCTCGATGGCGGAGACTTCACGGTAGAACCGGTCCGGCGCGGCCATATTGCCGTTCCTGCCGAACGCGGTCGAGTGGAACGAGAGGACCGTGCTCCGGTCCTGCAGGGCCCGGAGCGCCTCCACCGGGTGCCAGTCGTGGAAGTGGAGAACGTCGAAGCCCCCGCCGGCCTTCATGAAGTCGTCGACCATCAGCCGGCTCATGTCGCGCATGCAGTCGACGATGTCCACGCCCGCGGGCTGGCAGTAGTGGTAGGCGACCCCGGCGATCCCGCGATCGCGGTAGTCGCCGCGGGTGAAGTAGTGGACCTCGTGCTCCTTCGCGAGCGCCTCGGCCAGATGGGTGGCCGCGTTCGCGAGCCCGCCGAGCCGTACCCCCCGGAGCGACTCCCAGCAGAAGAAGCCCAGTTTAAGCGATTCCATAGAACATCATGCTCATCCTCGATCTGTTCGGCGACCCCGGCCGGGCCGTCGAGCCCCCCGGCCCTCGCAGCCGCCCGTGGCCGCCCCGCCGCGTGCAGGCCCGCGCCGGGCCCGGCGGTGCATGCGATGATCGTCCGCCCCCGGTTCCGGTCGCCGATCGCAGCGATGCTCTCCGCCATCGATCCCCTCCCCGGACGCTGATCGGGATGCCATCGACGGTCATGAATATCTGCCTGTCGGCGTGGACGACCGCGGTCGTCGCGATCGCGACCGCCTCGCTGTCCTCGTGCACGAACCGGGCCGTGTACGCCTCCCTCGTCTTCTCCACGGCCGGCATCGACTGGCCGGCCGACTCGTAGGCCGTGCAGCCGATCGGGTTGTTCGTCAGGATGTCGTCCACGACCTCGCTGAACGCGGCGGGCGTCGGGATCGGCGCGGTGAGCCTCCGGACGGCGGACTTCAAGACGCTTCAAGAGACAAAATTTGCCATTGCTCCTCCTGGTACTCCTGTACCCGAAGAAGTATGATTCCCGTTAATTTGTAAATGGGCGGCACGACATGAATCCCACCGTTTCGGCGAGCCCGGCGAACGACGCGACGGGGCGGGCCGGGCGTGCGGGCGGCGGGCTCTGCGGCCACGTGTCGCGGCCGGTCGCCCATGGCTCTGCCGTTACGGACGCGAGCCCGGTCATGTGGGAAGCGGCCGAGAAAATGAATGTCCGGAGGGTCAGAGGTGATGAAGAGCCAGACGACGTCCGCGTAGTCGTCCGGCCGTGCCGTAGTGGAACGCCGACATCGGCTCGTCGCGGCGATCCGCCATCCGGTTGAGCAGCGATGACCGACGGGTCCGTATGGCCACCCGCGACAGGGCCCGAGGCGACGCGAGGACCGACCCGCGTCTCACCCTGGGAGGTGGGCGTTCGGGCGAAGATTACGACCTCGTTCGGCCGATCCGCTCCTCGGTCTCGGCGACGTGGAGGGTGATCTTGAGCAGGGCGTCGGGGTTCACCGAGATCGAGTCGATCCCCTGCTCGACCAGGAAGTCCGCGAACTCGGGGTAGTCGCTCGGTGCTTCGCCGCAGAGGCCGCTGTGGCGGTGGTTCCGCCGGCAGCCCTCGACGGCCATCGCGACGAACCGCTCGACGCCGGGATCCCGCTCGTCGAACGCCCCGCCGAGCACGGCCGAGTCGCGGTCGATCCCGAGCGTGAGCTGGGTGAGATCGTTCGAGCCGATCGAGAACCCGTCGAAGTATCGCGAGAACTCGTCGATCAGCAGGATATTGTTCGGGATCTCGCACATCACGTAGACCTCGAGCCCGTTCTCGCCCCGGACGAGCCCGTTGCTTCCCATCTCCGCGATCACCTTCCCGGCCTCCTCGATCCGCCGGCAGAACGGGATCATCGGGACGACGTTCGCGAGGCCCATCTCATCGCGCACCCTTTTTATCGCCCGGCACTCGAGTGCAAACCCCTCCCGGTAGCGGTCGCTGTAGTACCGGGAGGCCCCGCGGAACCCGAGCATGGGGTTCGCCTCCTTCGGCTCGAAGGGTTCGCCGCCGATCAGGGTGGCGTACTCGTTGGTCTTGAGGTCGCTCATCCGGACGACGACCGGATTGGGATGGAACGCGGCAGCGATGGTGCCCACGCCCTCTGCGAGCTTCTCGACGAAGTATTCGCTCTTGTCGGCGTAGCCGTACGTCAGGTCGTCGATCAGGGTGCGGGACTTCTCGTCGACCCGCTCGGGGTGGACCAGCGCCATGGGGTGGATGCGGATCATGCTCGTGATGATGAACTCCATCCGGGCGAGCCCGATCCCGTCGTTCGGGATGGCCGCGAGCCCGAAGGCTTCCTCAGGGTTGCCGAGGTTCATCATCATCTCGGTCTTCGGCCGTCGCATGTCCTTGAGACTGGTATGCTCGACGTGGAACGGGAGCGTCCCCCCATACACGTGTCCCTCCTCGCCCTCGGCGCAGCTGACCGTGACCTCCTGGCCGGTCTGGAGCCGCTCGGTCGCGTTCCCCGTCCCGACCACGGCCGGGACCCCGAGCTCGCGGCTGACGATGGCTGCGTGCGAGGTCCGGCCGCCGCTGTTGGTGACGATGGCTCCGGCCGTCTTCATCACCGGCTCCCAATCGGGGGTGGTGGTGTCCGAGACCAGGATCTCGCCGGGGCGGAACTCGTGGAGGTGCTCGACGCCCGTGATGACGCGCGCCTTCCCGGCCGCGATCCGCTCCCCGACGCTCTTCCCCGTCGCCAGGAGCTCGCCCGTGCCGTCCAGGTGGTAGATCTCGAGGGTGTCGCGCGAGCGCTGGCTCTGGACCGTCTCGGGCCGTGCCTGGACGATGAAGAGCTCGTTCGAGAGCCCGTCCTTCGCCCACTCGATGTCCATGGGAACCGGGTGACCGGCCTTTCCCGAGTAGTGGTCCTCGATGGTCAGGGCGAAGCCCGCGAGCGCGAGAATCTCATCGTCGGTGATGCACTGCCGCCGTCGGTCCGCTTCGGGGACGTCGACGTTCCGGGTCAGCTGCTTTGCCCCGCCCCGGCCGTAGATCGAGCTTCATCCGTTTGTCCCCGAGCACCTTCCGGACGATCGGTCGGAAGCCCTGGCGGAGGGTCGGCTTGAAGACGTAGAACTCGTCGGGGTTGACCGCGCCCTGGACGATGTTCTCCCCGAGGCCGTACGCAGCCCGTGATCAGGACCACGTCGCGAAAACCGGTCTCGGTGTCGAGCGTGAAGATCACGCCGCTCGTGGCGAGGTCGGAGCGGACCATCTTCATCACCCCGATCGAGAGCGCGACCTTGAAGTGGTCGAACCCGTTGTCGACCCGGTACGAGATCGCGCGGTCCGTGAAGAGGGAGGCGTAGCACCGGCTGCAGGCCTCGCGGAGGGCTCGGTACCCGCTGATGTTCAGGTAGGTCTCCTGCTGGCCGGCGAACGAGGCCGTCGGGAGGTCCTCGGCCGTGGCCGAACTCCGGACGGCGACGTCCGTGTTCGGGCCGTACTCGTCGCAGAGGAGGTCGTACGCGGTCCTGATCTCGGCCCAGAGGTCGTCGGGGATCCCGGCGCCGAGGATCAGGTCGCGGGCCCGCTGGCCCCTGCGCTCGAGCTCGGCGACGTCGCTCTTGTCAAGGCCCGCCATCGCCTCTTTCATTGCCGGCAGGATGCCGGCGGCGTCGAGCGTGTGCCAGTAAGCCCCGGCGGTCGTGGCAAAGCCGTCCGGGATCCGTACCCCCATGGATGAGAGCTCGCTGTACATCTCCCCGAGCGAGGCGTTCTTCCCCCCGACTATCGGGACGTCCGCGTTCCGGACGTCCTCGAACCAGCGGATATACCGCGCGTCCTGCTTCATTGCCGTCCTCCCATGCTGCCGCCCCCGCCGTAACCGGGCACGTGCGGCGCCAGCTGTCATTCTGCGTGACAGGCGCTCTCCGACCTTATAATGCCTCTCCGGGATACTTCTCGTCCATTACCGGCGATGGTCGTGACAGGGCGAGTGGCTCACGGTCTCTCACGGCCAGTCTCCACCGCCAGGATACCGGTGCCCCACCGCGTTCATCCCATCGTCGAGCATGTGCACAAGCGGGTCGCCCGTCGGGATCTCCACGAGCGAGATCTCATCGTCCGATATGTTGTCGAGGTGCTTCACGAGGGCGCGGAGACTCTTGCCGTGCCGCAGAACGACCAGGGTGTGCACCACCCTTTGGCCTGCATTGTAAGGTGAAAATGTACCCCCATGGCTTGAGGGGGATTTTATTGTTCGGCGACCGGGCCAGTGCGATCCGGGCCCTGTAACGATCGCGAATCGCGGAGATCCCCGAAAAGACTCCCGTGCCCGCAACGGCTCACGCGGCCGGCAGGGTGAAGAAGAACGTCGAGCCCTCGCCCGGTGTCGACTCGACCCGGACCCGGCCGCCGTGCCGGTCGATGATCCGCTTCACGACCGCGAGGCCGATCCCCGTGCCGGGATACGCCTCCTTCGTGTGGAGCCGCTGGAAGATGACGAAGATCCGGTCGAAGTACTCCGGCTCGATCCCGATCCCGTTGTCGCTGCACCGCGAACCGCCAGAATCCGCCCCTCCGACGTGCGCCGACGATCGGATCCGGGCGGTACGTCCTGTCAGACGGTACTTGAGCGCGTTCGAGATAAGGTTCGCAACGACCTGGGCGAGCTGGGCCGCGTCGGCCATCACCACCGGCAGGTCGCCCACCTGATTCGTGCCTCCGCCTCGCGGATCGGTCGTCTCCATCGCACGCAGGACCCAGTCCACGACCTCCCCAGCGTCCGTCGGGTCGAGCGGCCTGCCGTCGTCTTCACCCGGGAGAGCTGCGAGAAGGTCCTGGATCAGGGTCTGCATCCGGTTCCCGCCCTCGACGATGAAGTCGATGTACTCGTCCGCGTCCTGGTCGAGCCTGCCCTTGTACCGTCGTTCGAGGAGGCTGCGGAAGCTGATGATGGACCGGAGGGGTTCCTGGAGGTCGTGGCTCGCGACGTACGCGAACCGCTGCAGCTCCTCGTTCGAGCGCTGGAGCTCCTCGGTGAACCTCACGCGTTCGTCCTCGGCCTCGCGGTGCCCGGTGATGTCGCGGAAGACCACGGCCACACGGCCATGCCGGGTCGGGAACCCCGTGACGTGGTACCAGCGGTCGAGGGCCGGGAACGGCTCCTCGACCTCGATGAACGTTCGGTCCCGGCTGACCGTGAGGAAGAGGTCGAACCACTCGCGGGCGAGCGCCGGGAGGATCATGAAGGCCGTCTGGCCCACGATCAGCCGGGCCGGCAGGGAGAGGGCGCGCTCGAAGGCCGGGTTCACCTCGACCAGGCGGATATCGACCGGCTCGCCGTGCTCGTTGAGCACGGTCTCGCAGATCGCGCAGGCATCGACCATGTTCGCGAAGAACGACCGGGCCTCGGCCTCGCTCTCGGCCAGCGCCGCCTCGGCCCGCTTCCGGTCGGTCACGTCGATGAGGACCCCGATCACCCGGGCAAGGGCCCCGCATTCGTCCGTCATGCCCTGGCCCTTGAACTGGACCCAGCGAACCTCGCCCGAGGGGAGGAAGACCCGGAGCTCGAGGTCCATCGGCGCGCCCGAGGCGAGGACCGCCAGCTGCGCGGCCCAGACCTGCTCCTGGTCGTCGGGGTCGATCATCCGCTCGAAGTCCGCGTAGCTCGAGACCGCCATCTCCTCGAGCCCGTACATGCGGAGGAAGTTCGGCGAGATGGTCACCCGGTTCGTGGCGGCCTCCCAGTCCCAGGTTCCGATCCGCGCCCCCTCCTGCGCGAGCCGGAGCCGCTCCTCGCCTTCCCGGAGCGCGGCCTCGATCTCGTGCCGCCGCGTGACGTCCCGGACCACCCCGACGCGGTAGCGGAGCCGGCCCGACGGGTCCGTCTGGTAGGCGAAGTGGTCCGAGAGCCAGCGCCAGCTCCCGTCCCGGTGCCGGAACCGGTACTCGACCGTGCCGCTCGTCCCGGCAGGGAGACCCCGCATCGCCTCCGCGATGATCATCTTGACCTTCGGCTGATCCTCGACGTGGATCCGGTCCTGGAACTCGTCGAGGCCGAACGCACCGAACTCCTCTGCGGAGAAACCGGTCAGGGTCTCGTTGACCGGGCTGATGTAGTCGAAGCGGTTGGCGAGGAGATCGGTGCGGTACACCGCGTCGAGGGAGAGCTCGAGCACGTCCCTGAGTCGCTCCTCGCTCCGACGCAGGGCTTCCTCGGCCCGGGCGCGCTCGGTCACGTCCTGCCAGACGACGAGGGCCCCGACGACCGCGCCCCCCTCTCCTATCGGCGAGGCCGTGGCCAGCACGGTGAGGGTCCGGCCGTCCGCTGCGGTCACCACGAGCGGCTCCTCGAGAACCTCCTCGCCCGCGAGCGCCCGGCACGACGGCAGCTCGGCCGGCTCGAGGAGCACGCCGTCCGGGCGGCGGCAGGCGAAGACCCTGGCCGTCTCCGGCGCGGAGAGGCCGGCCAGCGGCCGGCCGGCCATCGCCTCGGCCAGGTCGTTCGCAACCTCGATCCGGCCGGCGGCGTCGAGTATGAAGGCCGGCTGGCGGACGATGTCGAGGGTGTGCAACGGTACGGTCATGAACGGGGGCTTACGGCGAATGTGTATGGTTTCGTGCGCCCCGATATGATAAGTAATTGCCCGAACCGGACTGCGCCGGGACCGGACGACCGGGGCTCACGCGGCCGGTGGGTGAAGAAGAAGGTCGAGCCCTCGCCCGGTCCTCGACTCGACCCGGACCTTCCTGCCGTGGCGCTCGAGGCTCCCCTCAACAACCGCCGGGCTGGTGCTGATCGAGAATCGAGCACATCCGGGCCGGATAGTACCTTTCGGCATACGCTTTCGTATCTCACGGCCGGGCATCGGTTCCCGATGATGCCGGATGGTGTCCAACCGATGGAAGATCTCGCTGCAGGAACGTGGGTCGCATGTCATCTCGGTCAACCGCCAGCATCCGCTCCAGGGACCGGCGTGCGCCGGCGGCGACCGCGGGGATCGACCGGGACCACGGGTCCCCGGGTTCGCACGGCCTCCCCGACACATCGGGGGTGAACATGCGCATGTTTTCAGGATCTCGTATACCGCCGGCGTGACCGGTATGGAGCTGATGTGGCACGTGCCGTCTCGGGACTCATCGCCCTCGCCGGTCTTCTCCTCGCGGGATGGTGCCGGGTCAGACTCGGCAGGGCCCGCCAGACCGGGGATATGCGGAAGGGTCATCGCGTTCTGTTCGATAGGGAATTCGATCAACCGGTGATGCCGGTCCTGTTCGGACGGGTCCTGGGACTTCACCCGAGCCAGCTCACGGACATCAGGTAGAAGCCGGCGACGATGAAGATGGCGCCTGTTGCCCATCGGAGCCAGCGTTCGATCGTCTGCACGCGCTGGACGGCCCGGCCGGCCGTCGCGATTCCCTGGACGAGCAGGAGCGAGAGGACGACCACGGGCAGGCCCGTGGCGATCGCGAAGACGGACGGCAGGACCACGGGGCTCTGCTCGCGGAGCGCGAGCGGGATGAGCAGGCCGAAGTAGAGGACGGCCGAGAACGGGCAGAAGCTCAGGGCGAAGAGGAGGCCGAGGAGGAACGGGCCGAGGTACCGCCGCCCGGCAAGCCGCTCGGTGATCCGCTCCTTCGCGGCCTGGTACCGTGCGGAGCCGAGCGAGACGGGGAGCCGGACGAGACCGAGCATCACGATGCCGATCACGATGAGCAGCGGCCCGAGGAGGCGTTCGCCGTAGATCTGGAGGAAGTGTGCGATCGCCTGGACGTTCAGGCCGAGCACGACGATCAGCGCGGCAATGCCGACGTAGGCCACCATCCGGCCGAGGGTGTAGAGGGAGCCGACGAGCAGGGTGTGCCGTCCCCCCTCCGACCGCTGGGTGATGTACGCGACCGCCGTGAGGTTGGTCGCGAGCGGGCAGGGCGAGATCGCCATCATCAGGCCGATGAAGAACGCGGCCACGGCCGGGACGCCGCTCGTCCCGAACCCTTCCATCACCTCGAGGAGGCTCATGCAGCCGAGAGGTCGCCGGCCAGCCGCCTCTCGATCACGCCCTTCAGGTAGTCCATGAACCGCTGCCGGTCGTCAATTCGGTACCAGACCTTCAGGTTCTCCTCGGCGTAGAACCCGCCGTCGGAGGTATAGACCCCGAGCATGAGTGACGAGCCGGGCGCGCCGTACTGCTCGACGATCGCCCGGTTCTCTTCGAGCTCGCCGTTGATCTCCCGGAAGACGACCGTTCCGGAGGCACGCCCGGCGGCGAAGTACTTCCCGACCGTCGCGTTCGCGTACTCGCCGACGGTGGTGCAGGAGGGGCACTGCCGCGAGGGGTGGAAATGGACCACCTCGAGCTTCGCGACCGTGACGCCGGGGGAGAGGGTGGCCGGCATGGTCGCGAACGCGGGCAGGCCCGGCGCCGGCGTCACCGCCGGCACGATGGAATCGCTCTGGCTCGTGCAGCCGGCGACGAGGGCGGCGCCGAGCACGACCAGGGCCAGGGCGGCCGCCATGCCAGCCCGGAGAACAGGTGAAGCGCACGGGGTTCGAATCATTCTCTCCTCGGAATCATCAGCGAAGGACGTCGGGGCGCAGGCACCGCTCCGATCGGCCGGCGGGGGTCGCGCCGGGATTCAGCACGTGGCAGCCCTCTCGAAAGACCTGCTCCCTGTCCGGCGCAAAGTGCAGGGGGAGCCCGCACCCTCCGCCAGCGGTCCTGGAGAGGTAGATATGCGCGATCGGTGGGTGCCCCATTCTCGCCGGGCCTGCTCCTCCCGAATAGCAAACGAGGACCGATATGGTTCATCCCCTTGATCATACATAAAATTGTGGGAACGTCCGGTCACGGTGCATCGGGAGGAGACCGCGATCTCTGCACCACGTCGAGGACCACGCTGCTCTTTCCCGTGCCATGGATTTAAATATGGATTGTCAATATCTAGGTATGCCTGGTCGCGGGGCAACCGTTATTCTCCTGCTCCTATTCTGCGGGCTGCTCGTCTCGGGGTGTGTCTCCGATACCGCCGGTCCGGTAGGCAATGCACCCCCGGAAATGAAGACGCATACCCCGACCACCGTCTCCTCGGGTGAGAACCAGACGTACGCCCGTGCAAGGGGCCTGGTCCCGAAGGAGATCCCGGGATTCGTGCTGCAGTCGCGGGCAAAGGAGCCGTTGACCATCTGGGAGGACCCCTATCACTTCCACGGTTACTGGACCCCGGCAGGTAACTCGACGTTCAACGGTTCGGTCATGGCCCTGTCCGTCGACATCTTCGTATACAACAACGGGAGGACGCCCGTGCATGGCTCCGCGCTTTCGAGGCCGATTCCGACGGCCCCCGTCGCCATACAGGGCATCAACACCACCTACCGGTTCCGCGGAGGGGTGGCCGAGATCGCGTTCATGACGGACGATATCCTCGTTCACAGCTCGGCGATCGCGGCGAGGAGTCCTGCGGGGTCCGCCTCCGGGGAGGAGGCTGCACGGAAGGCAGCAGTGACCGGCGCCGAGATGCTCATCAGGAACCTTGCGTGAGAGGCACTCCTCCCTCGTTCATTTCGGGTGCAGTCGGAGGGATCGGGACAGGCACGGTCGGACTCCCATCGCCGACCCCGGTTGCCGCCGGCACAGACGGCGCGGGACCGGTCGGAGGCTCGCCCGGATCGGCAGCAGGGCTGAAACAAATATAATCCCGAAGTGCAGATAGGATGCCTGTGACCCCTCGTCTGCGTTCTGCAACGTCGTGCACGCTCGTCGGGATCGTCCTCGTCCTCTCCGCAGCGATCCTCGCGGGCTGCGCTCTCGACACCATCGCCGGTCAGCTCCGTGGACTACAGCCCGAAGGCGGGCATCGCCCCGCTCGCCGTCAACTTCTCCGTGAACGCCAGCGATCCGGGGATACGCGTGACCTGGGAGTTCGGGGACGGGACCACGGGATCGGGCACCCGGGCCGAGCACGTGTATGCCGGCCCCGGCGAGTATTCCGCGGAAGCCCGCTGGACCGTGCCGGGGGGTGCATCGGGCAATCGGTCCGGCCTCCGGGTGGCGGTGTACGACCCGCAGAACCTCCCGGGCAACTATTCGGTGGGCAACCTCAGCCCGGCCGACATGCGCTATCTGTCGACGCTGAAGAAGAAGGTCGACCTCTTCGACCAGTACTACATCGAGTTCGCCTACCTGAACAAGAGCCATGCGACGGCGATGCGGTACACGTCGAGGGACTTCCAGTTCGCCATGAAGCAGTCCCTCTCCCAGCTCGACACCATCGAGACGTCCCCCGAGCTCGGCCAGGTGCGGGAGTCGGCGCGGGTGCTCTTCACCAACGCGACCGACGGCGCGTACGCCGAGTTCCTGGCCGGGATCAACCTCGAGCAGGGCAATACGGAGGAGGCGGACGCCCAGCTGGCCCAGGCGTGGCCGAAGATGGAGGTCGCGAAAGCGGAGCGGGACCGGCTCGTCCCGATGCTCGAAGTGGTCCAGTAAGGGAACGCATTCAGTATATATTTTTCCATGATCTCCCCGGCATCTCCTGGAATGTGCCGTGATGAAAACGACGGCATGCATGCCCGGAGATCCGGATCCCGGCGTCTGTCCGCGCCCGGTACTGCTATAATAAAAAGGTTTATCAGGGCCACGGGAGCTAGAAACCAATCAGAGATACGACCATGAGAACCACTGCGCTTTATGCTCTTGGCGGAGGCATGCTCGTCCTCGGGCTCCTCATCGCGCTCACGGGCTGGTACATCTTCCCGGTCTGCGAGATGGACGGCAAGTTCGTCGAGACCAAGGCCGGCAAACTCCTGCCGATGCCGTGCGGGTACACGGCCCGGGCCGAGACCGGGCTGGGGGCCCTCGTCGGCCTCGTCGGCCTCGGGATGATCGCCCTGCCGTCATACGGCTCGCGGCGGGCGTTCGGCGTCATGGCCGTCGGCCTCGGGGCCGTGGTGATGCTCGCCCCGACCATGCTCATCGGCATGTGCGCCGCGCCGGACCACATCTGCCGGGTCGCGACACAGCCGGCCCTGCTCCTCCTCGGCGGCATCACGGTGATCGGCGGGCTGGTACCTCCACCTTCGCCAAGGACACCACGATCTCCTGATCCAGGCAGGTGGCAATGCTGGGCATCATCGGTAAGAACATCCGGCACCGGCCCTGGAGGAACGGGGCCCTCATCCTCGCTTTCGCCTTCATCGCGGCCAGCCTCTTCTCGGGCCAGTACCTCCTGCACGGGGCCTCCGAGAGCATCGAGATCGGCGTCGCCCGGATGGGGGCGGACATGGTCGTGGTCCCCGAGCGCTTCCGGATGGAGGCGATGTCCGTCATCCTCCGGGGCGAGCCGTCCACGTTCTTCTTCGACGCCTCCACCATCGATAGGACGGCGGCCGTCGAGGGGGTGGCGAAGGTCGCCCCGAACCTCTACATCGCCTCGCTCTCGGCGTCGTGCTGCGACGTCCCGGTCCAGCTCGTCGCGTACGACCCGGCCCGCGACTTCACCCTCTGGCCGTGGCTGGCCGAGACGCAGGGCCGGCCGCTCGGGAAGGACGACATCGTCGTGGGAGCCCGGATCATGGGCGATATCGGCACGCCGCTGACGTTCTACGGCCACAACTTCACCATCGCCCGGCGGATGGAGCCGGCCGGGATGGGCGTCGACTGCTCGATCTTCATGAGCTTCGACGACGCCCTCGCGATGGCCGCCGAGTCGCCGGAGAAGGCGGTGCGGCCCCTCCTGCTGCCCGAGGACAAGGTCTCGGCCGTGCTCGTGAAGGTGGACGACGTGAAGGAGACCGAGGCGGTGGCGGCCCGGATCGAGGCGTCGGTGCCGAAGGTGCGGGTGCTGACGCCGAGCAACCTCCTCGGCCGGATCTCCGGGCAGCTCACCTCGACCACGGGGTTCCTGGACCTCGCCGCGTTCTTCGCGACGCTCATCTCCGTCCCGCTCATCGCCCTGGTCTCGATCATGGCCGCGAACGAGCGGCGGCGGGAGATCGGGGTGCTCCGGGCGCTGGGGGCGACCCGCGGAACCGTCTTCCGGCTGATCCTGGGCGAATCGGTCGCCATCGCCGGCCTCGGCGCGGCGATCGGCGTCGCGGCCTCCTGGGTGCTCCTCACCCTCTTCCAGGACTACATCGCGATGCTGGTCCAGATTCCCCTCATCATGCCGAGGACGACGACCCTTGCGAGCGGGGCGGGGACCGCCCTGGCGCTCACGGTCGTGATCGGCGGGCTTGCCGCCCTCTACCCGGCGGTCCACTACTCGCGGATGGAGCCGTACGACGCGATGCGGAGTGGTGACCTGTGATCGAGGCCCGCGGGCTCCGGAAGGTCTACGGGACCGGTCAGCGGGAGATTCGCCCGCTCGACGGCGTCGATTTCACCTGCGAGCGGGGCGAGTTCGTGCTCCTCACGGGGCGGTCCGGGACGGGCAAGACGACCTTCCTGAACGTGCTCGCCGGCCTGACCCTGCCCACCGCCGGTTCGGTCAGGATCGCCGGGCGCGACCTCCTGGCCCTCTCGGACCACGAGCGGTCCGTGCTCCGGTCGGAGCTGATGGGCTTCGTCTTCCAGTTCCCCGGCCTGATGGCCCCGCTCACGGTCATGGAGAACGTGCTCCTGCCGGCCACGCTCCAGGGGAAGACCGGAAAGGAGGCGGAGGCCCGGGCGCTCCTGGACCGGGTCGGCCTCCTGCCGAAGGCCGGCGCCTACCCGGCCCATCTCTCGGGCGGGGAGCTGAAGCGGACGGCCATCGCCCGCGCCCTCGTCAACAACCCGGCCATCATCTTTGCGGACGAGCCGACCGCGGACCTGGACTCCCGCACGGAACAGGAGGTGATGGCGCTCTTCCACGGGCTCCACGAGCAGGGGACGACCATCGTCATGGTCACCCACGCCGCGGAACTCTCGTCCTTCGCCACGCGGGTCCTCGTCATGGACGAGGGAGCGCTGGTCGAGACCGGCCGCTGACGGCGGTCCTTCGCGCCGCCACCCCCTCTTTTTCCCGGCCCGTCCCCGGGCAGGCACCCGCCTCGCCCCGGTGTCCTCCGCTGTCGATAAGGAGGATCCCCCGGCCCGTCGATGGACCGGCAGCGGACGGGACAGCGGTCACGAACTCGATATCCGGGAGTCCGAAAAAAGGGGTGGAGTTATGCGACGACCTGGTACTTCCGCATCATCTCGTTGTCCTCGTGATCGATGATGTGGCAGTGCCAGACGTAGTACCCGACCGTCGGGTCGAAGGAGAACGGGGCCCCGTCCTGGGAGGCGAACCGGACCCTGATCCAGGTCACCTCGCCGGGGTTCATCTTGATCGTGTCCTTCCAGCCCTGCTCGGTCGCCGGCGGTTGGAGCACCGGCCCGAACAGGTACGGGTCGCCGTTCGCGTCCACGCCGGTCACGTCGACGGGCACGGTCGGGCCCGACCAGGGCGGCGCCTCGCCGTTGCCGGCCTCCTGGTTGGCGGCCAGCCAGTCGTTGTAGTAGCGATCAACGTCGAACTGCTGCCGTTTCACAATCTGGTACTGGACCAGGTGCAGGTGGATCGGGTGGGTGTCCGCGGTCGGGTTGATGACGACCCACTCCTCGGTCGTTCCCTGCTTGGGGAACTCGGAGATGGCGGCGTCGTACTTCTGCCCGTCGAGCAGGAGCTCGAGCGGCCCGCCCTCTCCCATGACCTCGGTCAGGACGAGCGACCGGTTGAGGGTCGGGGCGGGCAGGTTCGGGAAGGCCCCGGCAAGCGTCGGGTTCAGCGCGGCCGGAAGGTTCACGGCCTGCCGCCCGCCCTGGCTGCCGACGACGAACTTCATGATCTCGGCCGGTGGTGGCGGGGTCAGCGGGTCCCCGTCGGGGAACGGCGCCGAGGCCGAGTTCTTCAGGATGATCTCGGTGCCGGGTGCGACGTTCGAGAAGTCGACGAGGACGTCGAAGCGCTCACCGGGCGCGGTCAGGATGTTGTTGACGGTGGTGGCCGTCTTCAGGAATCCGCCCTCGGTCCCGATCACGGTGAACGGCATGCCGTTCGAGAAGCTCAGGTTGTAGAACCGGGCCGTGGACCCGTCGAGCAGGCGGAAGCGGTAGACCGCCCGGTCCACGTTCATCTTCGGCCAGACGAGCCCGTTGACCATGATGGTGTCGCCGAAGAACTCGGGTCCCCAGTAGGGGTGGACGTCCGGGTTCGTCGGCTCGATCGGGAAGTTGAACGTGCCGTCGTCGTTGAAGACCCGGTCCTGGATGGCGAGCGGGACCTCGTACTTGCCCTTCGGGAGGCGGGAGTCCACCCCGTTCGAGGGATCGCGGATGAGGAAGAACCCGGCCATTCCCGCCACGACGTTCAGGCGCGTCATGCCGAGGGCGTGGTCGTGGAACCAGATCGTGGCGGCCTCCATGTCGTTGGGATACTGGTAGACCGCTGCGTTGGCATCGGTCGGTTCGGCCGTGTAATACTCGCTCCCGTGGATGCCGTTGCTCGTGAACCAGGCGTCGGGGCCGCCGTCGATGGTGGCCGGGACTTCACCGCCGTGGACGTGGACGCAGATCGGGATGGGGCTCTGTGCCGTCGGGAACCCCGGCGGGAAGCCCGGGAAGGGCGACGAGGGCGTGGCCATCATGTTCGGGTTGGCCCACATGATCGTGGGATCGATCGCGAACATGTGCGGCTCCGTCAGGTTGTTGATCCACTTCACCTTGATCGGGACGCCCTTCTTCACCTCGAAGGACGGGCTCGGCGAGTTCCGGACGTAGCCCAGGGGTTTCCCCGTCACCGCCGTCCTTCGCCAGTCCCCCGTAGCCGTACACGGTGGTCTGCAGCCCCATGGACGGCGGGAGGATGGTCTGGTTGAACTGCGAGGCGTTCACCTCGTACCGGTCGATGCCCCCCTGACTCGAGACAGGTACGTACACCGGCGGCGGGCCGGTGATCGTGTTCTCCCACTTGGGAATGGTCGACGGGATCGAGGAGGGCGGCGCTGACGTGCACGGCGCCCGAGAGGGCGAGCAGCAGTGCCAGCACCAGGATGACCCTCCAACCCCGGGTCCGGGTTGTTTCTCCATCGCTCATGTGTAAAACCTCCAGTGATTACTCCGTAAGCACCTGGACTGCCTACCGCCCCCGGACCGTGACGGGGTTCGCCATGCGGCTCCTCCACGAGGAGCTCGACTGCGCACCTATCCCCCCATGCAATCCGCTGTGGTCGACGCGACAGTTACGCCGTAGTCGTCATACGACTATTTAAAATTTGTCCAATTTCAAGTCCTAGAATATAATGGTTATTGTGCTGGAGACCTTCCCCTCGAACAGGATCAGGACAGGTCGTACCTTCACGCTATCACCTTCCGTCGGTGGTTGTATCGAACGGGATCGACGTGCCTTCGGCAAGGGTGTCGCCCGGTATCAACGAACCCGGGAGGAAAAACGGGAAAAACTCCCGAGAGACGAGGCAGTGGAAGGGAAAAAAGGTCAGAGGTGGTTGAAGAGCCAGACGACGTCGGCGAAGTCGATGCGGCCGTTGCCGTTGTAGTCGAAGAGGTCCACGGGCTCGTTCGCGGCGATCCAGGTCATCTGGTTGAAGTAGAGCACGACGTCGTTGAAGTCCCTGCGGCCGTTGCCGTTCACGTCGTCGTACAGCCCATCCGCGTTCGTGTCCGTCGGCAGTGCGGTGCTCGGCGGGACGGCCACCAGGGACGGCCCCGCGACGACCTGGTACTTCCGCATCATCTCGTTGTCCTCGTGATCGATGATGTGGCAGTGCCAGACGTAGTACCCGACCGTCGGGTCGAAGGAGAACGGGGCCCCGTCCTGGGAGGCGAACCGCGACCCTGATCCAGGTCACCTCGCCGGGGTTCATCCTGACCGTGTCCTTCCATGCCCTGCTCGGTCGCGTCCGGGAGTATCTCGGGCCCGAACAGGTAGGGCGTGACGTCGACGCTGACCGTCGGGCCCGTCCACGGGGGCGCCGCGCCGTTGCCGGCGGCGCTATTGGCGAGCAGCCAGGCGTTGTAGTGGCCGACCGCGTCGTACTGCTGCCGTTTGACCACCTGGTACTGGACCAGGTGCAGGTGGATCGGGTGGGTGTCCGCGGTCGGGTTGGCGACGATCCACTCCTCGGTCGATCCCTGCCTCGGGAGCTCGGAGATGGCGGCGTCGTACTTCTGCCCGTCGAGGAGGAGCTCGAGCGGCCCGCCGTTCCCCATGACCTCGGTCAGGACGAGCGACCGGTTGAGGGTGGGGGTGGGCAGGTTCGGGAAGGCCCCGGCCAGGGTCGGGTTCAGGCTGGCCGGAAGGCTCGGGGCACTCTGCCCGGTCGTGCTGCCGACGTCGAACCGCATGATCTGGCCGGTGGTGGCGGGGTCCACGGGGTCTCCGCTCGGGGAACGGCCCGGTGGCCGTGTTCAGCAGGGTCACGCTGGTACCGGGCGCGATGTTCGAGAAGTCGACGAGGACGTCGAAGCGCTCTCCGGGCGCGATCAGGATGTTCTTGACGTTGACGGCCGACTTCAGGTACCCGCCCTCGGTGCCGATGACGGTGAACGGCATGCCGTTCGAGAAGCTCAGGTTGTAGAACCGGGCCGTTCGACCCGTCGAGCAGACGGAAGCGGTAGGCCGCGCGGTCCACGTGCATCTTCGGCCAGACGAGCCCGTTCACCATGATGGTGTCGCCGAAGAACTCGGGCCCCCAGTAGGGATGGACGTCCGGGTTCGTCGGCTGCGATCGGGAAGTCGAACGTGCCGTCAGTCGTTGAAGATCCGGTCCTGGATGGCGAGCGGGACCTCGTACTTGCCCTGCGGCAGGAGCGGTGCGATCGGGTCGGCGGCGTCGCGGAGGAAGTAGAACCCGGCCATTCCCGCCACGACGTTCAGCCGCGTCATGCCGAGGGCGTGGTCGTGGTACCAGAGGGTGGCGGCCTCCTGGGAGTTGGGATACTGGTAGACCGCCGCATTGATGTCGGTCGGCTCG
The DNA here is from genome assembly GCA_963730355.1 of uncultured Methanoregulaceae archaeon. Taxonomy (GTDB): domain Archaea; phylum Halobacteriota; class Methanomicrobia; order Methanomicrobiales; family Methanospirillaceae; genus UBA288. The sequence goes on along the minus strand of CAVSRL010000010.1, from coordinate 46,174 downwards.
GCCGTGTAATACTCGCTCCCGTGTATGCCGTTGTTCGTGAACCAGGCGTCGGGGCCGCCGTCGACGGTGGCCTGGACTTCACCGCCGTGGAGGTGGACGCAGATGGGGATGGGGCTCTGGGCCGTCGGGTACCCCGGCGGGAACCCCGCGAAGGGAGACGAGGGCGTCGCCATCATGTTCGGGTTGGCCCACATGATCGTGGGATCGATCGCGAACATGTGCGATCCCGTCAGGTCGTTGACGTACTTGACCTTGATCGGCGTGTCCTTCTTCGTCTCGAAGGACGGGCCCGGCGAGTTCCGGACATAGCCCAGGGGTTGCCCCGTCACCGCGTCCTTCGCCAGCCCGCCGTAGCCGTACACGGTGGTCTGCAGCCCCATGGACGGCGGGAGGATGGTCTGGTTGAACTGGGAGACGTTCACCACGTAGTAGTTACTGCTCGTCTCGGCGTAGACCGGCGGCGGGCCGGTGATGGTGTTCTCCCACTTGGGGATGGTCGTCGGGTCGAGGGGGGCGGCGCTGACGTGCACGGCGCCCGAGAGGGCGAGCAGCAGTGCCAGCACCAGGATGACCCAGCGACCCCGGTTTCGGGTTCGTTCTCCATTGCGCATACGATAAACTCCAGTCATTCTCTCTGTGTGCAGCCGGACTGCATGCCACGCGTGGACCCTGATGGCGGCGGACGCGCGGGCCCCTCCACCCGGAGCTCGACCGCAGGCCTCCCGTCACCACATCCGAAGCAGTCAGTGTTGCAGTGAACCGCAATCGCCATGAGAGTATTTAAAAATTATGCTATTCGAGCTCTTTTTGGCATAATGGCGATCCGTCCGGCAAACACCTTATAAACTGGCCCGATCTCGTGATACCTTCATCGCTTCGCGGTGCCCGGGCGACCGGATCTCCGGGGGGGCTTCCCGAGTACGGGAGGCAACCATCCCGGCTGCGTCCCCCCGAAAGCGGGAGTCCGTCTCGGGCGTCCCCGGACGCCATCCGTCACCTTGCTCGGAAGAACACGATGGCCGGCATCCCCCGGGCCATCTTCGCTCACCGGAACCGGCGTCGCCGGGCCGCCGCCGCGATACTTCACGCGGCCGGCAGGGTGAGGTAGAACGTCGAGCCCTCGCCCGGCGTCGACTCGACCCGTATCGTCCGATCCGACAGGGCGTGCCACCGGGGCGGCAGACGGTCGTGGTCAGGATCGGTACGACTCCTCCGCCTGCGTCGCGGCGATCGCACGCTGCGCGTCCTCGATCATCGCCCGGAACCGCCGATCGACGCGGGGATGAAGCTCGCCGGAGCGCCGGGATCGCCCGTGGGTCGCCGATCGCGCCGAGCGCCCCGATCGCTGCCTGCTGCACGTGAGGGTCCCCGTCATGGAGCACCATGATCAGCGAGTCGAGGGCCCCGGCGTCCTGGAGCCGCCCGAGGGCGCCGGCTGCTCTCCGCCGGACCTGGGGGTCGTCGTGGGTCAGCATACTCATCAGATACATCACCGATGCCTGCCGGGCCTCCGCCGGCAGACGGGTCCGAACAGGACGCGGGGGCTCCGGGGTCCCCATACGGTCCGACATGCGTGGGTCGGTGATGAGGATGGATGCATGAAACGTTTTCGGTCGTACGACACCGTCGCTGGCGAGGACACCGGAACAGTCCGGGCCTTTCATCCCGTTGAGGCCGCAGCGTGAAGGGCGTGCTCGCGGTCATTGGAAGATCTCCACTGCTTCCCTCCCGCCGGGAGGCCAGCAGATCTCGCGGACCGGGTCACACCTCACGAGGCCTGAGGGTGAAGAAGAAGGTCGAGCCCCCGCCCTGCTCATCCCATCGCCGGCCTCGGCGGATTGTATTCGGCAGTGACGCCGGCCATGTTAACGCTGTTAACGGACGGCGGGTGGACCTCGACGGCCTCCATCGGCCGGGCCGAGACGAGCCAGGCCCGGGGGTGGGCCATCCGGTATCTCACCGTCCGGTACCGCTTCGGATCGATCAGGTTATCCATTCGGCCGTTCCGATCAAGGTCATGCGGACTGTGATCGTCTATCATTCCCATTCCGGGCGCACGCGCGCCCTTGCCGAGCAGGTGCGCGATGCCAGCGGCGGCGACCTCGTCGAGGTGAAGCCGCGGACACCGTACGGGCTGCTCTCGGCGTACTCGCGCGGGACCTCGCGCGCCCGCCACCGGGAGGTCGACGCGATCGAACCCGCGGTGATCGACGTCTCGGCGTACGACCGCATCGTGATCGGCACCCCGGTCTGGGGCGGTCACCCGACACCGGTGATCAACGGGGCCGTTGCCGCCCTGCAGGGCGCCGAGGGAAAGAGCGCCGTCCTCTTCGTCACGTGCGGATACAGCCCCGGCGAATCCTTCCCCGTGCTTCGCGCAGCGCTGGTCGCACGAGGCGTCAACGTGGTCGGGGAGTTCCCGTTCGCACGGAAAGAGCTCGGCGACGACGCCCGGATCGGCGCCCTGGTCGAGGCCGTCCTCGGTGGAGAACCCGGTTAGGATCACCCGGCCCCGGTCGACCGGTGCACACCCGAAGAAAGACGTCGAGCCACTCGCCCTGCGTCGATCCTCCTGCAGCCGGGCCCGCCGCCATCAGTTCGACGGCAGCGGCCGCGGCGGGTACTACTCCACCGTCACCCCGGCAGAGAGCAATGGATGTGTGCGAATGGGACCCGGCGCGGACAGGAAAGTCTCCCGAGCCGCTGCATTCGTGCTGCACCCGCGTGGGAGTCGGGCAGGTCTCAGACGGGGCGCTCCCCCGGCTGAACGACAGTATTCTCCCGGACATGGCATCCTGCCCGCGGTCCGACCCTCGCCGGATTGCCCTCCGGCACCTCGCGTCGCAGCGTCGGCCTCCTTCGCCCTTCCACGTCGCGGACTCGAGCCCGCTGACGACTCAGTTCATCGAGGACGAGTGGGGGCGACAGTGCTTCTACATCGTGCGAGACGGTGTGGCAGGGCGTTGCGCCATGAACGTGGAAGAGCCGGGCTGAAGCCCGTTTTTCCCAGGCGCGACCCGGTGCCCCGCCAGGGGCCGCGTCGTCGCGGGCGAGCCGGTACAGACTGTCGCCGGCCGATTCGGGCACGCACCGGCCTCCGTCCGAAGGGTCCGAAGATTCTCTTAGCCATCCCAATTATTATATCGCGGGGGTGGCAACGGTTTGAGAATGAAGATCGCAACGGCGCTCTGCGCGCTCCTCCTCCTCGCGTTCTGCTGCGTCTCGGCAGCGAGCGCGGGCGGGATGGTCAAGTTCCACATCCCCGCGGTGGAGAACGCGAAGGTCGGTGACACGGTCACCGTGGTCCTGTACAACGACAACAACCTGGCCCCCCCCACGGGCGACCTCTCGATCTACCTCGACTGGAACATGGAGGTCCTGAAGTACGAGTCGTCCACCTTCAAGCAGGGCCGGACGACGGCCGCGGACATCGTCGGCCTCCACAACCTGAACATCATGGCGGCCGACACGACGAACGGCTTTCCCCAGGGCGACAACCCGCTCATCGAGATGAAGTTCAAGGTCATCGGCCCGGGCTACACCCCGATCGTGATCAAGGTCGCCAGCATCACCGACACCACGGGCGCGAACATCGCGAGCAAGGCCGTCGTCAGTAACGGCGCCGTGACCGCCACCGGCACGGCCGTTAAGACAACGGGCACGACCGGCGTCACCACCGGGCCCACGACCGTCGCGACGACGGGCACCGTCCAGACCTTCACCCCCCTGCCGACCACGCTCCCGGTCTCCGGCGTGACCACGACCGCGGTCGCGAACCCGGTCACGGCCGTCCCGGTGACATCGGGCCCGGCGACGGTGCCGTTCAACACGGGCGTCTTCTCGGTCACGTCGATCGGGAACGTCCCCGTCGGCGCCATCGGCACGGTCCAGGTCGTCGTCGACAACGCCTGGGAGCCGAACTTCGCCGACACGTACATCGACATCACCTACGACCCGTCGATGATCCGGTACTCGTCCTCGTCGATCCACGTCGACAACACGACGGCCGCCGCCAAGTAGGACGGCATGGTCCGGATCATGCTCGGCGACTTCCGGAACGGCTACCCGGCGGGGAAGTACCCCCTGGCCGACGTGACCTTCACGGCCCTCCGCGAGGGGACCACGCCCCTCACGGTCTCGGTCGACCACGTCCGGTACCTGGAACAGCGACTTCACCAAGTTCACGGACATCTCGTCCTCGGCCTCGACCCAGAGCGGCAGTTTCTCCACCGGCCCGCTGGCGGCGGCGGTTCCGACCCTCGCGCCGGTGACCGGTAACCCGTCGGTCACGTACGAGACCGTGGTGCCGACCGGCACCGTCCAGACCGTGGCCCCGATCGCGGGCGACGTGACGGCCGTCCCGATCCAGCAGGGGGCCGTGAACAGGGACTCGGACGATTACGGCGGGGTCACGACCAAGACCGCGACGCCGACACCGACCCCCACGGCGAACCTGACACCGAACACCACCGTCCCGACCCTCCCGCCGACCACGCTCACGACGGTCGCGACCCCCACGCCGAACCTGACGCAGAACACGACGATGACCACGCTGCCGACCACGGTCGCGAGCACCCCGACCCCGCTCCCGACGACCACGAAGTCGGCCCTGCCCTTCGGAGCGCTCGCCCTCGTCGCGCTCGCGGGCGTGGCCCTGGTCCTGCAGCGAACCCGGCGATAACATCCCTTTTTCTTCGACCTTCAGCCGGGGGCTGCGGCCATGATGGACCAGGAATCGGCACGGATCTCTGCCCGTGCGGCGCCTGCGAGATCCCGGGAGAGGGGGGCGGTTTTATCGGCGAGACCATCGGACGAGCTCTGATCGGACGCGCATCTGCCCGGTGTCCGGTCCGCCTTCTCATGCCCTTCCCGTCCTTCCCCGGTTCCCGCCGCCCCTTCATCGACCCGGGTGCGCCCTCCTGCGGACGGTGGAGGCCACTGAACGGCCGCGACGACCGTTCCGCCGTCCTTGCGCTGGCGGCGCTCTATCCGTGCGCTCACTGCCCGGGGACGGGAGCGGCGGCGAATGGGCTCATCGCCGCCCCCGGGAGGGCGCCGCGCGGGCCGCCGGGCCCGCAGGATTCTTATAGCCCGTGGACTATCCTCTCTCCGTCTGTCGATATGTCGTCCGTGCGCCTCGTGTTTGCCGTCGTTCTCGCCGCCGCGCTCCTCGTGCCGGCCGCGGCGGGGGCCACGCTCGTGGTCGCCGCCGCCGACGCGAGCGCCGAGGACCGGGCCTCGGCCGACATCCGGTGCGACGGCGCGGACGACCAGCGCGAGATCAACAACGCCTTCAACCTCCTCCCGGGCGAGGTCGGGACGGTCCGGCTCACGGCCGGGACCTTCAACTGCTCGGAGAGCGTCTTCCCCAACGGCGGCTGCGAGCTGATCGGCGCCGGCCGGAGCGCAACCCGGCTCGTCGTGGTCAACAGTGCGAACCCGAACAGGCCGATCAGCGTGACCGAGCCCGGCGTGCTCCTCCGGGGCTTCACCCTCATGGGCAGCGGCGCCGTGATGGTCAGGGCGAGCCATATAGTGGTCCGGGAGGTGACCGCGACGAACCGCGGGCCCGGCGGGAGCCTCTACCCGGCGGGGGGCAACGGGATGTTCTACGTCTGGGCCGACGGCCGGACGATCGAGGACGTCGCGTTCATCGACTGCACGGCCGAGGACGCGCACACCCACGGGTTCAGCATGAACGGGATCAACCGGCCGAAGGAGACCCGGGATATCCGCTTCGAGAACTGCGTCGCGCGCCGCTGCGGCTTCGGCGTGGCAGGCGGATCGCGCTCCGACGGGATCACCGGTTTCGACCTCCAGGAGGACAACGACATCGACACGGTCCAGGTGATCAACTGCCGGGCCGAGGACAACTGGCAGTCCGGGTTCCACTTCGAACCGGGCGAGGACAAGGGCACGGTCAAGAAGGCGATCACGCTCTCGGGCTGCACGGCCGAACGGAACGGCCAGCGCAACCCGGCGGCATACCCCTACATCTCGACCTTCCTCTCGGGCTTCTACGTCCACTTCAACGCGGCCGTGACCGACTGCGTCTCGATCGAGAACAGGAACGCCGGGTTCTACGTCGAGGGCGGCGACAGCGTGGTCTTCACCCGGTGCACGGACACCGCATCGACGTACGGCTGGAAGGTCGTCAAGAACGCCCGGAATATTCGGCTCGAGGACTGCGAGAGCGACAGGGCCGGGAAGTGGGCCTTCTGGTCCGCGTACGCGACGAACATCGTCCTCGTCCGGTTCCGGCAGGCCGACGCCGGGGGAGACCGGGGCCTCCAGTCCATCCTTGGCTGGTACTACGATGTCCCGGAATACCAGCAGCCCGTGACGGCCTCCTCGTTCGAGATCACAGCCTCGGGCGACCGGTCGCTCGGGATCATCAACCAGCCTGCAGGAAACACCTACCTGCTCGGGTGGGAGGGGGACGTGACCACCGTTCCCGGGGGATCCGCCCCGCCGGACGACCCGAATGGCGATGGGATGTACGAGGACGTGAACGGCAACGGCCGGGCCGACTTCGCCGACGTCGTCCTGTACTTCAACCAGATGAGCTGGATCTCCGCGAACGAACCGATTGGTCTCTTCGATTACAACGGCAATACCCGGATCGACTTCGCCGACGTCGTCTGGCTCTTCAACCACCTGTAACTCTATTTTTGAGATCGCCCGGTCAGGCCTCGGCCGCGATAAGCGCCTCCAGCCCTGTGACGACCTCGGCCGAGTCGACCTCCGTACCGCAAGAGGCGTGATCGGTTTCCTGCGAGGCACGGGCGGTGGTCGCTGACAGGAGGCGACCCGACCCTTCGGCCACTGCCCAGATCGAGCGAGCCGTGGAGAAGCGGCTGAGCGAGCCGGCCGGCCGCGCGCTCCTCGGGCAGATCGCCCGGGAGGCGCTCGCGGAGGCGGAGGCGCCGGGAGGCCGGAGCCCGACCGATCGGCGATCGGTGCAGCGCATGGCGAAACCTTTTTTCAGGTCGAGGAGCCGGAGTCAAACATCAGACGCGCAGAAGCAATAGTCTAAAAATGTGGCCAGATCGGTGATGATCGCGGCAGAACGATCCCGCGGGCCGGATCCTCGGCCCGGATCCGGCACGTTCACGGTTCAAGGCCTCGCTCCGAGGTTCTGGATACGGTCCCGTTCTGAATCAACGGGGCCGCGCCGCCATCCCCGTTGACGGCACGAGTTCTACCGGCACGGTCCAGCGCCCGTTCTCCGGGCGCGCTGAGGTCCCGAGACGACACATATTAATACCATTGCCGCGGCATGACGAGGTGAGCCGTATCGAAGACCAGTATGTTTCCCTATGCCACTCTCTCCGAGACGGAGATCCTGGAGCAGTTCGAGACCTCGCTCGCGGACGGGCTGCCGTCCGGCCGGGCCGAGGAGCGGTTGGCCCGGACCGGCCATAACGAGATCGAGGCCGACCAGGTCCAGTGGTGGGAGATACTGGTCCGGCAGTTCAGGTCGGCGTTCATCTACCTGCTCCTGGTCGCCGCCGTCATCGTCTTCGCCATCGGCGAATACATCGACGGGGCCGTTATCCTCGGGTTCGTGGCCATCAACACCGCGCTCGGGTTCTTCCAGGAGTACCGGTCCGAGCAGTCCCTTCGCGCCCTGCAGCAGTTCATCAGGCCGAAGGCCCGGGTGAGGCGGGACTCGCAATGGACGACCGTCGAATCGCGAGACCTCGTTCCGGGAGACATCATCCAGACTCGAGACGGGGGACGTCGTGCCGGCCGACGTCCGGGTGCTTCGCGCTCAGAACCTCGTCGTCAACGAGACGGTGCTGACCGGCGAGTCCGTCCCGGTCCCCAAGCGCCCGGACGCCCTCGCGCCCGAGCCGCAGAGCATCTACGAGAGCCACAACCTCTGCTTCAGCGGGACATCCGTGGTCGGAGGCGGAGCCGTCGGGGTGGTCGTGGAGACCGGGGTCCGCACGGCCATGGGCTCGATCGCGCAACTGACTATAGAGACGACCAAGGAGAGCCAGTTCTCCAAAGGGATCTCGCAGTTCAGCCAGCTTCATTCTGCGGATGATTCTCGTCACCCTGGTCTTCGTCTTCGTGGCGAACCTCCTGATCAAGGGCGAAAGCGCCGATATCATCGAACTGGTCGTCTTCTCCATTGCTCTCGTGGTGAGCGTGGTCCCCGAGGCGCTCCCGGTGGTGACCACGGTCTCGCTCTCCCGCGGCGCGCTCCGGCTTGCGGAGCAGGACGTGGTGGTCAAGCGGCTCACGGCGATCGAGGACATCGGCGGCATCGAGATCCTCTGCTCGGACAAGACCGGGACGCTCACCGAGAACACCCTCTCGGTCACGGAGTCTCGCCGGGGGCCCGCCCCGATCTGCTGGCCCACGCAGCGTTGACGGTGGCCGAGACCGAGGAGAAGACCGAACCCTTCGATATCGCCATCGTTGCGGCGGCCGCAGGAGGTGGCCAGGGAGAGTCCCCCGGGCCGCAACGCCTGGCGGAACTCCCGTTCGATCCCCAGCGCCGTCGCAACGCGGTGCTCGTCCGCGAGGCCGGAGAGACCGTCCTGGTCGTCCGCGGAGCTCCCGAAGAGATCCTGCGGCTCGCTCCCTCGCTGACGGAGCCCGAACGCCAGGCCCTCGCGGCCTGGCTCGCCGGGAAAGGGGCGGGCCGGGGAACGCACGATCGCGATCGCGAGGCGGACCCTCCCTCCCGCGACCACCAGCATCTCGCCCGAGGACGAACACGACCTCGAGTTCCTCGGGGCCATCGCGTTCGCCGACCCGCTCAAACCATCCGCGTATCGTGCAGTGGAGAAGGCACGGGAGCTCGGCGTCACGCTCAAGATCCTCACCGGCGACAGTCCCGAGGTCGCGGGAGCCGTCGGGGTCCGCATCGGACTGCTCCAGGACCCGACCGCCGTGATCACCGGCGCCGCGCTGATGGCGATGCCCCCGGACGAGCGCGAGCGCGCGATGGTCCGGTACGCCGTGATCGCCCGCGTCACGCCCGAACAGAAGTTCGAGATCATCCGGACCCTGCAGCGGACCTACATGACCGGGTTCCTGGGAGAGGGGATCAACGACGCACCGGCGCTCAAACTCGCGGGCGTCTCCCTGGTCGTCGAGAGCGCGGCCGACATCGCCCGCGAGGCGGCGGACATCATCCTGCTGCAGAAGAACCTCGAGGTGATCGTCGAGGGGATCCGGAGCGGGAGGGAGGTCTTCGCCAACAGCGTCAAGTACCTGAAGGCGACACTGGCCTCCAACTTCGGGAACTTCTACGCCATCGCCATTGCGTCGCTCTTCATCACGTTTCTGCCCATGCTGCCGCTCCAGATCCTCCTGGTCAACCTGCTCTCCGACTTTCCCATGATCTCCATCGCGACCGATACCGTGGACCAGACCGAGGTGGACCGGCCGAAACGGTACGATATCAGGGAGATCGTGCTGATCGCCACCCTGCTCGGCGTGGTGAGCACCGTCTTCGACTTCATGTACTTCGCGGTCTTCGTGCGACAGGGCGCCCCGGTGCTGCAGACCTCCTGGTTCATGGGCAGCGTCCTGACCGAGCTCGCCTTCCTCTTCTCCATCAGGACACGACTGCCGTTCTTCAGGGCGAGGCGCCCGTCGGGGTATGTCCTGGGACTGACCGGGCTTGCCGCTGCCGCGACGCTGATCCTGCCCTACACCTCGTTCGGGCAGGAGTTCTTCCACTTCGTCTCGCCGACGATGCCCAATCTCGGTATCATTCTCGGGCTGGCCGTCGCGTTCTTCGTCTGCGCCGAACTGGTGAAGCTCTTATACTACCGCCTCACGAACTCGTCCGGGAAAAGGACCGCACCCTGACCTTCCCCCATGAGCGATCGGGTGTGTCCGGGCACGGGCATGGTCGCTCCGACGACGGCTCCCGACGGGTAATACAAGATAATATAAACATTACCGACAGGAGGGGGGACCATGGGAAAGAAGAAGGACAGGAAGAAAGCGAAGCGCCAGGCAAAGGCAAAGGCCGAATCGGAAGCCGACATCGCCGCTGCATATCGAGTGGATCGGCCCTCGCTGCATCTGCCGGATCGGCTCCCGGGGCCCCGGTGGAACCGAAAGCCAGGATGAGCCGCAAGGAGTTCGAGAAGGAGCTGGAGACGCTCCAGGTCGAGCTCGTCAAGATGCAGGAGTGGGTGAAGGCCAGCGGCGCCAAGGTCTGCGTGCTCTTCGAAGGCCGCGACGCCGCCGGCAAGGGCGGCATCATCAAACGCATCACCGAGCGCACGAGCCCGCGCGTCTTCCGGGTGGTGGCCCTGCCGTCGCCCACGGAGCGGGAGAAGTCCCAGATGTACGTCCAGCGCTACATCCCGCACCTGCCGGCGGCCGGCGAGGTGGTGCTCTTCGACCGCAGCTGGTACAACCGGGCGGGTGTCGAGCGGGTGATGGGATTCACCCCGGAGGCCGAGGTGGAGAGGTTCCTGAGATGGGTGCCCCCGGTCGAGAACGCGATCATCGGGTCCGGGGTCATCCTGGTGAAGTACTGGCTCGAGGAGACCATGGAAGACCAGACCGAGCGCTTCGAGGAACGCATCACCGACGACCGCAAGATCTGGAAGCTCAGCCCGATGGACCTCGAGAGCCACCGCCGCTGGTACGACTACTCGCGGGCTCGCGACGACATGTTCGCGGCCACGGACACCCCCGAATCGCCCTGGCACGTCGTGGATTCGCACGACCAGCGGCGCGGGCGGCTGAACTGCATCGCCCACCTGCTGAGCCTGATCCCCTACGAGGAGGTCCCCCGCGAGAAGGTGAAGCTCCCCGAACGCCAGCCGAAGGGCGACTACGTGGAGCCGGACCATCCGTTCCGCTGGATTCCGGAGAGATACTGACAGGGAGGCAGACAGGATGGAAGGCCCGGGACAGGAACAGCCGAGATGGTACTCGATGACGCCGGAGGCGGTCGCGCAGCAGCTGCAGGTCGATCCGGCGAAAGGGCTGAGCACGGCCGAGGCGCAGCAGCGTCTGCAGCAGTACGGCCCCAACGTCCTGGCCGCCACGAAGAAGGAGTCGGGCTGGCAGGCGTTCCTGCGCCAGTACCGGGACTTCATGCAGATCATCCTGGTGGGCGCCGCCCTGCTCAGCCTGGTGGTCACCCGCGAATGGGGCACGACCCTGGTGCTGGTGGGCCTGACGGTCTTCAACGCGATCCTGGGGCTGCGCGGCGAATCCAAGGCCGAGGCCAGCCTGGCCGCGCTCGAGAAGATGATGAAGAACATCGCCCGCGTCCGCCGCGACGGCGAGGCGGTCGAGGTCGAGGCGGAGGCGCTGGTGCCGGGCGATATCGTGCTGATGGAGGCGGGCAACCGCGTGCCGGCCGATGGGCGCCTCTTCGTCGCGGCGACCCTCGAGATCGAGGAGGCCGCCCTGACCGGCGAGAGCGTCGCCTCGCCCAAGGAGACCGGGGCGATCACCCGGCCCGAGGTCTCCCTCGGCGACCGCCTCTGCATGGCCTTCATGAACACCGCGGTGACCCGCGGCCGCGGCGAGATGATCGTGACCGCGACCGGCATGGGCACCGAGATGGGCCACATCGCCGACCTGCTCAACAGGACCGAGTCCGACAAGACGCCGCTGCAGAAGCAGCTCGACACGCTGACCAAGCTCATCGCCGGCCTCGCCGGCCTGGCGTTTGTCCTGATGGTTATCCTGGGCCTGATGCGCGGCGATTCCCTCAACACGATCTTCGTCTCCGGCATCGCCCTGGCGATTGCGGCCATTCCCACCGGCCTGCCTGCGGTCGTGACCACGATGTACTCGATGGGGACACGCGCGCTGGCCGACCTGGGCGCCATCGTCAAGCGGCTGCCGTCGGTCGAGACGCTGGGCTCGGTCTCGGCGATCTGCTCCGACAAGACCGGCACGCTGACGCTCAACAAGATGACGGCCCGCGAGTTCACCATCCCCGGCCAGAACCGCTTCAGGGTGACCGGCGAAGGCTACGGCACGCAGGGGACGATGGAGCTCTCCAGCGGTATCGCCGGGTTGCAGCCCTGGCAGAAGAACACCCTCTCCTACAGCACGGAGGGCAAGCTGCTGAGCGCGGGCGGCGCCCGGGTCGACCTCGACCCGATCCTCCTGCCCATGGCGCTCTGCGCCGACGCCCGGCTCGACAACGGCGCCCTGATCGGCGACCCCACCGAGGGTGCGCTGATCGTGCTGGCGGAGAAGGGCGGCATCAGCGTGGACGGTGCGCGCGAGATGTACCCCCGCGTGGCCGAGGTGCCGTTCGACTCCGAGTACAAGTTCATGGCCACGTTCCACGAGATGCAGAACGAGCAGGGCACGGCCGGTGGTGCGCTGCTTCGTCAAGGGCGCGCCGGACGTGCTGATCGCCCGCAGCAGCTCGTACTGGATGCCGGGCGGCGAGGTGCTGCCGGTCACCGACGAGAACCGCCCGCTGGCGTTCGAGGAGAACGACCGCATGGCGCAGGCGGGCGAACGGGTGATGGTCGTCGCGCGCCGCGACTTCGATCCGCAGACGTTCGATCCGAAGGCCGACCTCCTCGACATGGTGACGGATCTCACCCTGCTGGCCATGGTGGGCATCGTGGACCCGCCGCGCCCCGAGGCCAGGGACGCCATCGCCAGGTGCCACAGCGCCGGCATCCAGGTGCGCATGATCACCGGCGACCATGCCGTGACCGCGGCGGCCATCGGGCACGAGCTGGGCATCGAGGGCAGGGCGCTCACCGGCGCGGAGTTCGCGGCCATGAGCGACGACCTGCTGATGAAGGAGCTGCCCGAGATCGGCGTGGTGGCGCGCGTGGCCCCCGAGGACAAGATCCGCCTGGTGGACCTCCTGCAGCGGCAGCAGAACATCGTCGCCATGACCGGCGACGGGGTCAACGACGCGCCGGCCCTCAAGAAGGCCGACATCGGCGTGGCGATGGGCATCACGGGCACCGAGGTCTCGAAAGGGGCGGCCGTGATGATCCTGACCGACGACAACTTCGCCACCATCGTCAAGGCGGTGGAGTATCGGACGGGGGATCTACGAGAACCTGACCAACTTCATCCGCTTCCAGATGACGAACCTGGTGGCGTACATCGTGGCATACCTGGGTGCGGCGTTCTTCTTCATCGCCGGCGGCGTGCCGTTTGCGCCGTTCGTCGTCCTCTGGATCAACTTCTTCGTCCAGGTGCCCGTCGCCGTCTCCCTCGGCTTCGACAGGCCCTCGTCCGGGCTGATGGAGGCGAGGCCGCGCCCGATCAGCCAGCCCGTCCTCTCGCGTTCGCAATGGGCGCGCGTCGCCTTCATCGGGGTCCTCATGGCGGTCGGCACCCTGACCGTCGAGGCAGGCGCCGACCCGGCGGTCGCCCCCACCATGGCGTTCGTCGTCTTCTCGCTCTTCGCCGTCAGCAACGGTCTCAGCTGCCACAGCGAGACCCGGAGCGCGTTCAACCGGAATATCCTGAACGATCGAAACCAGCTGATGCTCTACGGCCTGGCCCTGCTGCTCGTCTTCCTGCCGACCGAGCTGGGCTTCCTGCAGCGGGGCCTGGGCCTGACCTCGCTGAGCGGCAGCCAGTGGCTGCTCTGCATCGGCCTGGCCATCGCCCTGCTGCTCGTCAACGAGGTCGTCAAGGTCTTCCTGCGCCGCAGCAGGCACGACGCGGCGACCTCCTGCCGTCGCAGCGCCGGCCCGGGTATGAGCGCCCGGGCGGGTGCCTTTTTCCGGCTGCGCAGGTGCGGACGCCCGCACGTTCAGGGGCGGGGCCCCGGATCCCCACCCGGCCGAGCGGCGCACCTGTCCGAGGGGATTGCCGGCGGCCGGCGATTCCGCGCCCGGCTCCGGATTCCGGGAATGGGGATCGATGAGCCTGGCCGGGTCCTGTGATAGGATCACCCACGAAGAGGGAGCGATCGGCGAACGGCTCGGCCTTCCCGCAGAGCCATGCCACAACCCTGCCTGACGCCACGCAGACAGGAGCCATCACTCGATCGAACAGACCCGGGGGGGTGGCCGGCTGCAGCATCCGCGCCTGCCAGATGATACAAGATAATATATACATGACCGACACGGAGGGGGAACCATGGGAAAGAAGAAGGACAGGAAGAAATTGGAGCGCCAGGTAAAGGCAAAGGTCGAATCGGACGACGATATCGCCGCTATCTATAGCGGATCGGCCCTCGCCGGATCTGGCGGATCAGCTCCCGAGGCAGGGCGGAACCATAAGCCAGGATGAGCCGCAGGGAGTTCGATAAGGAGCTGGAGCAGCTCCGGATCGAGCCCGTCAGGACTGCAGGAGCGGGTGAAGGCCGGCGGCGCCGGGGTCCGGGTGCTCTTCGAAGGCCGCGAGGCCGCCGGCAGGGGCGGCACCATCAAACCCGCCGTGAAGAGATAGCCGGTCTCCGGCCCGCCTGCCGCGGTAGCGGATCCCGGGGGCTCTCTAGGCCTCGACGATGACCCTGAATCCCCCGTAGGCCATCCTTTTCATGTCGAATGGCATCGGTTTGTCCTTGCGGGCGGGATCGGCCATGAACGGGTCCTTCATCACCTTCGCGTTCACCTCGTCCCGGTGTTCCCGGGACTTATAGACGATAAAGCAGAAGATCACCGTCTCCCCGGGCCCGGCCTTCACCATCTCGGGGAAGGTGATCCCGGTCATCTCCGGGGTCATCTCCGGAGTCAGGTCATCGCCGACGCACTCGAAGTATTCGAGGGCGCCGTATTTTTTCCAGATTTTTCCTGTAGTCTCGGCCAACTCGCGGTACGCCGGCAGATTCTTTTCCGGGACAGCGATGACGAATCCATCCACGTATTTCATACCTTAACCTCCAGACACGGTCCCGCGCCGGTCCACGCTCCACGCATCTGTGGTGGGGCGGGGTTACCCTGGTGACGGCAGGGGGCATTCCCCTCGCCATCCGGGATCTTCCGTTCCCGGCGGGACCTGTGCCGTGAGAACGGCCCGTGTTTTCAGGGTATATATTTTTTGTGCAGCCCTGGAAAAATACCGGGGAATGATCGGGACAGCAGTACACCGGCGAAAAAGGGACAGGGTCCGGATGACGGCCACCGTGTCGATGCCGGCCGTTCGGAGTGACACCTCCCCGATCTCCTTCCCGTCCTCCCGCCCAGCCCGCCCCCGCTCGAGCGGGACGCCGGCCGGCCCGCAGGCCCGGCCCTCGCGCCGGGCGAGGTCCGGCTCCGTCGGCACGAGTGCGCCGCTGAACATCTTCGCGGGGCCGGTGAGGTCTCCTCGAGATCGTGACCGGGTGATCGCGCGAGTGACCGGGGAGTTGTGGTGCACGCGTTCGCAAATTCATTTGTGGGTCACGAAACGGCATTTCGTTAACCACAGATCCGGTTGCGACTATTCTGCGATCCGCAACGCAGGGCAGGCCTGAACGGCGTGGCAGTCCCCGGTATACCGGGACTCCGGGATGGCGTTCCCCGGGAGCGGGGGCGGTGCGACCGTCGGCCATGGCCCAGATCGAGCGGGCAGTGGAGAAGTGGCTGAGCGAGCCGGCCGGCCGCGAGGTTCCTGGTCGAGATCACGGGGCAGCAGAAGCACCGGCGGTACCGGTTCGCGGAGTGCCCCGGCATCATCGAGTCCGGAACGCACCTCTGATCGCGCCGCCGGTCCCGTCATGCCCGGGGTGCCGTGCGTCGAGCTCAGGGTCGGCGCACCGTGACGTTCACGCCCGACCCGGCCCCGAGCGCCTCCAGCGCCCGCCGGCCCCGCTCGCCGTCCCACTCGAGCACGGCCCGCCGCGTCCGCGAAGAGGACGTTGTCCGGCACCACCACGGCCGCCGGCCCGGCAGGGGGGAGACGGTCCCGCCCTACTTCTTCGCCGCGGTGACGATGAAGGTCCGGTTCCTGTACACCAGGTCGACGTCGGGAAAACCGGCCTCGCGGAGCCACCGGAGCTGGGTCGAGACCGGGTCGTTTTTGTCGAGATGGTCCCGGCGTTCCTGGACCCCCTCGTGCTCGTGGTGCGTCAGCGGGCCGGACGCGAGGTACTCGTTCCAGTACTCGAGGTACCGCCGGGTGAAGTACGGCGTCTCGCCGTCCGCCTGGTCGGCGTTGACGAAGATCCCTCCCGGCACGAGCGCCGCGTAGATCCGCTCGAACAGCCGCGGCTTCTCCCCGGATTCCAGGTGGTGGATCGAGAGCGCCGAGACGATGATGTCGTACGGCCCCCCGAGGTCCGCGCTCCGGTAGTCGCCGACCCTGTACTCGACCCCCGGCTGCCCCGCGAACCGCTGCCGGGCCACGTCGAGCATCCTCTCGGAGAAGTCCATGAGGACGATGGTCGCAGCGGGAAACTTCTGCAGGAGCAGCCCGCTCATCGTCCCGGTCCCGGCCCCGATATCCAGGATACGGGGGGGCTGCCGCGGGGACTCGGCCGCCCAGGCGGCCGCCCCGTAGAACTGCTGCAACTCCGGGATCACGTGGTCGCGCTGGGTATCGTACTCCAGGGCGAACGAGTCGAATGCGTGCTTGACGTCCTCCATCCTCTCTCCCTCACCGGTTCACACCCATCTGCGTCCCGGAGAATAAAAACCCGCGTGCCGAGGCTTCAAGGATCGAAAAAGCCGCCCCCTCTCCGCACTACAATAGAATGTAGCCCTCGCGACTCCTGCGAGCGCCGTCACTCCAGCGCCGCGTGGTACCAGAGGTCGTACTCCTCGCAGAGGCCGGCCAGGACCGCGATCCGGGCCGCGAGCTGGTGCCAGCAGAACCCGTTCCGGATCAGCGAGCGGTCGCAGGTGCAGAGCCCGTCCTCGACGATGTACTCGTCGCGCCCCCCGACCACGACCACGAAGTCCAGGTACCGCTTGACCGACCCGGCCTCGGCCGCGGCCAGCGCCCGCCGGCCCTGCTCGCCGTAGCACTCGAGCACGGCCCGCCGCGTCCGCTCGGGGATTGCCGCCGGCCGCCCGGGGTCCGGGGCCTGGCCCGGCGCCGGCTCGGGGGCGTGCCGCTCTGGATCGGGCTCGGGTGGCTCGGTCATGGAGGGGTTCAGCCGCAGTGCTGGAGGTACGGCGGGTCGTCGATGTACGCCCAGCCCATCCGGTCGGCGAGCGCCCGCATCCCCGGCGACTCGAGGGCGTAGTGCGTCGACTCGATGCAGGGGATGGGGGCGTCGCGGGCCACGTGGTGCCTGAGCTCGGACGAGAGGAACGCGTCGGCCCCGAGCGCGGCCGCCTCCTCGATCAGCTCCGGGTCGAACCCCGACCCCCCGACGACGGCGAGGCGCCGGATCCGGCCGACGTCGCCGTAGACCCGGAGCGGGCCGAGGACGGCCGCGAGCCCGTCCGGATCGGTCGAGATCCGGCCCACGAGCCCGAGCCCGAGGGGGACGCGCTCGGAGAGGCCGAGCAGGTCCGCCAGGCAGTCGTTGATCCCGCCGGGCGCGTGGTCGAAGTTCGTGTGCATCGCGTACACGTGGAGGCCGTGCCGGAGGACCACGCGGAGGAACCGGGCCGTCCCGCCCTCGATCCGCGTCATCGGCGCGAAGAAGGGCGGGTGGTGGACCACCAGGACGTCGGCGTCGAGCTCCGCCGCCTTCTCGGCCACCCGGACGGTCGCGTCCAGGGCCGCCACGACCACGTCCGCCGGCTGCGTCCCCTCGACCACGAGCCCGATCCTCCCCTCGTCGCACGGCTCGGCAAGGGCCGGCGGCGCGATCGCCTCCATCTCCAGCACGAACGCCTGGATCTCCATGCACAGAGTATGGGCGGCCCGGGTCAAAAAAACCCCGGCCGTATGCGTACCGGTAATTCAAAAAGGTTTTTCTATTCATACGTAGAATTTTCTGGGCATGGAGAAGACCATCGAGCTGATCAACGAACGGATCTGCGATGGCAACGCGGTCGTCGTGACCGCCGAACGGATGCCGGGGGTCGTCGCCGAGCTCGGCGAGGAGGGCGCGCTGGCCGAGGTCGACGTGGTCACCACCGGGACCTTCGGCGCCATGTGCTCGTCGGGCGCGTTCCTGAACTTCGGCCACGCCGACCCGCCGATCCGGATGGAGCGGGTCTGGCTCAACGACGTCGAGGCCTACGGCGGGCTCGCGGCCGTCGACGCCTACATCGGCGCGACCCAGCAGTCCGAGACCCGGCGCGACCAGTACGGCGGGGCCCACGTCATCGAGGACCTGGTCTCGGGCCGCCGCGTCGAGCTCCGCGGCTCGTCGCGGGGCACGGACTGCTACCCGCGCCGCACCATCCGGACCGAGCTCGGGCTCGAGGACCTGAACCAGGCCGTCATGCTCAACCCGCGGAACGCGTACCAGCGGTACAACGCCGCGGTCAACACCACCGACCGCGTGCTCCACACCTACATGGGCATGCTCCTCCCGAACCACGGCAACGTCTCCTACTCGGGCGCGGGCGTCCTGAACCCGCTCTCGAACGACCCGTCCCTCCGGTTCATCGGCCCGGGCGTCCCGATCTTCCTGGGCGGGGCCGAGGGGATGGTCGTGGGCGAGGGGACCCAGGCCTCGCCGGCCGGCGGCTTCGGCACGCTGATGGTCTCGGGCGACCTGAAGGCGATGAAGCCCGAGTACCTCCGCGCGGCCACCATGCACGGCTACGGCGTCACCCTCTACGTCGGGGTCGGGGTCCCGATCCCGGTCCTCGACCTCGAGGCCGTCCGCGCGACGGCCGTCACCGACGCCGACATCTCCGGTCGACGTGGTCGACTACGGGGTCCCGAGCCGGGGCCGGCCCGCGCTGAAGCGCGTCTGGTACGCCGACCTCCGCTCGGGCCAGGTCGAGCTCGACGGCGAGGAGGTGCCGACCTCCCCGCTCTCGTCCTTCCGCATGGCCCGGCAGGTCGCGTCCGTCCTGGCCGAGCGGGTGGCGCGGGGGAGATGACCCTCGCCCTCCCGACCCGCCGCATGGACGCGACGAAGGCCGCCCGGCCCATGCGCGAGACCGGGCAGGCCCCCCGTGTGCGCGACATCATGGACCGGAGCGCGGTCTCGATCACGGTCGACCAGCCCGTGACGGCCGCGGCCGCGAAGCTCCTCCGCGGCGAGACCAACCACCTGGTCGTGCTCGACGCCGACGGGCGGCTCACGGGGGTGATCACGACCTACGACATCTCGAAGGCCGTGCTCCGGCCCGAGAAGGCGAAGAGCGTCGCGGACGTGATGACGAAGCGCGTGGTCACGACCATGGCCGACGAGCCCGTGGACATCGCGGCCCAGAAGCTCGAGCGGAACAACATCAGCGCGCTCCCGGTCGTCGACGCGGACCGGCGCGTGGTCGGGATGCTGACCGGGACGAACCTGTCGAAGCTGATCGGGAGGGGACGGAAATGAAACTCCTTGTGACGTTCTCGCGGAAGCGGGGCCGGGAGCCGGTGATCGCGCAGGTCGTGCGCGACACGGGCGTGCTGATCAACGTCGAGCGGGCGCAGATCGACTCGCACGAGGGCGAGGCCCTGATCGAGGTGCCGGACGAGTCCTGCCAGCTCGTGCGCGAGCGCATGGAGGCCCTCGGCGCGACCACGCACCGGCTCGACCGCACAATCCTCTACGACCGGGACGAGTGCGTGGACTGCGGGGCCTGCATCTCGATCTGCCCGCAGGACGTCTTCGCGTTCGACCCGGACTGGCAGCTCGTCGTGGAGGAGGGGCGCTGCGTCCTCTGCGGCAAGTGCCAGCTCGCCTGCCCGCACGGGGCGCTCTCGCTCCAGCTCTGATGCTCCGCGAGCGGTTCCACTTCCGCGAGACCCACGCCTCCCTCCTCGCGGAGGAGGAGGCCCACCTCGCCGCCGCGAAGGCCGCGATCCTCGCGGCCCGGGGCGAGGTCGAGCGCGTGGCCGCCCGCGACCCCTTCTTCCTCGCCGCGCTCGAGCCGTACGACCCGGGCGAGGCCGGCCCGGTCGTTCTCCGCATGGTCCGGGCCGCGGACGAGGCCGGCGTCGGGCCCATGGCCGCCGTGGCCGGCGCCATCGCCGCGGCCGGCGTCGAGGCCATGGTCGCTGCGGGCGCGCGCTTCGGCGTGGTCGAGAACGGCGGGGACATCGCGTACGCGACCGACCGGCCCCTCCGGGTCGGCGTCCACGCCGGCTGCTCGCCGTACTCGGACCGGTACGCGTTCGTCCTCGCCGCCCGGCGAGGGCGTGCGCGGCTGCTGCACCTCGTCCGCGACGGTCGGGCCGTCGGTCTCGTTCGGCGTGGCCGACGCCGTGACCGTCTTCGCCCCCGACCCGGCCGTGGCCGACGCCTGGGCCACGAGGCTCTGCAACGACCTCCGGCCCGGGGACCGCTCGGCCTTCGCCCGCCTCGACCCGGCCCGGGTCGCGGGCGTCTGCGCCGTCCTCGGGGACGGCGTGGCGCGGTGGGGGACGGTCCCCCCGGTCGTCCGGGCGCGGGTCGACCCCGCGCTGATCACGGCCGCCGACTCGGTCTAGGAGTTCGCGTCCGCGTAGGCCTGGGCCTCGGCGAAGGCCTCCGGCCCCTCGAAGTGGGCGAGGAGGCTCTCGCCGTCGCTGACCCCGATGAAGGCCCGCCGGGACTTCACGAAGAAGAGGATCTCGAAGAGGTCGCGCTCCTCGAGGAGCACGCCCGTCTTCGCCGCCATCGCCGGCTCGAGCTCGAGCCGCTCGCGCATCAGCTCGTCCGGGACGAACCGGTAGAAGTAGTAGAAGACCTGCCAGGCGTTCAGGAGGTTCGACTCGAGCAGCTCCCAGCGGAGCTCCTCCTCGACCCCGTCGAGCCGGGAAGCCACGCAGACCACGTCCTCCTCGCACTCCGTCGAAGATGGCGTCCGCGGTCGCCTCGAGCTCGTCGGCGGGCTCGTACCACTCCTCCTCGTCGTACTCGGTCTCGTCGACGTAGCCGTAGTCGTCGAGGTCCTCGTGCTCCGCCTCCTGCTCTCTGTCCGTGCCGGTCATACCTGCATGGAAGGTATGGACCCGGTGATTTAATTTTTATGCTCGTGGAACCGACGCTCCGGGCATGCGACTGCGCGGATGGGCCGAGCTCGGAGGCCGGCGCCTGGACCGGGACGAGCTCGCCGACCTCGTCCGCTCGGGCGACCCCCGGGTCGGCCGGCTCGGCGGCGAGTTCTGCCTCGCCCTCGACGACTGGCGCGCCCGCGACCGCCTGGGCATCGTCCCCGGCGACTGTCTCCCCGGGACCCTCGAGCGGAACGGCGTGCCCGTGCTCCGGATCGAGCCGG
This sequence comes from uncultured Methanoregulaceae archaeon, assembly GCA_963730355.1. Classification (GTDB taxonomy): domain Archaea; phylum Halobacteriota; class Methanomicrobia; order Methanomicrobiales; family Methanospirillaceae; genus UBA288. The sequence goes on along the minus strand of CAVSRL010000010.1, from coordinate 24,992 downwards.
AGGTGCCCGACCTCCCCCTCGCGGACGCCGTCGAGCGGGCCGTCGCCCTCCGCGCCGACGAGGGGGTCATGGCGCTCTCGGGCGGCGTGGACTCGACCCTGGTCGCGGCCCTCGCGGGCCGCCCCTGCGTGGCCGTGGGACTGGCCGGGAGCCACGACCTCGACCGGGCCCGGCGCGCGGCCGATCTCCTCGGCCTCGACCTGACCGAGGTCGAGATCCCGCCGTGCCGGGTCGAGGAGGCGCTCGGCGCGGTCATCCCGGTCATCCCCGACCCGACGAACCCCGTCGAGGCCTCGATCGCGGCCACCCTCTTCTTCGTGGCCGAGTGGGCGGGGGCCCACGGATACGAGCGAATCCTCGCCGGGCAGGGGGCCGACGAGCTCTTCGGCGGGTACGCCCGGTACCTCGAGGGCGGCGCCACGGCCGGGATGCTCGCCCGCGACTTCGCCTCCCTCCCGGCCCAGGGCGCCCGGGACCAGGCCGTGGCCGGGCTCTTCGGCTGCACCTTCTCCCTGCCCTACCTGGACTGCGCCGTCGTGCGCGCCGCCCGCGCGCTCCCGCCGACCTCCCTCGTCGCCGGCGGCCTGGGCAAGCAGCCCCTCCGCGCGGTCGCAGCGGCCCGCATTCCGGCCGAGATCGCCGAGTATCCGAAGAAAGCGATGCAGTACGGCTCGGGGATCTGGCGCGAGGTACGGCGACTGTCACGTCATAACGGTTATAAAAACTCGGTGCAAGGGTACTTAATCACCCTGGAGAGGAACGCACATGGTCGATGAGAGCGAGGTCCGGCGGGTGGCCGGGCTCGCGGACATACGGATCCCCGACGACGAGCTGCCGACCTTCACGGCCCGGTTCAACCGGATCCTCGAATACTTCGACGTCCTCGACACGCTCGAGGGCGAAGGCGCAGCGGAGCGGCCGCTGCACACGGTCCTGCGCGAGGACGAGCCCTGCCCGTCCCTGCCGCGGGAGGCGGTCCTCGGCAACGCGCCGGCCGACGAGGACGGCTTCGTCCGGGCCCCGCGGGTGATGTGATGGACGATCTCTACAACGCCTACATCACGCGCCTCTCGATCCCCGGCGCCGCCACGGGCCCGCTCGCCGGGCGGACGGTCGCGGTCAAGGACAACATCTCGACCTGCGGCTGCCCGACCACCTGCGGCTCGCGGATCCTCGCGGGCTACGTCCCGCCGTACGACGCCCACGCGGTCGCGCTCGTTCAAGGCGGCCGGCGGCGAGATCAACGGCAAGACCAACATGGACGAGTTCGGCATGGGCACCACGACCGAGAACTCGGCCTATCGGCCCGACCCTCAACCCGCGCGACGTCTCGCGCGTCCCGGGCGGCTCCTCGGGCGGCTCCGCGGCCGCCGTGGCCGCCGGGCTCGCCGACCTCGCCCTCGGCACGGACACCGGCGGCTCGGTCCGCTGCCCGGCCGCGTTCTGCGGCATCGTCGGCCTGAAGCCGACGTACGGCAGAGTCTCGCGGTACGGCCTCGTCGCGTACGCGAACTCGCTCGAGACGATCGGGCCCATGGGGAGGACCGTCGCCGACGTCTCGTCCCTCCTCCGCGTCATCTCCCGGCCCGACCCGCGCGACACGACCCTGCAGGGCCGGCCGTACGAGCACGACCCCGTGGCCGAAGCGAGAGGGAAGCGCATCGGCGTGCCCGAGGAGTTCTTCGGCGCGGGCGTGGACCCGCGCGTCGCCGAGACCGTCCGGGCCGCCATCGAGACCCTCGCCGGCTGCGGCGCCGAGATCGTCCCGGTCTCGATGCCGTCCATGCGCTACGCCCTCGCGGCCTACTACGTGACCTGCACCTCCGAGGCCTCGTCGAACCTGGCGCGGTACGACGGCGTCCGGTACGGCCCCGGCGGCGAGACGGCGAAGTCCTGGCACGACGCCTTCACGGCCGTCCGGTCCGCGGACTTCGGCGACGAGGTCCGGCGCCGGATCCTGCTCGGGACCTTCGCGCTCTCGGCCGGGTATTATGGGAAGTACTACGGCAAGGCCCAGACGGCCCGGGCGAACGTCGCGGCCGACTTCGCGCGGCTCTTCAAGGACGTCGACGTCCTGGCCGGCCCGACCATGCCCACGGTCGCGTTCAAACTCGGCGAGCTCGCGGACCCGCTCTCGATGTACCTCGCCGACGTCCTGACCGTCCCCGCGAACCTCGCGGGCGTCCCCGCCATCTCGGTCCCGTGCGGGACGGTCGACGGCCTCCCCGTCGGGCTCCAGCTGACGGGCCGGCCCTTCGACGACGAGGGCGTCATCGATATTGCGGCCGCGTACGAGGAGGCGACGGCATGAGCGACGTGGTCATCGGCCTCGAGGTCCACTGCCAGCTCGACACGCGGACCAAGCTCTTCTGCTCCTGCTCGACCGACTACCGCGACGACGGGCCGAACACCCACGTCTGCCCGGTCTGCCTCGGCCTGCCCGGCACCATGCCGGCAACGAACCGGGCCGCGATCGAGTACGCGCTGAAGGTCGCGAAGGCCTTCCACTGCGAGATCCCCGAGGAGTGCGAGTTCAGCCGGAAGAACTACTTCTACCCCGACCTCCCCAAGGGCTACCAGATCACGCAGTACGACCGGCCCCTCGCGCTCGGCGGGTACATCGAGATCGAGGGCGAGGAGGGCGGCGAGAAGCGCGTCCGCCTGACCCGGATCCACGTCGAGGAGGACCCCGGGCGGCTCGTCCACAAGGGGAACGTCGACCGGGGCCGGTACTCGCTCGTCGACTACAACCGCTCGGGCGTGCCCCTGATCGAGATCGTGACCGAGCCCGACATGTGCTCGCCCAAGGAGGCGCGGCGCCTCCTCGCCCAGCTCCGCGCGACCCTCGAGTACCTCGGCGTCTACGACTCCGAGAAGGAGGGCTCGCTCCGCGTGGACGCGAACATCTCGATCCGGGGCCACGAGCGGGCCGAGGTCAAGAACATCTCGTCCTACCGCGGCGTCGAGAAGGCCCTGACCTTCGAGATCACGCGCCAGCGCTCGCTCATCCGGCGCGGCGCGCAGATCGAGCGCGAGACCCGGCACTTCGTCGAGGCCCGCGGCACCACCACGTCCTCGCGCTCGAAGGTCGAGGAGCACGACTACCGCTACTTCCCCGAGCCGGACCTGCCCCCGCTCCGGGTCGCGGGCTGGGTCGACGCGATCGCGCTCCCCGAGCTCCCCGCGGCCCGGCGCGACCGGTTCGTGACGCAGTACGGCCTCTCGGCGAACCACGCGCGGACGCTCACGGGCGACCTGCGCCTGGCCGCGTTCTACGAGGAGGTCGCCGGCGACGACCCCGCGCTCGCGGCCACCTGGGTCGCCGACACCCTGCTCGGCGAGCTCAACTACCGCGACCGCTCGGTCGCGACGGTCGACCCGGCCCGCTTCCGGGCCCTGCTCGGGCTCGTGAAGGCCGGCACCATCACGGACCGGTCCGGGGTCGAGGTCCTCCGCGCCGTCCTGGACGGCGACGAGGAGCCGAAGGCCGTCGTCGAGCGGCTCGGCCTCGCCGCGACCGGCGACGACGGGGTCGCGACGGCGATCGCCGAGGCGATCGCCGAGTTCCCCCAGGCCGTGGCCGACTACCACGCCGGGAAGGCGAGCGCGATCAACTACCTGGCCGGCCAGGTCATGAAGAAGACCCGCGGGCGGGCCGACCCGCGGGAGCTGGGACGGCTGCTGGCCGAGGCCCTGACGGAGGGAACCGAGTGCACCTGATCATCACCGAGAAGAACATCGCGGCCGAGCGGATCGCCCGGATCCTCGCGGAGAAGGCCTATGTCGAGACCAGGAAGGACGGCGGCGTCAGCACCTACTCGTTCGGCGACACGACCGTGGTGGGCCTCCGGGGCCACGTGGTCGAGATCGACTTCGAGCCCGGGTACACGAACTGGCGCTCGGAGCAGCACACGCCCCGCTCCCTGATCGACGCCCGGACCATCAAGACCCCGACCGACAAGAAGATCGTGAACCTGGTCCAGAAGCTCGCGAAGCGGGCGGACCGGGTCACCATCGCGACCGACTTCGACACCGAGGGGGAGCTGATCGGGAAGGAGACGTACGACATCGTCCGCGCGGCCCGGCCCGACGTCCCCGTGGCCCGCGCCCGGTTCTCGGCGATCACGCCCCAGGAGATCAAGACCGCGTTCGGCTCCACGGCCGAGCTCGACTTCGCCCTCGCCGCGGCCGGCGAGGCCCGGCAGGTGATCGACCTGATCTGGGGCGCGTCCCTGACCCGGTTCCTCAGCCTCGCCGCGCGGCGCGGCGGCAAGAACATCCTCTCCGTCGGCCGCGTCCAGTCGCCCGACGCTCGCCATGATCGTCGACCGCGAGCGCGAGATCGAGGCCTTCGAGCCCGAGGCCTACTGGGTGCTCACGGTCGACTCCGAGCGCGGGGCCTGCGCGTTCACGGCCCGCCACACGACCAACCGGTTCACGGACTGCGCAGCGGCCGAGGCCGCCCGCGACCAGACGCAGCCCCCGCTCGTCGTGACCGACTCGCGCGAGGGGTCCAAGGTCGACCGCGCCCCGACCCCGTTCGACACGACCCAGTTCATCGTGGCCGCGAGCCGGCTCGGCTTCTCGGCCGCGAACGCGATGCGGGTCGCCGAGGACCTGTACATGCACGGGTTCATCTCGTACCCGCGCACGGACAACACGATCTACCCCCCGTCCCTCGAGCTCGGCGGGATCCTCGGGGCGCTCGAGCGGACCGAGTTCAGGGACGACGTCGCCTGGGTCCGCGCCAACCGCCGCCCGACCCCGACCCGCGGCAAGAAGTCCTCGACCGACCACCCGCCGATCCACCCGGCCGGCGCGGCCACGCGGGCCGAGCTCGGCGAGGAGCGCTGGCGCCTGTACGAGCTCGTCGTGCGCCGCTTCCTCGCGACCCTCTCGCCCGACGCCCGCTGGACCACGAAGAAGGTCCTCTTCGAGGCCGGGACCGAGCCGTACACCACGACCGGCGCGACCCTGGCCGAGCCCGGCTGGCGCACGGTCTACCCGTACTCCGCCGCGACGGAGAACGAGCTCCCGCCCTTCGCGGTCGGCGAGCGCCTCCCGATCACGGCCGTCAAACTCGAGGAGAAGGAGACCCAGCCCCCGCCGCGGTACACGCAGTCGCGCCTGATCCAGGAGATGGAGGAGCTCGGCCTCGGCACCAAGTCGACCCGGCACGAGGTGATCGGGAAGCTCGTCGGGCGGAAGTACATCGAGGGCAACCCGCTCCGCCCGACCCTCGTGGGCCGGGCCGTGATCGAGTCCCTCGAGGGCCACGCGGCCGCGATCACCCGGCCGGAGATGACGACCGCGATCGACGCGCACATGCAGGAGATCAAGGCCCGGCAGCGGAGCCGGGACGAGGTCGTGGACGAGTCGCGGGCCATGCTCCACCGGGCCTTCGACGAGCTCGAGGCCCACGGCGACGAGATCGGGCGCGACATCATGGGCCGGACCGTCGAGGAGCTGATCCTGGGGCCGTGCCCGGTCTGCGACCGCGACCTCCGCCTCCACCACGTCCGGTCGAGCCAGTTCATCGGCTGCAACGGCTATCCCGACTGCCGGTTCAACATCGGCCTGCCGGCCACGACCTGGGGCTTCGCCATCCGGACCGACGACGTCTGCCCCACGCACGGCCTGGCCCACGTCCGCCTGCTCGCGAAGGGGGCCCGGCCCTGGGACATCGGCTGCCCGCTCTGCCACCACATCGCCTCGAACCGCGAGACCATGGCCCTGATGCCGTCCATGACGCCGGCCCTGATCGAGCGGCTGAACGCGGCCCACGTCTACGCGGTCAACGAGGTCGCGGCCGCCGACCCGGCCGAGCTCGCCGCGCTCGCCGGGGTGAGCGTCCGGGCCGCGGAGCGGCTCAAGGAGGAGGCCGGCGAGGTGCTGGCCCTGCTCCGGCGGCGCTCGGAGACTCCGCAAGTTCGTGCGCGCCCACGTCCCGCCGCGGAAAGGGACGGAGCCACGCGAAGATCATGCGGGCCCTCTTCGCCCGCGGCATCGACACCATCGAGCACCTGGCCGGCGCCTCCGTCGAGGCGCTCCACGCCTCCGGGATCGGCGAGAAGGAGGCCGCGACCCTGCTCGACGCCGCGGGCGCGCTCTGCAGCGACCGCCGCCTCCGCGCGATGGGCATCCCGCCGATCAGCCTCAAGAAGTACTACGCGGCCGGGATCAAGCGCCCCGAGGACTTCCTCAGCCTGCCGCCCGCGGCCATCATGCTCCGGACCGGGATCTCGCCCGACACGGTCCACCGCCACGTCGAACTCGTCTGCGCGGCCCTCGACCGGCCCGCGCCGAAGCGGACGACGAAGGTCCAGCTCGAGCGCGGCCGCGCCGAGCTCCTCGCGATCCCCGGCGTGGGCGAGTCCACGATCGAGAAGCTCTACAGCGGCGGCGTCTACGACGCCGAGACCCTGGTCCGGGCCGACCCGCGCGCCGTGGCCGAGGGCTCGGGCCTGCCCGTCCGGAAGATCCAGGACTTCCAGGCCCTGGCCGGAGCCCCCCGCCAGGCGACCACCGGATGATCGGGACTTAATGGTCCCGGCGACGATATCGTACAGGATGCCTCCACGATGGCAGGACTGGGTCCACGTCACCAAGCTGGACCCGGACAAGCGGCTCTCGCCCGAGGCGATCGCGGAGATCGCGGCGAGCGGCACGGACGCCCTGATGCTCTCGGGCACGCTGAACGTGACCCGCGAGAACCTGGCCGAGCTCCGGCGGCAGGTGGCGGCCTACGACCTCCCGCTCGTGGTCGAGCCGGCCGGCCCCGAGGGCGTGCTGGTCGACGGGATCGACCTCCTCTTCGTCCCGAGCGTGATGAACACGACCGACGTCCGCTGGATCGTCGGCACGCATCACGCCTGGATCCTCGAGGCCATGCACCTCGAGCCGGCCGAGCAGGAGCCGGTCGCCTGGGAGAAGGTCGTGCAGGAGGCCTACATCGTGCTCAACCCCGACTCGGCCGTGGGCCGGGTCACGGGGGCCCGCTGCCCGCTCTCGCCGGAGTCGGCGGCCGCGTACGCGACCGTGGCCGACCGCTACTTCTGCTTCCCGATCGTCTACGTCGAGTACAGCGGCACCTACGGCGACCCCGCGGTCGTGAAGGCGGTCCGGGACGGGATCGACCGGGCCGTCCTCTACTACGGCGGCGGGATCCGGACGGCCGAGCAGGCCGCCGAGATGGCGAAGTACGCGGACACGGTCGTGGTCGGCAACGCCGTGTACGAGGCCGGGCCGTCCGTGCTGAAGGCGACCGTCCGCGCGGTCCGGTAGGCATGCCCGAGGTCCAGGTCGTCCTGGTCAACCCCCTCTACGAGGGGAACGTCGGCTCGACCGCGCGCGTGATGAAGAACTTCGGGTGGACGCGCCTGGCCCTCGTCGACCCCTGCCGCCTCGGGAACGAGGCGAAGGCCATGGCCTCGCACGCGCAGGACGTGCTCGCGAACGCGCGCCGGGTCACGCTCGACGAGGTCGTCGGCCGAGTCCGCGCTCGTGGTCGCGACCACGGGCGAGGTCGCGCAGTCGGTCTGCTCGCCCGTCCGGATGCCCTACTTCTCGCCGGCCGAGCTCCGCGGCGCTGATCGCCGACGTCGAGGGCACGGTCTCGGTCCTCTTCGGCCGGGAGGACCGGGGCTTCACGAACGAGGAGCTCGGCCGGGCCGGGGTGATCTGCACCATCCCGACCTCGCCGGTCTACCCGATCCTGAACCTCTCGCACGCGGTCGGGATCGTCTGCTACGAGCTCGCCGGGCCTCGAGCCCGGCACGTACGCGCTGGCGATCGCCCTTCGAGATGGAGTGCCTGTACGACCACCTCGGCGAGTTCCTCGAGCGGGTGGACCAGCCGGAGCACAAGCGGCCGGTGACGCTCCTGCTCGCGCGCCGCGTCCTCTCCCGGGCGAAGCTGACCATCCGCGAGGCCTCGACCATCCACGGGCTCCTCCGCCGGACCGAGCGGCTCCTCGACGGCGAGCCGCGAAACGATGATGAGCCGGGCCCGCCAAGTGTGATCGAATGATCCTCGTCGACTGGCAGATCATGGACCGGATCAGGCGGGGGCAGATCTTCGTCGACCCGTTCGAGCCCGCGCTCGTGCAGCCGAACTCGCTCGACATCCGGCTCGGCGACCACTTCGTCTGGTACCTGCCCGGGCGAGAGCGTGATCGACCCGTACGACCGGGACTCGGTCTGCGCCGACGTCGACGAGTGCCGCGCGAAGGAGTTCGTGCTCTACCCCGGCCAGTTCGTGCTGGCCGAGACGTACGAGCTGATCACGCTCCCCGACAACATCGTGGCCTCGATCGAGGGCAAGTCCTCGATCGCCCGGCTCGGGGTCGAGCTCCACCAGACCGGGGGCTGGATCGACGCGGGCTTCTCGGGCTCGATCACGCTCGAGATGTGCAACGTCAACTCCCGGCCCGTGAAGATCTACGCGGGCATGCCGATCGGGCAGCTCGTCTTCTACACCACCGAGCGGGCCGAGCGGCCGTACAGCTCGAAGGGGGACGCGAAGTACCAGGGGCAGCGGCAGGCCACGCTCTCGAAGTACCACGAGAACCCCCGCGTCGGGGCCGACTGAGAGTCTCCTTCTTCCGCGCCAGCGCGCACCTGGTTCGAACGCGACGGCGGCAGCGGTCGACGTTCGCCGACGTCGTCTGGCTCTTCAATCCCACCTCTGAGGGCTCTGAGGGTCCGCCCGACGATTATCCCTTGTTCGGCCGAACGGATGCCGCACGGATGAGCACGGCGACCCTGGTACAGGCGGATCGATACGCTCTTCCGCCGTCCGGCCAAAACCTCGAGCATGTACTGCAGGAGCGCCCGCATCGGCCGCCGGGTGTGGACCGGCCGGCTCCGGGGGCGAGCATGACCGCCATCAAAACGAGCCTGGCCCTCCCGGCGGAGATGGTCGCCCGGCTGGACGAGGAGGCCGGGGCCGCCGGGATCTCCCGGGCCGAGGTGATCCGCCGGGCGATCCTTGCGTATCAGGACCGGGGCGACCCGGGCAGGGCCGGCGAGGATGCCGGGCCGGCACCCGCCGAAGGGAACCGGACCGCTCCTCCCCGCAGCGCCTGCGACCGGGTGATCCTGACGGCCGGCGCCGTCCTCTACCTGGGCCTCGGGGTCATGGCGGTCGCCATCGCCCGGGTGCTCCGGCCCGGAGAGCGGTAACCGGGGGCCACGGCCTGGCGTCTGCTGCCGCCGGCACCGGCGCCGGAGAGACTCCCGCGGGAACGGTCGGATCGACGTCGCCGACGTCGTCTGGCTCGTCAACCACCCCTGAGCGGCCCTCGCTCTCCTCTTTGTCTCCGTCGGCCGGCGTTCTCAGCGAGCGTGATGGTGGGCGCAACCCGTCACCTCACCCCTCATATAGTTCGTCGACAAGAATCGGCCAGCCGCTCACCATGACCATGGCGGCGGCATCATTTCGGAGTTGTTGATGTTCGACAGAAGCGGACGCGCCACCCCCCCCATCCCCCGGTACCAGCGTGGCAGTCGGACGGGGAGGCCCGCTGAGGGATCTCTCCGCAGGTCGGCGAATGGCAAAAAACGGGCAGTATCCTCGGTTGGAATCCGGCTCCTCGCACCGTGTCCGTTCCGGATGCTACGACATGGACGGTCGCTCTTACTCGGAAAATGGGTGGGGGCTGGATTGGCCCCATAATCTGGAATGGACGTATCTTATAAGTAACCGGGTTATAGATCGAGTCTCCTCTGTACGTCCTCGATCGACGGTCCAGAGAACGTGCCGTTTAATTTTTTCAGGGCATCTTCACGGTCCATGCCTCCCTGCCGGACAAGGGCCGCGAGGTCGTAGGCGTACGGATGAATCTGATATTTGTCCAGGTGGTTCTGTATCGCAAATGCGTTCAGCAGACAGTTGGACGAATTATGATCGTTCAGGTCGGGTTCTATCCAGCCGAGCTCGATGCATTCTCTTTTGAATGCCGGTTTATCGTAGTCCCAGACGAGGAAGGGGTGAACGATCGACACCTGTGGTTCGGGAGGGCTCGACCGGATGAGATCTGCGTCGATCAGGTACGCATCCCGTTCGGCTACTCCCATGGCCTTCAGGTTCCCGTCGAAAAGTCGTCGCATCCATGCCAGGAACGGTTTCGACAGCGTGATGAACGGAGCATCCGTCTGACCCGGCGAGAACGCGAAGATAACATACGGGGATCCGGTGGAGACGGCCAGCTCGATGATCTTCTGCTTGACGATACTGATGCACGTATTACAGATATCGCTCGCCCGGTATTTTGCAGACCCGGGATAGGCGTCCCGGGAACGGGCCGCCCTGGAGAACGTATCGTTCAGCGCGGCCTGATCCAGGGTGAGGCAGAGGTATGCGCTGCCGGTCAGGTCGCAGAATTTTCGTGCATTCTCGAGTGCGGTCTCCGAGATGAACCCATTGTCGAACTGGACCGCAAGAATGTTCAGGTGGGGATAGTCCTTCTTCAGCCGGTACAGGGCATACGAGGAATCGATGCCTCCGGACAGGGCAAAAACAACATCGTGCTTCCCCTGGTCGGGAGGGGATCCGAGCAGGAGATCCATTCGGGCGCGATATTCCTCTCTCTTCTCCTCCGGGAGGGGTGTGAAGTCCTCGCAGAACTGGCATAACCCGGTCTCGGGCCGAATGGAGATCCCCGGCGTCGTCGAATCCAGAACGCACTTTTTACAGACAGTCATGTCCACTGCAACCCCGAACCGCGCATCCCTTACGTTAGCGACGCCACCGATCTGTTGATCCCGTCCAGGGTATCGAAATTTTCAGGAGTCAACATCTCCACGGGGATCTCGATCTTATATTTATTTTCGAGGAAATCGACGAGCTGGATCAGAATGATGGAGTCGATCACACCCGTCTCCGTCAGGGAGTCGTTTTCCTGCAACGACATCGTATCAGTAAGAAACCCTTCGGTCTTCAGAAAATATCGGACATCATCCAGTATCTCGGTCATGGGTCACTTCACCTGAGTCCCTGCCTATGTTCAGATTATAGATAAATTTTTTCTAGTAGCAGAAGGAAGGAATCGCAGGGTCTATCATGGATGATTACGAAAAAAAAGGCTTTGACATTAAGAAAGCAATGCTGAATAATTGCGAGGACTTGGAAAGGGATCTATCCACGTTCATCCGGGGAACCGTCCGTGAGCAGTATAAGAAAGAGGGCATCGTCATCGGGGTCTCCGGCGGGATAGACTCTGCCGTTGTTGCCGCCCTTGCCGTCGAGGCGGTGGGTCCCGACAGGGTGTACGGTCTCATCCTTCCGGAGAAGGAGTCGACTCCCTCGAGCAGGGAACTCGGGGCGGATCTCTGCAGGACCCTGGAGATCCCGTACGGGGAGGTTCCCATCACCCCGATGCTGGAATCGTTCGGCGTGTATTCCGGAAAAGAAGCCCTCGTTCGGGAGATCTTTCCCCAGTACGACCCGGCCATCCATTCCACGTCCCTCACCCGTCCACCCATCATCTCCGAGGGGAGAACGCTCAACCTCCCCTCCCTGGTCCTGTTACAGGACGGGGAGACGATCAGCACGAAAAGACTCTCCTCTCCTCAATTTCTACACATGCTCAGCCTCCAGAATGTCAAACAGAGAACGAGGATGATCGTCGAGTACATGCATGCGGAGAAGATGAATTATGCCGTATGCGGAACCACGAACAAGACCGAGGCGCTGCTCGGGTTCTTCGTAAAGTACGGGGACGGGGGCGTCGACCTGGAACCGATCGCCAATTGCTACAAAACACAGGTGTACAAACTTGCCGAGCAGACTCGGTATCGATCCGAGGATCATCGCCCGGTCCCCGAGCCCGGACACCTGGAGTCATTTCACGTCGGATGAAGAGATATCCCTGAGGATACCGTATGATCTTCTCGATCAGCTGCTCTTCGCCGAGGAGAACCATCTCTCCCCCGAGATCGTCCGGGAGAACACGAAGATGGACAGAACACAGATCGAGTGGGCGGAGAAACATATCCTCAGTCTGAAGAACGCCGCACGAATGATCCAGGCTTCACCCCCCGTATTTACGTGAAAAAGCGGATGTGCGAAAAAGTGCCGGACTCGTCTCGATACGTATGATCACTCTCAGGGCGGTCGAACCGGAAGATCTCGTTCCTCTGGCAGAAGCGTTACCCGGGGGATTCCGTCACACCACCAGGGAGACATGGTTGCAGCGGTTTGAAAACTGGTGGACCCTGAATCCGGCCTTCACCCCCGAGTTCCCGCGGGGATGGATGCTCGAAGAGGGCGAAAAGATCGTCGGGTTTATCGGGAATATCCCGGTCAGGTTCGTCGTTCATGGCGAGATGAAGATCGCTGCCGCGTCGGCTGCCTGGTATGTCGACCCATCCGTGCGGGGCCTGACCAGCATGAGACTCTTTAACGAATATCTGAAGCAGGGCAATGTGGCCCTGTTCCTCTTCAAAACAGAAGATAAGAACCTGGCGAAAGTTCTGCTCAAATACGGCTATAAAGAATATCCCTGTCTGTCGCAACCGTCGGAATATCTGCATATTATCGATAGAGTGCAGTTTATCCGCGAGAATATTCTATCTCTGATTCTTTCAAAATATTTTCACAAGGGGGAGATCGACCGATCTGACCGGTTTCTCCGAGCCGATGAAGAATATCGGCATTTTTACATATTTATCAATTATTTAATCGGCCGTCGAACAAAATCGGAGATCCGTCAGAGGGGGCGTATACCTCTTCTCTCTGTACCTACTGCGACGATTCGTTCACCCGGTTATGGGATCCGCACCTGAGATCATTCGATGTGGCGATGTCCCGTGATACGAGCACGTTGAACTGGCTGTACTTCATCGCGGGGAGACGCTATAACCGGACAGTGATTCAGTGCCAGTAGATCCTCCGATACCTCCCTGGCCGGATATATGGTCTTCGATTTTCCGCCGGGGAGAGCATCGGGAGGGGGATTGATGAAGCTGATGGACATGCGTATCCTGAACGATGATCCGCAGGTCCTCGCTTCACTGATCTCCTATGCAATCGAAGTCGGCAGACAGAATAACGCTCCAATAGTACGGTTATGGGCGGATAGTCCGGATGCGGACAGGTATTCTCCGGAAGAAATTCCGGATACAGTGGCCCGCGGAGAAGAGTCTCCATGCATCAAGGTTTCGGAATCGCTTGAGAGGGATGTGGACACCGCCAGTATATATTCGTGTATAATAAATCCGCCCCGGGGAATCGATCATTGATAGCCGGAAAGGTGATCGCACAACGAGGGTCGCCACCGAATAGTCGGGTGATGTCGAGTTGATGATTTCATAAAATGACAACAATCTGCGACCGTCGAACAGCGAACCCGGGGAGTATCTCCAGAGAGCAGGGAATCATCGGAGGAGATGATCGATCCCCGCACCGTGAGAGTATGCGGGTCGGGTGAGTCCGGGAACATGGAGGATCTGGACTCAACCCGCGAATGGGTTCGATGCAGATCTCGTCGATACCGGAGAGAATCGAATGGCACGAAAAGGTATAAACTAGTGCAAAACCATTGCGGAGTTGCCATGAATTTTATCAGGTATCTCCTTGAAAAAGAACGGGACCCGGAAAAATTGTTCGTCCTGGGCGACCATGGCACGCTCACCTACGCGGAGTTTGCAGGAAGCCTGGAGAACCTGGCCTCGGTCCTGTTTAACCGGTACGGAAGCGGGAAGAATATCCTGTTGATGGCGGAGAACACGCCATTTTTTATCATCGGGTACCTCGCGATCATCTATAGCGGCAATACTGCGATCCTCGTCGAGACGAGGATCGGCAGGACCGATCTCGCGGAGATCACTGCGACCAGTTCGCTCTCCGGCGCACTTGTCCAGGAGAAGTACTCTCAGTATTTTGAAGATGCACCGTTCGAGATCATGAACGAGACGATCCTGGAGGAGCCTGGCGATCGCGATCTTTTCCATTCGCCCCCTTCCGTGCAGGACGACGATAGTGCGGTGATCATCTTCACGTCGGGGAGCACCGGGAAGAAGAAAGGGGTCATGCTCACCCATAAGAACCTCATCGCCAATACCGGTTCGATCATCGAGTATCTCGGTCTGGACGAATCCGACAGAATGTGCGTGGTCCTCCCCTTCTTCTACTGTTACGGGGCGTCGTTCCTCCACACGCACCTTCGCGCGGGGGGAAGTATCGTTCTGAACCAGAAGCCGTTTCTCAGCCTCGGTGATCGCTGATATCGACACCTACGGGTGCACCGGTTTTGCCGGCGTCCCCAGCACCTACCAGATTCTCATCAACAAGACGCTGTTCCTGCAGCAGGGATTTCCCAGTCTCAGATACTTCACCCAGGCCGGGGGTCAATTGCCGAATAAATATATAAAAATGATCGCAGAAAAGTTTCCGGAAAAACGGTTCTATGTCATGTACGGAGCGACAGAGGCCACCGCCCGCCTGTCCTATCTCCCTCCCGAACTGGTCTGTATCAAAGATGGGATCCATCGGGAGAGGGATCCCGGGCGTCGAGCTGGCAGTCGTGGATCCTGCCATGGAGGCGGTGAAACCGTCCGAGATCGGGGAGATCGTCGCAAAGGGCGACAATATCATGAAAGGGTATTATAACGACCCCGAAGGGACCGCGGAAGTACTGAAAAATGGCTGGCTCTACTACCGGGGATCTCGCGACTGTCGACGAGGACGGATTCATCTACGTTGTCGGCAGGTCGAAGAATATCATCAAGTCCGGGGGGTACCGGATCTCTCCCACCGAGATCCAGAACGAAATTCTGTCTCTCGAGAAGTTCACCGGCTGCGTGGTCTTCGGAGAACCGGACGAGATCATGGGTGAAGCCGTTGTGGCAGTCGTCCAGACACCCGATCCTTCGGATCAGCAGGATCTTCGCAGGGAGATCATCGCACACTGCAACGGCGAGACTCCCCTCCTACAAAGTTCCAAAAAAGATAGTCTTTATCGACGAATTTCCCCTGAATGCATCCAGTAAAGTGGATGTGGCCGCATTGAAGAAAAATCGTCCTTTCACGGGACACGAATACAGTCTGACTCCGGCAATCTCTCGCTGTACTGAAATCCAGACCTTCCACCTCCGACGGCTCATCGGTGCTGGCCGATTCCCGGAATACAATGCATACCCTGGCGATCTTTCCCGGTGACGTGTTCCGCGGTTCCGGTGCTGCCGTATGGCTGACGAGCGCCTCTGGAAGGAGTGAATCCTCTCCCGTCGGAGGATGGTGCGAGAAGATGATCCGCCAGTGAGGTGTTCCTGTATACTTCCCCCGGACAACCGGCGTAAAAACCTGTACACCGCTGTTCGATCGGAAAAAGATCATCTCTCGACAGAGTACACATGCATCGCGTTCCGGTCGATCGTCACCGGATACCCCGCGTTGCGGAGTTCCATCATCGAGAGGCGGAGCCAGGAGCCGAACTTCCCCCGGGAGGTATTCTCCGGGTCCATCGAGGAGAGATCGGAATACCCGAGGGATGTCGCCGTGGGCATGAGGATGGTCTGTGCCGCCCAGTAATCCAGGGCTATCGGGTCGGTGCTTGCGGCGATGATCCTGGTCCGTGTTGCGTTGACGTAGGGACTTCTCGGGCCGGCCCTGATCGGTCGTGCATTGATCCAGATAGCATCGAGAATCGTGATAGCAGGATACCGCGTCTCGGCCATCTCGGTCCCCATGCCGCCTTCGTTGACCGTCGCATGCGTTCTGCTCCCCATCCGGGCGGTGAGATTGTCCGAGGGGACTCCCATATAGTGCTTCACGGCTCCCGTGACGCCGTACGTGCCGTGCGTTTTCAGGACGGGGACATTGATGATCTTCAGCCGGTCCTCCATGTATGCGCCCGTCGTGGCATTCCAGATGCCATTTTTGAAGCTCACGTACGTCCCGTCCCGAGTCCTGAACTTCGGGTACGAGACGAGGACCCCCGTCCTGGGGTTTCGGGTCTCGTTCACGATATACCCGTCATCCATATCGCCTTCCGCGTACTCGTTCACCCGCGTTGTCGTGATGGTATCCCAGAGATATGTGGACACCCGGTGTGTCCCGGAAAAAAGGCCGACGACCCGCGTCATCGACTGGGACCTGTCCTCCGCATTGTTGTTCGTGAAGTTCATGCTTCCCCCGGTTCCATCCGGTCCCATCTGCGCCTGGCCGTTGTCCGCCACGATGATCTCGCCGGTAAATCCGTCCGGATGGTCGACGATGGCCTGGATCAGCGACTTCACGAGATCGGTGTTCGTGCCCCCGCGTTCATCCCACTGGCCGTTGACTTTGATGATGACGACATCGTCCTTTGCGATTATTCCCGTGCCGGATGGTCCAGTCGCAGTCGCATAGAACGGCGTCCCCTCACGTTCCATGAGCCGGAGAAGCCGGTCGACCCCCCCGTCGTTCCCCGATGTCCCGTTCACCATAAAAATATCGGACGTTACGTTGGAGTGCGACAACTCCTCGGGGTAGGGATCCGGGTTCAGACTCCCCTGGAAGATCAGGGCACCGATAATTATGCCAATTATTACGATTCCCGCACCCATGTAGAGGCGAGCCCGACCGCGTCCGTTCCCCGGGGACCTGATCAGCGACACGAGCGGCAGCAGGTATGCGGCAAACCAGAGATTGGCTCCTGCCATCGATGCCTGCTGGCACGGATACACGATACGCGTGGGTTTTGTCCCGGTCCGGAACAGGAACCAGATGATACAGAGGCACCCGAAGATGAAGAAGTGGAGATGATGGGAGATCCAATGAGCCGCTCGCCGTCTCATGGTCATCTCATGCATTCCGCATCCTTTGAACGTTTCGGCAGTGACACCGCTGGTGCATCGATGAAGGGGAATACCGGAAACGTGCCATTTTTTCCATCACGGGCCTCGACGGTATGGACGGACTGACGATCGGCAGACCTGAAGACAGACGGGAGAGAGCGAGGGGTTGAACGGCCGTTCCGGAGCCGGAGAGCCGATCGAGGGACTGTCCGGCCGCTCTCCACGGAATTCGACATCGAACGATCGATCCACCCGTCCGGCTCCCCTGCAGGTTTTCCTGACCGCGAGAGTGCTCGATATTCATGACCGGGTTCTCAACGGTACTCGCCACCGTTCCCGATGCCCTCTCTGTCAAGCCAGACCAGAGCCTCGGTTACGGGCCCCCCGGCCGAGGCCAGCGAGAAGATCGTGCGTCGATCGATGCAATACGAGACGAAGTCGGCATCCTCGAATGGAGCGCAGCGATTCAGGAGGGGGTACGGATTTGTGTCGTACAATTTTGCGTAGGACTCGACCAGGGTCCAGAGATGAACGACCTGCTGCATACGGTCCTCGCCCTGGGCGCCGGGGTAACAGTGAAAGACGGGGCTGGCCGTAATTTTTGTAGCCCGTACCGGGCGCACCCCCTCGAGATCGCTGCCGATCTTCCTTTTTCCCACCGTGACTGCGATAGTGGTCCCGTAATACGAGAGACAGAGATAGACCTGCGGATTATCTTCGACGAGAACCCTTCCGTCCGCATTCCTGGTCAGGACGATCTCGGCGGGATCCTCTTCCTGCAGGATCTCCGAGAGAATATGTTTGAGGATGGTCCGCGACACCACAAATCGTCGTCGTGAGATCGCAGGCTTGAACCGGAGTTCCCGCTCTTTCTCGTCCTTCGTGAGAAGATCGTGAAGAGCCGGGCGATATATCCCGAGATCGAGCAGGAACGTGACGGCGTCCTGAGCCGTCCAGCACCGCAGGATATCATCATTGTCGCACCGGGTCTCTGCGTCTTTAGACCATGGTTTGAGGGGAGGCAGTCGAGCAGACATCGGTGCGCCTGGAATCTCCAACACTATCGTCCCCGGGAAATATCCCGGATCAATTCATCGAATGAGATCTACTGAGGTCGGTTCTCAGAAATACCTCTTCACGGATCCAGCGTCTCTGCGAACTACGGGTGTATGCTGCAGGAGATAAAGAGTATGCACGGATTCTTCCCGCTCCGCGAACTCCGGCATCGTGACCCAGTCCGTGACGCCCGATGCCGAATGACGTACAAAATGCCTCGCAGGTTCGCGTCGCATGCTGCCGAGCCTTGACAGGTCCCGGTACCTCCTGTTCACGCTTCGGACTCGCGGAGACGGTCTCGATGATACGAACGCGGTCCTCTCCGGCTTTTCCGACCGCCCCGGCATTCTCCTTCCGGAATCGTTCCTCGCCTCCATCGGAGTCGCGGCCGGTATCCGATGGAGTACGGCGATCGGTTCGGACCCCCATCGCGAGATACCGTAGACCCGACACAATCGACAGGTCGGTCATGGCCAGTCAGCCGGATGGGGCCGGGAGGACCTGCAGGACCGGCGTCACAACGATACAATCAGGCGAGCGGCCGTTGGAGGACGGTCCGTCACCGGACCTCTCCGGGCCGGTCCGCGTCCGGCGGCGGCGAGGCGAGACCCCGGACGTACGCGTCGAAGTCGTGCAGGACCGAGAGCGCGGCCACCACCTTCCCTTCGACGACCACGGGAGCCGAGGTCACCCACGCCCGGTAGAGGGAGCCGTCCGGGAGGTTCAGGTCGAGCCGCTCCCCCTGATCCACGATCTCGCCGCGGAGGGCCCGTGCGCAGGGGAGGTCGCCGCGGATGATAGGGCTGCCGTCGGAACGGCGACCACCGTAGCGCCCGAGGGCCTCGGCGACGGTCATGCCGATCAGGGGGATGCCGGCGAGACGTGCCGTGGCGGGGTTGATCGCGGCGATGCGGCCCCCGGGAAGGAAGAGGACGGCGGGCTCCGGGATCCGCTCCATCTCTGCGATCAGCGCCGGGTCCGGGAACGGCGTGGCGTTCGATCCGTCGACCCGCGGAGGGCCGGACATCGTCATGATACAGAGGGGTTCGAGCGCGAACGCATAAGTTTTTGCCCGGCAATATCGCACGACCGGGCCGGCGGCCGCCTGAAAGCGTGACGGCATCCGACCTGGCTCTTTCCCTTCACCACGGCGATGGTTGCGCGTGGTGGCATCGAACCGGGTTCTGTCGGGGATCTCCATCCGGGCCCTCGCCCGTTCCCCGGCTTCCCCATCCACGGCGGCCGGAGCCGCGCCCGTATCCCGCACATCTCCGCGCGGTTCCGTGCCGGCCGGCGGGCACGGAGGGATCCGGACCCCGCGCGCCGTCGTCGGGACGGCCGTCGGAGCGGGAAAGGAGGGGACTGCGCCGCGGCGGGGGAGGCGGGCGTATCCACGATCCCGGCGAATTCTGCCCGGTTCCGGAAACGAAGGCAATCGTAAATAATTCAAACGGTTTATTAAGAAACGTTTATCGTTCGTGAAGGTCACCGCCTGAACACCCTCGTTCCGGGGCCCCACGTCCAGAACACGAAGTCCGGGCGGCTTCGTGGTCTCCCGCGGCATGGAGGGATCACCACGGACGGCTGAGTCGTCGCAGGGCGGTCTCGTTCTGCGCCAGCCTCCCCCGTCCCGGGGAAGAGTCGCGGCCCCGGAACCCGTGCAGGCACCGCGGCAGGAGAGACCCCATGATGAAGAGGCATCTGGTGTGCGTGGCATGCGCACTCATCCTGATCGGCATCTCCGGCGTGCTGCCGGTGGCCGCAGCGGGGACGGGGAGTCTGGGCGCGACGGCGAACGACGGCGCCACGGCCGGGCTGAACGTACCGCAGACCGCCGTACTGCCAGTTCTCCAGCAGCAGCCGGGGTACGACCCCGTCCTCGGCGGCATGATCGCACAGGTCAGCGAATCGGAGATCTCCCGTACGATCGCCGATCTGCAGAGATACCCGACGCGCGCCTACCCGTCTGCGGGGAACAGCGAGGCGGCGACGTATCTCTCCAACCGGCTCGCCGCGATCCCCGGGCTGGAGGTGGCGTACCAGGGCGGCGGCTACCGGAACGTCATCGCGACCCTGCCCGGGACGGACAGCGCGTCCGGGAGGGTTGTCGTCGTCGGCGCCCACTACGACAGCCATGCGTCCGACTCGGCGACCGCTCCGGGAGCGACCGACAACGGCGCCGGCGTCGCGATCGTCCTGGAACTCGCCAGGGTCATGAGCGCGAACCGGTTCGACGATGACATCCAGTTCGCGTTCTGGAACGCGGAAGAGGAGGGTCTGGCGGGGAGCACCGCGTACGTTGCGTCCGCCTCGGAGGCCTCGCGGGACATTCCCCTCTATCTCAACTACGACTCCTCGGGGTACGATCCCGCGAACCGCTATGTCCTGGACATCATGTATGACGGGGAGTCACGGCCGTTCGCGGAGGTCATGACCCGGGATAATTCCCTGTACGGCATCGGCTTCGACCTGACCTCCAATGTCCATGACTGCGGCAGCGATTACGTCCCGTTCCGGCGGGCCGGATACCCGGCGATCACGACCCATACTCAAAAGCACGCGCCCGAGGTCCACACGGGGGACGATACGATCGAGCTCGTCTCCCTGAGCTACGCGAGGAAGAACGCGCAGCTCGGGATGCTGCTGCTCGCCGACACGGCGACGGCGGGCGCCGATGAGGACGGGCTGCAGGCGATGGTCCTCCCCGGCGGGGACGGCGCCCCGCGCGATCTCGACGGCGACGGGATGTACGAGGACGTGAACGGCGACGGGCGGGCGGATCCGGCCGACGCGGCCCTCTATCACGACGAGATGAGCCTGATCGCAGCGAAGGAGCCGGTCGAGGGCTTCGACTACAACGAGAACGGCCGGATCGACTTCGCCGACGTCGTCTGGCTCGTCAACCACCTGTGACGGGCCGTCGCCGTCCCTCCTTTTCCGGGACGCGACCGGCGCGCCCGGCCGGGAAACCTTTTCTCCTCCCGCCGCCCCGGGTGAGGGCATGGCATCCCGGTCCGTCCTCCCGGTCCTCGTGATCGCGCTCGCCGCCGCCCTCCTCGCGGCCGGCTGCTCCGTGCCGGCCCAGGTCGGCGACCTGCCGTCGGTC
This sequence comes from uncultured Methanoregulaceae archaeon, assembly GCA_963730355.1. Classification (GTDB taxonomy): domain Archaea; phylum Halobacteriota; class Methanomicrobia; order Methanomicrobiales; family Methanospirillaceae; genus UBA288. Next base: position 4,052 of record CAVSRL010000010.1, on the reverse strand, counting down.
AGCACCTTCTCGCCCGAGCGGGTGGCGTTCGACGAGTCGCTCCTCTCCCGCCTCTCGCTCCCGCCCGGGTTCGCCGCGAACGTCTTCGCACGGGATCTCGGCGGCGTCCGCGTCCTCGTCGCGGCCCCCGACGGCACGGTCTACGCCTCCGTCCCGTCCGCGGGCACGGTCCTGCGCCTCCGCGACCTCGACGGCGACGGCCGGGCCGACGAAACCGCGCCCGTCCTCCAGGGCTATCCCCGGGTCCACGGGCTCGCGCTCGGGAACGGGACCCTCTACTTCGCGACGCCGACCACGGTCTACGCCGCGCCGCTCGGCCCGGACGGCACGCCCGGGACGCCGCAGGTCGTCACGGACGGCCTCCCCTCGGGCGGCAACCACCAGGCCCCGGGGCTCGGGCCTCGGCCCCGACGGCCGGCTCTACCTCACGCTCGGCTCGAGCTGCAACGCCTGCGAGGAGGCGAGCCCCGAGCGGGCGGCGATGTCGGTGCTCGAGAACGGCACGCGCCGTGTCTTCGCCAGCGGCCTCCGGAACACGCATGGGCTTCGACTGGCAGCCGGCCACGGGCGCGCTCTTCGGCGCGGACCAGGGCGTGGACCTCCGCGGCGACGACCTGCCCCCGGAGGAGATCAACCGGCTCCGGGACGGCGGCAACTACGGGTGGCCGTATGCCTACGGAGACCGCGTCCCCGATACGCTCACGCCGTTCGACCCGCCGGGCACCACGAAGGAGGCCTTCGCGGCCACCACCGAACCCTCGGTGATCGACCTTCCGGCGCACGCCTCGCCGATCCAGCTCCGGTTCTACAACGGGACCGCGTTCCCGGCGGAGTACCGCGGCGACGCGTTCGTGACCCTGCACGGCTCCTGGAACCGGAACCCGCCGAACGGCTACCGCGTCGCCCGGCTCCGCTTCTCGCCGTCGGGCGAGCCCGCGGGGTACGAGGACTTCCTCACGGGCTTCCTCTACGACGGGAACAAGGTCTTCGGCCGGCCGGCCGGGCTCGCGGTCCTCCCGGACGGCGCGCTCCTGGTCGGCGACGACTTCAACGGGGTCGTCTACCGGGTCGCGTACGCGCCCCCGTCATGAGCGCTTCGGCACGAAGAGCCGGACCGGGCACCGGTCCGCGTCGCGGTCCGCCGGCACCGGGCCGGCCATCCGGCACTCGCCCGTCCCCGTCCCCTTCTCCGTGTAGTTCGCGCAGTCGCTGCAGTTCGGCATCGGGTGGAGATCGCCTCCTGCGACCATAGCCCTGCCGGTCCGGACGCCACAAGGCTATACCCGATGAGCGCACAGGTTCTTACGATTTATTCGAGGCAGACCATGCGACTTCTTCTGATCCATTCCGACTCCATCGAGTACGAGGCGAAAGAGAAGACCCGGATCGCCGAGGAGTGCTCCCTGCTCGTCGACGGCATGCAGGAGGCCCTGACCGTCTTCACCGCGGTCGAGCAGGGCGACGGGGACGGGGTCGAGGACGTCGTCCACCAGGCCGTCTCCGAGATCGTCGAGACCGCGGACCGCGTCGGGACGAAGAACATCCTGCTCTACCCGTACGCGCACCTCTCGAACGACCTCGCGGCCCCCGAGGTCGCGATCAAGGTCCTGACCCTGATCGAGATCGGCCTCAACGACCTCGGGGCGTACACGGTGAAGCGGGCTCCGTTCGGCTGGTACAAGTCGTTCGCGCTCCGGTGCAAGGGCCACCCGCTCTCCGAGCTCTCCAAGACGATCGTCCCCTCCGGCGCCGAGGAGGGCGCGCCGGAGAAGCCCGCGGTCGAGCACGACTTCTTCGTGATGACCCCGGACGGGGTCGAGCACGAGGTCGACGAGTTCCTGGACGACTCGGCCTTCGGCTGCCTGGTCAAGAAGGAGCTCGGCGTGGCCGTCCCCACCGGCGGCGACCCGATCCACGTGGAGCTGATGCGGTCGAAGGAGTCTCGTCGACTACGAGCCGGCCTCGGACATCGGCAACCTCCGCTGGATGCCGCGCGGCAAGCTCGTCCGCGACCTGATCGCGGACTACGCGCTCGGACTGGTCCTCGACTACGGCGGCTCGCCCGTCGAGACCCCGGTCATGTACGACCTGGCCGACAAGGCGATCTTCGAGCACGCGGACAAGTTCGGCGAGCGGCAGTACCGGTTCCGCTCGGGCAACCGGTCCATGATGCTCCGCTTCGCGGCCTGCTTCGGCATGTTCTCGATCATGCGGGACATGCACATCTCGCCGAACACCCTCCCGATGAAGATGTACCAGCTCTCGACCTACTCGTTCCGGCACGAGCAGCGCGGCGAGGTGATCGGGCTGAAGCGGCTGCGGGCCTTCACCATGCCCGACATGCACACCCTCTGCTCCGACATGGCCGAGGCCATGACCTGCTTCGAGGAGCAGCTCCGGATGGGGTGGCGGACCGGGCACGACTTCGAGACCCCGCTCGTCGCGGTCTTCCGGTGCACGCGCGTCTTCTACGAGGAGCACAAGGACTGGGTCTGCGGCCTCGTCAGCGAGTCGGGCGCGCCGATGCTGGTCGAGATCCTCTCGGGCCGGGTCCACTACTGGATCGCGAAGGTCGACCTCGCCACCATCGACGGCCAGGGCCGGCCGATCGAGAACCCGACCGTCCAGATCGACGTCGAGTCCGCGGACCGGTTCGGGATCAGATACCACCAGGACGGCGAGGAGGTCTTCCCGCCGATCCTCCACTGCTCGCCCACGGGCTCGGTCGAGCGGGTGATCTGCGCCCTGCTCGAGCAGACGGCGAGCCAGGAGGTCCCCCAGTTCCCGACCTGGCTCAGCCCGACGCAGGTCCGCGTGATCCCCGTCGCCGAGCGGCACCTCGGCTTCGCGGCCGACCTCGCGGACCGGCTCAACGCGGTCCGCGTCCGGACGGACCTGGACGACCGCGAGGAGAGCGTGGGCAAGAAGGTCCGCGAGGCCGGCATGGACTGGGTCCCGTTCGTGGTCGTGGTCGGCGACGCCGAGGTCGAGACGGGCAAGCTCACGGTCACGATCCGGAAGCTCTCGGCCCCGAACAAGCCGCACAAGGAGCAGGTCACCGAGGGCGACCTGATCAAGCTCGTGCGCCAGGCGACCGCGGGCATGCCGTTCCGGCCGCTGTACACGGCCCGCCGGCTCTCGGTGCGGCCCCGGTACATCTGATCCCCTCCGATCTCCTCGCCGGGACGTCGGCCCGCGTCGAGACGATCCGCCACCCTTTTTGTATCCGCCGCGTGAACCGTATCTCATGGCTCACCGAACCGTCCTTCTGTGTCGCGCTCATCGCGGTCATGGCGCTCGTCGCGGGCTGCGCCGAGATCCCGCCCGCCAACGCCACGCCCGGAACCACGCCCGCGGTCACCGCGCTGGCGACGCAGTCCGCCGCCCCCGCCACCTCGGCCGACCTGATCGCGTTCGTGCACCGGGCCGCCTCCTTCGCCCGCGACCACGGGAGGGTGACGGCGCTGGCCGCGGTCAACGCCGGGAACGGCCCGTTCGTCGCCGGGGACGTGTACATCTTCGCCGTCGACTACAACGGGACCCTGCTCGCGGACCCCGAGGAACCCGAGCGCATCGGGACGGACATCTCGACCCTGACCGACGCCTTCGGGGTCCCCGTGGGGAAGAGGCTCGGCGAGACCGCGCGGTTCGGCATCGGCCTGGTCAGCTACGACCGTCCCGGCCCGAAGAACACCTCCGTCACCGAGCCCGCGCTCGCGGTCGTCGAGGACGTGGACGGCGCGTACTACGTGGCGGCCGGCTTCTCCGCCTCCGGGGGAGACGTCTTCCCGTCGCTGGTCATGAATACGACCGGAGCGAAGGCCGACCGGGAGGACCTTGTCGCCCACGTGAAGAGCGCAGTCGCCTACGCCCGGGAGAACGGGAAGGAGAAGGCCGTTGCGACCTTCAACGACCCGAAGGGGGGCTTCGCCCGGGACGGGCTCGCGATCATGGCCCTCGACTACAACGGGACGAGCCTCGCCAGCCCGCCGTATGCCCCCGAGGTGGCGGCGAACCGGGTCAACCTGCTCAACTACAACGACCCCGACCAA
>CAVSRL010000009.1:0-214102 GCA_963730355.1 uncultured Methanoregulaceae archaeon | reverse complement strand
TGATGTATGTTGCCGGCCTCGGCGTCGCGGCCCTCGGGGCCGTCCTCTACCTGCGCCGGCGGCAGGCCCTCGCCGTCCCTGCGGCCGCGCCGCCCGGCCGGGCCCGCCGCCCGAGCCCGTGGTCGTGCTCCCGCCCGCGCCGACCGTCGAGGAGGCCGCCGGGGCCGCGGCCGTCCTCGAGGCCGGGGTCGACGGGCGCGAGGCCGTCACGAGGCTCTACCGGCGGCTCGTGCGCGAGCTCGACCTCCGCCACCCGGGCGAGCTCCTCCTCTCGCTCACGCCGCGCGAGCTCGCGGCCCGGTTCGCCGGCGCGCCGGCCGGGGAGGCGCTCGGCCGGCTCGTCCGGGTCCACGAGCGCGTCCGGTACGCCGGGCTCGAGCCGACAGAAGAAGATATCCGGCTGGTGCGCGAAGCTTTCATTCACGTGATCTCGGAGAGTGGAAGCCATTAGCCCGCGCGCAGCCGCTCGTCGCCGCGCCGTCGTCCTCGCCTGCGCCTGCCTCGTCGGGCTGGCCGGAGCCGCCCTGCCCGCCGCGAACGCGACCGCCGACGTCCCCGAACGCCACCCTGACCGCGGCCGTGACGACCGCGAACGCGACTGCCGCGGTCGACGACCGTCGCCACGCCGGCACCGACCGCCGTCCCGAACGCGACGGTGGCGCCGCTCACCCTCGTCCTCGCGCTGAACCAGTCCCCGGCCGTCTGGGGCGACACGGTCCGGTGCGCCGGGAGCGGCGCCGGGAACGCGACCGTCCGCATCCTCGTCGACGGCGCCGCGGCCGGCACGGCCGTGCCCGACTGCGAACGGCACCTACCGGTTCGACTACCTCGTCGACCGGCTGCCCGCCGGGACGCACGTCGTGCGCGCCGAGGCCGGGCCCCTGCGCGGAGCCGAGGCGAGCCTCGAGGTCGCCGCGGTCGACCCCGTGGTCCTGCTCGCCCTCGCGCCGTCCGAGTTCGACAACCAGACGGCCCTGCTCTGCACGGGCAACGTGACCGCGGCCGGCCGGCCCGTCCCGGGCGCCGCCGGTCCACCTCGTCTTCGACAGGACCGGCACGGCCGACTGCGTCACCGGGCCCGCCGGGCAGTTCGAGCTCCTCGGCGGGGTCCCCGGCGGGAGCCACGAGGTCGTGGCGAACGTCTCGTTCGCCGACGGCCGGCCGATCAACCCGGGCTCGAGCGCGCGTCGTGCGGGCCGAGGTCGCCGGGCGGCTTCTCCGTGCTGCCCGTCCTCGGGGTCGTCGTGCTCCTGCTCCTCGTCGGGGCCGGCGGGTTCCTCTTCTGGCGCCGGCGCCAGGGCGATGACGGCGCGGTGCAGCCCGCGCCGGTCCGGGCCCGGCCCGAGCCGGCTCCCGCAGCCCGCGCCCGTCGTGGAGGCCCCGGCCGCGCCGCCGGTCGACGACCTGCGCGCCACGGCCCTGGGGCTCGCCGGGGACGGCGGGCGCGACGGCATCGAGGCCGTCTACCGGGCGCTCGTGGAGCGGCTCGCCGCGCGCGAGCCCGGCGCCCACCTCGGGAGCATGACCCCGCGCGAGCTCGCGGCCCACTTCGCCGGGACCCCGGCCGGGATCGCCGTGGCCCGGGTCGCGGCCTGCTACGAGGCCGTCGTCTACTCCGGGCGGACGCCGACGCCGGTCGACGTCGAGACCGTGGTCGAGGGGTTCGTGGCGGCGCTCGCGGAGACGGCCCGTGCCGGGCAGTGAGGGCCGGGGGCCGGCTCCCCGCGCCTGGGTCGGCTGGGCCGTCGGCCTCGTGGTCCTGGTCGGGGTCGTCGTCCTCTTCGTCCACCTCTCCTCGACCGACGCCGAGTTCAGCCGGTACAACCCGTCCTGGAACGGGACCTCGGCCTACTTCTCCGCCCTCGACGACCGCGGGGCCGTGGCCGTCGACGACCCGGCCGCGCTCGCCGGGCGCGCGAACGCGACCCTGCTCGTGGTCGCGCCCGGGCGCCTGCTGACGGCCGACGAGGCCGCCGCGTACGCCGCCTTCGTCCGCTCCGGCGGGACCCTCGTCGTCGCCGACGACTTCGGGGCCGGGAACGCCCTCCTCGCGGCCGTCGGCTCGACCATGCGCCTGGACCAGCGGAACCTCTCGAGCATGGAGCGCGCCTTCGAGCTCCCCTCCGCGCCGCTCGGGTACCCCGTCGAGGGCGCGGCCCTCGGCGCCGGCCTCTCGTCCGTCGTCTTCGACCGCCCCGTCGCCGTCACGGGCGGCGCGCCCTTCCTCGAGACCTCGCGCCTCTCCTGGATGGACGAGGACGGGAACGGCCGGCCCGACGAGAACGAGTCCCTCGGCCGGTTCGCGCTCGCCGCGAGCGAGGACGTCGGCGCCGGACGGGTCGTCGCAGTCGGCGACGCGAGCCTCTTCATCAACGCGATGCAGGGCCTCCGCACCGGCGACAACGCCCTCCTGCTCGCGCGCCTCGTCCCGGACGGCGCCCTCGTCGACCGGCGCCTGAGCCGGGCCGCGGCCGCCGACGGCACCGTCGGCACGGTTTTATGGCTGCAGGAGAGACCTGTACTTATCGTCGCCGTGATGGCGCTCGCGCTCGCCGCCCTCGCCTGGCGGGCCGGGCTGCACCGGCGGAGGGAGACCTGATGGAACACGAGAGGCTGGAGCAGCAGGTTCGGGAGATCGCGCAGGCCCGGATCGGGATCCAGGAGGCCGTCGGGGAGTACGTGGTCGGGAACAGCGACCTCGTCGACCTGCTCCTGATCGGGATCCTGACCGGCGGTCACGTCCTGATCGACGGAGTGCCGGGGACGGCCAAGACCACGATCTCGAAGATCGTCGCGCGGCTGGTCGGGTACAAGTTCACCCGCGTCCAGGGCGCGGTCGACGTCCAGCCGGCCGACATCATCGGCGTCCGGATCTACGACGCCGGGCGGCACGACTTCGTGCTGCAGAAGGGGCCGATCTTCTCGGACTTCGTGATGGTCGACGAGATGAACCGGCTCACGCCCAAGACGCAGTCGGCCTTCATCGAGGCCATGGCCGAGCGCCAGGCCACGATCGACGGGATCACCTACCCCCTCGGCGACCCGTACTTCGTGGTCGCGACCCAGAACACGCAGGAGTTCGAGGGGACGTTTCCCCTGATCGAGGCCCAGCGCGACCGGTTCAACTACAGCATGACCCTGTACCACCTGGACCGCGAGAACGAGAACGAGATCCTGAAGCGCCTCCGCGACGGCCACCTGGACTGGGACCTCTACGGCAGCCAGCTCACGCCCGTCCTCTCGATCGAGGAGGTCCGGCAGATGAGCCAGGTGATCCACGAGATCTACGTCGACGACGCGGTCGTCCGGTACATCCGCGACATCGTGGTCGCGAGCCGGGCCCACGGCGACGTCCGGCTCGGCACCTCCACGCGCGGCTCGCTCGCCCTCCTCCGCGGGGCGCAGGCCCGGGCCGCGCTCGACGGCCGGACGTACGTCATCCCCGACGACGTCAAGACCATGGCCCGCCCGGTCCTCGGGCACCGGCTGGTCCTGGAGCGCGAGGCCGAGATCGGCCGGGTCTCGGTCGACCAGGTGATCGGCGACCTCCTCGGGACGGTCGAGGTGGCCTGATCCGGTGCGGCCGACGGCGTGGACGGGGAGCGCGGCCGCCGTCGCGGCCGTGCTCGGGGCGGGCGGGCTCCTCCTCGACGCCCCGGCCGCGGCCGGCGCGGCCGCCGGCCTCGCCGCGCTCCTCGGCGCGCGGGCCGCCCTCTTTCTCGCGCGGACGGCGCGCGCCGCCGACGGCCTCGCCATCGAGCGGAGCAGCCGGAGGGGCTCGCTCCGCCAGGGCGCGCCCGTGACGTTCGAGGTGACCGCGACGGTCCCGGCCGTCCCCGGCCTCGAGGTCCGGCTCACGGACCTGCCGCCCGCCTCGGCCGTGCACGCCGACGGGGACCTCGCGCTCCGGGACGGCCGGGCGCCGGTACCGGCTCCGCTTCATGGCCCCGGGCGAGGTCTCGTTCCGCGGGGTCCGGCTCCTCGCCCGCGACCGGTTCTTCTCCACGACCCTCTTCTGCACGGCCCCGCCGTACGCCGGGGCGGCCGTGACCGTCTTCCCGGCCGGGTCGGCCCGGGCCGACCCCGGCACCGGCACCAGGGTCGGCGAGCTCGAGCGCGAGCAGAAGGCCCTCCTCCGGGGCCAGGGGATCATGGCCTACCGGCCGTACCGCGCCGGGCGACGACCGGGCCCTGGTGGACTACAAGCTCTCGGCCAAGTACGGCCGGGACTTCGTGCGCGAGCCGAACAGCCAGGCGGGGAACTCGCCCCTCCTGGTCGTGGACCTGCCCGGGGCCGGCACGCCCGGCGGCGAGGCCGTCCTCTCGGCCGTGGGCGAGGCCGTCGAGCGCGAGTTCCGGCAGAGCGGCCGCTGCTCCCTGCTCGTGGTCGCCGGCGGCGAGCTGGTCGCCTGCGCGCGATGCGTCGGGAGACCGGGCCGAGCTCGTCCGGCTGATCGGCTGGCAGACGGACGGCGGCGGGGCCGGCGCCCTCTACCGCGTGCCCGACCCGGTCGTCGCGCGGCAGCGCCTCCGCTCCATCGAGCACGGGACCACGGCCGTCTCGCGCCGCCTCGCGGCCGCCCTCCGGGCCAACCTCCGGAACGGCGGCCATACGCCCGTTCGAGGAGGACCTCGGCCGGGCCCTCGCCGGCTCGACCCACCGCGACGTGATCGTCTACACCGCGGCCTCGGGCGAGCTCAGCCACCTGAACGTGATCGCCGCGGCCGTCCGGCGGCGCGGCCAGACCCTCCGGATCCGGTTCCGGCACCCCGAGCGGCGGTCGCTCGCCGGGCTCTCGCCGTACGCCATCGTGGAGGCGCTCTGATGGACGCGGCCCGGGTCGCGCCCGTGGCCGCCGTCGCGGCCGGGGCGGCCGCGGTCTGGCTCGTGCCCGGCCTCGACCCGCTCCTCGGCCTCCTCGTCGCCCTGCTCGGGGCCGCGGTCGCCTGGGCGTACCTGGACCGGGTACGGCGGCCCGTACCTCCTCCTCTGCCTGGGCGAGGCCTTCGCCGTCGGCCTCGCCGCGGCCGCGCCCGTGCTCGGCGTCCTGGCCCAGCCCCCGATCGCCGCGCTCGTGGTCGGGACGGAGGACCGGACCGGGTTTTTGCTCGCGGCCGGGGCGGCCACGATCGCGGCCGGAGCGATGCTCCTCTTCCGGCACACCCTCGTCCCGCTCCTCGTCCTCGCCGCGGCCGGCGCCGTCTTCGTGCTCGCCCTCGCCGGGCTCGAGGCCTGGGTGCGGGGACGCTTCTCGGGAGGACCGCTATGAAAGACTACGACAGCACGTTTCTCGGCGGCGCCGCCCTGCTCGGCGCGGCCGCCGTCCTCCTCGCCGCCGCGGCCCTGACCGGCCGGGGCGACATGACCAGCGCGACCCTCGTCCTGGTCGGCTTCGGCGCGTTCGTCGGCGGGGTCGTCCTGCTGACGCAGTACCGCGGCGAGCCGGTCGCCCCCTGGGTCGCGGGGCTCGCCGCGGCCGGCGGCGTGGTCGACCTCGCCCGGGTCGCGGCCGACCTCGGGCTCCAGGGGAACGCCCACTTCGTCCCGCGGGACGACGGGGTCGTCCAGGTCGTGCCGGTCGGCACGGCCCTCCCGGCGCTCCCCGACGACGACTACTCGTTCATCGACGAGGCCCACGGCGGCGGCCTGCTCCTGATACCGACCGGCCGGCCGCTCTACGACCGGCTCGTCGAGAAGAACGGCCTCGTCGTGCCCGACACGGTCGAGGGGGTCTGCACGGCCATCCGCGAGGCCGGCGTGGCCGCGCTCGCCGTCGCCGACCGGGTCGAGGCCGTCCCCGAGGGCGACGGGCTCGTGGTCACGCTCGAGGGCTACCGGCTCTACGACGGCTGCCGGGTCGTGCGCGAGGCCTCGCCCAAGGTCTGCACCATGATCGCCTGCCCCGTCTGCAGCCTCTTCGGCGTCATGGCCGCGGCCGGCCTCGGCCGGACCTGCGTCGTCGAGCACGTCGCGGCCGACGACCGGGACCGGTCGGTCCGGCTCGTCCTCCGTCTTTTACCCTAGCGGACCTGGACCCAGAGGTGCAGGTCGCGCTCGCTCGCGTCGACCCGGGCCTGGCCCGTGACGCCCGGCGCGGGCACGGTCTCGTTGAAGAGCAGGAACTCGATCTTGTTGTAGCCCGCGTCGGGGACCGTGAAGTTCACCCGGCGCTCGTCCGTCTGGTTGTGGGGGAGGGTCACGCGGTACGAGTCGAGCAGGGTCGACCGGTCCACGCTCGAGGTGTTCGTGGCCGGGTCGAAGGTCTGGTTGAACGCGTGGGTCTCGACCGTGTAGGTCACCTCCCTGTACTCGTGGTTGCCCACCCCCACGGTCACCCACTGGGGCGTGTTCGCGTCGAACGAGGTCGGGTAGTCCGCGGCCTTGCCGTTCGCGCCGAGGATGTAGAACTCGGAGAAGTGCTCGCCCTCCTTCGGCACGGCGATCACGAACGCGGTCGTGCCGACCGCGGCCACGATCGGAGACGAGGAGGAGGATCGAGAGGTTGCGGTCGAGCCGCGACTGGCCGGGCTCGAAGAGCTCGGCCCGGACCCCGGCCACGAACGCGCCCGCCGGGACCGTGAGCCGCTCCGCCGGGGGAAGGGAGAGGCGGCGGTACGCGGCGGCCACGGCCATCGCGACCACGAAGAGCGAGACCGCGGCCAGCACGGGGTCGAGCCGGATGCCCCAGGGCGTGTAGTTCAGCACGAGCCCGATCAGGGGCACCACCGCGATCGAGAGCCCGAACGAGAGCGCCACCCGCTCGAGCCAGTCCAGGTCGTCCTCCCGGGGGAAGAGGGCCGCGATCAGGACGTAGCCGGGGACGAAGAGGACGAGCGGCAGGCCGAAGACGACCCGGAGCGGGGTCTCGCTCACGAACGGGAGGTAGACCGAGAGGAGCGTCAGCACGGTCCAGACCGACGGCGGCCGCGAGGTCGGCCGGCGGCCGGCCGGCCTCGGCGAGGTCCCGGGCGAGGCGGCCGTTGGGCGTGGAGGGCGGCATGGTCGGTGGTAGAACGTGGGCGCCGTAGCTATTTTAGCCCTATCGACGCGGCATCGCCCGATAGCCGGGCGGCGAGGCGGTACGCGGCGTACGCCGTGAGCAGGAGGACGGCGCCCCCGATCAGGTTGGTCCAGGAGTCGTTCCAGCCGACGACCGCGACGGCCCGCCGGAGCCCGCCGCTCGCGAGCAGGTAGAGGCCGAGGAGCGCGAGGGGCGCCACCGCGCCGAGGGCCAGCAGGCGGAGGCCCCGGGCGTGCCGGGCCGCGAACGCGTCCGTCCCGGCCGGCCAGAGGACCGGGAGGAGGAGGACCACGAGCGCGGCCGCCGAGACCCACTCGAGCGGGTTGCGGATCTCGAGGAGGAGCTCGTGGAGGAACCAGCCCTCGGTGTTGATCCGGGGGGCCGGCCGAGGAACGGGAAGAGCCAGGCCCGCGGCTGGTGTCCACATCAGGTCCAGGGCCTGGTGCGAGGCCACGCCGACGCCGACGGCGAGGAGCGCGGGCCGGTGGTACCGGCGGTACGACGAACGCGCCGGCCAGGAGGATGCCGACCAGGAAGAGGAGGGTGTGGAGGAAGATCCGGCCGCCGCCGAGCGCGCCGCCGAGGACGAGGATGCCGAGCGGCTTGTCCACCAGGTCCGGCAGGAGCGCCCCGAGCATGCACGGCAGGACCACGGCCCGGGTGCCGAGCCGGTCCGCGAGCAGGTACCCGATGAGAAGCCCTGTGAAGAGGTGGAAGAGGATGAACATCGAGGGAGCGGAGGTCAGGCGCGGTGCGTGACCGCGGGAAGCCCTGTCAGGCCGTCGAACCGCTCCTGGTACCCGTCGGGGAAGGTCAGCGTGATGGAGTCGGGCGAGAAGTCCGGGGAGACGAGCGGCGCGAACCAGTAGCGGTCGAGGGCCGCGCGGAAGGCCGTGAAGTCGACGGCCGGCGTGGCGTACACGGTCCCGTCCCGGCCGTGCGTGATCGTCGCGAACTTCGGGACGACGAACGCGGCCCCGTCCGGGCCGGCCTCGCTGACGCGGACCTTCCGGCCCGTGAGGCCGCCGAGGGCCTGCTCGAGCGCGTGGCCCGGCGCGGCCATGGCCGCGTACACCCCGATGCTCTCGATCCAGTTCAGGTCGTAGGTCATGGCGACCTCGGCCGCGCCGCTCGGGGTGATCGTCACGTCGAGCGTCTTCGCCTCGAACGCGCCGGCCGGAGCGGCCGCGAGCGCAACGAGCACGATTGCGATGAGGAGGTGGATGCGCATGCTGCTCTCCCTGCGTATCTCAGGTCGGCGGGGAAAAAGGTGTCGGTTGCCGAGGCCGTTTCAAAAAGTATAATTCCGCACCGGGGGATGGATCAGCATGGACCCGGCACGGGCGGACGACGCGGTCTCGCCGGTCGTCGGGGTCATGCTCATGGTCGCGGTGATCGTGCATCCTTGCCGCGATCATCCTCGCCCTGCTCTTCTCAGCCGATCACGCTCTGCGACCCCTTCCCGCCGGCCGATCATCAAGATCCTCGAGATCCACGACTACAACGAGGGCGGTCACCGCCCTCAACTACGACAGCCGGGTCCTGCTGCGGAACACGGGCACGGACGACGCTACCGGAACAGCCGCCTCGCCGCGCAGTTCTACCGCGACGACGTCCCCGTCGACATGCCATATCGAGACCTTTCACGGCGAGGACTTCGTGCCCACCATCCACAACGGCGTCGAGACGCATGGGAGGAGCGGGCTGCAGCGGCGAGACCTGGGAGCCCGACGAGACTGGTCCTGATCGACCTCCCGGACCGGACCTTCATGCCCGGCCAGACGGTCCGGGTCGACATCATCGACAGGGACAGGGCTGCGTCATCTCGCGCCACTGGTTCCGCCGCTGAGCCCCCGCGCGATGAGCCGGGCCACGCGGAGGGGCTCGGGCACGCCGCCGTCCAGGGTGAAGGCGTCCACGAGCGCGGCCGCGTCGGCGAGGGGGAGGCCGAACGGCCGGAGAAAGACCGTGGCCCCGGTCGAGAGGGGCACCGGCGCCCGCTCGCCGAGCCGGCGGTAGGCCTCGAGCCGGGCCGCGTCGCCGGGGAAGTGGCGGGCGATCGCCTCCTCGAGCCCCGGGGACGGCTCGTACGTGACCGAGACCACGGCGCAGCCCGTCGCGTCCGCGACCGCGGCCGCGTCGATCACGTTGAACCAGGCGATCACCGCGCCCGAGAGCATGACCAGGCGGACGTCGTCGCGCCCGATGGACCGGACCAGCCGGACCACGGCCCCGGTCGCGTCCGTCCCGCCGACCGTGGCCTGGTCCGTGCCGAAGCCGTCGATGCGGAGGTCGCGCCGCATCACCACCCCGGCGAGGCGCGAGACCGCGCCCTCGTCGTGCCGCCCGCGGTAGCTCTCGGCGATCCCGAGCACGCGCAGTCCGGGCTTCCCGGAGTGCATCAAAGCACTTATGACGCTCTCGCCGGTAATATAAAGGGATGACGATCGACCGGGACGCGGTCACGGTCCTGGTCCCGACGCTGAACGAGGCGCCGACGATCCAGGCCCTGATCCGGGACTTTGCCGCCCGGGGGTACACGCGCGTCCTCGTGGTCGACGGGGAGAGCACGGACGGCACGGCCGCGCTCGCGGCGGAGGCCGGCGCCGAGGTGCTGGTCCAGCAGGGCCGGGGCAAGGGGAACGCCGTGATCGGGGCGCTCCGGGCCATCGAGACGCCGTACGTGCTGATGGTCGACGGCGACGGCACGTACGCGGCCGACGACGCCGACCGGATGGTGGCGCCGCTCGGCCGGGGCTGCGACCAGGTGATCGGCGACCGGCTCGGCACGGCCGAGCGCGGCGCGATCTCGCCCCTGAACCGGGCGGGCAACTACCTCCTGAACCGGCTCTTCCGCCTCGCCCACGGCCGGTACCTCTCGGACATCCTCTCGGGGTACCGGGCGTTCACGAAGGCCTCGCTCGACCAGATGACCCTCAAGGAGCAGGGGTTCGGGATCGAGACCGAGCTCGCGGTCGAGGCCGTCCGGAACGGCCACAGGGTCGGCGTGGTCCCGATCGCGTACGACCGCCGTGCCGGGACCGCCACGAAACTTAACCCGCTCAGGGACGGGTACCGGATCGCCGTGACCATCTACCGGCTCGCGCGGATGAACAACCCGCTCTTCTACTTCGGGCTGATCGGCGTGACCCTCGCGCTCGCCGGGCTGGTGGTGGGGGCGTACGTGCTCTACGAGTGGCTGATCGGGATCGAGCACCTCCCCCTGACGATCCTGACCGTGCTGCTGATCATGGTCGGGATCCAGATCTTCGTCTTCGGCCTGATCGGCGACCTCGTCCTCTCGTTCCACCGCGAGACCATGGACGAGATCGCGGCGCTGCGGCGGCTGCAGGAGCAGACCGAAGTGACGCCCTCGATCTCGGTCGTGGTCCCGTCGTTCAACGAGGAGACGAGGATCGAACGCTGCCTCGCCTCGCTCGCGGACCAGACCCTGCCCAGGGACGAGTACGAGGTCATCGTCGTGGACGGGGGCTCGAAGGACCGGACGCGCGAGATCGCGGCCGGGTACGCGGACCGGGTCTTCGTCCAGACGAGCCCGAAGGTCGGCGGCGCCCGGAACGACGGGATCCTCGCGGCCGCAGGCCCCGCTCGTCGCGACCACGGACGCGGACTGCGTGCTGCCCCGGGACTGGGTCGAGCGGGTCCGCGACGACCTCCTCCGCGAGGGGGTCGTGATGGTCTACGGGACGGTGGCCCCGGTCGAGGCCACGATCAAGAACCGGTTCTCGCTCGGCCTGGCGAACCTGGCCTCGGCCATCGGGTACCGGACGGGCCGGCTCTACTACACGCTCGGGTGCAACTCGGCCTTCCGGAAGGACGCGTTCGTCCGGGCCGGCATGTACAGGACGATCGACGCCGGCGACGACCTCGAGATCGCCCGCCGGATGGTCCGGGAGGGCCGGATCCTCTTCGACTCCCGGCTTCGCGTCGGCTTCTCCATGCGCCGGTACGACCAGTTCGGCACGCTCCGGTCGCTCTACCAGTGGGCCTACATCGTCCGGAAGGGCGGCGAGTCGCAGAAGTACACCTACTCCCGCCGCGAGTACAAGTAGGGCCGGGGCAAAGGTTCTAATCGTTTCGGTTCGGAATGGGGTAGTGATCGCAATGCCGCGCGTCGTCCACTTCGAGTGCCACGCCGACGACCCCGAGCGGGCCGCGGCCTTCTACCGCGAGGTCTTCGGCTGGGAGATCGGCCGGACCGAGGACCCCCACTACCTCCTCCTCCGCTCCGGGGGGACGGGCGAGCCCGGCATCGACGGCGCGGTCATGCCCCGGATCGGGGGCTCCTCGTTCACGAACGCGATCGAGGTGCCCTCCATCCACGACTTCGGGCTCCGGGTCATCCGGGCCGGGGGCGAGGTGCTGATGCCGGGCAAGACCGTGGCCGGCCTCGGCCGGATCTCCTACTGCGCCGACGCCGAGGGGAACGTCTTCGGTCTGCTCGAACGGGACGTGGACTGAAGGAAGGTTTTTCACCGGGCCGGGCCTCCAGAGAGTGGAGGCAGACCCGTGCAGGAGTTCTCGGTACTGATCGGCGGCCGCGCCGGCGAGGGGATCAACAAGGCGAGCGCGATCCTCAACCATCTGATTGGCCAAGCTCGGCCGCTACGTCTACATGTACTACGACTACCCGTCCCTGATCCGGGGCGGGCACAACTTCGCGGTCGTCCGGTCCGCGGACCATCCCGATCTGGACCCACCGGAACCGGGTCGACGTGATCCTCGCCCTCGACCAGAAGACCGTGGACCAGCACCTGGCCGAGCTCGTCCCCGGCGGCGTGGTCGTCTACGACACGTATGCCGTGAAGAAGGCCGACGGGGTCGGCGTCGACCTCGACCGGATCGTCAAGGAGGAGAAGGCCCCGGCCATCACCCGGAACTCGGGCCTGATCGGCGCGTTCTGCCGCGTGGCCGGCATCCCCTGGGAGGTCGTGGAGGAGGTCTTCCGCGAGGAGGTGCCGCCGGCCTTCGTCGACGTGAACCTCCGGGTCGTGCGCCGGGCCTGGGACTCGGTCGAGGAGCGGGCTCCGGGTCGAGCGCGGAGAGATGGCGCCGCTCCCCGTCCTGACCGGGAACGAGGCGATCGCGCTCGGGCTCGTGAAGGGCGGGCTCGACGCCTACATCGCGTACCCGATGACCCCGACCTCGAACATCCTCCACTTCCTCGCCGAGTTCGCCGAGCACTCGGCCCTGACCGTGGTCCACCCCGAGAGCGAGATCGCCGTGATCCTGATGGCGCTCGGGGCCGCGAGCCGCGGGGAAGCGGACCGCGGTCGGCACCTCCGGCGGCGGCTTCTGCCTGATGACCGAGTCCCTCTCGCTCGCGGGCCAGGCCGAGCTGCCGGTCGCGATCGTGCTGGGCCAGCGTCCCGGCCCGTCCACGGGCCTGCCGACGTACTCGTGCCAGACCGAGCTCCTCTTCGCCCGCCACGCGGGCCAGGGCGAGTTCCCGCGCCTGATCGCGGCGCCGGCCGACGCGGACGAGGCCTACGTCTGGGCCGCGCGCGTCCTCGACCTGGCCTGGCGGTTCCAGCTCCCGGGATTCCTGCTCGTGGACAAGACCCTCTGCGAGGGCGGGTACTCGTGCTCGTTCGACCCGGCGGCCGAGCTCGTGCCGCCGCCCGGCGCCGCCCGGCGACGTCCCCCTCGACCCGTACCTCCGGTACCGGGTCACGGAGAGCGGGGTCTCGCCCATGCTCCCCATCGGGACGCCGGGCGCGGTCGTCAAGGTCAACTCGTACGAGCACGACGAGGCCGGGATCACCATCGAGGACGGCGCGACCACGGTCGCGATGCAGGAGAAGCGGATGCGGAAGGGCGCCGCCCTCGCGGCCGCCCTCGCGGAGTTCGAGACCGTCGCCGTGTACGGCGGCGCCGACGCCCGCGTCGGCGTCGTCTCGTGGGGCTCGACCGTCGGGGCCGTGCGCGAGGCCGGAGCCGACCTCCCCGTCCGGGTGGTCCAGCCGGTCGTGCTCGAGCCGTTCCCGGTCGAGGCCTTCCGGAAGGCCGTGGACGGGCTCGACCGGATCGTCGTGGTCGAGGAGAACATGACCGGGCAGCTCGAGCAGCTGATGCGGCTGCACGGCTTCCCGGCCGGCGCGCGGGTCCACCGCTTCGACGGGAGGCCGTTCACGGTCGAGGAGATGGCCGCCCGGCTCGCGGAGGTGATCTAGATGGATCCCGCCGACCTCATCACGAAGGCCGAGAACACCTGGTGCCCCGGCTGCGGCAACTTCGGGATCGAGCATACGCTCAAGGACGTGATCGCCGGGCTCATCGCCGGGGGAACGCCGGCCGAGCGGATCGTGCTCGTGACCGGCATCGGCTGCCACGGCAAGATGGCCGACTACCTGGGCGTGAACTCGTTCTACGCGATCCACGGCCGGACCCTGCCCGTCGCGACCGGGCTCAAGATCGCGAACCCCGAGCTGACCGTCCTGGTCTGCGCCGGCGACGGCGACTGCTACGGCGAGGGGCTCGAGCACCTGCTCTTCGCGGCGAAGAGGAACGTCGACATCACCCTGATCGTCCACGACAACCGGGTCTACGGCCTGACCACCGGCCAGTACACGCCGACCTCGCCGCTCGGCTTCCCGGGCCGCTCCACCCCGCTCGGGACGCCCGAGTACCCGCTCAACCCGGTCGAGCTGATGATCGCGGCCGGCGCCACCTGGGTCGGGCGCGGGTACTCGCGCCGGCTCCCGCAGCTCCACGAGCTGGTCACGGCCGGCATCCGCCACCGCGGCTTCTCGTTCCTCGACGTCTTCCAGATCTGCGCGACCTTCTACAACCAGTCGAAGTTCTACGACGAGCACGTCTACGACCTCGAGGCCGGGACGTTCCCGACGGGCGACCTGGACGTCGGCCCTCCACGCCGCGCGCGAGTGGGACTACAGCCGCGAGTCGCGGATCCCGCTCGGGATCTTCTACGAGACGGCCTACCCGACGTACGAGGAGCGGCTCGCCGGGCAGCGGGCGAAGGAGACCGACCCCGTGGGGGTCATGCGGCGGCTGATCGCGGAGCGGACCTGAGGACGGAAACGGTTAAGGGCACGCATGGACGAGGAGTCTGCATGAAGATCCTCGGGATCAACGGAAGTCCGCGCGGGGCCGCGTCCCGCACGGGCGCCCTTGTCGAGGCCGTCCTCTCCGGCGCCGCATCGGCCGGGGCCACGACGATCTATGTCGACGTCGGCCGGCTCAACATCGAGTTCTGCAACGGGTGCGGGAACTGCTACGCGACCGGGGAGTGCCTGAGGGCCGACGACTTCCCCGGCCTCCTCGCCCTGATGCTGGACGCCGACGGGATCGTGCTCGGCTCGCCGAACTACATCAACGGCCCGACCGCGCAGCTCAAGCAGATCCTCGACCGCATGGCCGACGCCATTCATACGCGGGCCTTCGAGGGCCGGTACGGCTGCGCGGTCTGCACCACCGGCGGCGGCGGGGAGGAGAAGGTCGTCGACTACCTCAACCACGTCCTCTTCATGCTCGGCGCCCAGACCGTCGGCGGGGTCGGGGTCGCGCTCGGCCCGGATCCGTCCCGCATCACGATCGCCGTCGAGCAGGCCGAGGAGATGGGCCGCGACCTCGCGGACGCCATCGCGACCCGGCGGGCCTATCCCGACCAGATCGCGGGGCTCGAGCAGAGCCGCGAGTACTTCCGGAACCTGGTCACGGCGAACCGCGACATCTGGGTCCACGAGTTCGAGGTCTGGGCCGACCGCGGCTGGCTCTGACTACGCCGGCGTGACCGAGAGGTTCACGATCGCGAGCGGGGCCGAGCCGCTGCTCTCTTTGATGACGGTCCCGTTCCGGACCAGCCGGAGGGTCAGGGTCTCGTTCGTCGTCTCCTGCTTCTGGAACTCGGCCTGGATCCGGTTCGCGTTCGGCGGCAGGGGGAAGGTCCGGTTCCCGAACCCCTCGTCCGAGTGCATGGCCTCGGGCGAGCCGTAGGCCCCGCTCCACATCTCGCTGTACTCGACCTCGAGGGAGAGGTTGGGCCCGAAGGTGGGCTCGGGTTTGGCCGCGGCCGGGTTGAAGGTCGGCAGCGGGGTTCCTCCCGAGGCGGCCGGGTCGGCGCCGGCGCCGAGGCAGCCGGCGAGGCACGCGAGGAGCAGGGCGGCTCCGAGGAGGCCGGCGATGGACAGGCGTCGCATGCGTATAGGTACGGCGCGGCCGCTGTTAAAGGGCGTGTCCGCGGCAGTCGGGGGGCGTCAGTCCTCGTGTCGGCGTGGCGGCGGGACCCAGGGCTTCGGCTCCTCCCGGCCCTTTGTCGCCGCCCTGTCCTCGTCGGTCATCTTCGTTCCGTCGGGGTTCAGCTCGGGGAACTCCCGCCTGCGCTCCTTCTCCTTGTCCATGCGGGCGGTTCTGGCGCTCAAGGAATATAGTATTTTCCCGTCCCCAATTCCGGCCCCGGCCCGGGTTCATTCGTCACGAACACGGCCATAAAGGGACCAGAATCGGATAGGAATTGTGATAGTATAGACAACTTATTATACTTTTGGCCCAATCCCACGCCCGTTCCATCCCCTCACGCCTCTTGGCGGATGGACGGAGTTGTACCACATGAAGACACCAATCAGCCATCTATTGGTGGCGGCCCTCTTTGCCGCCATCGTCATTGGAGCGCTGGGTGCAGCGGTATCGGGTGCGGTCTCCTACGGGGCGCAGACCACCGCGAATGGCACGGACCAGACAGGGAGTAGTACCACCACGGCCACCATGGCCGGCGGTGCCGATGGCTCGAACGGGACATCGGATGCGAACGCCACGAACACCACCATGACCACGACCCCGACCGCCACCGCGACCAACACGTCCGGTCAGGGGAGCTCGGGCGAGGGCAGTTCGGGCATGGAGACGACCGCCACCACGACGGCACCCACGACGACCTCGACCACCACGTCGGGACAGGGGAGCTCCGGCGACAGGGTCGGGCCACCAGTTCATCCCGTTCGGGTCCGCCCCGTTCGCGATCCCCGGCACGATCAGGCCGAGGACTACGACCGGGGCCTCTGCCAGGAGGGTACCGGGACGACAACGCCGACGATGACGCCGACCGCGACGACCACGTCCGGCGAGGGCGGGGCGGGCACCGGGACGACCACGGCGACCGCGACCACCACCACGACCAACACGTCGGGGCAGGGTAGCTCGGGCCAGGGGTCCGGGAACGCCACGAGCGGGATGAACATCACCATCCTCGCGCCGAACATGTCGGTTCCGGTCTTCGCCCCGAACGTGACCGTCATTGTTAACGTGACGAACTTCAGCGTCGTCGACAGGCAGGGGGAGGCGAACGTCACGGGCGAGGGGCACGTCCACTTCTACATGGACGTGAGCCCGATCCCGACCACGGCCGGAGAGCCCGCGATCCCGAACAACACGAGCGCCGCCTGGGCGCACGTCTCGGGGACGAACTACACGTTCACGAACGTGACGGCCGGCGAGCACACCTTCGCGGTCCAGCTCGTCAACAACGACCACACGCCGGTCATCCCGATCGTCATGCAGTCGATGACGGTCATGGTCGGCGAGGCCGGGAACACCTCGGCGAACACCACGGGCACGAACACGTCGGGAACGGGCAACTCGAGCACGGCTAGCTACGTCGCGGCGGGCGCCGTCGTGATGGCGCTGAGCGGGCTCAACCAGGACGACTCCGGCATGGAGACGGTCACCACCATGGCGGAGGCCACCTCCGACCAGGGCAGCTCGGGCACGGACAACTCGAGCATGGAGACGAACACCACCACCACAACAACCACTACAAACACCACCGAACACGACGGCGACGACGACCACGTCGGAGGGCGGCGCCGGCCAGGAGACCGGCACCACCACGATGACGACGACGACGACCATGCCGACCGCGACGACCACCACCTCGGGTCAGGGCTCGTCCGGCCAGGGCGGCTCCGGCCAGAGTTCGACAGGGCAGCCGGGCGCCGAGCCGGGCCAGTACGGCTGCGCCCAGGGCTGGGCCTACTTCGACCGGACCCCCGGCAACCAGGGCGGCCAGTACCGCCAGGATGACGTCGACATCGAGACCGGCGGCAGCGGCCACGTAATCGCGTTCGTCAAGTCCTCGGAGTGGCTGATCTACTCGGTGCACGTCCCCGAGAACGGCATGTACCGCATCACCCTCAGCGCGTCGAGCCCCTGGAGCGACCGCGAGGTCTGGGTCTGGGTCGACGGCATCCTCGAGGCCCAGGTGAAGGTCCCGAACACGGGCTCGTACGACACCTACCAGGACGCGTCGGCCGAGATCGCGCTCCCGGTCGGCAACCACTACATCCGCCTCCAGTTCGTCAAGGACTACCAGAACCTCGACTTCATGACCTTCGAGCGGACCGGCGACATCCCGACCTGGCCCTTCTTCGGGTCCGGCACGTCCGGCCAGGGCTCGTCGGGCGCGCAGGTGACCACAACGACGACGACCACGCCGACCACGACCACCACGACCACAGAGACCACCTCGGGCCAGGGCGGCTCGGGCACGGGAACGGCCACCGCCACGATGACGACCGTGCCGACCACGACGACCACCACGAACGAGACCACGTCGTCCGGCCAGGGCGGCTCGGGCACGGGGACGATGACGGCCACGCCGACGACGACGGCCACGAAGACCGTTACGCCGACCGCGACGGCCACCTCGGAGGAGGGCGGCTCGGACCAGGACGTCGGCACCACCACGATGACGGCCACGCCGACGATGACGTCGACAGCGACAGAGACCGCCTCGGACGAGGAGAGCCCGGACCAGGAGACCGGGACGACCACCACGACGACCATGACGACCGGCCAGACCTAGAGGGCTCGAGCCCGAGCTCCTCGATGTACAGCGTTCAGACCACGGAGTCGGGAGGGTCTCTCAGGACCCTTCCCCGGCCGAACCGGGTCCTTCCCGGTCCGGCCTTCCTTCTCACGCCCGCCGGAGTGCTCCGGTCGCCCGCGGCCGTTCTTCTTCGATGACAGAGCGCGCCTGCCCGCTCACTACCCGGGAGTGATCCGACCGCAGGTACCCCGCGGCGGCGCGCACGGCTTCGGGCTTCCGCAGCATGTCTGCGTCCGCGCGCGGAGCCCGGCGGCCATGGTCATCACGCTGGTGAGACCGCCCCGAAGACGCGGGCCTTCGCCGTCCCGAGTCCGTTCGGGCGGTTCGGGCATCTGCGGAGTATCGGGGTCCCTCCGCCGGCTCTCATACCGGGGTTGCGCCCTTCGTGGGGCGCACCGGGCGTAGGCCGCACTCACGATGACTATCTATTTCTCCATAGGTCTCACCATGCTGATAGGAGGATCATTCGCATTCGGCCACGAGCGCTTTCCCCACGACACCCGCCTGCTGCGGGCGGGCGTCCGCTGCCGCCAGAGCGCGTATCGCTCCGGAGATGATGCACACGATGACAGAGTGGTTTTTCAGAGAGCGCGGAGATGCACTCCCGCGCGTACTCGTCGCGGTGCTCGCGGTCTGCCTGCTGGCCGCGGGCGCGCAGGCGCTGATGGTCCCGCAGGACCAGTCGAGCCTGGCCAAGGGCGCCGACGGGATCGTCCTGGGCACCGTGAGCCTCGGTCGAGAGCCGGTGGACGGCCGAGAGGGAGATCGAGACCACGACCAGGATCGCGCTGGACTCCACCGTGAAGGGGGCATCTCCCGGCAGGGAGGTGACCGTCACGTCCAGGGGCGGCGCGGTGGACGGGGTCGATGCAGGTTGTCGAGGACGAGGCCGCGTTCACGCCCGGCGACCGGGGGTTCTACCTCCTCGATCGCGGCCCGAGCGGGTTCAGGGTCCACGGAGGCCGGCAGGGCGTCATACCGGTCGTCGACGACAGGGTCTGGGCGCTCGACGGCACGGGCCGCCCCTCAACGGTCCCCGCGCATGCGTACGGCGCCCGCCTCGCCGCGCTCGCGGCCGGGCAGGAGGCGCCCTCCGCTCGACGGCGAGTCGGCCGCGACGGCCGGCGGGCCGGTGATCTCGTCGGTCTCGCCCTCGAGCGCGCCGGCCGGGACCGGGGCGACGATCACGATCACCGGGACGGGCTTCGGTCCCGAATGCCCCCCGGACAGTCGTCCGCCGACGTCGGGTTCATCTACCGGTGCTCCTCGTCGACGAGCTACGTCCCCGTGTACGCGACGGGCAAGCCGTACTACGACAATAACCCCAACGGGATCGTCTCGTGGACCGACACCCGGATCGTCGTCCGCGTGCCGGTGGGGAGGATGTCCGACGGGTACGACGGGTCGGCGAGCAGCGGCATGGTCTGGGTCGTCACCGTAGCGGCGCGTCCGAGCGCCGCGTCTCCCTTCGCGGTCACCTTCGGCTACGGCGGGATCAGGTGGGCGAACGCGCCGACCTTCGTCGTGAACAACAACTGCCCGGGCGTCTCGTCCGCGGGCACCGCCGTCGCGAACGCCGCCGCGACCTGGAACGCGGCCGTCACGGGCTCGTCCTTCCGGTTCGTCAACGGCGGGACCACCACGAGCACGGCGATCGGCAGCGACGGCGTCAACCGGATCTGCTGGCGGCCGTCGAGCGACTTCTCGTCGGGTACCCTCGCGGTCACGACCTGGTGGTACAATACCGCGACGTCGACCATCACGGAGTGCGACGTCAAGTTCAACTCCGGCTTCACCTGGACGACCGGGACCGCCTCGGGGAGCGCCCACAACGTCGAGGCCGTCATGCTCCACGAGTTCGGCCACTGGCTCAATCTCCGCGACCTCTACGGCTATTACGGGTCGTACCCGTCCGACTCCGGGAAGGTGATGTTCGGGTACAGCAACGCCGGGTTCGGCAACCTGAACCTCAAGACGCTGCAGGCGGCCGACGTCCTCGGGGCCCGGTACATCTACGGAGGCGGGACCGCCACGCCGACCCCGACACCCACGCCCACGGCCACACCGATCCCGACGACGCCCGTGCCCCAGGCCCCCTACCCGGCCGCGCACGTCCTGCCCGCGCAGGTCGAGGTCGAGCACTTCGACGCCGGCGGCGAGGGCGTCGCCTACCACGACACCGAGACCGGGAATCTGGGCAACGACGGGATGCGGTCCGGCGAGGGCGTCGACATCGAGACGGACGGCGGCGTCACCGACGTCTGCTATGTCCGGTCCGGCGAGTACCTGAAGTACTCGGTCGATGCGGGCTCCGGCGGCAGCTTCGAGATGACCCTCCGCGCCGCGAACCCCGATACCGCGACCAAGGCGGTCAGGGTCTCCATCGACGGCGTCCGGGCCCCCGACGTCGCGATCGCTGCGACGGGAGGCTGGACAGCGTACGGCAGTTTCACCACGACGCTCTCCATTCCTTCGGGCCGGCACGTGGTGACCCTCTGCCTTCGAGGGGATCGATCGGATCAATCTCGACTGGCTGCGCTTTGCGCGACCCGCGCCGACGGTCACCACGACAGCGCACCAGCGTCACCGACGGTACCGCGACGACCTTCGCCGACGACCGTCCCGACGACGCGGGCCGTTGTATCGATCCCCGGCGGTGCCGGCGTGCCGACGGACACGAACGGAGACGGGCTGTATGAGGACGTCAACGGCAACGGCCGCACGGACTTCGCGGACGTCACGCTCTTCTTCAACCAGATGGGCTGGATCGCGGCGAACGAGCCGGTGACGGCCTTCGACTTCAACGGCAACGGCCGGATCGACTTCGCCGATGCGGTCGCGCTCTTCAACGCGCTCGCATCGTCGGTTCCCCCGCACCCGCTCTGACGCGGTCCGGACCAGGGGGGGCCTTCGTCCGGGAGTCCGCGAAGGCCCGCCGGTGCGGCGTCGCACCTGCCACCGGTCGCTTCGCACCTCGTCTCCGCGCGTCCATGCCGGGGAGCGTCGGGTCGCCGGATCGGCGGTGAATTCGCCCTCTCCCCGCCCTTTTCCGGGAGGGCCGGCGATCTGTCCGACGGTGAACCGGGATCTCCGCCGATCCTGTTCACGGCATACGGAGCGGCCACCGGCCCTACGATGACTAATTATTTCTCCATAAGTATCGACTTGCTATTAGGAAGACGATTTTCCGCACGCCACCACGCGCTCCCTCCCGGCGACCCAGGTCATCCGCGGACCCCTTTCCCCTACCGCCGCTGGACGTTGCGGCCCGGAGATGCGCACGATGATACGAGGGTTCTTTCAGAGGGACGGACACGCCCGGTGGCGGCTGTCCGTCGTGGTGTTCGCAGTCTGCCTGCTGGCCGCAGGCGCACAGGCGTTGATGGCCCCGCAGGACCAGTCGAGCCTGGCCATGGGGGCCGACGGGATCGCACTGGGTACCGTGAGCCTCGGTCGAGAGCGGGTATACGGCCGATGGAAACATCGAGACCACGGCACGAATCGCGCTGGAGTCCATCGTCAAAGGGAGATTCCCGGGCAGGGACGTGACCGTCACGCTCCCGGGCGGCACCGTGGACGGGGTCACGCAGGTGGTCGAGGACCAGCCCGTGCTCGCGCCCGGAGACCGGGCGTTCTTCCTCCTCGACCGGACGTCGACCGGGTTCCGGCTGCATGGTGCCAGGCATGGGTGTCGTCCCGGTCGTCGGCGACGAGGTATGGGTCGCCGACGGGCAGGGAGCCCCGCGGGCGGTCTCCGCGCCCGCCTATGCCGCCCGGCTCGGCGCGCTCGCGGAGGGCACCGGGGTGCCGGTGCTCGCCGGTGAGTCGGCCGCGACGGTCGGGGGGCCGGCGATCGCCTCGGTCTCGCCCTCGAGCGCGCCGGCCGGGACCGGGGCGACGGTCACGATCACCGGCTCGGGCTTCGGCACCAAGGCCTCCCGGCAGTCGAAGGCCGACGTCGGGTTCGTCTACCGGAGCACGTCGTCGGCGACCTTCGTCCCCGCGTACGCGACCGGACGAGCCGAATTACGGAGACAACGCCGACGGGATCGTCTCGTGGACCGACACCCGGATCGTCGTCCGCGTGCCGACGGGGAGGATGTCCGACGGGTACGACGGGTCGGCGAGCAGCGGCATGGTCTGGGTCGTCACCGATGCCGGCGCGTCGAGCCCGACCTCGCCGTTCGCGGTCACCTTCGGCTACGGCGGGCTCAGGTGGGCGAGCGCGCCGATCTTTGTCGTGAACAACAACTGCCCCGGCGTGGCGAACGCGGGGGCCGCCGTCGCAAACGCCGCGAGGACCTGGAACGCGGCCCTCGCGGGCTCGAGCTTCCGGTTCGTCGAGGGCGGCACCACGACGAGCACGACGAGCGGAAAGGACGGGCGGAACCTGATCTGCTGGAGACCGGCCAGCGACTTCGCCGATCCGAGCATGGTCGCGCTCACGGACTGGTGGTACGTCGGGTCGAACCTCGTGGAGTGCGACGTCAGGCTCAACGCCGGCTTCGCGTGGACGACCGGAACCGCGTCGGGCAGCAGCCGCAATGTCGAGGCCGTCATGCTCCACGAGTTCGGCCACTGGCTCCCCCTCCGCGACCTCTACGGCTACCGGCAGGGGGCCCCGACCGACATCGGGAAGGCGATGTTCGGGTGGAGCAACGCCGATTTCGGAAACCTGAACCGCAAGGTTCTCTCCGAGGGCGACATCGCCGGCGCACGGTTCATCTACGGGGGCGGAACCGCCGCGCCCGGCCCCGTCAGCGGCGTGGTGGCCGTCCCCGGCGGCGCGGGGATACCGCGTGACCTCAACGGCGACGGGAAGTACGACGACGTGAGCGGCAACGGCCGTGCCGACTTCGCCGATGTCGTCCTCCACTTCAACCAGATGATCTGGATCGCGAAGAACGAGCCGGTGTCGCTGTTCGACAACAACCGCAACGGGAAGATCGACTATGCGGACATCGTCTGGCTCTCCAACAACCTCTGATCCCTTTCCCGGCTCCGGGCGCCGCCCGTGCACGATCAGATCGCGACCGCGTCTCCCTGCTGTTCCGGGGAAGGCGGGGAACCGGGAGAGGGGCTGATACGTCTTTTTCGATGGCAGAGAATACCATTATATCCTAAAAAGACAATGGACGGACCGTTATGGCAACAGGAGACAGTGCCCGGGTTGAGGCCAATAAGGCCGTGGACCACGCAAAGGAAGCGGTGAGCAAGGCCGTCGACGACACCAAGGTGGCGGTCCACAAGGCCGAGACCGACGCGGAGATCGCGGCCCACAAGGCCGAGACCGAGCGGAAGATCCGGAAGGAAGAGGCAGCTGAGGAGCGAGATCAGGAACGACTGACGGCGCCGACGCGATTCACGGTCGTCCGCCGGGTGGCACCACATCCGGCGGATCCGGTCTATTTTCAGAAGCAGCGCCCATCGCGTCCTGCGTGACTTCGAACCGTTTCGAAGCCTTCGATATGGTTATGCCGCCGCAGGCTCAAGTCCGTGCATGCAGCGGATCGCCGCCGTCCTCGTCCTCGTGCTCCTCCTCGCCGCGGCCGGGTGCACGGGCATCGCCCAGCAGGACGCGAAGTACTCGAACGGGGGGACCATCAGCGCGCCCCCCGAGGCCGACCGGAGCGCCGGCAGTTCTCAGGAGGCCGTCGCGACTCCGGACGCGCCGATCTCGGCCCCGACCGACCCGAAGCTGATCCGGAACGCCGACCTCCGGGTCGAGGTCCCGTCGCTCGAGCCGGCCCTCGACCGGGTCCGCGCGGTCGCGGCCGACCAGAACGGGACCGTGGCCGGCCTCGAGCTCAGGGCCGAGAGCGGCGACCGCCGAACGGCCACCGTGACCGTGCGCGTCCCCGAGGACCGGTTCGACGCGACGCTCGCCGCGCTCCGAACCGTCGGCACGGTCCGGTCCGAGTCGGTCCAGGCCCAGGACGTGACCGAGGAGTACGTCGACCTCGCGGCCAAGCGCGGCTCGCTCGCCCGCCAGCTCGAGCAGTACCACCGGATCATGGCGAACACGACCGGGGTCGACCAGGTCCTGAAGGTCCAGGAGGAGGTCGAACGGGTCCAGCTCGAGCTCGACCGGACCGAGGGCCGGCTCCGGTACCTCGAGAGCCGGACCGCGTTCTCGCGGGTCACGCTCCGGCTCGAGGAGCCGGCGCCGATCACGGGCGGTGCCCTGCCCTCGATCGCCGAGGTCCTCGGCGCCGGGGTCCAGGGCTTCTTCACGGTCCTCGCCGGGCTCGTGATCGTGGTGATCACGCTCCTGCCGCTGGTCCTGATCGGCGCGGGGGCCTGGTACCTCTACCGGCGCTATCAGGCGGTCGAAGGCCTAGAGGTCCGCGGGCGTACTCGAGGGCCGCGATCGCGTCGGCCCGCTTCAGGTCGACCGGCGGGTACCGCGCGAGGGCCTCGCGGACCGCGTCCGGAACGGCCGCCCGGCGGAGGATCGCCGGCCAGGTGCGGTCGGGGAAGTAGAGGGCCTGCGCGGCCGCGAGCACGGCGGCAGCGTCGGCGGGCGCGAGCACGCCGTCGCGGACGGCCGCCTCGAGGGTCGCGCGGATGTTGACGAGCGGCTCGGAGAGCGCGTACCCCGACTCGGGGTCGTAGACGAGCGCGACCTCGTCGTCGGACTCGAGCTCGCCCGCGCGGTACCGGCGGTAGACCTCGCCGATGCCGATCATGCCGAGCCCGTCGAGCTCGGCCGCCCGCAGTGCGCCCATGCTCGAGGCCCCGATCACGGTCACGCCGCTCCGGAGCACGCCGAGGACCTCGCGGTGGCCGACCGCGCAGTCCTGGAGAAAGACCCCGTCGATCAGCACGATCACGGAGGCGCCGTCGGCCGCGGCCCGGGCGATGTCGCCGCGTGCGGCCGGCGGCCGGAACTCCGCGTCGGGGAGGATCGCCCGGGCCGTGGCCCCGTCACAGCTCGGGCCGAGAAAGACGATGCAGCCGGGCATTGCGGCAGCGGCCCCCACGCCGCTCGGGATCCATCGCGTAGCACTCGAGGCCCGGCACCACCACCCGGACCACGGCCAGGCCGCACTCGGGGCGCGAGAGGTCGACCGCGACCACCCTGTCGAGCCCGACCGCGCCGAGGCGGCCGATCATCAGCCGGACGTCCTCGAGGAAGTCGTCCGTGCCGAGCGCCGGGATCGCGGAGGCCGCGACCTCGTCCTTCGCCTCGAACCAGTACCGGTTCATGCGCCGGGCGCGGTCGTACCCGATCGAGCGGCGCAGGTCGCCGGTCGTCGTGTCCTCGCGGGCGCCGTGGATCTGGGTGGCCCGGCTCTGGGCGACCTCGGTCAGGGCCCGCAGGGCTGCGAGGTCGGGGTTCGTGTGCGTCCCCATCCCGATCACGAGCAGGGCCGGGTCGCGGAGCACGGGGTCCTCCGCGACGGCCGCGACCGTCGGCACGCCGACGTCGCTCGTGATCTCGCGGAGGAGCACGGGGACGTCCGCGGCCCGGAACCGCTCGAGGAGGGCGCAGACCGTCGGGTGGACCGGGTCGACGATCGCCGGGCCCGCATCGCGTGTCGCCTCCACGAGAGACCAGGCGTCGCGCTCGATCACCTCGCCGAGCGCGTGGAAGACCGCCTCCTCGAGGGTGTTGCCCGAGGCGATCCCGTTCGTGCTCGTCCGGAAGAGACGGGGCGACCCCGGCGGCAGGGGGTGGAAGACCGCGTGGGCGGGCACGAGCACCTCCTCGCCCGTGACGAGGTCGCGCCCCGCGACCCAGGGCAGGGCCGCGTCGGGGTCCGCTCCGTCGGGCAGGACCAGGTCCGCCGGGTCGAGCGCGGCGCCGCCCCCGAGCTCGGAGAAGCGGGCGGTCACGAGCTCGCGGTCGTGGACCTCGGCCGAGTACCGCTCGACCCCCTCCATCACGGCCGAGACCCGGGCCGCGAGCGGAGTCGCGCCCTTGCCGTTGTAGACCGAGATCGCGCCGTCGGCCGCGGTCGGGCGGATGCAGGAGAAGACGGGGATTCCGACGCGGTCCAGGCCCGTGATGTCGGCGACCCGCGTGATCCCGGTCGCGGGCACGGCGGCCTCGGCCAGCCGGAGCGTGGTCGCGGGGTCCACGGCCCGCTCGGTCTCGGCCCGGTAGGCCTTGGGGCAGGGGGCGAGCGCACGCATGGTCACGTCTCCGGGAGGGCGAGCATCCGCTCGAGGGCGGCGCGGGCGCGGCTCGCGACCGGCTCGGGGACCGTGACGACCGGCGAGCGCGACGCGATCGCGGCCTCGACCAGCTCGAGCGTGATCATCTTCATGTCGGGGCAGACCAGGTACGGCGAGGCCGGGACGAACCGCTTCCCCGGGGACTCGCGCTCGAGCCGGGGGAGCAGGCCGACCTCGGTCCCGACGATCACCGTCGTCGCGGAGGTCTCGCGGCCCCGCCGGATCATGGCCGAGGTCGAGCCGATGAAGTCGGCCTCGGCCTGGACCGCGGGGGAGGTCTCGGGGTGGACCATCACCTCCGCGCCCGGGTACGCGGCGCGGGCCGCCCGGACCTCGGTCGCGGTCAGGGCCTGGTGGACCGGGCAGCAGCCGATGGCCGGGACCGGGTGGATCGTCTTCTCCGTCCGGGCCGCGACGTAGGCCGCGAGGTTCCGGTCGGGCACGAAGATCACCTCGTCCTCGTCGAGCGCGTTCACGACCCGGACCGCGTTCGCCGAGGTGCAGCAGATATCGGAGACCGCCTTGACCGCGGCCGACGAGTTCACGTAGGCCACGACGGCCGCCTCCGGGTGCGCGGCCCGGGCCGCGAGCACGTCTGCGGGCGTGAGCCGGAGGGCCATCGCGCAGCTCGCGCACGGCTCGGGGTGGAGGACGGTCCGGCCGGGGTTCAGGATGGCGGCCGTCTCGGCCATGAAGTCCACGCCGGCCACGACGATGTACGGCGTCTCCGTCCGGGTCGCGAGCCGGGCGAGCTCGAGGCTGTCGCCGACGAAGTCGGCCGCGTCCTGGACCTCGGGCC
Organism: uncultured Methanoregulaceae archaeon; assembly: GCA_963730355.1. GTDB lineage: Archaea > Halobacteriota > Methanomicrobia > Methanomicrobiales > Methanospirillaceae > UBA288. The sequence goes on along the minus strand of CAVSRL010000009.1, from coordinate 187,236 downwards.
GGACGTAGTTGTGCGCGAGGAGGGTGACGTCGGGGTGAAGAAGGGTCACGGATGAACCGTCCTGAGAATTGTGAAGAGCTTCGTCAAATGCCCCTTTAATGGTTCTCCAGGGCGCTCCCGAGGAGCGCGCACGTACGGCACGACTCCCCCAGGACGGGCTCGCCGCAGTCGGGGCAGGTCGAGAAGCCGGCCGGCGGCAGGAGCCCGCGGAGCCGCGCCTCGAGCTCGGCCTGGCCCGAGACGATGCGCGGCATGGTCCCGGGCGACTGGAGCTCGGCCCGGTGGACCATGCCGCGGATCCCGGACCGGAGCGCGTGATGCGCGTACGGGCACTCGGGGAGCTCGGGAGCGAGGTCGTGGAGGAGCGCGTACGAGACCACCTCCTTCTCGGGGAGGCGGGCGAGCGGCTTCGTCCGCGGCACCATGGACTCGCCGCCGGTCGGCCGGGCCCCGGCGACACGGTAGAGGTCGCCGCGGAGCCAGTTCATCACGACCGACTCGGCCTCGTCGTCGAGGCAGTGGCCGGTGGCGAGCCGGTCCGCGCCGAGCTCGCGGGCGGCCTTCTGGAGGAGCCGGCGGCGGAGCACGCCGCAGACGGTGCAGGCGCGGCCCTCGCGGTTCCTGACGAGGACGTCGAGGTCCGAGCCGCAGGCCTCCGCGAATCCGACGACCCGGTGCTCGACGCCGAGCCGGGCCGCGAGCGCCCGCGCGGCCGCGACCGTCTCGTCGCGATACCCGGCGATCCCCTCGTCGACCGTGACCGCGACGAGGGTCAGGTCGAGCTCGGGAGCGGCGATCGTCGCGAGGAGATGGAGGAGGACCGAACTGTCCTTGCCGCCCGAGAACGCGACCGCGACCCGCTCGCCGCCATGGAGCCCGCCCGGGGCGTGGAGGGTGGCGCGGAAGGTCGCCTCGACGCGGGCGGCGAGGTGGTCTCCGCAGAGATGCTCCCCCGTGGCCCGGTCGAGGTAGACGGCCGGCTCGGCGCAGGCCGCGCAGGACGGGTGCGTCATCCGCCGTGGACGATCGCGTGCACCCGGAGCGAGTCCGCATCGTCGAGAGGGGCGTCGTCGGGGAGGAGCCGGCCGTCGCGGGTCACGATCAGCTCGCACGGGTTCAGCCCGAGGTCGGCGAGCAGCACGTCGAGCCGCCGGCCGCCGAGCGGCTCCTCGAGCCGCCGCGCACCGGGGAGGGAGAGGGCAACCATGCGCGAGAGAGTGGCCGCTGCACCCGGTTAAGCCCTTCGATGGCGGCCGCGATCAGATTATTACGCCGACCAACCCATCCAATTGCAGAGGCTCGGGGAGATGGGACGGCTCAGGGAGGATATCCAGACGGTCTTTGCCAAGGACCCGGCCGCGCGCTCGGTCTGGGAGGTCCTCTTCCTCTACCCCGGGCTCCACGCGCTCTGGTTCCACCGGCTCGCGCACTGGGCCTGGGTCCACCGCCTCTTCTTCGCCGGCCGGCTCGTCTCGCACGTCGGGCGGTTCCTGACGGGGGTCGAGATTCACCCCGGCGCCGTCATCGGCCGCCGGGTCTTCATCGACCACGGCATGGGGGTCGTGATCGGCGAGACGGCCGAGGTCGGGGACGACGTGCTGATCTACATGGGCGTCGTCCTCGGCGGGACCGCCCTCGTGAACGAGAAGCGACACCCGACGATCGGGGACGGTGTCGTGATCGGCTCGGGGGCCTCGGTCCTCGGCCCGATCACGGTCGGGGACTATGCCAAGATCGGGGCAGGCTCGGTCGTGGTCCGTCCCGTGCCGGCCGGCGCGACCGTGGTCGGCGTGCCGGGCCGGATCGCGGGGGGCTGCGCTGCCGGGCGAGGCCGAGGGCGGCGTGATGCCGGACCCGATGCTCCGGGTCGTCTCGCGCCTCCTCGACCGGGAGAACCAGCTCGAGGAACGGCTCCGCGCGCTCGAGCGGGCCCTTCCCGGGCCCGGCGGCGAGGACGCCCGCCTCGAGCTCACGCGCGAGGACGAGGTGAGGAACGCTCTCCGCACGGTGATCGACCCCGAGGTGGGGATCGATGTGGTCGACCTCGGGCTGATCCGGGAGATCCACGTCGACCCCAGGACCGGGGCGGCCACCGTGGACCTGGTCCTGACCACCAAGGGCTGCCCGCTCGTGGACTACCTCTCCGAGCAGGTCCGACGGCGGACGGCCTCCCTGCCCGGGATCACCGACGGTCGAGGTCCGGGTGCTCGACGAGCCCTGGGACTGGGAGCGGTTCCAGAACCGATCGGCGCTGTTGAGGAAGGTATAGAGGAGGAGAAGCGCGCATGAGAGGAGAAGCGGTATGACGGTGAGAGTGAGGTTCTTTGCGCAGTTCCGGGAGCGCTACGGCGGAGACCACCGGGTCGATCCCGCCCGCCGGCGCGACGGTGGCCGACGTGGTCCGGGCCGTGGCCGGGACGGGCGGAGCGGAGGACTCGGCGATCGGACCGGACGGCGCACTGCGCGACTACGTGATCCTGATGCGGAACGGCGTGCGGATCGAGCACGACGAGGCCGAGGCGACCCCGGTCGAGGACGGCGACGAGCTCGCGGTCTTTCCGCCGGTCGCGGGGGGGTGAACGGTGGAGACCGAGCAGTACGTCCGGGTCCAGGAGGAGGACGTCGCGATCGACGACCTGCTCCGCCGGGCCCGGCAGAGCGGCGTCGGCGGCATCGTCCTCTTCGACGGCATCGTCCGCGACGACGACTGCGACGCACTCGAGCTCGAGGCCTACGAGGCCGCGGCCGTGGCCGAGCTCGAGCGGATCGCCCGGGACGCGGGCGAGCGGCACCATCTCGCCTTTGTCGCGGTGGTCCACCGGACGGGCCGGCTCGCGGTCGGCGAGAACATCCTGGTGATCGTGGCCGCGGCCGGGCACCGGGCCGAGGCCTTCGCGGCCTGCCGCGAGATCCTCGAGGCGATCAAGGCCGGCGTCCCGATCTGGAAGAAGGAGTACGGCCCCGGCGGCGACCGCTGGGTCCGGGGCGAGCACTGGCCCGCCCGCGGCGCCTGACGATCGGCCATGCGCCTCCTCCTCCACCTCCGGGCCCTCGGCCCCGGCGACGACGGGCCCGGGGCCGGCCTCGCCCGGTTCGTCGACGCAGCTCATCGCGCGGGGCTGGCGCTCTGACCTCCCCGGCGGCGGGGACACGGTCTACTCGTTCTCGAACCTCTTCCCCCCCGCCGACGCCCGGCCGGGCGAGGCGCGGCGGGTCCTGATCGCGTCGCCGAACCCCGAGCTGATCCGGGCGCTCGCCCGGCAGCTCCGGCACGAACGGGAGCCGCTCCGCGTCCGCGGCACGGCCTTCCGGATCGAGCGGCACGAGACCTTCTCGGTCCGGGTCGACCGGCCCGATCTCCGCCTCGTCACGGCCACGCCGGTCCTGCTCCGCGTCCCGTCCCCGGGCGGCCCCGGGCTCGTCCACTGGACGCCGGAGCTCGGCGCGGAGGCGTTCGTCGACGCCCTGAACCGCGACCTCGTCCGCCGGTACAACGGGTACCACGCGGCCCGGCTCGACGAGGGGCTCAGGGTGATCGCGGACGGCACCCTCCTGCGTGCCACCAGGAGCGGCCGGACGCCGTCGTCGTACTGGGAGTTCGGGACGGGCCGCCTCGCCGCGCCGGCCCGGCGCGTCCTCGCCTTCGCGATCGAGGCCGGCTTTGGCGAACGCGTCCGCCAGGGCTTCGGCTTCGTGAACGTGGCCAGGCCCGAGCCGGCCGAGAGAAAGGATATTACCGATCCTCGCAGCAGTAGGTGATGGTATGACCGAGAAGTCCGGAGGATTTGTGGGGGGCCGCTACGTCGAGGACCTGCCCGCCACGATGAGATCGACCGGGGAACCGCCGGGCCCCGAGCTGACCGCAGGGGCTCCCATCGACCCGTCGACATCCGCCACCGCGTCCACGGCGGATACGGCCGGATGCGCGGGGCCCGGGATGTCCACCGGCGGAAGGCACGCCGGAGATCCCGGTCGATGAGCGGCTCGGAGCGGCCTCGGCCTCGGTCGCGAAGGCGGTCGACGACGTCGTCGGGGCCGTGCGCACCCTCGTCGGGACCGAGGAGGGGCACCAGTACATGGAGGCGAAGGTCAACAGCGCCGGCGAGACGCTCTCGTCCGTCCTCCGGGACCTCCAGGCCCGGGTCGGCAGCAGCCTGAAGAAGAAGTGAGCGTCGTGCGGCGGGACCCCCGCCGCTGCGTCGCTGAAATGGCAATTGTCGCCCGTACGGGCCGATTCTGGCAAATATATAAGTACCAGGAGCCCGTTATGGCGTTCGAGGTGCCACACTATGCGAACGTATTCGGCTCTCTACTGGATTGCGCTGATCCTGACCGTGATCGGCGGACTGAACTGGGGCCTCATCGGCCTGATCAACCTGAACGTCGTCGACGCGATCTTCGGCGTGGGATCGATCATCACGCGCACCATCTACGTCATCATCGGGCTCGCGGCGCTCTACCTGATCGCGGCCACGCTCATGGAGCGCCCCGTGGACACGGCGCGCCCCGCGGTCTGACCGGGGCCGGGCGGGCCCTCACTTCTCTCTTTCTCTTTCGTCCCTGAGGGCCCTGTCTCCGGGGGACGGGATCCCCGGACGCCGGGCCGCCGACAAGAAAATATATATAGGATTGCGCCGTTGCAGCATACGTCTCTGCTCTGCAGGGACCCACTTCGAACACCCTCTACAGCATCGTGCCATGAACAGTGGTTCAGGAGAAGAGTCACCAGATACGATGTGATCGCGGCGATCACCGGAAAGGTCTGACGGGGAAGCGTGGGGCCCTGTCGGGCCACTCTTTTTTCCGAGGAGGGCTTTCGGGCTTTGGGACTTGCAAAGGTTTTTAGATGACGCAGGAGAGTACAGTTTCTCAGCGAGCTGAAGGAGGGTCTGCGTGGCGAACAGCATCCGATCCGGTCCAGGGCATCGTCGGCACGTCCCGTCGGGGACGCCCGGCACGGCGGAGTCCGCCGCTCGGGACGGGACGCGCCCGGCCACGAATGGGATACGGCCCCACGAACGCCTCCTGCGGGTCGGGCGCGACCTTCTGCGGGAGGCCGTGAGCGGCGAGGACCCGGCCCTCGTGCTCGAACGCACCCTCGAGCGGATCCGGAGTGCGGGGCGGTACCGGTCCGTCCGGTACCGGCCCGGCGACGGCTCCCCGCTCGGGAGTGCCGGCCGACAACCCGTGCGAGGTCGCCATCGCGGTCGGCGTGAACGGCCGGCAGTACGGCCTGCTCGTCATCGAGGACGGACCCGCGCCGCCCCCCCGACGAGGCCGAGCGGCTCCTGCTCGAGGAGTGCGCCGACGACCTCGCCCTCGCGCTCCACCTCGAACGCCTCGAGCAGGTGCGGCGGGAGAACCTGATCCGGATCCTCGAGAGCGAGGAACGCTTCAGGCAGGTCTTCCACCAGACGAACGACGCGATCCTGCTCTACGAGGTCGCCGCGGACGGCCGGGACCACCGCTGTCTCGAGGCGAACGAGCAGGCCTGCCGGTGGCTCGGCTACTCCCAGGACGAGCTCCGGCGGCACCGCCCGGCGGACCTGATCGAGCCGCCCGCGACGGGCGGGCCCGCGCCCTGGGACCGGCCCGAGCCCGGGCCGTTCCGGTTCGACGCGTGCTTCCGCCGGCGCGACGGCCCCACGACGGCCGTGGTCAGCCTCCACCGCTTCAACCTGCTCGGCCGGGAGGTGATGCTGGTCGTGGCGCGCGACGTCGCGGAGGAGCGGCGCCGCGAGCAGGAGCAGGTGGACTCGCTCCGGCAGATCCAGCAGAACATGGAGCAGTTCCAGATCCTGAACGACCAGATCCGGAACCCGGTCCAGGTGATCATCGGCCTGGCCGACATGGAGGGCGGGCGACGTCGGGAGCCGGATCATCCGGCAGGCCCACGAGATCGACGAGATCGTCCGCCAGCTCGACGTCGGCTGGCTCGAGTCCGCGAAGGTGACGGCGTACCTGCGCCGGTACGGGACCTGAGCCGGGCCCGGACCCGTCAGAGCAGGAGCTGGATCAGCAGGGCGGCGCCGAGGACCAGGAACCCGACCGCGGCGAGCGGCAGGGTGTACTCCCGGACCACCGTCGAGGGCGGGTCGCCCGTGGCCCGCTGGACGAGCCAGAAGTAGGGGTCGGTCACGTAGCTGACCACGCAGGCGCCGGCGCCGACCATCAGCACGAGCGGGATCGGGTCGATCGCGGCCGCGAGGCCGCTCGCGGCCAGGAGGGGGGCGACGATCACGGCCGTGACCACGCGCGAGCCCTGGACCGTCTGGACCAGCGCCGCGAGCAGGAACGGGATCAGCAGCACGGGCACGGTCCCGTTCATCGCCAGGAGCGCCTCGTCCGCGATCCCGCTCGCCACGATCACGGCCCCGATCGCGCCCGCGCCGACGATGTCGAAGACGATCACGCCCGCGTGCTTCGCCCCGGCCAGCATGGCCGGGTGGCGGTGAGCGGGCGGGGTGAGGGCGAGCGCGGACGCGGCTCCCGCGAGCATGACCAGGTTGATGATGGCGACGTGCGAGATGCCCGCGAGCAGCCCGGCCGCGACGGCGACCAGGATCACGCCGAACGGGATCCACGCACGGAGGTGGAGGGGACCCGGGGCCGCCTCCCGGGGCGGCGCCGGAGCGGGCCCGATGCGCCGGCGGCCGACGAGGACGAGCAGCAGGACGAGAGCGAGCGAGAGCGGGATCGCGATCGCGTCGTAGAGAGGGATCGAACCTCCGGCGCCGAAGGCCTCGACGAGCGGGATCACCACCGGGGTCGGGTAGACGAATGCGTAGCTCACGATCGACCCGAGCGCGGCCAGGTAGAGGAGGCCCGACCTCCGCCGCCCGTCGTCGCCCATCGCCGTCAGGATCGGCGCGAGGGCCACGAAGGCCGTGATGCAGCAGGTGAACGGGACCGCGAGGAGGTACCCGAGCAGCCCCGAGGCGGCGACGGGGTCGGAGACGAGGCGGCGGACGTCCGCGACGATCCGGTCGACCCCGCCCTCGACCTCGAGCACCTTCGCGATCACCGCGCCCGAGAGGATGATGATCCCGAAGGCCGAGAAGACGCGCCCGACGCCCGCGACGATCTCCTCGACGGTCCGGTCGACCCCGAGCCCGGCGAGGAGGCCGAAGAGGAGGGCGCCGCCGACCAGCGCGAAGAACGGCGGCACCCGGTAACGGTGGCTCGCGACGGAGACGAGGACGAGCACGAGCACGAAGACGGCGAAGAGCCCCGCGGCGTCCATGGTCGGAGAAGCGTTCGCGCTCCGGTCGGATAAAGCCCCTCAGGCGCGGAGCCGTTCGGGGTGGGCGTAGCAGACGAAGCCGCCGGCGTTCGCATTGCCGCAGAGGCAGAGCCCGGAGCGGTGCGCCAGGTCGACCGCGAGTTCGGTCACGAGCCCGGCCGTCGCGAGGACCGGGACTCCTGCGACGACCGCGGCCCGCGCGAGCTCGGCCGTGGCCCGGTGCGAGACGGCCGCGACCGCGTCCGCGCGCGAACTCCCGGCCATGACCGCGGCCCCGACCACGCGGGCGAGCGCCGTGCTGAGGCCGAGATCGTCGCTGACGACGGTCGGGCCGTCCGGGAAGAGGAGCGCGGCCGAGAAGAGCCCCGCGGGCGGCGGCGCGACCGCGCCGAGCGCCGCACGGACCCGGGCCGGGTCCACCTGCGGCCCCGGCGGGAGCGGCGGGAGCCGCCGCTCCGAGAGGTGCGAGGCGGCCCCGCCGCAGCCCGTGATCACGCCGCGGCGCGGGACCACGACCCGGAACGGGTCGCGGGTCAAGGCCCGGACGCAGGGCCCGTCCTCGCGGACGGACTCGAGCTCGTCGAAGGACCGGATCACCTGCTCGGTGACAAGGAGGCCGACGGCGAGCTCCGCGAGCCGGTCCGGGACGGTCATCGCGGCCGTGAAGTGCCGGCCGTTCAGGTAGACCGAGACCGCGAGCTCCTCGAGCACGGGGCCGTCGGCGACGGTTCCGAACCGGACCGGGCGGGGCGGTTCAGGCACCGCGGGCACACTCCCCGACGCCCGCGAGCAGGGTCTCGACGTCGGCATCGTTCGAGTAGCAGTGGAGGCTCGCCCGGACCGTGCCGTCGGGCAGATCGAGACGGCGCATCAGGGGTTCGCAGCAGTGGTGGCCCGAGCGGACCATCACGTTCAGCTCGTCCGAGAGGTACTGCGCGACCTCGTGGGGGTGGAACCCCTCGAGCGTGAACGAGACCACCCCGATCCGCCGCGCCGGTTCGGCCGGCGCGTACACGGTGACCCCGTCGATCGCGGCGAGCCCGTCCACGAGCCGCGCGGTCAGCGCCGTCTCGTGCGCCCGGACGGCGTCCATGCCGAGTGCGGAGAGGTAGTCGACGGCCGCGCCCAGGCCGATCGCGCCGCCGATGTTCGGGGTGCCGGCCTCGTACCGGGCGGGGCCGGCGGCGAGGGTCCAGCCCTCGGGCCCGACCGAATCGACCGCACCGCCGCCGAGGAGGAGGGGTTCGAGGTCGGGCTCGCGCATCCAGAGCGCGCCCGTCCCGGTCGGCCCGAGGAGCTTGTGCCCCGAGAACGCGAGGTAGTCGACGCCGAGGGCCTCGACGTCGACGGGGAGGTGCGGGACCGACTGCGCTCCGTCCACCAGGAGGCGGGCGCCCGCGTCGCGGCAGAGCCGGGCGATCTCGGCCACGGGCGTGATCGCGCCCACCGCGTTCGAGGCGTGGGTGAGCGCGACGAGCCGGGTGCGGTCGTCGATCGCGTCCTCGAGGGCCTCGAGGTCGAGGGAGAGGTCGTCGCGGATGTCCACGACCTCCACCTCGACGCCGAGCCGGCGGAGACGGAGCCAGGGGAGCAGGTTCGAGTGGTGTTCGAGGACCGTGGTCACGACCCGGTCGCCCGGAGCCCAGGGGAGGCCGTGCGCGACGAGCTCGACGGCCTCGGTCGTGTTCCGCGTGAAGACGAGGGTGCCGTCTCCGCCGTTCACGAACCGCGCGACCTTCTCGCGCGCGAGCCAGTAGCGCTCGGACGCGAGCTGGGAGAGGCGGTGGACCCCGCGCCCGACGTTCGCGCGGTAGTGGCGCTCGAACTCGAGCTGGGCGGCCAGCACCGGCTCGGGCGAGAGGCTCGTCGCGGCCGAGTCGAGGTAGACCGTGTCCCCGAGGACGGCGAAGTCGGCCCGCGGCGCTGCGCCGCGGCCGTCGCCGGGGGCGCCGTGGCGGTCGCCTCGCGCGGCGCTGCTGCCCGCCGTGCGGCCGGGGCCGGCGGACGGTTCGGCGCAAGGCCGCCCTCGTCCGTGAGTGCGAGATCGTGCGCCCGGCAGAGCTCGGCCATCTTCTTCGGGAGCGTCTCTCCATCGCCAGAGCCCCCAGTCCGCGAACTCCGCGGGGAGGCCCTCGCCGGCGGCGTACCGACCGAGGAACTCCTCCCACCGCGCCGCGAGCTCGGGGTGGGTCGTGCGGAGCCCCTCCCACTCGCTCTCGAGCATGGCCGGGCAGAGGTAGCAGCCGAGCCGCTCGAACCCCCGGTCGTAGAGCGGGTTGGTCGGGAGCTCGCGCCACCAGAGGTAGAGCCAGACCTCGAGCGCGCGCCAGTTCCGGATCGGCGAGATGTTGAGCTGGAGCGGGTTGTTCGGGTTCTGGCTCGCCTCGTCGAGCCCGGCCCGGTTCCACGACTCGTACCACCGGTTGCCCTGGATCGTGACGCACGGGCCCGGTCTCGGCCAGGTGCCGCTTGAGCGGGGCGAGCTTGAGGAGCTTGCAGCACCAGCGGTTGTCCTTGCCCGGCGGGCCGGCCCGCTCGACGGCCTGGTAGAAGTCGAAGCCCTTCTCGATCACCCGGGCGCCCATGGCCCGGACGAAGTCGTACGTCTCGGGGAACTCGAGGCCGGTATCGATGAAGAAGGCGTCGGTCACGCCGGCCTTTTGCGCGAGCGCGAGCACGGCCGTGCTGTCCTTGCCGCCCGAGAACGAGACGTTCGCGCAGGGCCGGTCGCCGATATGGGCGCGGATCGTCCGGATCGCCTGCCGCTCGAGGTTCTTGAGGTGGTGCCGGTTTCGGTCCACGACCACGTCCCAGTCCGGGTCGGGGTACTGCGCCGGGGTCGACGGGCACGAGCTCGCGGACCTTGAGCCGGCCGCCGGCGAGGACGCCGGTCCCGTACCGGCCGCGGTACTTCACGATCACCGGACCGTCGGGCTCCGAGGTCGTGACGTCGACCCGCTTTCCGCCGAGCCGGACCTTGGTGCCGGCGAAGGCCGGGTCCGCGTCCAGGTCGACCACGCCCTTCGTCGCGGCCCCGACGAGAGCGGGGAGAGCCGCAGGCTCGGGCTCGAACCGGTGGCGCCGCTCCACCGGGTCGAAGGTGAGCCAGCCGAAACGTTCGCCGTTCGCGATCACGAGCTCGTTCCGGTCCGTCCCTCCGGTCTTGTTCAGCAGGAGCACCCGCGGGACCGGAACCGGGCCGAAGCGGTCGCGCACGAGCGAGGCGACGAGCTCGTGGTCGGCTCCGAGCGCGGGGCGGACGTCGTACGGCTCGAGGAGGGCGATCGCCTGCCCCTCGTGGCCGGCCGCGCAGCCCCGGCCGAGCAGGGGAACGTTGCTCCTCGTGGCACCAGTAGAGGGTCTTCTTCACGGTCGGCTGCTCGGGCCGCCATCCCCCGCGATCTCGCGGCATTCATCCACGTTGGGGCGGCAAAGGTACTTAAAACAGGTGCCGTTTCGGTCCTACGGACCGGCGTCGCCGTCGCCGACGAGGCGGCGGTACGTCTCCTCGCCCACGCACTCGCGCGCGTACCGGCACCACCTGACGCAGGACTGGAGGTCGTTGTAGACCTGGCAGCCGCACTCGCTGCAGCTCACCACGCGATCGTTCGAGAAGATCTCGACCTCCGCGCCGCACTGCGGGCAGGCGCGGACCTCGAGGGTGGGCGTGCGGATCCGGGCCGCGCCCGGACAGCGGTCGAACATCGGGGAGATCAGAACCTGGTGGCGGGGACTCCGTCGCGGTCGAGGGCGATGACGAGCCGGCCCTCCATCGCGTCCAGGCGGGAGGAGAGGCGGCGGAGTTCCTCCTTGATCTCGTTCATGCTCTCGACGAGGGTCGTCCCGACATGGTCCTCGACGGCCGACTGGCGGAGGTCGATATCGGAGAGAACTTGCGTGATCAGACCGATCCCGTCGCAGACACGGTTTTGGGAGCAGATGAGGTCGTTGTACCGCTCCGCGACGTGGTCGATCTTCTGCTCGATGGATTCGTGGTCCATGATCAGCCTGCACTGGATCCGTGGCATGCGATCCGGTTTAATGGTATTGGCCCCGCTCCGCTCCGGCGCCCGGACCGGCCGGGTTCATGCCGGAAGAGACCCGTGGACCTGCGCCAGGAGCCAGGCATGGCCGGTCCCGCGCAGGACCGCCGTGAACCGTCCCTCCGCCGCGGACGCAGCGCTCGGGACCAGGCGCGCGGTCACCCAGGCGATGGTGCCCTCGCACGAGATCTCGAGATCCGCGAGGGCGAACGTCCCCGCCAGGGCCTCCGCGAACTCCGCGGGGCCGTGCACGGGGCGGTCGAACCAGAACCCGGCGATCTCCGGGGCGGCGAGCCCGGCGAGCGAGGCCGGACCGCCGCATCCGGCGGCCTCGACCAGGCAGCCCAGGACGGCTGCGATCTGCCTGCATGTCTGGCTGCTGACGGTCATAACGGATCAGAGGTGTCATCTCCGGACGGATTGGTCTTTTCCCGCGACCGTTCGAACAATTCCGCAAAATGTATCAGCCCCAAAGCAGATGCATCTACACCCGACCATAAGGTGCATCATCATGCCCCGTCTCCTCGCCGTGCAGCCGGACGAAGGGCTCGAGCCCCTCCTCGAGGAGCTCCGCCGGCGCGGTTTCACGGTCGACGACGGCGACGGGACCGACCTCTGCCGGTACGACGTGGTCCTCGTCTCGACTGCCGGGGCCCCGCCGCCGCCGGACGGCGAGGGGCCGATCCGCATCCTCTCGAGCTGGTTCGACGGCGACGCCGTGGAGTGGGCGTCGAGGATCGCGAGGATGGCGGAGGAGCGGAGCCGACGGCGCCTCCTCTCGTGCGTGCTCGAGACCTCGCCCGACCTCGAGGCCTGGATCGGCCCCGGCGGCGACTGCCAGTACATCTCTCCGTCGTGCGAGGACCTGACCGGGTACGCGCCCGAGGCCTACCTGGCCGACCCGGCCCTGCTGGTCCGGTGCGGCCACCCCGACGACCAGGACCGGCTCCGCACCTCGATCTTCGGCGACGGGACGATCGCCCAGACCTTCTGCTGCCGTGTCGTGACGCGAAACGGCGAGATCCGCCGGATCGTGCACCGCTCCATCCCGTGCCAGGACGAGGCGGGGCACCCGATCGGCGTCCGGGTCCACCAGCAGCGGGCCCCCGACGAGGACCCGACCCAGGAGATCCAGCGGCTGCGCGCCCTGCTCGGCCAGACCGAGGGCGACCGGGCCCTGCTCACGGCCGTGATCGAGTCGCTCCCGGTGGGGGTGATCGCGATGGGCGGGGCCGGCGAGCTCCTGGTCGCGAACCCGGCCGCCGTCCCGTACCTCGAGCAGGTCCGCGGCGCCCCCCTCCCGGCCGAGGCCTACCTCGGGCACTACCGGGAACTCGAGCGGCAGCTCCGGGGCCCGGACGGCCAGCCCCAGTACCTCCACCTCACGGCCGGGCCGCTCGCGCGGACGGGCCACCGGATCTTCGGGGCGGTGGGCGCGATCCAGGACATCACCCACACCCGGGCCTCGGCCCAGGCGCGGCGGCGGGAACTGGCCGAGGCCAAGCAGCAGGTCTGGCGGCTCGAGGGCGCGAACACGGACCTGGCGCTGCGGCTCGAGGCCCTGGAGTCGAGGCTCGACGAGATCCCGCGGGCAGCGCCCGCGTCGCCGGCCGCGGAGCCGGGGACCGTCGTCCCCATCGCGGCCGAGACCGTGACCGACTCCCTCGACGCAACAGCCGTCCTCGAGGCCGTGCCCGACCAGGTCTGGGTCCTGGACGCCGAGCTCCGGTGCCGGTACGTCAACCCGGCCGGCGCGGCCGCCGCGCGGCGGAGGGCGAGCCGGCTCATCGGCCGACCCTGGTCCGAGGCCCGGCTCGCGTCCGGGCTCCTCCGCGAGGTCGCCCGCAAGGTCGTCGACGGTCCTCGCCGAGGGCGCCGAGCGGGCCGGGATCTGGACCGACGGGGTCGAGGGAAACCCCCAGGTCTACCACTTCGCGCTCCGGCGGGTTGCCGATCGCGACGGCGAACCCGGGGTGCTCGTCACGGTCCGGGACGGCACCCTCCTCCGGCGGCACTTCGAGGAGCGCAGCCGGACCGTGGCGCGGCAGGAGCAGCTCCACGCGGTGCTGCGCGCGATCCTGGACCAGATGCCGGTCGGCGTCGTGATCGCCGAGGCGCCGTCCGGGCGCGTGATCTTCCGGAACCCGGGCTTCGTCGAGATCTGGGGGGAGGCCACGCCGTCGCCGGCCCGGCTCGAGGAGTACGACGCCTGGACGGGAACCGGGCGGGACGGAGCGCCGTACGGGCCGCTGGACTGGCCCCTCGCACGGGCGGCGGGGGCCGGGGAGCGGATCCGCGACGAGGAGATCGAGGTGGTTCGCGACGACGGGAGCCGGGGCGTCTACAGCGTCAGCGCCGGCCCGATCCTCGACGAGGAGGGGACGGCGTACGCCGCGGCCGCGACCTTCATCGACATCACGGCCCGGCGGACGGCCGAGGACGCGGTCCTCGCCCGCGAGGAGCGGCTCCGGCTCGCGGCCCGGTCCATCCCCCAGGTCTTCGCGATCTACGACCGGTCGGGCCGGTACCTCTTCGTGAACGAGGCCGGGACCCGGCTCGTCGGCCGGCGCGCCGAAGACCTGATCGGCCGGACCGACGAGGAGGTCTTCGGCCTCCGCGGCGCTCCGGCCTACGCCCGCCTCGTCCGGGAGACCATCGGCACGCTGAAGGAGTCGGGCGGCGAGTTCCGCGTCGCCGGGGCCGACGGGAGCGAGCGGATCGTCGTCGCGTCCTGCCTGCCCCTGCTCCAGGAGGACGGCGACTGCGGCGAGGTGCTGCTGATCGGCCACGACGTGACCGGCGAGCGCCGGGCTGCGGCCGTCGCTCGAGGAGTACGCGGCCGAGCTCGCGCGGTCGAACGACGAGCTGCAGCAGTTCGCGTACGTGGCGAGCCACGACCTGCAGGAGCCGCTCCGCTCGCATCGTCAGCTTCGTCCAGCTCCTCGAGCGGCGGTACCGCGGGCGCCTCGACGACGACGCCGACGAGATGATCGGGTACATCGCCGAGGGCGGGAGCCGCATGCAGCTCCTGATCAACGACCTCCTCGCCTTCTCGCGCGTCTCGACGCGGGGCCGCCCGTTCGGCGCCCTCGCCCTCGACGAGGCCGTGCGGGACGCGGTCCTCGACCTGCGGTGCGTGATCGCCGAGGGCGGCGGCCGACGTCCGCTACGGCGGCCTGCCCACGGTCTGGGGAGACCGGAGCCAGATCGTCCAGGTCTTCGAGAACCTGATCTCGAACGCGATCAAGTTCCGGCGCCCCGACGTTCCGCGCCGAGGTCACGGTCTCGGCGGTCCGCGACCGGACCATGTGGCACGTGATGGTCGCCGACAACGGGATCGGGATCGAGGCGGAGTACTTCGACCGGATCTTCGTGATCTTCCAGCGCCTCCACACCCGCGACGTCTACCAGGGGACCGGGATCGGCCTCGCGATCGTCAAGAAGATCGTCGAGCGGCACGGGGGGCGGGTCTGGGTCGACTCGGTCCCGGGCGAGGGGTCGGTCTTTCATGTGACCCTGCCCGTGGTCCGGCCGGGCGAGGAGGGGGAGGGGTCGGCCGGTGAGGCCGACCTTGCCGTCCCGCCCTGACGCCTATGCCGGGACGGCCACGCGCTTCTCGAGCAGATGCGCGCCGATCGTCGTCACCGTCACCAGGGCGAGGTAGACGAGCCCGATCACGAAGAAGGTCTCGTTGTAGGTGAAGTACCGGGTCGCGACCTGCTTCCCGGCCCCGGTCAGCTCGATCACGGTGATCATGTACGCGAGCGACGAGTACTTGATCAGGTAGACGAACTCGTTCACGAGCCCGGGGATCGAGCGGCGCATGGCCTGGGGCAGGATCACGTGCCGGATCACCTGGGCCCGGCTCATGCCGAGCGCGAGCCCGGCCGTGAACTGCCCCTCCTTGATCGACTTGATCGAGCCGCGGATGTACTCCGAGTCGTAGGCCGAGTTGCAGAAGATGAACCCGAGAACGGACGCCGCGAACGCCGAGAGCGAGATGCCGATCGACGGGAGGCCGAAGTAGAGGATGAAGAGGAGGAGGAGGAGCGGGCAGCCCTTGAAGAAGGCCACGTAGGCTCGAGCCAGGTACTGGACCGGCCGGCTTCCGTACACCCGCCCCACCGCGACGGCCGCGCCGATCAGCACGCCGAACGGGGCCGTGACCGCGATCAGCTCGAGGGTGACGATGAGCCCCTGCCAGAGGGCCGGGAGGAGGATGTCCGTGAGGAAGACGAGCTGGTCCATGTCGGCTCCCTACAGTTCCGCGAACCGGCCGGCGAACTGGCGGGTTCGTTCGAAGGCCGGGCTGAGCCTGAGGTCCGCCGGCGGTCCCCGCTCGAGGATCGTCCCGTGCTCCATGAAGCAGATCTCGTCCGCGATCGAGAGGGCGAAGCGCATCTCGTGGGTGACGATCAGCATGGTCATGCCCGCCTTTGCCAGGCTCCCGGATCACCTCGAGCACCTCGCCGGTCAGCTCGGGGTCGAGGGCCGAGGTCGGCTCGTCGAAGAGCATCACGTCGGGGTCCATTGCGAGCGCGCGGGCGATCGAGACCCGCTGGGCCTGCCCGCCCGAGAGCTGGGCCGGGTAGTGGTCGGCCCGGTCCTCCATCCCGACGCGACGGAGCTCGAAGAGCGCCTTCTCGCGCGCCTCCTGCTCCTTCATCCCCTTGACCTTCAGGAGCGCGATCTCGACGTTCCGGAGCGCGGTCAGGTGGTCGAAGAGGTTGAAGTTCTGGAAGACCATGCCGATCTTGGAGCGGTAGTGGTTGATCTGCGCGCCCGCGTGGGTGACCTCCTCGTCGTGGAGGTAGACGTGGCCCCGATCGGGGACGATCAGCTGGTTGATGCACCGGAGGAGCGTGCTCTTGCCCGTGCCCGAGGGGCCGATGAAGGCCTTGGTCTCGCCCTTCCGGACCGTGAACGAGATCTCTTTCAGGACCTCGGTCGTGCCGAAGGACTTCGCGAGCCCCTCGACCCGGAGGATGGTGTCGTCGGTGGTCATGTTCATTCGCTCCCGACCTGGAACCCGGGGACGGAGACCCGCTTCTCGAGGAGGTTCAGGGCCTTCATCCCGGTGTAGTTCAGGACGATGTAGATCCCGGCGCAGGCCAGGTAGATCGGCATCGCGATGTACTCGGTCGAGACGATCACCGAGGCCCGGGTCAGGAGCTCGGTCACGCCGATCGCGTAGCAGATCGAGGTATCGGTCAGCACGGTCGGGTACTCGTTCGACCAGCCCGGCAGCGCGATGAGGAGGGCCTGGGGCAGGACCACGTGCCGGATCGCCTGCGCCCGGCTCATGCCGAGGGTGCGTGCGGCCGTCATCTGTCCCTCGCCGATCGAGAGGATCGCCCCGCGGAAGATCTCGGCCTGGTACGCGCCGCCGTGGAGCCCGAGCACGAGCGCGCCCACGACGAACGGCGAGACGTCGCCGAGGCCGATCGCGGGGAAGATCCCGAAGTAGAAGAGGAAGAGGAGCACCAGCAGGGGCAGGCCCCGGAAGAACCAGACGTAGACGCCGACCAGGGACCGGACGAGCCGCGACCCGTAGACCTGCCCGATCGCGGCCGGCAGGCCGATCACGAACCCGACGCCGAGGGCCGCGAAGACGAGCCCGAGGGTCGCGATGATGCCGGTGAGGAGAAACGGGAACCAGGAGATGAGAATCGCTGCAAGGTCCATGATCGATTCCGTGGTGGCGGGCCGGACGTGCGGGCCCGGGAAGAGGTGCGGGGAGGCCGACGGGCCCCCCGCCTTCACCAGGAGTATTTGTCTGCGATAGTATATGATGCCGGAGGCCGTCAGGCCCCGGTGAGGTTGTACTTCGCCTTGAGCTCGTTCCAGTACGGGTCGGCCATCGAGCTGGTCGAGGCCCTTGTTCATGGTCTCGAGGAGCACGGTGTCCTCCTTGCGGATGGCGATGCCGTACTCCTCCTTCGTGTCGATCTCGTGGATGATCTTCGCGTTCTGGCCCTCGATGACGTCGACCGTCGGGGGCTTGTCGTAGACCGTCGCGTCGACCTGCCGTTGGTCAGCGCCGTGATGGCGAGCGGGAAGTTGTCGAACGACTTCAGGTTCGAGGCCGGCATCTTGCCCGTGTCGATCAGGTTGTCCTGGACCCACATCTCGCCGGTGGTGCCGCGCTGCGAGCCGATCACGGCCTTGCCGGCCATGATGTCGTCGAAGGTCAGGGTCGAGTCGCCGCGGACTGCGACGGACTGGTTGATCTTCAGGTACGGCTTGGAGAACGCGACCTGCTCCTTGCGCTCGTCGGTGATCGTCATGCCCGAGTAGACCATGTCGATCTTCTTGGCCAGGAGCGCCGGGATGATCCCGTCCCAGGCGACGGCCTGGAACTCGACCTTGAAGCCCGACTTGTTCGCGATCCAGCGGGCCGAGTCGATGTCGAACCCGATGAAGCTGCCGTCCTTCTCCTGCGTACGAGTACGGCGGGTACGCGCCGTCGATCCCGATGATGTACGAGTCCTTCAGTCCGGATCTGGTTCACGCTGCTCGTGGTGTTGTTCGTGGCGGGCGTCGTGCCGGTGCAGCCGGCGAGGAGAATGCACCCCGCCAGGAGCAGCACCAGCAGCCCCAGAAGTGTACGCTTCATATATGCCAACTTTGGCGCCGGGATCAAAAAAGGGTTATGGACACGGCGGATGAAATGGCCCTTTTGTTCCCAATTTACCCCTAAATATCCTGAAAGATATCTATAAATATTATTGGTGCTTATGGGCGGGGTGCCCCTGCTGGACCGGTTGGGGAGAAGGCAGACGGACCGGAGACGCGACCAACATCATCGCGGACGGACGGACTGCGATGTTCACCGACGTGCCACCCTGCGATGGCAGGGTTCACAGATCCTGCGGCAGGGATCTGCACAACCTGATCAAGCAGGCACACACAGTCACCGAACAGAAAGACAGAGCCCGGATCGGAACCCCCGTCATTGGGCGTGATGACGAAACGACCGAACCGGAAGAGATGACCGATCGGTCCGCGGGGCACCATTCTCGGAGCGCCGGGCGAGGAGAATGCCCGCCGCCCCTTCCTCCCGACGATCCTGCTCCGCACGGCCTGTCCTCGCGGCGGCCCTTCGACCCATGCGGCTGCATCCCCCTGCGAGCGCGCGCCTCACGCAACGGCCGTCCGGGCCGTCGATGCTCCCGTACCTCCCGCAAGAGGCAGCCCGGGACTGTCCGCTGCTGTGAACGCCAGTCATGGCGCCAGGTCCGGAACGGGATTATGGACCACGTGGCGGAAATGGCTTTATCGGTCCTTTTTGAACCCGGTAAATCTTGAAAAATACCTATAAATATCAGTGGCGCGTATGTGCGGGGTGCCCTTGCTGGACTGGTTGGGGAGAAGGCAGACGGACCCGACGACGCGATGAACGTCATCGCGGGCGGACGGACGGGCTGCGATGTTCACCAACGTGGAGCCCTTCGATGGAAGGGCCACAGACCCTGTGGAAGGGGTCTGAAGAAGCCTGTGCAAACAGGCATACGCCACGGAACAGACCAGGAGCGGATCGGAAACCCCGTCGTCGGAGGTGCTGACGAACGACCGATCCGACGCGATGGCCGATCGGTCCGCAGGGCACCATTATTCTCGGAGCGCCGGGCACGAGAGCCCGCCCGCCGTCTTCGCTCCGCCGTCGGCGGAGCTCGATGCGTCAGCGGGCGAGGGCCGCGAGCCCGGACTCGAACTCGGCCAGGTACTCGGCGCGCGAGAGCGAGCCCTCGGGAAACGGGCAGTCCGGGTCGTAGACGCGCATGATCTCGGGGTCGGTCGGCAGGAGCAGGTCGAGCCAGACCCCCGACTGCGCGACGGCCCGGACCATGGCCTCGCGGAAGAGCCCGATGCAGTAGGCGGTCCTGCGTTCGTACAGGTCGCGGGTGGCCTCGAGGAAGGTCGCGAGCCGGTAGGTCTCGATCTCGAGGAAGTCCCGGCGGACCCGCTCGTCGTGGACGTTCCCGAGCATGTACCGGTAGTGCGCGAACGGGTACATCCGTTCGAGCTCGGCCGGCACCACGCCGCAGGTGCCGAAGATGAGGAGCTGGTACTCCTCCGGCGCGAGGACCCGGTCGAGGATGGAATGGAAGAGGCGGTGGCTCGGGCTCGTGCTGTACGGCTTTCTCACCGCGCACGGGATGAAGACCGCGAGGGGCCGGGCCGGGAGGCGATAGTCCTCGAGGACGAAGCGGAAGGCCTCCTCGAACTCGTCCATGTAGAACGGCGGATCGAGCAGTCCCGCGTGCGCACGCCCCGGTGCCCATGCCGATCCAGTCCGACCCCCGGACGCATCAGGCTTGCGCTTCTCCGACGAATAAGCTTGAATAAACCTCCTCGCGCAATGAATGGTGCACGGTGATGCCCCTGCAGGTCAACTTCGGCGGATTTGTCCCGGTCAGCACGGTCGACTGGCCCGGCCGGGCAGTCTGCACGGTCTTCCTCCGGGGATGTCCGGCCCGCTGCGGCTACTGCCACAATGCGGGCCTTCTCGGGGGGAGGGACCCACGGGAGCTCGACGAGGTCGTGGGCATGATCGCCGGAAGCGTCCTCGTCGTCTCGGCCGTGGTCTTCACGGGCGGCGAGCCGACCATGCAGGGCGAGGCGCTCGTCCGTCTGGCCCGCGAGAGCCGGCGGCTCGGGCTCGAGGTCGGGGTGCACACGAACGGGGCCTACCCGGACGTCCTCGCCGCGCTCATCGACGCGCGGCTCGTGGACCACGTGGCCCTCGACCTCAAGGCGCGCTGGGAGCGCTATCCCAACCTCCTCGGGGTCGACCTCGTGGACCGGGTGAAGGCGTCGCTCGCGCTCTGCAGCGCCGCGTACGCCGACGATCGCCTTCCCGCGTTCGAGGTGGTCGCGACCCTCTTCCGGGGGTACGAGGACGAGGTCGGGGGGATTGCGCGCGAGGCCGGCGACGCGCCGCTCGTCCTCCAGCAGGGGGTCACGGGGGCCGTGGCGCCGCTCTCGTTCGGAGGAGCTGGCCGCGCTCGCCGAACGGCTGGGGCGGTCGTGCCGGGTGCGGACGAGAGAGAACGGGGAGCAGGTGTATGAGACTGATCGGGGTCGTTGGGCTGCCGGGAAGCGGCAAGAGTGAGTTCTCGAGGTGCGCGGCCGAGCTCGGCATCCCCGTGCTCGTCATGGGCGACGTGATCCGCCGGGTCGCGGCCGAGCGCGGCCTGTCGGCCGAGGACGCCGTCCTCGGAGAGATCTCGGGCGAGCTCCGCGAGACGTCCACGGCCGCGGCGCAATCGCGCACCTGATGCTCCCGGCGATCCGCGAGCTCGGCGCGCCGGTGGTGCTGATCGACGGGATCCGCTCCGACGCCGAGGTCGACGAGTTCCGCCGCGCCTTCTCGGGATTCACGCTCATCGGGGTCTCGTCCTCGTTCGAGACGCGGTGGCGGCGGCTCCGGCGGCGCGGGCGGTCCGACGACCTCACCGACGCCGAGGCCCTGCGGCGGCGGGACGAGCGGGAGCTCGGCTGGGGCCTCGGCACGGCCCTGGACGAGGCCGAGCTGACCGTCGAGAACGAGGGGAGCCTCGGGGCATACTGCGCCGAGGTCCGGGCCATGCTCGTCTCCCTCGCGGAGGCCGTATGAGCCTCCGCGTCTACTTCTCGTCCTCGTCGAAGGTGACCGCGCCGCCCGAGTGGGTCCACGGGATCGCCGACGCCGGGTTCGACGGGTGGGAGGTCGTGGCCGAGGGCGACTACCGGCTCGACGACCCCGCGGGGCTCGCCCGGGTCCGCGACCTCATCGAGACCACGGGACTTGCCGTCTCGGTCCACGCGCCGTACGCGGACCTGAACTGCGCCTCGCTCAACTTTCCGATCTTTCGCGAGACCGTCCGGCAGCTCACGACCTGCATCGCGCGGGCGTCGGAGTGGACGGACCGGGTGACGATTCACCCCGGATATCTCTCGCCGCTCGGACGGCTCGAGCCGGCCCGCGCCTGGGCCGCGCAGAAGGAGGCCCTTCGCGAGATCGGCCGGTGCGCCGCCGACCACGGCGTCCTCGCCTGTCTCGAGAACATGATCGCGATCCGCGAGTTCCTCTGCCGCGACTCCGGCGAACTTCTCGGCATGATCGAGGGGATCGAGGGGATCGGGGCCTGCTTCGACCTCGGGCACGCGAACACGGTCGGGGCCGTCCCGGGCTTTCTCGCCGTGCTCGGCTCGGCGGACCACCTCCACCTCCACGACAACAACGGCCTGTCCGACGAGCACCTGCCGATCGGCGCGGGCACGATCGACTGGGAACGGGTCGGCCCCGCCGTCGCGGCCTCGTACGGCGGGATCGCTGTGGTCGAGGGGCGGAATGTCGACGAAGGCCGGCAGTCGCTCGAGCGCATCCGGGGGTGGCTCCGATAGCCGGCGAGACCCTCCAGGTCTACTTCCTGGGGACGGCCGGCGCGCTCCCGACCGTGCTCAGGAACCCGGCCTGCTTCCTCGTCCGCAGGGGCTCGGATACCCTCCTCTTCGACTGCGGCGAGGGCGCGCAGCAGCAGATGATGCGGGCGCAGACCGGCTTTACGGTCGACGCGATCTTCATCACCCACTGGCACGCGGACCACTACCTCGGCCTCCTCGGGCTGGTCCAGACCCTCGCGTTCAACGGCCGCGCCGAGCCCCTCGCCCTCTACGGTCCGCCCGGCCTCGAGGAGATCGTCCACGTCATCGAGCACCTCTCGACCGCGACCATGCGCTTTCCCGTGCAGGGGCACGTGCTCAGGGCCGGCGACGAGGTGCGGTTCGACGGCTACTCGGTGCGCGCCTTCGGCACGCGCCACGGGATGCAGTCGCTCGGGTACGTGCTGGTCGAGGACGACCGGCCCGGCCGGTTCGACCGCGAGGGCGCGATCGCGCTCGGCGTCCGGCCCGGCCCGCTCTTCGGGAAGCTCCAGCGCGGGGAGGCGGTCACGGTCACGGTCGAGGGCGAGCCCGTCGAGGTCCGGCCCGGAGCAGGTGCTCGGGCCGGGCAGGCCCGGGCGCTCGGTCGCGTACACGGGCGACACCCGCGCGATCGACCTGGTCCGCGCGGGCCTGCCGCGCGGGCTCGACCTCCTGATCCACGACGCGACCTACGCCGACGCCGACGCCGCCCGGGCCTCCGAGGTGCACCATGCCACGGCCGGACAGGCCGGCGAGGCCGCGGCCCGCCTGGAGGCGAAGCGGCTCGCGCTGGTCCACCTCTCCTCCCGCTACGTCTCGACCGCGGACCACCTCAGGGACGCCGTGGCCCACTTCACGGGCGAGGTCCTGGTCCCGGACGATCTCGTGATGCTCGAGCTCCCGTTCTCGGACCGGTAGCCGGGATCAGGCACGTCGCGGCCCGGCCCGATCAGGTCGGTCCGGCCTGCCGCCCGGAGCCCCTCCTCCACGAGCTCCCGGTTGCGCTCGTCCCGGTAGTGGAGCAGGGCGCGCTGGATCTGCTTCTCTCGCCCCTTCGGGACGTGGACCGCCTCGCCCGTGGACGGGTCGAGCCCGTCGCGTACATGGCCGTCGCGAGCGTCATCGGGGTCGGCGTGAAGTCCTGGACCTGCTCGGTGTAGAGGCCCTCGTCGCGGATGTACTCGGCGAGCTCGATCATGTCCTCGACCGTGCACCCCGGGTGGCCGGACATCAGGTACGGCACCAGGTACTGCCGCTTCTCTTTTCCGCGCTGGAGCGCCTCGAACCGCTCGCGGAACGCCTCGAAGACGGCCCGGCCCGGCTTGTGCATGCGCTCGCAGACCGCGTCGACCACGTGCTCGGGCGCGACCTTGAGGTGGCCCGAGACGTGGTGGCGGCAGACCTCCTCGAGGTAGTCGGGCCCGGCCGCGAGGGCGAGGTCGTGCCGGATCCCCGAGCCGATGAAGACCCGCTTCACGCCCGGTATCGCCCGGAGCCGGGCGAGGAGGTCGAGCTGGGCCTCGGCGCTCGTCTCGAGGTTCGGGCAGTCGGGGCCGCACCGCCGGTCGGCGCAGGCGCCCGCGGTCGTCCAGCGCGGGCAGGAGAGCCCGTACATGTTCGCGCTCGGGCCGCCCACGTCCTGGATCACGCCCTTGAACTCCGTCATCCGCGCCATCCGTTCGGCCTCGCGCACGATCGAGTCGGCCGTCCGGGACTGGACGGCCCGCCCCTGGTGGCGAGGAGATGGCGCAGAACGAGCAGTCGCCGAAGCAGCCCCGGTGGGTCGTGATCGAGAACCGGACCGGCTCGAGCGCCGGCACGGGCTCTTTGTACGACGGGTGCTGCCGCCGGGCGTACGGGAGCTCGTACACGCGGTCGAGCTCGGCCGGCAGGAACGGCGGCGGGGGCGGGTCCTGGACCACCACGGTCTTCGGGTGGGGCTGCGCGACCGGGCGGGCCGTGCACGGGTCCTGCTCGGCCGCGAGCAGGGCGTGGGCCGCGGCGAACGCGGCCGGGTCCGCGACGACCTCGCCGAAGGACGGGAGCTCCACGATCCCCTCGCGGTCCATGGCCCGCCACTCCTTCGGCGCGCACTTCCACATGGTCCCGCGGATGTCGCGCAGCGCGCGGACGTCCTCGCCCGCGTCCAGCCGCTCCGCGATCGCGACCACCTGCCGCTCGCCCGGGCCGTAGACGAGGAGGTCGGCCGGCGCGTCCGCGAGGACCGAGGCGCGGACCGAGTCCGACCAGTAGTCGTAGTGGGCGAAGCGCCGGAGCGAGGCCTCGATCCCGCCGAGCACGACCGGGACCCCGGGAAAGAGCGCGTGGACGCGGTCGGCGTAGACGAGCACGGCCCGGTCGGGCCGGCGCGGGACGCCGCCGGGCGAGTACGCGTCCGCGGCCCGCCGGCGCCGGTTCGGGGTGTACCGGTTCACCATCGAGTCGACCGCCCCCGAGGAGACCGAGACGAAGAGGCGCGGACGGCCGAGCGCGAGGAGGTCCTCCCGCTCCGGGCCGGGCTGGGCGCAGACCCCGACCGTGTACCCGGCGTCCCAGAGCACCCGGCCGATCACGGCCGTGCCGAAGGACGGGTGGTCCACGTAGGCGTCCCCCGAGACGAGGAGCACGTCGATCTCGTCGAGCCCGAGGCGGTCGAGCTCGCGCCGGCTCATCGGGAGAAACGCGGGCTGGTCTCGTCCTGTCATGCGATCCGGTGATCCGTTGCAGCATCAACAGGTATAATACCCTGCGGCGGTCACTACTCGCCGTCAGGAGACGACCATGACCGTCCGCCGTTACAAGTGCAAGATCTGCGGGTACATCTACTCGCCGCTCCGCGGCGAGCCCCGACAGAACATCCCGCGCGGCACCGAGTTCGAGGACCTGCCCGAAGAGTACGTCTGCGCCGTCTGCGGTATCCAGGGCAAGGGGAAGATCGGGACGTGGGCCTTCGAGGAGTGGATCCCGACCAAGTACGTCTGCCGGTACTGCGGCTACATCTACGACGAGAAGCGCGGCGAGCCCCAGCACGGGATCCCCAGAGGCACGAAGTTCGAGGACCTGCCCGACGACTACTGCTGCACGGTCTGCATGAGCGACGAACGGCTCGTCGACCGGCTGGGCAAGGTCGGCAAGGAGGCCTTCTCCCCGCTCGACACGGACTGACGGCCTTCCACTCTTTTTCCCGGTCGCGCGGGTTCAGGCCGCGAGCTCGCGGACCTTCGCGATGTCGCCGGCGCTGTCGCCCCGACCGTCGACCGGCGTCTCGCAGATGAACGGGAGGTCGCGGAACTCGGGGCGGTGGAGGAGGAGGCGGAACCCCTCCTCGCCGATCGCGCCGAGCCCGACGTGCTCGTGCCGGTCGAGTCCCGAGCCGAGTTCGCCCTTCGAGTCGTTGCAGTGGACCACGCGGAGCAGGTCGAGCCCGATCGCGTCGTCGAAGGCGGCGAGGGTCTCCTCGACGCCGTCACGGCTCCGGAGGTCGTACCCGGCGCCGAACGCGTGGCAGGTGTCGAGGCAGACGCCGAGGCGGCCCGGGCAGGCGCAGCCCTCGAGGATGCGGGCGATCGAGGCGAAGGAGGACCCGACGCTGTTCTTCTCGCCGGCCGTATTCTCGACGAGGAGCGTCACGCCCGGCGGCGCGGAGCTCACGGCCCGGTCGAGCGCGGCGATCACGCGCGCCTCGCCCGCGTCGCTGCCGGCTCCGAGGTGGTGGCCGAGGTGGGTCACGACGAACGGGATGCCGAGGGCCGCCGCGCGCTCGAGCTCGTCGGCGAGCGCGAGCACGGAGCGTTCGTACGGCTCGTCCTTCGACGACGCGAGGTTCGGGAGGTAGGGCATGTGGTCGACCGCGGGGGCGATCCCCGAGGCGGCCAGCGCGGCGCGGAACGCGTCGACGTCTGCGGAGGCGAGCGGCTTTGCGGCCCAGCCGCGCGGGTTTCGCGAGAAGATCTGGAACGTATCGCAGCCGATCCCCTGCGCCCGCTCCACGGCCTTTGCTATCGATCCCGCGATCGAGACGTGGACGCCGACCCTGACCATTGCTCACCGTGGAGCCGGAGCGGGTATCAGGATTTCGATGGTCCGTTCGGGAATTCTTAAGTGCTCGGGCGGTCAACTAGGTAAGGCGACGGGCCGATAGATCAGGGGTAGATCGCTACCTTGGCATGGTAGAGGCCGCGGGTTCAATTCCCGCTCGGTCCACTCGTTTCTCGCACGTTCTTTCTCCTTCTCCCCGCACGGCGTACGGTCCGGCGGAGGCTCGTCTTCTTACCGACACCGACTCCTTTACCTGCGAGGACGATCAATACCGTGTGATCCACCGTGGGCCTGAGAGAGGTGCTGATTCCGCAGGACCAGGTCTTCTTCGACCTGTTTGAAGAGATGGCCGAGATCCTGGTCAAGGCCGCCGACATGCTCGTGCAGTTCACCGAGCTCGGGGGCGAACCCCGTCGGATGCTGTCCGCAGATGAAGGATCTCGAGCACGAGGGCGATACGGTCACGCACCGGATCTACGACCACCTGAACCGGACCTTCATCACGCCGCTCGAGCCCGAGGAGATCTCCCGCCTCGGCTCGGTCCTCGACGACGTCCTCGACTGCGTCGAGGGCTCGGTCCAGATGATGCGCGTCTACGGCGTCGAGGAGTCGGACGACGTGATGCGGCAGCTGGCGATGCTGATCCAGCTCTCGGTGGTCGAGCTCCAGGGCGCCATCAAGAGCCTCCGGAAGCTCGGCAACGGCAAGGAGATCGACGCGCGCGTGATCGAGGTCAACCGGCTCGAGAACCTCGCGGACGAGGTGCTCGGGCACGCCCTCTCGGACCTCTTCAAGACGAACGACGCCGTCCTGATCATCAAGCTCAAGGACGTGTACGAGGAGCTCGAGCGGGCCACGGACGCGTGCGAGACGGTCGCGAACATGATCTCGGACATCGTGATCCGGCACACCTGAGCGGAGCGCCGGGCCTGCAGACTCCCTTTTCTCGCCGCGGGCCTCTGTCGGTCAGATGAAGAACGCCATGGCCCAGTAGGCGGCGAACCCGATCGCCGCGCTGGCCGGGATCGTCAGGATCCAGGCCCCGACGATATTCCGGGCGATCCCCCATCGCACCGCACCGGGCCCCTTGGTCGTGCCCACGCCCATGATGGCCGAGCTGATGATATGGGTGGTGCTGACCGGGATCCCGACGTGCCGACATCCCGAGGATCGTTCCGGCGCTCACCGTCTCGGCCGCGAATCCGTGGACCGGGCGGAGTCGGGTGATCTTGTAGCCCATCGTCTTCACGATCCGCCAGCCGCCCAGCAACCGTACCGAGCGCGATCGCCGCATACGCGGCGAGGATCACCCAGATCGGGACCGGCAGGTTGTTGGGGTCGACCTCCGCCCCGTAATAGCCGATGCTGAAGAGCAGGGGCGTGATGATCCCCATCGTCTTCTGCGCGTCGTTCGTGCCGTGGCTGAAGCTGTACGCCGCCGGCCGAGACGAGCCTGCAGGCGTCTGAAATGGTGGTCCGCCTGTTCGCGGTGGAGGTTCCGGGTAGGCGCGGAGGACCACGACCATGAAGAGGAAGCCCGCAGCCAGTCCGATGATCGGGGAGATGCACCATGAACTCGGCCACCACCGCGACGGTCGAGAGCTTCACCGCGGCCACGCCGGCCGCGGCGATCCCGGCCCCGGTCAGCCCGCCGATCAGGGCGTGCGACGAGGAGGTCGGCAGGCCGAGGATACCAGGTGATCAGGTTCCAGCCGATCGCGCCGATCAGGGCCGCGAGCATGATGAACGGCACGATCTCGGCCGGGACCTGCGTTCAGGTTGATGATCTTGCTGACCGTGCTCGCGACCAGGACGCCGAACCCGAACGCGGCGATGAAGTTGAAGAAGGCCGCGAACACGACCGCGTTTCGGGGAGAGAGGACCCGGGTGGAGACCACGGTCGAGATCGAGTTGGCCGAGTCGTGGAACCCGTTCGTGAAATCGAAGACCAGCGCGACACCGATGATCATGACGACCAGTTCGACGGACGAGATCGGCATCCACTGGGTACTCTGTCAGGAGAGCACTTCAAGGATCGTATCCTGGTTGATCCCGGTCTGGAACGGGGACGTCCGGCGCAGCACCGGCCTGCCGCGGGCTCCGTCTCAGTCGGGGCCGGCGCGGCGGTTCTCGCGGTAGTACCGGCAGTGCGCGTTGATCGGGCAGACCTCGCAGCGCGGGCGCCGGGCGACGCAGACCGCCCGCCCGTGCGCGATCAGCAGGTCCGTGACCGGCCCCCACATCGCCGGCGGGAGGCAGGCCATCAGGTCCCGTTCGATCCCGGCCGGATCCGTATGGTCCGAGAGCCCGATCCGCTGCGCGAGCCGGAGGACGTGGGTGTCGACGGCGACCCCATCGTTCTGCCGAACGCGTGGTAGAGGACGATGTTCGCGGTCTTGCGCCCGACCCCGGGGAGGCGGACCAGGTCCTCCATCCGGGCCGGCACCTCCCCGCCGTACTCGGCGACGAGCATCCGGGCCGCCCCGATCAGGTGCCGGGCCTTCGCGTGGTAGTACCCGGTCGGCCGTGACGATCGCCTCGAGCTTCGGCGGTATCGGCCCCGGCGAGCGCGGCCGGCGTTGGATACGCGTCGAAGAGCGGCCCGCGGAGGGCCCAGACCTGCCTGTCCGTGGTCTGGGCCGAGAGGATGGTCAGGACGAGCACCTGGAACGGGCTCGAGAAGAACGGTTCGGGGTCGGTGGCGTGCGGATAGGTGGCCGCGAGGAGTCTCGCAGATCAGGGAACAGGCCGCGTCGTCCATTGCCGCACCCGGCATCGAGATGGGGTAGGGCAGATTCGAACTGCCGTCAAAGCGTCCCAAACGCTCTAGGATGGACCAGGCTACCCTACTACCCCGGCGCTTCAGATCGGTTGGGCCCGGACGGGGAAAAGCGTTCTCATGCCGTCGTCCCCCTCAGAGCGGGAGCGGGCGGCAGGTCTCGGGGGCGACGACCGTCCCCTCGAACGCGCCGTCGAGGACCGCGGCCCGGATCCCGTCGGGCTCGCGCCCGTCGAGCACGACCATCGGGATCCCGCACCGCTCCACGATCTTGGCCGCGACCAGGTCGATCACCGTGTTCGAGCCCGCGCCCATCCGCTCGCGGCTGACGAGCGCGAGCAGCTCGGCCGGGGTCATGGTCTCGTACCGGGTCGCGGACGGGTCCTTCTTCGGGTCGGCCGTGAAGATCCCCGGGACCGAGGTCGCGTTGATCAGGAGGTCCGCCCCGACCTCCTCGGCCAGCACGGCCGCGACCGCGTCCGTGGTCTGGCCGGGCGCGACCCCGCCCATCACGACGATCCGGCCGGCGACGCCGCACTCCTTCGCGGCGGCGTAGGTCTCGGGCACGCGGGGATAGGCCGCGTCGCCGAGGGCCGCGACCAGGAGCCGGGCGTTCAGGCGCGTGACCAGGATGCCGAGCTCGTCGAGGGTCGCCTCGTCGATGCCGAGCGTGCGCGCCAGCGCCGATGTACCGCCGGGCCTCGCCGCCGCCGCCCACCACGACGTAGACCCGGACGCGACCGGCCAGCTCCGCGAGCACGGCCGCGTACGCGCCGATGGCGTTCGTCTCGAGCGAGGGGATCAGCACCGAGCCCCCGAGGGAGAGCACGATCGTCTTCACGCCCGTCCTCCGGGCGATGGCGCGGCAGGCGTCATTCCGAGGAATTAATGGCCGTGGAGACCTGATATACCTGTTGCGATGTTCCGCTGTCCGTCCTGCGGCTCCTGCGAGATCTACCCCGTGGCCGGGGGCTATCTCGGGCCGGTCTACCTCTGCAAAGAATGCGGCTACCGCGGATCCCTCGTGCTCGAGGTCGACGAGGACGAGCCCGAACGGGACCTGGATTAATATAGCCTGCGGCGCCATTCCGGGATCGGTGGCGACCATGCACGAGGCACAGCTCTACACCGGAAACCCGGACGGCACCACGGACTGCCGGCTCTGCAACCACCGGTGCCATATCGCCGACGGCCGCGCCGGGAAGTGCGGCGTCCGCCAGAACCGGGGGGGCGTCCTCTACTCGGCCTCGTATGCGCGGGTGAGCGCCGAGAACGTGGACCCGATCGAGAAGAAGCCGCTCAACCACTTCCTGCCCGGCACCCTCTGCTACTCGCTCGGCTCGGTCGGGTGCAACTTCACGTGCGAGCACTGCCAGAACTGGCAGCTCTCGCGCGCGGGGGACTCCATCGGCACGCTCCCCGAGCTCGCGCCGGCCGACGCGGTGAAGCGCGCCCTCGCCTACGGCTGCGCCTCGGTCTCGTGGACGTACAACGAGCCGACCATGACGTTCGAGTACACGATGGACATGGGCCGGCTCGCGCGCAAGGCCGGCCTCGGCACGGTCTACGTCACGAACGGGTTCATGACCGAGGAGGCGGTCGACGCGCTCGCGTCCATGCTGAACGCGTTCCGGGTGGACCTGAAGTCCTTCGACGACGCCTTCTACCGGAAGGTCTGCGGCGCGCGCCTCGAGCCCGTCCTCGCCTCGACCGAAGCGCGCCCACGAGGTGGGCATGCACGTCGAGACGGTCACGCTCGTGATCCCGGGCCTGAACGACTCGCCCGAGGAGACGGACGGGCTGATCCGGTGGGTCGTCGAGAACCTCGGACCGGACACGCCCATGCACTTCACGCGCTTCCACCCCGACTACCGGATGCGCGACCGGCCCGCGACCCCGATCCGTCTCCTCGAGCGGATCTACGAGCGCGCGAAGGAGCTCGGCCTGCACTACCCGTACCTCGGAAACGTCGGCGGCCACAAGTACGAGAACACCTGGTGCCCCGTCTGCGGCAACCTGCTGATCGAGCGCACCCTGATGCAGGGGCGGGTCCGCGGGCTCGACGACGGCCACTGCCGGCAGTGCGGCGAGGCGATCCCGGTTGTCCGGTCCGTGCCGCCCCTCTGAACCGGCGCCCCCTGCACGGGGGCCCGTCCCTCGAGGAGCCTGCCCCCTTGAGGGGCCCCTCCCTTCGAGGAGCCCCGGTTCCTCGTGGACCGGATGCTCGGGCCGCTGGTCCGGTACCTCCGGTTCATGGGCTACGACACCCTCGCGGCGACCGAGCTCGGTCCGGGAGGCCCGCGGGAGGACTCCGGACTCCTCCGCCTCGCGGCGCACGAGGGCCGGATCCTGCTCACCCGCGACCGCGAGCTGGCCGGCCGCGGCGGCGTGCTGGTCAGCGGCGACGACGTGCTCGAGCAGGTGGCCGCGCTCGCCCGCTGCCGGTCTCGTCGAGCCCGTGCTCAGGCTCGACCGCTGCTCGTGCTGCAACACCCTCCTCCGCCCGGCCGCACCGGACGAGCTCGCGGCGGTCCCGTATCTCCCCGGCGACCGGGAGGCCGCGTGTTCTACCGCTGCGACGCCTGCGGCCGTATCTACTGGGCGGGCTCGCACGCGGATCGCCTCGCCGAGCGGCTCGACCGGATCAACCGGACGACGGAGTGACCGCCGGGCCGGACCAAGATAAATACGACCGGCCTCGATACTGTAGTGCAGCGCACGCCGCGGGGTGCAGAGGGAGTGACCGAGGCAGAGTCCGGGACGAGACGGCTCCGGGGAGCAGGGGGCGGCCCCGGCCGACGCCGGGCTGTTCATCAACCGGGAGCTGAGACTGGATCGAGTTCGACCGCCGCGTGCTCGAGGAGGCGCTCGACACGTCGCATCCGCTCCTCGAACGGGTGAAGTTCCTCGCGATCTTCGCGAACAACCTGGACGAGTTCTTCATGATCCGGGTCGCAGGGCTGCAGCGCCAGCTGACCGACGGCGTCATCGAGCCGCCGCTGGACGGCCTCTCTCCCGTGCGGCAGCTCGAGGAGATCCGGGCGGCGCTGGCCCCCCTCATCGAGTCCGCGCACAGGTGCTGGCACGAGGACCTCCTCGTCCGCCTCGAGCGGCGAGGGCATCGGCGTGAGAAGGGTGGGAGCAGCTCCCGGCGGAGAGCCAGGCGCGGATGCGCAGGCTCTTCGAGGACGAGATCTTTCCGGCCCTGACGCCGCTCGCGTTCGACACCTCCCACCCGTTCCCGTTCATCTCCAACCTCTCGCTCAACCTCGCGATCACGGTCCGGGACGCCGGGCGTGGCGAGCGGTTCGCCCGGCTCAAGGTCCCGGTCGGCGTCTTCCCGAGACTGATCGAGGTCCCGTCCGCGGCCGCCGCGGACCGCCGGGAGTTCGTCTTCCTCGAGGACCTGATCGCCTCCAACGTCGACCTGCTCTTCCCGGGGCTCGAGGTCGTCGCCGTCCACCCGTTCCGCGTGACGCGCAACGCGGACATCGAGATCGAGGAGGACGAGGCCGACGACCTGCTGACCGCGATCGAGGAGTCGGTCGAACTCCGCCGCCACGGGTCGCCCGGTGCGGATCGAGGTGGACTCCTCCATCCCCGAGGACCGCTGCGCGCTCTTCACGCGGCAACTCGGTATCGAGTCGGGCATGATCTACCGCGAGGAGGCGCCGATCGGGCTCGCGGACCTGATGCAGCTGCGCCAGCTCCCGATCCCCTCGCTCCGCGACTCGCCGTTTCTCCCCGCCGTTCCGCCGGCGCTCTCCCCGGAGCGGGACATCTTCGCCGCGATCCGGAAGGGGGACATCCTCCTCTACCACCCGTACGACTCGTTCGGGCCCGTGGTCTCGTTCCTGCAGCAGGCGGCCCGCGACCCCGACGTGCTCGCGATCAAGGTCACGCTCTACCGCGTCGGCCCGAACTCCCCGGTCGTGGACGCGCTCCTTGAGGCGCGCGAGCACGACAAGCAGGTGACGGCCGTGATCGAGCTCAAGGCTCGCTTCGACGAGGAGAACAACATCGGGTGGGCGCGGGCGCTGGAGCGGGCGGGGGTGCACGTGGTCTACGGCCTGCTCCACATGAAGGTCCACGCCAAGGTCTGCATGGTCGTCCGCCGCGAGGGGCGGGGCCTGGTCCGGTACCTTCACCTCGGGACGGGCAACTACAACGCCTCGACCGCCCGGGTGTACACGGACCTCGGGCTCTTCACCTGCAGGCCGTCGTTCGGGGCGGACGTCTCCGACCTCTTCAACTACCTGACCGGGCACGCGCGGATCGACCGCTACCGCGAGCTCCTGGTCGCGCCGGCGACCATCCGCTCCGGCATCCTCGACCGGATCGAGCGGGAGATCGACCGGCACCGCGCTCACGGCGACGGCCGGATCGTCTTCAAGATGAACGCGCTCGTGGACCGGGACTGCATCGAGGCCCTCTACCGGGCCTCGCAGGCCGGGGTCCGGGTCGACCTCCAGGTCCGCGGGATCTGCTGCCTCCGGCCGGGCGTGCCCGGGGCGAGCGACCGGATCGCGGTCACCTCGATCGTCGGCCGCTTCCTCGAGCACGCCCGCATCTACTACTTCCGGAACGGCGGCGACGAGGAGGTGCTGATCGGGTCCGCGGACCTGATGCCGCGGAACCTCAACCGGCGTGTCGAGGTCCTCTTCCCCCTCCTCGACCCCGCGGTCCGCGAGACCGTGGTCCGCCGGATCCTGATGGTCCACGTGCACGACACGGCCCAGGCACGCCGGCTCCTGCCCGACGGGACGTACGAGCGGGTGACGCCCGCGGAGGGCGAGCCCCCGCTGGACACGCAGGCCTGGATGATCGAGCACCGCGGCGAGTGGTTCACGCCCGCGGCGCTGGGGGACGCGGCGCCGGAGACCGGCGATCCGGCCTGAGGAGAGGCGATGGTAACGGAGCAGAGGGATCCGGGATACTGCCTCTATCTCGCCGAAAGAGCGCTCGACCTCCTCCCCCAGGTCCGGGACGAGATCGACGGCGTCAGGAAGGGCGAGGACGCGGAGTGCGTCCACCGCATGCGGGTCGCGAGCCGCCGTCTCCGCGCGGTCCTCTCTCTCTCCGCGGGCTGCGTCGGGCGAAAGGAGCTCCGGCGCTGGCGGCGGGAGATCCGGTCCCTGACCCGGGCGCTCGGCGCGGCCCGGGACGCCGACGTCCAGCTCGACCACCTGCTCTCGTACGCGGCCCGGCTTCCGGGCGGGAGGAGCCCGGAAGGCCCGGGCTTTGCGGCCGGATGGGCGCCGGCCGGGTATGATCCAGGCCGGCCCCGAACCGGACGCGGTCGAGGCCCCGGCGACTGCGCCGCCGGTCCTGTTTCCCGCGTTCCGTGCCTGGCTCCGCCGGATCGGGCTCGGCAAGGACCGGCGCCAGGCGCTGGACGAGACCCTCCCGCAGCCGGATGCAGGCCCGCCGGGTCAGCAGGGGGTCGAATGCCTGCTGCTCCGCCTCGGGCAGCAGCGCGAGGGGCTGCAGCCGGCGGTCCTCGCGGCCCTCGACCGGCTCGAGGCGTCGGACGTCCTCGAGGCGATGGCCGAACGGTTCCGGACGATCGAGGTCCGCGCGCGGCGAGAAGGGGCGCTCTCACGGTCCGCGCCCGTGTACGACGCCGCGCACCTCAACGTCCGGCTCCGGTGCGACGAACTCCTTGGTCACGCCCCGGCCCTCCGCGATCCCGCCCGTTCGGACGAGCACCACGCGATGCGGATCGCGGCGAAACAGCTGCGGTACACCCTCGAGACGTTCGCCCCCCTCTACGACGGGCTGAAGGCCGAGCTCAAGGCGATCAAGCGTCTGCAGGAGACCCTGGGCCAGCTCCACGACTGCGATGTCTGGATCGTGCAGCTCCCCCAGTTCCTCGAGGAGGAGCGCATTCGGACCTTCGCCTACTTCGGGCACGACGGCTTCTTCCGCTTCATCGAGCCCGGTGTCCGGCAGATCCTCGCCGACCGGGTCGCCGAGCACGAACGCCTTCACGCCGCAGCCCTCTCGTGCTGGGAGGAGCTCGAGCGCGACCGCTTCATCGAACGCCTGATCGGTCGCCTGGCCCGGGCCGGGGACGAGGCGCGGCTCCCGCCGCCACCGCTCCGCCCGATCGCGGAAGGGGACGACACGGTCCGGATCGCACTGATCGCCGACGTGCATGCAAACCTGCCGGCGCTCGAGGCCGTGATACGCGACGCGGAGGCGCGCGGGGCACAGGCCTTCATCAATGCCGGCGACCTCGTGGGCTATGGCCTTCAGCCGAACGAGGTCTGTCACCGGCTCGCCGAGATCGGATCCGTGGATGTCCGCGGCAACCTCGACCGGAAGGTGCTCCGCACCGCGCGAAAGGGCATCGTCCGGCCGGGCCGGGCCGGACCCGGCAGCGTGGCCTGGACTGCGGCCTGGGTCCTCCCGGCCAGCCGGGCATACCTCGAGGGGCTCCCCGCCGAGCGTCGCTTCTCGCTCCGCGGCACGAGGTTCCTCATCACCCACACCTCGCCCGACGGGCGGAAGGAGGGGATTCGGCCGGACCTGGATCCGGAGGACCTGGCCGGGCTTGCACTCGGCGCACGCGCCGACTGCGTGATCGTCGGCCATACCCATCGTCCGTCTCTGCAGGAGGCCGACCAGGTCCGGTTCATCAACCCCGGGAGCGTCGGGAAGGCCTGGGCCTCCGACGGCACTCCGCGGGCCGAGTACGCCCTGCTCCAGCTCTTTCCGTTCGACCTCTGCCTCCTCTCGATCCCGTACGCGGGGCCGGGCGCCGATCGTATCGCCCCTGCCGGGATCGAGAGCGCACGGGAGACGTCGTGAGCCCGGACGGCACGACGCAGGCGGACGGTCGCGCGATGGCGTTCATCGACCTCGGCACGAACTCAATCCGATTGCTGGTGGTCCGGCTGAACGAACTGGGCGCGTTCACGGTCCTCTCCGAGCAGAAGGAGACCGTCCGGCTCGGGGAGGGGGAGTTCGGAACGGACCTCCTCGCGGACGCTGCCATGGACCGGGCCGTCATCGTCGCGAGCCGCTTCGTCGAACTCGCCCGCTCGTTCGGCGCGGAGGAGATCGTCGCAGTCGCGACGTCGGCCGCACGTGAAGCCCGGAACAGGGATGTCCTGCTCTCGCGGCTGAAGAGCGAAGCGGGCATCGATGTTCACGTCGTCCCGGGGCCGGAGGAGGCCCGCCTGATCTACCTCGGAGTCTCGAGCGGCCTCGCGCTCGGCGACCGGGCCGCTCTCTTTGTCGACATCGGGGGCGGGAGCACGGAGATGGTCGTCGGCACGGCGAAAACCCACACCTTCCTCTCGAGCGTCAAGCTCGGCTCGCCTCCGGCTCCTGGCCCTCTTTCCGCCCCGGGGACGCGGTGGAGCGTACGATCGGGCAGGATACGACGAACTGCGCGAGTACTGCAGATCTGCGCTGCTCCGGACCCTCGAGGAGCTCTCCTGTCACCGATGGGAGATCGTCGTCGGGTCATCCGGGACGATCCAGAGCCTGGCCGATGTCGCCGGACGGATGGCAGGCGGCCCGGGGACCGGGGAATGCCGGAGTCACCGCGCGTCCGGGCTGCGAGCGGCCGTACGGCTGCTCGCCCCCCTGAGTCTCGAAGAGCGACGCGCCGTGCCGGGGCTCCCTCCGTCCCGTGCCGACATCGTCATCCCGGGTGCCGCGATACTCGAGACGATCTTCGAGTGCCTGGAGATCGATATCCCTCCGGACAACGAACGCGGGCTCAAGGAGGGGCTGCTTGTCGACCACCTCACGCGCAGAGGCCTCCTCCCGCCACACGGGGAGGTGCCGGTGCGGGAGCAATCCGTCGCGCGGCTCGCCTTGAACTGTCGCGCTGCCGGGGCGCACTCCCTCCATGTGGCGGACCTTGCGGAGCAGCTCTTCGATTCGGGCCGGGCGATCGGCCTTCACGACCTCGGGGGCGACGAACGCGAACTCCTCGGGTATGCAGCCCGCCTCCACGACATCGGGACCTTCGTCGCATTCTCGAACCATCACCTCCACTCGCAGTACCTCATCGCGAACGCCAGCCCCCCGGGTTCGACCGGCGTGAGATCATCCTCATGGGTCTGATCACGCGGCTGCACCGCAAGAAGTTGCCGGGGCCGAGTGAGCCGCGAGCTCGGGGACCTTGCAGCCGGGGATCGGCGGCTGGTGCTCGTCCTGGCGGTCCTGCTCCGTCTGGCCGAGAGTCTCGACCGGACCCATACCGGGATCGTGAACTCCGCGCGGTTCGAGAAGAGCGGCGGAGGGGTCACGCTCCTCCTTTCGAGCGGCGCAGACCCGCACCTCGAGGTCTGGGGCGCCGAGAACCAG
The DNA here is from genome assembly GCA_963730355.1 of uncultured Methanoregulaceae archaeon. Lineage (GTDB taxonomy): Archaea > Halobacteriota > Methanomicrobia > Methanomicrobiales > Methanospirillaceae > UBA288. The sequence goes on along the minus strand of CAVSRL010000009.1, from coordinate 150,397 downwards.
GCCCGTGCGTTCAGGAAGGTCTTCGGCCGGCCCCTGCGGATTGCGGTCGAGAGGGGGTGACCGGCCCTGTACTTCCCTTTTCATCACCTGACGCTCCGGCGGATCTTCCTGATCACGCTGACCGAGACCCTGGTGGGCGCAGCCTTCGTCGGCGTGATCATCGTCGCCCTTCCCTCTCAGACCGGAGTCGCCCTGCTCCTGCTGACCGCGATGGTCGGGATCACGATCATGCTGCTCGTCAGCGGTTAGTGATCGGCCACGTCGGGCTCGCGGGGGGCCATCACCCGCAGGGCGCCGGGAGCCACGGAGACCTCGACCGGTGTCCTCGGGCCCTGCTCTCCGTCGATGATCACGGGCCTCGGCGGATCGGTCGTAATCGTAGCCCGTGCGACCCGGAACCGACGCATCTCGGGGTCGCGGAGGTGGAGGCCGAGGATGAACCGGGCCCAGAACCGGAACCCCTGCCACCGGCTGATCGAGGCGAGCGCGAACAGGTCGAGCAGCCCGTCGTCGAGCCGGGCGTCGGGGGCGATCGGCCGGGTGCCGACGTAGGCGCCGTTCACGGCCATGATGTGGCGGGTAAGGAACCGGTCCGATCCCGCGTCCGTTGTCACCGTGCAGCAGAAGAGGCGCTGGCGGAGGATGAACCCGCCCTCGTAGAAGACGTAGGCGAGCGCGCCGAGCCAGCGCTTGACCCCGCGGGGCGTCGCGGAGACGATGTCGCGGGAGTACCCGATCGAGAGGTTGTTCGCGAAGAACTCGCCGTTGATAAGGCCCGAGGTCGACCATGATCTCCCTTCCGTCGGCGATCGTGTCGACCGCGCCCACGAGGTCCATGGGCACGCCGACCGAGCGGGCGAAGTTGTTCGCGGTGCCGAGGGGCAGGATGCCGAGCACGACCTCGCGCCGGGCCACGGCCGGGAGCACGGCCCGGATCGTGCCGTCTCCGCCGCCGACGATCACGAGGGGCACGTCGTTGTGGACCGCCGACCGGACCCGCTCGAGCGCCTCTTCGGGCCGGTCGACCAGGTACTCCCCGACGAGGCGGACCCCCTTCTCCTCGAGGAGCTGGCGCGCTGCGAGGAAGAAGCGCTGTCCGCGCCGGGCGCCGGCCCCGACGACGAGGACGGCCCGCATCGGTTCGCGCTCCGCACCCGTCTCGGCCATATCACCTCCAATGCCATGAGAACGGGATAAATATTTGCACTCGTCCCGGAGCAGTCCGCCTCCCGGCAGGCCTCGCACGGACGGCGACCTCGTGCGCCGAACCGCGAACCTTACGGCTCAAGCGACCTCTGCGAGGCCTGAGCGCCGGCGGACGCGGGCAGCTCGCGGATCAGGCGGGGGCAGAGCGGCGCGAGGCTGTCCTTCATGAAGATGGCGGTGCCCGCCTCCCGGGCCCGCTCCACGATCCGTGCGACCCACTCCCGCGGCGGCAGGCGCAGGGGCTGGGTGCGGGCGCCGATCAGGACCGCGTCGACGCCGCTGAGATCCGGGTCGATCTCCTCGACGAGCGGCTCGAACGAGACGAAGGTCGTCCGCCCGAGACCGCGCAGGGCGTCGATCCGGTCGACGACGGAGGCCCGGTCCACGGTCGTCCCGTACCAGGCGTTCTCCGGGAGGTCGAGCGATGCGTAGCGCGCCGGGTTCTTGGTCAGGAACTGGAAGGTGTGGCGCGGGCACGACCGGACCGCGTCGAAGACGGCCCGGATCCAGTCGTCGGGGACCCACGCGCCGAAGAGGTCGGCCATGGAGCAGACGAAGACCCGGGACGGCCGCTTCACCCGGCAGGGCTGCCCGAGCCGCTCCGGGTGGAACGCGGGGGCGAAGCCGGACGGGAAGTTGGCCGGGAACCGGACGGTCAGCTTTCGGGCGTAGCAGTAATCGCAGTCGTGGAGGCAGCCCGTGACCGGGTTCCAGGTGAAGTCCGTCCACTCGATCCGCGTCCGGTTCACGGCGTCCCCCCTCCGCCATCGTGAACCGCCAGCGGCAGTACTCGTCGGGGGGGTGGGGGTCGGGCGGGGCGTGGACGCACTCGACCCGGATGCAGCGGGTCGACCTCGCGCGCAAACGAGGTGAACTCGGCGCGGTGCATCTCCCGGCAGACGTACTCGCCGAGGCCCCGACGGAGCCGCGCCTCCTGCGACGGGCAGGACGGGACCGTGATCACGACCTCGTCCGGGCGCTCCTCGATCGTGTAGCCCACGATGATCGCCCATGGGAAGAGCCGCAGCGTCTCGACGAACCCGGCAAGGCCGGTCCCGGTGATCCCGAACCGGCGGCGGAGATCGCGGGCGGCCATGCCGGCCACGCGCCCCCAGACGCGCTCGTTCATGGCCTCGGCCGCCTCCTGGCCTGACGCCTCGGCGGTCTCGATGAACCAGAACGCGTCCACGACCCGGTAGTGCCAGAGAAGGAAGTCGAGGTACTCGCGCAGGTCGTCCGTCTCCATCACGTCCAGGCCGGTTCCCATCGCGGCGTCTCCGGTGATCGGATCGGCGGCAAACTATTTATGGGATCGGGCCAGTGGCGAGCCCTCCTGAGAGGCCAGGACGGAACGCAATGGTCGTTGATCGGCCAGGAAACCTCCAGAGGGAGAGATCCATCATGGCAACCTTCAGATCCTTCGGACCTCAACGGGATCCCGATCGAGGATCAATCGAGGGTCCGGTCACCTCTTTTTCCGGCGCTTGCCACGGGTTCATCCCCCCGCCTCCTTCTCCGGGACCCGTGCCGATCCCCACGGCCACCTCGCCCCAGGCCTTCGCGAGCAGGCGGCGGTAGTAGTGGCGGTCCGCGTGGTCGGCCTCCCAGGCGCAGTCCGCGAGGCCGGCCCGGGCGTCCCGGACCACGTACCGGATGGTCATCCCCGGGGCCACGTCCACGCCGGCGCGTCGATAGGCCTCGACCGCGCCCCGCTCCGGGCACCGCCGCGCATACTGCACCGTGCTGATCCGGCGTGCGACCACCAGGTCCTCGAGCGGGGCCGACGCGAGCCCGTCGCAGTACCGGCCGTACAGCGCCCGGACCTCGTCGGCCACGGCGCGGAACTCCGCGATCGACCGGGCCGTGCCCATCAGGGCGAGCGCCTCCTGCTGGAACCGCTGCACGTACGCCGGGCAGTCGCCCCGGCGGGCCATGATCCCCCGGACCTTCACCTCGCCGTCGTCGAGCCGGCCGTAGTACCACGTGTACGCGCCGGTCCCGTCCTTCTGGGGCAGGAAGACGACCCAGTCGAAGGTCTCGACCTCGGTCGTGTACCCGCTCTCCGCCTCGACCGCATCCTTCAGCGCGCCGATCGGCGAGCCCTGCACGAAGATGCAGTCCGTGATCCCGTGGAGCACCGCGAACCCGAGCCGCTCGGCCGTCTCCTTCGCCCCGATCAGGGTCTCCCGCGCGTGTCGCGTGATCGCCTCGTGCACGTCGACCCGGCCGAACTTGGCGTTCTTGTACCCCGTGTACCCGAAGCAGGTCACGAGCATCCACTTGAGGACCGAGTCGATGCCCGCGATCGCCGGGTCGGCCTGTTTCGCGGCCTTGGTCCCGATCCGCATCTCGAGCAGCGGCCGGAGGCACCCGGCGAGGAAGCCGGGCCGTTCGGGGTGCTCCATCGTCTCGGGCGAGAGGTTGTGCTTCACGATGATCGACGGGTAGAGCGAGGTGAAGTCGAGCTGGTAGACGCGCTCGTACACCCCCGGCACGGGCTGGAACATCATGCCGCCCCGGTCGGCTGTCCGGAGCGCCGCAACGGCTCTCGTCCGCTCGGTGTCGGCCTTCTGCCACGGGACCGCGATCCCCTGCTCGAGCGCGGCGTAGACCTCGAGGGCCGAGACGAGCGTGCCCGGCGTGAAGCGCGCGGTCCGGTTCGGCGCAAGGCCCGTGACCCGTGCCGCGACGATGACGCCTGCGAGCCCGCCCTCGCGGTAGGTGAAGGACTGCTCGGTATCGATCATGAGCCGGCCGGCCGGGATCATCGCCCTCGGCTTGTGGTACATCCGGCCGTACGAGAAGTACGAGCGCGAGTCGAGCGTGACGTACCGGCCCGTCCGCGAGAACGTGGTCGGGATCCCGTAGCCCTCCGCCTTTCCGACGAGCCGCTCGGTCCAGGCGTCCGCGTTCGGAAAGAGGAGGACGTCGGGATCGACGGCCTCGACCAGGCCGAAGAGATCGCCGAGCACGGTCGGCTCGTCGCCGGCGAGGCGGCGGGCCCGGCCGTCGATCGTGACCGTGGCCCCGCTCACCCGCCGGCTCCGGACGGGGTCGCCGTCGAGCGCGAGGTCCATCACGACCAGGTCCTGGCCGAGCGCGGTCGAGAACCGGTCCTCGCCGGGCCCGGTGCAGGGCACGAAGACCGTGCTCGGCGAGGTGGCGCTGGTCCCGGCGGACGTCGACGTTGTAGCACTGCGCCCCGAACTCCGTCTGCCGGAGGACCGCGGCGGCCACCTCGCGGCCGGCCCCGACCCGCCAGCCCGGGCCCTCGCCGTGGATGGTCCGGACCGTGACCGGCTCCGCGCCGAACGCCGCATCGAGCGCCTCGACCAGTTCCCAGTGGCGGACGGGGTCGGCGAGGGTGAAGAGGAACGAGGGCGGGCAGGGCGCCCGTTCGACCGCGCCGCCCGGGCCCCAGAGCGCGACCTCGTCCCGCTCGACCGTGGTGTCGAGGATCCACATGGTCACCCCCAGCCGACCTCGGCGAGCGTGCGCTGCGCCGGCCTGCCCGGCGGGAGGCTGCGCCCGGAGCCGCGGCCCGTGGCAGGACTCCGCCGCAGAGGTAGAAGGTCATGAACCGATCGAGCCCGGGCCGGACGAGAAGGGGGGCAGCGGCTCGGGCCGGGCGACGAGCGCCGTGCATCGGCCCTGCTCGAGGGCGACGCCCGGCGGATCAAGCCAGGGCCGCACGCGTCCTCACCCCCGCCGGGGACGGGATCGACAGTGCGGTGCCGGAAGCCGCAGGTTTATGCGTGCGGCCTCCAATGTAGTAATGTGGTCCCGTCCGGCCGCCACGCTGGTACCGGGGATGGGTGGAGGGGCCACGTCCGTTTTCAGACGACATCGCCATCACGCCAGATGCGGGCCGCTGCCATGGTGACTGCAACGGCCGACAGGGTATTCGGCGTCCGGCTATTTTGAATGGAGCGATCGCGGTGCGAAAGTGAACGGCGGGCCGTCCGGCCTGCGGACGCCGGACTGATCACGTCCTCATCGGTCGTCCTCGAACGCTTTCACCACTTCCGGGACGGGCTGAACGGCGCAGGTGCGGTAATGGCCCTCGTTGACCCGCGGCCGTCACCGGTGCGAGACGGCCCAGAGGTACAGCGACGCCACCGAACCGTACGGCGAATAGCGCCGCCGGTACCGGTCGAACTGGTCCCGGCTCAGGGTCTTCAGGCCGTAGAGGTTCATCATGCCGCGCCGAATGGCAAGATCGCCCCAGCTGACGACGTCCGGCCGCTGCAGGGAGAAGATCAGGTACATCTCGGCCGTCCACAAGCCAATGCCCGGCAGGGCGGTCAACTGCCGGATCACGTCATCGTCGGAGAGCGTGTGCAGCCCGGCCAGATCCAGCTCGCCCCGTACGACGGCCGCGGCGATGTCCCTGATATACCCGGCCTTCCGCGCGGACAGGCCGCAATGCCGGAGCTCCTCGATGGACGCAGCGGCGATCGTCTCCGGGTAGATCCCGCCGAACTGCTCCTGCAGCCGGCGCCAGATCGCGGCAGCGGCCCGGGACGAGATCTGCTGGCCCACGATGGAGTGGATCAGCGCGGCGAACGGATCGGGGATCGTCTCCCGCTCGATCGGCCCGATCTCATCGATGGCACGTGCGAGCCTCCGGTCCCGCTTTCGCAGGTGCTCGAGCTCGATCCGGCCGTAGGCGAAGAGTCCCATGCTGTCCTGCTTTCCTGTCACGGCATCACCATGCGCCCTCGCGCATCGGAGGCGGTCTGGGAGGACGGATACACCGCGGTGAGACGAGATCGAACGGTCGTTCGATAAGGGGGAACGCGGTCTTCTCGTCACGTCGTTCTTCCCTCGAGATGGAAGTGATGGAGAACCCGATGGAATACCGGCGTTATGAAGATCGCCACCGAGACGAGCAGCACGAATCCGCAGTACATCGCGTACAGTCCCGCGAAGATCTTTCCCTCCCTCCGTGGTGAGCATGGTGACGGGGCCCATGCCCCCCATGAGCATCGCTGCATTGAGGAACGCGTCGACGGGCCCCATGCCCTCCAGTGCCATATAGCCCAGAACTCCTATCCCCAACGAGACGAAGACGAGCACCAGGGAGAGCAGTGCAAACTTCACGAGGCGGAGAAAAAACGCCTGTGGCGGGAGGAGCGCCTCCCCGTTGTGCTCGAACTCTCTCAACAGCCGACCATATCTCCACATCTGATAGTCCGTCAATTAAAGCCAGCAGTTATTCTTTTTCGTTCGTCTTCCCCTGGCGCGGGATCTCGACTGATGGATACCATACTATATGGACTTCGAGCAGATCGGGTTTGTATCCATTAGAGTAACAGTCACAATTGAAATTTCGTAAAATAATCGTTCTGCGAATTTCTGCCACCGCTTCCGGAAGACTGGTCCTACTCGTATATTGGTGCTCTCGTCTATCGGGAAGTTTCTGCTGTATGTTTTCATTTGGGGCGACGTTTGTTCCCGATGGAAATTTCCAGATCCTCTCAAAGCCGACAGATAAAGAGAAGAGAAAGGAAGTCCGAGCGTGAGTTAGCAGCAAGGATCAGGATGGCGTACATAAATCCTATCCTTTCAGATAAAAATGAGAATACCCCCGCCCGGATTCGAACCGGGGTCGCCGGATCCAAAGTCCTGCATGATTGACCGCTACACTACGGGGGTGTCTCTCACTTCTTTCTCTACATGCCCGGTTAATCGTTTGCTTCGGCCCACGACGGTCCGACGGGCGTGCCCGCCTGGACGCGGAAGGCGCCGATGAAGGCGCTTGGCCTCGTATTCGGCGACATGAGGAACGAGCCCGATCTACACCCTGACCGGGTCGTTGCGCTGCTATCTGAGCCGGACGGGTTACCTGTCCAGTGTCTTTGCCGGCCGCGAAGTGGCGCTTATAGCCCGGGTCTTGATCGAGGTGTGCCCGAGGTTCTTCCGCACGATGCGGAGGTTCCGGTTCCGGCGGTAGAGCCTGCGCGTGTAAGGTGGATCGCCGGGATCGTCTGCCCTCGGGATTGCTCCGGTAATCCCTATCTCGATTCAGGAAAAAGAGAGATTTGTCCCCGTTTAGGGGATTCGGTCACCGCACTACTGGGGAATCCCGAATGCCTGCTTTGTGCCGGGCAACAGGCAGTAGATGACGACCAGTCCGCTGACGATCAGGAGCGGTGCCATTGCCTCCCAGGACGAGCCCCCCAGCACGGCGATAAAGCCGAAGATCAGGTTCAAGACCCCAAGAATCACCATGAACTGATCCATCCCTGTGGCTGGACGTCCATGAGCATCCGGAAGACTGCGAGCCAGATGAGGACCAGGATGCCCCAGAAGAAGGCCCCGATAAGGCTGAACTGGTAGAATGCGACCGGCCCGATGATACGTGGGAAGAATATGCAGCAGCTGTAACGTATAGATCGCTGCGTTCACCGCACCGAGAAGGGCCAGAACGGCCAGGATCGTAACGCCAATAGGTCGTGTTTTTGCCATAATCAATCACTCCAGTGATTAGGTATAACTGTAAATTTTGGATATTTAATAGTTACAGGTGAACCTCCTGCCGTTCGCAGGGATGTGATAGAGTGGTGGTCTTAGTGTCAATACCATTCGGGGGTGTATTCTCCCTTCTTTCGACACGCATGCCCGGTGAATCGTTTGCTTCGGCCCATGGCGGTGCCAACGGCCGTGCCGGTCGGTGATGCGGAGGGACCGGAAAGAGGCAACTCAGCAAGTTCATCGAAGGAGAGTCTGATCGACGGTGTGGATACGGCACTGATACAGGCCTCCGGCAGGTTCGGCATCACCGGCCCGGTGAAGGCGGCCGGCCTCGTCTTCGGCGACATCGGCACCAGCCCGATCTACACCCTGACCGTGATCCTGCTCTACCTTCCGAGGGCCGACCGCCGGCTCTACCAGGGTTCCAGCCGATCCCGCTCGACCAGTTCAGCCGCCAAGAGCGCGAGACGTGGGCGACCATGAATCGGATCAGCGGCACAGTCCTCTTCTTCGCCCGCGACATCCGGCGGATCCCGCCGTGCTGAAAGTGGAGCGGACCATGTTCGTCAACAACATCCTGGTCTCGATCGCGGTCGAGGACGCACCCTTCGGCGTCGCGCACGACTTCACGCAGACTCTGACGGACAGACTCAGAGCCTCGAGATCCGGCACGGGGCCTCGAGATCGTGGGCATCGTCTCGATCCACCGTGACCGTGGAGATCCACGAGAAAGCGATCTTCCTAAGGCATCGACGAGATCGTGACCGAGCGGCGCGTCTTCGCCCTGATCAAACGACTCGCCCCGACCTTGGTCCAGTTCTATCGGTTGCCTGCCGATGTGATGCACGGCGTCTCGACCCGGATCGATATGCGCACGCGCCGTTCGCAGCGGGCTACGCCTCGCCGTCGTTTCCGGCCGCGAGCGGGAAGTGGCGCCGGTAGACCTCGCGCCGCTCCTCGAGGTCCGTGTGCAGGTAGACCTCGGTCGTCTTGATCGAGGTGTGCCCGAGGTTCTCCTGGACGACGCGGAGGTTCCGGCTCCGGCGGTAGAGCTCGCTCGCGTAGCTGTGTCGGATCGTGTGCGGCGTCACGCCTTCGGGGGCGCACCGCTTGAAAAGGAGTTGGACCGTCCGCGTCGAGATCGGATGGCCGCCGTACCCCACGAAGAGAGGCCCGGACGAACGGCCGTCGATAAACTCGTCGATCGCGTCCGCAGTCGCATCGTCGAGGAAGACGATTCGCTCCTTGTTCCCTTTCCCCGTGACGCGGATCACGCCGTCGTCGAGGTCGATCGCCTCGATCCGCATGGCGCAGAGTTCGGAGACGCGGACGCCGGTCGCGTAGATCAGGCGGACGATCAGGCGGTCGCGCGGATCCTCGATCGAGCGCAGGAGTCGCGAGACCTGCCCGTGCTTGAGGCACTTAACGCCGGTTCTGCCCGACCTTCGGCCGCTCGATCCGGTCGACCGGGTTCGCGTCGACCGCGCCCTGCGCGACGAGAAAGCGAAAGAACGAGGAGTACGAGCAGACGATTCGGTTCAGGGTCCGCGGCGAGAGGTGGCGTTCCTCGGAGACGGCAGCGAGACGATCGTAGAGCGCGCCTGTCGTGACATCGGCCGGCACCACGGTCTTTCCGGGCACGGCGCGGGCGGCGAGTCCGGCCGCAAGCGAGCGGAGCGACCGGCGGTAGGTCGCGATCGTCCGCTCGGAGTAGTGGCGCATGCGCAGGAAGTCGACATACCGATCGATCCAGCCGTCCAGGGTCCGATCCTCCACACATAGTTCTGCGTGCCGTTCTCAGAAGAAGACTTCGCAGAATAACCGTCACCGTCCCGCGCCGTCATGCCAGCGGGGCTTCGTCATGTCGACTCGTGATCGGGGTCGTGCCCGGGCCAGTGGCTGGTGCTGGGGGGACGCGGCAGGGCTCCAATTGCCACCACCTATCCATATAGCGTCATATGGTTTATCAGCCCCATCCGTTGAGGCCATGGCGCACCCGGAACCCCCCATCGTGCGAAATACGGGAAGAGGATCGGCACCGCCTGCCGACCGACAGCCCGGAGCCTTCGGACAGGAGGACAGCAGAAGCGATAGAGAGTGGGCGCTCAGCGGCGGACGGAGAAGTCGCCGCGATCGAGAACGGCGCAGGGGCGCTTCAAACGGTTCGATAACCTTATCCGACACCGTTCCGAGATCGTACGCGTGATCGGGTCGAAAGAGGACTACCGATTCTACCTCGAGGCCGACCGCGTCGCGCTGAACATCGGCTCCTGGTGGCCGAAGTTCTTTTCGCACGACGTCTGGCGGTTCGAGCGCCGCCTCCGGCAGATCGAATACTGGCAGAACTGCCGCCGATCCCTCATCTTTCGCCCGTTCTACTACTTTCTCTACTGGCGCTTCCGCCGCCTCTCGCTCCGACTCGGGTATACGATCCCGCCGAACGTCTTCGGCCCGGGCCTCTCGATCGCTCACCCGGAACCCTGATCGTGAACGACGCAGCCCGGATCGGCGAGAACTGTCGGATCCACCCGGGAGTTACAATAGGGACGGCGGCCGGAGAGGAGCACGCGGCACCGCGGATCGGGAAGAACGCGTTCATCGGCCCGAACGCGGTGATCCTCGGCCCGATCGAGATCGGCGACGACGTCGCGATCGGGGCGAACGCGGTCGTAAACCGGTCGTTTCCCGAGAACGGAGTCACGCTCGCGGGCGTTCCCGCACGGAAGGTCTCGGAGAAGGGCTCGCGGGGGCTGTACCAGCGCTCGACCGAGATCGTGCGCGCCCGTACGGAGCCCGATAATCGGGGGCCGTGACGATCGATTTCGCAGAATCCCCATTCTGCGAAATTCGAGGGCGATCCCGGCCGCAATCGGAGATCGATCGAACCGGCGCCCCGGTCCCGAGATCGACACGACAATCGCTATAAAGGTCGATCCTCGATGAGATAACGGCTTCAAAACGCAGGAGAGACGCGGTTTTCAGGCAGATTCGGGACTCCGATCGGCGAGCGCCCGGACGATGACACTCCCTGAGCGACCGCGCCGCTGCGGCCATATCCGGCTGCGCGAGCACGGCCGAGATGACGGCGCAGCCGTCGGCCCCGGCCCGGACCACGTCGGCCGCGTTCGCGGGACCGATCCCGCCGATGCCGATCACGGGGATCCGGACCGCCCGCCGCACGGCCGCGACGGCCTCGAGCCCGTGCCCGGGCCCGGCGTCCGCCTTCGAGCCGGTCGGATAGACCGGGCTGACCGCGACATAGTCGGCGCCGTCGCGCTCGGCCCGGACCGCCTCGTCGACGCTTCCGACCGAGGCACCGATCAGGAACGGGCGGGGCGCGATCCGCCGCGCGGCCGCGACGGGGAGGTCGTCCTGCCCGAGATGGACGCCGTCGGCGCCAGCCGCGAGCGCGATGTCGAGCCGGTCGTTCACGACGAAGAGCGTCCCCGATTCGGCCGTAGCGGCCCGGATTGCCCGCGCAATCGCCAGAATCTCGCCTGGAGACCTCGCCTTCTCCCGGAGCTGGACCACGTCCGCGCCGCCGGCGACGGCCTCCCGCGCGCACTCGAGATGGCTCCGGCCGCCCGAGACGACCTCGTCCGTGACCACGTACAGGGCAAACGACGGCATCACCGGACCCGGACTCTTGCCCCTGCCGCGAGCGCGGCCGATCCATCCCCGCCAGCGCGTCGAGGAGCCCGGGCCGGAACGATCCCGGCCCCGCCGCCCGTTCGGCGGCGCGCTCCCCGGCCAGGCCGAAGGCCGCCAGCGCCGCGACGGTGGCGGCGAACCGGTCGTCGGCGACCGCGGCGAACGCGCCCGTCACGGACGCGGCCATGCACCCGGTCCCCGAGACGGTGCCCATCAGCGGATGGCCGTTCTCGACGAATGCGACCCGACTCCCGTCCGAGACGACGTCGACCGGCCCGCTCATGGCCACGACGCAGCCGAGGCGTGCCGCGAGCCGGCTGCAGACCTCGGCCGGATCGCCCGTCAGCCCGGCCGAATCCACGCCGCGCACCCGGGCCTCGATCCCCGGCGATCGTCCCGATCTCGCCGGCATTTCCCTTGAGGACCGCGATATCGAGCCCTTCGAGGAGCCGGAGCGCCGTCGCCGTCCGGAAGCGCGGTCGCGCCGGCGCCGACCGGGTCGAGCACGATCGGGATCCCGCGTGCGTTCGCGGCCTGCCCGGCCAGGAGCATCGCCTCGACCTGGGCCGACGAGAGCGTGCCGATGTTGAGCACCAGCGCGTCGGCCATCCCGGCCATCTCGGCGACCTCCTCGGGGGCGTCGGCCATCACCGGGGCCGCCCCCACCGAGAGCGTGACGTTCGCGCAGTCGTTGACGGTGACGTAGTTCGTGATGTGGTGGACGAGCGGACGCACTTCGCGGACCCTGGAGAGCAGGGAGGCGGGAGAGAGGGATTCCATGGCGATCACCGGGCCCCGAGGGCCCCGTACACTGTTGCAGGGTCCCGAATTTACGCCTTCGCATCGCCCGCTGCAGCGGCGGAGGGGCAGCTCGGGCTGCGAGATCGCCATCCATAAACCGTATGTTGCGATATAACTCGGGCGCCTCAGAAACGACCCCGGACCGATGCACCGATCTGATACCTCCATAAGGGTGCAGGCTCAACCACTCGGGGATGTGGCTGAGGTATCAGAACGTGCAGACCGGGAACCCGGACATGCTGAACCTCGACCTGATTGAAGAGATCGGGATCACCGAGGACAGCGAACTCATCGATCACTATGCGATTGCGGCCTACACCCAGGGCTCGGACGACCCCCTGATCCTCTTCCGGTCGCCGTCGTACTCCGAGGTGGCCGAGCGGTTCGACCAGGTCGCGGAGTTCGTGGGCGCGCGTCCGCTCTGAAAAGGAAGATGGGAGACCCGCCGGTCGGACCGGGCTCAGGCCGGGAGCCCGGCCCGACAGAGGACGAGGTAGAGCCCGGACGACGCGAGCATGAGCGCGATCGCCGCGATGTCGCGCCGCCGGAGGGACCGGTCGCGGAGCGAGACCCGTCGCGGCGCCCTGTATCCGCGGAGATCGATGGTCAGGCCGAGGACGTTCGCCTTGCCGAGTGAGTTCGAGACCAGGGGCACGACGATCGGCGCGAGAGTCCGGACCACGCCACGCACCCCCTTTCCCGGGTTGTAGCCGCGCGCCAGCTGCGCCTCCCGGATCCGCTGCCCCTCGAGCCTGCAGGCTCGGGATGAACCGGAGCGCGATCAGGAAGATCAGCGCGTAGTCGGCCGGCAGGCGGAGCCGCTGCAGCGCGTGGACGAGGTCGTGCGGCATGGTCGAGATCACCAGGAGCTGGAACGCGAAGAGCATCGCGAAGAACCTGAGCGAGAGGAGCAGCCCGAACTCGACCGCGCCCGTGGTGACCGGGAACGTTCCGCCGATCACGGGGACGACGGCCGGGACCAGGAAGCCGATCGTCTCGCCGTCCTGCATCGTGAGCACGGTCAGGAACAGTAACGAGACCGTGAGCGAGACGAGGAGCGGGAGCCTGCCGGAGCAGCGGCCTCGCAAGGTGCGTCGCGGCCGCGGCCAGGAGGAGCGCGGCCACGAGGAGCCCGAGCGGGAGGAGGCTGCGCGTCGTGATCGCGAGGATTGCGACGAGCGCGACCATCAGCAGCTTCGAGAGCGGGTTCAGGCGGTGAAAGAGACTGGTGCCCGGGACGTACTGCATAATCTCCGGCATATGACCTCCTCACCTCCCGCGTCCGAGTCCGCGGCGAGAACCCCGTGCTCCAGACAGACGATCCGGTCGGCGTAGTCCTCGACGATCCGCATGTTGTGCGTCACCATCACGATCGTCGTCCCCTCGTCCCGGAGGCTCGAGGCGAGGGCCATGACCCGCGCCGACTCGACCGCGTCGAGCCCGGTGGTCGGCTCGTCGAGCACGATCACCTCGGGGGCCGTCGCGACGACGCAGGCGATGGCGAGACGCTGGCGCTCGCCGCGGGAGAGCGAGCGCGGGTACGTCTGGCGATGCGCGGCGAGCCCGACCTCGTCGAGGGCCTGCGTCACCCGGCCGGGAACGTCGGTCAGGCCCAGGTTCGCGGGGCCGAATGCGACCTCGCGCTCGACCGTCTCCTCGAAGAGCATGGTATCGGGATTCTGGAAGACGAACCCGACCGTGCAGGCAAGCTCGTGGATCGCGGCGTTCCGCGTGTCGGTCCCCTTCACGGTGACCGAGCCCCCGGTGGGCTTCAGGAGGCCGACCAGGTGCTTGATCAGCGTGGTCTTGCCCGAACCGTTGTCGCCGATCACGGCCACGAACTCCCCGGGCCGGATCGCGAGGTCGAGGCCCCGGAGGGCTGCAACGCCGTCGTAGGAGTGGACGAGCCCGTCCATCCGAACGATCGGTGGGACCGTCGCCGCGAGCGCGGCGACCCCCTTCCGCGGGGAAAGGACGTTGCCGGAGGTTCCGCGTGGAGCACGGCGCGGACCCGCTCGTCCCGCAGGAGCTCCTCGGGCGCACCCTCGGCGAGGATGCGTCCGCGCTCGAGAAAGACCATCCGGTCCGCGAGCGCGAAGAGCGCGTCGAGCTTGTGCTCGACGATCAGCACAGTCGTCCCCTCGGCCTTGAGCCGCTCGATGATGCGGAAGAGCATCTGCGTCCCCTCCTCATCCAGCTCCGAGGTCGGTTCGTCCAGGATCAGGACCTCCGTGCCGAGCGCGAGTGTCGCGGCCAGCGCGACCCGCTGCTTCTGGCCTCCCGAGAGTGTGTGGGGTGCCCGATCGCGGAGATCGGCCGTCGCGGTCATCTCGAGAATCCGCTCCATCTGCGCGAGCAGCGTCTCCCGCGGGAGAGGGAGGCCCTCGAGGCCCGAGGCGACGCTCCTCCTCGACGGTCGTGAAGATCAGCTGGGCCTCGGGATCGTCGAAGACGACGCCGACGTGCCGGCCAATCTCGGCGAGCCCGTCGAACTCGGCGATGTCCCGGCCCATCAGCGCGATCCGGCCCGATGACGCTCCGCCGTAGTCGTGGTGGAGGATGCCCGCTGCCGCGAGGCAGAGCGTGGTCTTCCCCGCGCCCGTGGGGCCGGTCACGAGCACGACCTCCCCCCGCTTCACGCGGAGGGAGACGTCGTCGAGCGCCCGCTCGGTGCGGGAGGGGTAGGTGTACGAGTAGTGCTCGAGCGCGATCATGTGCTCTCCGGCAACGGCTGCAGGACGGGCCGATCCCGCAGGACCGCACGCGCCGCCGGCATGTAGATGACCTGGGCGATCACCGCGTTAGCGACGGCGGCCGTCAGGATGATCGGGACGACGACCACGGCGTAGGCACCGATCGTCACGTACTTCGAGAGGATCGCCGGCGCGACGGCCGCGAGGGAGATCAGCACGAAGACCGAACCCGAGGCGACGGTCGCGACGAAGGTCGTGACCGCCTCCGAACCGGGAATCGGCCCTTCAGGGCCCGGTAGACGAGCAGGCAGACGACCGCTCCGACCGGCTCCGAGATCAGGTTGCCCGGCGGAAAGACCGAGTGGCTGATCAGGGCCGAGACGATGCCGGCGACGAAGCCGATCCCGATCGCCTCGGTGAGGGTCGGGAGCACGAGCAGGATCGCGAGGCAGTAGAACGCGATCACCAGGTTCGCCACGATCGGGCCGGGGATGATCAGCGAGAGGTACCGGACGATGGCGCCGATGGCGAGCAGGATGCCGACGATGGCAATATCACGTGACTTCATGGGATGACACTTCCTGGAACGTCTGCCGGATTATGGCAGACATGATAATACTACAATGAACAACTATGTTCATTATAGACATAAAATGATCGATCGAACTCGCCGGAATCGTGTCGGAAGAAGGGGAGCGCGGAGGATGGCAGTCCGCTCAGCCGCAGTCCTCGCCGAGTCTCGGCGAGGTCGTCGATCCGGTTGATGTTCGTGAAGGTCCTGAGGCTCGGGTCGAGATCGCGCAGGGTCTCGACCGGGACGAACCGGCAGTCGAGGGCCCGGACCATCGCCCGGAGCGAGAGGTCGTCGTGGTCCTCGAGGTACCGGCGGAGCGCGCTCCGGGCGTAGACCGCGTGGAGCGGCTCGTACATCCCGGGCTGCCAGCACGGAATCACGGCCTCGCGGTCGTCGAGAAGGCCGAAGAGGCGCGAGACCACGCTGGGGTTGACGCAGGGCATGTCGCACGCGACCACGAAGAGGGCCTCGCCCGAGGCAGCGAGCGCCCCCGCGTGCAGCCCGCCGATCGGGCCGAGGCCCCGGCGCTGGTCGACGGTGCACCGGACCGACGGGAACGCCTCGAAGCGCGCGCACTGGGTCTCGTCGCGGGCCACGAGCAGGACCTCGTCCGCGACCGGCGCGAGGGCTCCGATCAGCCGGTCGAGGAAGGTCCGTCCCTGCAGCGGAAAGAAGTACTTCTCGCGTCCCCCGGCGCGGGTCGCCTCTCCCCCGACCAGGACGACGGCCGACCGCTCCATGCCTTCACCCGCCCGCCAGGGATTCGCGGAACCGGACCAGGTCGGCGATGCAGGCGTTGACCGGCGCCGGGAACCCCGTGCCGGGCGCCGATCGCGGCGATCGCGCCGTTGAGGAAGTCGATCTCGGTCCGCCGGCCGCGCGCGAGGTCCTGGAGCATCGAGGAGTGGTGGCCGGCCGTGCTCGGCAGCTGCGTCGAGGCGAGGAACGCGAGGTAGGACGTCGGGTCCGGCCAGGCGAGCGCGACCCCCTCGGCGTCGCGCGACCGCGTAGACCTCGGTCACGATCGCCTCGATGATCGCCCAGGCGTGCGGCTCGGCGAGGCGGCCGTACGGGACGTTCATGAGCGCGCCGAGCGGATTGAGGGCGCAGTTGTACATGGTCTTGCCCCAGATCTCGGTCCGGATCGAGGCCGTCCCCTCGACCGGGATCCCGGCCTTCCGGACCAGGTCGACGAGCGCCTCGACGGCCGGGTCCATCCCGGCGGGAAACCGGCCGAGTTTCATCGGCCCGCCCTCGACCGAGACGTGGACCGCGTTCTCGCCCCGCCACTCGAACCCGGTGATGATCATGCCGCCGATCACCCGGTCCGCGATATTCGGCGATGATCTCCTCGTTCCCGATCCCGTTCTGGAGGCTCACCACCTCCGCGCGGGCGAGGACGGGCGCGAACTCGCGGCAGACAGCGGCCGTATCGACCGACTTCGCCGTGACGAAGACGTAGTCGAACTCCTCGTCGGGGTCCAGGCGCGTCGCGACGGCGAGGTCGTAGACCCCGTCGCCCCACCGGCCGGTCATGCGAAAGCCGTCCTGCCGGACGGCCGCGGCGTAGCGTTCGCGCGTGACCGCGACCACGTCGGCCACACTGCGAGAGCCGGGCCGCGATCGAGAGCCCGACCGCCCCGGCGCCGAGCACTGCAATCCTCATGATTCCCTAGAGTTCCGCGGCGGACCGCTTAACGCTTCGTCCCCGCTCCATCGCGAGCAGGTGCTCCTTGATCGCGATCGATGGGCGAAAAGCCGCGGATCGAGCCGTCGGCGCCGATCACGCGGTGGCACGGGACCACGAGCGGCGTCGGGTTGCGGCGCATGACCTGGCCGACGGCCCGGGCCGAGGTCCCGGCGAGCCGGGCGATCGTCCCGTAGGTCGTGGTCATGCCGTACGGGACCGCGCAGACCTCGCGGTAGATTGCGGCCGACTTCCCGGGCCGTTCGAGAGCCGTGGAGCGGAGGAGCGAGAGATCGACCGGCTCGCCGCGGCAGTACGCCGCGATCGGCGCCGGCACCTCGCCAGCGGGCGGGAGATCGCAGAACTCGACCGCGTGGACCAGGTCGCCCTCCCAGACGACCCGTACCGACCAGGCGCCGAGACGGCAGACGCCCTCGCTCAACGCCATCGCGCGATCGCCTCCCGGAACCCCTTCGAGGTCGACGACCGCGAGCTCCTCCTGCATCCAGGGCGGCAGGCCCCCCCGGACCCGGTCCTCGAGGAAGCGCTGCTCGGCCAGCACGAGCACGCCCCGGTCCTCGGGCGTCCGGAGCACCCGCCCGAGAGCCTGGAGCGCGCGGTTGATCGCGGGGAGCGTGTACGAGATGAACTCGCCCTCGTCCCCGAACTTCCGGACGAAGTAGTCGATCACCATGCGTCGCACCCGGTTGAACGGCGCGAGCGGCAGGCCCACGACCATCGCGCCCGAGAGCATCTCGCCCCGGTAGTCGAGCCCCTCGGACCACTTGCCGCCGGTCACGGCGAAGAGCACCCCGGCCTTCCCGCGCCCCGGCAGGGCGAGGAACTCGCGGAGCGCGGTCCCGGCATCGGCGGCCTCCTTCGGCTCGACGAAGACCGTCTTCGACCGGATCCGGGGCGCGGCCCGTTCGGCGAACTGCTCGAGGAGGTGATACGACGGGAAGTAGACCGCGAGGTTGCCCGGGGCGGTCGCGAACGCGGCGATGTAGTCCGCGATCAGGTCCGCGTTCTCCCGGCTCTGCCGCTGCGAGAACGCGGTCGTCACGTCCTTCGCCGCGAGGATGAGCCGGTTCTCGCGCGGGAACGCGTTCGGAAGCGAGAGCGTCCGGACGGGCAGGTCCTCGAAGTAGTACCGCCGGTAGGCATCGACCGGCGAGAGCGTGCCGCTGATCAGGACCGTGCACCAGTGCAGCCCCGCCACCTCGGTGAGGCGCGGGGCAGGGTCGATGTTCCGGACCGCGAGCGCGACCCGCTCCTCGTCGACCCTGCGGAAGACCGAGAGGAAGGCCGGGTCGCGCGCAGCCCGGTCCACGCGGTAGAAGAACTCGGTCAGGCGCTCGATGGCGGTCTCCTTGAAGTCGCCGGCCTCGATGCTCTTCTCGCGGACGAAGTCGCGGATCTCGGTGAGGTCGTCCACCACCTGTCCGGTCGTCTGGTAGAGCGAGCCGCGGAGCACCATCCGTGCAAAGAGTGCCGGGTCGAACCAGTCCATCGTCTCCGGCGAGGCCGAGAGCCCCTCGATGAACCGATCGATCCGGGGCAGGAGCTCGATCACGGCGCCGGCCGACGACTGGTATCGCCGGAGGCCCGCGAGTTCGTGGCCGGCCTGGTCGACCGTCCCTGCATCGCACTCGACCGACTGGATCTCCTGGACCACGTCCCCGACGTTGTGGGCCTCGTCGATCAGCAGCAGCACGTCCTTCGGCGACTCGATCCCGAGGGACTGGTAGAGCCTGCTCGCGGATCTCGTCGTCGAAGAGGTGGTGGAAGTTCAGGACCACGACATCGGCCGTCCGGGCGGCCTGGAGCATCGCCTCGTACGGGCAGCAGTCGCCGCAGAGCCGCCCGAGGTCCCGGGGGCTGACCGTGTCGGCCGCGAGCCGGTCCGCGCGGGTTCGGAGCGCGGCCGACGGGACCATCCGGAGAGCGCCCGACTCTTCGGCCTGGACGAAGTGACGGCTGGCAATGAAGTACGGGCAGAGCAGGGGGTGTTCCGGGTCCTGCTTCTTGAGCTGGAGCCGGATCTGCGGGTCGCGCGACGGCACGAGCGCGCCCTTCTGGGCCCGCTCCTTCATCAGCGCGGCCGAGAAGGCCTTGACGCCCTCGCACCGCCGGTAGACGTCGCCCGTACCCGGGAGCGGGCACATGGACCCCTTGCCGATCAGGTAGGCGAAGCGGAGCGAGGGCTGCTTCGTCCGGACGAGCGCGAGCTCGCGGACGAAGGTATCGAGTCTGGCTCACGGTGCGGACCGCGACCAGGACCTTCCTCCCGGCCCGGGCCGCGAGCAGGGCCGCGACCACGCTCGACTTCCCCGAACCCGTCGGGGCGTCGATCATCACGATGCCGCCCTCGCGGGCCACGGAGCCGGCGAGCTCGAGCATCTCCCGCTGGTACGGCCGGAACGTTGGGTAGGGGAACCAGGCCTCGAGGTCGTCCTCCATCCCGATCCTGTATGCGCTCCGACGGCTTTGCTCTATTGGACGGGGCCGTCAGGGGATGATCTCGCAGCCGTTGAACTTGACGTGATCGAAGTCCGCGGGCGCGATCGTGCCGTCCTCGAGGAGCGCGCGGATCCGCGGCAGGGCACCGACGAGGGCGTCGTGGAGGTTCCGGACCGTGCCGCAGACCTCGGCCCGGCCGGCGGCGGGCCAGGGCTCGGTGACCGCGGCGTAGAGGCAGCGGCCGCCGCAGAAGGAGGCGATGGCGCAGTCGCCGCAGCCAGCCGACCGAGACTGCGGGGATCGCGAGCGGGTCTGCATCGCGGATATGGCCGAGGTAGAACCCGGTCATGCCCGTCATGATCGGGCACGGGACGATCGTGCCGTCGGTCTGGATCGTGTAGTTGGCGTACCCCGATCCGCACCGGAGGCGGGAGGGCTCGCCGCGGAGGAGGTCCCAGGTCGTGTCCAGGAACGGGTACCACCGTGCCACCTCCCCCGCCTCCATCCGGGCCACCCAGACGTCGACGAGCCGCCGTATTCCCGGATTGTAGGACTCCCGCGCCCAGCGCGCGAAGTCCCGCGTGGCGTGGTCGCCCCAGAAGTTCGCGTCGAGCTGCCAGTGGACCGCGGAGACGGGCAGACCGTCGCAGTGGAGCACGGCCTCCTCGATCGCCGTGGCCTCGTCCACGGTCATGCGCGCGATCAGCTCGCCCTGGAACCCGCCTGCGACGAGCCGCTCGACATTCGCGAGGACGCGGGCGTAGACCCCCTCGCCGCGGTGGCGGTCGGTCAGGGCCTCGGGCCCGTCGATCGAGACGAGCAGGGTGTGGAACCGGTGCAGGATCTCGGTGGGGAGCCGGTCGAGCAGGAGCCCGTTCGTCTGGAGCATGAATCGGCAGTCGGGCAGGCACGCCATCACGTCCTCGACGAGGTCGGGCCGCAGGAGGGGCTCGCCCCCGTAGAAGGTCAGGGTCGGATCCGGGTCGCGCGCGAGGAAAGCGGCGAGGTCGTCGAGGTCGACTGCGAGCTCCGCCGGGAGCGAGGGGTCGTAGGCGCAGGGCCGGCCCGGCTCCTCGCGCGGCCAGAACGCCTTCCCGCGGCAGTACGAGCAGCAGAGGTTGCAGGCGTCGGTCAGGATCAGGTGCCAGAACATCCGTCCGTTACAGGTCGCCGCGATCCACGAAATAGCCATCGTCCGTGTCGCGCCGTCCTTTTTATTCTCCCTGTGCGAATGTACTCAGCGTATGGCGATCCACCCGATCGAGTTCCGGTACGGGACTCCGGAGATGCGCGCGGTCTGGGGCGAGGAGCGCCGCTTCGCCGCGATCGTCGCGGCCGAGGTCGCGCTGGCCCGGGCCGAGGCCGACGTCGGGATGATCCCGGCCGACGCGGCCGAGGCGATCGCGATCGGAGCGGCGCGGGCGTCGCTCGAGCGCGCAAAGGCGATCGAGGACGAGATCCACCACGACATGATGGCGGTCGTGAAGGCGATCGCCGAGGAGTGCGGCGATGCCGGGCGGTACGTCCACTTCGGCGCGACCTCGAACGACATGCTCGACACGGCGACCGGGCTCCAGCTCAGGGACGCCCTCGCCCTGCTCGAGGAGAAGCTCCGCCGGCTCCTCGGTGTCCTGCTCCGCCGCGCGGAGGAGACGAAGACGCTCGTCGCGGCCGGCCGGACCCACGGACAGATCGGGGTCCCGACCACCTACGGCCTTCGCTTCGCGATCTGGGCCGCGGAGGTCGGCCGGCACCTCGACCGTCTCGCCGAACTCCGCCCCCGTGTCGAGGTCGGGCAGCTGACCGGCGCCGTCGGGACGCAGGCCGCGCTCGGCCCGAAGGCCCCCGAGGTCCAGGCGCGGATGATGGCCCTGCTCGGGCTCGCCCCGGTCGAGGTCTCGAACCAGGTGATCCAGCGCGACCGCTACGCCGAGTACTTCTTCTTCCTCGCGAACGTCGCGACCTCGCTCGACAAGATGGCGATCGAGGTCCGGTCGCTCCAGCGGACCGAGATCGCCGAGGTCGAGGAGGCCTTCGGCGCAAAGCAGGTCGGGTCCTCGACCATGCCGCACAAGCGCAACCCGATCCGGAGCGAGCAGGTCTCGGGCCTCGCCCGCATCGTCCGGGCGTCGGTCGAGCCCGCGCTCCAGAACAACACCCTCTGGGACGAGCGCGACCTCACGAACTCCTCGTGCGAGCGGGTCCTCTTCCCCGAGGCCTCGGTCCTCTGCGACCACGTCCTCCGCCTGATGACCGTCGTCCTCGACGGGCTCGTCCTGCACGAGGACCGGATCCGCGCGAACCTGCACATCCTCCAGGACGTCAACATGGCCGAGTCCGTGATGATCGCCCTGACGCAGCGCGGCATGGACCGGCAGGAGGCGCACGAGCTGGTCCGCGTCGCCTCGATGGAGGCGCGGGCCGCCGAGCGGCCGCTCGCGGAGGTGCTCGCCGCCCGCCCGGCCGTGACGGCCCTGGTCGCACCCGGCGAGCTCGGTGGCCTCCTCGACCCCGAGCGCTATACCGGAACGGCCGTGGCCCAGGTCGAGCGTCTGGTCGAGCGGCTCGGGCCCCGCGCCCTCTGACCGGACAGTTTAATAGCGGAATCGTCCCACTTTTTACAATATTACTGGATTTAACGAAAGTTCAGTTGCATAACGCACGGTGACCGCATGCACATCATGGAAGGGTTCCTCCCCCCGTTCTGGGCCGCGCTCTGGTTCGCGCTCGCCCTTCCCGTAGTCGCATACGGCGTGGTCCGGGTCCGACGGCTCGTCGCGGAGGACCGGGAACTCCTGCCCCTGCTCGCGGTCTCGGGCGCGTTCATCTTCGTCCTCTCCTCGCTCAAACTCCCGTCCGTGACCGGTTCGTCGTCCCACCCGACCGGGACCGGGGCCGGCGCGGTCCTCTTCGGACCGGCCGTCACCTCGGTCCTCGCCGCGATCGTGCTCGTGTACCAGGCGCTCTTCCTCGCGCACGGCGGCTTCTCGACGCTCGGTGCGAACGTCTTCTCCATGGGGATCGTGGGGCCGGCGGCCGGGTACGCGGTCTACCGGATCTGCATGCGCGCCCGGGTCGGCTGCTGCGCCGCCGTCTTCGCGACCGCGGCCGTCGCCGACATCGCCACCTATCTCACGACCTCGGCGCAGCTCGCGCTCGCGTTCCCGGCCACGACGGGTGGCGTGGTTGCCTCGTTCCTGACCTTCGCCGGGATCTTCGCCCTGACCCAGATCCCGCTCGCGATCGTGGAGGGGTTCGTGATCGCGCTCGTCTTCCGGTACATGATCGCGCTCCGCGGCGACGTGCTCGAGCGGCTCCACGTCCTCCGCCGGGAGGCCCCGGCGCCATGAACAGGCGTGGTCGCTTCGTCCTCGCGGTCGTGCTCGTGCTCGGCCTCTCGGCCCTCGCGGCGCTCCTCGCGGACCGCGCCGGCATGGGGACCGACGACCGGGCGGCGGAGACGGTCGAGACGCTGAGCGGGGGACGTACGAGCCCTGGGTCCAGGCTCCCGGGCGTCCCGGGCGGCGAGCAGAACGCGCCGCTCCTCTTCGGCGTCCAGGCCGGCGTCGGCCTCGCTGTCCTCGCAGGCTGCCTCTGGTACTGGCGCGAGCACCGGAGCGGGGCCTGAGGGATGGACCACCACCTCCTCGAGGGGTGCGCGCACCAGAACGCGCTCCGCGACGTCAGCCCCCAGCTCGAGCTCGGACTCGGCATCGGGCTGATGCTCCTCGCGCTCGCCGCCTCGGCACCGGGCGCCCTCGTGCTCGTCCTCCTCGCCGCGGTCGGGCTGACGGTCGGCGCAGCCCGGATCCCGTTCGGTCTCTACCTCCGCGTCCTCGCGGTTCCGGCCGGATTCGTGCTCATCTCCTCGGCCCTCCTCGTGGTCCTGACGCAGGGGGGGCTCACGCTCGCGTCCATCGATCTCGGCTTCGTCGCAGATCACCGTGACGCAGGACGGCCTCGCCCTCGGCCTCACCCAGGTGCTCCGGACCGTCGCCGGGCATGGCCGCCCTCCTCTTCGTGGCCATGACCACCCCGATGGTCTCGCTCTTCGCGACGGCCGCCCGCCTCGGCGTGCCGGTCCGTGGTCGTGGACCTCGCCATGCTGATCTACCGGTTCATCTTCGTTCTGCTCGACGAGGCCGCGACCGTGCTCGACGCCCAGACGAGCCGGCTCGCGTACGGAAGGCCGAGGGGCGCGATCAGGGCCTTCTCCATGCTTGCGGGTGCGGTCTTCCTGCGGGCGTGGCAGTCGGCCGACGAGCTCGTCCTCGCCATGGACGCCCGGTGCTACGACGGCCGGCTCGAGCTCGAGACCGACCGACCTCCGCTCCGGGCGCGGCACGCCCTCGGGGCCGCCGCCGTCCTCGTCCCCCTGCTCGCGGCGGTCCTGCTCTGGCCGACCGGAGGGCTGTCGTGACCCCGGCGCTTGAGGCCGTTGGTGTCCGCTACACGTACCCGAACGGCCACGACGCCCTTCGCGACGTCTCGATCGCGGTCGAGCAGGGGGACCAAGGTCGCGCTTGTCGGGCCTAACGGGGCCGGCAAGTCGACCCTCCTGCTGATGGCGAACGGCCTTCTCAGGCCGACTTCGGGTGAGATGCGTCTCAACGGCGAACCGTTCCGGTACGACCGGCGGCATCTGCGCGAGCTCCGACGGCGGGTCGGACTCGTCCTCCAGAACTCGGACGCCCAGCTCTTCGCCCCGACCGTGTACCAGGACGTCGCCTTCGGGCCGCTCAACCTCGGGCTCGCCGAGGACGAGGTCCGCCGTGCCGTGTCCGGCGCGCTTGCCGCGGTCGGCCTCAGGGGGTTCGAGTCGCGGCCACCGCACCTCCTCTCTGGCGGCGAGAAGAAGGCCGTCGCGATCGCGGGCGTGCTCGCCATGCGCCCCGAGGTGCTGGTCTTCGACGAGCCCACGAGCGCTCTCGATCCTGCCTCGGCCCTCGTGGTGATGGAGCTCCTGGACGAGTTGAACGCATCCGGCACGACGATCGTGGTCTCGACACACGACGTCGAGCTCGCGTACGCCTGGGCGGACCGGGTCGTGCTGATGGACGGTGGCCATGTGCTCCACCAGGGCCGGCCCGACGAGGTCTTCCTGGACGACGGGCTCGTCCGGGCTGCGAGACTCCGGCTCCCGGTCGTGCTCGAGGTCCACGCCGAGCTCGCGGCACGGGGTCTGGTCCGGCCCGGCGAGCCTCCGCGCTCGGTCCTCCACCTCGTCCATGCGCTCGACTCGACGCGACCCGCGGACGGCCACGGGGCGGTCCTGCTGGTCGACGCCGGTCGAGTGCTCCCCGGCGATCTCGACCGACTCTGCCGCGCACCCGGTGTCCACGTCGGCGCCATGGGCACCGCGGCCAAGGCCCTCGCCGAGCGCGAGGGGGTTCATCTTGAGTTCGCTGCAGGTGTGATCGACCGCTGCCTTCTCAAAGCCCTCCTCGGCGAGGACTCGGTCATCCTCTGCTCGACCGCGATGCTCGGTCACGTCAGGGACCGCGTGGCCGAGTTCGAGGCGAGGACCGGCCTCTCTGTCGAGGTCCGCGACCCGCTCACGTCCGGCTGAGGCCGGCGCAGCCCGGCATACTCAAATCCCTCACCGTTGAAGTACGTTGAGGGACCGTCGCCATGGATAAAACCCAGAGACGGTGGGCGTGGCTCTCGATAGGCTTCTCGCTCGTAGTCCTGGCCGTGGTCCTCTATCTGACCGTCGACCGGAATACGCTCGAGCTCCTGCTGAACTTCAACCCGGTCTATCTGGTGCTCGCGCTGCTGCTCCGCACCTTCTCGCTCGTCTTCTGGGCGTTCCGGATGACGGAGCTCTCCAAGGCGCTCCACTATCGCGTCGGGGCCGGCTACGCGTTCCTGGTCGTGACCGCGAACCTCTTCGCCGGCGCGATCACGCCCGGGCAGGCCGGCGGCGAGCCCGTCCGGATCCACGGGCTCTACCGGACCGGGCTCACGATCGGCGACGCCACCGCAGTGGTGCTGATGGAGCGGGTCCTGGACGGGGTCGTGCTCTCCCTGATGGGCGTGGTCGCCATGATCGCGCTCCGTTCGATCTGGCTCTCGCTCCCGCCCTGGATCATCGTGGGCATAGGCATCGCCTGGATCTTCATGGTCGGCCTGATCGTGCTGCTCGCTCTCGCCGTACGGCGACCGGAGCCCGTCAAGGTCCTGATCATGCGCGTGCTCGGCTGGGCCGAGCGGCGCTTCCCCGGCGAACGGATCCGGAAGGCGGCCGCGGGGGCGGAGAAGGAGACCGACGCCCTCTTCGCGGGCCTGCTCTACTTCACCTCGAAGGGACGGCGCGGGCTCGTGACGGGAGGGCTCTGTACGGCCGCGTTCTGGTCCTCGGAGTTCTTCGTCGCGTCCCTGATCCTGATCGCGCTCGGCCAGCCGCCCGTTCGTCGCCGAGTCGTTCCTGTTCCAGCTGATCATCGCGATCGTGAGTCTGGCGCCGCTCACGCCCGGCTCCTCGGGGATCGCCGAGGTCGCGGCCGCCTCGCTCTACGCCCTGATCCTGCCCTCGTCGATCGTCGGAGTCTTCGTCCTGCTCTGGCGGGCTCTCCTCTACTACTACAACATCGTCGTCGGCGCGATCGGCTCCCTCTGGGTGGTCCGGAGGGAGATCGCGCGGGGACCGAACGAGCCGGAGCCCGAACAGGTGCTGATAGGCCCGAAATAGAAAGCGTCAGCCTTTTTTAACCCGACGATGGATAGTTATAGTCTCGCATGTCAAATATGAGTACCAATCCTACGGTAGTACTTCCACAACTGTGCCTGAGAGGTGACCCATGTACGTTCATTTGATGCTGACCGGGGCCATCGGCGTGATCGCGCTCGTGGTGGCCGGAATCTTTGCAATGCAGGTAATGCGGGCCGACACGGGCACGCCGGGAATGCGCGAGGTGGCCGCCGCGATCAAGGAGGGGGCGCTGGCCTTTCTGCGCCGGCAGTACACGACCATCGCCATCATCGGCGTGGTCACAGCCCTGCTCCTTGTCGGGATCTATTACCTGACCGGCCGGGCCGAGCTCGCGATTCCGACCGCGATCTCGTTCCTGTTCGGTGCGCTCCTGTCCGGCGTGGCCGGGATCATCGGGATGTGGACCAGCGTCCACGCGAACCTCCGTTCGGCCGCGGCCGCGCAGACGAGCCTCGGAAAGGCGATCGTGGTCGCGCTCCGCGGCGGGGCCGTCTCGGGCCTGACGATCGTCTCGCTCTCGCTGCTCGGGGTCTCGATCATCTTCACGGCCTTCGGCGGCGATCCCCAGACGACTCCCCTGCTGATCGTCGGCTTCGCCTTCGGCGCCTCGTTCATCGCGCTCTTCGCCCAGCTGGGCGGCGGGATCTACACGAAGGCCGCCGATGTCGGCGCTGACCTCGTGGGCAAGGTCGAGGCGGGCATCCCCGAGGACGACCCCCGGAACCCGGCCGTGATCGCGGACCTGGTCGGCGACAACGTCGGCGACTGCGCCGGGCGCGGTGCCGACCTCTTCGAGTCGACCGTGGCCGAGAACATCGGCGCGATGATCCTGGGCGTGGCCCTCTTCGGCGTCTTCGGCGTCAACGGCGTCCTGTTCCCGCTGGTCGCGGGGGCTCTCGGCCTGATCGCGACGATCATCGGGATCCTGACCGTGACCGAGTCGTCGGGCAACTCCGGGAACCCGATGGACGCCCTGAACCGCGGCTATTTCGTGACCGCGATCCTCTCGGCCGTCTTCCTCTACTTCGCGGTCAACTGGCTGCTCGGGAACATCTGGTTCTTCTACGCGGCCGTGATCGGGCTGGTCCTCTCGGTGATCTTCCTCTACCTGACCCTCTACTACACGGACAGCCGGTACCGGCCCGTGAAGGAGATGGCGAAGTCCTCCCTGACCGGATCGGCCACGAACATCATCTCCGGTTTCGCGGTCGGCCTCGAGACGACCGGGATCTCCGCGATCGCGATCGGCGCCGCGCTCCTCGCGTCCTACTACTGCGGCGTGCAGTCGGGAGTCCCGAACGGCGGCCTCTACGGCACGGCCGTCGCGACCATCGGCATGCTCGCGCCGGTCGCGTACATCCTCGCGATGGACACCTTCGGCCCGATCGTCGACAACGCGGGCGGGATCGTCGAGATGTCGGGCCAGCCCGACGTGGTGATGGACCGGATCGCCGCGCTCGACTCGGCCGGCAACACGACCAAGGCACTGACCAAGGGCTACGCGGTCGGTTCGGCCGCGCTCTCGGCCTTCCTGCTCTTCAACGCCTACATGACCGATGTCTCGCTCCTGAGGGGCACGCCGTTCACTGTCGTGAACATGGCGAACCTGCCGGTCTTCGTCGGCGCGCTCTTCGGCGCGATGCTCGTCTTCGTCTTCGCGTCGCTCGCGATCCGGGCCGTCGGCAAGACGGCCGGGTACATCATCGAGGAGGTCCGGCGCCAGTTCAAGGACCCGGGCATCCTGGCCGGGACGAAGAAGCCCGACTACGGGAGCTGCGTCGACATCACGACCCGCGGTGCGCTCAAGAACATGGTCGCACCGGGCCTCCTGGTCGTCATCTTCCCCGTGGTCATCGGCTACCTCCTGAAGTACGAGGCGATGGCCTCGTTCCTGATGGTCGCGACGATCGTCGGACTGCTGATGGCCCTCGTGCTGAACAACAGTGGCGGCGCGTGGGACAACGTCAAGAAGTTCATCGAGACCGGCGAGTACGGCGGCAAGGGCTCGGACGCGCACAAGGCGGCAGTCGTGGGCGACACGGTCGGCGACCCGTTCAAGGACACGGCCGGCCCCTCGCTCCACGTGCTGGTCAAGCTGCTCGCGACCACGGCTCTGGTGCTCGCGCCGCTCTACATCTCAATCCCTTTTTCTCAAGCCGGAGAAGATCGACCGACTTCTGCAGTCGCACCGCGAGTGGCGACTACGGCACGCCTGACGGGCGTCTGTCTCCGTATCCGATACACCGCGATCAGGAATGGGGGAAGGTATGCGAGTACTGCTGGCCGAGGCGTGCCTGAGAAAAGCGATAACGGGGGGTCGGCGTACATCGGGAGACCCCCGTTCGGTGATTGTGGCGCCGGTCTACAACGACTGCATCCTGCCTTCTACCAGAACTTCCACCACGGTTTCTTGGTCGGTGCAGCCGGCTCGGATTTCGCCGGGGCCGGTGCGGGAGCCGGCGCTGCCTCGGGTTTCGGAGCGGCTGGCTCCTCGGCCGGCGCCGGCTTCGCGGCGGGGACCGGCGGTGCGGGTTCTGCGGCGGGTCCGGGGCCGGTTCCGGAGCGGCCGGGGCCTGCTTCGGCGGTTCAGCAACGGCTGGAACCGGCGCCGCCTTTTCGGCGGCCGCCGCCATCGCCGCAGCGGTCTGGGCGGCCGGCGACGACGTGATCTTCGGCGGCGCTGTCTGCGAAGCCGGCTCCGGCGCCGTCTCCGCCGCGAGGCTGGCCGCCCCGAAGCCCCAGACGCCGATAAACTCCCCCGACGGCGAATACTTCTGGATCCGGCAGGCGGCCGCGTCGAGCAGGTAGACGTTCCCGGCCCCGTCCACGGTGACGCCGACCGAGCGGACCCTCGGGCTTTCAACCGGGCCGCCGCAGCTCCACGTCCCTATCAGCTCACCCGACGGCGAGTACTTCGAGACCTCGAAGTTGACCGTATCCAGTACATAGACGTTGTCGGCGCCGTCCACCGCAATGCCGACTGCTCCCTCTGCCTGCGCCTCTGCTGTCATTCCGGTTCACCAATACCGTTTTTCCCTCGATGGTGAGACAAATATATCTTTCTCTTTGACTTTCCCGGAATGAAAAGACTCGATTTCGTCGGGGATAGGCCCTTGGAACTCGTCTGTATTGGTATGGGCGGATCCTGGCACGACGATCATATCGCCGCGCTTGTGATCGGGGCTGGAGTCTCCGTCTTGGCGGGATCGAGCCGTACGGGATCGGAGCGTCTGCAATCCCGATCCGGACGTTCGCCGAAACCCTGATAACCACGGTTGCCGATTCAGCATCGGCCGTGCCCATGATCTACACGCTCACGCTCAACCCCGCCCTCGACAGGACGATTCAGGTCGACGGCCTCACCTGCGACGTCGCGAACCGCATCATCGAGGAACACCGGTTTCCCGGCGGCAAGGGGATCGACGTCTCGAAGGTGCTGACCGCGCTCGGGACTCCCAACACGGCCCTCGGCCTCATTGGCGGGTTTCGCGGCGACGAGCTCGAGGCCCTGCTCCTCGGCGAAGGGGTAATCTGCGACTTCATCCGGATCGCCGGCGAGACCCGGTCCAACATCATCGTCCGGGAACACGACACGGGCTGCCAGATGATGCTGAACTCGAAGGGGCCCGAGATCGAGCCGGCCGCGATCATGAGCCTGCTCAGAAAGCTTCGCGGCTGCAGCGATATGGCGCTTTTGACCATCGGCGGCTCCCTCCCGCCGAACGTCAAGCCCGCGATCTATCGCGCCTGCATCGAGATCGGACGCGATCACGGGGCGAGGGTCGTGCTCGACGCGGACGGCGAAGCCCTCCGCGGCGGCATTCGGGGGCGGCCATACGCGATCAAGCCGAACGTCCACGAGCTCGGCGGGCTGGTCGGCCGCGAGCTCGAGGGAGTGGACCAGGTGCTCGAGGCGAGCCGCGTACCGCTCGAGGCCGGGGTCGAGGTCGTGCTCGCCTCGATGGGACCGGACGGGATCCTGCTCTCGACCCGCGACGGGGCCTGGCACGCTGTCCCGCCCGCAGTCAAGGCGATCAACACGATCGGCGCCGGAGATTCGGCCGTGGCCGGGTTCGTCCACGGGATCCGGCTCGGTCTCCGGCCCGAGGAGGCCGTACGCTGGGCAGTGGCGGCCGGTACCGCGACCACCATGCGGGAGGGGACCGCGCTCGCGAGAAAGGAGGAGATCGAGGGACTGCTGCCGCAGATCCGGATCGATCGCATCCGCTAGAACCGACCTGCGAGCACGACAAAGAGGGGCGAGGAGGGCTCGGGAGGCGCGGCGACAGTGCCGCACGCGATCCGCTCGTCAGGATACCCGAGATCCTCGCAGACCGCGATCCGGATGTCATCGCCGAGAGTTCTGAGAACGGCCGCCAACGCCGGCACCGGGAATGCCGGATCCGCGATCAGAAACACAACCCTATCCCGTCCGACCTCCTCCGCGGCAACGGCTACGGCCTCATTGTGGTCGCGTCCGTGAGCGGTGAGGACCGTGATCCGCGTCCACGGAATCTGAAGCCGGGCCAATGCAAGCTGGAGCGACGAGATTCCGGGCTCGACCTCGCCCGGGAGGTATCCGAGACCCGAGAGCATCGGGTCCCCGGTGGAGAGCACAACTGCGCCGGGACCGAGCCCGCGGAGCCCCCGGTAGTCCTCGATCTCATGGATCGGGCACCCGGCGCGAAGCGCGCCAGAGGCAAGCGCAATGGCCCGGGCCGAGCCCCAGATCTCGTCGGCCTCGCGGATGGCGGCGGCCGCCCTCGCCGTCAGGAGCCCGGGGCCGCAGCCGACGCCGACGATCCTCATGGTCCCTCCGCGACGACCGCGCCCGAACGGTCGATCAGCACGACTCGAAGGCCGGGATATCGGGCGGCCGCCGCTCCGAAGGCCCTCGCGATCGCCGGGGCGAACGCAGGGGTCGCGGCGAGCTCCTCGACCGTCGCACACGCCGTCCCCGCGAGGACGTCGGGCAGGAGATGCTTCATGATCAGGGCCGGCAGGCCGAAGAGCGTCACCTCGCCCGGTGCCGCCGCGATCGCCTCGCCGATCCGGCCCCCGACCAGAACGACCTCGGCATCGGGGTACCGACGCCGGGCGTGACCGAGGCCGATCCGACCGGTTGTCAGAACCACCCTGTCGGCTGCCGCGACCCGGGCGAGGACGGATTCCGCGAGGTGGTCGTCCCACGGCTCGACCAGCCCGGTCGTCCCGAGCAGCGAGATGCCGCCCTCAATTCCGACACGTGCGTTGAGGGTACGGAGGGCGATCGCCGCCCCGCCGGGCACGGCAAGGGTCACGGCCGCGCCGGCAAGCCCGAGCTCGCGGCAGGCCTCGCTTACAGCCCCGAAGATCGCGGCGCGGGCGGCCTCGCTGATCGCGGGCTCGCCGCGCCGGAAGCGCGGGGTGTCGCGGACGTACCGTCCGATTCCCTCGCCCGCGGTGATCGTCGTCGCGGGCGCGGGCTCGGCTCTGGCCGCAATCACCACGTCCGCAGTCGCGTCTGCGGGATAGTCGCCGGGATCCTTGCGGCAGCACGCGGCACCGTCCGCAGCCTCGACCGGGACCGTGACGTCGATGCCGCTTGGGAGCCGGAGCACGACCTCGGGGCAGGAACCGGACAGCGAGAGGACGGCGGCCTTTGCGGCTGCCGCGGCCGTGGTGCCGGTGGAGAGGCCCCGCCGCCGGACCGTACCGTCAGCGGTCAGCACGCCGAGGCCGGCCGCAGCGAGGGCTCGATCATCGGGCGAAGCGCAGGCTGCGACCCAGGCATCGGGATAGGGGGTACCCGTGATCGGATCGATCATGCCCGCCGCTCGGCGAAGATAGTGATGATCTCGTTCATGGCCGCG
Organism: uncultured Methanoregulaceae archaeon; assembly: GCA_963730355.1. Classification (GTDB taxonomy): domain Archaea; phylum Halobacteriota; class Methanomicrobia; order Methanomicrobiales; family Methanospirillaceae; genus UBA288. The sequence goes on along the minus strand of CAVSRL010000009.1, from coordinate 118,284 downwards.
ACCGCCACGGGCGTGCCCCCGCGGGTTCCCTCGTTCGAGATTGACGGGATCTCGAGGGTCCGGAGCAGGGCCTTGGACTCGGCCGCGTTCACGAACCCGACCGGGGTCCCGATCACCAGAGCAGGTCGAAGGCCCGCTTCGACAAGGCCGCAGAGCGCGAGCAGGGCCGAGGGAGCGTTCCCGATCACGATGATCGCGCCCTCGAGCCTGTCGCCGAGTGCAAGAAGACCGGCAGAGGTCCGGGTGATCCCGTCGGCCTCCGCGAGGTCCGAGCCAAAATCGAGCATGCAGAAGAAGGGCGAGGCGTGACCTCGCTTCTGGAGCCCGACCTCGACCATCCGGATGTCGGCGACGATCGGTGCACCGGCCTTGAGGGCGGCGAGGCCCGCTTCCACCGGGTCGAGGCGGAACCGGAGCAGTCCCGCCATGGCGATGTCGCCGACGGCGATTGCGCACCGCTGCCGGACCCGGTCCTCGAGGGTCTCGTTTCCGATCTCCTGTCGCGCGAACTCGCGGCTCCTTGTCGAGATCGCGAGCGCCTCGGGCGTGGTCGCACCGAGGTCAGTATACGTACTTCCGGTGATATCCCCGCGGGGTGATGATGCCATTATGTCCCTCCAAGGTGATGATGCGGCTCTCGCCGGTCCCGATAATCACGATCGCGTGCATGTCCACCTCGTCCTCGACCGACTCGAACGTGCCGAGCGTCGTCACGAGCACGGTCTCGCCCTCCCGAAATGCGTTCCGGACGACCCCGACGGGCACGCCGGGAGCGAGATGGCGCCGCGCGGCAGCGATCGCGAGCGCGAGGTTGTGCGGTCGGCCGCGGCTCTTCGGGTTATAGAGAGCGACCGGCACACCCATGGCGAATGCGTGGTCGAGACGGGTCTCGATCACCTCGATCGGGGTCAGCAGATCCGAGAGGCTGATCACGGCGAAGTCGCCCGAGAGCGGGGCTCCGAGGAGGGCTGCGGCCGCGTTGGCGGCAGTCACGCCGGGCACGACCTCGCACGGCACGGGGGCCTCCTCACGCTCGAGCACCTCGAGCACGATCGAGGCCATGCCGTAGATCCCGGCGTCGCCGCCCGAGACCATCGCGACCGAGCGGTCCCGGGCGAGCGCGACCGCCCGGCGTGCGCGATCGACCTCCTCGCCCATGCGGCTCACGATGACCTCCTTGCCCTCGAGAAGGGGCCGGATCTGCGCAAGGTAGGTGTCGTTGCCGATCACGAGATCGGCCTCCGCGATCGCCTGCCGGGCCCGTCCGGTCATCTGGTCGAGGGCGCCGGGGCCGATTCCGACGATGGCGAGCCTACCGGGCGATGGCAACGGTCACCCTCCCGTACACGGCCTTTCTCATGCACCACTCCTTATGCTTCGCAAGCACCAGCGCAGCCGGCTCGGCCACACCGGCCAGGCCGATGAGGCCGGCGCGGGACGGGCCGCACTCCTCGACACCGTTGAGCGTGGCGTCGTCGAGGTAGACGAGCAATCCGCCGAGGGACGCGATGCCGGCGCGGAGCCCGACCTCCTCGCTCTTCTGCACGGTCGTGGCGTAGGCGAACACCTGCTCCGGCAGGACCCCCGCATCCGCGAGTGCAGCCCTGAGCGCCTCCTCGACCTCCTCGGCCGGGACGCCACGCCGGCAACCGACGCCGACCGTGTACTCGCCCTGCCGGAAGAGGACCGAGACCGCAGGGCCGGCGATGACGACAGCCGGGCCGGCGATGCTGTGGACCGGAACCTCGCCGTCGAGCCACGCCCCGTTCACAGGCCCGGGTCGAGTCGCGGTTCACAACCGCGCAGCCGGCCGCTTCGGCGATCCCCTCGACTGAGGGACGGCCCGCGCACTCGGTCGCGGTCGAGATCACGGCGGTCGCGCCAAGCGCATCGGCGAGACCGCCGGGCGAGTGCGTTTCCGCCGTGGTGGCCGCCGAGCACCGGAACCGCGAATCGGAGGTCGGGGCTGACCACGACGAGCGGCGGATCGGTCCACTTGTCCCGGAGCAGGGGCGCGACGGCGCGGACCGCGATCCCGGCCGACATCACGGCCACGAGCGCGTCGTACCGTTCGAACGCGGTCGCGAAGACGCCCGGGGCGTGGTCGAGGAGGTCGCCTTCAACGGCCGCGGCGACCCTCTCGGCCCGGTCGCGAAACCGGGGCAGGGAGATCACGCCCACGCTCGTCATGAGTACAGAACCGAGTGCTCGAACCCCGAGGCGCCGGCCCGCACCACGTCGCCGACAATCAGCAGCGCCGTCCGCGTGATCCCCGCCTCCCGAGCGAGCACGGCGATCTCCGCCACGGTGCCCGTCACGACCCGCTCGTCGTCCCAGGTCGCGTGGTAGACGACTGCGGCAGGGGTTGTCGGCGGGCATGCGAGCCGGGCTGTGATCGATTCGAGATGTTCGGTGCCGAGGAAGACCACGAGGGTCGCGCCGAGACGCGAGAGCTCGGGGAGCCGGTCCTCTTCGAGAGTGGCGCCGGCCGGTCGGGTCACGATCACCGACTCGGAGACCCCGCGCAGCGTCAGCTGGGTCTTCAGGGCTGCTGCTGCGCCGAACATGGACGAGACCCCGGGCACGACCTCGACCGGAATCCCCAGGGCCTCGAGCCCGGCGATCTGCTCGACGATCGCGCCGTAGAGGGACGGGTCGCCCGAGTGGAGCCGGACCACGCGCCTGCCGGCCCGGGCCCCCGCAGTCATCGCGTCCACGAGCTCTGCGAGCGCCATCCCGTGGGAGTCGAGCCGCTCCGCCGCCCGGCTCCGTGCAACGAGCATCGGGTTGACGAGTGAGCCCGCGTAGATCAGCAGGTCGGCCTCCTCAACGAGGCGCATCCCCTTCACCGTGATCAGGTCGGGGTCGCCAGGCCCGGCGCCTACGAAACGAACCGGCTCCACGCTCACCGCCTCGCGAAGAGGACCGAGAAGTAGTCGGACTCGTCGGGGAGCTCGTCGTCCCGGTAGACCTGCATCTCGTCCATGAACATCCGCTCGACCAGGACGAACCCGGTGTAGCCCTCGGCCCGGAGCCGCTCGGCCGCATCGCGCGGCCTTCGGACCTTGAGCACGACGCGAGCCCCCGGCTCGGGGCCGTCCGAGACCGCGAAGCCGTCCTGGAGGCTGACCCTGGCGGCCGAGGCGAATGCGGTGATCGCTGAGACTCCCGGCTCGGTACGCCACGCGGTGCCGGGGTGCCGCTCGTCGAGCACCTCGCAGAGCCGCGAGAAGGTCGAGTAGAAGTTCGGGTCGCCGAGTATACCGAGCACGACCAGGCGCTCGCCGTCCTCGCGCCGCTCCTCGGCCGCGATCCGGTCCGCGTTCCGCTCCATGCAGACGCGGATCGCGTCCTCGTCCTCGGTCATCGGGAATTCGAGAACCTCGGCCTCGCGCCAGGGGGCGACGAGCGCGGCCGCCACGCGCCCCGGCACGAAGACCGCGTCGGCCGACTCGAGCAGCCGGACGGCGCGGAGGGTCAGGAGCTCGGGGTCGCCGGGCCCAAGGCCGAGACCTACGAGCATCGGCCCTCCCCGACGATCACGTACACGGGGTCGATTGGCCGGAAGTAGACCGATCCCGCGAGCGGGGCCGCCCGGGCGACCTGGACGTGGACTGCCTCGCGGTAGATTCCCAGCGACTCCATCGTGGCGATCGCCCGGTGCAGGGTCTCGATCAGGACCGCGTTTACGACGATCCGTCGACGCACCCGTACGGCAAGGATCGGAAGGAGGTCGGCGAGGCCGCGAGAGCCGCCCACGAAGGCGGCGTCGAACGTACCGAGTCCTGGCAGGGCCTCCCCGGCCTCGGCCTCAAGGAACGAGACGTTTGCGGCTCCCGCCTCGTCGGCCGCGTGCCGGGCGTGAGCGACCGCCTCAGGCCGCCGGTCGATCGCGACGACCTCGGCCGCGGTCGCGGCCGCAGCGATGGCCACGGCCCCTGTTCCGCACCCGAGGTCGAGAACCCGGTCGCCCGGCCGGAGCGCGAGCTTCTGCAGTGCGATTGCGAGCACTTCGTCCTGCGTCGGCCCCCCTTTCAGCCCCGCCATGTGAAGAGAAAGGTAAGTTGCCCTAACTAAAGAAGATTTGTCGTGCCTTCGGGCGGGGTCAGGACGGGCGAGGCCGGGTCGTAGAGCTCGACCACGCCGCCGATCACGATTACGGCCGGGGGTCGGACCCGACGCTCTGCCGCGAGGGCTGCGATCGCATCGAGCCGATCGACCGTGACCCGCTGATCGCGACGCAATCCCCGCTCGATCACGGCCACCGGCGTGGCCGGGTCACGCCCGTGCGCTATCAGCACCTCTGCGATCCGCGGCAGGTTTTTGACCCCCATCAGCACCACGATCGTGCCGGGTCCGGGGGCGAGGCCGGCCCAGTTGATGGCGGAGTCCTCCTTCGCGGGGTCCTCGTGGCCGGTCACGACCGTGACCTGAGAGGTATAGCGCCGATGGGTGAGCGGGATCCCGACCGAGGCCGGAACCGCGAGGGCCGAGCTGATCCCCGGAACGACCTCGACCTCGATGCCTGCCCGGCGCACGGCCTCGAGCTCCTCGCCGCCGCGGCCGAACATGAACGGATCGCCCCCCTTGAGCCGGACCACGGTCCGGCCGGCGCGGGCGCGCTCGACAATGAGCCGCTCGATCTCGGCCTGCTCCTTGATGTGGTCTCCACCGAACTTGCCGCAGTCGATCCGCTCGGCCCCCGCCGGGAGCGACGCGAGGATCTCCTCGCCGGGCAACTGGTCGTAGAGAACCGTGTCCGCACCCGCGATCACCGAGGCCGCGCGCTGCGAGAGGAGGCCGAGTGTACCCGGTCCCGACCCTACTAGATAGACCTTACCCGCCATCTGTCAACCTCAACCGATCATACGCCTCGCGGATTAAATCCGCGGATTCTTCCCGGAGCATCTGGCCGAAAGCCCGCGCTGCGGCCTCGTCCTCGAGGGCATCCTCCCGCCGGACCCAGCGATCGCCGTCGAGGCTGAGCACCTCGGCCACGATCCGGCCGTCCCGGCACAAGCACCCGATGGGGGTGAAGCAGCCGCCGCCGAGCTCCTCCATTACAGCCCGCTCGAGCATCGTGTCGCGGCGGCTCCCGGAGTCCTCGAGTATGTCCGCGAGGATGGCCGCGAGCGCCGAGTCGTCGCGTGAAACGACCGCGATCGTCCCCTGGTTCGTTGCGGGGACGAACTCCTCGGGGTCCAGCCGGCGGCCGGCAACCTCGATGTCGAGCCGCTCGAGCCCGGCTTCTGCCAGCACGATCGCGTCGTAACGCCCCTCGGCCAATCGCTTCAGGCGCGTGTCCACGTTCCCGCGGATCGGCCGGACGTCGAAGGCCGGATCGTGGCGCAGGAGTTGCGCTCGTCGCCGGGTCGAGGACGAGCCGATCACGCACGGCGCCGCATGCGGCGTCACGAGGTAATCGGCTGGAGAGTCGCGGTGCAGTACGGCCGCGGTCACGACCCCGCGGGGGCGCTTTGCGGGGATGTCCTTCATCGAGTGGACGGCGAGGTCGCACTCTCCCCGGCGGATCGCGTCGTCGAGCGCCCGGACGAAGACTCCCTGCCCGCCGATCTCGTGGAGCGGCACGCCGGTCACCGTGTCCCCGGCCGTCGCGACCAGCCGGACTGTCGTCTCGACGCCGGCGTCGCCGAGCTGTTCCCGGACGCGGGCGGTCTGGGCGAGCGCGAGAGCCGAGCCACGCGTCCCGATCACGAGAGGCACGCTGCGTACGCCTCCCCGAGCTTCGCCATCTCGGCCTCGCCGTGGGCGACCGAGAGGAAGTTGGTCTCGAACTGAGAGGGGGGCACGAAGACCCCGTGCTGCAGCATCCGCTCCCAGAATCTGCGGAACGCAACCGTGTCGGCCTGTTTCGCCTCGACGTAGTTCCGAGGAGGCGCGTTCCGGAAGAAATGCTTGAAGAGCGAGCCCAGGCGGACGAACGAGCCCGGCCACCGGCCGACCGACTCCTCGAGCGCCCGCGTCGCGTCGTCGAACTGGGCGTAGACCGCCCTGTTCGCCTTGAGCCAGCGGACCGCCGCGAGCCCGGCCGCGAGCGAGAGCGGGTTGCCCGAGAAGGTCCCGGCCTGGTACACGGGGCCGGCCGGTGCGACGAGGCGCATGATCTCGGTCCGGCCGCCGAAGACGCCGATGGGAAGGCCACCGCCCACGACCTTGCCGAGGGTGGTGAGATCGGGGGTGACCCCGTATCGGGCCTGCGCCCCGCCGATTCCGAGCCGATAGCCGGTGATCACCTCGTCGAAGATCAGGAGCACGTCGTGAGCGCGCGTGATCTCGCGGACGTCTGCTAAGGTAGCCGTCCTCGGGCAGAATCGGGCCGATGTTGCCGAGCACGGGCTCGATGATCAGTGCGGCCACGTCGTCGTCCGCCGAGAGCACGGCCTCGAGCGCGTCCGGGTCGTTGAACGGGACCTGGAGCGTCCGCGCCGCCACCTCGGGCAGAACGCCGGCCGAGTCGGGGATGCCGAGCGTGGTCGCGCCCGACCCGGCCTTGATAAGAACCCCGTCGTGGGCGCCGTGGAACCCGCCCTCGACCTTCACGATCCCGCTCTTCCCGGAGAAGCCCCGTGCAAGCCGGATCGCGGCCATGGTCGCCTCGGATCCGGTCGAGACGAATCGGACCTGCTCGATGGACGGGTGGTCCGCGATGATCTCGCGGGCGAGGTCGAGCTCGAGCGGAGTCGGCGTCCCGTAGAGCCAGCCGAGCGCGAGCTGCGCCTCGATCGCCTCACGCACGGCCTCGTGGGCATGCCCGAGGATCAGCGGACCGTACCCGAGGCAGCAGTCGAGGAGCCAGGGGCCGTCCACGGTCTCGAGGTACGCCCCGGCGGCCGACGCCGTGTAGCACGGGTACGGCGAGATCGCCCGCACCGGGCTCGAGACTCCGCCCGGCATCAGCCGCACGGCCTTTCGGTAGAGGTCGGCGCTCTTCATGTACCCTCCGCGAGCCAGCGGGCTGCATCCTCGGCGAAGTAGGTGATGATCAGGTCCGCGCCCGCCCGACGGATCGCGAGCAGACTCTCGAGCGCCGCAGCCCGCTCGTCGAGCCAGCCGCGCTCGGCTGCCGCCCGAATCATCGCGTACTCCCCCGATACCTGGTATGCGGCGACAGGGAGGTCGAGGGTCCGCACGCGCGCGATGACGTCGAGGTACGGACCGGCCGGCTTGACCATCAGCACGTCCGCTCCTTCGGCCGCATCGAGCGACGACTCGACGAACGCCTCGCGCCCGTTCGCGGGACTGATCTGGTAGGTCGTCCGGTCGCCGCAGCTGCAGCCCGAGTCCGCGGCCTCGCGGAAGGGGCCGTAGAGGGCCGAGGCGAACTTCGAGGAGTAGGCCATGATCAGGATCTCCTCGAACCCCGCTGCGTCGAGGGCGGTCCGGATTGCCTGCACCATCCCGTCGAGCATGCAGGACGGGGCCACGACGTCCGCACCGGCGCGGGCGTGGCTGACCGCAATCCGCTGCATAAGCGCGAGCGATTCGTCGTTGAGGAGGTCGAGATCGCCGTCGGCGCAGCCGCCCACGAGTCCGCACTGGCCCGTGTCCGTATACTCGCAGGCGCAGACGTCGGTGATCACGACGAGGTCCGGGACCGCCGCCCGAACCCGGCGGATCGCCGTCTGGACCACGCCTGCGTCGTCGTACGCGGACGAGGCCTCCGCGTCCTTGGTTTGCGGGACGCCGAAGAGCAGCACTGCCCGGATCCCTGCCGCGTACAGCCGCTCGGCGGCACCGGCGACAGTATCGACGGTCTGCCGGGCCTGACCGGGCATGGATGGGATGGGCACGGGTGCAGCGGCCGCCTCATCGACGAAGAGCGGGGCGATCAGACTGGTCGATCCTCAGGTGATGCTCGGCAAAGAGCGGCAGAAGCCGTCGGCGCCGCAGGCGTCTCATGCGTTTTTCGGGGTACATGCCTCGTCTCCGGTGGTGTGCTGGTGTGATGGCGTCGCGACGCCGGACGCAGGGGCCGGTTTCTCTCCCGTAATCGCCCGGACCAGCGCGTCGGCCTCCGCGATCCGCCCTGCTTCAGCCTCGGCGCGCACGGCGAGGGTTGCGTCGGCAAGCAGCCGCCGGGCAAGGACGCGCGAGAGGTCGTCCACGACCTCGCGCGTGCGCTCGTCGGATCTGCCCGAGTCGCTTGAGCGCCCGATCCCGCTCGCGAACACGGACCCGTTCGGCCCACGAATGCAGATGCCCGATCCCGGTCCCCGCGGCCTGGCGGTTCAGGAGCCGGATGCACCGGTCGAGCTCATCTTCGATCATCCCGCGGACCCGCTGGGCCTCGCATCGCCGGGTCTCCATGTTCTGCTCGCTGATGGCGCGGAGGCTGTCGATCGTGCAGAGGTGGACCCCGGCGATCTGCTCGGCCCCCTCCTCCACGTCGCGTGGCTGGGCGATATCGATCAGGATCAGGGGGCGCGGTGCCCCCTCGAGGGGCCAGCACCGTCCCCGCATCACCTCTTTCAGCGTCTCCACCTTCAGCACGGGGTGCGGCGCGGAGGTGCAGGAGATCACGACGTCCGAGAGGATCAGGTACCGGCGGAGCTCGTCGAGCCGGACCGCTTTCCCGCCGATCTTCCGGGCGAGTTCGATTGCCCGCCCATGCGTACGGTTCGCGACGTAGATCGCGGTCAGCTCCCGCGCGGCCAGGGCCTGGGTCACGAGCATGCCCATCTCGCCGGAGCCGACTACAAGGATGTGGCGGCCGTCAAGGCTGCCGAGCAGGTCCTCGGCGAGCTGCACCGCCGCAGACCCGATCGAGACCGCGCCACGGTTGATCTCGGTCCGTGCCCGCGCCTCGACCCCGAGGTGGACTGCAGTGTTCACACACTCTTCGACGAGGGGAGAGAGGGCGTCCGCGTCGCGGCTCAGCACGAGCGCCTGCCGGAGCTGGCCCAGGATCTGGTCCTCACCCATGATCATCGAGTCGAGCCCGCACGCGACTTCGAGGAGGTGGCGAACGGCGTCATCGCCCTCCCGGAGCACGAACTCCGGACGGCCCGAGGCGTGGAGGTACGCGGCCAGCTCGGGACCGGTGCCCTGAACGAGCAGTTCGACACGGTTGCACGTCTGGAGCAGGAGAGCCCCGCCGAAGACCGCCCGCGCGTCCGTAAGCAGGGCGGCCTCATCGGTGAACCGGAAGGTCTCGAGCGCTCCCACGTCAGCCTCGTGGTGGACGAGTCCGCCGACAGCCAGAGCGTGCACGAGGGATTCAGGCATGGAGATACCGGCCCTCCACGAGCGCCCATGCCCGTTCCTCTCCCTCGTCGAGGGACGCCCAGATCTCGCAGTCCTCGAGCACGGCCCTCAGCAGGGACGACCGCTGCCGCTGGTCGGGAATCTCGTCTTGCAGGCGGCAACGGAGCCGGGCCTGCAGGGCGATCATCTCGTCGAGGCGCGGGTACGTCCGCTCGATCGATTCGCGGAGGAACCGGGCCATGCCCGGGCTCTCGCCCCCGGTGCCGACTGCGACCACGTACCGCTCTCCCCGAGCCACGGCGGGAGCTGCACGTCGCCGCCCGCGCCCGAAGCACTGTTCGCGAGCACCCCCTCGGAGCGAGCCGCCCGCACGATCCGGCCATTCAGGGCCGGGTCCGAGGTGGCCGCGACGACGAGATTGGCGCCCGAACAGAGCGCGCGGAGGCCGGCGTCGTCGAGCCGGTCCAGGTCGGCCTCGACCAGCCGCGCTCCTGAGCGCAGAAGCGGGGTGGCGAAGGATCGGGAGACAACCGTGACCTCGGCCTCGGGCAGAAAGAACGCTGCCTTTCGAGCAGCCACGTCACCCCCGCCGCAGATCAGGACGCATCGGCCGGAGAGGTCGACCAGCAGGGGGATCATTGATCAGGATCTCGCCCTCGACAATAATGAAGATGGTGGAAGGATCGGAGATCGGGGGCCGTTATCGCCTCCGTTCGGAGCGAGAAGACTGGTTACCGCGCCGGCCGAGTGACGGCTCGCATATCTTTATGCCGCCGCCAACCGAATATGATGCGAGAGGGAGAGTGCGGCCGACGGTGGCGCAGCTGCGCCGCTGAGGAAAGTCCCCCCACCCACCGGAAACGCAGCCGCATGCAAGTGCGGATGGCGAGAGTCATGGCAATGGCACAGAAACGGTACGCCCCGCGCGGAGCAATGAGGCGTTCGAGCCCTCACGGGCGAGCGCCGCCCTCACGGGCGGAGACGCGCCGAGCGTCGATGCGCGGGTGACGCTGAAACGGCGAACCCCTGCGGGTGCAAGTCAGAACAGGGCCCTTCGGGCGTCCGGTCCCGGCCCGGGTTTGACGCGGAGCCGAATGCCGCACAGAACAGAAGGGGGCTTACTCCTCCCACTCGATTTCAGCGCTCTTCTCGGATCGAAGCATAACGCTAATCCGTGCATATTCCCTTGAGTAATAGCATGCATATCCCGACGCCCGCGGAGATACGGGCGATGCGCGAGAAGTTCTCGATGACGCAGGCCGACCTCGCGGGCCGCGCCGGGATCAGCCAGTCCATGGTCGCGCGGATCGAGGCGGGTTCGGTGGACCCGAGGGTCTCGACCCTTCAGCGGATCGTCGCGGTCCTGAACATCGCCGAGCGTTCGGTGATCACTGCCGCCCAGGTGATGCACACGCCCGTGATCGGCGTCCACCCCGAGGATCCGGTTACGAATGCGGTCGACCTCATGGGCCGCAACGGGGTCTCGCAGCTTCCGGTGGTCCGCGACGGCGTCCCCGTCGGGTGCATCTCCGAGGCCGCACTCCTCTCGGCCCTCGAAGAGCAGCAGCTCCATCGCTCGCACCCTTACCTCGTCCAGGAGTTCATGGAGCCGTCCTTTCCGACCGTACCCCCCGAGATGGACGTCGAGACGATCCTGCACATCCTCCAGCAGCACCACGCCGTGCTCGTGGTCGAGGCCGGTAAGGTCCAGGGCGTGGTCACCAAGCACGACCTGATCTCGCTGATCGTCTGAGGCCCGGCCGACAGGTTCAAGTTAAGGAGAACCAGATTGGAGACCTGATCAGCATGGACCCAGTCTGCCCCGCGTGCGGGGGGCCGCTCATATCGCCCGACGAGGCCTGTCCCCGGTGCGCCCTTGCCCGGGCAATCGCTCCTGTCGCCCCGACAGTGCCGGTGGATGTCGATCGGCGCCAGCCCACCGAACGGCGGATGCCGGTCGGCGAGGATCGGGACGTCCGGCGGAGCCTCCGTCTGCTTCTGGCCATCGGCATCGGGCTGACCCTGCTCCTCTTTGTTGTGGTCGCGGTCCTCGTCTGGATCCTCTTCGGCGCGTAACCGTCGCCTAGAGCTGCGAGACCAGGTCCCGGAGCACGACCCCCGGGTCGTCGGCCTTGACCACCGACGAGGCGAGGAGCACGCCGTCGGTCCCGAGCTCGGTCGCGATCCGGACGCAGTCGCCCGACTGGATCCCGGCCCCCGTCAGAATCTTCACCCCGGCGTTCACCTTACGGATCGCCTCGACCGAGTTCCGGATGATTCCCGGGTCCGCCTTCGCTACCGAGATGCCCGAGCCGATCAGCTCGGGCGGCTCGATTGCGACGAACGAGGGGGCGAGGGCCGCTGCCCCGGCGCTGGTCATGACGTTGTTGGTGCAGACGACCGAGGCAAGGCCGTTCTTCTCGCAGGCGCGAATCGAGGCCTCGATCTCGGCGAGGGTCAGACGGCGCTCGGAGTGGTTGATCAGGCTCCCCTTCGCACCGGCCAGTTTCAGCGCGTCGGCCGTGACGTGCCCGGTGGCCGCGCCGGGCGCGACGCCGTCCACATGCTGGGCGTAGACGGGGATCTCGAAGTGGCGGGCGAGTGGATGGAGGTCGATCGAGCTGCGGGCAGACGCCGATCAGCGCGCCGCTCTCGGACGCGACCTCCTCGGCCGCGCGGGCGATGCGGTGGGCGTTCTGGCCGAGTCCCTCCCTGTACGTCTTGAGGTTGATCAGGATGACGACCTGTGACATGCGGTATCGTGCTCCGATCCCGGCAATAACTGTTCCTCTTCGTTCCGGCCGCGCACGAACGGACCGGCCGTGATCCCGCCCGCCGCGATCGCCCGCAGCTCCTCCTTCAGGGCCGTGAGTCTCTCCCGGCGCCCGGTACCGGGCGCCCCGAGGGCTGCGATGCCGGCGCGGTACGCTCCGACGGCGGCGGCCGCCCACGCCGGTGTCCGACCCCGCGCATCCACGACAAGCAGGTCCACCCCGGCCCCTGAAATGGCAGGAAGGCGGTCGATGAGGCAGGTCTCGACCGCGTTCAGGATCCTGACGCGGCACTCGCCGTCGGACTGAATGGGGAAGCGGCGGCGGCGCTCGTCCTCGAGCGCGAACCGCGCCCGGGCCTCTGCGGGGCAGACGTCGAGGGCGACGAGACAGTCGTCCGTGACCATCAGCTCGAGGTTCCCCTGGACTAATGACACCAAGCGGGATGTCTACCCCCGAGGCCCGGCTCACGGCCACTGCGTCGGGCGAGCTCTCCCCGCGCGAGCTCGGGCGAGAGCGTGAGCGAGGCGAACCGGTCTGCGAGACGGCGGATGGCCCGGGAGTTCCAGAGGTTGAGCCCGGGGCCGCCGTGAATCGGGAGTCCCGGGACGGCGGCGGCGATCGCAGAGGCCGGCTCCCAGGCCGTCGACGAGTACACCGGCGACGGGAGCGGAGGCGAGGAGCGGGACGGCCGCGTCGAGGAACCCTTGCCGGGTTATCCGGGGCCACGCCCAGAGCACGGGGACGGGGCTGCAGGACGCGACGGCCTCGTCGAAGCTCGGCGAGAACCGCCTCTGGCCCTGAAGAAAGGCAGGCGCAGGGAGCCCCGAGCGAGACGCGGGGTTCGATGCAGACCTCGTCGGCGCCGGCTCTGGCCGCCGCCCCGGCAGCGCGGGGGGTATCGACGAGGCAGCGGATCCGCGGCGAAGCGTGAGGCGATGGCGATATGGGTACAGCGGACGCGGTGAACACTGCGAGACGCCCATGTGCCGCTGCGACCTCATCGATGCATGGCCGCCCGGCCGCGACCATGGCCCCGGCGGCCGCATCGAGCGTGCGCCGGCGGAACTCGTTCAGGACCGAGGGCGGCGCGAAGAGTCCGTCGGGCAGATCGACAAGGACATGCGAGAACGCGTACGGCGTGCCGCCGGTCCGCCGGAGGTGCTCCTCGACGACTTCGCTCGTGAGCGGCCGCGAACGGGCCGGGGCCATGGGCTCCCCGACGGCCCGGAACGGGATCGGCGGGCCCTGTTTGCGGCGAACAACGCCCTCGGCGACGGGGCGGCGATCCTCGTCGACCGAGACGTCGACTGCGAGGTCGACCGTGACGATGGGAGGGCGCCACGGCCTGACGCCGGCTCGTGAGAAAGACCGATGTGCCGTCCGGTACGGGCTGGCCGAACGGGACGGGAACCGTCCCGCCCGATGCGGCGTACCTGAGGACGGTGCCGACGTCGAGGTCGGGTCGGCCACGCGGCGCTGCCACGAGCCCGTCGCCGCTCTCGAGCCGGACGCCGTCGTCGAACCGGACAAGGGTACGGCCGGATCGATCCTCCCCCACCACGATCCCGACATGGACTCCCCGCGGTCCGGGACGGTCGCTGCCCATGAACTGGTTGCCCGACTCACCGAAGAGCCGGCCCTGCGTGAACCCCCGGTTGAACGCGAGCTCGAGGGCCTCGACCTCCTCCGGCACGGTTGCGGCGTCGCCACCGACCATGCGATCGAGGGCGGCGCGGTAACACCCGACCACGGCCGCGACGTAGGCGGGAGAGCGGAGCCGCCCCTCGATCTTGAGCGCGGCGATCGGGACGCGCGCCAGCCGGTCGAGTCCCGGATATATCCTGAGGTCCCGCGGCGAGAGGAGATACCGGTCGGGAAGAGACACAATCGTCGGGTCGGTGAGCCGCCCCCATTCGTCGGCAACGCCGCGGAGCAGGCGGTAGGGTTTGCGGCAGGGCTGGGCGCACCGGCCCCGGTTACCGCTCCGCCCTCCTATCGCGGACGAGAGGAGGCACTGCCCCGACCAGGCATAACAGAGCGCACCGTGCGCGAAGACCTCGAGTTCTACCTCCGGCACGGCCGTGGCGATCGCCTCGATCTCGGCGAGCGAGAGCTCGCGGGCGAGCACGACCCGAGTGCAGCCCAGATCGGCCGCAGCCCGCACCCCGTCGGCCGAGTGGACAGTCATCTGGGTCGAGGCGTGGAGCGGCAGGTCGGGCACGAGCTCGCGGGCGATAGCGGCGACCCCCACGTCCTGGACGAGGACGGCGTCCGCGCCCGACGCGTAGCATCGGACCAGGTCGTCCGCGACGGCTTCGAGCTCGCGGTCGGCTACGAGCGTGTTCACCGTGACATAGACCCGGACGTCGCGGGCGTGGGCGTACTCGATGGCGGCCTCGAGCGCAGCGGCATCGAAACCAGCCGCGGCCCGCGCCCCGAACCGGCTGCCGCCGAGATAGACCGCGTCCGCGCCCGCGGCACAGGCGGCCTCGAGCGCGCCGGGCGTTCCGGCCGGCGCGAGCAGTTCAGGCACGGAGCGGTTCACGCCACCTCCGTCGACGGGCGCCGGATTAAGCCTGCCGGGCGGTCAAGATAGCGGCGACCTCGTCAAGGCGCCAGCCGCGCACAAGCACCCGCTTCAACGACGACGTGGCCCCGGCGATCAGCTCGACATCGCCCTTTTTCACGCCGAGCGCGTCCGCAACGAGCGTGAGAACGGCCTTGTTCGCGCGCCCGTCGAGGGGCGGGGCTGTGACCGCACACCCGATCGCGTTCCGCCAGGGATTGTATCCGTCGGGGAACCGCTCACGCCTCGCGTTCGGCGAGACTTCAAGCGCGATCACGACACCGTCCGGCCGCAGGCTCAGGGCATTCGCGAGGTCCATGGCGTCCGCTCTCCTGAAGGATAGGAAGAATGTCGCCCGACATGAACAAACACGGCGCATCGGTGGCGTGATGCCGTCCCTTGCCGGTTTTTAACCCTCATGCCGGGCGTCGCCTGTCGCGCAACCGGGTTGTCCCATGGATCACATCCAGGCATGTGCCATTCGATCACCCGGGGACCTATGGAGGCGCTGTGTCGGCGAATATAAATATTTGCGTTCAATTCATATAACCATTTCCACTAACCCAGGACCCTGGCATGTCCGCAAACCGCCCGTGATCGTACGCGAGCTCACCCGCGACCACCACGCGCTCGGGAAAGACAGCCGGCATCCCCTCGAACGGGGTCCAGCCGCACCTCGAATGGAGGCGCGCGGCCCTGACGGGCTCGACCTCGGGACGGAAGAGGACGAAGTCGGCCCGGTCCCCCGGGGCAAACCCGGCCGGGCGGATGCCGAGAATTCGGGCCGGGCCGGTCGATGTAAGCGCGATCAGCTGCTCGAGCGGGAGCGCCCCCTCGAGGGACCTGGCGAGGAGGAGCGGGAGCATGGTCTCGACTCCTGGGAGGCCGGACGGGGCCTCCGCGAACGGCTGCGCCTTCTCCTCAGCCGTATGCGGCGCGTGGTCCGAGGCGACAGCATCGACTGCCGGAAGACAGGCCCAGAGAGCATCGCGGCACGCGCGGCTGCGAAGCGGCGGGTTCACCCGGCCGCGCGCGTCGCCGGGGGCAAACCCCTCGCGATCGAGGAGGAGGTGGTGAGGCGTCACCTCGACCGTTGCACCTGCCGATCGGGCGCACCGGACCGCACCGGGCGAGGTCAGGTGGCAGCAGTGGAGACGGAGGCCGGGCGGCGCGAGGCGCGAGGACGCGCCGGAGCGCTCGCTCCTCGCCGACAGCGGGCCGGAGAAGATCATGCTCCTCGAGGGTCGCAGGGGTGCCCGACAGAGGATCCTCGAGGTGAAGGGTCGCGAGAGCGTCGAGCGCCCCGATACGACGGAAAGCGGCCGCAAGAGCTGCGTCGCCGATCGCCTCGCCGTAGCTCGAGGGTGCGGCGAAGGTCTCGCCGAAGGCGAGTGCGCCGGCCGCATACAGCCCTTCGAGGTCGGCGTCGGGCGTCACGGCGCCGTTGACTCCGAAGCCGCACCGGCTCCGACGCCGCCCCTCCTCGACCCGTGCCTCGAACGCCTCGACCGTCTCGAGGGGCGGCACCGTGTTCGGCTGGTCCACGACCACCGTGACTCCGCCGGCAAGGGCGCTCCGCGTGCCCGACTCCCAGTCCTCCTTGTATGCCTGGACTCCGCCACGGAGATGCACGTGCATGTCGATCGCTCCGGGCAGGACCACGAGCCCGGCGCAGTCAAGCGTCTCGGCAGACGGCCCGGCGGCGCGGGCCACCCGGCCGTCCTCGACCCCGAGATCGACCACGCGGCCATCGGGCAGGCGAACGTTCCGGAGGACCAGGTCTAGCATACCCGCGGGACCGGGTCGCCCATGGGCGGCTCGATGAACCGGCTGCCGCCGGCCGTCGTGGCCATGACCACGCGCGACCCCTCGACCACGGTCCCGACGATAGCGGCCTCCGCCCCGAGTGGGTGCGAGCGGAGCGCCGCGAGGACGGCCTCGGCGTCGGCGGCCGGAACGCCCATGACGACCTTGCCCTCGTTCGCGACCTGGAGCGGGTCGATCCCGAGGAGCCGGGCCGCCGAGACGACCGAGCGGCGGAGCGGCAGCGAGACCTCGTCGACCACGACGCCGACGCCGCTCTTTCGCGCCATCTCGTTGATCGCGGCCGCGAAGCCGCCGCGCGTCGGGTCCTTCATCGCGTGGACCGTCCCGGCAGCAAGCGCGCGCTCGACGAGCGGCCAGACCGGCGCCACGTCCGAGCGGAGCTGCTCGCCGAGGTTGAACCCCTCGCGGTGAGCCAGGATCGCGAGCCCGTGGTCGCCGAGCGTGCCCGTCACGATGATCCGGTCGCCGGGAACCAGCGCCGAGTCGCGGACCACGCGGTCGGCCACCCCGATCCCGGCCGTGTTGATCACGATCCCGTCGAGCGAGCCGCGCTCGACGACCTTCGTGTCCCCCGTGACCAGGGCCGCGCCGGCCTCGCCGAGGGCCTCGTCCATGGACGGCGACGATCCGCTCGAGGTCGGCGATCTCGAACCCCTCCTCGATCACCATCCCGCACGAGAGCGCGATCGGTCGCGCGCCCATCACGGCCAGGTCGTTCACGGTGCCCGGCGACCGCGATCCGGCCGATGTCGCCGCCCGGAAAGAAGATCGGGCGGACCACGTGCGAGTCGGTCGTGAAGACCACGTTCGCGCCGTTGATCGGGACCACGGCCCCGTCGTCGAGGGCCTCGAGCCCTATTCCGCCCGCGTTGCAATGCGAGACGCGTGTCAGGATCGAGACCAGCTCGTTCATGACCTCGCCGCCCGCGCCGTGCATCAGCTCCACCTTCATCAGTTACCACCTCTGCGCACCGATATCACGCCGGTACGTCCTCGACGTCGATCTCGCAGGACGTCACCACGATCTCGCGGCCCTTCACCACGGTCGGAAGACCGCCGCAGCCCGGGCATACGAACAGGTCGTCTCCCCCGTATCCGCCGCAGGCGCAGGTCATGACCGGCGCAATCGTGGCCATCTCGAGGACCGTCCCCGCGAAGAGCGGGTCGTCCTCGACCATGACCGAGAAGAGGAACCGCACCTGCTCGGGGTTGACCATCGCAAGCGCGCCGCACTCGACCCCGATCCGGATGACCCGCGTCGCGCCGTTCTCGATCGCGGCGCGGCGCGCGGTCGCGTAGAGGTCGTAGGCGATCCCGGATTCGTGCATGTTCTCGAAGAAGAGGTCAGACCTCGCCGTAGACCAGGTCGTAGACCTCGCGAATCGTCTCCAGGTTCTCGAGCGCCTTCTCCTTCGAGATCCGGCCGATCGCCCAGCCCGCGTGGACCTGGACCCACTCGCCGACCTTCAGGTCCTCGATCAGGTCGATGCGGACCTCCTGCCGGAGGTCTCCGTAGTCGACGACCCCCCGTCCCGAGTCCAGGATCTCGACCACTTCGCCGGGCACCGCTATGCACATGACTGCGTCTCCTGCATATCATTGCGCGGGGCTACCCATAAACACACTCATGATGATACCGGGCACCGGAGGAAGAACGGGCGGGAAAAGAGTATGAGCGAGGTGCCGTTCGGTCAGACGACCTCGGAGGCGAGCGCCTCCTCTTCGGCCATCTGCTCGTAGGTCTCGGCCACGATCTGCCTGTTCTCCTCGACGATCTGCTTCGGATCGAGCAGGGTGTAATCGGCCTGGTCGAGGATCGCGGTCACGCACTGTTCGGCCTCCTCTTCGCTCGAGAAGGCCCCGACGGTCAGGTAGTCGGGCTGTTCGATCGTACCTGCGAGCAGGAAGTATTGCCCGGCCTTCTGGCGGATCAGGTACGCGTAGATATCCTTGGCGTTGATGAAGATCGGTTCCTCGACGACCTCATCGCCACAGGTCCGTTGCGGACGCACGCATTTGAGCCATACCAATGTTGAACACCTCGAGATGGATGTGGGATCAGGGGGAGAGATGGGGAACCGGAGCACCCGGAGCATTACCGTGGCGCATCGCGGCGTTCTGGTACATTAACGGAATACATCAGATCCATCTTCCTCAGAGGTAAAAAAACTGTTGTTGGAAGGCAGTTGGCGTCGAAATTGCCAATATAAAGGAGATCCGGCGAGATCCTGGCAGATCCGGGCAGTTCCGCCTTGCAGAAGCGCCTGGCAGAGCCGCCGGGACGCACCGTGGCCCCGTACATCCTCTGCCGGGGCCGGGGCGACAGCCGTATCTCTCTTGCCATCGAGAGGGATCACGATGCTCGATCGCCTCCTCCGCCGGATCCTGCCGGACGCGCACCCCGGCCCCATACCCATGACCGTGCTTGTCCCGGGCCGGCTCGACCATGCGCTCGTCCGGCAGGCTCTTGACGGGGTCCCATCGACGGTCTGGGCGTTCCGGTTCGACGAGCCGCGAGAGAACGTGAACTGGCATGTATGGCGAGACTGGCACGGCATGCCGTTCCCGCTCAGGGACGAGACCATCCTCGTCTTCTCCGTGGCCGATTATCCTGTCGAGGGGATCGCGGGGGGAGCTGCCGGGTCCCGCTGCTCGGTCGCGGTCTTCGGGACCGAGACCGGGGAGGTGCTTGCACTCCGATGCTGGCATGAGCTCCTCCACGGCCTGCCCGGGATCGAATCGAGCGACGCGATGCTCGAGAGCGCGGCCTTTCGAGCCTTTCTCGCCGAGCAACTACCCGCGCGTACACGATGCATTCGTCGGCGATCCCGAACGGTTCAGACACGATCCGCGGCCCCAGCGGCTCTTCTACACCATGCTCACGAACGCATTCGCGGCGAACACGAGCCGGCCGCCCCTCCCTCTGCCGCCGGCGCCGGCCCTGGACTAGGCATCCGTCAGACCGGCCTGAAGAGACCGTGGGGGACCAGGATCTCGAAGCGGGCGCCGTCGCCCGGGACGCCGGTCTCGCGGATTGAAAGACCGGTGATTCCGAGGACTTCGCGCGCGAGGAAGAGACCGTATCCCGAATTCCGGCCGAAGGCCCGTTCGAAGATATGCTCCTTCTCATCGTCGGGGATCCCGACGCCGTCGTCCTCGCAGACGATCGCGAACTCGCCGTCCGCGGAGGAACAGGAGAAGCGGATCGACCCGACGGTCCCGCCGTGGCGAACCGCGTTGTCGATCAGGGCGTAGATGGCCTTCTCGAAGAGGCGATCTGCGTAGACCTCGACGTCGCAGTCTCCCGTCTCGATAGACACAGTGCCGCAGTCGAGCTCGGCGGCGGCGCGGTCGATCACGTCCCGCACCCGCTGCCACTCGGGTGGATGGGCGCCGATGCTCTGGTAGTCGCGGGTGAAGGTGATCTGTCGCCGGATCGTTTCGGCAGCCCGGCCGGCCCGGTCCAAGTGCTCGGCGTCAGCAGAGCTCCCGGTTACGTCCCTCACCAGCCCGAGCGAGCCCGAGAGCACGTTGAGCTGGTTCAGGATATCGTGGCGCGTGATGCCGTTCAGCAGCAGGAGCTGCCGGTTCGCCGTCCGGAGTGCGTTCGCGGCCCTGCGGCGCTCGGTCACGTCCTCGGCCGTGCCGATGACCAGACGGGGCTGACCATCGCTGTCGCGCTTGAAGACGAGCTCACGGCACCGGAGCGTGAGGTGGTGGCCGAGCGCGTGCCGGACGCGGACCTCGAGCTCGCGCACCTCGCCGTCGGAGGTCGCGGCGAGGGCGCTCCGGTGGCCCTCGAGCAGGCAACGGTCGTCGGGGTGGACGAGGGGAAGGATCTCGGTCCCCTCGCCTGCCCACGACTGTTCGGCCGGGTAGCCGAGGATGGTCGTGAGGTTCGGGTTCGCGTATCGGAGCCGCACCGTCTCCACGGCGTAGACGTAGACCAGGTTCGGCGTGGTCTCGAGGATCTGCTGGACCGTACGCCGACTCGCGGCGAGCCGCTCCTCGGTGCGCCGGCGCTCCTCGACCTCGCGTTCGAGCGCCGCGTTTGCCGCCTCGAGCTCGCGCGTCCGCTCACGGACACGGGTCTCGAGCTCCTCCTGGTGCCGGCGATCCCCCGTGATGTCCTCGAGGATCAGGCCAACGCCACGCGCGCCGGCCTCGAAGACCAAGGGCAGCGCCCGACCCCGATAGTACCTGGTCATGCCGCCGCGCTCGACCTCGCAGTCGAAGATGTGCTCGGCGCCCTCGAGAGTCTGCAGCAACCGGCCCGCGTCCGCCCCGGCCAGGAATGGAGCGAGCGGCGACAGATCGAGCCGGAGCCCTTTCACCTCGCTTGCTTCAAGGCCGAAGTGATAGAGGAGGGTGTCGTTTGCGTGGAGGACGAAGAGCCCGTCGTCGAGGACAAGGATAAGGTCGGACGAGAGGCTCATCAGATCCGCGAGCGGCAGCCGGTGTGATGAGTAGAAGACTTTGGCCGGGCCGAGCGCGCGCACCTCGGCCTGGCCCGAGACGGCCATCGCATTGAGGTACTTCGCCGCCGTCGCGCGGTTGAGCGTGAGCCTGCGCGAGACCTCCTCGATCGTCAGCCCCTTCGGATTCTCCGCCAGCAGTTCCCGGATTCGACCGATCTCGTGCGTGCCCCGCAGTGTCAGCCCTCCGGATCAGATTGCCGCCGCCGAATATTTAGCGTTATTGCCGAATGCTTTCACTCATCCGATTCAATCATCATAACACGATACCATTATATTATGTCACCGCCAACCTGCATGCCATCGGCTTTCCGGCCACGCAGCAAAGGCCTGGACCGGGTGCCTGACGAGGACGAGATCGATGGAACTGAAATTTCAGACAGGCGTTCCGGTCGCACCTGAGGATCGTTCCGAGTCCGACGCGTCGGAATGCCTCATCGCACCACCCATCGTCACGGACGGGGCAGGGCGCGCGCTGGTGATGTACCAGCGGCTGATCGAGAGCGGGTTCGACACGGCACAGGCACTGAACGGCGCCTGAAGGCGTCAGTCCGAATAAACAGCAGGGCCGCCTTGCCGAGGGGTGACGGCGGGCGGCCCCTGAAGCCGGCACGCACGTCCCCTCACCCCCGGCCCGGCGAACCTCTCCTGCCCGGCCGGGAACAACGCCGGTGGATCTCCTTTTTCAGAATCCTCGCGAAGAGCCGCAGTGCCCTATCTCCCAGGGCTGGACCCGCTCAGTTCTGTGCCTCTGCCATGCGTGGCTCGGGCGGCCGCGTGTGGGAGTAGGGACGGCGCCGGCCGGCTTGAAGGTACGCGGCGTGAAGCCGGCCCCGTGCGACGGCCGTGATCGCCCAGCGAGGGGCGCGATAGGCGCGGCCTTCGAGGACGAGCACGAGCGCATACCGTCGGGGATCGACGCCGATCGTGGCCGTCGCGCCGCCCGGGCCCTCGAGCTCGACCGTCGAACCGTAGAAGAGGAGGGTGCGGACGTCGTCGGGCGAGAGGAGGAGTGTGACCTCCTCGCCCAGAAGCTCGAGCCCGCCGTCCTCGGTGCGCATGACGACGAGCGTGTCGTCGCACGAGGCATCATCCGCCCCAGCGGTCCCAGTCGAAAACGAGCCGTCGATGGTCGTCTGCATAGTCACCCTCGGACAGCCCCGGCGGAGCTGCATGGATGAGGTCGTCCGGAGACGTATAAGGCCCATCGGTCGCGGTGTGAAAGTGAACGGGGCTCTGGGGGCCTTAATATTTAACCCCCGTGCGCGAGAGCCAGTGGCGATACGGGGAGTGGCAATCATGGTATCCACGCTGATGGAGTACTTCAACCGGGCGCCGCGAATCGGGACGCTCAGCACGGCCGGAGCGGACGGCAGGGTCGACGTCGCGGTCTTCGGCTCGCCGCGCATGACCGACGAGAAGACCGTGGTCCTGGGCTCGGGAACGAACCGTACGCTCGCAAACCTCCGCGAGAACCCGCACGCGGTCTACATGATCATGGAACCGGGCGCGGGCATCATGGACTGGAAAGGGGTCCGCGTCTACATGAGGTTGAAGGACCTCGTGACCTCGGGCCCGGCATTTGACGAGTACCGATCCATACTGGCCCGGGTTGTCGGAGAGGTGGCCGCAGACATGATCCACGCCCTCGTGACCTTCGAGGTCGCCGAGGTCCGGCCGATCGTGGATATGGGACAGAACTGGGAACAGTCGATCTGATCTCCCTGCGAGGATCTACCACCCGGTCGAAGCTGCCGCCCCCGTCATGCTCCGGCAGCACAGTCTTTATCGCGGTCCCGTGGTGAATCTCGCCGATCCGCCCGCACGGACCGCACGGAAGTGACTGGGATCGTGTTTCATCTTGGCCGGCTCGTATACCCCAATGCAACCCGGGCTGTGCCACCTTATGTACATCTGACCGGATGCTGGCAGCTGTGGAATCCTATTTTCGATCTCACCTGAATAGGTCATTTCCCGAAGTTTCGTCAACAGCGGGGCACACTGCGGGATGGTCCAATCCCGATTCCGCCGTGGTCGCCTCACCACGATCCCGTTTTGCCAGTTTGCCGTGATGTATCCGTTGGGACTTCTTCCGTTTCCGATTCATGTCCAAAATTCCCTCATCCGGGTGATAGCCGAGGGATTGGGTTAGGGCGCAATGATCATCGGTGATTATCACTCGATGCTCCGCGGCTCGAGCAAGGCCGGCACCTTCGCCTCACGCGACGCCTCCCTGTCGAAGACGAAGATAAGCCGCCGGCGGCGACGACGGGGGACGGAACATCGTTGAGATAGGAGAAAGTTTATATTGTCACCTGAGATTAGTCCAAACCATGTCGAAGATACTTCGCGCATCTGCGATCTGTGCGCTCGTTCTCGTGGCGGCATGCGTCATGCTCTCGGGCTGCACCACGACGACGGCGACCCCGACATTGAAGATCACCTCGCCCTCGAACGGCGCCACCGTGCGAACCGGAGACATCACGGTCAAGGCCGACGTGAACAACTTCAAGGTCGTGGACAAGCAGGGCCAGGCGAACGTCACGGGCGAGGGGCACGTCCATTTCTACATGGACGTCAACCCGATCCCGAACGCAGCCGGGCAGCCGGCGATCCCGGCGGACACGAACGCCGCCTGGGCACACGTCTCGGACACGTCGTATACGTTCAGAAACGTCTCGCCGGGGACACACACCTTCGCGGTACAGCTCGTGAACAACGACCACACGCCCGTGGTTCCGGCAGTGAACGACATGGTCACGGTCACGGTCACGACCTGAGGACGGGGGATCGGATGATGGTGGCGATCACACTGAAAGCTGAGGGGATGGCCTTTGACACGAAGGAGATCACCGTGCCGGCCGGATCCCCGGTGGAGATGACCTTCGAGAACCGGGACACGGGGATACCGCACAACTTCGCGCTCTACAGAGACGCGTCGGCGGCGGAGAAGTTCTTTGCCGGAGAGGTGATCACGGGACCGAAGACCGTGACGTACACCTTCACCGCGCCTGCCGAGAAGGGGAGGTTCTTCTTCCGGTGCGATGTGCACCCGAAGATGATGACAGGCGCGTTCGTGACGACGTGAGCGTGCCTGAGAGGTTCACTTTTTTCTGCGGCGGGGGGACACGGGAACCCGGTTCGTCGTGCCCGCAACGCTCGAGGACACCGGGAGGATGCAATCGCCTGCTGCTCCTGAATGTATGGACGATCGACCCGATGCAGCATATCCGACCTTGGATGATTGATCGAAATGGCGCTCTTATACCGGTAGAGGATATGAAAAAGGTCTCCTGATGCTGCGGGAGAGACGTCCATTCTGCGGTCAGATTCAGGATTGCTCCTTGAATCTGGCATATTTTTTCAACTCTCCTGTTACTTCTGACTCCTAATTATCATCCATTGTTTAAAAGATTTTCTCCTTGACGACGACGCGTTCATTGAGCACGATTTGGGAGCTGGATGTGAAAGCAAAGACCGATCTGACACCGATCAGGAGTGGGCCTCATCGCACGGGAAGGGCACAGATGAAAAAGGGAAGTGGGACGGGGGGTAAGGCAACGGCCGGATCGACTTCGCCGACGTCGTCTGGCTCTTCAACAACCTCTGAGCCTCCCCCAGCCTCCCATTTTCTCCTGGCTTTCTCCATCGCCGGCGATCGGATTCGGCAGAAGTGGCGGTCTGACGCGGAGCCCTTCCCAATCGCTTGGTCGCGGCACACTAGAACGAATGCCGGGGCGGCGGCATACTCGCGCGCTCCGAGAATGGAACCTTGATACATTGCGTTGGAAACGCCAGCGGCAGCGTCAACCATTCACCAGAACATTTATCGTCCCGTCTGCTGAGGGGCTCGGCATGAAGCGTAACGCTCTCAGCCCCCTCGCGGCTCGGGCCGGCGAGCTTATTGTGGCCGACGAGCGGATCGCCGCCCTCGCCTGGAGCGCCGAGAGGGATCCGACTGCCCGGTCCGCAACCCTCCTTGAGGCGATCGCCGACCGGGAGCGGATCGCGAAGGCCGTGCTCGAGGAGATTGCCCGTGAGGACCGGATCTACCAATCCCTTTTGGCCGTGGCCCCGACCGCCGCCGCGCCGAAACTTACCGCGAACCTCATCCGACGCGACCGGACGATCGAGGCTCTCGTCGACATGGTCGAGACCCAGTCGCGGGAGTACCGCCGAATCGCCCGCGAGCTCGATGGGGCTCCGAGCGCTCGACGCAAAAGGAGCTCGCACCGGCCGTGATAGCAACGCGAATGCCTGCGAAGAACGCGCTGATTTCAGGGCCCCGGTTCGTCTGCTCCCGGAAACCCCATTCATCGTAGATCCTGCTCCTGAGCCGCATCTGGTCTGCGATCGCTTTGAGTGAGTTCAGGACCGGCGGCGGCAGGATCAAGTCATCCCAGTCTGGTTGCATCTTGGCCATTTCACAGCCTCATTCGGATACCGTGATAGTGAATGCGCCGTTATCATGTGCAGGAGCCCGCGCAACGATTAACGGTGAGTGGAGGCGACTGCAGATAGTAACACAGGAAGGAACAGCCGCACTTCATCATCACCGGATTGGTGATTGTCGGAGCGAGACGATAGGGGTTTCGATCGACTCGAGAGAAAGAGATTAGAGGTGGCCGAAGAGCCAGAGGACGTCGGAGAAGTCGATCCTCCCGTTGCCGTTGTAATCGAACAGGGTCACGGATTCGTTCTCCGCGATGGACGACATCCCGTTGAAGTACGTCACCACGTCGTTGAAGTCGAGCCGGCCGTTGCCGTTCATATCGTCGTACTTGCCGTCGCCGTCGGGGTCCAGCGGCCGCACCGTGTAGACCCGTTCGAAGGTCAAGATCGACCTCCCGGCCCGGTCGAAGAGGGTCAGGGTCGGTTCGTCGATCCGGTAGCCGACCGTGATCGGGAAGAGCTCGAAGACCCGCTGCTCCTGGTCCGCGACGCCGGCGGGCTCCACGCAGTACATCTCGGTCGAGACGATCCGGCTGAAGGTGATCCTGTCATCGGTGGCCGTGTACATCCCCCTGAAGTGGTTGCAGCCAACCGAGCCCGCGAACGAGCCGTCGGGTGAGAAGGTGATGAACGGGAAGGGGCGGACTAGGGCCCGGACGGTCGTGTCGTTCGCGCCGACGAACGACGTGAGCCGCCACGTGCCGATCAGGGCCTTCGGGCCGGGCGGCGTGCCGATCGGCTCGAGGGTCAGGTGGACCCGGACGGTCTGGCCTTTCTCCGGGTACTGCGCGATCTCGTAGACGCGTTCCTGTACCCCGTGAGGTTCGCGACGATCCGCTTCACGGGCGTGCCCGTGAGGTAGACGGTGACGTTGACCGGGCCGCTGGTCGTGGTGCCCACGAGAACCCTCGTCCCCGCGATATCCTCGGTGTAGATGCCGGCGCCGGGCGGCGTGGTCGACACCAGATAGAATGCCGTATCGCCGCCGATCGGGGGCTCGCCCGGCGTGACCCAGACGCGACCCGTCGCCTTCTCGATCACGCG
The DNA here is from genome assembly GCA_963730355.1 of uncultured Methanoregulaceae archaeon. GTDB lineage: Archaea > Halobacteriota > Methanomicrobia > Methanomicrobiales > Methanospirillaceae > UBA288. The sequence continues at coordinate 91,921 of CAVSRL010000009.1, read as the reverse complement.
ACCGGTAGAGTCCACGACCAGCGAGGGTCACGAGATACCTCCCGGGCTCCGTATAGGTGTGAACCGGGTTCCACCCGGATGACCGTCGTGCCGTCCCCGAAGTCCCACGCATACGAGACGGCGATCGGCGACAATCATGGGGGTGGGAGTGACCCTGAACTGCACGGTGAGCGGCGCCGGGCCATAGGGCGGGTCCGCCGTGAAGGAGATGGCGCCCGGCGTCGGCACGGTGACGGTGAAGGCGTCATGCTTCTGGTACACGACGCAGGGGCCGAGGCCGCCGTTCATCAAGTTGAGGGTGTAGTTGCCGGCTGGGGCGTCGGCCGGGATGGCCAGCAGACAGACGAGGGTCGTCGGGCTCTCGACGACGCTGCGGACGGCCGGGATCCAGGTGCCGTTGCGAGAGAGGGCGACGTTGGCGCCGGCGACGAAGCCGGATCCGGAGACGGTCGCGACGACCTTGGTGCCGCGGTCCGCCGACGACGGCGAGATGCCGTCCAGGGTGACGGCAGTCGCGGCCGATGCGAGGGCGGCGAATGCCAGGACGACGCAGATGGCAATGAAGAGCGCTCTGTTCGATCTCATGGACTTCCTCCTCCCGCCTCCCCGGTGAGCCGGGGCGGGCCCTGCCCGGCTGGTGCGTGTGCGGGAGCGACCGGTGTTAGCAATCGCTTTGTAAAGGCAGAATATAGTTGTATGCCGTGCGACGTCGCCAACAGGCTATCGAACCAGGCGACGCTCGACTCCCTTGAAAAAGGTGGACGGCTGGGACTCAGAGGTGGTTGAAGAGCCAGACGACGTCGGCGAAGTCGATCCGCCCGTTGCCTTTGTAGTCGAACACCGTCCCCGGCCGGGTCGTGGTGACGACCGGTCCGGTCGATGCGTCGCTGGTGCTCGATGCCGGTGTGATGGTACTGCCGGCACCCCAGACAGAACAGGATGACGACGAGGGTCGCACCCTCAAGGATTAGGGTTCTGCGGGGATTGGCTAGGTCAAACGGCCGCGGCAGGAGGGGCGCCTCATATTTCAACGTGGCGTCCACGAAAACCGACAAATCTGAAAAAGGGCTTAATTGATGCCTGATTCCCACCGCGCGGCCGGATACCACCGGACGAACTGACCCTTCGGCGGGGTGACGCCGTACGCCCTGCTCCCCGGTTTCTGGACCGTGTCGGTCGTCGTGACCACTCGCGGTCCGCTCGTCCCGGTCGGGGTGCCACCCGTGCTAAACCGAGTGCCGATGAAGGAGCCGGGGTTACCGACGGCATACCGCTTGCCCGAATCGACCGATGATCGCAGAGTCGGGACGGCCACCGGCGCGATCGGCGCTGTCGTCACGGGCGGGACGTTCACAACGTCATACGTCGGGGTCGGCGCGACGGGGTAGAGGTTCATCACGTCGCGCAGAACCTCGAAGACCCGAGTATTGTCGATCCTGCGGTCGCCGAACTGGTCGGCCCCCGGGCCGCTCGCCATGATCGGGACGTCGGTTGCGGTGTGCCCGGTCGTGGTAAAGACCGGGGTCGGGGCTCCGTCGCCGTTCTCCCGGAGGACGAGCCCGCCAGTCTCGTGGTCCGCGGTGACGATCAGAAGGGTGTCCGGGTGCGCGTCCGCGAAGTCGATCGCCGTCCGCACCGCCTCGTCGAAGGCGAGAACCTCGCCGGTCATGTGCGCGTAATCCTGAGCGTGGGCGGCCGTGTCGATCCGCCCGCCCTCCACCATCAGGAAGAAGCCGTCCGCGTCCATGGCGAGGACGGAGAGGGCCGTCCCCGTCATCTCCGCCAGGGCCGGCTGCTGTGAACCTGCGCGGTCGCTCTCGTACTTCAGCGAGTTCGGCGCGAAGAGCCCGAGCACCTTCGTGCCGGACGCTGCCGGGACGGCGCCGAGGGTCGACGCGGTGGTCACTACCGTGTACCCCTGCGCCTTCGCCTCGTCGACGAGGTCCCGCCCGTCGGTCCGGTAACCTTTTGCGCCCCACGGATCCATGGTGCCCGTGCCGATGAAGTAGCGATAGCCGCCGCCGAGCGCGACCTCGAGGTCCGAGCCGATGAACTGACGCGCGATCAGGAGCTCGTTGTCACGATCGTTGACGTGCGCGTAGACCCCAGCCGGGGTCGCGTGGGTGATGGACGTGGTCGTGACCGCGCCCGTCGACCGTCCGGCCGCATCGACCAGTTCCGCGATCGATTCCAGGCGGGCGCCGTCCGAGTCATGGCCGATCATGCCGTTGTTCGTCCGCGTCCCGGTCATGAGCGCGGTAACGGCCGCGGCAGAGTCCGTAACGGCCGAATTGGCCGACCGGGTGGCAACCGTGCCCGAGTACGCGAGCCGGTCCATCGCGAGAGTCGTCGAGGGGTAGACTGCCGGATCGCGGCCTGCCTTCTCCCACCGCGCGGCCTCGATCTGGACGGGTCCCATGCCATCGCCGATCAGCAGAATCACGTTCTTCGCCTGCGAGTCGGGGTCCGAGAGTTCGACCGGAGCCCGCCCGGTCTGCGGGTCGGAGCCAGAGAGACCGCCCACAACACCGCCCTGCAGGGAAATTACCATCACCAGAGCGACGATGCTGATCCGTAGAGGCGCAGATGCGAATTTCGGGGTTCCTGGTGACCTTTGAGCCATACCGATGCTCCGTCGTTATCCGGCACTGTTCCGCAGCGATCCATCGCCCGGCCTTCCCATGCCCCCGCCACGGGAGATAATGGAATACATCGGACACGACGCGCGACGGTCGGATCGGCGGAAGAGGGCGGGCACGGAATAGGAGCCGGTGTCAACGAAAAAGCTTTCGACATGTAATCCGAACCTTGAACGGTTATTCCGTCATCTCAAAACGCCCTCAGACTTTCAGTGATCTGCAAACAAGCCGTGCCTCATGTACATCGCACCCGCGGGTTCCAATCCCAACATTCCTGACACTGTGTCCTTGGGGATCTCTGATCATGATTGTCGGCGGCATGTTCTCCTCCCAGGGGCTTGCGCACATCAAGTTCTAGGCCCCTCGACGATCACGACTGGTATCGCAAGGTGCGTGCGATGAAAAACAATGGAGGAGGTTGCGGCCCCCTCAAAGGCGGGTGAAGAGTCATATGACGTCGGCGAAGTCGATCCGGCCATTGATATTATAGTAGAACGCCCAGACTGGTTCATTTGCGGCGATCCATTTCATCTGATTATCGTGGACGTGGCCCTTGCAGCTTTACCCCGGATCCTCAGCCGGAGAAGTCGGGATCGTTGGTGCCGAGGGTCTGGCTGTCTTCATCGTCACGGTTAAAAAAGGGATCAGGGGGAGACGCAGTACTCCCTGGGCGAGGAGGTAGTTGTACCTCGGGTCGAGGTAGATCCACATCGTATTCAGCCCCTCGCCGTACCGGTTGTCGTGGACCACATGGAGGTCGCTGAAGTCGAGATAGGCGTCGTTGCCGGGCGGATCACGGGTGTCGCACCAGATCTGGCCGTTGAGTCGGAGCAACGTGTCGGAGGGCTCGCAGACCGGAAAGATGTAGGTCAGGGTGGAGTTCTCGTTGGTGACGTCGCTGTTGATCGCCCCGATAGTTGAGGTCACCCGGCCTGAGGGGGGCGAGCTTCGAACCCAGTCGGCGTATACCATGCCGAGCCTCGGCGGTGGCCCGCACCTGGAAGGTCACGTTGAAGGTGAGCAGGGTCAGGTCGAAGTGCTCGACCTTGAGCTGGCCTGTGGTCTGGTTCCCGTAGATCGTGAACCTGAACTGCTCGCTGCTCTTGAAGATGTACTTCCTTTTCGAGCCGAAATTGGGGCCATAGGAGAGCCAGACGTAATCGTATGCGGATGCCTCCCCCTCGATGGTGGTACCATCGACAACGTATCCGCCAGGGCACCCAGGATCGACGGTCTTGTTCAGGTAAATGACGACCCCGTTCGGATTGACTGGCTGGTTCATGAAGTCGTAGCCGGTTCCACCAGGCACGACCCCGGTGATAATCCCGTCCACCGGGCTGTAGACTATACCAATTCGTGATGTCGAGGCCGACCTCGCGCAGGCGGTACTGCCGCCGGGGGGTACTCGGGGATTCCGGTGAAGGAGTAGTGACCGCTCGAATCTGTCATAGTGCGGGCGACCTCCACCCATTTGTTGCCTATCCTGCCGCTCGAGTACGATCTCGACGTTCGCGACCGTTCCCTGGACACGCCCACCTCGTTCACACTGTACTTGGTTCCCGAGATCGAGGCCGTCGGGATCATCGTCGGGGTTGGCGTGACGATCGGTTGCGTGAGCGTCGGGGTGGGCCTCGTCGTCATGGTGGTCACCACGGGAATGAGGCGGTTCTCGAAGTCCACCTGCTTGATTGGGAGACGAAGCGGTCACGTCGACCTCGCGGGATCCATGCGGCGGGCTGACGGGCTCATAACCGGCAGGACACGACCTCTTCAACCCTGTAGATGCCCCAGGCGTCGGAGGCAGCGTGTACGAGTATTGAGCCGTTAGCATCTACCGGTCTCGAGTAAACCCCGGTATACGTCGATCCCTCTTTCCGGTAGATGTTGATAGTGATCCTTGGATCGGCGATTGTCCACGAGACTTTCTGCCCGCCGGTAATGTTCATTACGAAACCCGAGATGTTGCCCCTCGGCATTGGTGTTGCCGTGACGATCGGACCGCCAAGACGATTGAAGAGCCAGACGACGTCCGCGAAGTCGATCCGGCCGTTGCCGTTGTAGTCGAACGCTGTGAGCGGCTCGTTCGCCGCGATCCAGGTCATCTGGTTGAAGTACAGGACCACGTCCGCGAAGTCCTGCCGGCTATTGCCGTTGATGTCATCATACAGGCCGTCGCCGTTGGGATCGGTAGCTGTCCCATTGCTGCCCGGGATAATCACGATTGGTCGTGACGTCACGCTGATGTAGGTGACCTTCACTTTGTTATCCGATCCGTTCGGATTCTCGACGTTCAGGGCCACGGTGTAGGTCCCTGCCGCGGTATAGGTATGTGCCGGATGTTGATCCGTCGCGGTCGTGCCATCGTCAAAGGTCCAGGACCAGCTGGTCGGCGCACCGGTCGAGGTATCGGTGAACTGGACAGTGAGTGGTGCATATCCTGTCGTCACGTTGGCGGTAAAGTTCGCAGCGGGAGCACCTGGCAATGCGGTGGTCGACGCCGTACTGCTGATGAACGTGGAATTGGCATTGCCGGTGACATCGTACGTACGGATGCGCAGCGTATAGTCGGTCTTGGGGGCGAGGCCGGTCAGGGTGTATACCTGGACTCCCTTCTGGACGTCTCCCAGTTCGACGCCATTCTGATAGACCATGACCCGCGCGAAGTCCGCATCCGCCGGATCCGTCCAGGTCCAGGTGATCGCGGTCGCGTTCCTGCTTGATACCGTCAGATTGGTGATCGATGCCGGGGGCGTGGTATCACCACCCGATCCTCCCATCACGGTGATCGTACGGGTCGCCGGGGTTGGATCCTCGCCGGCCGGGTTCGCGACACTCGGAGCTTGACGATGTACGCCCCACCATTCTCGAAGGTATGGACGGGGTTCTGTTCTGTCGAGTCCACGATCCCGTCATTGTTGAAGTCCCAAGCCCAACTCCTCGAGTTCCCGGTCGAGGTATCCGTAAACTGGACGGTGAGCGGGGTGACGCCAGTCAGTCTGTTGGCGGTGAACGCGGCATTGGGGATCCCGTAGGAGATGATGTCCGGGACGAGGTTGTCGTCAGATCGGGTCGGAGGTGGTTCCAGACGATCAGGTTCGCGGTGTAGTTCCCAGGTGCGACGTAGGTATGGATCGGGTTCGCCTCGGTCGAGACCAACCCATCGCCGAACTCCCAGCGCCGGCTGTCCACGCCCCCGGTCGAGGTATCCGTGAACTGGACCCCGAGCGGGGCTGGCCCCTCGGACCGGTTGACGGTGAACTGCGCCGTGACGGGGGCGTAGACCGTGATCGGTACCGGCCTGATGTCAGCGTGCCGTCGGGGTGGCTGACCGTCAGGACCACGTTGTAGGTACCGACCGAGGAGAAGGTATGGATCGGGTTCTTCTCGGTGGAGGTCCCGCCGTCGCCGAAGTCCCAGGCCCATGTCGTCGGGTTGCCGGTCGTGGTGTCGTTGAACTGGACCGTGAGCGGGTTCGGGCCGGCCGTCTGGTTCTCGGTGAACTGCGCCGTGAGATCGCCGTAGACCGTGATGACGAAGCGGAGTCTATCGCCGATGTCTGTGGAATAGCCATTGCTGGCAGTCAGCGTCACGTCGTAGGTACCCGGATTCATGTAGGTGTGGACAGGATTCTCCTTGTCGGAGGTGCCCCCGTCCCCGAAGTCCCACAACCACGACGTCGGGTCCCCGGTCGAGGTGTCCGTGAACTTGACGTGAAGCGGGGCCGGCCCGCCGGTCCCGTTCGCCGTGAAGGAGGCATCGACCTCGTCGTAGACCACGATGTAGCCGGGCTCTGTCCGGGTGTCCGTGTGCAGGGGGTTGGTGGCGGTCAGCGACACCGAATAATTGCCGGCTGTGGCATAGACATGCGTGGGATTCCTCTCGGTCGAGGTCCCGCCGTCGCCGAAGTCCCAGGCGAAGGTGTACGGGTTGCCGGTCGAGGTGTCAGTGAACTGGACCGAGCGTGCCGTTCTGCACGGCGCGCGGAGTCCCCGTGAACGACGCCGTGACCGGTCCTATAACGCTGACATACTCGACCTTCGTCTCCGTGTCCGTCCGGAAGGGGGATGAGGCCCGCAGGGAGACCGTGTAGTTACCCGGTATCTGTGTACACGTGCACCGGGTCCCGGTAGTCGAGCGCAGTTCCCCCGTCGCCGAACGTCCATGAATACATGTTAGCGTTGGTCGACGAGGCATCGTGGAACTGGACGGAGAGCGGGGCATCGCCAGAGAGCGGGGCCCCGGTGAAGTCGGCGATGACCTCCTCGCCGACGAGAATCCGGATCTCGCTCGTCTGCGGAGCCGCGCTGTGGGGATCGGCCCGTTCGGCAAAGAGGGTTACCACGTACACGCCATCCTGTGTGTACGTATGGATCGGATTCTGCTCCGTTGAGGAACTGCCATCACCGAAGTCCCAGCGCCAGTAGGTCGGGAACCCTGTCGAGGTATCCGTGAAATGAACCTCGAGCGGGGCCGATCCCTCGTAGTGGTCGGCCGTCGAGTTCGCGATGACCGGCGGATAGATCGTCACGTCGTGCGCGACGGAGCTCTCCTGCCCCCAGCCGCTCACGGTGAGGGCGACATGGAAGGTCCTGATCTCGTTCGGCCCGACCGTGAAGGTGTGCACCGGGTTCTGCTCCGTCGAGGTGGTGCCGTCGCCGAAGTCCCAGTGCCAGGACTGTGGGATGCCGGCCGAAACGTCCTGGAAGTGGACCGCGGCTCCGGTCGCGACCTGCGACGCCAATCCAGTTCGTGAGCGTCCGAGCGGAACTCCGCCTGCATCGGCGGGCCGACGGTGACGAACTTCGTGACGGAGATCGGGCTCTGGAAGTACGGCGACCAGACCTCCAGCCTGATCATGCAGGTATTGTCCACGACGCCGGCGGGGTTGTAGAAGGTGAAGGTCTGGACCTTCGGGTTGTACGTCTCGTTCATTCCGACCGGGGTGTAGTCCGGGCCGACCGTGGTTACGGTCCCGTTCAGACCGTCGATGGTCGTCCACCGCCAGAGCGTCGGGCTGGACGTAGAGATGTCCGTGCAGACGACCGTGAGCGCAATGCCCCCCTCCGTTGCCGTCAGATCGAAGTCCACCGGGGATGGACCTGGCGGCCCCACCTGGATGCAGTTCTCCTTTACCACGGTATCGCTCGCGCCTGTCGAGATATTCGAGGCCGTGAGCGTGACCGTGTAGGTGCCGGTGTGGCTGTAGGAATGTACCGGGTTCTGCTCGGTCGAAGTCGTCCCGTCGCCGAACTGCCATGACCACGCATCGATCGTGACGTTCCCGGTCGATGTATTCGTGAACTGAACCGGCTCGTCCACGGCGGCGGCCGTCCGGTCCGGCGCGAAGTTGGCGGTGACGTTCTGGATCGTTCCGTTCCAGTCAGTCGTCGGTGTTGGACGGATCGGTTCGGTCGGCCCGGGCGACTGGTTCACTGTCGGGGACAGTGTCGGGCCGACCGTCGGGTTCCACTCTCCATTGAGCACGTAGGTATTCCCCACGCCATTCCGGTTGATGATCGGCATCTCGTTGCCGACAGCCGTGATCTCGAAATACGAGTTGTTGACGGGCTGCTGGTATACGGGGATCGTCATTGTACCATCCAAGGATATCCTGGTACCCGCGGTCGCCGATGACGTTGGTCTGGACAAAGTCGAGTACGCGAAGGCGCTCCGCGTACGAGAGCCAGAGGGCCCAGCGGAGGTTGTTGGCGGAGGTGCAGTCTGTGAGCGTAATATCCGAACTCGCCTTGCAGACCTTCCAGCCGTGGGTGCTGCCGTCGTCAGTGCACCCGGTAAAGGAGTTGATCGTCGCCGCCGTGGACGTAGTACCCGCAGTTTCGGTTGTTGAAGGACTGGCAGTTCTCGAGGTGAGTGTCGCGCGAGAGGTAATACCCGGACATGAAGAAGTGGCCGGCATAGGTGTTTCGCTGGCCGTTGTTCGAGCTGACGCAGTTGCGGAAGAAGATGCTCTTCGAGACCGTCCGCGGACCGATGTTCTCGCCATTGTCACCGTACCGGACGCCGGGCTCGAGGTGGAAGCCGGACTCCCAGTTATCCGAGGCCACGCAATTGACGACCTCGAGGTTGATGAGGTCCTGCCACTCATGGAGGTCGAATCCATGGATCCACTCCGAGCGCGACTGGGTGGTCGAGGTGATGGTCGGATCGGTAATCCCGGGGTCACCCGCGACACCGTAGCCACAGCCCACGGCCCGGCAGTTGAGGAACCGGATATTCGTGGTGGCGCGGCACTTGCCGTCGTTGTAGTCCTGGTTCATACTGAATCCGTTTGTATGGGACCATACGACGTGGCATTCGTAGAACTCGACGTCATCGATCACGTCCACGGGGGGCGCGACCCAGACAAAGAACATCCCATTGCCCGAGGCCATGCGCCAGTTGCCGTCGAGGTCGATGCTAGTGGCGCGGACGTCCTGGACGCGCACGTGGCTCCGCGTGACCATCACGAAGGCGTTTCCCCGCATGGTGAAGCCGACGATGTTGAGTCGCTCGCCCGCTGTCCAGATGGGTAGGTACCCCGACCCGCCATCCGTTGCCGTGATCTCGAGCGTGGTCAGGAGCGAGCCCTGGCCCCGGAGCGTGGTCTCGGCTGGCACCGGGATCCGGCCGTGGCAGCGGAAGTCGCCGTCCGAGAGCTCGACGATCCCGCCCTGAGCGTACACGAGCGCATCGTTGATCTCCCGCTCGTCGTCGACACCATCGCACTGGTAGATCTTAGTCACTCCTGCAGGCACGGCCATGGAGTGGACCTTGGAAGACACGAACACATGCGTGGGGTTCGCGGGCGGAAAGAGGGGCTGGGGGTCGCCGGTAGCGGGGAACTGCCACTCGAGGTCGCCGTACTCACCCGCGGGAGGGTATGGATCCGGGACGTCCACCACTTCGGATGCATCCGGGGCTGGAAGGGCGTAACTGAAACCGTCTGCCGCGGGAGGTGGCGGGAGCTGGAGTTCGCCCGGTCCGTCGCCGAATGCGAGGGCCGTGAAGGGGAGAAGGGCAAGAAGGATCACCGTGCAGGCCAACCGAAACCGACGGTATTGCATACGTGATGGATGTATCGCTCGGGCCGATGAGTCTGTCGAAACGCTTCTGGCCCGGGTTTCCCGGTGTGGCGATGGCCTCGTGCTCGGTAGCGGAGAAAATATAGGGGTTGGGCTGTCAGAGGCGGTTGAAGAGCCAGACGACGTCGGCGAAGTCGATCCGGCCGTTGCCGTTGTAGTCGAACGCCGATATCGGCTCGTTCGCGGCGATCCAGCTCATCTGGTTGAAGTACAGCACGACGTCGGCGAAGTCCTTTCGGCCGTTGCCGTTCACATCATCGTACTGCCCGTCGGCATCCATGTCCGTCGGCGCACCTGTGCCGCCTGGAACGTTCACGACAATAGGTCCCGTCCACGGCGCGAGTGGGAGCTGATCGACGCCACCCCAGCCGTTGTCAAACGGCGAGTCGCAGAACCCGTCATGGTTTGCATCGGGGTGGGTCTCAGAGAAGCCCGTCCCATCGAGGTTTGCCCAGAAGTTGCCGCCGATCTGCGGTCCTCCAACGACGTTGGGCCCGGGCGACGGGGTAACATTCCAGACGGTGTTCGGGAAATTACCATAGATATCATGCCCCGCAGTTCTGAAGACGTTATCAACCACGATCGTGCCCTCGCCGGCGCTAAATGCGAGGATGCCGCACTTCCCTCCAGTGAGCTGGTTACCCGTCACATGGGTCGAGCTCGAGTCAGTAAGATAAAGGCTGGCGTGGTTGCCGCCAAGGTCGTTGTCAGAGATCTTGGTGCCTGGGGAGCCGGCAACCTGAACGGCATAGGTATACACCTCCTCAAACCCGCCTCCATAATAGTAAAGCATGAAAGCGTCACCCGTCCTCAGGATATCGTTCGCGCGAATGGTCGCATTCACGGCGTCGGTCACGGCAATTCCCGTGATGTCGTTGAAGGACACATTATTGTTCCGAACCTCAACGTCTCCCGTGTTGTTCAAGGCGATCCCACGGCTGTTGTGTTCGATCACCGACGTCTCGATTTTAGAGCCGGTGACGGCATCGGCGCAGATGCCCGTCTCCCAATTGATTAGACGGACGTTTCTGACGACGACATTGGATACCGGGCCGATAACCCTGACCCCGCAGGTGCCCGGCTGACTTGAGCCATCGATAGTATGACCCCCGCCGTCGAGGACGACATTCGATGACCGTATCTCGATCGGCGTGACGCGACCGTCGTACCCGTCGGCCCCGACTGAGTACGTCCCCGGCGACGTGATGATGAGGCGGGCCGGAGTCGGAACAGGCACTGGTCCCGTCGGCGATACGGTGAACATGTAGATATCCCAGTTACCGTTCCGTCGGTCCTGCCACACGATGCGGTCTCCATCGACAGCCGGGGACTCCTGGTCGCCGGCAGCGGTGCAGACTGTCGCGACGGCGGAGCTCGACAGGTCGCCCATGTAGATGTCCCAGTTCCCGCTTCGGTTGTCTTGCCAGACCACCCGGTCACCACTGATCTTCGGGTTCATCTGGTCTCCGGCTGCATCGATCCACGCGGTGCCCGTTGGATACAGCTGGGTCAAATCCCAGGAGTAGAGGTCGTAATCCCCGTCCCGTTCCGCTGACCAGACGACGCTCGTTCCATCGATGGCCAGCGACGCCCGGTCCCCGACACTCCCCGCGAAGTTTTGGGTATCCCCCTGCATGAGGTTATAATGGAACATATCCCAGGAGTAGCCGTTGTATTCCTGCCAGACGATGTCGTCGCCGCTGATGTCTGGGGAGCGAATCTCGTTGTTTGACTGCCGGATCGTATAGACGTACCGGGTATTCACGGTGTACAGAATGACGCGGTAATCGTCGTTGTACGTGTTGTGCAGGACGTAGACCAGCCGGTCTCCCCTGATGGCGAGATCGTAAATACTACGCGCCCCCCCTTCCCCGACAATCGTGATATTGATGGGCTCCCCTGCAAGAGTCCGGCCCTTGATCTCGTTATTGACATCGGCGTCGGATCGGCCGGCCCAGACCCAGAGGATACCGGCATCAGATATGACCTGATCGCGGTCATCTGGGGAGTATTTGCCGTAGTCGGATGCCGATGCACCTTCCGGTTGTTCAAGATGGGTACCGAGATCGTAGGAGTAGACGTCCCCCTCTGCCTCGAATCCGATCTTGTCGGAATACCATTGATCGTTTCTCCAATCCTGCCAGACAACTCGCGACCCATGGATTGCCGGCTCGATTTGACTGTCGTCGCAGACGACGATCGGCGTTTCATACCCTGTGGCAGAAGCGACTGTATCCGCAGCCGCAACCGGGGTGGAGACCACCCCGATTGCGAGCAACACTATCGCTGGAAAAACGAGCGTGAGGACGATCTTGTTTGCGGCCGCTGCATCCATGCGCGGGAATACGGCTTTACACACGATAAGGCATGGGGTTTGCATCGATAACGTCTCGAGAGGAGCCTTCGACTGCAGCGAATACCATGCGTGCTGGTTTCGTCCGTGCCATCGCCTCACATCGGAGAAAAAGTAGTGTAAGCCGGCTTTCAGAGGTGGTTGAAGAGCCAGACGACGTCGGCGACGTCGATCCGCCCATTCACTCGCCGTCCCGGTCTGCGAGGGCTTTGACCGTGACCCCGGGGTGACGGTACCGCCGCCGCGACGCGGTCTTCGGGCCGGCCTGGATCGCCTCGACCGGGCAGTGCTGGATGCAGGCCATGCACTGCTCGCACTGGTGGAGCCAGGTCGGCCGGCCGGCCTCAAGCCGTACGTTGCCGACGGGGCAGACAGCGACGCAGGTCCCGCACGCGGTGCAGCGGTCGTCGACGGTGAACTTTGCATCGGCCCCGTGCACCCCGGCGAGGAACCGGGGGTAGTAGGCCCGGTGGATGACGGCGCCGACCGGAGAGAACCGGGGCATCGTTTGCTCGCCGCGGCTCACCGCCTCCGCGATCGCCGCCACCTTCTCGCTGGCGTCCGTGAGGGTCCGCTCCAGCGCCCCGTCCCCCTCGCGGTCGTACAGCACGATGTAGTTCCCGGGCATCCGGACCGCGAACCCGGCGTCGAGGCCCCTCCCGCCGGCCCCCGCCCGCAGGACCCGGTCGAGCTGGCGAAGCGAGGGCGTGGCGCCGGAGCCGCCAAACGTGCAGACCGCGAAGACGTACCGGGCCCCGCCGAGGTCGAGACGGGCGGCGATCTCCGCGACGATCGACGGGATGCCGGAGAAGTAGACGGGATAGACGAACCCGACGCGGTCCGCAGCGGGGTGGATCGGGCCGGGCTCTTCGCGCAGGTTGGCGATGGGTACGGCCCGGCAGTCACCCAGCCGTTCGCAGAGATCGCGGGCGACGGCGAGCGAGTTCCCGGTCCCCGTGAAGTAGTAGATCTCGGTCTCCATCGTCGGTCGCGGAGTGTATCGGCGCCGCTCGGCAAAAGGGTGACGGCGCGGGAGGGGGAGGACGGGAGGGCACGCTCCCCCTCCCGGGGATCACCGTTATCAGGGTCCGAACGCCACCCGAGAGCATGGCACCAGCAGAAGATCCGGTATCCACGGTCCGCAGCCCGGCGGGGACCGGCGCCGTGGGGGACGCCGTGTGAACGGGGAGACAGGGAGACGGAGGCGCGAAGGATGAGGTGGACGGAGATCGAGGTCTCGACCGGGTCGAGAAATCAGCTCGTCGATATCACCGGCGCGGTGGCGGACGAGGTCGGGAAGAGTGGCGTGGAGAACGGCACCTGCCACGTGTATGTACCGCACACGACCGCCGGCGTGACGATCAATGAGAATGCGGACCCGGACGTGGTTCGGGACATCCTTGCCGGCCTCGCCCGACTGGTCCCCGTCCAGGGTGACTACCGGCACGCCGAGGGGAACTCCGACGCCCACATCAAGGCCTCCCTGGTGGGCTTCTCGGCCATGGTTCCGGTCATCGACGGTCGCCCCGCGCTCGGCACCTGGCAGGGGGTCTACCTCTGCGAGTTTGACGGACCCCGGCGGCGGCGGGTGCTCATCGGGGTCGCCGGGGCGCGAGGAGAGGGACCGACCCCGCCTTGAACGCGGGCCCTGCCTCCGAGGTGGTTGAAGAGCCAGACGACGTCGGCGAAGTCGATCCGGCAACCGTCGAATATCCGCCGATCGGGCAGGTTTAATCGAATATGTGTTAAATCACGGCACCCAAGCGTCGGCCTGATCAATCGCGTGCCGGACTTCCGCCACGACCCGCGCCACGTCGGCTTCGTTTGTCGTGCCGGTGACCACGACCGCGCCACTGCCGAAGATGAGCGCCACGCCTTTGGGGTCGGCAACTCGGTAGACGAGCCCGGGGAAGACTTCGGGTTCGTATTCGATGTGCTCCAAGTTCATGGCGATGGCGAGCCGTTGCAGGGCGACACCTTCGCCGAGCGGCCCGGACGCGACCAGGTTTACTATTCGCGGGACGGCGAGCGGATCCACCTCGGCGCCGGCGGCACGGAGGGCCTCGAGTACGCTCGAGTAGGCGGCCGGGAGGACGTCCGGGTGCGGCATGCCGGTGAGCACGATCTTCCCGGGGGTAAAGACCAGGGCGGCCACTTTCGGCGAGGAGAGGCGGAGGACGAGCCCCGGGAACTTCTTTTTATCAAATTCGGCGCCGGGTATCCGCCCCACGAGCTCGTCGAGGTTGAGCTCGGTCGCTACCTTCACGGTCGCGACCACGTTTTGGATCTTCAGGGCCGGAGCGGTTCCTTGGCTCATATGTCTACCGTATACATCAAGCGGGCATGATCGAAAAAGTGATTCATCCAGCCGAGGTCCTTGTCTCGGCCCGATCGACCGTGGACGAGTCCATGGCTGCGATCATGAGGTCGGGCATAGCCTCCCCCCGCCCGTGCCGCGACCAGCCCTGCCGTGGTGAGCCCCGGCAGCTCATTGCCGGTCTCCGGTCTTTGTTCCGCGGTCCGTCTGTGCCGCAATTGCGGCACCCAGCGCCCCGGTAATCTGGGGTTCGAACGGGACGTCAAGAGTGATACCCAGCTCCTTCTCGAGTGCAGCCTTCATCCCGGCATTCTTTGCCACCCCACCGACGAACGCGATGTGATCCCGCAACCCCATCCGCTTTGCCATGACACCCACCCGCTGCGCGATGCTCCCGATCAGGCCGGCAGCAATATCTTCTTTCCTGATGCCCTTCGCCCGGAGCGAGATCACTTCCGACTCCGCAAAGACCGTGCACATGCTGGTGATGCCGGCGGGGTGATCGGACGCAAGCGCGAGGCCGCCGAGGTCGGTGATCGGGACCTCCAGCGCCTTTGCGGTATACTCCAGGAACTTCCCGGTCCCCGCAGCGCACTTGTCGTTCATGAGGAAGTCCGTGACTCTCCCGTCTTCCACAACGATGACCTTGGAGTCCTGGCCCCCGACATCGATGATCCCTTGCACGTCGGGGAAGAGGAATGACACTCCCCGGGCGTGGGCCGTTATCTCGCTGATCGATCTGTCTGCAAACGAGATGGCGTTCCGGCCGTATCCGGTCGCATACACGCTCCCGACCTCCTCCCGCTCGACACCGCGCTCTGCGAGGAGCTCGTCGAACATGGTCCCGGCCGCGGTCAGGAAATCGAACGCGGTGCCGGCGATCCGGTATCCCTCGATCTCGCGGTCCCTCAACAGGAGCACCTTCGTCGTGGCCGCTCCCGCGTCGATTCCTGCAGAGATCATGCGATCATCTCCAGGAACGCATCGACCCGGATCCCGATCTGCTCCACGTCCGAGTCCCCGTAATCCGACTCGATCGCGAGCAGCGGGATCTTCTCCTTCTTCAGGGCCTGCTGGACCCGGAGGCGTTCGATATTGTAGGCGTGGCAGAACTGCAGGGTGTAATACACCACCCCCTGGACGTCGTAGCGCTTCGCGAGATCCACAATACGGGCGATTCGCTCGTCGTTCGGGGTCATGCAGGCGCACGGGATCTGCAGGTACCGCTCGGCGAGGGCCTTCCAGGGGTCCGCGTCCTCGTCCACGAAATCCCAGAACGACCTCGTCCCGGTACAGCTCTCCTCGACGACGATCACCCCGCCCTTCTGCTCGATGATCTCCGGCACTTTCGTGTTCCCGGCCGCCATCGGGCACCCCGAGATCATGATCCGCGGTCCCGTCCGGGCGTCCGGTACGACCTGCTCCAGCTCGTCGCAGAGCCGGCCGACTCCCTGCCTGAACTGGTCGGGAGCGAGGAAGAACTGCTTCTGCATCACCCGGAGGACATCGGACCCCCTGATCGGGGGAGGGTCGCGCCTCCTCAACTCGAAGAGCCGGTGCAGGAGTCGCTTCGTCTCATTTGCCGACCGGATCTCCCGCTTCAGTGCATCGGTAGTCACGGCATGTCCGGTCAGGCCCTCCATGAACGCGGCGAACTTCCGGAGCTCGGAGAGGAAATACGCCAGGGCCTCGGGGCTTCCGGGCTTCTGGGGGAGGTCCAGGACGTAGGTGGGTACGTAGTCCGAGAGGACCTCGTACATCTTCTTCTTCCCGTCGCAGGTCGCTTCCGCAACCACCACGTCGACCAGGGGAACGTGAGGGCACGACAGGTCTCCGCCACAGCATGCATCGACCACCGCGCCGAACGAGGACTTGATCAGCGGACAGATGTTCCTCGGAAGCGACTGCTCCGCCACGGGGATCGTATCCGTTCTCCCGCCGCAGAGCACGATCCGGTCGGCCCCCGCCGCAAAGATGATCTCGTCCGGAACGTAGAGGCAGAAGGTCCCGACGACCTTCACTCCATGCTCTCTCTCATCCTTCAGCTGGGCAAGACGGGGCTCGTACGAGTCACGGAAGAAGTCAAGGCTCCGGAGAGAGGACGGCATGATGCTCTGGTGTGTGTTTTTCTCTGGCATCTAATCAATGGCGCCGTACCCTCACCAGTGCCAACAGACAATCACCAGTAAAGCCGTTCTCCCTCATGGCTGCCAGCACCTCCGGCGCAACGGTCATGACGGCCGGATCGACTTCGCCTACGTCGTCTCGCTCTTCACCCGCCTCTGTCTCAATTACACCAAGTCCCGGCATCGGACCCAGTCTTCTTCAAGCCTGATTACAATCACGTTTGCTTCGTCTCGCCGAGCACGGCGGGGTTCACCACGTTCTCCGGCCTGCCGGCCGCGAACTGCTCGATGTTCAGCACGGTGATGAACGAGCACTCTTCCATCGACTCCTCGGTCAGGAAGGCAATGTGCGGAGTTAAGAGGACATTGTCCAGCGCCCGGAGCGGGCTGTCCGCCGGAAGCGGCTCCTGCTCGAAGACGTCGAGGCCGGCCCCGGCGAGGTGCCCCGATCCGAGCGCCTCGACAAGCGCCGCCTCGTCGACCACGCGCCCGCGGGCCGTGTTGATCAGGATCGCGCCGGGCTTCATCATGGCCAGTTCCCGCGCCCCGATCATCCGCTCGGTCGACGGGGTCAGGGGGACGTGGAGCGTAACCAGATCCGACTCGGTGAGCAGCGTCCGGAGATCGACGAATTCGAGTCCGAGCCGGCGTGCACGCTCGGGGTCGGGGTGCGCCGTGGTCGAGAGCACCCGCATGCCGAATCCGTGCGCGACCTGGATGACGCGCGTACCGATGTCGCCCGTGCCGATCACGCCGATGGTCATGCCCATTCACTGGTGCCCGTGGCGCTCCCGCCAGTCGAACTCGCCGGCCCGGAGCCGGGCGTCGGCGATATGGACCCGGCGGAGGAGGGCGAGGGCGAAGGCGAAGACGAACTCGGCCACGGCCTCGAACGCGTAGGCCGGGACGTTTGAGACTATGACCCCCGCGCGGGTCGCCGCCTCGATGTCGACGTGATCGTAGCCGGTCTGCCAGACCGCGACCATCTGTAGATTTTTCGCCGCTGCGAACGCGTCGGCGCGCATGCCGTAGCGGCCGACGATGACGACCTCTGCGTCCCGGATACGGTCAACGAACTCTGCCTCGGATGCCGGGTACGTCTCATAGACTTCGACCTCGCCGAGGCGCTGGAGTTGAGCGCGGTACTCGTCCGTCAGAAAGATCGGGTCGGCGATCACGATCCGCATCGCCGTGTCATGCCCCCCGGAGGTACATCTCAGGGTTTGCGTCGAACTTCTTCTTACAGGAGAGGCTGCAGAATGAGTAAGTCCGGCCGTGATACTCGCTCGTGAACCGGACCTCGCGCTCTTCGAGCTCCATGCCGCAGACGGGATCTCTCACGGTCATAGTCCGTCATCCCGGGGGCCGCAGCTGACGCAGGAGCCAGAGTATCGCAAGAATACCGACGATGAACCAGACGATACCGAAGAGCAGGGCACCACCCATCATGAGGAGGAACATCCCGGCGCCCATGCCATCGTCCCAGCCCATCATATGCCCGGGGCCCCATCCCTGTTCTCCATACCGGTCGCGGTCGAACCGCTGGTACATCATCTGTGACGGCCCGGGGTGCTCGTTCATCAGCTCGAGGAGACGGTCCTCTTCGGCCGGTGTGATGGTGCCGTCCATCCACTTCTCCATCAGTTCCTCCATCTCCTCGTGCGTCGCGTTGTCGAGGGCGCGGTCTTCGGCACGGCCCATCATTCCCGGCCCCATCCACGAACCGTTCGCGGTCTGGGCGCCGTTCGCCAGGACCGCGGGCACGCTCGCGCAGAGCAGGAGCAGGACGAGGAATACACCCGTTTTCATGAAAGCGGGTATCGCGGCGGATCGGGGATAACCTTTCTCCCGGGTTTCCCACGAGGAGGTCCTCGAGGCCACCACAACCTTTATCCGGCCGCACCGGGATCTCGCTCCTGACGGGTGGAAACGCCCAAGAGGATAGATGCCGGACGATCCGCACCTGACATGCACATGGACCATGAGATGCCGGCGGCTCGGCCTGAGCAGCATCCTGCATCCATGCACACGCCCGCCGAATCTCCGCCCCCGCCCGGAGGTCACGCCGGGGGCCACGACCATGGCGGCATGCTCGCCGACTACTGGCGGCGGTTCCTCGTCTCGCTGGCCCTCACGATCCCGATCCTGGTGCTGACCCCCGAGGTGCAGGAACTCGCCGGCATCGAGTTCACGGTCCCGGGACAGGCGTACGTGGTCTTCCTCCTCGCCTCCGTCGTCTACTTCTACGGGGGCTGGCCGTTCCTGACCGGGTTCGCAAAAGAGATCCGGACGCGCCAGATCGGCATGATGACCCTGATCGCGCTCGCCATCACGGTCGCCTACGTCTACTCCGGGGCCGTCGTGCTCGGTCTGACACCCGGGATGGGGTTCTTCTGGGAGCTCGCGACCCTGATCGACATCATGCTCCTCGGCCACTACATCGAGATGCGCTCGGTCATGGGGGGCTCCCGGGCGCTCGAGGCCCTGGCGCGGATCATGCCGTCCGAGGCTCACGTCGTCCGCGGCGATGGGATCGTCGACGTGCCCGTCAGCGACCTCGTGGTCGGCGACATCGTCCAGGTCCGCCCGGAGGAGAAGGTCCCGGTCGACGGCGAGGTGACCGGAGGGTCGTCGAGCGTGAACGAGGCCTGCCTCGGCGAAAACGGCCGGCCGGACCTCTCACTGATCCGGCCGTTCCTGTTCGACCCGTTCGGCTATGGGTATCGCGCCGTGGGACCGCGGGTCGGCGACGCGTTCTCGGCGGGCCGCCGGTTCCTGCCCCGCTAACGCTCTGCCCGGTCGACCTCGGCGGCGTGACGGCGGAGCGGTGTTCGCCGGTGCCGGCGACGTGCCGGCACTGCCTGTGGCGCCGCGCTTCAGGTTACCGGGCAGGGATCTTGGAGCGTGACCCTGAGCGGGGTCCGTCCCCCGCGCACGGGACGATCCACCGATCCTGATAAGGCGGAGGAATGCCATCTGCCTTGGGACGCACCACAATGATGACGCCGAAAGAGATCGCGCTCGCCCGCCTCCGGAACCAGCGGATCGCGTCGACGTGGTTCACGGGGGCCGAGCAGGTCGTCAGCTGGCTGGGCGCCGTCCAGGCGCAGGACTACGCAGGGGCCCAGTGGTCGGTCGGCCTCCGCCTGCCGGGAAGCAGGGCGGAGGACGTCGACCGGGCGATCGCCGGGCGGAGGATCGTCCTCACGTGGGCGCTCCGGGGCACCCTGCACCTTGTCGCCGCCGCGGACGTCCGCTGGATGCTCGCCCTCCTCGCTCCCCGCGTGATCTCGGGCCGCGCCTCCCGGTACCGCCAGCTCGGCTTGGACGAAGGGGATTTTTCCGCGTGCGAACGGGTCCTCGAACGCGCGCTGGAGGGGGGGCGGCGCCTGTCCCGCCGGGCCGTGCTCTCGTCCCTCGAGGCGGCGGGGATCTCCACCGACGGCCAGCGCGGATACCACCTCCTCGGCAGGGCCGGGCTCGACGGGGTGATCTGCTTCGGGCCCATGGAGGGCCGGCAGCAGACCTTCGTGCTCCTCGACGAGTGGGTCCCCCGGTCCGGACCGGTCGCCCGGGAGACGGCGCTGGGACAGCTCGCCCTGCGCTACTTCGCGAGCCACGGCCCCGCCACGCTGCAGGACTTCGCCTGGTGGTCGGGCCTGACGGCCGCCGACGCCCGGTCGGGCATCGCTGCCGCCGGCCCCGATCTCCACCGCGAGACCGCGGGCGGCCTCGTCTCCTGGCGAGCGGACGCGGTCCCGGGCCGCCCCCCTGCTTCGCCGTTCGCCGTCCTCCTGCCAGCGTACGACGAGTACATCCTCGGGTACCGGGACCGGACCCACGCGATCGACCGCCGGGACCTCGGGCGGGTGCGCCTAGTCAACGGCCTGGCCCTGCCCATCCTTGTCGACGGTCGGGTGAGAGGGACCTGGAGACGCACGTTCAAGAAGGATGCGGTCCGGATCTCGCTCCGCTTCCTCGACCCCCCCGACGAAGACGAGCGGCTCACCACCGTCGCCGCCGCAGAGCGGTACGGCCGTTTCGTCGGGCGGCCGGTCGAGATCGCCTGATCTCAAGCCGGCGACCACGACCGCACCGCCGCCGACGATGAGGTCCCCTGTCGTTATTCCCGGATCTCTCGCCAGAGGTCTCCGTACCGGGTCACGATACCGTGTGCGTCCGTCTCGAGAATGGCCGTGGCCGGCGCCTTGACCCCCTTTGTGACGCCGGTTCCGATCCGTGGTCTTCCATCGGACCCCGTGCAAGTCCAGGTCCCACCGGGGCCCCGGCCTCTGATCGCTTTTCGCACATATACTTCACATCACCGTGATCGTGCGGGTCGCCGGTGTTGGATCTTCGCCGGCAGGGTTGGTGACGCGGAGCGTAACCGTGTAAGCCCTTCCGCTCTCGGTAAATTCATGGCTTGGATTCTGCAGGGTCGATGTCGCACCGTCGCCAAAGGTCCAGTCCCAGCCGGTCGGGTACCGGTCGAGGTGTCCGTGAAACTGCACATTGAAGCGGGCGGAGCCCGTCAGCCTATTCGCGGTGAACGCGGCATTGGGTACCCCGTAGGACACGATCGGGGTTGGCGTCGAGGTGACAAGCGGAGCGCCGATATGATTGAAGAGCCAGACCACGTCGGCGAAGTCGATCCGCCCGTTGCCGTTGTAGTCGAAGTCCGCTTCGGCTCGTTGGCCGCAATCCAGGTCATCTGGTTGAAGAACAGCACGACATAGGAAATCCTTTCGGCCGTTGCCGTTGATATCGTCGTAGAGACCGTCCCCGTTAGTATCGGTCGCTTTTCCACTCCCGCCGGGGATTGCCACGACAGCGCGTCGTGAAGTCACGTTGATGTAATTCACCCTCGTTTTGCTGTTGGAAATCGTCTGAATTTGAAACGGTCAGGATAACGGTGAAGGTTCCGGCAGTGGAATAGGTATGAACAGGATCTCATTTGTTGCATTCATACCGTCGCCGAAGTCCCACACCCTACCCGTGATGCCATCTCCGCTCGAGGTGTCGTTGAATGCAACTGCAAGTGGGGCTGGCCCAGAAGTCACATTCGCCGGTGAAGTTCGCGGTGAGGGGCTCGGCCGGCGCCGAGACTAAGGATCGCTTTAGTGATCGTGCGCCCAATCTCGCTGCCGGGGTAGTAGACGTCCAACACCACCGTGTAGTCCCCCCGGATCGCGGTAGTCGTGGATAGGATTCTGACGATGCCTCCGCGCCGTCGCCAGGACTGTGATCTCACGTGATCGGGCTGCCGGACGAGGCGTCGGTGAACTGGACCGGCTTACCGGCGGGTCCGATCTGCGGGCGCCCAAAGTGAAATTCGGCAGAAGCGTTTGAAGGACGGTCACGTTTCTCGTTGCGCTCGCCGACCCTCCGGTGTTCGCGCACGGGCGATATTTACGCTGGACCTGCTGGGCGACGCATAGGTATGATTCGGGTTCTGCTCGGTCGAGGACCCACCATCGCCGAAGTTCCACAACCATCCGGTCGGTGAACCAGTCAGGCATCCGTAAACTGGACCGTGAGCGGGACAGGGCCTCGGTAGGAGTGGCGAGGAACTGCGCCGACACCGCCGGATAGATCGTCACGTTGTGCGTGACCGATTACACCTGCCCCCACCCATCAACCGTGAGTGTTACAGGGAAGTGTTGACCAACTGGCCTGACCGTGAAGTTGTGCTCCGGGTTCTGTTCAGTCAGGTTTTTCCATCGCCGAAGTTCCAGCGCCACATTCTGGGGGATGCCGACAGACGCATCTTGGAAGTGGACGGCGGCTCCAGCAGGGCTTGCGACACCGCTCCAGTTCGTCAAATCCTGTACGGAACTCCGCCTGCATCGGCGGACCGACGGTGACGAACTTGGTGCAGGAAGATCGGACTCTGGAGTATGGTGACCGACACATTGAACTTGATCGTGCAGGTATTGTTCACGACCCCGGAGGGGTTGAGGAAGGTGAAGGCCTGGACCTTTGGGTTGTACGTTGGCTTTATTCCTGACCGGGATGTTGTCCGGGCCGACTGTGGTCACGGTGCCGTTCAGGCCGTCGATGGTCGTCCACCGCCAGAGCGTCGGGCTTGACGCGGATATATCGGTGCAGACGACCGTGAAGGCAACGCTCCCCTGCGTTGCCGTCATATCGAAATCGACCGGGGAGGGACCCGGCGGTCCCACCTGGGACGTAGTTCCTTTGGCCACGGTATCGCTCGCGCCTGTCGAGATGTTCGAGGCTGTGAGAGTGACCGTATAGGTCCCGGTCGCGTAGTAGGTATGCAGGGGTTCCGCAAGGTCGATGTGTCACTGTTGCCGAACTGCCAGAACCAATTCGTGATGGTAAGGGGGCCTGTTGAAAGGTCCGTGAATTGAATCGGCTCGCCTGTCCCGTACGCCGTACAGTTCGGTGCGAAGTCGGCAGTGATGTTCTGGATCGTGGTGTTCCAGGCCGTCGTTGGAGGTGTCAGGAAAGGCTCGGTTGGCCAGGGAGTTTGGTTCGCTGTTGGGGGCGGTGTGGGGGCGATCGTCGTGTTACCTTCACCGCTGAGCAGGTAGGTGTTCCCGATCCCTTCCCGGTTGATGATTGGCATAGCGTTACCGATGGCCGTGATCTCGAAGGATGAGTCGTTGACCGGCTGTCGGTAGTTGCGGGATCGGCGTGTACCATCCGAGGATGTTTTGGTATCCCCGGTCGCCGCCGACATCCATCTGTTGGAAATTCTCAACTCGGAAGGCGCTCCGCTGGACAAGAGCCAGAGAGCCCAGCGAGGGTTGCTCCGCGAGATCAGTTCGTGAGCGTGATGTCCTCGCTGGCTTTGCAGACCTTCCAGCCGTAGGTGCTGCCGGTATCGGTGCACTCGATAAGGAGTCGTCAACCCCGCTCTGGACGTAGAACCCGCGTTCCGGTTATTCGTGGACATGCAGTTCTCGAGGTGGGTGTTGCGCGAGAGGTAGTAGCCGGACATGAAGTAGTGGCCCGGCGTACGTGTTCCGCTGGCCGTTGCTCGAGCTGAGCAGTCCCGGAATTGGATATCTCTCGAGACTGATCGCGGCCCGATATCACCGCCGCCGTCGTCGTACCGGTAGCCCGGCTCGAGATGGAAGCCGGACTCCCAGTTGTCCGAGGCCACGCAGTTGACGACCTCGCAGTTGATGAGATCCTGCCATCCCTGGAGGTCGAACCCGGTAATCCACTCCGAACGGGACTGGTTGCCCGCCACGACGCCGGGATTGCCGACCGTGCCGTACCCGCATCCGACGGCGCGGCAGTAGAGGAACCGAATATTCGTGGTGGCGCGACACCTGCCGTCGCTGAAGTCCTGGTTCAAATTGAAGCCATGCGTGTGCGCCCAACCACATGGCACTCGTAGAACTCGACGTCGTCGATGACAGCCACAGGCGGTGCGACCCAGACGAAGAACATCCCGTTCCCTGAAGCCGGTGCCAGAAGCCATCGAGGTCGATGCAGGTGGCGCGGACGTCCTGGATGCGGACGTGGCTCCGCGTGACCATGACGAACGCGTTGCCCCGCATGGTGAAGCCGACAATGTTGACGTCGCTCGCCTGCCGTCCAGATCGGTAGATACCCCGATCCGCCATTCGCCGTGATCTCGATCGTGGTGATCAGCGGTCCCTGGCCCATGAGCGAGGTATCGCCCGGTACCGGGATCCGTCCCTGGCAGCGGAAGTCGCCGTCCGAGCAGGCCGACGATCCCGCCTTGGGCGATAGCCAAGGCAGCGTTGACCTCGAGCTCGTCATCGACCCCGTCGCACTGGTAGACCGGTCACTCCAGGGGGCACTGCCATGGAATGGACCTTGGCGGCGACGAAGACGTGAATGCTATTGATCGGGGCGAAGGTCGGCTGTGGAACGGCTATCGCGGGGAACTGCCAGGCGAGGTCGCTGGACCCACTGCCGCGGGAACGGGAGCGGGTACGTCGACGGCCTCGGATGTATCCGGGGCCGGGAGGGCGTAACCGAAACCATCGGGTGGAGGTGGCGGCGGAATCTGCGCCCGACCTAGCCGATCGTATGCGAGGACTGTGAGGGGGAGAAGAGCGAGAAGGATAACCGTACAGGCCAACCAACACCGACGGTATTGCATATGTGATGGTGTGCGCCGGGCCGATGAGTCTGCCGAAATGCTCTCTCCTCCGGCGATGTCATCCTGCAGATTACCCACGGGCTCGACCGCGTATCGACCATGTGCCAAGCCTGATCACTCCGACCAGCAGTTCGCGTGTCGATCCTATCGACGGGCTCGAGGAGTATCATCGACGGACTCGAGCAGTATCGCCTTCACCCGTTTCCCGATCCATGACGGCGGGATCAGGACATGGGCAGAGTTCCCCTGCCTGGTCGCCTTCTTCTCCACGACGTCGTACCCGGTCAGTTCGATCCGCATCGGCTCCATGACTATACGTCGCGTTCAGGATACTTAACAGATCTGCGATGTTCGATCATTGTTCAATCACCTCCGTCGTGTCTTTCATTTTCATTCGAACAATGTTCATACATACGCAGACACTGAAGGCTGTCGAGATGCGGGCATTTTATCGTCTCATGGTAGGGCACGGCGGTGGCGGTCGGGGTCACAGTCACAACCGTCGGACTCGTAACGCCAATATCTTCCTCAAAATCATCAATTCATTACACGGAGGCCAAGGGAGCGAAAAATGGAGCGGGATATCTAAAAGTCCTGATCTTCCTTGTAGCATTCGGGTTTGAGGTTGTATCTGTCTTAAACGGCAGTATGCGTACATGTCGTGGCATCATCCTCACAGGAGAGGCCACCACATTCGATGGTTTTACCAATCGGGGACGAGATCGGGATCGAATCGCTCTAGCCGACGTCCGAGACGAAGATCCGCAGTCACCGATGTCGACCCATCCGGGCGGTGCCGGCCTCTCGATCGACCACGGCGGGGACGGGAAGGACGAGGACACGAATGGCAACCGGCGTGCAGACCTCGCCGACGTCGTCTGGCTCTTCAACCACCTCAGCCTGCACCGCTGCGGACGTTCACGGTCAGGGCCGTCGCAATCGGCCCGGGAAACGATCGAGGCCTCGGGAAACCTGACCGTCCGGGAGGGAGAGAACGTCACGTTCTCTCTCCGCGTGGGGCCAGATGTGCCATTGCCGTCCGGCACGGGGAGCGGGTGGAGCATCCGCAACGACGTCCGCGTGGATCCGGTTGTGGCGCCGACGCCGTACCCGGAGCCGACGAAGACGTACGGACCGTATCCCACCTTGTACAACTACACGCCATCGTACACCCTGCGGGACGTGCGGGCGAACCACACGGTCTACGGCGTCTTCTATAAGGCCGGATGGATTACCTGCTGACCATCGCTGCCCCCCTCGCGACCAGTCCCGCGGCATCGGCTGAACAATGCAATGGAATGACGGATTCCGGAGGCTGAAGGACAGTGTCGGACCAACTCATTTCCAGTAATATTTGGAAAACAATATCGTTTCTCACTACAATCATTGGCTGATGACTTTCTGCCCGGCACTTTTCCCTCTTGTTGGTAGTGGCCCTGTTCATGCTGGGCATGCCGGTCGTTGCGGGCGCAGAAGAATACGAGCCTGTCACCCATTGGGAGGGGTACGGCCCGAGTGGGGGACTTCGGGGACCATTCGACGTCGCAGTTGATACAGCAGGCACTCTCTACGTCGTAGACCGGGATATCGAACAGATACTGAAATTCGCTGCCGACGGAACGTTCGTTACGCGATGGGGGAGCCATGGGTCCGGCGATGGACAGTTTTATCAGCCGTATGGCGTCGCAGTCGATAGCGCGGGAGACGTCTATGTCGTGGACACGGCTAACCACCGGATTCAGAAGTTCGACCCGGACGGGAACTATATCCTGAAAGACGGGCGGGGCCGGTCCGGATTGGATGGGCGGAGGATCCTCAAGCGGTGAGTTCGATTATCCCCTTGGAATCGCGATCGATACCGCGGGAACGCTTTCGTCGCCGATACGGGCAACGATCGCGTCCAAAAATCCACCTCCTCCGGCACGTTCATCGCCGCGTGGGGCCGCACCACCCCCTCCTCGCTGCCGGGGTATGAGACCAACGGTCTCCAACTCCCCCAAAAGGTCGCCGTGGACGCCGAGGGAAACGTCTACGTCACCGATAGCGGGAACAACAGAGTTCAGAAGTTTGCCAACAATGGCACGTTCCTCCGGAGATGGGGTGGCCTCGGTCCGGGGAACGGGCAGTTCAGTTACCCCTCAGGGATCGCCGTCGATAGCGCCGGGTCTGTCTACGTCAGCGACGGAAAATCCCGGATTCAGGCCTTCACGGCCGACGGGACCTATGTCACAACGATCAACCTCACCGACGTGGGCGACGGACTCACCCGGGCCGTCCGCGAGATTGCAATCGACAGCGTCGACAACATCTACCTCGCCGATAGCAACACTGCCCGGGTTCTGAAGATTGATTGTTCCGGCACCGTGCTGAGAACAGTGAACGAGGTGCCCGGTCTGGCCGAAGGCGGCTTTCTTCAACCCGAGCGGAGTCGCGGTCGATGGCGAGGGCCTCGTCTATGTCGCTGATACGGATAACCATCGCGTCCAGAAGTTCACCTCGGCCGGGACTTACGTCACGCAGTGGGGGTCCGAGGGTTCCGGTGATGGGCAGTTTGTGGAGCCGAGCGCCATCACGGTCGACGATGCGGGAAATGTCTATGTCGCAGACGCCGCCCTGAACCGTGTCCAGAAGTTCGACACCCACGGTACTTTCGTCTGGAAATGCGGGTCCCGTCAGATCGAATCAGGGCTCACCCAGAAGCCGCGAGGGGTCGTCGTCGATTCGAAAGGGTGTATCTACGTGCCCGACTCCGTAAATGGCCTCATCCAAACTCTCTCCGAACGGGACGTTCATCGGCGGATGGCGACTCGGAGGCGTCGAACAGAGCGGATGTGTCGTTACTATCCCGATTAGCGGGATCGCGATCGACGACGGGGACACCGTCTATGCCCTCGATCTCGTGAATAACCGGGTTCAGAGGTTCACCTCGAAACGAATCCCTCATCACGATGTGGGGAACCGAGGGGATCGGCGATGAGCAGCTGTATACTCCCCACGGCATCGCGGTCGACGGTCGTGGAGATGTCTACGTGACGGAACTATATGGCGATCGCGTGAAAAAGTTCACGTCGAACGGCACCTTCATCACGAAGTGGGGCACCTCGGGCTCGGAGGACGGACAGTTTAGAAATCCCCAGGGAATCGCTGCGACCAGGTACAGGCAACGTCTACGTTGCGGACACAGATAACCAGCGGATCCAGGTACTTCAGCCGGACCTCCTCAGCACCACCGGTTCTCGTGCTACCTGGAGAGGGGGGTAATGCCGAGAGACCTGACGGGTGATGGGGTCTTCGAGGACTTCAACGGCAACGGCCGGCTCGATTTCGCGGACGTCGTCCTGTACTTCAACCAGATGTCCTGGATCGCGGCGAACGAGCCTGTCTCGGCCTTCGACTACAACGGCAACGGAAGGATCGACTTCGCCGACGTCGTCTGGCTCTTCAACCACCCCTAATTTTTTCCGTTTTGTTCGCTCGGATGTTGGCGTTTTCCTTGTAGCATTGAGGTACGAAGTCCATATCTCCATAACGAAAAATGAGGCTGATCGGATCCCAATTTTCTGACGTTTCTCAAAGGCTTTTGCCGGACTGATCTTGTGGTTCGACTCAACTATCGATCACCGATCCGATCGACAGTCTAAGCCACCATGGCATTCGGCAGGAAGCATATTGGTGATGACATGGATGTGGAAAACGTAGATTGAACTGTGTTGATCAAAGAGGATCGTGTAACAGCGCGGATGAGAATAACGTGCGTTCTCTTTTCTTACAGCAGAGTCCAGATATCTAACATTCCTCCCTAACCCTGATCTCTTCATCGCCATGTATGTCAAGAAGGAGGCCCTGCTCAGTTCCCAGATCGAGGGGACACAGGCCTCGCTCCGGGGCGTGCTCGAGGTGGAGGCCTCGCTCGAACCCGATGAGGATCTGAATGAGATCGGGGAGGTCATAAACTACATCGACGCGATGCACTTCGGGCTCGAAACAGTTGGAGCCGAGCCGATCTCGGTCGGGCTGATCACGGAGATCCACTGGCTCCTGCTCCGGAACACTCGCGGCGCCGATCGCTTCCCGGGCGAGATCAGGCAGGTCCAGAACTATATTGCACCGCCAGGTGCGACTTCGATTCACGAAGCGGTTTTTGTTCCACCGCCTCCCTCAGAGATCGATCAAGCCCTTGCTGACCTTGAGGCGTTCATCCAGGCTGATGACTTGATTCCGCCTCTCATCCGGATCGCGCTGATTCACTCGCAGTTCGAGACGATCCACCCGTTCCTCGACGGCAATGGCAGAATTGGTCGGCTGTTGATCACATTCTATCTTTGCTGGAAGGGGATCCTCTCGCGCCCGCTGCTATATTTGTCATTCTTCCTGAAGCGGAACCGGGCAGAATATTACTCGCTCTTGAACGCAGTCCGCATGGAGGGGGCGTATGAGAACTGGATCGCATTCTTTCTTCGTGGTGTGATCGAGGTCTCACAAGAGGCTGAGCAGTCGGCACAAGAGATTATTGCTCTTCGGGAGTCCGTCGTCGAGCGCTTGGTCAAGGAAGGCATCGGCGGAGCGAGCGCAGTACCGGCTTGTATATTCCCTGTTTGAGCGACCGATCGTGACCGCAAGTGATGTAAGGCGCCTCCTTGGCCTTTCGCAACCGGCTACAAATGCGCTTGTGAGCCGCTTCGTCAAAGCCGGAATCCTCCGCGAGACGACGGGGAAACAGCGGTATAAGCGGTATGAATTTCGCGAGTACCTCGCAATCTTGGAACGAGGTACGGGGCTCCCACCAGGTTAGATTTGGGGATGAATATCCAGTGATATCGGCCTGAGGTTCAGCTCCTACGAAAACTTAGGAGAATTTATGGTTCTTGAAACTATCTCATGAACTATGAATAAAAAATTAGTATTAGTTCTTATACTGTGTCTTGTTGGAGCACTTTCGATAACTGCAGCATCCGCGCGAGTGGAATCAACCATCATTTCGCCGTCTGTTTCCGCCCAACCGTTGAAGACCAACGTGCCGGACTCACCGGGCGCCAGCGACGAGGACCACGGCCGGGTTGCGTCCTTTCGGGCAGCCCTGGAGGCAAACGGATTTATCGTCAACAGCGGCAATACGACACCCGTCGATCTGATCGTCGATCTGCTGGACTCCCACCTCGGTGATTCAGCCTGCGGCAACAACGCAGGCCAAACCTACAAAGCGCTGATGGTTCCGATCTCCCCTTCCCGCGAGGAAAATCCTTTCGAGGGGGGGTTCCCGATTTTTCGGCTCAGGCCTGACGAGGCTGTTATCTACCTGGGGCCGACACCGCCACAGTGCGACTACTTCAGCTTCACGGTCTTCCTCTGGGCCCGGCACAAGGATAGCCTCCTTCGCAAAGGGGACTGGATGTTCGCCGCCGTGAACGATCCGCTCAACAGCGCCCTGATCAAGACCGAGGGGAACGGCACACCCTTCCGCAAACAGACGATAGTGATCTTCACGGCGGACAGGGGCACCTATGAGCGCGTGGCGGCCCAGGCCCAGGCGGCCGGCTATCCCGAATCCATGATCAACCCCTATGTCATTCCTTCCGGGCTGCTGAATCTCGGCGTCCTTCCCGAGACCCGGCTGAGCGATTCGTTTAACATCGCGATGCGCACGGCCAACTTCGTCAGCAAGGCCGAGGGGGACCATTACCTCAGTGACGACCACTATGCCAGGGTTTGGCGGGTTACGCCCGAATCGGCGCCGGCGCTGGACCCTTTCCCCACGCCCGAGCAGCGGGTCCGCAAATGGAAGAGCGAGAGCGAGCTCTATCCCGACCTGAACAACGGGCTGGAGCGACTGAAGAACGCTATCCTCGCCCAAACCCCCCATGTCGGGAACGAATCCTATGAATCCATCCGCTGGTTTGCCGAATCGCGGGAGGTGCTGGAGGAGACGGACCCCGGCTCGCCCCTCTACCACAAGTTCGTTGCCGGGGAAGCCTCCGACACGCCCTACCTGCGGACGTCGCTGAACGGTGAGGCTGCCAATTTCACGCTGGGGAACGACGATATGGTTGTGGTCTACGGGGTCAACCATGCGGCAACCGGCCTGGCTACCTATTCCAGTTTCGGGGTGTACGGAGACTGGGTCACCAGTTCGTGCCAGGACAACCCGCCGCAGTACGTGTTCGGGTGCGGCGACCGCAGCTGGAACGGCGTGGTGAGCATGACCAACCACGCTTTCACCGGGAGCGCAGAGGAATACATCCCCGGGGACCCGATGGCGCCCTACCTGTACGCGGTGAAGGTGCTGCGCCAGCCGCCGCAAGACAAGCATGACAAATACTTTGTCGTCGTGCCGACCGCGACCCCGGAACATCCGTGCGCGAGCCCCGGCTATTGTCTCGGGCTTAACGACCCGATAATCATCGGCTACCGGGCTTACCTCAATCCGGCCACGGCCTCTGGTGCCGATTACGATGACATCATTCATGACCGGGCGATCCGGTTCACGTTGCGGGATTAAGAGTAATGGACCTCCGAAATATTAAAATAATAATTATTTTATAATTTATATCTCCTTATCAACTGCAATGGTGGTGGAGTCACCTATCCAAAAACAATAAATCCTTTACCTAAAGCGAAGTCGGTATCGTCCTCACGGGCAGGGGGCCGCCACCTAGTCTGCGTTCTTCCTTCACAGCCTTCATGATCCCCCCCGTCAACGGGCGCTGAGTCAACCTTCTATTGACCTGCTATTCGGTGCGCGATTGGCACGTCGCGGACATTGTTATCCGCGCATAATGGAATCATTATACCGCATTGGTCCGCATCGTCATCGTAGCATTGAGACATAAGGTTCGGATCCCCTACCGAAAGTTCAGGCAGATCGAATCTCGTTTTTACGACGTTTCTCAAAGGCTTTTGCCAGACCGGTCTCGAGGTTCGACTCAACTATCGATCATCGATCCGATCAACAGTGTAAGGTATTGCAGCATTCGGCAGGGAACATGTTGATGATGATATGAATGGGAAAAAAAAACGATCTGTTGTATTGTTCAAAGAGGAGCTCGAGTCGGTCAGACTTTCTATCAACCTTGCGAGAACCTGATCAACCTGCCTAACTCTTGATGGATGCTTGGTCCTGCACAGTGGTACGAGTCTGGGTTTCACGAGTCCTTCCGCTCAACAGGTCACGCGAAGCGGCTTGATCGCCTCGATCACGAAAAGATCCTGAGTTGTGGAGACGTCAACCATGCCAAGGAGGAGCTCGTGGCCGAGCTCGGAGCGGCCTACCTGATGGCTGAATTCAGGATCTTCCCGGAAGAGGCGCAGAACCTCGCCGCCCAGGCCCGCGAGGGCTGGAGCGCGAAGGTGATCGACCGGCTCGCCGCCGACCTCCGTCACGAGTTCCCCGAGATGAAGGGGCTCTCGCCCCGGACCCTCGAGTACATGCGTGCCCTGGCCGACGCCTTCCCCGACCGCCCATTTGTGCAAACGACCCTTGCACAAATCCCCCGGTACCACGCGATCACGCTCCTCGACAAGGTCCGGGACTTTCGTCGGGGCCGAGCAACTTGAGGGTCCTAGTGTCAGGCTCGGCCTGAAAGTACCTGTCGAGCAGCCGGTGGAAGACCGAACCTGGAGGCGATATGTGTGCGAACAGGGTGGCGCATGATCTCAGCTTCAGGTCGTCCGGGGAGCCGAAGATCTCGTGCGCCGTGCGCCCCTCGAGAGCGAGCACCGCCTCGGCGCACTCCAACAGCCTGGGCCCCAGCACCGGGTGCCGCAGGTAGGCTTCGGCTTCCGCGAGAGTCTTGATCGAGTATTTCACCGAGGTGTGGCTGCGACCCAGCCCCGCACATCTGGGGGAAAATGAACCACATCCAGTGCGATCTCTTCCGGCCGGCCCTGATCTCGGACAACGCCTGCTCGTAGCAGGGTCTCTGCGCCTGGACGAACCGGTTCAGGTCGTACGGGTCGGTGCAGGATATCACAGTTCACCTCCGATGGCAGTGAACGGTGCTTCTCGTGGGTATAATCGTTTCGAACATCTGGCCCCCGCGCCGAACGCCTCGAAGAATCGTTCCGAGGTCATTGGTGCGTGTACGGTGATTGTATGTAGGTGTGGGATGACCCCTGAGAAAAAGAAGCGGCGCGAGCCCGGCCAGCGTTCTCCTCATCGGCGCCCTCGTTGGCGCCGTCACAAACCTTATCGGCTCGGCCATGGATCTCTGCTTGCCCCAGCTGGAGAGACTGACCCTCTTTCATGGCCTCAGGGCCAGGCGCCACGCCGATCCCCGCCCCGGGCTCCGTCCACACCCGCTGCGTCCAGGCGAAGCGGCGAGAGGGAGACCATGCACCACGTTTCACCCGTTCCGGGGCGCCGACGCCCCCTCCTGCCGGCGGCAGTCCTGCTGCTGGCGCTCTGCCTGCTCGCCTCCGGCGCGCAGGCCCTGATGGCCCCGATGGACGACGCCGCGCTCGCGACGGGCGCGGACGAGATCGTCCGCGGCGAGATAACCGACGTCCATGCCGGCTGGACTGCGGAGCATACGACCATCGTGACCACGGCCAGCGTCAAAGTGAAGGGCCGGGCCAAGGGCCAGGGCCCGGACACGCTGACGCTCACCTCGCTCGGCGGGACCGTGGACAACGTCACCCAGTGGGTCGAGGACGAGGCCGTCCTCGTGCCGGGCACCGAGGTGTTCATCTTCGTCAAGCACGGCGCGAAAGGCTCGAGGGTCTACGGCGGCCAACAGGGGGTCGTCCCGGTCGATCAGGCACGGGTCCGCGGCAACGGGAAGACGAAAGGTGGCGGGTTTCCGGCCGACGCGTATCAGCAGTACGTCGCTGCCCTCGCCTCGGGGAGGTCCGCCAGCGCGCCCTCCGCGGCGCCCGCTCCCCGCGCGGTTGCCGCGCCGACTCCCGTCATCTCGAGCGTCTCGCCCTCGATCGCGTCGGCCGGTACCGGGACACGGGTCACGATCACGGGTACCGGCTTCGGCGCGAAGGCGTCGCGCGAGTCGTATGCCGACGTCGGGTTCTTCGCCGGCGGCGGGTATGGAGGCCTCCTGCCGATCTGGGCCACCGGGCACCCGTACTACCACGCCAACGAGAACGAGATCATCTCCTGGACCGATACCCGGATCGTCGTCACGGTCCCGGACGGCCTGCCTGCAGACGGGTTCAGCTCCTCTGCGAGCAGCGGGTGGGTCTGGGTGCTCACCGACGGGAACGTGGCGAGCGAAAACGTCCCCTTCTCGGTCACGTTCGGGTACGCCGGGGCGAAGTGGATCACGGCGCCCGTCCCGTTCCCGATCAACCCGGACGGCATGACCCCGGAGATGGTCGCCGCGATCCTGAACGCCAGCGAGACGTGGAACGCCGCCGTCCCCGACGCCAGCTTCCGCTTCGAGTACACGGGGCCGACCTCGTCCAGGACCATCGGGTCGAGCATGCCGAACCTCGTCCTCATGGGCACCCCCGAGGAGTTCGGCTACTCCCAGGGAACGTATGCCTACACCAGCGTCTGTGGAGGGGGGGCCTCCGGAATCTCGAACTGCGTCCTCAGGCTCAACCCGATGTACGCCTGGACCGGCGGCACCCCGGGCCCCGGGGAGGTCAGCATCGAGGCGGTTGCGCTCCACGAGTTCGGCCACTGGCTGTTCCTGAGGGACCTGTACGGCCAGGTGATCGGGTATCCCAGGGATACCGGCAAGGTGATGTTCGGATATGGCGACGCGAGAAGTTCTCTCACGGCTCGGATCTCACTGACCCCGGACGATCTGGCGGGCATCCGATGGATCTACGCGAACGGCACGCCGCACCCCTCCCCGCCGCCGGTTAAGCCCACGCCGATCCCCTATCCGGGCCCGCACACGGTGCCGTCACGAATCGAGGCCGAGGACTTCGATGCCGGCGGCGAGGGGCTGGCCTATCACGACACGGAGCCGGCGAACCTCGGCGGCGCATACCGGCCGACCCAGGGCGTCGACATCTATCCCGGTAACGGAACGACGTTCGTCGGCGGGGTCAGGAGCGGCGAATGGCTGGCCTACACGGTGAACGCGAGCGCGCCACAGGACGTTCTGATCCGGCTCCGGGTATCGAACCCGGATACCGCCCTGAAGCAGATCGACTATTATGCGGACGGCGGCTTTGCCGGCCTCGCCGAGGTGAGGGGGACCGGCGCCATCGACTCCTTCACGACCATCGACTCGAGGGCGGTATGGCTCCCGGAGGGAGAGACGGCGCTCGTGGTGCTGCTTCCGGACCGGGTCGGACTCGACTGGCTTGAGCTGGTGCCGGCCGTCCAGTCGCTCCCGCCGATCACCAAGACCCCCACGACCACACCCGTCGTCCCGCAGCCCTTCCCCGGACCCCATACCGTGCCGGGAACGGTCCAGGCCGAGGACTTCGATAGCGGCGGCGAGGGGCTTGCCTACCACGACACCGAGCCCGCGAACCTCGGCGGGGCGTACCGGCCGGCCGAGGGCGTCGACATCGAGACCGGTAATGGAATAACGGACGTCGGCTGGGTCCGCACCGGCGAGTGGCTCGGGTACACGGTGAACACGACCTCTCCGCAGAACGTCATGCTCCGGCTCCGCGTGTCGAACCCCGACGCGGCGGTAAAGGAGATTCCTATCCTGGTGAACGAGGCGTGGTTAAGCACGGTCTGGGTCCCGTCGACGGGCTCCTTCGGGACGTTCGCGACCATCGACGCGGGGCCGATGCCGCTGCCCGCGGGCGAGACGGCGATCCGGCTCATTTTCGAGCAGGAACGGGTCAACCTCGACTGGCTCGAGTTCGCGCCGGCCGTCGTGCCCATGCCGGGCGTTAGCGGCATTCCGACTGATAAGAACGGCGACGGGAAGTACGAGGACGTCAACGGCAACTTTAGGAAAGACTTCGCGGACGTCGTGCTCTACTTCAACCAGATGACCTGGATCGCGGAGAACGAGCCGCTCTGGGCCCTCGACTACAACAGTAACGGCCGGATCGACTTCGCCGACGTCGTCTGGCTCTTCAACAACCTTTGATCGTCAGACCCATTACTCCTTATTTCTCTGCCGCAGAGGGCGAGGCGATAGCCCACATAGAGAAGCACGGAACTGGAGCATTTCGGCAGACTCTTTTTCCCATGCAATACAGTCTCCTCTATGCTCCCGCGATGGTTCCGGCAATCCCTTATGTGGGCCCTCCTCCTCGCGCTCCCGGCCGCGGCAATGTCCTATGAGGAGCACTTGGCTCAAGGCTACGGAGGGACCGCCCTTATCGCGGCTGCCTATTTCCCCGCGGCCTTCCTCGCCGCCGAGGTCCTCGCGCGAGGCCTCGCCGCCGAGGTCCGCACGACCAGATCGGATTTATTCGATTGAGGATATTGGTGTCACTGCCTCTGCCCGTGATTCGGCGAGAAGTAGCCCTAAGCGGACGGGGGCACGCTGCATTACCAGACAGAGGCAGACAGAGGCAGTGGGAGACAAGGGCTCGCGGGGGGAATCTGTAACTCATTATCCCCCCGCATCAGAGATACCGACGCCGACTGGCTAATCGAGGATGTGAACGGCAACGGCCGCGGAAAAAGTCCCTCTGAATACCGTGCCAGCAAGTCTGAACGCGAATAGAGATACAGGGACGGAAAATTGCATGGTTTCGGGGGCGCGGTTGACGCCACGTCCCCGTACTTCTTAGAATCCCCTGATCCAGCCGTGGAGCGCGTCGCGGTTGATTATATACTTATAGTCATGCTCCATGTCGTTGCTGAGGATCCACAGAAAATAGCGGTCGGGGCTGATGCGGAGAATGATCTCGTCGATGTAGAGCGGCGTCCCGTTCACGGTCACGTCGGCCAACGCCCCCTCGATATTGAGGTAATTATCATAGAGGTCGGGGGTCCAGCCCACTCTCATGTTTTTCACTACGACGCCATGGTCCTTGTCGACGAATGACCCCTCAAGTTCGCCACGGTCGTCTATAAGGCCTGGCTGGATGAACCGGCCGTCGAACTTGACGTGGGCGGGGACGTTGATGGTCGTGTCAGCTGTCGCCCTCGACGACGTCAATCGAGGCGTTCGCTATCCCCGATCCGCGCCACGCGATCGTCCGGTACAAGTCCTCCGATGCTGCCTGTGCGGGGACGGCGATACAGAGCGAGATCAGGGCAAAGGCCGCTGCCACTACCAGAAATGTCGTTCTCATGCTTTTCACCTCTCTCCTACGGCCCGCCCATAGACAGTAATATTATTTATATAATTTGTTTCAAATTTATTGGGTGCGGTTTCTTCCCCCTCGATACCCGTCCGCATCTGCTCGAATATCACCCATTCAGACCGCTATAGACGACTTCTGCAGCATGACCTTGAGGTGGTGAGGCGGCATCAACATCAACCCGTGCGTTTCTCGTTGGAATCTACAGGCTAATTGGGGATTCCGCATGACGGATTTGAACCGAGATGGTGTAAAATCCGGGCTGAGGTATTGACAATTAGTTCGGCGTGGTGCTGGCCTACGCCATCGCGCGCGGATAATGAGACCGATAACAAGTATTATCTAAAATTAAAATCTAGAGAAGAATTAGAAATCAAAATTGGCCCCTTTTCGGGAAAGGAACCCATACATTATCTCCTTCATGCTGCGGGAGGGATCCGAACCCTCGATCTCCAGATGTCCCAGGAAACGGCGCCTCATCGCGAATTAAACCCTATGAGTCTGGCGCCTTAACCGGCTAGGCCACCGCAGCCCGCACGTTGTGCATAATAAAAACGCAGGAGAGAGTGATAAAGATTCTGTTGGGGCGTTATCAGGGCCCGGTGCATATCTCGACGCCCTCAGATCCGTCCTCAACAGATGCGCACGAAGATCTCACGGACCATCCCTGATTTTATTTCACTCCGACCGGTGTGCCACGCCGCGACGAAAGAAAAGGTCTCCCACGCCCACGTCAGTCACCCCATCGATGGGGAGAAGATGAACGGAGTATGACGACGCGGCTGCTCCGGCTTATCTCCATCGACCATCCGGGGCCTGCTGCCTGCCAATCGGGAACATCGCTCCGCACTTCCCCGGGTTCGGTCACCACTCTGAGATTGCGAAAGCATTAAGAACGGCACCGCCAATAAAAGCGAAAATTTTAACTATGGATAGCACAAGTAAACCGTGGTTCACCATGGACGAAGGGTACACGTCGTGCAATTTTCTTTTCCCGACGGTAATCGGGGCAAGTAACCCGGTCCAACCTCCATCCATCGGAATTACAGTAAGAGTCCGGGGGCAGGCGGTCCCCATCTACAAACAGATGCGAGAGATGATATTCCCCAGGGTGCGTCCTGCCGTGACGGATATGCGATCGGCCCAGGAGATCGGTCAGCCGAGCATCGAACCGGGCGAATGGGTGGAGGTGCGATCCGTCGAGGAGATCTCCAGGACACTTGACGGGTCTCGGAAGCAAGAAGGCCTGTACTTCATGCCCGAGATGGAGAAGTACTGCGGGCAGAAATTCAGGGTCTTCAAGAGAGTGACAACCATCAAGCTCGAATCAACAGGCGAGGTGCGGCACCTGAGGAACCCGGCCGTCTTTCTCGAGGGTGTCTACTGCAGCGGCGAGCGGCACCAGGGATGCGACCGGGCCTGCTTCCACTATTGGAGAGAAGTCGTGGCTCACACGAATTCCCTGTCGGGAGACCCCGCCGAAGCCTTCAGTGTCTCCCATTCGCACGTAACCGCCACCGGCAGGCGGCACGGTGTCACCGCCCACGGGCGGCAACAGGTGCCAGCGGAGATGCCGCGGGGTTTCGGGGGCGATCCCGATTTTCTGTTCCCCTCACGAATCTTCCCTGCGTGGACAGAACCATTCACCACTTCTTAAATAACCAATAAATATTCCTGCGCTGCACTACTTGCCCATGAGGGAGAGGAAGAGCCGCGTCCGGCAGATCCTGCGCGAGCGAAAAGACTCGATGACCCCCGAAGACCGGCTCGAGAAGAGCCTGCAGATCTGCGGTCATCTCGCGGAACGCATCCGGGACGGCGAGACGGTGATGGTCTACAGCTCGAAGGAGAAGGAGGTCAACACGGGACCCCTCATCGCCACGCTCCTCGAGCGCGGTAATCCGGTGGTCGTGCCCATCATCGTGAAAGAGGACGTGAGTCTCCGGCTGTCGTACCTGCGGGATATCGCCGTCCTCGTCCCGAGCACGTTCGGCGTGCCCGAGCCCATCGGGAGCGAGATCCCCGCGACGGGCCGCGAGGTGGACACGATCGTCCTGCCCATGCTCGGGTTCGACCGGAGCGGCGGGCGAATCGGGTACGGCGCCGGCTATTACGATCGGTTCATGGAGAAGAACCCGCACCTGCGAAAGATCGGGATCGCGTTCGCCTGCCAGGAGTGCGAGAACCTGCCGGTCGACGAGAACGACATTCTCATGGACTGCATCATCACCGAGGACGGGGTGGTGTACCCGGACGGGGGCAGCGATGGAGATCGACGGCACGGAGATTCTTGACACCTTCGCCGAGGCGTTCCCAACCTGGCTCGCGCGGGTGATCGTCACCGCGGCGACAGAGCGCTGGGCGCATGCGGCGGCGGTCGAAGCGACAGGCTTCGCCACGTCGAAGATCGGGTGCCCCTGCGAAGCCGGGATCGAGCGACACCTCACGGCGGAGGAGACCCCGGACGGCCGGGCAGGGGTCTCCATCCTCGTCTGCTCGGAGAAGAAGAACCTTCGGGAGAACGTCTCGGCACGGATCGCCCAGTGCATCCTTCCCGCACCCACGGCGTCCGTCTTCGACGGGTTTCCCGACGCGACGTCTCGGTTCCATACGCGGATGCACTATTTCGGGGACGCGTACGAGGAGCGGTGCCAGGTCGGGGGTCGGGACTGCTGGCGGATCCCGGTCATGGAGGGCTCCTATGTCGGAGAGGAGCGTTTCGGGATCGTGAAGGGCATCGCCGGCGGCAACCTCCTCGTCATGGGACGAGACCAGCCGTCTGCGCTCAATGGGGCCGAAGCGGCCGTCGATGCGATGGCCGGTCTGAACGGCGTGATCACCAGTTTTCCGGGAGGTGTCGTCGCGAGCGGCTCGAAGGTCGGGTGCAGGAATTACCGGTTCCCCATGCCGGCGAGCACGAATCATGCCTGGTGCCCGACACTGAAGGGAGTGGTCGACGACTCGCAGGTACCGGATGGCGTCGGATCGGTGTACGAGGTCGTCGTGAACGGCGTCGACGAGGCGGCGATCAGGGCTGCCATGAAGGCGGGCATACAGGCTGCCGCCGGGACGGGCGGTGTGCTGTATATCGGAGCGTCCAATTTTCAGGGAAAACTCGGGCCGTACAGGTTTCACCTGCACGACCTCTTCCGGTGACCGCTCCTGAGATGGCGTGGATGGGATAACTCACCTGGAATGGAATTGAGTGGGAACGTGCTCTTGGCCTCTGGCAGACCGGACGCCGAGGCATCGGGACCATCCTCGACGCAGTAAGCACCTGCACGCGTCTGCCGTGGCCTTTGGATGGAGATGCGGCCGAGACCTCTAGAGCTGCCGGAAGAGAAGTGTGACGTCGGCGAAGTCGAGACGGCCGTTGCCGTTGAAGTCGAAGATCGCGATCGGCTCGTTCGCCGCGCACCAGTCGAGTTCCGTGAAGAGGAGCGTGACATCGGCGAAGTCAGTCCGGCCGTTGCCGTTGACGTCCTCGCACCATCCGTCGCCGTTGAGATCGGCCGGCCGGCCAGCACCGCCCGGAACCATCGGCGGGGCAGGGGGCACGTAGTTGACCAATGGGAACAGGTCCACATTCGAGCCATCGCCCCAGAGGTCGTACGGCCCGTCCGCGAGCCCGTCACGGTCCTCGT
Source organism: uncultured Methanoregulaceae archaeon (assembly GCA_963730355.1). Lineage (GTDB taxonomy): Archaea > Halobacteriota > Methanomicrobia > Methanomicrobiales > Methanospirillaceae > UBA288. The sequence goes on along the minus strand of CAVSRL010000009.1, from coordinate 51,470 downwards.
CCCAGTGCGTCTCCGACCACCCCCTCCTCTCCGGACTCCCCCAGAAGTTCCCACCCATCATCGGCCCCCCGACCACGTTCGTCCCTGTCGTCCTCGGTCCGCTCCACGTGTTCGGAAGGACGCCGCCGGAGAAGAGGACGTTGACGTCGTTGACCAGCCGGTTGTCGACGACCCGGTGGCCGCCCGACGAATAGAGCGAGAGGCCGGCCGTCACGGAGTCCGTGATCGCGTTCCGCTCGATGGCCGCGTTCTGCGAGTTCCGGATGAAGACGCCCATGCCGTTAGCGGAGAGGGCGGACGAACGGACCGAGATATTTCGCGCCCCGCCATCGAGCGAGACCCCGGCGAAGGCCGAGCCCGTGACCGTGCAGTCCGAAATACCGCCACCGTCGACGCCGTAGAAGGCCGCACCCTCGTCCCAACCCTCGAGGACGAGGTCCGTGACGGTCACATTCGACAGGCCGCCTGAGCGATAGGCGAGCACCCCGTACTGTCCGGCCCCTGGGGCCGCGCTCACCGCGTGGCCGCTCCCGTTCAGCACCACATCCGACGCCCGGATCTCGATCGCGCGAGGGGCCGCAAGGCCGGTCTGGTCCCGGACGAGATAGTAACTGCCCGGCTCGGTGATCACGCACGGCAGAGCCTCGATCGGCCTCGGCGTCGGCACCGCCGATGGAGCGAATGCGACCTCCTCGGTCATCCAGAGCATGGCGGCGGCGTCCTGATCGAAGAGGTCCACGGTCGCGTCGTAGTCGAGGTCCATGGAGACGCGGAAGAGGCCGTGCGGCCGGCCGGGTCGCGTTCCCCATGAGTTGAGCATTACCCAGTAGCGGTTGTTCGGGTCCGTATCGTCATACCCGACGCAGAGGACCGCGTGTCCGCCGCCCCCGCCGTCCTCCTCGTACGCGGCGTTCACCCAGGGGTCTGGATCCCAGGCAGTCCCGTTCTCGGTTCCGGCACCCCAGAATCCGTAGAAGGCCTGCCATGCGGTCGCGTTCGGGAGGTAGAACGCGAGCCAGACTGCGCGGTCATGGTCGAGCACGGCCTTGATGTTCGCGATCGCCTGTTCCCGCCCGACGTGGCGGGTCACGACCCGCTCGGATGCGACCGACGCGATCCGATAGTGCGGATCCGTCCCGATCGCGTAGGCCGGGACGAAGGAACGGCCATTCTCGGCGCACCACCAGCTGCCGTCGCGGTAGTCGGCGTTCGGATTCGACCAGGGCACGACAGTTCCGGTCGAGGCGTAGAAGGTCGTGAAATCGTCGAGGAACCCGCCGTCTCCGGCCCAGCGGTAACCTGACGCGGCAGGTCGGTAGTTCGCGTCCAGATACTCAATCGAGAGGCGGTCGCGAACTCCATCCTGGACCGCGTGAGCGATCTCGAGCACGCCCGTGCCGGCCCAGGCCCAGCAATTGCCGGCAAAGCCCTGGTTCCGCTCTACCGGGACGTAGTCGAGGTATGGGAGGAGATCCTGCGACCCGTTCGTCGCCGTCACGGCGCGGGAACGGGCCGCGCCGATTGCGACAGGCGGAGCGCGGCTGTATGCCGCATTCCAGGACGCGAGTCTGCGCCGCGTCCGGATGCATGATCGCATACTCGTCGTCCGCGGCGGCCGTTGCGAGCGGAGTGATCAGGAGCAGAAGCAGGAGGCCGGCAGCGGCGAGGGAGCGTGCCGTGACCATGGCGGAGACCACGGAAAGGGGGTCGTTCTGGCAGGCAAAAAAGGAAGCTGTCGCCCGAGAGCTCACTCGGAATGCTGCGAACGAAGGTAGGCCCCGACCGCCGCCGAGATTGCGGCGACCTCCTTGTTCTGCCGGAGCGACGAGGCGAGGGTCTGCATGCGCGCCTCCTCCTCGCGGAGGGCCCGGAGGAGGCTCCGCTGGATGTGCTCCTCGGTGAGGAAATGCGTATGCGTGTCGCCCGCGACGAAACGCCGGTCGTGCATCAGGGCGTAGTGGAGCGGGAGGGTGGTCTTGACCCCGAGGATCACGTACTCCGAGATCGCGCGGCGCATCCGTTCGATCGCCGCAGTCCGGTTCATGCCCCAGGTGCAGAGCTTGGAGATCAACGAGTCGTAGTACGGCGAGATTGCATACCCCATGTGGACCCCCGAGTCGAGCCGCACGCCCGGGCCGCCCGGCGAGCGATACCGTACGATCTTGCCGGGCGTCGCCTGGAAGTTGTTGAGCGGGTCCTCGGCATTGATCCGGCACTCGATCGCGTGGCCCCGGATGCCGATCTCGTTCTGAGCGTACTCGAGGGGCTCGGCCGCCGCGATCGCGATCTGCTGGCGGACGATGTCGACGCCGGTGACGAGCTCGGTGACCGTGTGCTCGACCTGGAGCCGGGTGTTCATCTCCATGAAGTAGTACTTCCCGTCGGCATACAGGAACTCGACCGTGCCCGCGTTCACATAGTCGCAGGCCCTCGCTGCCGCCATCGCCGAGGCCGTCATCCGCTCGCGGAGCTCCTCGGTCATGATCGGGCAGGGCGACTCCTCCACGAGCTTCTGGTGCCGCCGCTGGATCGAGCACTCGCGCTCGTAGAGGTGGACCATGTGCCCGTGCTCGTCGCCGAGTACCTGGACCTCGACGTGGCGGGGCTTGACCAGGTACTTCTCGAGGAGGACCGTCGGATCGCCGAAGGCCGAGCCCGCGATTCGCCGCGCTCCCTCGATCGCACCCTCGAGATCGGTCTCGTCCTCGACGATCTGCATCCCGATCCCGCCGCCGCCGGCCGAGGCCTTGACGATCACGGGGTATCCGATCTCGGCCGCGACGCCCTTCGCCTCGTCGAACTCTCGCACCCCCTCGGGGGTACCCGGCACAACCGGCACGCCGGCGGCCTGCATCATCTGCTTGGCTCCGATCTTCGAGCCCATCGCCGCGATCGTCCGCGAGGTCGGGCCGATGAAGATCACTCCTCTCTCCTCGCAGGCCCGGGCGAAGCCGGCGTTCTCCGCGAGGAAGCCGTACCCCGGGTGGATCGCCTCGGCCCCGGTCTTCTGGGCGACGTCGAGGATCCGGTCGATGTTCAGGTACGACTTCGCGGGCGGGGCTTCGCCGACCGGAAAGGCCTCATCCGCGTAGCGTGACGTGGAGCGCGTTTTTATCCGCGTCCGAGTAGATCGCGACCGTCTCGATCCCCATCTCGCGGCAGGCACGCATGACCCGGATGGCGATCTCCCCGCGGTTCGCGATGAGGATCTTCTCGAAAAAGGTCATTCGACCACCAGGAGCACGTCGCCCGACTGGACCACGTCGCCCTTGTCGACAAACACCTCGGTCACAACCCCGTCGCGGGGGCTGTGGATCGGGTTCTCCATCTTCATCGCTTCGAGCACGACGAGGGTGTCGCCCTTCGTGACCCGGGCGCCGCGACTCGTCCGGACGTCGAGGACCATGCCCTGCATGTTCGACTTGATGCCGTTCCGAACGTCGCCGCGCGGCGCACGGCCGGGCGCCTTCTCCACGCTCGTGGCGACCGCAGTCCCCTCGACCGAGAGAATCCGGACCGAGAAGACCTCGCCGTCGACCTCGACCTCCATCATGGATGGAACCTCGGCCGCCTGTCGCGCCGCCGCCTCGCCGGGCCGCGCCGTCGGGATAGCCTCGGGGGTCCGCTCCCCCTTCAGGAACGACGGGGCGATCGCCGGGTAGAGGATGTAGGTCAGGACGTCTTCATCGCACCGGACGAACCCCTGCTCCACCGCCTCGGCCCGCATCCGATCATAGATTGGTTCGAGCAGGTCCGCAGGGCGGCAGACCACGACCTCCTCGCCGGCACCGAGGATCTGGGAGCGGATCGCGTCGGCCACGGGTGCGGGAGCGTGGCCGTAGAGCCCACGGACATAGTCCCGCACTTCGGTCGTGACGTTTCGATACCGCTCGCCGAGAAGCACGTTCAGAACGGCCTGAGTCCCGACGATCTGCGAGGTCGGCGTCACGAGCGGCGGGTACCCGAGGTCTTTTCGGACGCGCGGGACCTCGGCGAAGACCTCGTCGAGCCGCTCGAGCGCGTCCTGCTCCTTGAGCTGGCTGACGAGGTTCGAGATCATGCCGCCCGGGAGCTGGTAGATCAGCACGTCCGAGTCGACGCGCTCCGTGATCGGGTCCACGAGCGCACCGTACCGCTCGCGCAGCGCGAGGCAGGCATTGCGCGCCTTCCGGAGGGTCAGCAGGTCGATCCCGGTGTCGCGAGCGGTCCCGGCGAGCGAGGCGACAACGGACTCGGTCGGAGGCTGCGAGGTCCCGAGCGCGAATGGGGACATGGCCGTGTCCAGGATATCGACGCCGGCGTCGATCGCGGCCTGGTAGGACATGGACGCGATTCCGGAGGTCGAGTGGGAGTGGAGGCAGACGGGAAGACCGGTCGCGTCCTTGATCCCGGTGATCAGCTCCCGCGCCGCGGTCGGCATGATCAGCCCGGCCATGTCCTTGATACAGACCGAGTCGGCGCCCAGGGCCGCGAGCTCGCCGGCCATCCCGACGAATCCCGCGACCGAGTGGACCGGCGAGAGCGTGTACGAGATCGCCCCCTGGAGGTGTGCGCCAACGTCCTTCACGGCCTTCATGGAGCGCTCCATGTTCCGGACATCGTTGAGGGCGTCGAAGACCCGGAAGATGTCGACCCCGTTCTCGTGGGCGGCCGCGACGAAACGGTCGACCACGTCGTCGGGGTAGTGGCGGTACCCGACCAGGTTCTGGCCGCGGAGCAGCATCTGGACGCGGGTGTTCGGAAGGGCTTCCTTCAGCCGTCGGAGGCGCTCCCACGGGTCCTCGGCGAGGAATCGGATGCAGGAGTCGAAGGTTGCCCCGCCCCAGGCCTCGACCGACCAGAAGCCGGCCCTATCGAGTAGACGCGCGAGGGGGAGCATATCCTCGGTCCGGAGACGGGTGGCGATGAGCGACTGATGGGCATCCCGCAGGGTCGTATCGGTAATATTGAGCGGTTTTTCCGGAATCGCAGCACTCATCTCGCACCTCTTCGGCTGATACCGTGATAAAAGCCGGAAGAGCTGTTCACAATGAAAGTATAAAAATATCGCGCGGTCCGAGGATTGCAAAGAGGAGTAACGAGATCGCCAGGGCCGCGGCCACGTAGTCGGATCGAGAGGTCACGAACTGCGGGGCGTGCACGCCGCCGCCGGCATAGCCACGGAGTGCGAGGAGACTGGAGACCTTCCGTCCGCGCCGGAGCTCGGCGTGGAGGAGGGCCGTGCCGATGGCGAACCACCGGCGCAGGAGGGGCAGCCGCTTCTGGTCGACCGCAAGCCCGATCTGCGCCAGATCGTCGGCGGCGGCTGTAAGCGACCCGAGGGTCAGTTCCGCCGTGAGGCCGAGGTCGAACCCGGCATTCGGGTGGCCGATCCGGATGCCGAGCCAGGCTCCGAGGTCGAGGAGGTCGCCGTCTCGCTGGGCGGTGTAGGCGTAAACCGCGATGAGAAGAACGGCCGATATCCGGACCAGGTACTGGACACCATCGCCCCCGGAGGCGGCCGTCGCCGCGGCTGCGAGCAGGACCGTAACCCCGAGATAGAAGACAGCCCTGCCCGACGGAAGGGTGCGATCCGAGAAGACGAACCACCAGAGGGCGGCCCCTATCGCCCCCGGGACCGAAAGGAACGCGGCTCCCGAGAGGGCGGCCACCGCGACGAGGCGGTAACGGGGATCGTTCATGGTTCTCCTCCGGCTCGAGCCGACCGCCGCGAATGCGCCATCGTTCTGCGGTGGAGGGGAGGTGGCGGTCGGTATGAGTCGTGGCGATCGTCACCCCCCGGCGGGTCCCGAGGGCCTGACCGAACGCGAGCCGGCCGGGAACGTCGAGCGAGGCGAAGGGCTCGTCGAGGATGAGACAATCGGCGTCGGTTGCGAGTGCGCAGCCGAGTACGAGCCGCTGCTGCTCGCCCCGCGAGAGCCGGAACGGGTCAGTGGCCGCGCGGTCCGTGAGCCCGAACCGATCGAGGCACGGTCCAGGTGCGAGCCCCCAGGACGCGACCTCGGCTTCGACCGTCGCCCCGGTCAGATGGTGTTCGGCAGACTGCCCGACCCAGAGGCGCCGGGAGACGCCCTCGAGGCGAATTGCTCCGAAGGCCGGCGCGAGACCGCCTGCAAGCGCAAGGGCGAGCGTGGACTTTCCCGCCCCGATCCGACCGAGGACGACGTGGAGGCCCGGACCGAAAACGGCGTCGGCCTCGAGCCGGAACGAACCCCGCTCCAGCACGACCCGGTCGAGGATGACGGCGGTCATGCTGCATTCTCCCATTCTTCGAAGAGCGCGAGCGCCGTGGGTCCGGAGGCGGCGACCGTTCCTGCCTTGAGCGCTACCGCATGGTCCGCCCGGGCCGCGAGCGCCGCATCGTGCGTGGACCAGAGGACGTAGCGCGCGCCGGTAGCGCGGACCGCGGGAAGGAGCACGGCAAGGCTCTCGCGGTCGAGCGCGCCGTCGAATTCGTCGAGGACGAGGACGGTCGGGCGGCCAGCGAGCGCGGCGGCGAGAGAGACCACGAACTGTTCGCCGCCCGAGAGGGTGCGGACGGGGCGGTTGAGCAGGTGCCTGGCGCCGACGGCGTCCGCTGCCTCCGAGACGCGGCAGGCCACCTCGCCCGGGGCGAGGCCGGCGAAGCGGCCGCTTGAGGCGAGTTCGTCCACCACTCGCGAGAAGAGCAGGGAGTGGCCGGGAGAGGCCGGAACGAGGGCCGCGTCGGTCTCCCTCGGGAGCCGCCCGTCCACGAGCACTGCTCCTTGTTCAGGGAGAAGGAGACCGCAGCAGAGCTCGAGGAGCGTGGTCTTGCCCGCGCCGTTCGTGCCGATCACCGCAGTCAGGCCGGGGGGGATCGCGAGCGAGTCCACCGTGAGATTCCGGGCCGAGACGCCGGCGAACTCGATCATGGCGCCTCCAGGCGAGTGCCGAGCGTGTATGCGGCTGCGGTCTTAAGGGCATCCCCGAGCAGGAAAGGAAGCACACCGACGGCGACGGCGGCCGTGAGCGGCATCCCGGTCGAGAGGGCGAGCCAGGCTGCCCCGAACGCGTAGACGGCAAGCCCCGCAAGGACGAGGCCCACTACGTGGACCGACCGTTCGCGACGTTCGTACGCGAGCCCGGCGACGAGACCCGCCGCCACGAACCCGACCATGAATCCCCCCGTGGGACCGAAGAGAACACCGACGCCGGCGAGGCCGTTGTGAAAGATCGGGAGGCCAAGGGCGCCGAGGACCAGGTAGCAGAGCGGCGGAAGGAAACCCCAGCGACGGAGCAGCACCCCCGAGAGCAGGACGAAGAGGGTCTGGAGGGTCAGCGGGACCGGCACGAACGGGATCGAGACCCAGGCCCCGGCGCCGATCAGGGCCACGAGAGTCGCGGTCAGGGCCGTCCGCTCGGCCCGTTCTGCATCGCCGAACATCGTCAACCTCCTCGGAAAAGTTGGTTGACGAACCAGATGAAGCCTCCCGACGCGGCGGAACAGGAAAAAGAGGTCAGGTGTGGGAGAGATCGCCGGCGATCACCCGCTCGACGCGGCCGTTCTCCTTCCGGATGAGGAGGGCGCCGTACTCGTCGATATCGATCGCCTCCCCCTGGAACGACTTCGTGAGCGTGTTGACATGGACGTGCTGGTCGAGGGTGCAGGACATCGACCGCCACTCGCGCAGGATCGCCTCGTACTCCTGTGACTCGAGCAGGTCGTAGTGCCGCTCGAACTCCCGGAGGAGCCGGGCCAGGAACTTCGCGCGGTCGACCTCATGCTCGAGCTCGGCCTGAATTGTCGTGACTGCCCGCTGCAGTCCGGGCGAGAGCTCGTTCGGGTCGATATTGACGTCGATCCCGATCCCGAGGAGGCAGTAGTGGATAGTATCCGCCTCGGCCGCGAGCTCGAGGAGGAGGCCCGCGACCTTCTTGTCCCCGATGTAGATGTCGTTCGGCCACTTGATCATCGCGCCGAGGTCGAACTCGCGGCGGATCGCCCGGGCGATCGCGACCGCGCCGGCCATGGTGATCATGAAGACGTGGTCGATCGGGACCGTCGGGGTCAGGATGATCGTGATCCAGATGCCGCCCTCGGGCGAGACCCAGGCCCGCCCGAGCCGGCCCACGCCGCCGGTCTGCTCCTCGGCGATCACGACCGTGCCGTTGAGCTCGGCCGGGGCGCCGCCGCTCGCCAGCCACCGGGCCACGTCGTTCGTGGACGGCGTGGTCGGAAGGTAATGGATGTGCTGCCCGATCACGCGGGTCTTGAGATGTTTCTTCACCTCGTACGGAAGAAGGCGTCCGCTGCTGTGGACGAGCCGGTAGCCCTCCTTCTGGGACGAATGGATCTCGTAGCCCTGCTCCCGCAGCTCCTGGATCTGCTTCCAGACCGCTGCCCTCGTCACGCCCAGCCGCTCGGCGAGCACCTCGCCCGAGATCGGGCCGTCCGCCTCCTCGAGGAGGCGGATGAGCAGGTAGAGCGACTCCTTCATGCGGTCGGCCCCCTGCGCGGCCCCTCGACGGAGCAGGTATCGGTGCCGCAGACCTCCCGGTTGATCGAGGCGTGGTGATCCATCAGGTCCGCGAGCTCGAAGATCCCCGTGATGTCCACCACGCCGATGGCAGCGATCGCCTCGCCCGCCGAATCGCGGACCGGGGCCACGACCACCGGGGTGCCCTGGTAGATCCCCGAGCCCGGGACGACGCGCCGGATCTCGTTCGCCGCCAGCACCTCCTCGAGCACGGGGCCGGAGTAGTTGTCGTCTACGACCCGTCCGCCCTCGATCCGGAGGCCGGGGCGATCGCGGGATCGGGCGGTCACGGGCAGGCGGTTGAGGAGCTCGTGGAGCGCCATCATGATCGGTCGAAGTGCGCGGGCGTCGGCCGCGGCGGAGATCTCGTACGTCTCCAAGGGCTCACCTTCTCGTCCTGATCGTTGACGGACAGTTAAAATAAGGTTTCTCTTCGGTCCGCGCCAAAGGCCGAGAGGAAGGACCGGGCCGGATACTCGTGGACTGTCGTGGCGATCACGAGTCCGTCGCCGACCCGGCGCGCGATGGCGACGGGCCGGCCCGCATGCCGTCGCTATCACCTCGGCGTCGGCCTCCTCGAACCAGCCGTCGCACTCGAGCGCGGCGGTGTCATAGCCGCCGAAGAGCGCCTCGAAGAGGCCGGGTTCAACCGGCTCGACCCGGCAGGGGCCGTACTGGTGGCGGTAGACGAGCCGGAACGGGAGCCAGTCGTAGGCATCGGGGCGGTCGATCGCGGCCCCGAAGACGATGAGAGCGCCCCCGCGCTCGAGGTATCGCCGGACCCGGTCCGCCGAGGCCCGGAGCGCCACGAGGGTCCGTGAGTACGCCGGGTTCGCGAAGCCGGTGGGGACGATCAGGGCGCCGAACGACCCCCGGAAGAATGGGGCCGCGCAGAGCTGGGGCGTCACCAGCTCGCAGCTCGCGCCGCAATCCTCGACGTAGCGCTGGAAGGTGACCGGTGTCTCCCAGAGCAGCCCTGTCCGCACCTTCTCACCCCTTGATCACGCCGATCGGGCGGAGTCTGGCCACGAGCCTGCCGAGCCCGGCCTCGTGGACGACCCGGACAACCTCGGCACTCGGCTTGTACACGGACGGCGCCTCCTCGGCGATCGCGGCGTCGTTCGGCGCCCGGACGATTATCCCCTCGCGACGGAGGGCCTCGCGGACGTCCTTTCCCGCGAGCTGCTTCTTCGCGCCGGACCGGCTCATCACGCGCCCGGCCCCGTGGCAGGTCGATCCGAAGGTCCGGCGCATCGCCTCCTCCGTGCCGCGGAGCAGGAACGAGGGCGTGCCCATCGAGCCCGGGATGATCACGGGCTGGCCGATCGCTTCGAGCCCCGGCGGGAGGCCCGGCGCTCCCGGCCCGAACGCCCGCGTCGCGCCCTTGCGGTGGACGCAGACAGGGATGCGCCGACCCGCAACCTCGTGCTCCTCGAACTTCGCGATGTTGTGCGCGACGTCGTAGACGAGCGGCATCTCGCCGGCCGAGAGCCCGAACCGTTTCTCCAGGAGTTCACGGACCGCGTGCGTGATCGCCTGTCGGTTCGCCCAGGCGTAGTTCGCAGCGGCCGCCATGGCCCCGACGTAGTCCCGTCCCTCGGGGCTCCCGATCGGGGCGCAGGCGAGCTGCCGGTCGGGGAGGGTGAACCCGTAGCGCTTCGTAGCGGCCTCGAGAGTCTTGATGTAGTCCGTGCAGACCTGGTGGCCGAGGCCGCGCGAGCCGCAGTGGATCATCACCGCGACCGTCCCGGCCTCGACCCCGAACGCAGCCGCAGCGGCCGGGTCGTAGACCTCGTCCACTACCTGGAGCTCGAGGAAGTGGTTGCCGGCGCCGAGCGTCCCCGACTGCGGCATGCCCCGCGCGAGCGCCTTCTCCGAGACCTTCGAGGGGTCGGCCTCGGCCATCCGGCCGCGCCCCTCGCACCGCTCGAGGTCGCGTTCGACCCCGAGTCCCTGCCGGACGGCGAAGGCCGCACCGTCCTCGAGCATGCCCCGGAGGTCCGCCTTGCCGAGCCGCTGCTGGGAGCGCGCCCCGACCCCGGTCGGGACCGCGCGGTAGAGGTCCTCGACCAGCTCGGCCTTCCGCCCGAGATCGGCCTCGCGGAGCGGTGTCGCGAGCAGGCGCACGCCGCAGTTGATGTCGAAGCCGACTCCGCCCGGCGAGACCACGCCCTCGGTCAGGTCGAACGCGCCCACACCGCCGATCGGAAACCCGTACCCCCAGTGGATATCCGGCATCGCGAGCGAGCAGCAGACGATTCCGGGCAGGGTCGCCACATTCGCGAGCTGCCGGAGCGCCCCCTCCTCGAGGGTTCCGGCGAGCGCGTCCGAGAGATAGAACCGCCCGGGCACGCGCATGCCCGGCACGAACCCGATCGGGACCTCCCATTCGAGCGGTCCGGTCCTTGTCACACCCTGGATCATATCAGACATCGAAGACGATCTCGAGGCGGTACCCCCCGTCCGCCTCGACGATGGAGAGATCGAAGTACGCGATCCCTTTCACCTCGGTCCCGCCCGCATGGCGGGCCGGATCGAACGGCGTCGCCCGAAGCGTCGCCCTGACCGACATTGGGGGGTCCTCCGCGATCGCGAGCTCGGCGTCGGAGAAGACCAGGTTTTCGGCCTCGGCGAGGTAGAGGACCTCGGAGAGGAAGTCGTGGAGCAGTGCCTCGCGGTCGGCGGCGCTGACCTCGACCGTCCGCGTCTCGATGACGGGTCCGCCGGTATCGCCGTACATCGTCTCCATCAGCGCCCGCGTCGCCTCGGCGAAGAGCCCCTCGAGGGTCGGCGCGCGTATGCGGAACCGGAGGTCGGCCGTGTGCTCGAGCTCCTCAATACTCATTGCCGATGGGAGTCCGCGGCCGCATCACGAAGAACGGGATCATCCCCCGGTGGATCGTGGTGAGGTAGCGGGCCTGGTAGATCGAGACGAAGATCGTCCGATCCCCGGCCGAGACCTCGATGTCGGTCGACTTCGGGGGCTTGACCGAGACCGGGAGCAGCACGGGCCCGCCGCATGAGGTGCAGATCCGGAAATCCGTCTTGCGCTCGGTCACGTAGGCGACCACATCGTCCGTGACCTCGAACTGCTCGGGACCGGGGACCGCACCGTTCGGGCTGTACATGTGATGTATCGTTCATGGCGGGGGATAAAAAATCTGCCGAGGGTGACCATCACCCCGCGGTCATGACACGGGTGACGAGATCGAGGTACTGCTCGCGGAGCTCGTAGACCGAAGCCTCCCCCCCGCACTCCGCCGGACGCGTAGAATTCCGATCCGCGAGGCCAGCATCCCGACCATCGAGGCGACCGAGTGGTAGCTGGTCGGATACCCGTCCTGAAGCTCGCTGTAGACGAGCGGGATCGTCATGGTCCGCGAGGCCACGAAGAGCGAGAGAAGAGCCCGCCTGATCCCGGTTCGATCGCGGGAGAGATATCCCCGCAGCCGCTCCTCGATGAACCTCTGAAGGTCTCCTGGGGGCCCCATGGGACCAGCATACCTCTCTCAACCATAAAAAAGTTTGCAGAACCCCAAGGCGGGGCCATCGGTCGAGATATACGCGATCTTTTTCGTAATTACCCAACCCTTTAACCGAGTCCACATCCACAGTTACTGGCATATGGGGTTTCGTTACGATATCAACAGGTATCCCCCCAAACTGATGGTGGCGATCCCCCTCATCGTCCTTCTCCTGGCCCTAGCGTCGCTCGGAGTCAACACGCTCATGACCGGGATGCCGGTCACGCCCGGGATGGACTTTGCCGGGGGCACGGCAGTCACGGTCTTCACGACCGACACGGCCGATCAGATCACGGCGGCCTTCGCGGACTACCCGCTCATCGATATCGAGTCGGGGATCAACAACGGCAAGTACCTGAAGTTCGGGCCGATGGAGGACGCCCAGTTCCGTTCGCTCTCGGCGCTGATCCTCCAGAAGTACCCTGACGCCAAGATCGACCAGATCGGGGCCTCGTTCGGGGCGACGCTCCAGGAGCAGGCCAGCATCGCGCTCGTCTTCTCGTTCATCGGGATGGCGATCGTGGTCTTCGTGGTCTTCCGGATCTTCGTGCCGTCGCTCGCCGTGATCCTCTCGGCCTTCTCGGACATCGTGATCGCGGCCGCGCTGATGAACGTCTTCGGCATACCGCTGACGCTCGCGACGGTGGCGGCCCTGCTGATGCTGATCGGCTACTCGGTCGACTCGGACATCCTGCTCACGAACCGGGTGCTCAAACGGCAGGGCGAACCTCGCGGACAAGATGGCCGGCGCGTTCACGACCGGGTTCATCATGACCTCGACCGCGATGGCGGCCGCGATCGCGATGTTCGTCGTCGCACTCCTCGGCCAGGTCGAGATCATCCACCAGATCGCGACCGTGATCATCTTCGGGCTCGTGGCCGACATCTTCAACACCTGGGTGCTGAACGCCGGCATCCTGCGCTGGTACCTCGAAGGGAGGGAGGCGCGATGAAGCAGGAGAAGAAGGAGAAGCGGGCCGCGAAGCGCACGACCGAGGGTCCCGCCCCCGCCAAAGAGCGCTCCGGGCCGGCCGCTACGGCTCCGCAGGGCGGCTCGGGGAAGATCAACTGGCGCGGGCTCCTCACGGACTGGCGGGTCGCGCTCGTGCTCGTGCTCGTGCTCGTCTCGGTGATCGCGATCTACCCGCACATCGAGAACGGGAAGGTCGAGACCAACCTCCAGTACGGCCTCGACCTCAACCAGGGCGCATGGATCCAGCTCGACCTGCAGTCCGAGGTGGTCACGTTCCAGACGACGGAGAAGGTGGACGACTTCGTCAGCAACCTCTCGGCGGCGCTCGATACGGACGTCCAGCTGGTCGGAACGGACCAGATCGAGATACGTAAGGCCCTGACCGACGACGAGATCCGCACCGCGGTCGAACAGGCCGGCGGCACCGTGGTCTCGATCCAGCAGGGCGTCTCGAAGACGACCGCGGAGGACATCAAGCGGATCCTCGAGAACAAGATCAACAGCCTCGGGACGCGCGACGCGAAGGTCAACACGCTCTCGGGCCTGACGGGGATCACGCAGTACATCCGGATCGAGATGGCCGGCGTCGACATGAACACGGCCCAGGAGATCGTGGGCAAGCAGGGCAAGTTCGAGATCCGGATCGTGACCGCGGAGAACGCCTCCGAGCACGTGCTCTTCGGCGACCAGATCACCTCGGTCGGACTGCCCGCCCAGGAGCCGCCGGGCTCGAACAACTGGGGTGCCGGGTTCACCCTCTCCGAGGCCGGCGCGACCGCGCTCCGCGAGGCCGCGATCCAGGTACGGGGCCGTGAGCGACCCGGAGAACCACCACCTGGTGATGGTCCTCGACAACCGACCGTGTACGACGCGCCGCTCTCGAGCGACCTGGCCGCGAAGCTCCGCTCGGGCGAGAACGTCCGGCAGCTCTTCGCCTCGACGGGCTCGGGCGACGCGGGCAAAGAGGCCGCGACGGCCCTCGAGATCCACCTGCGCGCGGGCGCGCTCCCGGTCGACGTGGTCGTCGCGGGCTCGGGCTCGGTCTCGGCCGCTCTCGGGGACCACTTCAAGCTGATGAGCCTCATCGCGGCCGTCTTCGCGATCATCACGGTCGGATTCGTGGTCTACTATCGCTACCGCGAACCCGCGATCGTGCTGCCGATGATGCTGACGAACCTGGCCGAGCTGGCGATCCTGCTCGGGATCATCCGGTTCACCATCCAGCTCGACCTCGCGACGATCGCGGGTCTGATCGCCGTGCTGGGCACGAGCATCGACCAGCTGATCATCATCACGGACGAGGTCCTGCACGAGGGACGGGTGCCGTCCCCGGGCCTCTACCAGAAACGGCTCGCACGGGCGCTCGGCATCATCGTCGCGTCGGCCGCGACCGTGGTCGTCGCGATGCTCCCGCTCGTGGTGATGGATCTCTCGACCCTCCGGGGCTTCGCGATCGTCACGATCCTCGGCGTGCTGATCGGCGTGCTGATCACCCGGCCCGCGTACGGCCGGATCATCATGGCCATCCTCTCGCGCTAGGCGCGGGCAGCCGGAACCCCTCTCTTTTCGGCTCGTTCGCCGCCTGGCACGTCGCGCGACGCTCCGTGAGCCGCAGACTGCGCGTGTCGCACGACAGGAACGCACTCGCTCGCGTCGTATCCGCTGGTCAGCGTCGACCGTTGGATGCGTCCGCATCCGCTATGCAATCTGAGGCGGATGCTCCTGCAACGCAGATGTATGCGTTCGAGACGCCCGGATCGGCCATTAGCGCAGAATACGCCGAGATCGCCAGATAGGGTATGCAGCAGAACGGATCACAGTGTGTGGGAGACCGTCCGCAAGGACGGTCCGCCCGAACACTCTGTTTCGGGATCTGCTGTGCAGTGAAAATATAAAAGTGAAGAAATTGAACATATCTTCCGTATCGGAGACCTCTCCGGCGGATTTCGACGGTACTGCACGTGCGCACTGCACCCTGTGCAGCAGGTGTGCAGCAGGCCGTCTGCAGCACACATTACAGCCCGGCTCGCCAACCCCGGGGACGTCGGGATCAGAGCGAGCCGAGGGTGATCGCGCCGTTCGAGGTCTCGACCCGGAGGGTATTGCCGCCGGTGCCGAGCGTGCCGACCACCTCGCTCGGCCCTGTGGTCGTGGCGTTCAGGGCGAGGCCCGAGACGGTCACCCGGCCGTTCGAGGTGCGGGCGTCGATCGTGGCGTTGAGCGAGGGCGCGAGGAGGAGCGCGACGGCCCCGTTCGACGTGGTCACCAGGGCGTCGGTGTCGAGCGACGGACCTCCGCATCGATCCGGCCGTTCGACGTGGAGAGCCGCTCGAGGGTCCGGGTGCCGTTGAGCCGGATGGCGCCGTTCGACGTCCCGGCGTCGATCGTGCCGTTGTAGTCGTCGACCTCGATCCGGCCGTTCGCGGTCGTGAGCTCGACGCGCGGAAGGGCGCGGGGAACGCGGATCTCGTAGTCCAGCTGCGGCCCGATGCCGACGGGGGACGCGGAGAGCGTTCGGACGGTCATCCGGTCCCCGGCGACCTCGACCGAGACGTTGGAGACCTGACGGCCGTTCAGGGCCCGGACCTGCACCTGGTCCTGGTCCCAGCCGGTCACGTTCACGTATCCGTTCTGGTTCTCGAGCTGGAAGATCGCCAGCCCGCTCGCGGGGTAGACCGCGTCGTGGACCACGGGGACGGTCGGCGAGAGCGAGGCGCACCCGGCCGAGAGAGTGAGCGCAAGCGCGGCCAGGAGGAATACGGAGAGCCTGTGCATGCATCCTGGATAGCGCTCGGGGCGAAAAGTTTGCCGGTGGAGGAGAGGCTCAGACCTCGATCAGCTCGTAGTCCGCCGTCCCGAGGCCGATCTCCTCGGCGTACCGGAGCTGCCGGCAGCCGTCGGTCAGGCAGCGGAGGCCTTTGAACTTGTCCTCGCCGGGCGCGAGGTTCATCTCGAGCTGGGAGCCGGGAAGGCCCATCTGCCGGTTGACCAGGTCGAACGAGGCCGCGTCGATCGCGACGGGATCGGTCGACGCGACGATCCCGATGTCGGGGACGATCGGCGCGTCCGACCAGGGGACGCAGTCGCAGTCGGGGGTGATGTTGATCAGGAAGTTCATGAACCCGACCTTGCCCTCCTTGCCCTTCATCGCGCCGAGGGCGTACTCGGCCATGCGCTCGAGGAACGGCCCCGCCTCGGCCTCCCAGTCGATGTCCACGCCGTGGGTGTGGCAGACGTTCATGCAGTCGAAGCAGCCGATGCAGTGCTCCTTGTCGATCTGCGCCTTGCCGTCCTCTCTGCGGGAGAGCGCGCCCGTCGGGCAGACGGGGATGCACCTTCCGCAGGCCTCGCAGTTCTCCTCGCGGACCATGGTCTTGACCGCGTGCTGCTGCTGCTTGCCGGCCTGCGAGGCGCAGCCCATCGCGATGTTCTTGATCGCGCCCCCGAAGCCGGCGACGTCGTGGCCGTTGAAGTGGGAGAGCGCGATCATCGCGTTCGCGTCCACGATCCCGGCCGCGATGTTGACGGCCTTGAAGTGCTTCTTGTCGATCACCACGTTCGAGCCCCGCCGGCCCGCGAGGCCGTCGGCGATGTGGATCGGGCAGTTCACGGTCGCAAACGAGAAACCGTGCTCGTACGCGACGGTCATGTGGTCGATCGCGTTGGCCCGGCTTCCCTTGTAGAGCGTGCGGGTATCCGTCAGAAACGGCAGGCCCCCGAGGGCGTGGGCCCGGTCCACGATCTGCCGGGCGAAGACGGGGTTGACGTAGGCGTCGCCGCCTCGCTCGCCGAAGTGAATCTTGATCGCGACGAGGTCGTGGGGCGCGATGCAGTCCGCAAAGCCCGCCGCGTCGAAGAGCCGGCGGACCTTCATCATCTTGGACTCGGCATCGCCGCGGGCGCGGACCGACGCGAAGTAGACGGCAGAACTCATGCCGCCCCATTGCGGGACGGCGGATAAATATCTTTCCGGCGGAAAAAAGGGGGCTAGAGCCGGCGGTAATCGATGCCGACAGTCTGTGCTTCGGCCGGGTCGACGATCCCGCGGACATCGACGATCACGGGCCGGTCGGGCATGAGCCTTCCGATCTCGGCGGCGGTCATGTCCTTGAACTGTTTATGAGCGACCGAGATGATCACGGCGTCCATGGGTTTGTCGAGCTGCTGCAGCGGGATCGCGCCGAAGTGCTCGATCACGGACTCGGGCAGCAGCGGGTCGTAGCCGTAGACGTTCGTCTCGAACTCCTTCAGCTCCTCGACCATCTGCTCGACGGGCGACTCGCGGATGTCGGCCACGTCCTCCTTGTAGGTCAGGCCCATGATCAGGACGTTCGCGCCCTTGATCGCCTTGCCCACGCGGTTGAGCCCCTTGACGGCCATGTCCGCCACGTACTTCGGCATCGAGTCGTTGATCGCCCTGCCCGCGAGGATCACCTGCGGATGGTACCGGACCTGCTTGGCCCGCTGCACGAGGTAATAGGGGTCGACGGGGATGCAGTGGCCGCCGACGAGCCCGGGGCGGTACGCGTGGAAGTTCCACTTCGTGCCCGCGGCCTTGAGCACCTCGTTCGTGTCGAGGCCGAGCCGGGCAAAGAGCATGGAGAGCTCGTTCATGAGCGCGATGTTGAGGTCGCGCTGGACATTTTCAATGACCTTCGCGGCCTCGGCCGTCCGGATGTCGGGGGCGCGGTAGACGTTGGTGACGAGGCCGTAGAGGTCGCAGAGCGCGTCCGTCGTGGCCTCGTCCTGGCCCGCGACGATCTTGAAGATGTGCGGCAGGTCGTGGGCCTCGTCGCCGGGGTTGATCCGCTCGGGCGAGTACCCGATGAAGAAGTCCGTGCCGCAGACCATGCCCGAGGCCTGCTCGAGGGCCGGGATCATGAACTCCTCGCTCGCGCCGGGATAGACCGTGGACTCGAGAACCACGATCGCGCCGGGCTTGAGGTGCTCGCCGACCGTCTCGCGAGGCCGAGACCACGGGCTCGAAGTCGGGGTCCTTCGATCGCGTCACCGGCGTCGGGACCGCGATGATCACGAAGTCGGCCTCGCGGATCGCCGCGGGGTCGGTCGTCGCCTCGATCCGGTTGCCGGGGGTTCCGTTCAGCTCGTCGACCTTCGCCTGGTCGCGCCGGAAGCCGATCGTGCGCATGTGCGCCGCGAACGCCTCGGCAAGGGGGAGGCCGACGTAGCCGAGGCCGACCACGCAGACCGTCTTGTCCGTTATTGTCTCCGCCATCAGAACGACTCCACCATGTACGAACGCACCATAGAGGTCGGGGCTGCAGACGCAAAAAGGGATCGGCGCCGGATAAAAAGGCAATCCTTATACCTGACATTGTTCGAGGAGATGGTATGCTTTCCCTGTACCTCCGCTGCCTCTGCCTCGTCCTCCTGCTGATCGTCGTGACCGTTCTGCCGGCTCTGGGCGCGAACATCGCCGCAGGCTCGATCACGGTCCGATCGGTGCCGGGTGGGGCCTCGGCGACCCTCGACGGCGTCTACCAGGGTCAGACCCCGCTCGGCAACGACGCCCTGCTGATCGAGAACATCGACCCCGGCCCACACCAGCTCGTCCTCTCCAAGAGCGGCTACCTCGACGACCATCACCCGTTCTGGATCGGCTCGGGCCAGCGGAGCGACATCCGCATCACGCTCTCCGCGACCACGAGCCAGTCCGGCTCGGTCTCGATCGTCTCTTCGCCCGCTGGCGCCGACGTGCTCCTCGACGGAGGGTACCGCGGCCGGACCCCGATCACGATCAGCGGCCTCGCAACCGGCCGGCACACGCTCGTGCTCGAGCTGCCGGGCTACGTCCGGTACGAGGACACGGTCGAGATCCAGAACGGGGTCATGACCTACCTGGATCCGGTCCTGACCGCGACGGCCGCGGTCGGTTTCATCTCGGTCGTCTCGACTCCGACGGGCGCATTCGTCTACGTCGACGGGGTCGTACCGCGGGGTCACCCCGCTGACGGTCGCGGCCACGACCGGCTCCCGCCGGATCGAGCTCGACCACCCGGGGTATGCCGACTGGTCGAGCACGGCCCAGGTGACGAGCGGAACCACGGTCCAGGTGAATGCGAATCTTCAGCTCCTCCCGCCATCCTCCAACGGCGGAATCGCGGTCTCGTCGGATCCGGCCGGCGCCGCCGTCTACCTGGATGACCAGTACAGGGGGGTCACCACGGCCTACGGCGACCTCGAACTGACCGGGGTGGCCGCAGGGAGCCACACCCTCTCGCTCCGGCTCGACGGCTACGACGAATACCGCCTGACGGTCCAGGTGACGCCGGACGCGACCGTCAAGGTCCGCCCCCGGCTCACGGCCGCGGGCAACCCGAGCGTGACCGCGACGCCAACGGTCCTCGCGGACCGCGGAGCGATCCAGGCGAACTCGACTCCGTCCGGGGCGAGGGTGGCGGTCGACGGGGTCAGCAAGGGCACGACTCCGCTCCTGATCGCAGATGTGCCGAGCGGCCCGCACACGGTTCGGTTCTCGCTCAACGGCTACGTCGAACGCGAACAGCCGGTCGACGTCCAGGCCGGACAGACGGCAACCCTCTCCGCGAACCTGACCCCGACGAACCAGACGCGGTCGGGCATGCCCGTGCTCGCGGTCCTCGCGGCCCTCGGAGCCGTCGCGGCGGGGGCTGTCGCGAGGAGCGGCCGACGGCGATAATATTTATGCCATAGTACACTATTTTACCGCGAGTCCGTCATCGACGGCAAAGGTAATCCCTGAGCCGGGGCAAACGATTACCCTGCTTTAGCGGTGCCCGACCGCGTCGGCGGCGGCCGATATTCCAATTCGTTTTGATTCACAGAGAGGTGCGAAATGAGCGGCGTTCCAGAGAATGTACCCAATACCCTGATGCTCGAGGAGATCCGCAAGGAGGACATCCCGTCGGTCGGCGGCAAGGGGGCCAGCCTCGGCGAGATGGCCTCGCTCGGGCTGCCCGTGCCGAAGGCCTTCGTGGTGACGGCCCAGGCCTTCCGCCGGTTCCTGATCGAGGCGAAGCTCGAGGAACGAATCTTCTCGAAGTTCAGAGGCCTCGATGTCGAGAGCAACGAGGCGCTCGAGGCGGCGGCGAACGAGGCGCGAGAGCTCGTGCTCGCGGCCCCGATGCCGGCGAAGATCGCCGACGACATACGGACGGCCTACCGGAAGATGGCGCCCGAGCCCCTGATCGTCGCGGTGCGATCGTCCGCGACGGCCGAGGACCTGCCCGACGCCTCGTTCGCAGGCCAGCAGGAGACATTCCTGAACATCCGCGGCGAGGAGGACCTGCTCGAGGCGGTTCAGAAGTGCTGGGCCTCGCTCTACGGCGCCCGTGCGATCTACTACCGGGCCAAGCAGGGCTTCGACGACCACCTGGTCAACATCGCGGTCGTGGTCCAGCAGCTGATACACTCGGAGAAGGCGGGGGTCATGTTCACCTCGCACCCGGTAACGGGCGAGCCGATGACGATCATCGAGGGGTCGTGGGGCCTCGGCGAGGCCGTCGTCTCGGGCACGGTCTCGCCCGACAACTACGTCTACGACCAGCGAGCGGGCAAGGTCGTGGACCGCCTGATCGCACGGAAGCTCGTCGAGATCCTCTCGGATGGATCGAAAGGGACCCGGGAGGTCGAGGTCTCGATCTCGCGGCAGCAGGCGCAGGTCCTCTCGGACGAGGAGGTGGCGCGGCTCGCGATGTTCGGCCGGATCGCCGAGGACCACTACGGGATCCCTCAGGACGTCGAGTGGGCAATCGTTGGCGGCGATCTCTTCATCCTCCAGTCGCGACCGATCACGACGATCGGGATGACCCAGAACGCCGGCAGCAGTAGCGGCGCGAAGCCGACCGAAGCGAAGGTCCTGGTCCAGGGGATCGGGGCCGCGCCCGGAACGGCCTCGGGCCGGGTCGTGATCATCGCGGACGCGAAGGAGATCGGGCTCGTCAAGGAGGGCGACATCCTGGTCACGAGGATGACGAACCCGGACATGGTCCCGGCCATGCGCAAGGTCAAGGCGATCGTGACCGACGAGGGGGGCATGACCTGCCACGCCGCGATCGTCTCGCGCGAGCTCGGGACGCCGGCCGTGGTCGGCTCGCGGACGGCCACCCAGATCCTGAAGACGGGCCAGATGGTCACCGTCGACGGCGAGAAGGGGGTCGTGTACGAGGGCGAGGTCGCTCCGGCACCGACGCCGAAGGCGGTGGCCGAAGTCGCGAGCCAGGCGGCGGCGGCCCCGCTGATCACCGCCACCTCGGTCAAGGTGAACGTCTCCATCCCCGAGGCGGCGCAGCGCGCGGCGGCCACCGGGGCCGACGGCGTCGGCCTCCTCCGGATCGAGCACCTGATGCTCGGGCTCGGCAAGACCCCGAGCTGGTTCATCAAGAACGGGCGCGAGGAGGAGTTCATCAAGGAGCTCTACGACGGGATCAGGACCGTGCTCGACGCGTTCCCGGGCAAGCCCGTCTGGGTCCGGACGATCGACGCGCCGACCGACGAGTTCAGGAACATGCAGGGCGGCGAGGACGAGCCGCGCGAGCACAACCCCATGCTCGGCTGGCGCGGAATCCGGCGCGACCTCCACTCGCCCGAGCAGTTCCGGCTGCAGGTCGAGGCGTTCAAGCGGCTCTGGGCCGAGGGCTACGAGAACCTCGGCGTGATGTTCCCGCTCGTCGGCCACCCCGACGAGTTCGTCCAGGCCAAGGCGATGATGGCCTCGTTCGGCGTCGATGTCGAGAACGTCACCCTCGGCGTGATGGTCGAGATCCCGAGCTCGGCCCTGATCATCGAGCAGTTCTGCGAGGCCGGCATCAGGTTCGCCTCGTTCGGCACGAACGACCTCATCCAGTACACGCTCGCGATCGACCGGAACAACGAGTACCTGGCCGACATGTACAAGCCGAAGCACCCGGCCGTGCTCAAGCTGATCGACTACGCGATCGGGGTCTGCCGCGAGTACGGGGTCGAATGCTCGATCTGCGGACAGGCGGGCTCGGACCCGGTCATGGCCGAGTGGCTTGTCGAGCACGGGATCGCCTCGATCTCGGCGAACATCGATGCGGTCGCGAAGATCCGGCAGTCGCGGTGGCCAAGACCGAGCACCGGATCCTCCTCGAGGCGGCGCGGCGCTCGAATGCGTGAGTGCGGCCTGACCGAGGAGGAGGTCTTCTCAATTCTTGCCGAGAAGAAGGCCGAGGACCTCTCCCACTGCTCGATCCTCTCCTCGATGTGCACCCTGCCGCACCCGATAGCGGTCCGGGCGCACATGCTGTTCCTGGAGACGAACCTCGGCGACCCCGGGCTCTTTCCCGGCACGGCCGAGATCGAACAGCGACTCGTGGGCCTGTTCGGTGCGCTCTACCACCTGCCCGGCGCGGCCGGGTACGCGTCGTCGGGCGGGACCGAGTCGAACATCCAGGCCCTGCGTATCGCAAAGGCCCGGCGTCCCGTGGAGAGACCGAACGTCGTGGTCCCGGCCTCGTCGCACTTCTCGTTCGAGAAGGCCTGCCGCATGCTCGGCCTCGAGATGCGGACGGCCCCGCTCGGGGCCGACCTCCGCATGGACCCCGGGCGGCCGAAGCCCTGATCGACGAGCGCGACGGTCGGGCTCGTGGGCGTGGTCGGCACGACCGAGTACGGCATGATCGACCCGATCCCGGCCCTCGCCCGGCTCGCGGAGGAGCACGACCTCTTCTTCCACGTCGACGCCGCGTTCGGCGGGCTCGTGGTGCCGTTCCTGCCGGACCCGGCGCCGTTCGACTTCGCCCTCGCCGGCGTCTCGTCGATCGCCGTCGACCCCCACAAGATGGGGATGTCCACCATCCCGGCCGGCTGCCTGCTCGTGCGCGACCAGGGCGTGCTGGACCTGCTGAACGTGGAGACGCCGTACCTGACGGTCAAGCAGGAGTACACGCTCGCGGGGACGCGCCCGGGCGCGCCCGTGGTCGGGGCCTGGGCCGTCCTCGAACACCTCGGGCGCGAGGGGATGCGCGCGGTCGTCGCAGGCTGCATGGAGAATACGCGGCGGTTGATCGAGGGGCTCGAGGCGTTCGGCGTGGAGCGGGCCGCGACCCCCGACGTGAACGTCGCGACCTTCCGGACGACCTCGGCGCCGCCGGGCTGGCGGGTCTCCTTCACCCGTCGGGGCGATATGCGGATCGTCTGCATGCCCCACGTGACCGGAGACGTGATCGAACGGTTCCTTGTGGACGCGGAGGCGCACTATGTATGAGCGGCTGACAGAATCGCTGGAGACCTGCCCGATGGTGAGGCGGGGCGAGTATCACTACTTCATCAACCCGGTCTCGGACGGGATCCCGGTCGTGGAGCCGGCCCTGCTCCGCGAGATCGGGCGCGCGATGGTCCGGGTCATGGACCTCGAGCAGGTCGACATGATCGTGGTCGCCGAGGCCATGGGCATCCATATCGGCACCACGCTCTCGCTGATGACCGATCTTCCGCTCAACGTGATCCGGAAGCGGCGGTACGACCTCCCCGGCGAATGCGCGATCCACCAGACGACCGGGTACTCGAAGGGGGAGCTCTACATCAACGGCCTCTCCCCCGGGATGCGGGTCGTGATCGTCGACGACGTCCTCTCGACCGGCGGGACCATGAAGGCCATCCTCGCCGCGCTCGCCGCGATCGGGGTCGAGGTCGTCGATGTCTGCGTCGCGATCAAACGCGGGAACCCCGAGATCGGCCGCCCCTACAAGTATCTTGTCGAGATCGAGGTCACGGACTGCGTGAAGGTGATCGGGCACGGCCCCTGATCCGTTCGGCGTCGACCCCGAGGCGCTCGCGAGCCGAACTCGCCCGGCGAGGCGCGCGCTCGGTCGCGCTCCAGCTCCCCGACGGCCTCCGCCGCCGCGGCATCGCGCTGGCTCTCGCGCTTCAGGCCCGGGGCTTTACGGTCACGCTCGACGGCAACCCGTGCTACGGGGCCTGCGATCTCTCCCGCGAAAAGGCCGACGTGCTCGTCCACGTCGGGCACACCCCGCTCGGCGATGAGACCGGCGACCGCGTCCTCTACCTCCCGCTCGCGTTCGACGCGGACCTCGCCGCGGTCGAGGCCG
This sequence comes from uncultured Methanoregulaceae archaeon, assembly GCA_963730355.1. Lineage (GTDB taxonomy): Archaea > Halobacteriota > Methanomicrobia > Methanomicrobiales > Methanospirillaceae > UBA288. Next base: position 27,403 of record CAVSRL010000009.1, on the reverse strand, counting down.
CACTCCCGCTCCTGCGGGGAACCGTCGTCGGGCTCGTGACCACGGCCCAGCACGCGCACCTGCTACCGGCGGCGGCCGAGCTCCTGGCCGCACGCGGGATCGAGGCCCGGATCGGCGGGCCGACGCCGCGAACGCCGCTCCCGGGTCAGGTGCTCGGCTGCTCGTTCGGCGCAGCCAGGGAGACCGGTGCGGACGAGATCCTCTTCCTGGGCACGGGCGTCTTCCACCCCCTCGGTGTCGCGCTCGCGACCCGCGCCCGGGTGATCGCGTGCGACCCGTACCGGGGCACGGCCGAAGAGGTCGACCCCGACCGGCTGCTCCGCCGCCGCTTCGCGCTGATCGAGCGGGCGCGGGAGGCCAGGACCATCGGGATCCTGCTCTCGACCAAGTCCGGGCAGCGGCGCGAGGAGCTCGCGCTGAGGCTTGCGGCTCTCGCGCCCGGCCGGGCCGTCGTGGTCGCGCTCGAGGAGGTGACGCCCGACGCGCTCCTCAACCTCGGGTGCGAGGCGTTCGTGAACACGGCCTGCCCGCGGCTCGCGTACGACGACGAGATCCGGTTTCCTTTCCCCGTGCTCGCCCCGGCCGAGTTCGAGGTCGCGGTCGGCGCCCGCGCCTGGGACGACTACGCCGTCGACGAGTGCGAGTGACCATGCGCCTCCGCCAGCTCGAGATCGCGCTCCAGGGGCTCGCGGGCTTTCCGTCCCCGCGACCGGAGCTCGAGCAGTACACGACGCCGGCCCCGCTCGCGGCCCGCCTTCTCTTCTTCGCTGCTGGCCAGGGCGACATCGAAGGCCGGACGGTCCTCGACCTCGGGAGCGGCACGGGCGTGCTGGCCTGCGGTGCCGCGCTCCTCGGCGCGTCCGAAGTCGTCGGGGTCGAGGCGGACCCCGCTGCGATTGCGGTCGCGCAGACGAACGCGGAGCGGCTCGGCGTCGCGATCGAGTGGGTCGAAGGGAACGTCGGCGACCTTCCCCAGCAGGTGCGCGGCCGGGTCTTCGACACGGTCGTGATGAACCCGCCGTTCGGTGCGCAGGCCCGGCACGCCGACCGTCCGTTCGTGGACGCGGCCCTCGCGCACGGCCGGACGGTCTACAGCCTCTTCAACGCGGGTACGCTCCCGTTCCTCGAGCGCTACATCGAGGGCCGTGGAGAGATCCTCGAGACGATCTCCGCCCGCCTCGTCCTGCCGCGATCCATGGTCCACCATCGGAAAGCGACGGTGGAGATCCCGGTCGAGTGCGTCCGCATCCGGAGCCTGGTCGTGTGAGGCGTATCCCCGGACAGGTCCTTCGCCTCGCGCTCGGCCATCTCGGTATCGACGTCTACACGACCGTGATCCCGGCCATCATCCCGGTCCTCGTCAGCGAGGGCGGGCTCTCGTACCTGCTCGCCGGCCTCCTTCTGACCGCGTACAACACGACCTCGTCCCTCGTCCAGCCGGTCTTCGGCTGGCTCGCCGACACAAAGGGCCGAACCGTGCCGCTCGCGCTGGCCATGCTCGTCGGCGGAGTCGCGATCGGCTCCTTCGGCCTGACCACCTCGTTCCCGGTCCTGATCCTGCTCGCGGCTCTCGCGGGGCTTATGCACGCGGCCTTCCACCCGCTTGCGCTCTCGACCGTGAGCCGGGCCGCTCCCGAGGGTGAACGCGGCCGGACGATCTCGTACTTCGTGGTCGGCGGCAACCTCGGGTTCGCGCTCGGCCCGCTGCTCGCCGGGTTCGCGCTCGGGCGGTTCGGCCTCGCGGGCCTGCCCCTGGTCGCGCTCCCGGCCATCCTGATCGCCCCTCTCCTCCGGCGTTCCGCCCTGAAGGTGGGCGGCGCGAAGGCGAAACCGGCCGACGACGCTCCGGCGAACCGGCCGGGGGCGTTCGCGCTCCTCTCGGCCGCTTCCGTGATCCGCGCCTGGGCTCTCTTCGCCGTGCTCGGGTTCCTTCCCGCCTACCTCGTCTCCCGCGGCGTCGACCTGGTCGGCGCGAACCTGATCACCTCGGCCATGCTCCTCGCCGGGGTCGGGGGCCAGCTCGCGGGGGCGTCCCTCTCGGACCGGTTCGGGAGAAAGGAGTTCATCCTCGTGGGCCTCGGGCTCGCGATCCCGGCGTATGCCGCGTTCCTCCTGACCGACGGGACCGGTCTCGCTCGCCCTGCTCGGGCTCTTCGGCTTCGGCCTCTGGTCGACCTTCGCGATCACGGTCGCGCTCAGTCACGAGCTGATGCCGCGCGCTGTCGGCCTCGCATCGGGCGTGATGCTCGGGGTCGTGGTCGGCGCGGGCGGGCTCGGCGTCGCCGTGACCGGCTATCTCGCGGACATAGCGTCCCTCGAGCTCGCGCTCTGGACCGTGGTGCCCGTGCTCATCGTCTCGGCCCTGCTCTACGCGGTCCTCCCCTATCCCTGGAAGGCCGCCCGAACTCAGATCCAGCGCCTGCGGCGGAAGTAGAGGAGCATCACCGCCACGATCCCGATCATGGCCACCCAGAGGATCGGGTACGACCAGTGGTAGTCGAGCTCCGGCAGATAGCGGAAGTTCATGCCGTAGACCCCGACGATGAAGGTGAGCGGCATGAAGATGGTCGAGAAGATGGTCAGGACCTTGATGATCTCGTTGAGGCGGTAGGAGACCGACGAGAGGTAGATGTCGAACATACCGGCGACCACGTCGCGCAGGGACTCGACCGTCTCGATCATCTGGACGGTGTGGTCGTAGATGTCCCGGTAGAAGATGATCACCGACTGGTCGATCAGGGGCGTGCTCTCCCGTTCGACCCGGAGGACGAGTTCGCGCAGCGGCCAGAGGGCGTGGCGGAACTCGACCATGCCCCGCTTGAGCTCATGGATGTCACGGAGCGTCTCGGGTGTCGGCTGGACGAGCACCTGCTCCTCGAGGTACTCTCCGCGCTCGTCGAGCCGCTCGAGCACGGCGTAGTAGCCGTCGACGATCACATCCACGAGCGCGTACGCGAGGTAGTCCGCGCCGAGCTGCCGGATCCGGCCGTCCTTGCGGATCCGTTCCCTGACCGGCTCGAGGACGTCGCCGGGCGCTTCCTGGATCGAGACCACGACATTGTGTCCGAGCACGATCGAGACCTGTTCGATCCGGAGCTGTTCACCTGGCTCTTCGAGCGCGAGGTTCTTGAGCGAGAGGTAGACGTAGTCGTCGAAGACCTCGAACTTGGGACGCGCCCGCGTGTTCAGCATGTCCTCGAGGACCAGCGGGTGCACCTTGAGATGATCGCCGATCGCGCGCACCGTGCCGGGATCGAGGCCGACGACGTCGATCCACGTGACGGGCCAGGACGGGTCGGTGCGCAGCGCCTCGTCGATGCAGCAGGAGAGGTGCTCGTCGTAGCCGGCGGGTCCGAACCGGATGACGTTGATCACAGGCTCGATCGGGGCACGCTCCCCAACGTAGACGAGCGAGCCCGGCGGAAGACCGGTCTTCTCCGACGCGCGGACCACCCGCTGGTGCGAGAGCGTCGTGGTGTCGCCGCCGGCGAGCCGTTCGAGTTCCTCCGCCGGGTCTGCGCGCCGCGCCATGGCTATCCATAGAGGGGAGGCGGCCTATTTCCCCTTTTCGTTCGGCGTTCCGGGTAAGCAAATGGTTTAAGTCCTTCCCCCCACCAGATCAGTCTGAGGGCACGATGGAGATCGTCAAGATTCCGCGGATGGACAAGGGGGAGTACGACCGGTTGATCGAGGAGGGTTACGTCTGCCGGATCGCGTTTCAGGGCGAGAAGTACCCGTACATCGCCCCGTTCCTCTACGTCTTCGACGGCCGGTTCCTCTACTTCCTCTCGACGAAGTACGGCAAGAAGATCGACTACTTCCGTAAGAGCCCGTACGTCTCGGTCGAGGTGGAGCGGTACAGCTGCGACCTCTCCTACTACACGTTCGTGACCATGCAGGGGCGGCTCGAGGAGGTCGAGGACTCGATCGAGAAGAAGCTGGTCCGGGAACGGTTCGTCGACCTGATCGTCGGGCGCCACCTCTCGAACAATATCCTCGGGGCGCTCGGTCACTCACCGCAGGACCCGCCCGAGGCGATCGCCGAGGAGGAGCGCTCGCTCGTCTGGCGACTGACGGGGGTCAAGGACCTGGTCGCGCTCAAGAACCTCTGATCCCCGTCCGATACCCTTTTTCCATCTCGGCGCAGACATACACTGTTACATCGCGGAGCGCGCTCGCCGACGGCGGGCGCCGAATGCCTCCACGCAACGGAGTATTCTCGTGGCCACGTCCGGTCTTGACAAGCTGCTATCCTGGGTCCTGCTGATCGCGGTCATCGGCGCGATCGGTCTCACGGTCCTCCTGACCCAGCTCCCGCCTCGAGAGGAGCCGTTCACCGAGTTCTATCTGCTCGGCAATGACGGGATCGCCGAGGACTACCTCTTCGACCTTCGCGCTGGCCGGGGCGAGCCCGTGATCATGGGGATCACGAACCACGAGGGCGGGCCGCAGAGCTACGTGGTCGAGGTCTGGGCGGCCCACGAGACGATCGTCCCCTCGACGAACCGCAGTCACGTGGACTCGATGACCCAGATCGGCACCGTGCGGGTCGACCTCCTCGACGGCCAGACATACGAACAGCCGTACCAGGTCACGGTCTCGGATACGAATGCGAACAAGGTGGAGTTCCTCCTCTTCAAGGCCGGTTCCGTGCCGCCCGCGAGCGTGAGCGGCGCGGATCGCGTTGAGGCGGCCTATCGGAACGTCAACCTCTGGATCGCGGTGCACTGACCCGGGTCAGCACCGCTCGATGAAATTTTCGAGAATACGGAGACCGACGTCGCCGCTCTTCTCGGGGTGGAACTGAACCCCCCACGCGTTGCCGGACCGGACAGCGGAGGCGAACGGCAGGACGTAGTCGGTGGAGCAGAGGCACTCGGCCGGACCGGTGCTCGCGTAGAAGGAGTGGACGAAGTAGACGTACTCCTCGCGCTTCAGCCCGTCGAGGAGGGGGTCGTCGGGCTGCTCTGCCCGGATCGTATTCCAGCCCATGTGCGGGACCTTGCAGCCCGGGACGCGGGGGAAGGCGCGCACCTCCCCGCGAACGAGTTCGAGGCCCCGGTGCCGTCCGTGCTCCTCGGACGACTCGAGGAGCATCTGCATGCCGAGGCAGATCCCGAGCACGGGTACGCGCCCGACGGCATCGCGGATGACGTCGACCAGCGGCCGGAGCTGCGTCATTCCCTCGTGAAACGCACCGACGCCGGGCAGCACGATCCGATCGGCGGCCCGGACCTCCTCCGGGTCCGAGGTCAGGCGGACTGCGGCGCCCGCCCGCTCGAGCCCTCGCGAGACCGACCGGAGGTTGCCGAGCCCGTAGTCAATGACCGCGACGCGCTTCATCCGTGCCGGCCCTCCGCCAGTGCCCCTCGTCCACCCATTCGTCCGGCAGCCCCCGTTCCCGCTGCCAGGCCCTGAGGCGCTCGTTCCACGCGCCCATCGGTTCCGGGTAGTCGCGCTCGATCATCCGCAGCAACGCAAGGTCGCTGGACGGACAGATATAGCAACCGATCCGGTCGAGGCCCTGCTCGTAGAGCCGGTTGTACGGCGCCTCCTCGCGAAAGAGATAGAGCCAGACGTGGAGAGCGGTCCAGGTATGAATCGGCGCTGCCGAGAGCTGGGCGGGGAGCGCGGGGTTCCGCCAGACCCGTCGGCTCTTCGCGCGTTTGTACGACTCGTACTTCCGCTGCCCGATGAAGGAGAGACATTCGCCGAACCGGCCCCGGATCGCCTCACCGATCGGGGCGAGCTTGCAGACCCCGCAACACCAGCGCGCATCGACCGCAGGCGGGCCCCGCTCGGCGAAGGTCGCGTCGAAGGCGGTCTCGCCCGAGGACCGGACAACCTCCGCGCCGTACTTCGCCGCGGCCGCGTCGATGTTCGCGTAGGTCTCGGGGAACTCGAAGCCGGTGTCGGCGAAGAGGAGCGGGGGAACCGCGCCAAGTGCCGCCCGTACCACGAGGAGGGTCGCAAGGCTGTCCTTGCCGCCCGAGTACGAGACCGTGACCGGAAGATCGGGATGCGACGCCACGACCTCGCGGACGAACGCGGCCGACGTCGCCTCATATCGGTCGAGGACCGGCCGGTTCGCGGCGACCGCGTCGGCCCAGGTCGCGGGCCCGGGAACGCACGGGCTCGAGACGTTCCTGCGGGTCCTGACGATGGCGCCGCGTTCCATGGTACGGGCCTCGGAGGCCGAGACGCGGGCGCGCCCGACCCCGATCACGGTCCCGTCCGGAGCGAGGATGAAGACCTCGTCGCCGGCACGGACATCGTCGTCGATCGCGCGGAGTCCCGGCGCGAGCAGGCTCGCTCCCTGGTCGCGGATCGACGGAATCGCACCCTCGTCCGCGACGACGAACCGGCGTCTCGGGGACGAGAAGGGCGCCGGCTTCGATCCGCGGGATGGGCTCCCACCGGTCCTCCGCCGGGAGATACCGGATATGCCCGACCACGGCGCCGCCGACCACGACCTCCTCCATCCGGTCGGGGTCCGGGACCTTGTTCATCAGCGCGAGCATCCCCTCGGGGACGAGTGGCGCGCCGAAGTGGTCGGAGTAGATCCGGTTGACGAGCGCGACGTCGGCCGGAAAGGCCGGGCGCGCGTCCCCGGGCGGCGTCACCGGGACTGCGCGCGTGGCGCCGCCGCAGCTGCCGCAGGCCTCGTCGAGCACCGGGACGTGGCAGGTGTCGCACCAGCGGAGCTGGATACGGCCGAGGTAGAGGGGGCGCATGCAGTAGGGTTGGCCGGGGCCGGCTAAAAAGGGTGGGACCCTGCCGTCAGTCGTACTCGCGCCAGGTGTGCCCGCACTTGACGCAGCGGAAGAACCGGACCTCGGATTCGTCTGCGGACCGGAGCTGGCGCATCCACCAGAACGCCAGATTGTGCGGCACTCGGGGCACTTCGTCGGGATCGTCGGCTTGGTCGAGATATCGTCCGCCTCGTCGAAGAACGCGATCTCCTTCTCCTGACGTACCCGCGTCCGCTTCATCTGGTCCTGATCGGTGATCTGGCGGATATACCCGCAGCGACGGCACTTGAGCTGGCCCGCACTGGAGATCATCATGCTCTTGCACTGCGGACAAAACATCGTCCAGCTTTTCGAGCCGAAACCAGATTAAGCCTTCCGACGGGGCCTTTCTGCCTCAAGAGAAATCCATAAAGGGCGCCGTCGACGAGAGTTACTGATGATCGAGTACCTCGTCCTCGCCTCGGCCCTCGCGTTCGTCCTCTTTCTCGTGCCGGGGCCGCACCGGGCGTATGCGGGGATCGCCGGCTGGGCCGGGATGGTGCTCGTGCTCGTCGCGCTGCTGCCCGAGTTCGCGGCCGAGAACAACTTCATCTATCCGGCCATGACCGTCGCGGCGATCCCTTTCCTCGCGATCACGGCGCGACGCCTTCTCGCGGGTGATGCGCGCGTCGAAGCCCTGACGCGCGGTGCCGCAGTCGCGTTCGTGATCTACGCCCCGTTCGCGTTCATCGCGCCGCTCGGTGACTGGCTGATCGGGGTCGTGGTCGGTCAGCTGGCCTGGCTGCTGGCCGTGATCGGATTTCCGGTCTCGCTCTGGGCCTGGAACACGTTCATCCACAACGGGTTCCGGGTCGAGATCATCCTGGCCTGCACCGGGATCCAGTCGATCGCGATCATGCTCGGAGTCGCATTCGCGGTCCCCGCCACCCTTCGGCAGCGGACGCTCGCGTTCCTCTTCGTCGCGCCCGTGATCTACGTCCTGAACCTTCTCCGGAACGTCTTCGTGATCATCGCGTACACGGACCAGTGGTTTCCGTACCTGCCGCAGATCGCCGGCAACGGCGAACTCGGGTACGAGTCGTTCTTCTGGGCGCACAACGTCCTCGCCGAGCTCGGCGCGCTCGTCGCCCTGATCCTGATCGCATGGGCCCTCTTCCGCCTGATCCCGGAGCTCGGCGAGCTCGCGGCCGACCTGGTCGAGATCTACCGGTCCGACTTCATGCGAGCCGTCGGTAGAGGTAGAGCACTCGCTCAACGGCCGAGAAGTTAGTGCCGGCCGCGATCAGCACGACTGCGACGGCCATCGCTGCAGACCCGACGAGGAGGGACGCAGCGCCGGCAAGGCAGAGCACGAGCACCGTCTCGGGCCTGCCGAAGAACCCGACACCCTCGAGCGGATCCTGGATCTTGCCGCCGTCCCGCTGGTCGTACCCGACCTCGGCGTAGACCACGGGCTTGATGAAGGTGTTCATCAGCGAGCCGATGATCGCGAGCATCACGATCGCCGCGTCGGCCACGGGCGGCACGGGGAGGACGGACGAGAGGATCGCGATCCCCGAGAGCCCGATCCCGAGCAGGACCGCGGCGTCGACGTACTTGTCCACGATCCAGTCGAAGACCGCGCCGAAGCAGGAGTGGCGGTGGGTCAGACGGGCCACGGCGCCGTCCGCGAGATCGAGCACGGCCGAAGCGAAGAGGAAGAGGGCTCCGAAGAAGAAGTGGCGCGTGGCAAAGAGCGCGGCGCAGGCGAGGCCGAAGAGGAGCGAGAGGAGCGAGAGCTGGTTCGGCGTCAGGCGCAGCCAGGCGAAGCGGTCCAGAAGCGGTTCTATGTACTGCCGGACTCTGGGCCGAAGTGCCGTTATATTCGCGTCCGTCCCCCCTGCGACCCCGTGGCGAAGGCCGTTCTATTATTCTCGGCTCCGAGCCGGATAAAGGCAGGGGTCACGCCGGACCGCGTCCCTTTTTATCCCTCCGACGCGCACGCCTGATATTAGGAGTGGACCATGGCAGACGACCGCATCCGCCCGCACGTGCTGATGATGTCAGAGATCACGGCCGACGGGAAGCTGACCCTCAAGCGCGGGGCCTCGAGCAAGCGGCTGATGAAGTTCATGGCCCCCGAGACCGAGGTGCTCCTCCACGAGACGAGGGCGATCTGCGACGCGATCATGGTCGGGTCGAACACGATCCGGATCGACAACTCGTTTCTGACGGTTCGTTACATCGAGGGCAAGAGCCCTATCCGCGTGATCCCCTCCGCGGACGCTTCTCTGCCCCTGGACGCGAACGTGCTGAAGCCCGACGCGCCGACCGTGATCGCGGTCTCGGCCCGGGCCCCGGCCGATCGCGTGGCCGCACTCCGGGCCGCGGGCGCGGACGTCATCGTCGCGGGAGACGAGCACGTGGACCTGCCCCTGCTGATGCAGCGACTCGTCGAGGACTACGGGGTGCGGCGCATGATGATCGAGGGCGGCCCGACCCTGAACTGGCACATGCTCCATCACCGGCTCGTGGACGAGATCCGGCTGATCCACCTCCCCTTCATCGTCGGCGGCGAGGACACGCCCTCGCTCGTGGGCGGCATGCGGATCGACTCGGAGGAGGAGATGATCCGGCTCTCGCTCAAGGCCCATTACCTCTGCGGCACGAACCTCGTGACCGAGTACGACGTGGTCTACCCCTAGACCATGCAGAGCGGGTCGGCCTTCATGAACTCCCGGCAGATCGTGGTCGCGTAGCGGCCGGGGCCCAGCGCGAACGCGAGGGTCACGGCGGTGCCGTCGATCGTGACGTCGACCTCCGCCGCGAGTCCGTATGGCGCGGATGGCGCCCGAGAACGGGGTGCCGACGATCGCGGCCGCACGCCCGAGCCCGGCCTCGTCCACGCCGTCCGCGGCCATCAGCCGCCGTGTCACCGCGTCGGTCTCGCCGAGCTCGGCAAACGGCTCGCTTCCGGGCATCGCGATCCCGACGGCGGCCCGACCCCGCGCCACCAGCTGCCGCGCCGGGCCGAGGGTGCGGTCTGCGACCACGTCGATGCGTCCGTCGGGGAAGACGAGCCGGTCGCCGGGCTCGACCGCATCGAGGGGAACCCCGCGGGCAATTCGCGCCGAGAGGGCGCGGTTGAAGAGGTGCGACTGGTAGGCCGAGACGAGCATCGAGGCGAGCTTCGGCGGCAGGGCGCGGAGCGCCCCGGTCCAGTCATCGGGCGCTCCGGCGAGGTGGTGCAGCATGGCCCGCTCGAACCGGAGCGGCACCGGGAACCGCGCGAGCGCGGCCTTCGGGTCGCGGTCGGCGAGATAGGCCTCGCGGGCCGTTCGGACGGGTTCGGCCTCGGTCGGAAACGACTGGCCGATGTAGGCCGTGACGGCCCCCGCGACGTCGCCCGACGCGAGGAGCCGGCCGACCAGGTGCGTGACCGGCCGGACCACGCCGAAGCGCTGGAGCCCGACGTAGTTCGGGACGCCGGCGGCGACCGCGGCACGGGCCGCCGAGCACCGCGCCTCGAGGTCGTCGGGATCGCAGTCGCGGACGACGATCCGGAAGCGGTTCCCCGCGAGGTCGCCGAGCGCGAGCCCCCGGTTGGCCTGTCCAAGGGGCTCGAGGCTCATGTCCGGGAGAGAGAGGGCCCGGACGGCGTCGGCCTCGACGCGATAGAGCGCGACGAGCTGGGTCGTCACGGCGCGCCGATCCTTCGTGCCCGCGAACGAGATCCGCCGGTGGCTGATGCCGAGCCGATCGGAGATGGCGCGGACGGCCTTTGACTGCTCCCAGTTCCGCTTCGTGAGACGGCAGATGAGGTACGGACCGCCCGTGAGCGGCGGCGGGCTCTCGCACTCCTCGACGACGAACTCCTCGGGAGAGTCTCTGAGCCGCCCGCCGATGCCGGGAGCGTCGTTGGCATACCAGCAGAGGCCGAGCGACGTTTCGAGCGGATCGGACGAGGCGATCATAGGAGCGAGAGCCCGCCCGTCACCCGGTCGAGCACCTCGGAGCGGGCCGGCCCGAGCCCGAGGGCCGTGACCGTGCCCGGTTCGACCTCGGTCAGGCCGGCGTCCTGGATCAGTGCGGTCGAGATCCCCTGCCGCTCGGCGATCACCTTCAGCTCGTACAGTGCCTGGAGCGACGGGACTTTCAGCACCACCTTCTTCTGACCCTCGGCGAACCAGGCCCGACGTTCGTCCTTGGATGCGTGCTCGTACGCGCCGACGGCCGCGTGGGCGAGTCTGGGCGCACCGCTTACCGCAGGAGATCTTCAGGTCGGCGCGGATCAGCAGGCACTGCTTGTACCGGAACTCGGGCTCGGCGGGCATCCGCGTACCTGATCGCGCTCATCCGAGATAGCCCTGCCGCGAGATCGGCCACCGAAATTATTAACTGGACCGATCGCCGTAGGGAAGTCCTGGAGACCCAAAGGCATCAACAAGAATACATACGGCCATTCCAGAGCGACATGGCCGATGAGATTGCAGAACACACCGGCCCGGTGGACAGGGCAGCACACGGAGAGACAGAATGGCAATGCAGCAGGCAGCGACCCAGGAATCGATCGTCGACCACATCAAGAAGGACCACAAGAAGACCAGCGAAGAGATCATGGAGCTCGAGAAGCGTGTCCGGGGGCGCCGGGACGACTCGCTGGACCCGGTCTTCGTCCCGATGAAGAAGGAGCTGCTCGGGCACATGGCGGCGGAGGAGAAGCTCGCTGTACCCGCTCCTCGACCAGGAGATGCGGCAGCAGATGCAGGACGCTCGGCGGGAGCACGAGGAGGTCCGGAAGCACCTCGAGCACCTCACGGCCGCGGCAGCATGCCCGAGGACGAGTGGGCGCGTCACCTGCAGATGATGAAGCAGGGGATCGAGCACCACGTCCAGGAAGAGGAGAGCAAGATCCTGCCCGCGGCCCAGCGGATCGTCGGCGATCAGAGGCTGCGCGAGCTCGGGGCGGAGTTCAAGCGGATGGAAGAGCAGTACAAGTAGATCCCCATCCGCACGGGAGTGTCTACAGCAGCGGCGCCGCAGCGGATCGCGGCGGCCGGCACCATCCACTTCTTCCTTTTACGAAGGCTGCGCGGGGACCGGGATCACGATGTGTGCGCGGCGATAGGTGCCGCGGAACCGGAGTCCTTCGGGGAGCATGGTCAGTGCGGTCCGGAGGGCGCGGCGCAGGTGGCTCTCGCCGCGTGAATCCACCCCGCCCATCCGGGCCGCGCAGTCGGCCACGGCGTCTCCGATCGTCGGGTAGACCGCAGGCTCCCCGACATCGGTGTAGGTGACCGTGAAGGCGTACCCCAGGGACTGCAGAACCCTCGCCAGGCTCGCCGCATACGGGGGATCCACGTATGGCGCACCGTGGACCTCGGGCCACTGGGAGGCCAGGAACCGGATCTGCGGCGGCGCGCTCTCGGGCCAGAAGAGGTGGAGTGCGTCCTCCGTCATCCCGAGAAGTTCCTCGATCGTCGTCTCGACTGCCGGGGTGTAGAGCGCGGCCGAACCGAGCACCAGGTCGAACGGCCCCGCCAGAGCCGCTACCTCGAACGGCCCCTTCAGGATCGTGACCGACTGCTCGACCCGTTGCTTCACCGCGTATTCGCGGAGGAATGCGGCGTACCTGTTCGAACGGGTGGTGACCGTGACCCGCGTGCCGCGGCGCGCCATCAGGAACGGGAGCAGCGGGGTGCCTTCCACGATCAGGACTGTGCGGCCTCGGAGCCCGGCCTCGTCCTGCGTGATATCGGCGAGGTATCCCCGGGCCTCCTCCATCGCCGGGAGGGCGTTCTGCGCGATATCCTCGAGTGCGGTTCCCGGTCGAAGCGGCAGGAGATGCGGCGTAGCCAGATGCTGGCGCATCCTCTCCCCCCAGGCCTCGGCGCAGTTCGTCTCCGTAATGCCACCTTCGTTCATACGAACCCTGACGGCACCTGGTCCCTGCGACGCTGTGCCGAGCATGTATGAGCCGCGGAGCGGGAAGAGTTTTCCGGGCCGGGGTTGAAACAGGCTCTTTTCGGGCTCGAAGGACCTGATGATTCCTTGTTGCGCACCACGAGTTCGATTACATAACCTTGAATATCCCTCGGAGCGAGTTCTCATTAGCGACGTCCGTCCGTCCGCCATGGCCGTGATCGGCCACGGGTCCTCACCACCGTACGCGGCCGGAGGTCTGCTGGGCAGCGGGGATGAAAGATTCGAGGGATCTCTTCTGGCACGGACGGCACGGCGACGGGGTCGGCGAACGCACCTGTCCCGTTCGACCTGCTGGCGCAGCACGCGCCGTGTCCATGGGCCCTGATCGACCCCGCAGGAAGGTACCGCTTTGTCAGCCCGGCGTTCGTCGACATCTTCGGATACACGCTCGACGACCTTCGGACGGACCGGGACTGGTTCACGCGCGCCTTTCCCGATGCGGAGGAACGGGAGAGGGCCCTCGGAGCGTGGTGCGATGATAAAGACGACGAACGGACGGAGCAGCCGCGACTCTTTCGCGTCCGGTGCCGGGACGGGCTCGACCGGTCCGTTCTGCTGCGGTGCGTCGCCCTCGAAGACGGCAGCCGGCTCGAGGTCTACGAGGACGTGAGCGGGCTCGTCCACCACCACGAGGCGCTCCAGACCGTGAACCGGCGGCTGATGGACATCATCGAGTTCCTGCCCGACCCGACCTTCGTGATCGACCGCGAAGGTACGGTGATCGCCTGGAACCGCGCGATCGAGGCGCTGAGCGGGGTGCCGAAGGAGGAGATGCTCGGGCGCGGCAACGACGCCTACGCAGTGGCGTTCTATGGCTGCGAGCGGCCTCTTCTGATCGACCTGGTCATCTCCGGAACCCATGACGGGCTCGAGGCTTACACGGGGGTCGAGGCGGGCACGGGCACCCTCGTGGCCGAGACGTTCGCCCCGGCCTGGAACGACGGCACCGGCGTGTACCTCTGGGGCAAGGCGTCCCTGCTCTACACGCCGGACGGGGAGGTGGCCGGCGCGATCGAATCGATCCGCGACATCACTGAGCGGAAGCGAACCGAGGAACAGCTCCGTCAGAGCGAGGGGAAGTACCGGGCGCTTGTCGAGAGCATCAACGATATCATCTACGCGATCGATCCTGCCGGCCAGATCACGTACATCAGCCCCGTTGTCGCGCACGTCTCGGGGTATACGCCCGGAGAGGTGATCGGTCGTTCGTACTTCGAGCTCGTGCATCCGGACGACCTTGAGATCGCCCGGTCGGGGCTTGCCGGGGTCATCGCTGGCCGGACCGGGCCGAACGAGTTCCGCATGAAGGCCCGATCCGGCGAGACGCGGTGGGTCCGGACGTTCACCCGGCCGGTCCGCGTCGACGGACGCGTTGTCGAGCTGCGGGGCGTTCTGACCGATATCACGGACCAGAAGCTCGCCGAGATGGCTCTGCGGCGGAGCGAGGCCCTGCTCGCCCGAATGACCGACGCCTCGCCGTTCGGGTATTACGTCGTCGATACCCGGACGGATGGGATCCTCTATTTCAACGACCGCTTTCTCGAGATCTGGGGGCTCCGAGATCTCCGCGAGGGCCTCTGTCTGGGCAGGCTCCGGAACCGCGACCTTGCCGGGCGGTTGCTCGCCCTCGTGAACGACCCCGAAGCCTTTACCGCCTCGAGCGTGCCCCTGCGGGACGCGGAGAATCGTGCCGAGGTCGAAGACGAGCTGGCCCTGGCCGACGGGCGGACTATCCGGCGTTTTTCCGCGCAACTGCGGGACGATGAAGACCGGTTCTACGGTCGGCTCTACCTCTTCGAGGACATCACCGAGCAGCAGCGCATGCTCGCGGAGCTCCGCCGATACCGGGACGAACTCGAGAGGCTTGTGCGCGAGCGTACCGACGAGCTCACCCTGGCAAACGAGAGCCTCCGGCACGAGAACAGAGAGCGAATGGTCGCGATGCAGGCCAGGGCCGAGAGCGAGGACCGGTTGGACCGCATCTTCCAGCAGGCGCCGATCGGGATGGCCGTGGTCTCGCTCGACGAGCGGTTCCTGCGGGTCAACGACGCGCTCTGCCGTATCACGGGCTATGACCGCGAGACCCTGCTTGCCATGGGTCCCTATGACATCACGCACCCCGACGATGTCGGGGCCGGACGCGAGTTCACCGCGACGCTTCTCCGCGGCGATCTCGAGGAGTACGTCCGGGACAAGCGGTACGTCCGAAGGGACGGCACGATGGTCTGCGTTCATATCACGATCGGGGTGGTGCGGGACCGGGCGGGTGCGCCGCTGCATCTGCTGAGCATGGTCGAGGACGTCACCGAACGGGTGAAGGCCGACGGGCAGCTCCGGATCTACGCCGAAGCGCTCCGTACGAGCAACGAAGATCTCCAGCGGTTCGCGTACGTGGCGAGCCACGATCTCCAGGAACCCCTCCGCTCGATCGTCTCGTTCTCGCAACTGCTCGAGCGGCGGTGCCGGTCCGAGCTCGGAACCGAGGCGACCGAGTACCTCGATTTCATTATCGATGGCGGACGCCGGATGCAGGCGCTGATCCAGGACCTCCTCGTCTTCTCGCGCGTGATGACCACTGGCCGACCCCTCGAACCGACCGACACGGGCCAGGTAGTCGTGGACGTAACGAGATCCCTCTCGGCGTCCATGGAGGAGACCGGGGCCGTGGTGTCCGCAGGGTCGCTTCCGATGGTCCGCGGCGACCCGAGCCAGATCAACCAGGTCTTTGCCAACCTGGTCGGGAATGCAATCAAGTATCGCTCCCCGGACCGTCCGCCGGAGATCAGGATCACGGCCGAACGCGATGACGGACGCTGGCGGTTCGCGGTGCAGGACAACGGGATCGGGATCGAGCCCGAGTACCACGACCGGATCTTCGAGGTCTTTCAGCGCCTTCACACCCAGAACGAGTACGAAGGAACGGGGATCGGCCTCGCCGTCGTCAAGCGGATCGTCGAACGGCACGGAGGTCGGTGCTGGCTCGCGTCGACGCCGGGCGAGGGCTCGACCTTCTTCTTCTCTCTGCCGGCGGCCTGAGAGAGAATGGGGATACGGGTCTGGCCGTTGTGCACGCATCAGGGTGGCGTGCTCGTGGCGCAGGTCCATGGCGGCTCCTCGATCCCTTTTGGGGTGTACATGCGTCGATGCCGGGCAATCGCGGAGATCCTGGCCCGGACACCGCGTTCATCGTCAAGAATTGCCGAACGGGCCCACGGAGTCCGGGCAGTTCTCGGGGGAAGGCTGGGTTCGGTCGACACATGTTCGATCCCTCCCTGCGATGCACGGCGCCCAACTCCCTCGCGTATGTGATGCTGGAGGGGCGGGAGAGACCCAGGTTGGGACCCGCTTGCCGCGATGCTCAGTCGAAACAACACCATGCGAACAAGGATCTTTCGCGAGATACTTCGATGGCCACTGACAAGGACGAATAAAAAGATTCATTATACATTGAGGTTTCATATCCAGGTTAATTGCTTTGCAGTACGGCATGGCATAGAGGCTGTGCCCCCCTGCTGGGTTGATGAACATGGCCGAAACCGTTGAAAGCCAGGACAGAGGCATATCGCCACGAGCAAGGTACATCCTCGCCATGGTGCTGATCTGTTCTGCCGTGTTGCTCGGGATCGTCGCACCTGTGTAGGCCGGTGATCCGTAGAGGGCGAGGCGCCACGCCGGATGATTCTCAGCTCGGGCTTGGCGGCTACATAGGCAAGCGGTCTCGACCTTCCTTGCAAAGGACGGATCTGAATCGCGAATCAGCTTTCCGGCACCACGAATCGGAGTTCTGAGACTGCGCAATCGCCATCTGCCGGGACTCAAGACGGCACACCCCACGAAATCGCGTCGGCCACCGTCCTGATCGTGGAGGCGCCTTGCACGGGTACTTTGTGCCGGCTGCACGAATGGGGAGAGAACACCCAAGGCTCAGGTACCCCCTTCGGGTCAAGAGTTATGATGGAGCTGAAACAGCCGCCGTCGCGAAAAACCCCGCACGACGGACTGCCGAAAGTGGATCCGGCGGCCCCACGACGGCCGTGAACGGCAGAAAGGCACCCAGTTCCCGATACGAGAAGGGTGATCGTTCGCCGCTTATGGTCGGGCCTGATAGTGTCCGCCCGAGAACGAGTGCCCTTAATCTGTAAGAGAAGATTCCCAGCTTTTCATCTCTTCGAAAGCAGAGCAAAACGAAGAGAGACAGCGCCGCGTCGGTGTCATACGCGCCACGCTTTCGCGATGCCTCAGCCCGGATTTGAACCGGGGACAACCAGATCTTCAGTCTGGCGCTCTCCCAAACTGAGCTACTAAGGCAGACGGATCATTAGGTTGCCCTTCCCCGGATAAAAAACCCGCGGTGGGAGCCGGGATCTGCATCGAGGATACCTTCATTGCCGGCCGAGCCCACCCATACGTGCATGCCGCAACCGCCGACTCTTTCGCCCGCGGAGGAGCGCGTCCTCGACGCGGCGCGGGACCGGAAGGCCCGCGTGATTCACCTGACCCATAACGACCTCGACGCCGTTGGGGCAGACGCGGTCCACAGGCGGCGATACGGAGACGTCTTCACCGTCTTCTCCTCGGTCGGCAAGTTTCCTGCCTTCCTTGAGCGGCTCGCGGCTCTACCAGGACGGAGCGACCTCCTTTCTATCACGGATCTCGGTTATCAGGACACGGCCGTGCCCGCTCTCGAGGCCGCCCGACGGAACGGATGGCGGATCGAATGGCGAGATCACCACCGTTGGAGCGAGGCGGAGTGCGATGCGGTCCGAGAACGTGTCGACCTGCTCCGGGTCGACACATCCCGGTGCGGTTGCGGAATCGCAGCGGTCGATCTCCTCCCCGAGGACCCGGTCGCGCGCGAGATCGCCGGCGTCGTCTGCGACTACGACCTCTGGCTCCACCGGGATCCCCGATCGGCCGTACTCGGCCAGGTGCTCCAGCGACCGAGGAACCGGAACCACGTCCGCGATCTGCTGGTCAAAGGCCGCTTTTCGGACGATCAGGTCGAGGCCGAGTACGCCGAAATCCGGAAGGAGATGGCCGGGGTGATCGACCACTCGATCGCCCATGTCCAGCTCGCGGGCGAACGCTATAAGATCGCGTTCGCACCGCTCTACGGGTACCCCTCCGAGACAGCGGCCGCCATCAGGGATCAGCTCGGGACCGAGATCGAGGTGATCGTCAACCCCTCGGGCAGGTTCTCGATCCGGTCCGTTCCGCCGATCAGCCACCTCGTCGCCCGCCGGTTCGGCGGCGGCGGCCACCCGCACGCGGCCGGCGGCGACTTCGCGTTCTCGTTCATCGATCGGCTCGGTTTCGCGCTCCTGAAGCGGAGCCGGCGATACCGCGACCTGGTCGCGGCGGCCGAAGCCCTCTGACGCGGACCGTATACGCTTTTTCCCTCGGTCGAACGATCAGACATTGGAGCGCGATTGAGATCGAGCGCTGGGTCGACGGACGCCGCTCCTGGCTCGTGCCGCGCGAGGCGGCCCGGGCGATCGTCAAGCGGGTGCGGATCGCCGCGCCGGAGGTGCTCGCGGCGCATGCGGCCTCGGTCCGAATCCAGCGCCTCAGCCGACTCAGTGCGGCGGCTCCGATCCCGTGCGGCCAATAAGTGGCCACAGTTACGGCGTCAGCATTATACAACCATGCTGCAAATAGTCCACTGTCCGAAAGGAGGTCTCGAGGAATGCGTCATGGAACGCGGAGGCGAGCGCTTGCTGTCTGCCTGCTGGTCGGAGCCCTCGCTCTCCTTGCGGCGACGGCCGCGGGAACCGGGATCCGAGACCCGACCGTGATCACGGTCCCCGGAACCTACCTGCTCGAGCGGAACCTGTCGGTTTCCGGCGGCACGGTCGCGATCGAGGTGCGGGCGCCCAACGTCACGATCGAAGGGAACGGCTGGACGATCGCCGGGAAGGACGCTCGCGAACTCGTGCGGCATCCTGGTTCACGCCCCCGCCGGCGTCGTTCGAAACGTGACCATTCGGAACCTCAACATCCGCGATCTCCAGTTCGGATGCTACTTCTGGAACACCGAGAACACCAGTGTCGAGGACTGCAGAATCGAATCCTGCACCTACGGGATCACCTTCAACCCGGCCCTGCGAGGGCGTGTCACGGCGAGCAGACTCGAAGGAAACGACTACGGCTTCGCGATCTCCGGGGGATCGGCCGCGCCCTCGGTCCAGTCGAACCGGGTCATCAACAGCACCCGCACCGGGATCTACCTCTACCGTACCCGCGGCGGACTGATTGCCGACAACTACCTCGAGAACACTCGGAACGTCTATGTCGGCGAGCAGACCTCGGGAATTAACTGGACGACGGGCCCGGGATCAGGCCGTTCGGTGGCCGGCGGCCCTCTACTCGGCGGCAACTTCTGGGGCCGGCCGAACGGCAGCGGGTTCTCACAGACCACAACGGACTCGGACCGAGACGGTATCTGCGACCGGACCTACCGCGTCTCGGGCTACATGGTCGACACCATGCCCCTCCGAGAGCGTACCAACCGGACGCCGCTCGTTGCCGGATTCACAGCTACGCCCTCCTCGGGCACGGCGCCGCTCACGGTTCGCTTTAACGATACCTCCCGCGGCGACGCAGGTCTCTGGGAATGGTCGTTCGGCGACGGCACGAGCTCGATCAGTCGGAACGTGACCCACGGCTACGCAGAGCCCGGACGATACACGGTCACACTCAGGGTCCGCGACCCGGCGGGGGCGAACGCCTCGATCCAGACGGGGGCGATCACGGTCGCGGCCCCGGTCAAACGGCCGGTGGCGGCGTTCCGAGCGACGCCGCGGGTCGGGGAGGCGCCGCTCGCAGTCCAGTTCACGGACACCTCGACAGGGTCGCCCCGGGCGTGGCGGTGGACCTTCGGGGACGGCACGAGCTCGACCGAGCGGAACCCGCGGCACGTCTATCGCGAGGTCGGGAGTTATACGATCGGTCTCAGAGTCTCGAACCCGGCAGGCAACTCGACCCGGACATCAACGCGCATCATCACCGTGACCGGTCCGATCGAAGAGAAAGGATTATTAAGGGGTTTGGCGCATGATATCCTGCAGAGCAATCTGTGAGAGTACCCCAAATGGATAACAGAAGATATGGCGGGCCGCCGCGTGGCGGTTCCAGGAACTATGGTAGCAGCGGCCCGAGAGAGATGACCAAGGCGGTCTGTTCGGACTGTGGGAAAGAGTGCGAGGTCCCCTTCAAGCCAACGGAGGGTCGCCCCGTCTATTGCTTCGACTGTCTGCCGAAGCACAGGAAGCCTCGCTTCTAATCGGACTCGGGAACTGCCGTTCTGGCATCTCCCCGCTTTTTTGAGAACGACCTGTTGACCCGTATCATCAGTACCGTCAGCGTAGCCGCAAAGAGGAGCTGCGTCAGCAGGTTTGGCCGGAGGTCCCCCGGTACGATGAAGATCACCAGCGCGAAGAGCGGCGCGCAGAGCGAGACGAGATCGCGGCGGGGCTTGAGGTACGCAAGGTACGCGAGCAGGGCGGATCCGATCACGCATCCCCAGGCGAACGAGCCCGGGTCGGCGATCAGGCCCGCATTTGCGAGCGCGATCGCGACCGGGATCCCGCCGAACGAGGCGAGGGGGACACCGGCCGAGAGGAGGAGGTCCCGCTGGGCGGATGAGACCATATACACCTAGGGTTCTTCGCCGAGGGTGATAGGGTTATGCGTCCCCGGGCTTGAGGCGGACGCGGCCCGCGAAGACCGCATCGACCTCCTCTTCGAGCCCCGCGAGCAGCGCCGCCCGCTCCTTCGCCTTCTGCTCGGCCACGCGGACGAGGCCCGCCCGCTCGTCCTCGAGCACGGCCGCGCGGTGGTCGAGCTGCCGCAGGCGGCCGGCGAGCCGCTCCCTGTCCTGTGCTACCGGCGAGGCATCGAGCTTCCGTTCGAGCGCGGCGGCCTCCTCGATCAGACGGGCATGGTCATCGGCACGGGAGCCCATCGCAGCGGCGACCGCGGCGGGGTCGTCGAAGAGCGGGTCGCCCTCCTTCGGCGTGATCTCCCCGGCCGCGACAAGGTCGCGGACGACGGTGAGGCCTCCGGCCAGGAGAGGAACGAGGGCCGAGCCGTCGGCTGGCAGGGGCTCGGCGAGTGTGGACTGGAGATGGTGGAGCCTCGTCGCGGTCTGCCGGTCTCCGCGTTTCGCGACGAGCCGCTCGGCGCGACGGAGGATCTGGATCAGACCCTCGGCCTGAGCGCGGTGTGCGACCTCGAGGGCGCCGGCGCGGGCCCGGAGCCGGCCGACTTCAACCCTCCCCTCGTCGAGGTCAAGGGCCGCAGGCGACATATTCAGGGCCACGAGCTCGGCCTCGGCTCCCGCTCGCTCTCCGGCCAGAGCGGCGAGCTCGGTCACAGCACCGTCCGACCTCTGGACCGCGTCCTGTTCCTCGGATTCGAGCACGGCCATGCGCCCGAGCCGGTGGCGAAGAGTCTCCAGGGCCGCGAGCTCGCGCTGCTCCTCGCCGAGGGAGGCCGTCATCGTGTTCACGGCATGACCGATGACGTCGACGCCGGCCTTGACCGCCTTCATCTCGTCGGGCAGGACCGAGCGCAGGTACCGTCCCTGCCCGCGAAGCGCCGAGATCGAGCACTTGAGGAGCGCGGCGGCGGCGGCGTAGAACTCGTGAGGGTCCTCCGGGAGGGGGCGAGCAAGACACGACTCCAGCGCCCGCACGAATGCCGGGAGCGTCGTTCGCGAGATCTGCTCGAGTTTCGGGTGGAGGGCCGTGTCCCAATCGGCCTGTGCGAGCCGTTTGAGCAGGGTCCCGAGATCGGCGACTGCCCGGCGCACCTCTCGTGCCGGCTCCTCGCACGCAGGTCCGACGCGGGCACTGATCTCGGCCGCCTTCTCGTCGATGAGCGCCGGCAACTCCTCGATACCGACCGGAGTCGCGATCGACGGCCCCTCCTTCCGACCGAGGAGATCCTTGACAAAGCGGAAGACAGGCACGGTCAGTCACTCCTCGCGATCTGCCGAACCCGGCCGACGCCGTCGATCTCGGAGATCACCGCGGCCACCTCGGGCGGCACGAGCGGCTCCCACGCCTCTCCCTCGAGCATTCGGCGGCGGATCTCGGTCCCGCTGTGGCGGTCGCGCTCGTGCATCGCATCCGTGTGGGTGGGGATGCCCGCCTCGGCGAAGAGGCGGACCACGAGCTGGTTCGCCGAGTGGACGACCTGGAACGGCGGGGTCATGGACATGACGTGGGCGGCCCAGATCGCGTTGCGCCGGATGTCCTCGATCGGGATGACGTAGAACGGCACCCCGATCCCTGCGAGCGAGCGCGTGAGCATCAGCACGCGCTCGCCAGCCGTGAACGGGTTCTGGAGCTCGTGCGAGAGCTGGGCCGAGCCGATCCCGATCACGATCTCGTCCGCGGTCTTCGCGATCGCGGAGAGCACGGCGTGATGGCCGTTGTGGTACGGCTGGAAGCGGCCGATATAGAAAGCGCGCTTCATGTCTTCACCGCCAGCCCGGCGACCTTCGCCGCGAATGCGCCTGCGACGAAGCCCGCGTCGATATTCACGACCGCGATCACCGAGCAGGACTGGAGCATCGAGCCGAGGGCGGCCTGGCCCGCCCCCTTGAAACCGTAGCCTGTCGAGACCGGCACCCCGATCACGGGCCGGTCCACGAGCCCGGCCACAACCGAGGGTAGCGTCCCTTCCCGTCCGGCCGCAACCACGAAGACATCGCAATCGAGGAGCCCCTTGAGCGCCGGGAAGAGCCTGTGGATACCGGCCGCGCCGACGTCGTAGGCGCACCGAACCGTGCATCCCATCTCCTCGGCAACCGCGCGCGCCTCCTCGGCCACGGTGATATCCGAGGTCCCTGCCGTCACGATCCCGACCATTCCCCCGCCCGTCGGGCGTTCGCGCCCGTCCGAGACGATCAGGATGCCAGCCGCCGGCCGCTCCTCGATCGCGAGGCCCGCGTCGGCGGCCGCCTCGCGGACCGCCTCGACCTGCTCCGCGGAGATGCGCGTCACGAGGCAGCGCCCCGCGGCCTTTGCATGGGCGACCGCGACCGCGGCGAGCTGGGCCGCGGACTTACCCTCGGCGAGCACCGCCTCCGGCAGGCCGCAGCGAAGCTCGCGACCGAGGTCGATCCGGGCGAGCTCGCCGACCGCCTCGAGCCGGAGCCCCTCGATCTCCTGCGCGGCCGCCTCGAGCGGGAGCTCGCCGGCCCGATAGCGTTCGAGGAGCGCGCGCAGTGTCCTGTTCGCTGGCATGATCTGCACTACAGATATGGGGGCACGATAAATAACTGGTGCATCCATGTCCTACCTTCTCTACGTCGCCTGGTTCGGCGCGGCGGCCGTCGCGCTCCTCTGGCTTCGCGACGCCCGGATCTTCTGGCGGACGGGACTGCCAGGGTACCGGACGGCTGCGTACCGCGGCGTCGTCTTCACGGCCATCGCGCTCGTGGGGGTCGGCGTCAGCTACGTCGAGTCGCTCGATGTCGTCGGGCTCGGTATCGTCCTGCTCGCGCTCTACCTCCAGGGCCGGCCCGGGCGCGAGCGGATCTGGACGACCGAGTCCACGCTCGACCGCGCCACGGGCAACGCGCCGCGGAAACAGAGATAACCCGACGGAACGGATTTTATAAGGATGCTGCAGCGACCGCGCGGGACCCGGGACTTCCTCCCGGACGAGATGGAGGCGCGCTCCGAGATCGAGGGGCGCATGCGCGAGGCGGCGCGCCGCTTCGGCTACCGGCAGGTCCGGACGCCGGCCTTCGAGGAGCTCGAGCTCTTCACCCTCCGCTCGGGGCCCGGGATCGTCAACGAGATGTACGCGTTCGAGGACAAGGGCGGGCGGGCGCTCGCCCTGCGGCCCGAGCTGACCGCGCCGGTGCTGCGGCTCTACGTGAACGAGGCCCGGGTGCTGCCCAAGCCGCTCCGCTGGTACTACATCGACGACTGCTTCCGGTACGAGCGGCCGCAGAAGGGGCGGTACCGGCAGTTCTGGCAGTTCGGGGCAGAGCTGATCGGTGTGGACTCGGCCGGCGCCGACGCCGAGGTGATCCTGCTCGCGGATGCGGCCCTCCGGGCGGCCGGTGTCGAGTACCAGCTGAAGGTCGGTCACCTCGCCCTCCTTCGTTCGCTCCTTGTCGATCTCGACGAGGCGAGCGCGCCGCACAGTCATGGGCCTGCTCGATAAGCGAGAGATGGACGCGCTCGCAGACGCGCTCGCCGACCCTCGGGAGAACGGACCTGCTGCCGCGGCTCGAGGCGCTCGTGGGCGCGACCACGCTCGACGAGGCGTTCGCGGTCACGGGGCCGCTGCCCGAGGAGGCGCGCCTGCGCGAGCTCGTCGGCCTCCTCGACGCAGCCGGGCTCGCGTACTCGCTCAACTTCGGGATCGTGCGCGGCCTCGACTACTACACGGGCATGGTCTTCGAGGGCTTCGCCTCGAACCTTGGGGCCGAGAACCAGATCGTCGGCGGCGGCGCGTACCGGCTCGCGCACCTCTTCGGCGGCGAGGACACGCCGTCCTGCGGCTTCGCCATCGGCTTCGACCGGGTGCTGGTCGCGCTCGGCGAGGTCGCGGTGCCGCGCCGGACCGTGGTCGCGATCCTCTCGACACCAGAGGGCGCGGCGAGCGCGTTCCGCGGCGGCGGCCGCGTTCCGAGCGGCGGGGCTCCGCGCCGAGCTCGACCTCTCGGGCAAGGGCCTCGGCGCGCAGATGACGAAGGCAGCGAAGACCGCGGACTTCGCCGTGCTGATCGGCCCCCGAGAGGCGGAGGCGGGCGTGGTCGCGTTCAAGGACCTCTCGACCGGACTCCAGGAGACGCTCGCGCTCGAGGCGGCCGTGGCGCGAGCGGCGGAGCGGGAGGTGGACGCCCTTGGCGCTCGCTGAGGAGCTCGCGCGGCAGCAGCGTGCGATCTCGATCGCGGAGTTCTTCGAGAAGAACAAGCACCTGCTCGGCTTCGACTCGCCCGTCCGCGGAGTGATCACGACGGTCAAGGAGGCCGTCGACAACGCGCTCGACGCCTGCGAGGAGGCCGAGGTCCTCCCCGACATCGAGATCGAGGTCCGGCGGACCGGGCCCGAGACCTTCCGGATCGCGGTCGAGGACAACGGCCCGGGGATCGTCCCCGAGAACGTCCCGTACGTCTTCGGCAAGCTCCTGTACGGCTCGCGCTTCCACCAGATCCGGCAGAGCCGGGGTCAGCAGGGGATCGGGATCTCGGCGGCCGTGCTCTACGCCCAGCTGACGACCGGCCTCCCGACCGTGGTCACGACCCGGACGGGCGCGCTCGAGCCCGCCCACCGGTTCGAGCTCCGAATCCGGGTCGAGACGAACGAGCCCGAGATACTCAGCCACGAGGAGGTCGAGTGGGACCGCACCCACGGGACCCGGGTCGAGATCGAGTTCCGCGCGAGCCTCGCGGCCAAGAAGCGGCTCATCGAGTACCTCCGGTCGACGGGCGTGGTGAACCCCCACGCGCGAATCCGGGCCGAGATCGACGGCGAGGCCTTCGTCTCGGAACGGGTCGTGGACGAACCGCTCGTGCCGCCGAAGGCGATCAAGCCCCACCCGCTCGGGATCGAGCTCGGGCAGCTCGCGCGGATGGTCTCGGGCACGAAGGGCCAGCTCGCGCCGTTCCTCGTGGACCAGTTCGTCCGCGTCGGCGCGAAGACCGCGGACGAGATCTGCGCCGCGGCCGATCTCGCGCCGTCGGCCAGGGTCGAGACGCTCTCGGGCGCAGACGTCTCGCGCCTCCTCGCGGCGCTCCAGTCCGTCCGGGTGCCGCCGCCGCCGACCGCGCAGTGCCTCTCGCCGATCGGCGAGGAGCTGCTGATCCGCGGGCTCTCGGCCGAGTACCGGATGGACTTCGTCGCGGCCCGGACCCGGCCGAGCGCGGTCTACGGCGGCCACCCGTTCATGGTCGAGGCCGCGATCGGGTACGGCGGCAAGCTCCCGGCGGAGGGGAGCGCGCAGCTGATGCGCTTTGCGAACCGCGTCCCCCTGATCTACCAGCAGGGGGGCTGCGCGACCACGCGCGCGGTGGCCGAGGTGAACTGGCGGGCCTACGGCCTCGCCCAGGCCGGCCTGCCCCAGGGGCCGATCCTGATCCTGGTCCACGTCGCGTCCACGAACGTGCCGTTCACCTCGGAGTCGAAGGACGCGATCGCCGCGATCCCCGAGATCGAGCGCGAGGTCACGCTCGCGCTCCAGGACCTCGGGCGCGACCTCAAGTCCTTCGTCTCGCGCCGCGACCGGACGCGCCTCGCCGAGGAGCGCGCGCGGGCGGTCTGCGCGATCCTGCCCGAGCTCGCGGCGAAGGTCGCGGAGGTGACCGAGCGGCCGCTCCCCGACATCTCGCCGATCGAGGGGCAGATCATGCGGAAGGTCGTCGCGAAGAAGCGGACGGTCGCCGGCCGGGTCGAGATCGAGGTCCAGAACCACACGGGGCGCGAGCTCGCGCTCCAGGTCTTCGAGCAGTCGGGCGATCGCCGCCGAGGACGCGGTGCCGGCGCCGGACTTCTCGACCGCGCTCGACGACCTCGTGACCCGCGTCTGGCAGGTGCCGCTCGCGCCGGGCGGCTCCTGGCGCGCAACGTACACGGGGAACGGGAGCGGAACGATCGATCTGCGCGGCGTGGACGAGCACCAGAAAGTGGTGGTGGACCTCGATGTCTAGAAACGAACTTGACGTGCGGGCGCGGACCGAGCTGCTGCGGATCGCCGAGACCTGGTACGACCAGATGCACGGCGGCGAGGTGCCGTCGATCGCGCTGCCGACCCGGACCAAGCAGAACATCGAGTTCGACGACGAGTCCGAGGTCTGGAAGTACGGCGAGAAGGAGAGCCTCCGGTCGGCCCACACGGCGAAGTCCGCGCTCCACCTGCTCAAGATGGCCTTCGTGATCGGCTTTCTCAAGCAGCAGCTCGCCGAGAACCGCTCCTCGACCCTCAGAGAGCTCTACTACATCTCCGAGGGCTGGAAGCGCGCGAAGTTCGGCGCGCAGGACGAGTCGAACTTCCTGATCGAGGACCTCGAGATCCTGACCGCGCTCCAGCGCGAGGCCTTCCACCTCCGGCCCGAGGAGGACGGCGCGACGATCTTCGGGCCGCTCCGGATCCGGGAGTCGACCCGGCGCGGGCTCCGCGAGATCCACTGCCGGGACGACGTGGGCGAGGCCGGGTACGCGATCCCGAACAACGTCGAGGGGCTCGAGCTCGTCGACCACGACGCGAAGATGGTGATCGCGATCGAGACCGGCGGCATGTACGCGCGGCTGCAGGAGAACGGCTTCGACGAGGAGCACGACGCGATCCTGGTCCACCTGAAGGGCCAGCCCGCGCGCTCGACGCGGCGCGTGCTCCACATGATCAGCGACAAGTTCGGCCTGCCCGTGACGGTCTTCACGGACGGCGACCCCTGGTCGTACCGGATCTACGCCTCGGTCGCGTACGGCTCGATCAAGTCGGCGCACATGTCCGAGCTGCTCGCGACGCCGCGCGCGCAGTTCATCGGCGTCCAGCCGAGCGACATCGCGGACTACAACCTGCCGTCGGACAAGCTGACGGACAAGGACGTGCAGGCCCTGAAGTCCGAGCTGACCGACCCGCGTTTCGACACGGAGTACTGGCGCTACCAGATCAAGCGGCAGCTCGATCTCGGCCTGAAGTCCGAACAGCAGGCGTTCGCGGC
>CAVSRL010000008.1:0-57232 GCA_963730355.1 uncultured Methanoregulaceae archaeon | reverse complement strand
CCGTATGACGGCAGGGCAATCATCCCGAGGCCGACGAGGCCGACGAGGGCCCCAGCCCGGTCTCGGCCCGGGCCGTGACCGCACGGCATCGGCAGGAGCTTGCCGGCCTTGGTCTCGACGAACTCGCCTTCGATCTCGCAGACCGGGAAGATGAACCAGCCCGTGAGCGCGATGAGGAGCCCGAGGACGAGCATGCCTCCGCCAAGAGCATAAAGCGCAGTGGTTCTCATGGTGTATCTCGATCGGTTTCCTCTCCCGTGGCCCTGATAAACCTTTTTCCTATAGCAGTACCGGGCGCGGACAGACGCCGGGATCCGGATCTCCGGGCATGCATGCCGCCTCTTCGTCACGGCACATTCCAGGAGATGCCGGGGAGATCATGGAAAAATATAAACTGAATGCATTCCCTTACTGGACCACTTCGAGCATCGGGACGAGCCGGTCCCGCTCCGCTTTCGCGACCTCCATCTTCGGCCACGCCTGGGCCAGCTGGGCGTCCGCCTCCTCCGTCATTGCCCTGCTCGAGATTGATCCCGGCCAGGAACTCGGCGTACGCGCCGTCGGTCGCGTTGGTGAAGAGCACCCGCGCCGACTCCCGCACCTGGCCGAGCTCGGGGGACGTCTCGATGGTGTCGAGCTGGGAGAGGGACTGCTTCATGGCGAACTGGAAGTCCCTCGACGTGTACCGCATCGCCGTCGCATGGCTCTTGTTCAGGTAGGTGAACTCGATGTGGTACTGGTCGAAGAGGTCGACCTTCTTCTTCAGCGTCGACAGGTAGCGCATGTCGGCCGGGCTGAGGTTGCCCACCGAATAGTTGCCCGGGAGGTTCTGCGGGTCGTACACCGCCACCCGGAGGCCGGACCGATTGCCCGATGTACCCCCCGGCACGGTCCAGCGGGCCTCCGCGGAGTACTCGCCGGGGCCGGCATACACGTGCTCGGCCCGGGTGCCCGATCCCGTGGTCCCGTCCCCGAAGTCCCAGGTCACGCGTATCCCCGGATCGCTGGCGTTCACGGAGAAGTTGACGGCGAGCGGGGCGATGCCCGCCTTCGGGCTGTAGTCCACAGAGCTGACCGGCGACGGTGTCGAGAGCGCAGCCCGCGAGGATCGCTGCGGAGAGGACGAGGACGATCCCGACGAGCGTGTACGACGTTGCAGAACGCAGACGAGGGGTCACAGGCATGCTATCAGCACTTCGGGATTATATTTGTTTCAGCCCTGCGGCCGATCCGGGCGAGCCTCCGACCGGGCCCGCGCCGTCTGCGCCGGCGGAGACCGGGGTCGGCGACGGGAGCCCGACCGTGCCTGTCCCGATCCCTCCGACTGCACCTCGAAAAGAATGAGGGAGGAGTGCCACTCACGCAAGGTTCCTGATGAGCATCTCGGCGCCGGTCACTGCTGCCTTCCGTGCGGCCTCCTCCCCCGAAACGGACCCCGCGGGACTCCTCGCCGGCGATCGCCGAGCTGTGAACGAGGATATCGTCCGTCATGAACGCGATCTCGGCCACCCCTCCCCGGAACCGGTAGGAGGTGTTGATGCCCTGTATCGCGACGGGGGCCGTCGGAATCGGCCTCGAAGGCGCGGAGCCATTCACGGGCGTCCTCCCTGTTGTTGTACACGAAGACGTCGACGGACAGGGCCATGACCGAACCGTTGAACGTCGAGTTACTTGCCGGGGTCCAGTAACCGTGGAAGTGATAGGGGTCCTCCCAGATGGTCAACGGCTCCTTTGCCCGCGACTGCAGCACGAACCCCGGGATCTCCGTCGGGACCAGGCTCCTGGCATGGGCATACGTCTGATTCTCACCCGAGGAGACGGTGGCTCGGGGTACGCGTCTTCGTGTCCGGCGTTGGATTGCCCACCGGGCCGGCCGTATCGGAGACACACCCCGAGACGAGCAGCCCGCAGAATAGGAGCAGGAGAATGACGGTTGCCCCGCGACCAGGCATACCTAGATATTGACAATCCATATTTAAATCCCTGGCACGGGAGGGAGCAGCGTGGTCCTCGACGTGGTGCAGAGATCGCGGTCTCCTCCCGATGCACCGTGACTGGCCGTTCCCACAATTTTATGTATGATCAAGGGGATGAACCATATTGGTCCTCGTTTGCTATTCGGGAGGAGCAGGCCCGGCGACGAATGGGGCACCCACCGATCGCGCATATCTACCTCTCCAGGACCGCTGGCGGAGGGTGCGGGCTCCCCCTGCACTTTGCGCCGGACAGGGAGCAGGTCTTTCGAGAGGGCTGCCACGTGCTGAATCCCGGCGCGACCCCCGCCGGCCGATCGGAGCGGTGCCTGCGCCCCGACGTCCTTCGCTGATGATTCCGAGGAGAGAATGATTCGAACCCCGTGCGCTTCACCTGTTCTCCGGGCTGGCATGGCGGCCGCCCTGGCCCTGGTCGTGCTCGGCGCCGCCCTCGTCGCCGGCTGCACGAGCCAGAGCGATTCCATCGTGCCGGCGGTGACGCCGGCGCCGGGCCTGCCCGCGTTCGCGACCATGCCGGCCACCCTCTCCCCCGGCGTCACGGTCGCGAAGCTCGAGGTGGTCCATTTCCACCCCTCGCGGCAGTGCCCCTCCTGCACCACCGTCGGCGAGTACGCGAACGCGACGGTCGGGAAGTACTTCGCCGCCGGGCGTGCCTCCGGAACGGTCGTCTTCCGGGAGATCAACGGCGATGCTCGAAGAGAACCGGGCGATCGTCGAGCAGTACGGCGCGCCCGGCTCGTCACTCATGCTCGGGGTCTATACCTCCGACGGCGGGTTCTACGCCGAGGAGAACCTGAAGGTCTGGTACCGAATTGACGACCGGCAGCGGTTCATGGACTACCTGAAGGGCGTGATCGAGAGGCGGCTGGCCGGCGACCTCTCGCCTGCATGAGCCTCCTCGAGGTGATGGAAGGGTTCGGGACGAGCGGCGTCCCGGCCGTGGCCGCGTTCTTCATCGGCCTGATGATGGCGATCTCGCCCTGCCCGCTCGCGACCAACCTCACGGCGGTCGCGTACATCACCCAGCGGTCGGAGGGGGGACGGCACACCCTGCTCGTCGGCTCCCTCTACACCCTCGGCCGGATGGTGGCCTACGTCGGCATTGCCGCGCTGATCGTCGTGCTCGGCCTGAACGTCCAGGCGATCGCACACTTCCTCCAGATCTACGGCGAACGCCTCCTCGGGCCGCTGCTCATCGTGATCGGCATCGTGATGCTCGGTCTCGTCCGGCTCCCCGTCTCGCTCGGCTCCGCACGGTACCAGGCCGCGAAGGAGCGGATCGCCGAGCGGCTTGCCGGGCGGCGGTACCTCGGCCCGTTCCTCCTCGGCCTCCTCTTCGCCCTGAGCTTCTGCCCGTTCTCGGCCGTCCTCTACTTCGGCCTGCTCATCCCGCTCGCGCTCCGCGAGCAGAGCCCCGTGGTCCTGCCGTCCGTCTTCGCGATCGCCACGGGCCTGCCCGTGGTCGTCCTCTCGCTCCTGCTCGTCCAGGGGATCGCGACGGCCGGCCGGGCCGTCCAGCGCGCGCAGACGATCGAACGCTGGCTCCGATGGGCAACGGGCGCCATCTTCATCGTCGCCGGCCTCTACCTGATCTCCGTGAGCCTGGCTCGGGTGAAGTCCCAGGACCCGTCCGAACAGGACCGGCATCACCGGTTGATCGAATTCCCTATCGAACAGAACGCGATGACCCTTCCGCATATCCCCGGTCTGGCGGGCCCTGCCGAGTCTGACCCGGCACCATCCCGCGAGGAGAAGACCGGCGAGGGCGATGAGTCCCGAGACGGCCGCGTGAGCCCCGGTCGTCCGGTCCCGGTGCAGTCCGGTTCGGGCAATTACTTATCATATCGGGGCGCACGAAACCATACACATTCGCCGTAAGCCCCCGTTCATGACCGTACCGTTGCACACCCTCGACATCGTCCGCCAGCCGGCCTTCATACTCGACGCCGCCGGCCGGATCGAGGTCGCGAACGACCTGGCCGAGGCGATGGCCGGCCGGCCGCTGGCCGGCCTCTCCGCGCCGGAGACGGCCAGGGTCTTCGCCTGCCGCCGCCCGGACGGCGTGCTCCTCGAGCCGGCCGAGCCTGCCGTCGTGCCGGGCGCTCGCGGGCGAGGAGGTTCTCGAGGAGCCGCTCGTGGTGACCGCAGCGGACGGCCGGATCCTCACCGTGCTGGCCACGGCCTCGCCGATAGGAGAGGGGGGCGCGGTCGTCGGGGCCCTCGTCGTCTGGCAGGACGTGACCGAGCGCGCCCGGGCCGAGGAAGCCCTGCGTCGGAGCGAGGAGCGACTCAGGGACGTGCTCGAGCTCTCCCTCGACGCGGTGTACCGCACCGATCTCCTCGCCAACCGCTTCGACTACATCAGCCCGGTCAACGAGACCCTGACCGGTTTCTCCGCAGAGGAGTTCGGTGCGTTCGGCCTCGACGAGTTCCAGGACCGGATCCACGTCGAGGACCAGCCGAAGGTCAAGATGATCATCGCGGAGGCGATGCGGGGGCTCCCTGCCGGGACGAGCGGCACGGTCGAGTACCGGTTCCGGCACCGGGACGGGAGCTGGCGCTGGCTCTCGGACCACTTCGCCTACCAGACGGACCCGTCGGGCCGGCTCCGCTACCGCGTCGGGGTGGTCCGGGACGTCACGCGGCGGCACGAGATCGAGGCCGCGCTCCGGGAAGGCGAGGAGCGGCTCCGGCTCGCGCAGGAGGGGGCGCGGATCGGAACCTGGGACTGGGAGGCCGCCACGAACCGGGTGACCATCTCGCCGAACTTCCTCCGCATGTACGGGCTCGAGGAGATGGCGATCTCCGAGCTACGCGGACTTCGAGCGGATGATCCACCCCGACGACCAGGAGCAGGTCTGGGCCGCGCAGCTGGCGGTCCTCGCCTCGGGCGCGCCGATGGACCTCGAGCTCCGGGTCTTCCTCCCCTCGGGCGAGGTCCGCTGGGTCCAGTTCAAGGGCCAGGGCATGACGGACGAATGCGGGGCCCTTGCCCGGGTGATCGGGGTCCTCATCGACGTGACCGACCGGAAGCGGGCCGAGGCGGCGCTGGCCGAGAGCGAGGCCGAGGCCCGGTCGTTCTTCGCGAACATGGTCGATGCCTGCGCGATCTGCGAGACCGTGCTCAACGAGCACGGCGAGCCGGTCGATATCCGCCTGGTCGAGGTGAACCCGGCCTTCGAGCGCGCCCTCTCCCTGCCGGCCCGGCTGATCGTCGGCCAGACGGCCTTCATGATCCTCCCGGCGCTCGCCCGCGAGTGGTTCGACCTCTTCCTCACGGTCAGCCGGGACCGAACGTTCATCGAGGTCGAGGAGCCGTTCCCGGCCCTCGACCGCTGGTACCACGTCACCGCGTTCCCCACCCGGCATGGCCGTGTGGCCGTGGTCTTCCGCGACATCACCGGGCACCGCGAGGCCGAGGACGAACGCGTGAGATTCACCGAGGAGCTCCAGCGCTCGAACGAGGAGCTGCAGCGGTTCGCGTACGTCGCAAGCCACGACCTCCAGGAACCCCTCCGGTCCATCATCAGCTTCTCGCAGCTCCTCGAACGACGGTACAAGGGCAGGCTCGACGAGGATGCGGACGAGTACATCGCCTTCATCGTCGAGGGCGGCAACCGGATGCAGACCCTGATCCAGGACCTTCTCCAGCTCTCCCGGGTCGAGACGACGGCGAGGCCGCTCGAGCCGACGGACGCCGGGGAGGTCGTGGACGGGGTCCTGCATGCGATGGAGACACCGATCCGCGAGGCGGACGCACGGATCGAGGTGGGTGACCTGCCCGTGGTGATGGCCGACGCGGCCCAGCTCGCCCAGGTCTTTGCGAACCTCATCGCGAACGCGCTCAAGTACCGTCGACAGGACGTACCGCCCGAGATCCGGATCTCGGCCGAGCGGACGGGGCGGGTCTGGCGGTTCGCGGTGCAGGACAACGGGATCGGGATCGAGGCGGAGTACTTCGACCGGATCTTCGTGATCTTCCAGCGGCTCCACACGAAGGAGGA
Organism: uncultured Methanoregulaceae archaeon; assembly: GCA_963730355.1. Lineage (GTDB taxonomy): Archaea > Halobacteriota > Methanomicrobia > Methanomicrobiales > Methanospirillaceae > UBA288. The sequence goes on along the minus strand of CAVSRL010000008.1, from coordinate 51,234 downwards.
GTATGACGGCACCGGGATCGGCCTCGCGGTCGTCAAGAAGATCGTGGAGCGGCACGGCGGCCGGATCCGGGTCGAGTCGACCCCGGGCGAGGGCTCGACCTTCTTCTTCACCCTGCCGGCCGCGTGAGCCGGGCGAGGTCGCACCGGGGACGGCCCCGCCGTTCAACGCTTTACAAATTAACGGGAATCATACTTCTCCGGTACAGGTGTACCAGGAGGAGCAATGGCAAATTTTGTCTCTGGAAGCGTCGTGAAGTCCGCCGTCCGGAGGCTCACCGCGCCGATCCCGACGCCCGCCGCGTTCAGCGAGGTCGTGGACGATATCCTGACGAACAACCCGTTCGGCTGCACGGCCTACGAGTCGGCCGGCCAGTCGATGCCGGCCGTGGAGAAGACGAGGGAGGCGTACACCGCCCGGTTCGTGTACGAGGACAGCGAGGCCGTCACGATCGCGACGACCGCGGTCGGATACCCGACGGCCGCGGCCTACACCGGCGTCGTCACGGCAGTCCCGGCCGCGACGGCCATCAATACGGCGATCGGCGAGACCGGGGTGCACGTCACCGACGACGACTCGTTCTCGGCAACGGTCCGCTGCCACGGCACGAACGGCGAGCTCTACAACGTCTCGGTCACGTGCACGGCGGTCTCGGGCTACGAGGCCGACGCCGTCCCGGCGCTCGGGTAGGCGCGTACCTACCCGAACGTCATCGAGATCCGATCAGCGCCGGCGTGATCGGAGCGGCCCGACGGTCCGGCAGGGCTGTTGGACGGGGCCGGCATACCCCCCGATTTTTCAGGGATGCGAACCCTTGCAGACGGCTCTCTCCAGGGGGGTCTCTCATGCCAGCATACTCTTCATGGTCTCGAACATGGTGTCCGATGGCAGATCCTGCCCGGCGCCGCGCCAACCCCGGCCGAAGCATCCCCGGCAGCGCCGTCCGACCCCGGACTGGCCCGGCATCCGCCCTGTTCCCGGCACGGTTAACTCTCCGAGGGGCGAACCTTCCAGCGATGGAATCTCCCCCTTTTCCGCTCAACGTCCCGTTCCGGCCGTCGCCGAAGTTCCGGCTCTGGTACGGGATCACGGCCCTTCTCGGGGTGCTCTTCGCCGCAGTCGTCTATGTTCCGCTCGCGCTCCTCGTCGACCTGCCGGCCGTCGCCAACGTCGCCGTCGTCGTCTTCGCGGCCGTTCTGCTCGCGCTCTTTCTCGCCTGGACCGTGCTCTATTACGCCAGCATGGAGTACGAGCTCAGGGACGACGAGCTCTCGTGGCGGCGCGGCGTCTGGTTCCGGCGGACAGGGATCGTCCCGTACAACCGGATCACGAACATCGATATTCGCCAGGGGCCGGTGATGCGGGCGCTCGGCATCTCGAACCTCGCGGTCCAGACGGCCGGGTACTCGGGCCAGATGACGGCCGAGATCGTCCTCGAGGCGATGGAACGCGCCGAGGACCTCCGCACGACCATGCGGGCCGTGGTCCGGAACGCCGCCGGCGGTGACGGGACGGGCAGCGGTCCGACGGTCTCCCGCCCCGGACCCGCCGGGACCGACCTCCTGATCCTCGACGAGCTGCGCGGGATTCGCGCCCTCCTCGAGGAGCGGCGCTGACAGGCACGGCGTGCGCCGGACGGGCGGCAGTACGGGGAGCATGTCGCCGCGACACCGCTCCCCTCGACCCGCGAGCAGCGTTCCGGCCGGCGCGACCTTTGCGACGCGGCTGGTGCCGTCGCCGGTCACGCAGACGGTCTCCTCGCCATCCAGCGCAATGTACTGGGGATAGTGCAGCTGGCCGTCTCCGGAGCCATTGGTCCCCCATGTCGCCGATGGCGTCGCTCTCTCCGGACACGGAAGGTCGGGAATCGGCAATCGCCTGCAGGCCTTCGCTGCGAAGGCAGCGCTGCGTCCTCTATCGGGATCATCGAACCGATCGTCCGCGGTTCAGGCTGCCGGCAGGGTGAAGAAGAAGGTCGAGCCCTCGCCCGGCGTCGACTCGACCCGGATCCGGCCGCCGTGCCGCTCCACGATCTTCTTGACCACGGCCAGGCCGATGCCCGTACCGTCGTACTGGTCCCGGGTGTGGAGGCGGCGGAACATCTCGAAGATCCGGTCGAAGTACTCCGCCTCGATCCCGATCCCGTTGTCGGCCACCGCGAACTCCCAGCAGTCGCCCTGCCGTTCGGCCGAGACCCGGACCCCGGCCGGCACTCCGGGCCGGCGGTACTTGATCCGCGTTCCCGATCAGGTTTGTGAAGACCTGTGCGAGCTGGGCCTCGTCGGCCATCACCACGGGCAGGTCGCCGACCGTCACGGTCGCGCCGGCCTCCCGGATCGGCGTCTCCATCGCCCGCACCACGCCGGCGACCACCTCGCCCGCGTCCGTCGGCTCGAGGGGCTTCGCACCGGTCTCGATCCGCGAGAGCTGGAGCAGGTCCCGGATCAGCGCCTGCATCCGCTGCCCCCCTCGACGATGAACCCGATGTAGTCGTCCGCGTCCTGGTCGAGCTTTCCTTTGTATCGCCGTTCGAGGAGCTGGGAGAAGGAGACGATGCTGCGGAGCGGCTCCTGCAGGTCGTGGCTCGCCACGTACGCGAACCGCTGCAGCTCCTCGTTCGACCGTCTCGAGCTCGGTCCGCAGTAGCCGTGCAGGCGGTGCTCGGCCTCCTTCCGTCCGGTGATGTCGCGGATGCCCCGCACCGAACGGACGTCGCCGCGGCTGTCCGTGAAGAGCGCGGAGGTGACCTCGCACGGGGAAGGTGGTCCCGTCCCGGCGGCGGTACACGGACTCGGCGGATGCGGATCCGGTGCGACGATCCGCTCCTCCAGCAGAGATGGCGGCTCCAGGGGTCGCCAGGATCGAAGAGTCAGTCCCGGCCCCGGCCGACGTCCGCATCCTCCTCCGTCCGCCCGAGCATCACGGCAGGCTGCCGGGTTCGCGAATCGAGGATGCGTCCCCCGTCACGGGGACCTCGGAAGGCATCGCGTCCCGGCTGTCTCGTAGAGCGTCCTGAACCGCTCTTCGCTGTCGCGCAGCGCCTCCTCGGCCATGTGCGCAGTCGGTGACGTCGGTGAAGACCGTCGCGAACCGGCCCGGGCCGGGGGAGTACACCTGCACGTCGTACCAGCGATCGAGCGGGGCCGTGTACGCCGTGAAACGCTCGGGCTCGCCCGTCGTCGGCCACGCGCCCGTATCGCTCGATCCACCTGCGCTCGAGGCCGGGCAGCACCTCGAGGGCCGTGCGGCCGATGATCTCGCCGGCGGCGAGGCCGGTCATCTCCTCGAAGGCCGGGTTGACCGCGACGAACCGGTAGTCGACCGGGCGCCCGGCGCCGTCGACGACCAGCTCGTGCAGGGCGAAGGCCTCGGTCATGGAGTCGAAGAGCTGCCGGTACTTCAGCTCCGAGGCCGCGATCGCCTCCTCCGCCTGCCTGCGCTGCGTCAGGTCGACGGTGGCCGAACCCACGCCCGTCACGCGGCCGGCCTCGTCGTGGACGGGCTCGAAGTAGATCTCCAGGTAGATCGGGCCGCCCGGTCGGTCGAGCCACATCTGCTCGCGGACCTCGACGTCCTCCTCGAGCACGCGCCGCTTGATCGCGGTGAGGCGCGCCGCATCCGCGGAGGTGAAGATGTCGGCATCTCTCTTCCCGATGATCTCCTCGGGGGTCGCCGTCCGCTGGTTGTACGCCCAGACGTACCTGAGGTCGCGGCCCTGCACCGAGACCGAGACCGGCGCGTTCCGGAGGGCCAGGCGGAAGCGCTGCTCGGTCTCCCGCAGCGCCGCCTCGGCCGCCCTCCGCTCGGAGAGGTCGCGGATGATGCAGGTGGTGATCGGCTCCCCGTCGATGCTGCGCCGCGAGGCCGCGAGCTCGATCGGGACGGTGCGCCCGTCCCGCCGCCGGGCCTCCGTCTCCCGGTGGACCGGACCGGCGTCCCCGTCCGGCGGCTCCTCCGCGCCGGCCGGCACGAGGTCGGCAAACGGCATGCCGACGGCCTCGTCGGCGGTGTATCCGAACAGCCGCCCGGCGGCCGCGTTCCAGAGGAGGACCCGGCGGACGGGGTCGAGGACGATGATCGCGTCGCCGGCCGTCTCGATCAGCTGCCGGTACCCTGCCTCGGCATCGACGAAGAACCGGGCGAGCATCTCCTGGGCGGAGACGTTCCCGCTCGTCGCCCGGCGCTGGAGGACCAGGAACGCGACGAGGAGGAAGCAGGCCCCGATGTACTGCTCGATCCTCGCGGCCCAGTTGAGCGGGTCGTCGAAGACGGAGTAGAAGGAGACGCCGATGAGCCCGAGGGAGATCAGGGCCAGGCCGATGGCGTACCAGAAGAAGAAGTCCTCGTTCCGCTTCCGGTAGAGCACGAAGAAGAGGACCGACGCGATCAGGAGGGAGGCGATAGCCCCCGTGAGCACGAGGGTGCGCAGCACCGTTGCGCCCGTGACGGGCGCGAAGAAGGTGGGCGTCAGCCCCAGCAGGGTGGCCAGCACGAGACCGGCGGTCACGGCGACGACCGCGGCGTAGACCGAGATGGCCAGCGATGGGCGGCGCTCGGCCGGCCCGACGGTCCAGCCGACGAGCGCGGTCAACGCCCCCGCGAACTGGAGGGACGCGCCGATGCAGGTGCTGGTGTTGTGGACCGTGACGACCAGGTTGGCCGCGCCGGGGAGGAGGCCGACGAGGCCGGCGGCGATGGCGCCGAGCCCGATGAAGAGCATGCCCGAGCCCATCATGAGGATACTGGCGAAGCCGCTCCGGCGGAACGAGACGAACGAGACGTACGCGATGTAGATGGGGATGACTCCCAGGAACGCGACGTTCAGAAGGAGGAGGGCGAACGGCTGGGGGTAGGTGGCCGTGCCGCCCAGGATGTCGAGGAGCGCGATGACGAGGATGTAGATCGGGATGATGAGCAGGCTGAGGATCTTTCGGCTGTCGTAGCGCAGCGCCGGGGTGGCCGGACGGGGGGACGGCATCAAAATTGGCTCACTACCGTCAGGGAAACACAGTTAATAAGACTATCTGCCGTGATCCGTCCCCCGTGGCGGGGCGCAGCAGTGTTCGTCGATTCGGGCTCGGTGGCGACCCGGACGCTCGCGAACCTGCGCCAGAACCCGCACGCGGTCTACATGATCATGGAGCCGGCCGAGATCATCTTCGACTGGCGGGGCATCCGCGTCTACATGACGCTCAGGGACCTGGCCACGTCCGGTCCGGCCTTCGACGAGTATATGGCGGGTCTCGCGGAGGTCGCCGGCGAGGCGGCGGCATCCATGATCCACGCGTTCGCGGCCTTCGAGATCACCGAGGTCCGGCCGCTCGTGGATATGGGGCAGGGGTGGGAATGGTCGATCTGATCCGTACCGGGCCCTCGTCCGGCAGAGCCCGGATGGGATCTCGGCCCGAGGGGACCTGCATCGACCGTGAAAGCCGTGAATCCGGTCACGGGGAGAGCAAAGGAGAGCCGACGATCTGCTCGGCGCTCCTCCTTCCTCTCTTCGGTCTTTTCAGGTCCCGTGTCTCCTTCCTTCCTGTCCTCTTTCCGGTCGGGCCTGTTCTCGACAGCCCGCTGTGCCACGATGGCTTTACCCGGTCCCATCTCTGTTCCTCCCGGGTCACTCGTCCCGGAGAAGAACTCCGGTGGGACCATGAGCCAGGGGTGTGCTACTGCCCCTTCCGGTACTGGATAATGCGGCCCCTGTCTCCCTGCAGGATCCGCGTGACGGTCTCCTTCACCCGTGCGCCGCGCCCGGCCGACGGTTCCGTTCGTTGACTCCGGCAGCCGGGCCGCGAGGGACCGACCGCGGTCGTCCACGCCGACAGACAGATATTCATGACCGTCGATGGCATCCCGATCAGCGCCCGGGGAGGGGATCGATGGCGGAGAGCATCGCTGCGATCGGCAACCGGAACCGGGGGCGGACGATCATCGCATGCACCGCCGGGCCCGGCGCGGGCCTGCACGCGGGCGGGGCGGCCACGGGCGGCTGCGAGGGCCGGGGGCTCAACGGCCCGGCCGGGGCCGCCGAACAGATCGAGGATGAGCATGATGTTCTATGGAATCGCTTAAACTGGGCTTCTTCTGCTGGGAGTCGCTCCAGGGGGTGCGGCTCGGCGGGCTCGCGAACGCGGCCACCCATCTGGCCGAGGCGCTCGCGAAGGAGCACGAGGTCCACTACTTCACCCGCGGCGACTACCGCGATCGCGAGATCGCCGGGGTCGCCTACCACTACTGCCAGCCCGCGGGCGTGGACATCGTCGACTGCATGCGCGACATGAGCCGGCTGATGGTCGACGACTTCATGAAGGCCGGCGGGGGTTTCGACGTTCTCCACTTCCACGACTGGCACCCGGTGGAGGCGCTCCGTGCCCTGCAGGACCGGAACACGGTCCTCTCGTTCCACTCGACCGCGTTCGGCAGGAACGGCAATATGGCCGCGCCGGACCGGTTCTACCGTGAAGTCTCCGCCATCGAGCAGGAGGGGGCGAGCATCGCCCGGCAGGTGACCGCGGTCTCGGGAGTGCTCAGGGACGAGGTGGTCGACCTCTACGGGGTTCCCGCGGAGAAGTGCAGGGTCGTCCCGAACGGGGTGGTCCCATCGGAATACCAGCGGACTGTCGACCGGGCGCAGGTCAGGCAGGAGTACGGCGTCCCCCCCGGCGCACCCATGCTCTTCTATATCGGCCGGCTCGCGGTCCAGAAGGGGCCCGACCTCCTCCTCGACGCCATGCCGCAGGTGCTGGGCAACCATCCCGAGGCCCGCCTCCTGATGGTCGGCTCGGGGTCGATGCTCGCCAGTCTCAGGGCGCATGGCCGGGGATTGCCGGTCCGGTTCCTCGGTGAAGTCCCCGACGCCGAGTACGTCCGTCTCCTCAACGCGGCCGACCTCGTGGTGATCCCGAGCCGGAACGAGCCGTTCGGCCTCGTCCTGCTCGAGGCCTGGGCGGCCTCGCGGGCCGTGGTCGCGACGGACGTCGGCGGCCTCTCGGAGAACATCGACCACCTCGTCAACGGCGTGAAGGTCGCGGTCAGCCCCGGGGCCATCGCAGACGGGATCGACCGGGTCATCGGCGACCCCGGGCTGCGCCGAGCGCTCGGTGACGCGGGCCGGCAGAAGCTCGAGACCCGGTTTCGCTGGGACGCGGTCGCGGAGACGTTCACGGGGATCTACCGGAATATCGGTTCATGAGGCGGCCGTACGTCGCGGACCGGTACCGCACCGTGAGAGCGACCGCCTCCCCGAGGGCGTCCGGTCAGCGGTCGCAGACGTCGGGCGGCTCGCCCCCCCTGCGGTCGATGCGGTCGAGAATCTCGACGATACGGTCGGACCGGGCGGCGATCTCGTCGAGCCCCGCGGTGATGTGGGCGACGAGGGCGGCGATGCGGTTCCGTTCGGCGGTCAGGGCCGCGAGGTTCTCGAGAGCGAGGCGGAGCGCCTCCTCGAGCTCGCGCCGCTCCTCGTCGTCGATCGGTGCCGATGTCATGGCTCGACCACCCCGGACGGCCACAACCATCGGCGGCCCGTGCCGGCCTTCTCCGGCATGGCGACCCGGCCCCGGAACCGGTGATCTCGTCGGCCTTCCTGGCGAGCCGCCGATCCCGTGCCGCGACCCCGGCCCGGGTCCGCCCGGCCTCGACCGCCGCCATGTTTTTCGCAGGCTGTTCTGGTGCCGTCCCCGGAAGTGACAGGTCGCATGGTGCTCTGCATGTAAGAACCCGGTTCGATAAGGGTGTCGGTCGGCTCGTTCCCCGATTAATAATAGAGAGTCGAAGGTTGGTGAAGAGCCGGACGACGTCGGCGACGTCGATCCGGCCGTCGGCGCCGTAGAGGAAGGCGGGCTGCCGGATCGCGGCGAGGGGTAGTGGTGGCGGCACAGGCATACGGAGACCCGGGATGGGATCCGTATCGGTTCCATCACCATCCAGAGCCGAAACCATTTTCATCGATGGATCGGGATCAAGGGTTTCACGCGGCACAGCGCCCTCCCGGCCCGGGGCTCGTCGGCGAAGAGCATGAACGGCTCCTTGGCGAGCTGGCGGGCGAGGACGACGCGCTGCTTCTCGCCGCCGGAGAGGTCGCGGGCGATATGCATCATGCGGTGGGAGAGGCGGACCTCGTCGAGGAGGTCGGCGGCACGGCCGATGGCCTTCTCCGAGGGATAGCCGATGTCGTCGAGGGCGTGAAGCACGTTCTCGATGACGCGGTCGTTGCCGTAGAGGGCAAAGGTCCGCTGAAACATGATCGCGGTCCGCGCCATGACCTCCCGCTTGAGCCCCTCGTTCTCCGGGGCCCAGAGGTCGACGTCGACGGGAGCATAGGTGCCGCCGCAACCGGGGCAGGACTGCCCCGCCCGGCTCGGCAACTCCACGGTGCCGCAACCGGCGCAGCGGACGACGTGATAGATGATCTGGCCGGAGGTCGGCGGCTGGTCGACGCCCCGGATCAGGTGCATCAAGACCGTCTTGCCCGCGCCCGAACGGCCGATGATCCCCACGATCTCGCCCTCGCCGATCTCGAGCGAGATCTCCGAGAGCGCCCGCTTTCCGTCGAACTCCATGCAGACGCGATCGAGGGTGATCAGCGTCGGCCTCGATCGGCGGGAGTCCGTCATGGTTGCGGCCTCAGCCGTGCCGCCGGCTGTTCGGTAGCTCACACCTTCATCCTCACCCATGGCTGTCGTCTCCAGATCGTACGGGCTCGCCGATATCAGCCCTTATGGGAAATTATTGCGCATATGGGCGAAAATACCTGCCGGTCCCGACGGGTTATTCGGGCGAACCGTTCTGTCGAGGTTCGCCCGTATAAGGACAGAGCCCGGCGGCAGAGCGGGTGCAGGCCGTCAGGTTCAGGCGGGGGCAGACGCCCTCCTCCGCACACGAGCAGACGGCCATCTCGATCACCCGGCCGTTCACCAGCGCATCGGCCACCTTGCGCCGTGCCGCGTGGAGGTCGCGCCAGAGAGTCTTTCGCGAGATACCGAGGACGCACGCGGCCTCGTGCTCTCATCCGACACACCTTCCCTGCAGAGCGGGCCGAAAGCCCGGGCAGGAGGCGGGGCGAGGATGAAGGTCGAGCCCCGACCGGACGTTGCGGATGGACCCGGTCCGTGAAGGCGGTCGCCCGGCGCTGCAGCGAGTCCGGGTGCGGCCGCTTCGCCATCGGGGAACGGCCCGGGGGAGGGACGCGGGCCATATCCGTCAGGCACTCCGGGGGCGTCGCGCCGCCGGCCGGAGGACGATCTGGACGGCCGGCTTGCCGTCCCAGACGATCTCGCCGAGGGTCGCGTCCGTGCAGAGGGGGCTGCCGTCGAGGCGGGTCATCCGCACGCCCGAGAGGTGCATCCTGGCCCCCTCCATCGTCTGCCGTACCCGGCCGCAGACGCTCTCCCGCTCCGCCGGGTCGATCAGGTCCGCGAACGGCCGGCCGACGAGGCCCTGCTCCCGGCCCGACGCGAACATCTGCTCGCCGGCCGGGTTCGCGTAGATGATCCGGTTCCCGGTCGAGACGAGGATCGAGTCCGGCGAGGACTCGGCCAGCTGCCGGTGGTGCTCCTCGCTGACCCGGACCCGGTCGAAGGCCCGCTGGGCGTTCCAGATGAAGAGGGCCGAGACGACCAGCATCCCCGTGAAGAAGAGCCGGTTCAGCAGGGCGTACACGAGCGAGACGTCGCGGTACGAGAGGACGGACGTGGCGCCGATCAGGACGATGAAGACGGCCGTGGCGGCGAACGGGGCCAGCGCTCCACCGGACGTAGAACGTCAGGTAGAGGGGGATGAAGTAGAGGATCCAGACGGTCAGGCCGAGGGGGGTGATCAGGTCGAGGTAGAAGACGAGGGCGGTCGTGACGACGATGAGGGTGACCACCCCGAGCGTACGCTCCTCCCACCACACCGGGCGGACGGAGGTGTTCGCGTCCATGAAGAGTCATCCTCCGTCCGGACATTTAAGGGATTGCAGGCTCGGTCGGCGCTTCGTCCCGCTCGTCACATCTCGATCCGGGTCGAGACCCCGTGGACGTGGTCGGCCGGGCAGCCGGTAGAACTGGACGAAGGACGGCGCGAGCCGCTTGATCAGGGCGAAGATCCGCCAGACGAGCCGGCTCGGTCGCGATCTCCTCGAGGCCGTAGAAGATCGCCTTCTCGTGGATCCCGTGGTCGCGGAGGATCGGGACGATGTCCACGAGCTCGAGGTACCCGTGCCGGATCTCGAAGGTCCGGAGCCCGTCGGCCAGGTTCCGCTTGAAGTCGCTCGTGACCCCGAACGGCGCGTCCTGCGACCACGATCGAGACCAGGATGTTGTCCTGGTAGAGGATGTTGTTGACGAACATGGTCCGCGCGACGTACGGCGGGATCCGCTGGACGTCCCGGGCGAAGAAGAGGGCCGTGCCGCTGATCCGGTTCATGGTCGGCCTAGGTCTCGCGGTACTCGCGGAGGAACTCGTGGAGCGGCACGGGCCGGTAGGCCTGGTAGAGCCTGCGCTGGCCCGAGAGGTAGATCAGGATCACCGTGAGCGGGACCGCGGCGATCACGAGCGACCAGTACCCGCCCGTCTCGAGCTTGCTCAGGCTCGCGCCGAGGAAGGCGAGGTCGAGCAGGGTGATGCTCCACGCGAGGGCCGCGTGGCCGAAGCGGCGCCGGTGCACGAAGATCGCGGTGATCAGGACCCCCGTCAGGGCCATGGTCCCGGTGACGGCGAGCCCGTAGGCCGAGGCGAGGTGCTGCGGACTCGCGGAAGAGGAGCATCACGAAGAGGACGGCCGCGAGCAGGGCCCAGTTGACGATATCGATGTAGATCTGGCTCCGGAGCTCCGGCGACGTGTAGTCGACCTTCATCGCCGGCAGCAGGTGCGTCGTGATCCCCTGGTAGACGATCGAGAAGATCCCGCTGATCATCGCCTGCGACGCGATCACGGTCGCGGCGATCGAGAGGAGGACGAAGGGGACGTAGAGCAGGGTCGAGAGCGAGAGGACCATCTCGAAGAGGATGCTCGAGGACTCGGGATGCGACAGGGCGAACGCGCCCTGCCCGAGGTAGTTGATCACGAGGGCGACGAAGATCCAGCGCCAGGCCCGCCGGATCGGCTCGCGGCCGAGGTGGCCCATGTCGGCGTAGAGGGCCTCGCCGCCGGTCGCGCAGAGGATCACCGAGGCGAGGATCAGGAAGGACGCGAGGCCGTTCGAGAAGAGGAAGGAGAGCCCGAGGAGCGGGTTGAACGCCAGGAGCACCGAGGGCACCTGCGCGATCAGGACCAGGCCCGAGACGGTGAGCGCGGCGAACCAGACGACCATGACCGGACCGAAGGCGAAGGCGACCCGCTCCGTGCCGCGGCGCTGGAAGTAGAAGAGGGCGATCGCGATCCCGGCCGCCAGCAGCACGAGCAGGTCCGTCCCGATCCCCTCGAGGCCGGGGATCAGGGGCAGGCCCTCGACGGCCGAGAGGATGCTGATCGCCGGGCGTGATCACGCCGTCGCCCATCAGGAGCGAGATGCCGATCACGGTCAGGATCAGGAGCGCGTACTTCGACGCGGTCGCTCTTCAGCAGCGGGTTCAGGAGCTCGCGGAGCACGATCGTCCCGCCCTCGCCCTTCTTCCCGAGGCTCATGGCGAGCCAGGCGTACTGGACCGTGACGATCAGGATCAGGGTCCAGATGATCAGGGAGAGGACCCCGAGGATGGTGGCCTCGGTCCGGGGCACGAGGGCGAGGATCACGGTCAGCGTGTAGATCGGGCTCGTCCCGATGTCGCCGAAGACGAGGCCGGCCGCCTTGACGGTGTTCAGGGCGCCGGTCCGATCCACGCCGGGGCTGATGGCTGGTGGCACAGTGCTCCTAGAGGCTTCCACCGGCAAACGGATAAAGTCGATCCGACCCTCACGGCCCGTTCCGGCCCGGGTGGACCCGCCACGGAGACGAACGGCGCTGCGGATGCGCCCTGCGACCGGATTGGGCCGGGCTGCACCGCGACCGCGCTCGCCAGGCCACGGGCAGGGTGGCAGTCGTGTTCCATCATATCTAAATTATTCGCCCGAAAATTCGGAAGGTTGATATCGGAACCGCCCGCCATCTTCTATCAGTTCATCCCGTTCCCTTCGTCGCCTCGTCTCGACGGCGTGGGGGGTACACCCATGGTGCGTTCTTCGCGTCAACAATCTCCGGCCTCCCGGCGAACGGGTGATCGCCGATGACCTATCCCGACCCGCTGCTCGACGCAGCCGGCATCATCGCCTTCGTCCTCCTGCTGACCGCCGCCGCCGCCCTCCTCGGGCGGTACCTCGCCCGGCTCTTCTTCAGCGACGGGCCCCCGCCGATCGTCGGGAGGCTCGAGGCCCCGGTCTACCGCCTGCTCGGCGTCGACCCGTCGGCCGAGGAGACGTGGCGCGGGTACGCCCGCGACCTCCTCCTCTTCAACGCCATCGGCGTCGCGTTCCTCTTCGTCCTGCTCCTCCTCCAGGGCGTCCTCCCGCTCAACCCGGCAGGCGTGCCGGGCTTCTCCCCCGACCTCGCCCTGAACACCGCCGTCTCGTTCGTGACCAACACCAACTGGCAGGCGTACGCGGGCGAGATCGCCGCGAGCTACCTCTCGCAGATGGCCGGGTTCACGGTCCAGAACTTCCTCTCGGCCGCGACCGGCATCGCGGTCGTGGTCGCCCTGATCCGCGGGCTCACCCGCCGCGAGTCGGACCGGATCGGCAACTTCTGGGTCGACCTGACCCGCATCGTTCTCGGGCTTCTCCTCCCCCTCGCGCTCGTCGCCGCCCTCGTTCTCGCCTCCCAGGGCGTGATCCAGAACCTCGACCCGTACGTCCAGACCGCCGGCGGCTCGCAGACGATCGCGATGGGCCCGGTCGCCTCGCAGGAGGCGATCAAGGAGCTCGGGACCAACGGCGGCGGGTTCTTCAACGCGAACTCCGCCCACCCCTTCGAGAACCCGAACCCCGTTCACCAACCTCCTCGAGGTCTTCCTGCTCCTCCTCATTCCGGCCGCCACCCCGTTCATGTTCGGCGAGGCCGTCGGCGACCGGCGGCAGGGGTACGTCCTCTACGGCGTGATGCTCGTCATCCTCCTCGGGGCCTTCGCGGCCCTGTACGCAGCCGAGCTCGCCGGGAACCCGCTCCTCGCCGGGACCTCGGGGATCTCGATGGAGGGCAAGGAGGTCCGGTTCGGCCTCGCCGGGAGCGTGCTCTTCGCGACGGCGACCACGGCCACCTCCTGCGGCGCGGTCAACGTCATGCACGACTCCCTGACCCCGCTCGGCGGACTCGTGCCCCTCGCCCTGATCCTCCTCAGCGAGGTCGTCTTCGGCGGCGTCGGCTCGGGCTTCTACACCCTGATCGCGTTCGTCGTCATCGCGGTCTTCATCGCCGGGCTGATGATCGGCCGCACCCCCGAGTACCTCGGCAAGAAGATCGGGGCCTTCGAGATGCAGATGGCGGTCGTGATCGTGCTCACGTCGGGAGTCCTTGTCCTGATCTTCTCGGGCATCGCGCTCTCCCTCCCGGCCGGCACCGACTCGATCCTGAACCCCGGCGCTCACGGCCTCTCCGAGATCGTCTACGCCTTCGCCTCGATGGCGAACAACAACGGATCGGCCTTCGCCGGGCTCAACGCGGCCACGCTCTTCTACACCCTCGCCGGCAGCCTCGTCATGGCCGTCGGCCGGTTCGTCCCGATCGTGGCGATCCTCGCCCTCGCCGGCGCCGTCGCGGCGAAGAAGACGGTCCCCCCCTCGCTCGGGACCCTGCCGACGCACACGCTCCCGTTCGCCGTCTGGCTGGTCCTCGTGATCCTGATCGTCGGCGCGCTCACCTTCTTCCCGATCTTCGCGATGGGGCCGATCGCCGAACAGCTGCAGATGATCGGAGGGGTCTAGGTGGCCCGCAAGCGCGTGACCCCGGTCGGGGCCTTCGACCGGGATCTGGTCCGCGAGGCCCTCGTCGACGCGGTGCGGAAACTCGACCCCCGGCGGCAGAAGGAGAACCCGGTCATGCTCGCGGTCGAGGTCGGCGGGATCCTCACCACCCTCGCCTTCCTCGCCGCGCTGGTCTCGCCCGGCGCCGAGCCCGCGCTCTTCTCCGGACTCGTCTCCCTCTGGCTCTGGCTGACCGTCTACTTCTCGAACGTCGCCGAGTCGCTCTCCGAGGGGCGGGGCAAGGCGCGCGCCGCCTCGCTCCGCGCCTCGCGGACGGGGGTCGCGGCCCGTCGGCTCTCCGCGCCCTCGCTCACGGCGCCGTCCGAGGAGGTCCCCTCGACCGCGCTCGCACCCGGCGACCACGTGCTGGTCCGGCAGGGCGACCTGATCCCGTCCGACGGCGAGGTCGTCGCGGGCGCGGTCCTGGTCAACGAGGCCGCGATCACGGGCGAGTCGGCCCCCGTCGTCCGCGAGTCGGGCGGCGACCGGTCGGCCGTGACCGGCGGGACGACCGTGCTCGCGAACGAGGCCGTGGTCCGGATCACGGCCGCCCCGGGCCAGACCTTCCTCGACCGGATGATCGCGATGGTCGAGGGGGCCGAGCGGCGCAAGACCCCGAACGAGGTCGCGCTCGAGGTCCTGCTCTTCGCCCTGACCGGCGTCTTCGTGGCCGTGGTCGCGAACCTCTACCCGGTCTCGGCCTACAGCGCGGCCTCGAGCGGGCAGGGCGCGGCCGTCGGCCTGACCGTGCTCGTCGCCCTCTTCGTCTGCCTGGCCCCGACCACGATCGCGGCCCTCCTCCCGGCGATCGGGATCGCGGGCATGGACCGGCTCTTCCAGCGGAACGTGGTCGCGCTCTCGGGGAGGGCGATCGAGGCCGCGGGGGACGTGAACGTCCTCCTCCTCGACAAGACCGGGACGATCACCCTCGGCAACCGGCAGGCGGTCGCGTTCGTCCCCGTGAACGGCCAGGCGCACGCGGCGCTGGTCGAGGCGTCCCTGCTCGCCTCGTACGCGGACGAGACCCCGGAGGGGCGCTCGATCGTCGACCTCGCCCGGGAGGACGGGGCCGATGCCGCCTGCCCCGCCGACGCGGTCTTCGTCCCGTTCTCGGCCCAGACCCGGCAGAGCGGCGTCGACTGCGGCGGCGCCCGGTACCGGAAGGGCGCGCCCGACACGATCGTCCGCGAGGTGGCGGATGCCGGCGGGACCGTTCCCCCCGACCTCGAGGCGAAGGTCACGGGCATCGCGGCCTCCGGCGGGACGCCGCTCGTGGTCTCGAAGGACGGCGCGATCCTCGGCGTGGTCCACCTGAAGGACATCCTGAAGCCGGGCATCCGCGAACGGTTCGAGGACCTCCGCCGCATCGGGATCCGGACCATGATGATCACCGGGGACAACCACCTCACCGCGGCCGCGATCGCGGCCGAGGCCGGCGTCGACGACTTCCTCGCCGAGGCGAAGCCGGACGACAAGCTCCGCCTGATCCGCGACCGCCAGGACGAGGGGTACATGGTCGCCATGACCGGGGACGGGACGAACGACGCCCCGGCCCTCGCGCAGGCCGACGTCGCGGTGGCCATGAACAACGGGACCCAGCCGGCGCGCGAGGCCGCGAACATCATCGACCTCGACTCGGACCCGACCAAGCTCCTGGAGATCGTGGAGATCGGCAAGCAGATCCTGATGACCCGCGGGGCCCTCACGACCTTCTCGATCGCGAACGACATCGCCAAGTACTTCGCGATCATCCCGGCCGCGCTGGTCGGGATCTACCCGGCGCTCTCGGCGCTGAACGTCATGGGGCTCGCGACGCCCTACTCCGCCGTCCTCTCCGCCGTGATCTTCAACGCGATCGTCATCCCGATGCTGGTGCCGCTCGCCCTGAAGGGGGTCCGGTTCCGGCCGATCCCGGCCGACCGGCTCTTCCTCTCGAACCTGGTCGTCTACGGGGGGAGCGGCGTGGTCGCGCCGTTCATCGGGATCAAACTGATCGACCTGTTCATCGCGGGGGTGCTGCACCTGTGACCCTCGTCCAATCGCTCCGGCCGGCCCTCGTCCTCTTCGTCGGCAGCGTTCTCGTACTGGGCCTCGTCTACCCGCTCGCCATGACCCTGATCGCGGGGGCGGCCTTCCCGGCGCAGGCCCACGGCTCCCTGATAGAGGATGCCAGACGGGTCGGTCGCGGGTTCGACTCTCATCGCCCGGAACGTGACCGATCCGCGGTACTTCCACTCCCGGCCCTCGGCCGTCGACTACAACGCGGCAGGCTCCGGGGGGTCGAACCTCGGGCCGACGAACCCGCTCCTCATCGAGCGGGTGAACGCCTCGGTCTCGGCGCTTCGCTCGGCGGGGGTGACCGGCCCGGTCCCGTCCGATCTCGTGATGACCTCGGGGAGCGGGCTCGACCCCCACCTCTCGGTCGAGGCCGCGCTGGTCCAGGCCCCGCTCGTCGCCGCGGCCCGGAACCGACCGGCCGACGAGGTGCGGGCCCTCGTCCTCGCCAACCGGGTCCGGGACCCGATGCCGTTCCACCCGGAGTACGTGAACGTGAACGACCTGAACCGGGCCCTCGACGCGCCATGACCGACGACGACGGGCGCCCGTCGCCCGAGGACCTGCTCCCCCTCGCGATGGAGGACGAGCGACGCCGGGCCGAGGGGCGGCTCACGGTCTACCTCGGGTACGCGGCCGGCGTCGGCAAGACCTACACCATGCTCGCGGACGCGCTTTCGCTGCGGAGCGAGGGGACCGACGTCGTCATCGGCTACGTCGAGACCCACGGCCGGCCCGAGACGGACGCGCTCGCCGCCCGGCTCGAGGCGGTCCCGCCCGTGACGATCGAGTACGAGGGCCTCCGGCTCCGGGAGATGGACGTCGATGCGGTGATCGCACGGCACCCGGACCTGGTCCTCGTCGACGAGCTCGCCCACGCCACGGCCCCCGGCAGCCGGCACGCGAAACGGTACCAGGAGATCGAGGAGCTGCTCCGGGCGGGGATCTCGGTCTGGACGACCGTGAACGTCCAGCACATCGAGAGCGAACGCGACGCGGTCGCCCGGATCACCGGCGTCAGGGTCCGCGAGACCGTCCCCGACACCGTCCTCGAGCGCGCCGACGACCTCCGGCTGATCGACCTGCCGCCGGACCGGCTGATCGAGCGGTTGCACGCGGGCAAGGTCTACGTGCAGGACATGGCCGCCCGGGCGGTCGAGCGCTTCTTCATGCCGGCCAACCTGACCGCGCTCCGCCAGCTCGCCCTCCGGTTCGTCGCCGGGGTCGCGGACCGGGAGATGGTCGGGCTGATGCGGTCCCGCGCGATCCCGGGGCCCTGGCCGGCGGCGGAGCGGGTCCTCGTCGGGGTCAGGGCCGGGCCGTACGCGGACCAGATGGTCCGGGCCGGGTACCGGATGGCGAGCCGGCTCCAGGCCGAGTGGACCGTGCTCTCGGTCGAGACGGAGCGGGACCTGGAGTCCCCGGAGGCGGACCAGGCGCGGCTCCGGGGAGCCCTCGAGACGGCCAGGACGCTCGGCGGCCGGGTCGTCCGCTATCGCGCGGCGGACGTGGCCGGCGAGATCATCGGGTACGCGCGGCGGAACAACGTGACCATGATCCTCCTCGGAAAGCCGAGGGGGCTCGGCGTTCTCCTCTCCCCGGTCTACCGCGTCATGCGCGAGACGAAGGGGGTCGCGCTCCACCTGGTCGACCCCCTCGACCGGGAGCGGATCCCCATCGCCCGGCAGCTCCCGCGGCCCTCGATCTCCGAGGCCGGGATCGCCCTGCTCCTGATCGGGGCGGTGACGGGACTGAACCTGCTGCTCCAGGGCACGATCAGCCCGTCGAATCAGCTGATCATCCAGCTGGTCCCGGTCGTGATCGTCGCGCTCTTCCTGGGGCGGGCCGCGTCGGTCTTTGCGGCCGTCGTCAGCATCCTGATCTTCGACTTCCTCTTCGTCCGGCCGTACTTCACGTTCGCCGTCTCGGACTGGGAGTACTTCATCTCCTTCATCGGATACCTGGTCGTCGCCCTCGTGATCAGCATCCTCGCGGGCCGCATCCGCCACATGCTCGCGCAGGTCCGCGAGAGCGAGGCGACGGTCGAGGCGGTGGCCGGCCTCTCGCGGGACCTCGAGGGAGCAACGACCCGGCAGGAGGTGTACGACCGGCTCGACGCACCATCTCCGCCAGTATACCGGGGGGCCGGCGGTCGTGCTGGTCCCCGGGGACGGAGAGCTGGTCCGGGCCGCGGGCGACGCATCGTTCCCCCTCGACGAGAAGGAGGAGGCGATCGCGGCCTGGGCGTACGAGAACCGGGCGCCGGCCGGTCGGGGGATGAACACGCTCCCCGCCGGCCGCGGCCGGTACCTGCCGCTCGTCGCATCGGGCCGGGCCCTGGGCGTCGTGGGGGTGATCCCGCTCGACGGGGAAGGCGGGACGGCCGGCGAGGTGCTCGAGGGGATGGTGCGGCTCGCCGCGCTGGAGCTCGACCGACTGGAGTGAGAGCGCCACCTTTCGACCGACAGGTCGGGGAAGGCCGCCGAACTGCGCGGCGGCCTCGGGGGGGCCCCCGCGGACGACCGGATCCGTCCGGAGCATGGTCTGCCGGCGGTACCGGGCGACTATCACCACGCCTCGCGCGACCGGCGGGGTGAAGCAGAACGTCGAGCCTCTCGCCCGGCGTCGACGAGATGGGTGCGGCCGTCCGGCTCATGGACGAGGAGATGCCGGTGCTGTTGTGCAGCACCTACTATTGCCGGGCAAATATTTATCGGGCCCTGCAGGGATCACTCTGTACCATGGCGTCGTCCGGGCCTCCTTCTGCAGCGGCGCCGGACGTGCCTGCGTTTCTCGACAGCGCCATGCTCGAGCATCTCGAGGGGATCCCCGAGCCCGCGCTGATCCTCCTGCCGGGCGGCCGGATCGCCGCCGTGAACCAGGCCGCAGCCCGGCACACCGATCTCGATCCGGTCGGCAGGAACATCCGCGAGATCATCGAGCGCCACGAGGTCCGCCGTGCCGACGGCAGCGACCCCATCCCGAGCGATATGCCGTACAACCGGGCGCTCCGCGGCGAGCACGTGATGCACGGGGAGCGGTTCGACACGACCCTGTCGGACGGATCGATCTTCCGGGTCATCGCGACGTCGACTCCCATCCTCGTCGATGGAACAGTGGTGGCCGCGCTCTCGGTCTGGCACGACTTCGACGGGGACCTCCGCCTTTTGATCGGAGGGCTGGAGTCGCCGGATTCCAACCGCACCGCCGAACGGCGCTGAGCGAGGATCCCCGCGTCCCCGGTGGGGATTGCCGCCGCGTGGGATGCTCCGCGGATTTCCGCGACTCAGGCTGCCGGCAGGGTGAAGAAGAAGGTCGAGCCCTCGCCCGGCGTCGACTCGACCCGGACTCGCCCGCCGTGCCGCTCGACGATCTTCTTGACCACGGCGAGACCGATGCCGGTGCCGCCGTACTCGTCGTGGGTATGGAGGCGGCGGAACATCTCGAAGATCCGGTCGTGGTGCTCCGCCTCGATCCCGATCCCGTTATCCCTGACCGAGATCTCCCACATGCCGTCCGTGCGCCGGGCCGCGATCGCGACCTCGAGCGGCACGTCCGGCCGCCGGTACTTGATTGCATTGCCGAGCAGGTTCGAGAAGACCCGTTCGAGCTGCACCGCGTCGGCCATGACCAGCGGCATCCCGCCGACCGTGACCGTCGCGTCGGCCTCCGCGAGCGCCGCGTCCATCGAGCGCACCACGGCGCCCACGACCTCGCCTGCGTCCGTCGGCTCGAGGGGCCGGGCGGCGGACTCGACCCTCGAGAAGTCCAGGAGGTCCTGGATGAGGGCCTGCATCCGGTTGCCGCCCTCGATGATGAAGCCGATGTAGTCGTCCGCGTCCTGGCCGAGCTGCCCCTTGCACCGTCGCTCGAGGAGCTGGGAGAAGGAGACGATGCTGCGAAGCGGCTCCTGGAGGTCGTGGCTCGCCACGTACGCGAACCGCTCGAGCTCCTCGTTGGACTGCTCGAGACGCTCGGCATACCTCTGCCGGGCATCCTCGGCCAGCTTCCGCTCGGTGACGTCCTGCAGGGTCTCCACGGACCCGATGACCGCTCCTGCCGCGTCGCGGACCGGGGCGGCCGTGAAGAAGAGCCATGTCCCGTTCTTCATGTGCGGAAAGAAGTCCGTGACCTCGTATGCGCCCTCGACGAGCGCGGACGGAGCATGCTCCGGGCCGTACCACCGGGGGATCTGGTCGGCGGCGCCGTCGACGATGAGGTCCGCGAGGGTCGGGCGCGGGGCTTCGTAGAAGGCCCGCCACGCCTCTGCCTTCCCGACGACGTCGGGGGCGCGGATGCCGCTGTACACCTCGAGCGCGTGGTTCCAGAGGATGATGCGATGGTCCCGGCCGATCATGAACATCGGCACGGGCGACCCCTGGACGATCGCCACGAGGTGCCCCGGGCTCTCCTCCAGCGCCGACCGGCCGGGGGTGCGCTGGCCCTGCTGCCGCGCCGGCTCGTCGTTGCGGCGCCGCAGGGCCGCAACCTCGGCCTCGAGCTCGGCGATCCGCCGGTTCGCCTCGTCGTGCTCTTCCGACGTGTCCGGGCGTGACGCCGATCGGGAACGGCCCATTGCGCACCCATGCCCCCTGCTTTGAGGGCGTCGATGATACCTGACGGCTCGACCGATAATAAAACATTCACCCCGGCGGCTCGGGCGGCCGGGAGGGTGAAGGAGAATGTCGAGCCCTCGCCGGCGATCGGTGCCTGTCGCTGTACGGGCATACCGGGAGAGTCACGACGCCGTCTCCTTCTCCCTCTGGAACTCGAGGTACGAATAGACCACCAGGTAGACGGAGACGACGAGTACCGGGACCAGGACGAACCATAACGAATATCTCCCGAAGAGCACCCCGGCGATCGCGATGATGCCGGCGATCTTGAAGAGGGTTCCTCCACGGGCGTGGGTCTTCTTCCAGACCTGTTCGCTGCTCAGGGTCCAGGGGGTGCGGATGCCGACGAACCAGTTCTGCTCGGCGTGCTCGATCAGGAACCCGAGATAGATGAACAGCCCCCCGAGGATGACTGGGTAGACCAGGGTGGGGCTGACCGGGTAGCCGAGTCCCGAGAGGAGGATCTGCAGCTGGATGACGAAGAGAAACGCTGCGAAGACGAGGATGAATCCGTCGTAGTACCGCCGGAACTTCTGGTAATTCGCCCTGAGCGGGTCGATCCGCGGCAGCAGGAAGAGCAGAGCCGTGAGGGAGACCATGATCAGCGGGACGATCAGGACGCCCCAGAGCGTCGACGAGTACCCGTCCACCTCCCCGTTGATATTCCAGTGTGAGGGGATCCGGTCGGGGAGCGCCGGGTAGGCGAGGACCGTGATCGCCAGCGTCAGGACGATGACGAGAATGATTCCGTAGCGGATTGGAGCCATCAGATCACTACGGGGGCCTGGCGGCATTATCCTTTCACCCGCGGGATCCGCCGGACCACCCGGGTCGCTGGATGCGAACTCTTGTCCCTGGCTCTCTCCAGGGATCCCCCGTGCCAGCATGCTCCTCATGGAATCGAGCATGGTGGCTGGCGACGTTGCCGTCTGGGCGCCACGCCTGCCAACCCCGGACGCCCATCGATACACTTATTGAGATTTCTACCGAAACAATGTCAATGAAGGGCCGGCCGTTCGTCCTCATCGCGGTCTTCGCCTCGCTCCTGCTCTTCGCCGGCATCGCCGTTCCCGTCGCCGCGACGGACCTGACGTACGCCGGCCAGACGATCGCGATCGCCAGCCCCGGCTCGTACGTCCTGACGAACGACGTCACGGACAGCACCCTGGCGACCTGCATCGAGATCCGGGCCTCGAACGTCGTCCTCGACGGCGGCGGGCACCTGGTCGACGGTACGGGTGCCGCGGACTCGACCGGGATCAACGTCCGGATCCCGTCGGGAGGCCGGAACGTCACGATCAAAAACGTCCGGGTCCGGGACTGGGACTCCGGCGTCTACCTCCACGGGACCACGGACTCGAGGATCGAGTCGTCCGTGCTGGAGGAGAACCTCTTCGGCGGGGCCGTCTTCTACCTGAACGCGACGGGGAACACGGTCGCGGGCTGCAACGTCACGGGCAACGGGTACGGCATCGTCCTCTCCACCGGCGCGGCCGGCTGCGCAATCCTGGGTAACCGGATCGAGAGCAACGAATGCGGGCTCTACCTCTACGATTCGGACGGCGTCACGGTCACGCGGAACATCATCGCGGCCAGCACCGACGCCGGCGTCCGGTACGCGCTCTCCGGGAGCGGCACGGTCTACGACAACCGCTTCGAGAACGACCTCAACGTCGCCTTCACCGGCGGGCCCCTCACGGCGAACGCCTGGTCGGTCGAGCCCCGCGCCGGCACGAACATCGCGGGGGGACCCTCGATCGGCGGCAACTACTGGGGACGGCCCGACGGCACGGGCTTCTCGGAGGTCACCGCCGACGGCGACCGCGACGGCTTCGCCGATGACCCCCTCGAGACTCGCCCCGCAGAACGTCGACGACCACCCGCTCGCCCCGTCGGTCGGTTTCATCCCGACTCCGGAACCGACCCCGACGTACGAACCTCCGCCCGAACCGACCCCGACAGCCGAACCTCCGGCCCCGACGATACCGATCCCGGTTCCAACGACGCCCGTCCCGGTCATGGTCCCCGGCGGCGCCGGGATCCCGACGGACACGAACGCCGACGGGCTGTACGACGACGTCAACGGCAACGGGAGGAAGGATTTCGGAGACGTCGTGCTCTTCTTCAACCAGATGGCCTGGATCGCCGGGCACGCGCCGGTCTCGCTCTTCGATTACAACAAGAACGGCAGAATCGATTTCGCCGATGTCGTCACCCTGTTCACTCATCTGTAATCGCATCTCCGAACACGATGATCCGCCGGAGGAATCGGGGTCCCGATACCGGTCCTCGGGTGACGACGCTCGCGAAGTCTCGAGACCTGCATTCATGGTACTGGATCCGAGACGGCCGGCTGCGGCGTCTTCACCTCCCGCTCCCGCACGACGGCCGCCTGAGATCTGGCTCGCCGACGCATCGTGGCGAACACCGGGGAAGGGGACTGTCGGAACGTGGACGAGGCTGAAAACCAACGTATTTATATTTGGGCTCCGTAGTGATGCCCGTCGCGGCCCCGGACCGGGCCGGCCCGAGCATGGGAGAGACCAGACTATGGCGACAACGGTTGGAGAGTTCATCAAGCGCGATCACGACGACTTCCGCCTGATCTTCGAGCGGCTCCGGAACAGCACCGAGGACGAAGCGGCGCTCCGCGGCGAGGTCTATCCGTTCCTCGTCGACCGCGTCCAGGCCCATGCCGTGGCCGAGGAGGCGACCATCTTTCCGCAGATGGAGAAGGACGCCGGACTGCTGCCGGCCACCCTCGTCCTGATCGCGGAGCACCGGGGCATGGACACGCTCGCACGCGAGCTCGCCGGGACCCCGTACGACGCACGGACGTGGCGGCCGAAACTCTCTCCGCTCTTCGACGTGATGCACTGTCACCTGGTCCGGGAGGAGGCCGACGTCTTTCCGCGCGTCACCTACCGCTTCTCCCCCGAGGCCCTGGAGGCGGCCGGGCAGGAGTTCGAGCGGGTGCTCCAGCGGGAATGGAAGATCAAGGGCGTGCACGGCGGGCTGCCGCCGGCACTGCAGGAGAGGTGACGGGGATGGACGCGTCCGACACGACCCCCGGCACCATGGGCGGGAATACGGAAAAGCTCCGACAGGAGTGCATCTGTCCCGATTGCCCGACGTACACGCCCTGCGCCCGCGACGCCGGGGAGCGGCTCTACTGCATCACCGGCCAGAGCCCCCGCTGCATCACCGAGGACCTCGGGTGCATCTGCCCGACCTGCCCGGTCGCAGACGAGATCGGCCTCGAGTACCTCACGTTCTGCCTTCTCGGCTCCGAGGCGGCGCAGCGGGACGGCAAACGCGCACGCTGACGGAAACGGGGCGGAGGAGCGCCCGCTCCCCTCGCCGGGCCGTCCACCGTTCTCGCCTGCGTCCCCGGCGGAACATTCATCTTGTTCACGCTGCGTAGGAGGCCTGATCCATAATGGCAGAGAACTCCAGCATCCGGACGTCCGCAGCAGAGAGACCCTCGACAGCGGCGGAGGAGCAGGGAATCGTCGTGACGCGCACCATCGATGCCCCCCGCGCCGCCGTCTTCAGAGCGTGGACCGAGCCGGAGCGCCTGACGCGCTGGTGGGGGCCGGCGGGCTTCACGTCCCCTGTTGCCAGGATCGACCTCCGCGTCGGCGGAACGTATCTCTGGGGCATGCGCTCGCCCGAGGGCCGGGACTTCTTCAGTACGGGCGTCTTTCGCGAGATCGCCGAGCCGGAGCGGCTTGTCCTCACGGACTCGTTCTCGGACGCCGAGGGCAACGTGGTCCCTGCATCGCAGCACGGCCTTCCCGGTGACTGGCCGCCCGAGACGGTCATGACCGTCACCCTCGAGGAGCGGGACGGCGGGACCGCTCTGACCGTGCGGGAGAACGGCATCCCCGAGGAGATGCGCGACCTGGCCGCGATCGGCATGCGGCAGTCCCTCGACAAGCTCGCCGTATACCTGGAGGCGGAGCGAGCATCATAGCCGGGACGACCAGGACAGCGTTCGCACAATCCGCACCCCGTCGACCATTTCGTGAAAGGTCGTGAGGGATGAGATTGGCCTTTGGGTCGTTCCATCAGGACGATCTCACCCGATCGAAAAAGCCCCCCTGTCCGGTTCGCCCGGATTACTTCTTCGGCTGCCAGATCCCGATGGTGTTTCCTTCGGTGTCCTGGATGACCGCATCCAGGCCGACGCCCGGGATGTCCATCTTCGGCGTGATGATCTTTCCGCCAAGTCTCTCCACGTTCGCAAGCACCCTGTCGATCTCCTCGACCAGCACGTGGTTCGTGATACCCTCCGACATCTGCCGCTTATACATCCCGCCCATGCTGAGGGTCCCCTCCTGTGGCTCCCCGGTGCTGACATCCTGGTACTGCATCGCGGCGAAAGCCTGCGGGTCCATGTCGGTCCTGGTCGGCTCGATCTTCCATCCGAGAAGAGACTGGTAGAACTGCTTTGCGCGGTCGACGTTGTCGGCCGGGATCTCGAAGTATCCGATATTCGGCATGGACGGTCATTCCGGCAGAAGGACCATATATTTTGTGGACGGTGTCGTGCCCTACTGCCCGGAAGCCGCGTCCCCGTCCGGCAGCGGCGGCCCCCCCGGGTCGTAGCCCGTCGAGTCCAGGACGGCCAGCCAGTCGAAATCGACGAGACTCCGTGGGGTCAGCGGGAAGTAACTCGAGTTCCTCGTGCTGCCCGAGCGAGTCGGAAGGGCCGCGATCTCCGGAGCCGGAAGCCCCCGGCCCCGGTGCGTGGGGATGAACCGCGCCGGCCCCGGCGCGGCCGTCAGCCGGGCCTCGAGCGTGCCGGCCTCGGGCCGGCCGATGCCGTTGGCATCGGAGACTCCCACGGCCGAGCCGATGACGGCGTAGCGCGGGCCGAGGATCGCGTCGAGCTGCGCGCCCGCCGTCCACCACGCGAGCGCGTGGGGGCCCAGCTGCCATTCCGCCTTCCCGCGCCGCAGGTGGCTGTTGTGCGCGAAGGCCAGCACCTTCCCCCGGCCACGCTCGCGGGAGACGATGTACGCCAGGTTGTCCGCCATCATCGCGTCGCGCATGCCGAGGAGCCGGACGATCCGTTCGGTCGAGCCCGCCGTCGCCACCGCGGCGTGGTAGGTCAGCAGCTGCCGTGCGGCCGAGGCATAGTGCGCGGCCTCCAGGAAGCGGTCCTCGCCCCCTTCTCCGCCAGTTCGGGGCGGCGCAGCGCGCAGGTCCGCGACGAGGTCCTCCGTCGCGATCCGGAGCGCGGCTGCGGCCGGCGACAGGCCCACCGACTGCGCCGGGTCCATCATCGCGGCGGGGTTCTCCCAGTCGGCGTCCCGGCCGAGAAGCGGCTCGATGCGTTCGCGATACTTCTCGCCGACGGCACCGTCGACCGAGTCGAGGTAGTCGAGGACGACCTGCAGGAGCCGGCGCGGGCTGTCCGTGTGGGTCATCTCGGTCGGGCTGTCGAAGCCGTAGAACCGGAGCGTGACGCGGCGGGACGGGTCGGCGTTGTACCGCCGCATCCACTCCACGAGCTCCCGGTTCGCCTCGAGCCGGCCGAAGCCGTGGCTGAACCCGGTCTCCTGCACGGCCCCGTACGATGCCGGGCCGCGGCCGGCCACGTACTCGTCCACGGCGCGGGCCCGGGGGAGACTGCTCTCGATGGCGATGGCGCTGTACCCGTGCGCCTCCACCAGGCGCCGGAAGAGCCGGTTGCGGAGGAGAAGGATCTCCCCGCCGCCGTGGAGCGCCTCTCCGAGACCGAGCAGCTCCACGGGATCGCCACGCGAGGCGATGACCCTGTCGACGGCGGCGTCGAGAGTCCCGGGCGAATCGACGGAGAACGGGATCGCTTCGTGCAGGATCCAGTCGTCGAGGGTGGCATACGTCGGGTCCGGACTTCCCTGGGGATCCGCACGTTCTTTCATCGTCTCACGATCTCGCGGCACGTGGACCGATCCTTCTGTTTTTCGGTATTAACCATTTGTCGGTGACTCGGTCAACAACGCCTCTGTTTCACGACCCTCATCACCGGCGCGTCCGGCAACGCCGTGGGTCATTCTGCTTCAGAAGAAATCGTAATCAATTATATCCCCCATGACGATACTATCTTTGCGGCCCACCTTTCTGTCCAACACCGATTAGATCGATGGGTCCGCACTCCCTTCTTCCATGCGTATGCTCCATTCTCCCCGTGCACCTCTCGTTTTTTGGGGCTGTCGCACAACCCTGTACGCATGGTATCCGAACGCTCCGAGAGGGCCGTCGCCGACTTCAACGCCGGGTTCTCCTGTTCGCAGGCGATCTGCCGGGTCTACGGCGAGGAGTTCGGCCTCTCTCCGACCGATGCGAGCCGGATCGCGGCCGGGTTCGGCGGCGGAATGGCCCGGACGGACGGGATCTGCGGCGCAGTCTCGGGGGGCGTGATGGTCCTCGGCCTCGCGTACGGCGGGACCGGCCCGGACGACTCCGCCGCGAAGGAGACGACGTACGCCGCCGTGCAGGAGTTCCTCGCCGCGTTCGAGGCCGCGCACGGCTCGGTCGCCTGCACGGACCTGCTCGGCTACAACCTCGGGATGCCCGGCGGAGGCGGCCGCGGCACGCGAAGCCGGTGCGGTGCCGCGCGTCTGCCCTGGCATGGTCCGGTCGGCCGGACTCCTCCTCGAGGAGATCCTGGCACGACGCCCGTAAACCGATGCGAACACCCGGAGATTGGATCGGGCGAGGTCGGGCCTCCGCCCGCCGCCCCTCCCCGAGCGGGAGATGTGACTTCGCGACAGCGTGCGCGCCCGACTCTCCGAGGGGCTGTGTCGCGGCGATCGGGCGCGCCCGACGACCGGCCGCCGGCTCCCTCACGGGTTGGCAGGGGCCGCGGTGAACGTATCGGCCGCGACCGCGCGGATATGATCCACCGCCGTGCTTTTTACCTCGTCCGACCAACGCTGTTCATGCGCCGTCGGGGGGCTGGGACCCGTCAAATACAGCACGGCAGAGGGCCGGGCCATACATGAGCGAACAGGATTATCAGCTCGAGTATTTCAGGAACGAAGGGTTTGAGCGGCGGATCTGCGCGAGCTGCGGCGCCGCGTTCTGGTCCCGCGACCCGGAGCGCCAGGTCTGCGGGGACGCCCCCTGCGAACCGTACACGTTCATCGGGAACCCGGTCTTCGCGCCCCACACCCTCGACCAGATGCGCGAGGCCTACCTCTCGTTCTTCGAGCGGCACGACCACACCCGGATCGACCGGTACCCCGTCGCGGCCCGCTGGCGGGACGACATCTACCTCACCATCGCCTCGATCGCGGACTTCCAGCCGTTCGTGACGAGCGGGGTGACCCCGCCGCCGGCCAACCCGCTCACCATCTCCCAGCCCTGCATCCGCCTCAACGACCTGGACTCGGTCGGCCGCTCGGGGCGCCACCTGACGCTCTTCGAGATGATGGCCCACCACGCCTTCAACAACCCCACGAACGAGATCTACTGGAAGGACCGGACCGTCGAGCTCTGCGACCAGTTCCTCGCCTCGATCGGCGGAGACCTCGACCAGGTGACCTACAAGGAGCACCCGTGGGTCGGCGGCGGCAACGCGGGCCCGTCCGTCGAGGTGCTGATCGGCGGGCTCGAGGTCGCGACCCTGGTCTTCATGTCCCTGGGCAAGCAGCGGACGAACGAGCCCCCGGTCGAGCTCGAGGGGCAGACCTTCTACCCCATGCCGAACCGGATCGTCGACACCGGGTACGGGCTCGAGCGCCTGACCTGGGCCGCGTCGGGCTCGCCCACGATCTACGACGCGGTCTTCCCGGACCTCGTCTCGTCCCTCTTCGCCGAGGCCGGCCTGGACCACCACCTCAAGGACAAGAACTACACCAAGATCCTCTCGCTCAACGCGAAGTTCGCCGGGCTCATGGACATCACGGGCGCGAACCTCTTCGCGCTCCGGAAGAAGGTCGCGGCCGCCATCGACGTCCCCATCGACAAGCTGACCAAGATGATCACGCCGATCGAGCAGGTCTACACCATCGCGGACCACACCCGGTGCCTCGCGTACATGCTCGGCGACTGCATCGTCCCGTCGAACGTCCGCGAGGGCTACCTCGCCCGGCTCGTCCTCCGCCGGACCCTCCGGGTCATGAACGACCTCAACCTCGACCTCTCGCTCGCCGACCTCGTGGCCCAGCAGGTCGAGGAGATCGGCGAGGAGCAGTTCGAGCAGTCGCCCGAGGTGATCCGCGAGATCCTCGAGCGCGAGACCGAGAAGTACGGCGCGACCATCGAGCGCGGGACCCGGATCGTCCAGAAGGTCGCGGCGACGTACAAGAAGAAGAGCCAGAAGGTGCCGCTCGCCGAGGTCATCACCCTCTACGACTCGCACGGCCTGCCCGCCGAGCTGATCAAGGAGGTGGCCGCGGCCGAGGGGGCCGTGGTCGAGGTCCCCGACAACTTCTACTCGCAGGTCGCGAACATGCACTCCGAGAGCGCAGCGTGAGGGCGGCGACGACCCGCTCGCGGCGTTCGAGGAGCGCATCGCGGCCCTGCCGCCGACCCGCCCCCTCTACTACGAGCAGCCCTGCGAGGTCGAGTTCGAGGCGATCGTCATCGACTTCTTCGACGGGCTCGTGGTCCTGGACCAGACCCTCTTCTACCCCGAGGGCGGCGGCCAGCCCGCGGACACGGGCACCCTCCTCTCGGCCGAGTCGATGGTCCGGGTCGAGGACGTGGTCAAGCGCGGCGACGTGATCCTCCACCGCGTGGCCGGCGGCGCGCTCAAGCGCGGCGAGCGGGTCAAGGGGATGGTCGACGAGGAGCGGCGCTGGTCCCTCATGCGCCACCACACGGCCACCCACGTCCTGCTCCACGCGGCGAAGGAGATCCTCGGCGCCCACATCCACCAGGCCGGCGCCCAGAAGGGCTCGGACTCGGCGCGGCTCGACATCCGGCACTTCAAGCACATCACCGAGGACGAGCTCCGCCGGATCGAGCTCCGGGCGAACCAGATCGTCCAGAACAACAAGCCGGTCTTCATCAAGCTCGAGGAGCGGCAGCGGGCCGAGCAGAAGTACGGCTTCACCCTCTACCAGGGCGGCGTGCCGCCCGGGAACGCGATCCGCGTGGTCCAGGTGGGCGGCGAGATCCAGGCCTGCGCCGGGACGCACGTCCGGACCACGGGCGAGATCGGCGCGATCAAGATCCTCCGGGTCGAGCACATCCAGGACGGGATCGAGCGGATCGAGTTCGCGGCCGGCCGGGCCGCGATCGTGGCCATGCAGGATGCCGAGCGGATCCTGGCCGACGCGGCCGCCGAGCTCCGGATCCAGCCCGAGAACCTGCCCTCGACGGTCCAGCGGTTCTTCGGCGAGTGGAAGGAGCGGGGCAAGGAGATCGAGCGGCTCCGGAAGAAACTGGTCGACCTCGAGCTCGCCCAGATCGAGTACGAGCCGATCGCGTCGGCGAAGGTCGTGATCCGGGAGCTCGACGTCGACCCCTCCCAGCTCGCCGCGCTCGCCCGCAAGCTCGCGAAGACGAACGGCATCGCCCTGCTCGTCTCGTCGAGCGACCGGCTCCACATGGTCCTGGCCTCGGGCTCGCCGCGGGTGAACGCGGGCGATCTCCTCGGCGAGATCTCCGAGGCGCTCGGCGGCAAGGGCGGCGGGAACGCGACCATGGCCCATGCGATCGCGCCCGACGGGACGAAGGGCGACCAGGCCCTGAAGGCCGGCCGTCGGCTGATCACGCTGGCGCTGAATGGATAACGAACCGAGGATCCTGCACCCGGGCGACCCCGAGGCCCAGACCCTCGCCCGGGCGATCGCGTCGCCGACCGCGGGGGAGATCATCCAGGTCCTCGGCGAGGAGCCGATGACGGCCTCCGCGCTCGCGGCCAAACTCGATATCCCGATCACGACTGCGGCCTACCACCTCGATCACCTGGTCGGCGCCGGCGTGATCGAGGTGACCGGGACGCGGTGGAGCCGCAAGGGGCGCGAGCAGAAGGTCTACCGGCTCGTGGACCGGGTCGTGATCGTGAGCCCGGCCCGCGAGGACCTGCGGTCGCTCCTCAAGAAGTACGCGGCCCTCGGGCTCGCCCTCGGCGGCGCGGCCCTGATCGCGGGCGTGCTCCAGGCCTCGATCGCCGCCCCGCCGGTGCTCTTCACGGTCGGGAGCGAGGGCGGGAACGGGAAGGTCGGGGCACCGGCCCCCGTTCCGATGGACGCATCGGCCGCCGCTCCGGAGTTCGTGGCCCGGTACATCCTGCTCGGCGGGCTCGTGGTCCTCGCGGCGCTCATCGTCTACGACGCGGTCGCGGCCCGGCGGCGGAAGGCGTGAGCCTGCCGCGGGAGAGATCTCTCCGTTCGGGCAGATCCTGGTCTCCTCGTTTTAAATTAAAAATCGCCCGAAATCCGGGGCCGGATTCTCCCCCGGAGCGGAAGATATATCTCGCAGCAGGCCGTTACGGCGGCCTCATGGACCCGCCGCCGAACCTCATCGCCCCCGTCATCATCGTGGCCTGCGCCCTGATCGTGGTGGGCGGCATCGGGACCGCGCTCTCATCGTCGGAAGATGCCGCAGCGAACGGCCTCCCCGGGCGTCCTGCCGGAGAACGGGACCATGGTTCCGGCGACCGTCGCCACGCCCGGCCGCCGCACGGGCACCGGGCAGGGGCGGGCGGCGCGGCGAACGAGACCGCGTCCGATGCGAACGCGACCCTGCCCTCCCGACCGACGCCGGAACGGACCGCCGGGCGGAACGCGTGACGGTCGGACGTGGGCGCGAGGGATCGGCCGATCTCCGGGTGTCGCTTCCGCCAGTGCCCGCGGACGGCGGGACACCCCTGATCCCGGCGCAGCCGGCCGATCGGAGTCAGGCGAACTCTTTTATACCATCCCGATGAGGATGATGCACCGGGGGCTGATTGCCCCAGGATTGAAATTGATCCGAACAAACGATCGGCCGCGGCACCGGGGGGTCCACTCCCGCCGGTGCGCGGGGCCAAGGAGACGGTGATACCCGATGCCTGACTTCTCAGACCCGTTCGTCGGCAACGTGCCCGACCGCAAGATGACCCTCGAGGAGCTGGTCCGCGCCATGCGGCTCAACGTGGCGGCCGAGGAGGACGCGACCTCCCTGTACATGGCCCACGCCGAGGCGACCGACCACCCCCTCGCGAAGAAGGTCCTGATCGACATCGCGAACGAGGAGCGCGTCCACGTCGGCGAGTTCAACCGGCTGATCCAGATCCTGACCGGCGACGAAGACAAGTGGTTCGCGGACGGCGCGGCCGAGGTCGACGAGATGGCACAGGAGCTCGAGGGCCCCGGGGCACCCGCCGACGAGGGACCGAAGACGACCGTCGGATCACTCAAGGAGTAATGATATGGCCACAGACTACCTGTTACGCGACGAGGCCCCGATCGGGGCCGACGTCTGGACGATGCTCGATCAGACCATGGTGGGCGCGGCCCGGAGCCAGCTCTCGGTCCGCCGCCTCTTCGAGATCGAGGGGCCGTACGGCTTCGGCCTGAAGTCGATCCCGCTCGACGACCGGGTGGTGGCCGAGGGCGTGGAGACCAGCCCGTGCCTGCCTCTCGCCTGGCTCACCACCTCGTTCATGCTCGGCAAGCGCGACCTCGCGGGGTACGAGTATGCGGGGGTGCCCCCCAACCTCGGCAAGCTCGCCGAGGCCGCGATCATGGCCGCGAGAAAGGAGGACGACGTCCTCCTGAACGGGGCCGGCGGCTCGCCGGGCCTGATGAACCTCCCCGGCGCCGGCACGAGCCCCCTCGGGAAGTGGGACAAGCTCGGCGGGGCCGCGAACGACCTGATCGGCGCCGTGACGGCCCTCGACGCGGAGGGCTTCCACGGCCCGTACATCCTCGGCCTCTCGCCGCGCCGGTACAACCTCCTCTTCCGCCGGTACGAGATGGGCGGGACCGAGCTCGAGCACCTCTCCCAGATGGTGCGGTCGATCGTCAAGCTGCCGGCGCTCGAGGACGGCGGCGTCCTGATCGCCGAGGGGCGGCAGTATGCCGCGATCGTGATCGGCCAGGACCTCACGGTCGACTTCGTCGGGCCGACGGTCGACGCCCTCGAGTTCTCCATCTCGGAGAGCCTCGCCCTCCTCGTCCGGGAGCCGCGGGCGATCCGGGTCCTCGGCTGAACCCCCTCCCCTCTCTTTCTTTCCTCCCCGCGCGGTTACGAAACGTATTAATCCGCGCCGGGGTATTGCGCTATTACGAACATTATGACTCCATTGCAGACTCACATGCCTCCTCGCGGGGCTGATCCTCGTCCTCGCCGCGCTCGCCGTGCCGGTTCTCGGCCAGGGCGAGATCGGCTATGTCCGCGTCGCATCGACCCCCGGCGGCGCCTCGTCTACATCGACGACGTCTACCGCGGCACCACCGGATCCTCGGGCGTCGAGTCCCCGTGATCGAGGTCACCGCGAACGTGCAGCACTCGATCCGGATCTCCAAGTCGGGCTACCAGGACTTCGCGACCACGTTCTCGGTCCTCCCGGGCGACTTCCGCGACTTCCGACCACCCTGGTGGCGGTGACCCAGACCTCCACGTTCGGCACGATCGGGGTCGCGTCCACGCCGAGCGGGGCCGAGGTCTACATCGACGGCACCTACCGCGGGCTCACCCCGACCCAGAGCGGCTCGTTCCTGACGCAGGAGGTCCTCGCGGGCCAGCACACCGTCACGGTCCAGACGGTCCGGGTACAACCCGTACTCGACCAAGGTCGACGTCGTCTCGGGCCAGCGGAAGGACGTCACGGCCACGCTCCAGTCGGCGCAGCCCGCCGGAGCGATCCAGGTCACGACGAACCCGGCCGGGGCCACGGTGACCCTTGACGGCCTCGACCCCAGGACCGCTCCCTACACCTACCAGAACGTCGCGCCCGGCCCCCACACGATCCTGGCCACCCTTGACGGATACCAGCCGTATTCGTCAGTCGGTCGTCGTCGTGTCCGGGGTGACGGCCCAGGCCACGCTCACCCTGATCCCGGTCCCGACCACGGTCGGCTCGCTCCACGTCACGTCGACCCCGGCCGGAGCGGACATCTACCTCGACGGCGTCTATCACGGACCCACCCCGATCACGATCGGGAGCCTGGCGGCCGGGAACCACATCGTCATCCTCCGCCTCGCCGGGTACCAGGAATACACGGTGACGACAACGGTCATCGCGGGCCAGACGACCGAGCTCCCGGTGACGCTCGCCGCCCTGCCGCCCACGGTCGGCTCGGTGGACGTGGTCTCGTACCCGGCCGGCGCCTCCGTCTTCCTGGACGGCTCCTACCGCGGCCAGACGAGCCCCTATGACGCGCTCGACATCCCGAACATCGCGCCCGGCGACCACGGCCTCGTCCTCTCTCTCGCAGGGCTACTACAACTACGTGACCACCGTCACCGTGACCGCCGGCCAGTCGACGAACGTGGTGGCGACCCTCACGGACAGGCCGGACGCGAACCAGTTCGGCCAGATGGCCGTCGTCTCGTCCCCCGCAGGCGCCTCTGTCTACATCGACGGCGCCTACCGCGGCATCACGCCCGCGGTCCTCGATGCTCGTGCGGACGGGCGCCAGGACGGTCCTGCTCCGCGAGAGCGGGTACCAGGACTGGACGACGTCGGTGACGGTGACCGGCGGCGAGACGGTCCAGGTCTCGGCCACGCTCGCGCCGATCGCGACGCAGGCGCCGACCACGGCGGCGGTCACCACGGTGGCCACGACCGCGGCCCCGACGCCAGACCACGGCCGTTCCGACCACGACCAGGTCGGGCCTCGCGGACGGGCCTCGCCCTCACCGGGATCGCCCTGGCGGGCCTGCTGGTCCTCCGGGTCCGCCGGTAACCCCTACTTTTTTTCTTCCGCTTCCGAGAACCGGGCGCCGACGCCCGAGAGTCCCGACGGCGAGCCGATGAGCACGACCACGTCTCCCGGCAGCAGCGCCTGATCGCCGGGAGGGTTCGTGATGGTCGCCCCCTCGCGCCGGACGGCGAGGACGGTCGCGCCGTACCGGTCCCGCAGGCCCGACTCCTCGAGCCGGAGGCCGGCGAGCGGCGACGCGGAGGCGACCCGGTAGGTCCGGATGTCGAGGTCGTACAGCCGCCCCTTGACGTCCACGCCCGCCCCGGCCGGTGCGCGGAGCGACCGGAACATGGCGTACCCGTCGGCGCGGACGCGGTCGACGTAGCCCTCGATCTCGTCGAACGGGACCATGTAGACCGAGAGGACGCGGGTCACCAGTTCGATCAGGGCCTCGAACTCCTCGGCGATCACCTCGTCGGCACCGCTCTCGCGGAGCGCCTCGACCTCGCCGGCGTACCGCACGCGGACCGCGATGAAGAGCCCCGGGTTCAGGGCCCGGGCGGCACGGACGACCCGCTCGACCGCTCCGGGATCGGAGATCACGCAGACGAGCAGCCGGGCGCGGTCCGCGCCGGCGCTCCGGAGAACGCCGGCGTGGGCCGCGTCGCCGAAGAGGATCGGTTCGCCGGCCGCCAGCTCGCGCCGGACGGTCTGGGGGTTCGCCTCGATCACCGTGTAGGCGATGCCGGACTCGCGGGCGATCCGGGCGAGCTTCCGGCCCGAGAGGCCGTACCCGACGATCACCAGGTGGTCCTCGAGGGGAGACGGCTCCGGTTCCCCGCCGCGCTGGGGTACGGCCGCGGCCAGGCGGTCGCCGATGCCCCGCGAGAGCTGGATCAGGAACGGCGCGGCGGCCATCGAGAGGACGGCCGCGTTGAGGAAGAGCTGGTACATCGCCGGCCGGCAGTACGCCGAGCGTGAGGGCCGTGGTCGCGATCACGAACGAGAACTCCCCGACGTGGGCGAGCGAGAGGCCTCCGATCACCACGGGGCGGACCGGGAGACCGAGCGCCCGGGCCGAGAGCATGCCCGGCAGGGCCTTGATGACGATGATCCCGAGAGTGAGCCCGCCGACGAGGAGCGGGTTGGCGACGAGGTAGTCGATCTCGAGCAGCATCCCGATCGAGACGAAGAAGAGCCCGGCGAAGATGATCGCGGAAGGGGAGGATCAGGGTCAGGGCCTCGTGGCGGAACTCGGAGTCGGCGATCAGCAGGCCGGCGAGGAACGCGCCGAACGCGAACGAGAGGCCGAGCAGCCCCGAGACGTAGACCGTGAGCACGCAGATGCCGACGACCGAGAAGAGGAAGACCTCGCTCGACCTGACCCGTGCCGCGCGGTAGAGGAGGGCCGGAACGACCCAGCGGAGGCTGACGAGGATGACGATCAGGATCAGTCCCCCCTGGAGGAGCCAGAGCGGCACGGCCCCCAGGCGAGGGCGGGGCGCCGCCGGCGAGCAGGGGGAGGAGGAGCATGAAGGGGACGACGGCGAGGTCCTGGAAGATCAGGACCGAGAGCAGGAACCGGCCGTGCGGCGACCCGGTCTCGCCGCGTTCCTGGAGCGCGCTCATCACGATCGTCGTGCTCGAGAGGGCGATCATCACGCCGAAGACGACGGCGACGGAGGGGGGCAGGCCGAGAAACAGGGCCACGGCGACGACGGCCCCCACTGTCAGCAGGATCTGGAGCGTCCCGCCGAGCACGAGCATCCGGCGGGCCGTGAGGAGCTCGCGGAACGAGATCTCGAGG
Source organism: uncultured Methanoregulaceae archaeon (assembly GCA_963730355.1). Taxonomy (GTDB): domain Archaea; phylum Halobacteriota; class Methanomicrobia; order Methanomicrobiales; family Methanospirillaceae; genus UBA288. The sequence goes on along the minus strand of CAVSRL010000008.1, from coordinate 15,047 downwards.
CCGATGGTGAAGAGCAGGAGGATCACGCCGAGCTCGGCGTACCGCCCGATCATCTCCGTGTCCGTGACCAGCTTCGAGACCGGACGGGCCGATGAGCAGCCCGGCGAAGAGGTAGCCCACGATCCCCGGGATCTTGAGCCGGCTGCAGACGAAGAGCGCCGCGATCGAGAACCCGAAGATGGCGAGGAACTCGAAGAGGACCCCGGGGTCGAGCGTGCCCGCTACCAGGGGGCGTCCCCCCTCTGGTGCGCGCTTCTGCTGAGCACATATGCAAGGCAAAACCGAAACATTGATACTGACAAACAATAACAGTTGAAACGAATACTCATGGCACCAGCAGGTTCATATGGGAAGACGCCGGTGACCGGCTCTATGAGGACGACCGCGTGCTTCGACGAGGGCCGGCTGGACCCCGGGCTCGGGCAGTTCAGGACCTGCGCGGCTCCGCCGGCGACTCCCACGTACCTCGTCCTCGGCCTCCCCATCTGCTTCACGATCGCCCTCGGCATTCTCCTGATCGGGTTCCGCGGCGCCCTCACCCCCGACGCGATCGCGTTCCTCGCTATCGGCGCCCTCGGGCTCGTCCTCGTCCGATATCTCAACCGGCGCTCGTAAAAAGCGACCGGTCCGCCTTCTTGTATCCGGAAAGCCGGAAGCACTCCTCCGTATCGGCCAGGGCAGGTTATCCCTTCGAGCAGGTAACGGATCGCCCTCCGGCCCCGGGCCCCGATCGTCGCTCCCCGCCGGCCAGGGCGGACGCCTCCATCGGGTTCGCGCCGCATGCCGGGATCGACCGTTCCTATCGCCCGCCCTCGAACGGCAGGTGCGCGCAGGCAGCGCAGAGGCTGACGGTCTCGCCGTCCGGGACAAGTATGGCCGTCCGACACGCATGGCAGTCCTCACCGAGACAGTGCACGAGCAGCCCGTTCCGGCCGCTCACGAGCGGACAGATTCGGTCGTCCATTCAGAAGAGTATCAGGGGCAGGAGAGGTAAAGGTTTCAGTAGGAGGGGGAGGAGGAAGGGATGGGGTCTGATCCCGTCCCCGTTACCTGTTGGAGGACCCGCCCTTGGAGGCTGCTCGAGCTCGAGCTCGAGCTCTTCTTGGTCGTCGTTCTTGTGCGAAGCCTTGCCGCCCTCGCTGGCGACACGCCTCTTGGTCTCCTCGTCGGCGGCCTGGAGGCCGCGCTTCTCGTGCGGCGCCTCGCCGCCGGCGCGGGCTACCCGCTCGCGGGTCTCCTCGTCAGCGGTCTGAAGGCCCCGGCCGTGGGGGTGCGGTGCTTCGCCGCCCGCCTTGGCCACACGCTCCTTGGTCTCCTCGTCGGCGACCTCGAGGCCGCGGCCGTGGGGGTGCGGCGCCTCGCCGCCCGCCTTGGCCACGCGCTCCCTGGTCGCCTCGTCGGCCGAGGCGAGGCCCCGATGCGAGGTCTCCTCGTGCGCCTTCGGAGCCGCCGTGGCCGCCGAGATCCGCCGTGGCTTCCGCCCGCGGATTTCTTGGTGTCGTTCTTGTGCGATGCCTTGCCGCCCTCACTGGCGACGCGCTTCCTGGTCTCCTCATCCGCCGAGGCCAGGCCCCGGTGTTCTTTCGAACCCTTGTCGCTGTCCGTCATGTCCAACACCGATACAGGGGTTTTCGATCCCTGCAACGCTGGTCACTGCGCGTCTTAGTATTAAATATTTTCGGCACATTGGGATGCATTGGACTATACTATCCTTTAAAAACGCCATCAATATTCTCTTTCACCCGTCATCCGGCAGATACGGTCGATTCGCCAAGGTGTCGCCTCGACAATCCTTATGACCGGAACTCTCCAATCGTATGTATGTACCTCTCGAAGATGCGGGGAGTTCGCCTGCTCGTCATGGGCCTGCTCATGGCGACTCTCGCAGGAGGCATGATCTTCCCGGTCTCCGTCGCCGCGACAGATGCGACAGGGACCGCGGCCGTCTCGTCCGGTACGACGGTCCCGGTCCCGCTCGTAACGACCGGGTCCACCGCGGCCACGGTCACGACGACGAAGGCGACGACCGCGACCACGAGAGCGACCACGACGGCTCCCACGTCGGCGCCCACGACAGCGAAGACCAGCACGCCGGCCACGACGACTCCGAAGACCACGGCCCCGACGACTGCGCCGACCACGAAGGCGACGACGGCCCCGACGTACCAGGCACCGGCCGCCCCGAGCCTGCCGCCTGCTGCGACGGTCGTCTCCGCGCCGACGATCGTGCCGGGGGCGTTCACGGTCCCGGCAGGGACCGGTGTCTTCTCGATCACGTCGGTCGGCAACGTCCCCGTCGGCGCCGACGGCGTGGTCCAGCTCATCGTCGACAACGGGTGGAACCCGCTCTTCGGCGACACCTACGTCGACATCAGCTGGGACCCGTCCATGGTGACGTACGAGTCCGCGGCCATCAAGGTCCTGAACACGACCGCGGCCGTCTCGAGCGACCACTCGGTGCGGATCATGCTCGGCGACTTCCGCCGCGGGTATCCGCAGGGACGGTACCCCCTCGCGGCCATCACGCTGCGTGCGATCCGCGAAGGCACGTCGACGCTGGGCGTCTCGGTCGACCACGTCCGGTACTGGTCCAACGACTTCAATGAGTTCACGGACATCACCGCGACCGCCTCGGGCCGGAGCGGGACCTTCTCGACGGGCGCTATCCCCCTCGATACCCAGCCGCTCGTGACCTTCACGCAGAACACCCTCGCGCCGATCTACTACCCGACGAACGACATCGACTCGGGCGGGGTCTCCACGACGCAGACGACGGCGACGGCCACGACGACGGCGCCGACGACGGTCACGACGGTCGAGACGGTTGCGACGCAGCCGCCGGCGACGGCGGTCACGACCGATCTCCCCACGACGAACCAGACTCCCTACGCGTACGGCTCGTACTCCCCGGTCTCGACCAGGGTCCAGACCTCGGGAATCCCGGCCGCGGGCGTGATCGTACTCTCGCTCGCCATCCTCGGCGGCGTGGGCCTGCTGATCCGCCGCCGCGGATGACGACCGATTCATCTTTTTGAAGACTTACCGGGCCCTCACGGGACGCATATTGGTAAATACGCCTCCGCTCAATAGATGTTCATGAGACCCCAGCAGCGGGGAGGACGGGTGATCGCAATCTGCGGTCTCCTTCTCCTGCTCATCTCAGGCGTCGCCGCTGCCGAGGCGGCCGTGACGGACCAGTTCACCGCGATACCGAACGCCGCCGATGGCGAGCCCTTCCAGGCGCCACCGGACCCGGCCCACGTCTGGGTGGCGGGCGATATCTTCTCGCTCCACGGCGTCGACCAGTACCGGTACATCGTGGTGTACACGCGGGACACGGCCGACGGCCTGGTCCACGGCTGCTACCCGGTCGACCAGGCGACCTCGGGCCGCTACGTGGTCTCGCAGTACGTCCACGGCCAGGAGGTCTTCGGCGACGCGTTCATCGCGGAGCAGGGCGGCAGGTTCATCGAGAACGTCCCGCTCGACCAGGTCGTGATCACGGACCGACACCCCGGCCGACGGCGGGAAGACGTACTTCGGCCGGACCCTCGGCTCGATCTACGGCGCGGCGAACGCCCCTGCGGCCCTGACGACGCCGGAGCCGGTGTCGACGGCCCCGCACTGGCCGACCTTCGCGCCGACCCAGACGTCGAAGGCGACGCAGGCCACGCGGACACCGACGGCAGCGCCGACAGGCGTGGTGAGCGTAACGCGGACTCCCGGCCCGGAGCCGACTGTGCCGAACGACGCCTCCCCGATCCCGATGCCGACGGTCGTCCCGACGGCCGCGCAGCCGATCGTGACGGAGCCGACCGTGGCGGTGCCGACGAGCGTGCCCGGATACGAGCCGGGGTCGGCAGCGCCGGTCCTCGAGCCCACGCCCGAGCCCGCGGTGACGTCCGTGCCGTTCCAGAACTGGGGCAAGCGGTTCGCGGGCTGGCAGGCGCCGTCGTTAACGGGCCGCCGCGTGGCCGTTGGGATCGCGTCCGGGTCGACGGTGACGACCGGCGGGAAGGCGACGTGGACGGGGACCAGGACGTTCGGCCGGGTCTATCCGAACTGGTCGGCGTTCGGCCGAACGACGGCCTGATCGGATCGTCCACTTTTTCTTCGGCTGCGCACCGGCCGGACAGACACGATGCGAGCGGGCAGGGCTGGTCAGGTCGACTCTTTCTCCACAACCCAATGACCGGACCTGCGGCTCTCGATGCTCTTTCCTCAGATGACGAAGACGCGCCGGCACACCGTCATCGTTGCCAGTCTCGAGGAGGAGGACCGACGAGATGGTTTCCGAATCGGAGAATCGGATGCGAAGGGCCGGATTCGAACCGGCGAACCTCTTCAGGAACGGATCTTAAGTCCGTCTCCGTTGGCCGGGCTTGGATACCTTCGCGCGAATACTCTGTTTGAGTGTGAATCGGGTTAATTATTTGGTTCTTTTTCCTGTCAATCATTCAGAGATGCGAGAGAGAATAACCCCCAATTCCCAATCCGAACGGAAGTCTTATCCTTACCCTGTTCTATTCACTCAACCAACCTCCATTCAACAGAGGGCGCACCTCGTCTCACTGGTATGACGGATAGAATCTCAAAGGAATGCCGCTCAAAACTGATGCCGGGAATCGGAGACAGGAATACATGAATCGAATAGCTTCTGAAAAAGTATATCGGAGAAATTGCACGGGAGATCGAAGTCCGTCTGGCCGATGACCCTGCTCATCTGGTTCGTTTGAACGGCCCGATAGTGGTGAAGACCTGCTATGTGTTCAAAGAGAAGGATTATCCGCGCTATTCGCGCATTATAATATGCAGAGCGATCTGTGAGAGCAATCTAAATGGATAACAGAAGATATGGTGGGTCGCGCGACGGCTCCAGGAACTATGGTAGCAGCGGCCCGAGAGAGATGACCAAGGTCACCTGTTCGGACTGCGGAAAAGAGTGCGAAGTCCCCTTCAAGCCGACAGAGGGCCGTCCCGTCTACTGCAACGACTGCTTTCCGAAGCACAGGACGCCCCGCTACTAATTCGACTCGGGAACTGCCGTTACGGCATCTCCCTACTTTTTTAAGATACTCTATTGTGCGGTTCGGTGAGGGAACGGGCCAGCCGGATCAGGAAACCGGGCTTATCGATCAAACCCGAACTCCTGTGAGCCACTTCTTCCAGGACAGATCATCGAATTCAACGAGACTGTTTCTTCTGAGAGGGGCCGATTCTGATGCGGGATCCGGACGACACCATCGATCGAAGCGCAATCCCGAGTTATGAGAAACGGACGTCTGGCGGCTGTTTCATCACCAGTATCACCTCATGATCGCCCCGGATCGATCGAACGGTCCCCAGGCAGAGATATTATGAATGAGATCTCCGAATGGGACCTCATGGTCCGGCCAGTCGATGCGATCCGAGCATTTCACAATGCCTTCAGGAACGATCTGAGGGGTATCGACGACGCGGCACTGGAGGCTGCGCGGGGAACGGAGGGCCTCTCCCCCGCCATCGAACGATATCGGTTCTTCAACGAGATTCTGGTCTGGCACGCGACAGGGGAGGAGAAGGCCATCTTTCCCGTCCTCGAAGAGGTCGCGCCGCTGGTGGCCGAGGCCTACGAGAAGGATCACCGCGGCCTCGACTCGGCCTTCGGTGCGCTGGACGCGGCGTACACCCGTGGCGATTCTCTGGAGACTGCTCGTGCCGCCGCCGCGTTCCGGTTTCACCTGAACATGCATCTGGCCAAGGAAGACACCCATCTCTACCGGATCTTCGAGGAGCGGGTCTCCCTCCCCGACCAGGGAAAAGCCGTGGGTATCCTGGCCGGCTACGTTCCCCGGGAACGGTTCCCGGAGGTGGTGCGGTGGCTCTTCCCCCTGATCGGGCATGACGACCGCGAGAACGTGACCCGCATCTTCCAGGCGAATCTACCTCCCGATGCCTTTGCGGGTGCCAGGGGGCTCATCAAGGGGGCTATCGGCGACGACTGGGCCGAGCTCGCGCGCCGAATTCCGGAACTCGACGCCCGGTGAAAGAGTGAGGACTTCAGGTATCGAACCCCGAGTGTGGAGTGACGCGACGGGGTGAAGGATGAGGGATTTTTCACCCTCCCGATACCAGTTCGCTGAATGTATCGCGATCGGGGAATTCGCACAGGCCCCTCTATGCGACCTGCCCTGCCGCCCGTTCGATGAGGTCGACAACGGCATCCGGGTGAGAGACCATGGCGACGTGGCCGGACTCGATCTCCACGACGGTCGCCTTCATCCGCTTCGCGAACAGCCGCTCGGCGTCGGGCGGGATCACCTGATCGTTCGTGGCCACCAGGAACCACGAGGGCAGGATCTTCCACGCGGGCGGCCCCATCACGTCCCCGAGGGTAGTGATCGATAGGGGCTGCTGCACCGCGTACATGACGTTGGCCCTGACCGGATCGACGTCGGCCGCGAAGTACTTCACGAAGTCCGTCCTGGGGGAGCCAGGCGAATCCCTGGGCATCGACGCGGTAGTGCGCCAGAGCCGGCGTCGGCGGGCCCTGCGAGAGGAGCGCCCCTATCGACTCCCCCTCGTCCAGTCCGAACGCCGCGATGTACACCAGGCCGACGACGTTCGGCGCGTCCTTCCCGAGCGCGGTGATGACCTGCCCGCCGTACGAGTGTCCGGCCAGAATGGTGGGACCCTCCTGGACGGCCAGCACCTGCCGGAGACGGGCGAGATTGTCCGCCAGGCTCGTGTGGGGAAACTGCGGCGCGATCACGTTGTAGCCCATTTTCTGGAGCCGCTGGATCGCGTCGCTCCAGCACGAGCCGTCCGCCCAAGCCCCGTGTACCAAAATCACAGTATTAGCATTCACGTATACACCCATCCTGATTTTACTCGCCTCTCAACGTCCGACGTTCACTATTCTTTCCCCCCGTCTCGCTCCGGCGCATCCGGAGAAAATCACGGGGCCGCATCGACGAGGGATGCAAACCCGGAGGGAACGGAACGTTGTACGGCGGCAGCAACGAGAGGGACCATCGCAATTTGATACCAATAATTAAATATAATCTTCAGGCATAGAGTCGGGACCGGATGACGGGGTCCGTACAACCTGCACTGAGACTGGTCGGCAGGACCGCGCTCGTCAATACGATCGGGGACCTGGAGCTCGGCGGCGGGATCACGTCGGCCCGGTACTGTTACTCCGTCTGGCTGAGGCACCTGACGCTGCTGCACAGAAACGGCATCGCCGGCGTCCCCGCGAGCGTGCTCGAGTTCGGCCCCGGCGACTCCCTGGGAACGGGCGTCTGCGCCCTGCTCTCCGGGGCGAAGCAGTACCTGCGCGCTGGACGCGGTGAGACGCGTCGACGTCGAGGCGAACCGGGGACGGTTGGAAGCGCAGTTCGACGAGACTCGTGCGGTTGTTCGAGAGCCGGGCTCGGATCCCCGACAACACGGAGTTCCCGCGCATCCACCCGGAGATCGAGTCGTACGACTTCCCGGCGGAGATCCTGACGGACAAACGTCTCGAGGCCGGCCTGGACGAATCGCGGCTGCGACGAATCCGGGACGAGGTGCGGGCTGCCGACGGCGGCGAGAACGAACTCCTGCGGTACATCGCCCCCTGGGACGAGACGGTCGAGATCGGGCCCGGCTCGGTCGACCTGGTCCTGTCCCAGGCCGTGATGGAGTATCTCCCCGACCTCGAGACGGCGTACGGCCTGATGTACGGCTGGCTGAAGAGCGGGGGCGCGATCTCGCACGAGATCGACTTCAAGAGCCACGGGACGGCGATCTCGTGGGACGGGCACTGGGGATATTCGAGCAGGATGTGGAAGCTCGTCAACGGGCGGGCCGCGTGCCCGATCACCCGGTACCCGCACTCCTGCCACATCGGGAAGATCGCGGAAGCGGGGTTCCGGGTGGTCTGCGACGATATCGCGCCAAAGAGCCGGAGCTCCCGAGAGAGCGGATCGACCCGGGGCTGGCCGGCCTCTTCGACGCCGTCGACCCGACCGTCTCGTCGTCCTTCATCCAGGCCGTCAAGCCCGGGGCGCTCTTCACCATCTACTTCAGGACCGGCTGATCCCTGGTGCCGTGGCGGGGCCAGATCGTCGCCCCCCGTTCTCGCGCGGCCGGAGACGCGCCCGGTTCCGTCGCGCGGGTGACGCGCCTTCCGGGGATCGGGGGCCGTCGGGAGAAGGGTTCGGGCGGCGAGGCTCCCCGGTCGGATCAGAGCAGGACCAGGTACGTCACGACCGAGAGGACGAACGCGAGCAGCAGGATCGCGAGCGAGAGCGGGGCCACGAAGACGAGCATCGCGTTGACCGTGGCCGCGAGCTGCGTGATCCGGGTCGAGCCGAAGACCACGACCCCCTCGCACCACGCCGTCGAGGAGGCCACCGTGGCCGGCGCGAGGTCCGCGAGCGCGGCCCGGAGCGCCCGCTCGAGCACGGGCGCGATCTCCCCGACGGGGACGGCCTGGCCGATGGGGTTCTTGCCCGTGACCGTGTTCACCACGTGCGAGTCCGTGGTCATGATCTCGGCCTCGTCGACCAGCTCGAGGCAGCGCTCGATCAGCGACCTCCCGCGCTCCCACGACCATGTTGTTCCCGTCGAGCAGGACGTACGCGGTCCTCCGGCCCCCGTCCTCGACCACGAGCACCTGCACGCCGAGGTCGCCGAAGCCCTGCGCCCGCGAGAACGGCGCGGGCTTCCGGTCGTACCCGACCGCGAACGGGCCGCAGGGCTCGGACGCCATCGCGTCCACGGCCTCGCGGACCCCGCGGAGGTACTCGGCGCCGATGGGCGTCCCCGGGAGGACCGGGAGCCAGTCCTCGCCCATGCAGTTGTGGGCGTCCACGAACCCGAGGTTCGAGAACCGCCGCCGGCCCTCGGCCTCGAAGGTCGGGGCGAACGAGAAGTCCAGGTCCTCGGTCGTCAGCGGCGCCCGCGTCGAGACCACGAGGAGCCCGTCGCCGAAGCGCTGGCAGAGGAGGCGGACCGAGCCCGACGTGCGGCGCACGGCCCGCGAGGCGCCGCCGTCGAAGACGAGCCCGGGCTTCGTCGCCTGGACCCCGTCGACGAGCTTGATGATCTCGTCCTCGCTGACCAGGTTGAAGTCGTGGGTCGCGCACCCGTGCGGGACCATCACCGACTCCTCGAACTCGGCCGCGAACCGGACCGGGATGTTGCCGCCCCCGATCTCGCCCATCGGCCCGGGGTGGACGTTCGGGATGGTGAAGACCAGGTCGGGCCGGCCCTCGCGGCGGAAGAAGAAGCTCGTCTCCGGCACGGTCACGGACTCGCCGATCTCGCGGAAGAACTCCTCCATCGCGCGCGAGCCGTCGGTCAGGTGCGCGATGAACGCGTTCAGAAACGAGAGCCCGTGGATCCCGAAGGCCCGGTAGAGCGGCCGCTCGATCAGCCAGATCAGGATCGAGAACCCGAGCAGAAAGACGCCCATCAGCAGGACCGCGAGGGAGAGGAACGCCGTCCCGAAGAGCCAGGTCCCGACCGCGGCCGCCGCGACGGCCTGCGTCGCGGCCGGCACGACCATGTGCAGCACCCGGTAGTCCGAGACCGCGACCAGGACGAGCAGGCGCAGGCCGAAGGCGAACCCGATCGCGCAGGCGTACACGAGCGGCACCAGGTCCCGCGCCGGGAGCACGGCCGGCATCGTGATCAGGACCATGAAGATCATGCTCGCGGCCGCGAGCAGGGCCGAGCGGTTCCAGGTCAGGGGCCGGTGCAGAGAGCTCGACCAGCGGCTTGGTCAGGACGAAGGCGACGAGCGTGGGCAGGGTGAACGCGACGGTGCCGAAGAACCGGATCGGCCCGCCGAGCGAGTACGACCCGATGTCGACCGCGAACCCGAGCAGGATCGCGATGATCATCGAGCGGCGCCAGGACGGGGCCGCGAAGACGTACCGCGAGAGGCTGGCGAGCTTGACGTCGGCCGGGTCGTCCATCAGGCAAAGCCCCGCAGGACGAGTTCGCTTCGCCCGGGGGTGACGTGGACCTCGGCCGACGCGTACGTCACCGGGCGGCGGTAGAACGGGGCGTCGAGGGTGAGCGACTCGTACTCGCCGCCCTCGCCCGCGAGGTGGATGTGGCGTGCGACCGCGACCCGTCTTGAGCCGCTCGATCAGGGCGTCGTCGAAGTGCGCGCCGAGGAACGACTCGTCGAGGCCGTCGGCCGCGGTCACGACGATGATCGCGTCGAGCCGCGCGGCGACCTCGCGGAGGAGCGCCTCGGGGTCCATGCCCCAGAGCGGGGAGACGAGCGCGAGGCCGAGCCGGTCCGCGATCACGGCCAGCCGGTCGCGCTGGTACACCGAGCCGACCGCGCCGGTCACGATCCCCTCGATCTCGAGGGCCGCGAGGCCGGCCTCGAGCTCGGCGAGCTCGGCCTCCTTCACGCCGCCGCTCTGGATCTCGACGTACTCCATCCCGGCCGCGTCCGCGATCACGCGGACCGCGTCCAGGTTGGCCGAGTGGAACATGTAGGAGTCGGGGTCGGCCGGCCGGACCGTCACCAGGTACCGGACGTCGAGGCCCGCGTCGAGGGCCTTCTGGCAGGCGAGGACCGAGTCCTTGCCCCCCGACGAGAGTGCGGCATAGACCATCAGAGACTCCCCTGAAGTATCATGCGCGCAGGCGGGATAAGCGTACCGAAAGACCGCTCGTACCGCGTGCGCATCGCATCCCAGTCCGGGAGGTTCGTCTGGCACCCGCAGGCCTCGACCGCGAACGAGGCGGTCACGGTCCCGATCCGGGCGCAGACCTCGAGCGGGAGGTCGCGCCGGAAGGCCGTCAGGAACCCGGCGCGGTACGCGTCGCCGGCCCCGGTGGGGTCGACCATCGTGACGGGGAGGGCGGGGATTCGGCACCTCCTCGCCGCCGGCGGCGAGGCAGGAGCCCGCACCGCCCTCGGTGAAGACCGCGACGGGCACGCGCGCGATCAGCTCGTCGCGGCAGAGCCCCAGGGTCCGGCACATCCCCGCGACCTCGTGATGGTTCGCGAAGAGGATGTCGATGTGGTCGAGGATCGCGTCGAGGTCGTCGGCCGTGTACCGGTGGAGGTCCTGGCCCGGGTCGAACGACGCGAACCGCGCCCGTTCGGCCACGCGCCGGTTGAAGAGCGGGTCGGCCGTCGCCATGTGGACGAAGTCGAGGGCCGGGGCCTCCTCGCGCGAGAACGCGACCGACGCCCCCCACTCGAAGAAGGTCATCTGGTCCCCGGGGTCGTCCGTGAACATGAACGCGGTCGCGGTGTTCGCCTCCTCGACCCGGTAGAACCGCTTGCCGACGCCGAGTTCGTCGAGCCAGCGGTCGTACGCCGAGCCGGCGAAGTCGCCGCCGACGGCCGAGAGGAGCTCGGCCTCGCCGCCGAGCTTCGCGATCCCGGCCGCGATGTTCGCGGCGCCGCCGCCGAAGAAGATCCGGCGGTCCGTGATCGTGGTCGAGCCGTTCGGGCCGGGGAGCGAGGTGACGCGGCTGATGTGATCGATGGCGGTGTGCCCGACGACCGTGATCACGTCGCTCACCGCTTCGCGGGGCGCCGTCCCGACGGCGCGGGCCGTGCCGGCGCCGCGGACTCGGGCGCGGGCTTCCGCTCCGCGAGCTGCTTCGTCTCGACGATCTTCAGGGGGACATCGCCGAGGGCCTTGCCGATCACCGACTTCGCGATCCGCTGGGCGTGCTCCTCGGACTCCGCCCGGAAGACCCTCATCTCGAGGATGAGGCCGACGAGGCCCGTGTTCGCGACCACGAGGCCGCAGTTCAGGGACTCCTCGCAGTGGGGGCAGCCCGACATCCCGGCCTCGATCTCGACGTACTTCGCGGCCGGGTTCAGTCGCTTGCCGGCCTCGCCGATCGCGATCCCGATCGCGTCGTCGACCGACCTGACGTCGCGAATCACCCAGGCCGATTCCATGGTCACCAGATAGTCTGTCATGTGTCGTCTCACCACGATTCGACGTGGACGTGCTCCTCGATGGGCAGGCGCGGGGTCATGCCGCTGGTCTGCTCGCCCGGCCCGATCGTGAGGAGGCAGATCGGCCGGATGTGGGGTGGCAGCTCGAGGACGGTGCGGACGTCCTCGTCGTCGAACGCGCCCGTCCAGCACGTGCCGAGCCCGAGCGCGTGGGCCGCGAGCATCATGTACGTGCAGGCGATCGAGGCGTCGCAGAGCGCGTAGAGGATTCCCCGGTCGCCGAACCGCGCCATGGAGCGGACGTAGTTCGCCGAGACCACGAGGACGACGGGGGCGTCCCGCACGTGGGGCTGGTCGAGCGCGGCCTCCGCGAGGGCCGCCCGCCGCTCGGGGTCGCTCACGACCACGACGTCCCACGACTCGAGGTTGCCCATGCTCGGCGCGGTCGAGGCGCAGGAGAGGATGAAGGCGAGGGCCTGCTCGTCCGGCGGCTCGTCCCGGTACGAGCGGATCGAGGACCGGCGCGAGAGAAACCCGAGGAACTCAGACGAATCCATTGGCGGAGAGCTGCCCCCACGCTCCCTGGGCAGCGGTCGTGACCTGCGAGATCGCCATCCCGACCCGTTCCGCGGCCTGCTCGAAGGCCCTGCTCTCGGTCAGGCTGATCGCCTCGGAGAGGTTCTCGGCCGCACGCTGGAACGACTGGTCGCCGGTGCGCTGGCCTGCCCGCTGGGAGTCGCCGCGCACGACCTCGAGGACGGTGACGAGCGCCCGGGCTCCGCCGGGCCGCTCGGCCTCGGGGTAGGACGGGACCGCCGCGAGGAGCTGCGAGACCATGATCAGCGAGTTCTTGAGGTGCTCGGCCGCCGTGTACGCCTCGAGCGCGAGTTTGCGCGGTGACGGCGATGGGGAGCAACCTCGTGTACTGCGCGTTGAAGGCGGCGCTCGACAACCTCACCCGTTCACTCGCGCGCGCCCTCGCGCCGCGGATCCGCGTCGTCTCCGTGTCGCCCGGGCTCGTCGACACCGACTTCGTCCGCTCGCTCGACCCTGCCTGGCGCGCCGAGCAGGTCGGATGCACGCCGCTCGGGCGGCTCGCCACGCCGGAGGAGGCGGCCGCTGCCGTCGTCACGGTCGTGCGCGACCTGACCTTCACCACCGGCGCGGTGGTGTCCGTTGATGCGGGAGGCCGCTCGCGTGACCGAGCTGACGCACGCCGGGCGCATCGCGGTCGTCAGCGGGGCCGCCCGTGGGATCGGGCGCGCGCTCGCCGAGGGGCTCGCCTCGCGCGGCGCGCACGTCGTCGCGGTCGACCTCCTGGACGGAAGAGAAACCGCGGAGGCGATCGCCACCGCCGGAGGGGAATGTACGCCAGTCGTGGCCGATGTCGGCTCGCCGTCCGACGTCGCACGGTTGGCGAGGGAAGTCGATCGTTGCGACATCCTCGTCAACAACGCGGCGCTGCTCGGCAGGGTGCCTTGACTCGAGCTCGAGCACGAGCAGTTCCGCGGCAGACGTTGCGCATCAACCTCGAGTCGCAATTCCTCCTGGCGAAGGCGTTCGCTCCCGGGATGGTCGAGCGAGGGTGGGGGAGGATCGTGAACGTCGCGTCTTCGTCGCTCCTCACGCCGACGCCGGGACTCGTCGCATACATGGCGAGCAAGGGCGGTGTCCTGGGGCTCACCAGCGCGCTCGCCAACGACCTCGGACTCCACGGATCACGGTCAACGCCGTCTCGCCCGGGCTCACCCGAACACCCGGCGTCGAGGCCGACATCGAAGCAGGCGTCGTCGACGACGACGCCCTCCGGGCCGCCCTCGCGACACAGGCGATCCCGCGGCTCGGGACGCCCGACGACCTCGTCGGGTTGGTGCTCTTCCTGACGGGAAAGGAGGCCTCGTTCGTGACAGGCCAGTTCATCGTCGCCGACGGCGGAGTGACCCGCCGATGAGCGGGCAGGCGCCGCGGTCGGCCGTCGAGGTCGTCGAGCTCGGCGGTCGTCGCCGGACGATCGTCGACCTCAGCGACGTGCTCTCGAACGCGACTGCGGACTTCGAGCCGCTCCGCCATTCGATCGAGTACATGACCGCCGAGGAGGGGGCCGAACGGCCCTTCCACGGACTCGGGCCCGAGCACTGGCCCGGTCGCGCTGCGATGGCGGGCGAGATCGCGACACTGACGACCCACGCAGGGACGCACGTCGACGCGCCCGCACACTACGGGCCCCCCGACACCGGAGTGGCCCGGACGATCGAGCACGTGCCGCTGTCGTGGCTCTTCGGGCCTGGCGTCGTCTTCGACGCGCGCGGCGCCTCGCGGGTCGACGGTGTCCGCGCTCCGGACGTCGAGGCGGAGCTCGAGCGGATCGGCCACGAGCTCCGGCCGGGCGACGTGGTGCTCGTGTGGACGGGGACGAACCTCAAGGAGCCCGGCTACGACCTCCGGCATGCCGGGCTGCGGCGCGACGCGACCGAATACCTCGTCGACCGGGGCGTCCGTCTCATCGGCATCGACGCGTGGGGTCTCGACCGGCCGTTCGACGTGATGGCGGAGGAGGCTAAGGCGGGAGACACGACGCAGCTCTGGGAGTCGCACGTGGTCGGTCGCACGAAGGAATACTGCCAGATCGAGCGCCTGGCCAACCTCGAGCTGCTGCCGCGCCCGACAGGCTTCACCGTCTACGCGTCCCCCTATCTGATCGAGGGAGCGAGCGCCGGGTGGACGCGCGTCGTCGCGATCTACGAGGAGGAGGCGTGAGCGGTCGGCTGGAAGGGAAGGTGGCGCTGGTTACCGGGGCCGGCCGCGGCCTCGGCGTCGCGATCGCCGAGGGGCTCGCGCGCGAGGGAGCCAGCGTGGCGGTGCACTACCGGTGCTCCAAGGCGGGCGCGGACGAGACCGCGGCGTTGGTCCGGGGCCTCGGCGAGGCGATGACGGTGCAGGCCGACGTCGCGGTGTGGGAGGACGTCCAGCGGCTCGCGCACGAGGTCGTCGACCATTTCGGCCGCATTGACGTGCTCGTCAACAACGTCGGTGACATGGCCGCGTCACAGATGTCGTGGCGCGAGCTGACGCCCGAGGCCGTCGACCACACGCTCAGCCTCGACGTCAAGGGGACGCTGCTGATGACGCACGA
>CAVSRL010000007.1:0-106018 GCA_963730355.1 uncultured Methanoregulaceae archaeon | reverse complement strand
CACCTGGAGGTCGTCGCCGATCGGGAAGAGGTTCGAGATCGGGTCGACGACGAGGGCCTTCGGCGCGTACTCCTCCATCAACTTCTGCATCGTGGAGAGGTGCATCTCCAGGCTGTACCGTCGGCCGGACCGCGTGGAAGCGGAGGAGCCCCTGCTCGACCCACGGCGCGAGGTCGAGGCCGATCGACTCCATGTTCCGCAGGAGCTGGCTCTCCGACTCCTCGAAGAGGAAGTAGAGGCACCGCTCGCCGCGCCGGCACGCGGCGTCGGCGAAGGTGGCCGCGATGCTCGTCTTGCCCGTGCCGGCCTGGCCGGAGACGAGGACCGAGGACCCGCGGTAGTACCCTTGGCCGCCGAGCATGGTGTCGAGGCGGGGGATGCCCGACGAGATCCGCTCACGCGAGGCCGTGTGCCGGAGCGACATCGAGGTGATCGGCAGGACCGAGATCCCGTCGTCGTCGATCAGGAACGGGTACTCGTCCGTGCCGTGGACGCTGCCGCGGTACTTGACCACCCGGAGCCGCCGGGTCGCGATCTGGCGCGAGACCTGGTGGTCGAGGGTGATGACGCAGTCGGCGACGTACTCCTCGAGGCCGTACTTGGTGATTGTCCGGTCTCCGCGTTCGCCCGTGATGATCGCCGTGACCTCCCGGTCCTTGAGCCAGAGGAAGAGCCGGCGGAACATCGGCGCGGAGGATCGCCTCGTTGGAGAAGCCCGAGAAGATCGCCTCGATGGTGTCGATCGCGATCCGTTTCGCGCCCACACGGTCGATGAGCGCGCCGAGGCGGATGAAGAGCCCCTCGAGGTCGTAGTCGCCGGCCTCGCAGAACTCGGGATCGATCGATGTAGATGTGGTCGAGGGCGAGCTTCTTCTGCGCGACGAGGCCCAGCAGGTCGAAGCCCAGGGATGCGAAGTTCTTCTCGAGGTCATCGACCTTCTCCTCGAAGGCGACGAAGACGCCGGGCTCGCCGTAGTCGACGATCCCGCGGGCCACGAACTCCATGGCGAGGAGTGTCTTGCCGCACCCCGGGCCGCCGCTGACGAGGATCGGCCTCCCCTTCGGCAGACCGCCGAAGGTGATCTCGTCGAGGCCCCGGATACCTGAGGGGACCTTCTCCAGCCGCATCGTGACCTCCGGGCCGGTGCTCGATGCGCCCTTCACCTCCTCGGGTTCACCTCCGCCTCGCGAGATACTCATGATTGATCATGCGGCTCCGGGGTTATTTGACTGTCGTATTGTACCGTCTCGCGGTTTCGCCGCCGGATGGCCGGCCGACGACAGGAACAACGACGGTCCCGCCCCGGATGCCGGCAGCGATCGTGTTGATGGTAGCAGTGAAAGGAGCGGAGGGCGGCGTCGCACGTCTGCCCCCGCCACAGCTCAGGCGCCGGCAGGGCGAAGAAGAAGGTCGAGCCCTCGCCCGGCGTCGGTTCACCCGGATGCGGTCGCCGCGCTAGAGAGGGTACGAGCCTGATCGCCCGATGGGGCCCTGCTGCCGACCCCTATCCCAGTCGTCCACCGCCACCGCGCTCTCCGGAGAAGACGCCGGCACCGCCGCCAAGGCTGTGGCCTCCCCTGACGACCGCCCACGTGACGAGCGGCCGGAGGTTCCGATCCGCGGATATCTCGATCTCGGAAACTGTCCCGGTATGGATTTTTCAGGGTCTCCTCACGGCTCATTGGTGCCCACTGGCCATTTGAGAACTTAATGATTATGACGGAAGAGCATCCCCGTTCCCGATGGTGTTCGCTCCTCGCCGCAGCAGGTGGCCGTCTCGGCTCACGCGGCCGGCAGGGTGAAGGAGAAGGTCGTCCCCTCGCCCGGCGACAGTGAACGCGTCCACTACGACCCATCGGCCTTTTAGAAACGTCCCGGCGACGGCACTCCGGCGGTGACGGGTCGCTCAATTCCCGCACCGCCGCCGAGTCCCCCGTTCTGCCGTTGGAAGTTACTCCGGTGATGCCGTCCGTCGGCACCCCGACCAGGTCCGGTGTTCCGAGGCCGGACCGAAAGGCGAGGGCCGGTGCTGCATACACTTCGCCCCGATAAATCGGTTGCGGTCGACTCCGCCCCAGGGGTCGGGGCGACCGGAAGAATCATCCCGTATCACGCCCCAGCAGGACACCCGGGGGCCGAACCTGGACAGCAGCATACGCAATCGACCACTCCTTTTGGACCAGACGACACCCCTGCCGCCGCAGCGTCGACGAGAGCATCCAGGCAATCCCGCGCTCCGGACGCCGTCAAGCGTATCCGCATGCTCGCGACAGTCCAGCGGATCCGCGAGATCCGGGATAGAGGGACGATCCTGATCCGCTGGCACCGACGGGGAAACGATTACGGCACGGACCGCCGGCATCACCATCGGAAAGGGGGCGGTTGTCCCTGATCAAGCACGAAGCAGTGCACTGCGGCATGAAGCGACGACTGGCGAAGCCAGCGCCATACCCGTCCGTATCCGCCGCCCCGGGTTCGGCAGAGAGACGGGGACAGCCTCCATGCCCGTCAGCCGGGACATGCGTCCTGGACGGCTTGCGGGATCGTTCCTCGCCGACCTCGGTACGGTCGGCTGCATCCACAACAATTAAATCTGAATAACGGCATCATCAGCAGTAGCCCTCGTGCGTTATCCGGGCACCAGCAGCCCGGGATGAATTGGGGCATTCACCCCATAAACGGCAGACGTTCAACACCGTCGATGCAGAAGGGGGGCTGCTCCTCCCCTTTGGGTATTCCACCTGGTATCGTCACCACAGGCGAGGCCGCCTGCCGGCCGTACCCGCAATGCATAAATCCATGGACGCACATGCAGCAGCACCAGCCTTCGTCCGTCCATCAGGCGTGGGCCGCTTGACGCGAACGAAGGCGAATGATGCATAGCTCGGCGGTCGAGTACCTCATTGCAGAGGCGGGGGAACGGGAATGCCCCCGCCTCCGTCCGGCTGCCGCCGGTGTCACCGTCATGCCGCAGCGCTGTTCTGGACGGTGATGCCGTATCGGACGAGGTCAGCGGTTCCGCGGCCGGCAGGGTGAAGAAGAAGGTCGAGCCCTCGCCCGGCGTCGACTCGACCCGGATCGTGCCGCCGTGCCGGTCGACGATCCGCTTCACGATCGCGAGCCCGATCCCCGTGCCGGGATACGCGTCCTTGGTGTGGAGCCGCTGGAAGATCACGAAGATCTTCGTCGAAGTACTCGGGCTCGATCCCGATCCCGTTGTCGCTCACCGAGAACTCCCAGAAGCCGTCCATCCGGCATGCGCCGACGTGGATCCGGAGCGGCACGTCGGCCGGCGGAACTTGATCGCGTTCGAGACCAGGTTCATCAAGACCTGCTCGAGCTGGAGCGGGTCGGCCATCACCACCGGCATCGGGTCGTGCGTGATCACGGCCCCGGCCTCGCGGAGCTGGAGCGTCGAGGTTCCGCTCCACCGCGGCCAGGACGTCCTCCGCGTCGGTCGGGCGAAGGTCCTGCCGGGTCGTGTTCACCCGCGAGAACGCGAGCAGGTCCTGGATCAGGGTCTGCATCCGGGTGCCGCCCTCGACGATGAAGTCGATGTACTCGTCCGCGTCCTGGCCGAGCTGCCCCTTGTAGCGCCGCTCGAGGAGCTGGCTGAAGCGTGACGATCGCCCGGAGCGGCTCCTGCAGGTCGTGGCTCGAGACGTACGCGAACCGCTCCAGGTCCTCGTTCGACCGCTGCAGGTTCTCGGCGTACTCCCGCAGCGCCTCCTCGGCCTCTTTCCGTTCGGTGATATCCTGACCCTGCGCGATGGTCGCGAGGAGCTTCGTTCCCTCCGTATCGTAGATATTGGCCGAGTTCCAGAGCGCGATCCTGACCTCGCCGTCCGGACGCAGGATCGGGATCTCCACCGACTGCCACTGCTCGGTGATGGTGCGCTCGGATCTTCCGCGAGCGACTCCTCGCGGCTCTCCTCCGGGAACAGCATGGCAAGGTCCCTGCCGATCACCTCGTCCGCGGCGTATCCCGACAGGTGCTCGAAGGCGGCGTTGAACCGGGTGATCCTGAACGTCCGGGTCCCAGACGATGATCGGCGCGTTCGCGTAGTTGATCAGGTTGTCCAGGTAGTCCCGCGTCTCCCGCAGTGCCTCCTCGGCCCGCCTCCGCTCGGTGATGTCCTGCACGGTCCCCCGGAGTTTCGTGACGGCCCCGGCGGGATCCTGTACCGCCTCGCCCCTCGCGATGAGCCAGCGGTGTGCGCCGTCCTCGCGGATCGCCTCGACCTCGAGGTTGTACGGTTCGCCGGCCTCCACCGCCACCTGCACGGCCCTGTTCAGGCGCGCCCAGGACTCCGGCGTGTAATACCGGGGCAGGGCCGGGGGGCCGGGAGCGGGAAGGTCCGGGTCCCGGCCGAAGATCGCGGAGGTCCCCCGCGACCAGGTCACCTCGTCCGTCGCGAGGTCCCATTCCCAGTCTCCCACCATCGCCAGCCGCTGGGCCTCGACGAGCCGGGCCTCGTTCTTCCTGATGGTGGCCTCGGTCCGCATCCGTTCCGTGACATCCTGACCGAAGATGCTCAGGCCCTCCTCCGAGGGGTATGCGCGCAACTCGAAGGTTCTCCCGATGGCCACGTTACTCCGGTTCTCGAATGCGAGCGGTTCCCGGCTCTCCATCGCGGTACGGTAAAAGGTCTCCAGAGGGGTTCCGCGGATCTCGGGGAACGCCTCCCAGATAGTTCTCCCGATCGCATCCTCAGAGGTTGGATACCTGTCGCCGAGCGCCCGCCGATTGATATACGTCAGGCGCCAGTGCCTGTCCAGCGCCAGGAAACTATCGCTGATCGATTCGAGAAGGGTCACCGAGTGCTGATGTGCCTGACGGAGTTCCTTCTCGATCCGCTTCCGCTCGGTGATGTCCTGCGCGATGCCGAACATGCCCGTCACGCTGCCGGCCGAATCGCGGATGGCCTCGCCCTCGCCGTGCACGATCCGTCGCGGAGCCGTCCGGGCGGACGACCCGGCACTCGACGTCGTAGGGTCTGCCCTCGTGGATCGTGGCGGCCAGGGAGTCCGTGACAGACTGGCGGTCGTCCTCGTGGACGAGGTCGACGAACGTCTCGATCGGGTAGCTCCCCGGAGAGAGGCCGTAGATACGGTCGTGCTCATCCGAACCGGAGAGCACGTTCTTCGTCGGATCCCACTCCCAGTTGCCGAGATGCGCGGTCCGCTGCGCACGGGCCATGTTCGCCTCGCTCCTCCGCAGGGCCTCTTCTGCGAGTTTGCGCCTGGTGATATCCCTGTTGCTGATCCTGCGTCCGAGCCAGTCTCCCGTCCCGCCCGAAGACCGGTCGGCAGTGGTGGCTGATCCACCGGACCTCGCCGTCCGCCGCCACGATCCGGAGATCGATGCACTCGCGGCCACCTTCCGGTGTGAGGTGGAGCTTCAGGTGCTCCTCGTAGGCGGCCCTGTCATCTGGATGGACCAGCGTTGCGAACAGCTCCGGGTCGCGGTAGAACTCCTCGGCGCTCCGCCCGGAGATCCGCTCGCACGAGGGCGAGACGTAGATGCACCTCACCGTCCGTGCCGGTCCAGCTCTCCCAGTCCGCGGTGAAGTCGGCAAGGAGCCGGAACTTCTCCTCGCTCTCGCGCAGGGCCTCCTCGGCCCGTTTCCGCTGCGTATCGTCGCTGATGTACCCCCGGATCTCGACGAGATTCCCGGCATCGTCGAAGTCGCCGATAAGGTTCTCGATCACATGGATGAGGGTGCCGTCCCGGCGCCGCCGGAACCCTTCGTCATTCTCGAGCCGCCGGTGCCGTCGGAGGCGGGCGAGCGAGCTCTTCGCGGTCTCCGGGAGAGAGGTAGAGCTCCATGATGATCGACGAGCACGCTTCCTCTGTCGAGGCGAACCCGAACATCCGGGCGAAAGCCCGGTTGCAGTCCAGGATCCGGCCGTCGGGTGTGCTGATGACGTGGCCCGTGATATCGTCGTCGACGAGCCGGCGGTACTTCGCCTCCTGCAGCCCCATCTCCTCGGCAACGGTCCCGGCATAGTCCCGCACTAGGCGCGAGACGTCCTGCCAGACGGTGAGCGCACCGACGACGGCGTCGCCGTCGCGGACCGGGGAGGCCGATGCCAGGATCTGCACGGTCCGGCCGTCCGCGGTCGTGACCTCGAGCGGGACGTCGACCGCCTCCCCGCTGGCGAGCGCTCGGGCCGACGGCAGGTCGGCGGGCGAGAGAGGAGTGCCGTCCGGGGAGCGGAGATCGAACGCCGTGATGATCTCGGCAGCGGAACAGCGTGCGAGCAGTCGACCGGCGAGCGCTTCGGCCAGGTCGTTCGCCTCCGCGATCCGGCCGTCGGCGTCATAGAGGAAGGCGGGCTGGCGGATGGCGGCAAGCGGAACGGACAGCGGGGGCATGGGGAGTCTGGCGTGTAAAACTGTATCGATCACCATGCCTGAAAGCACATAATGATTGGCATCGCTGCTGCGTGCGGAGCGTACGGGCCTCACGCGGCCGGCAGGGTGAAGAAGAAGGTCGAGCCCTCGCCCGGCGTCGACTCGACCCAGACCGTGCCGCCGTGCCGGTCGATGATCCGCTTGACGATCGCGAGGCCGATCCCCGTGCCGGGGTACGCGTCCTTCGTGTGGAGGCGCTGGAAGATCACGAAGATCCGGTCGAGGTACTCGGCCTCGATCCCGATCCCGTTGTCGCTGACCGAGAACTCCCAGAAGCCGTCCATCCGCCGGGCGCCGACGTGGATCCGGAGCGGCTCGTCCGGTCGCCGGAACTTGATCGCGTTCGAGACCAGGTTCGCGACGACCTGCTCGAGCTGGAGCGGGTCGGCCAGCGACCATCGGCAGCGGGTCGTGCGTGATCACGGCCCCGGCCTCGCGCGAGCTGGAGGTCGAGGTTCCGCTCCACCGCGGCCATCACGTCCTCCACGTCGGTCGGGCGTAAGGTCCTGCTTGGTCGTGTTCACGCGCGAGTACGCGAGGAGGTCCTGGATCAGGGTCTGCATCCGGTTGCCGCCCTCGACGATGAAGTCGATGTACTCGTCCGCGTCCTGGCCGAGCTGCCCCTTGTACCGCCGCTCGAGGAGCTGGCGAGAACGAGACGATCGCCCGGAGCGGCTCCTGCAGGTCGTGGCTCGAGACGTAGGCAAACCGCTCGAGGTCCTCGTTCGACCGCTGCAGGTTCTCGGCGTACTCCCGGAGCGCCTCCTCGGCCTGCTTTCCGCTCGGTGATATCGATGATGAGGCCCAGGATGGCCCGCAGGCCGCCGAATACGATCGGGGAGACGGAGAGGCTGCCCCAGAAAGGGGTACCGTCCCCCCGCCGTAACTCGACCTCGTGATTCCTGACAGTTCCCTGCTCCCGGAAGATGCCGAGCATCGTCTCGCGGTCGCCCGGATCGCAGTAAAAATCGTCTGCCTGCGACCTCTCCGGGTCGCCCCACGCATACCCGAAGAGTGCCTCATGGGCTTTGTTGACGTAGAGGGTTCTGCCGTCCGCCGTGGTCACGCTCATCGCGATCGGAGAGGTTTCGCTGAGGCTTCGGAACCGCGCCTCGCTCTCCATGAGTGCCTCCGTGATCCTGCGCTCGTCGGTGACATCACGGATAGTTCCGTCGCGATACAGCGGCCGGCCGGCATCGTCGCGGATGAGGCGGAGGTGGTTCGAGAGCCAGCGATACTCGCCGTCCGCGCCCAGGAAGCGGTAGTCGGCCTCCGCAGTGCCGGTCTCGTCCAGGCGGGCCATGACCCGCCGCCACGACGGGCAGATCGTCCGGGTGGACCCACGCCATCGCCTCGTCGAGTGGCCGCGACAGCATCTCCTCGGCCGAACGGCCGACCACGCGCTCGAAGGCCGGGCTGACGTACTCGTACCTGCCGGTCGCGAGGTTGAGCCGGTAGAGCGCATCAAGGGAGCTGTCGAGCACGGAGCGGAACCGCGCCTCGCTCTCGCGCAACTCCTCCTCGGCGCGCTTTCCGCTCGGTGATGTCGTGGTGGACGGCCGTGTAACTGATTGGCGTTCCCGCCGCGTCCCGCACCAGCGAGGCCGAGGCGAGGGTCGTGATACGCGATCCGTCCTGTCGCCGCGACGTCATCTCGCCCGACCAGGCGTCCTGCTCCAGAGAGCTGGCGGTACACCTCCTCGCTCGACTGGTCCGGGTACTGCAACTCGAGAAAGTCCGTGGTCGAGCCGATGGCCTCGTCGGCCGTATAGCCGAAGAGACGCTCGGCGCCCTGGTTCCAGGTGCGGATCCGCCTCTCCGAGCCGAGTGTGAAGATGCCGTCCTGCGAGGTATCGATTGCAGTGGCGTAGGTCTGCAACGCCACCTCGACCCGCCTCTGCTCGGTGACGTCCCGCGCAACCCCCACCGACCCGACGACAGATCCATCGCAATCGCGGATCGGAGCGAAGTTGTAACTCCCGATCCAGGTCTCGCCGGTATCCTTCCGGCGAACGTGGTGGAGGTGATCCGTGACCGTCTCGCCCCGAAGCGATCTGGATATAGGCCACATCTCCGGCGATACGAGCGTGCCGTCAAGGAGATACCCCTCGAAGAGATCGGGGTACTCGGCAAGTGTCTCGAAGGACTGGTCCGCGTCACTGAACCGGTGGAAGGTGATGAAGGCCGGGTTGGTGAGGATGAGCCGCCCCTCTGCATCGGTGATGAAGACGGCGTCGGTCATGCTCTCGATCGCCGCCTCGAGCGTCGCCTGACTCTGCCGCATCGCCTCCTCGGCCTTCTTCTGCTCCGTCAGATCGTAGTAATAGCAGACCACGCCATAGCGGCCGTCCGGGAGAGCGATGCGCTCGATGCGCCAATCGTACGCCTCAACCTCTCCGGTGTCATGCCGCTGCTCCACGGTATCCTTCGCGATATACGGCTCGCCTGTCTCAAGCGTGTGTCTGAACCGCGCGATCGCCTCGCTGGCGAAGGGCTCCGGCCACATGGTTCCCAGGCACTCGGCGAGGTTCCGCCCGATCAGCGGCTCGGGAACGTTCGCGAAGGCCCTGCGGGCGCCGAGACTTGCATTGCGCATCGTGAAGTCGGCGTCGATGATGTAGGTCCCCATGGGGCTGTTCTCGATCAGGTTCTGGAAGGTCTCGATATTCCGGAGAATTTGCTCCGCGTGCCCGTTCTCTGGTCCCATATGGTGGTCCCCACGTGCGCGGTCTCCTGAGCGAGCTTGAGATGTTCTTCGCCCCTCCGCAGCGCGTCCTCGGCACGCCGCTGTTCGGTGATGTCGCGGGCCGTGATGACGGACCCGGTGATGGCGCCGTCCTCGTTCCGGATCGGCGAGAAGTTGTAGAGGCCGATCCAGGTCTCCCCCGTCTCCCTGCTCCGGAGCATGTACTCGACGTTCGCTCCCCTCTCGCCGGCGAGCGCCCGCGGAACGGCCCACATCTCCGGCGGCGCCGGCTCGCCGGTCTCGGCGAACCAGACGTCGAAGAGCGTGGAGCAGGTCTCGAAGGACCGCGAGCATTCGTCCCGGCTTTTAAACCGATGATAGGCCACGAAGGCGTCGTTGAACTCGACGAAACGGCCCTCCGCGTCGGAGATGAAGACCGCTTCGGCCATGCTCCCGAACGCTGCACGCAGGGTGGTGCGACTCGCGAGGAGCGCCTCCTCGGCCCGTTTGCGGTCGGTGATCTCCGTCGAGATTCCGAGCACGTGCCGGACGTCCCCCTCCGGCCCGAACTCCGGGGCGAACCTGAGGTAGAACGTCAGGGGGCCGTCGGGAGAGGGAAGGTCGAACTCGAGATCCCCGGGTTCTCCGGTTCGGAAGACCTCCGCCATCGCGCTCTCCCAGAGCGTGCAGAGGTCGTCGGGCATGCCGACCTCACGGTTGGTCCGGCCGATGAACTCGCTCGCGGGTATCCCCGTGAACTGTTCGGCCTGTGCGCTGAGGTAGACCACCCGCAGATCGGCATCGTACCGCATCAGGACCGACGGCACGTTCTCGGCGAGGGAGCGGTACTGCTCCTCGCTCTCGCGCAGGCGATGCTCGGCTGCCTGGAGCTCGGCACTGCTCCGCCGCAACTCCTCCTCGGCGGCCCGCAGCTCCTCGTTCTGGACCTCGAGCTCCGCGCCCCGGGTGTTGGACTCAAGGCGGAGACGGGCCTGCTCGGCGGCGGCCGTCTCGAGGGCCGAGACGTCCTGCCAGATCACGAGCGCGCCGGCGAGCGCGTCACCGTCCAGTATCGGGGATGCCGTGGCAAGGATGTGGACGGTCCGGCCGTCGGCTGCCCTGACCACGAGCGGGACGTCAACCGCCTCATCGCCTGCGAGTGCGAGTCCCGCCGGCATATCGGCCGCGAGCAGGGGCGAGCCGTCGGGGGAGTGGATATCGAAGAGACCGACCATGGCGGCGAGCGTGCGGCCGGCGAGCGGCCGGCCTGCGAGCGCTTCGGCAAGGTCGTTCGCCTCCACGATCCGGCCGCCGGCATCGTAGAGGAACGCGGGCTGCCGGATGGCGGCGAGGGAGAGCGGGGGAGCGGGCATGGCGTGGGGCCAACGGGGAGTTATACGGACTACCTTCACGGTGACGGATAATAATGATTGGGATGGCGCTTTCAGGCCGTCGACCGGACGGGCGTTGTCCGCAGGCTCGCGGGCCATCCGGACGGACACCATCACGCGGCCGGGAGCATGAAGACGAAGGTCGAGCCCTCGCCCGGCCTCTACTCGACCGGGATCGTCCCGCCGTGCCGGTCGACGATCCGTTTCACGACACAATCCAAGGGCGCGTCATGCTCCTTCGTCATCGGGGGAGCGTGGGGTCACCACACCGTCAGAGGGGTTCGTGAACTTCGCCCGGCGCACCTGTCTGTTCGGCATAGATCTCATAGCCGGTTACCGCGAGGGCGATGAGCACCGGGCCGAGAATAAATCCAACAGCTCCCATGAACGGGATCCCGGCGAAGATACCGATGATCATGAACACGGGATGTACCGCGACCCGTTGCCTCATCATCACCGGGCGGTAATAGTAGTCGATCCAGCCGTCCAACAGGGGGTATCCGATGAACATGACGATGAGCGCACTCCCGATGTCCCCCAGGGAGAGCATGTAGAGAATCAAAAAGAGCAGAAACAGCTGGGCGCCGATGAGGGGAATCAGCGTCGCGAAACCGATCAAGGTGGCGAACAGGAGCACGTGCCCGTAGCCCAGCAGATAAAAGAACGGGATGGCGAGGAGAAAGCAGATAAAGGCCGCGGAGATCTGGATGACGATGAGGGAGTAGATCGTGTTTCCGGCGATCTCCGACATCCTCCCCACGGCGGCCGACAGTTTCGGGGAGAGGTTGCGTGTCAACGATTCCCAGACCTGCTCGCCGTCATAGAGCAGCATCGAGAGGGAGAGGAAGAGAATGACGACCTGGATCAGGAGGAGTGCCGGGTTCTCGGTGAGTGAGAGAATGGCATCCAGCAGCATCTGGATCAGCGTCTGGGGCATATCGGCGAGCTGTGCCGCGGTGAACGTGGGCAGGAAGGCGGCAACGCCCGTATTGCTAAAACCCTCGACCAGCGTGGAGACCATGGTTCCGGCATAGTCGATCTCGTTGTAGATCACGGCCGTTGCAGCCGACACGAACAGCAATATCGCGAGGAGAACGCCGAGGGTGATGATCACGGCGGAGAGTGAGGGCTTCACTCTGCGGGACAGTCGTTGGTGGAGGGGCATGAGTGCGACCGCAAGGGCGACCGCCCAGACGAACACGGTCATGAGCGGCCAGAATGCAATGATCGCGACAACGAAGATTGCGCCGATGAGGAGCCAGAGCCTGCTGGTCTTCATTGATCAGCGAGGTCCCCACACTTGTCCATTACGGAGAGCAAGAATAAAAATCCTGCGAGCAGTGGGGATCTCCTGGAGGAGCTGGCGGGGATGCTGGCTGTGGCCCCTGTCATGCAGGTGCTGTAGACCTTTCACCGGGTCGCCGATCATCTCCTTCCGGGGTGTTCATTCGCCCGACACCTCATTGCTTATAAAGAAACTATAAATAGCATCCCGCGATACCAGCCTGTATGGCATCAAAGGATGATAGTCTCCGCGTCAAGGCGAATGCGGCTGTTGACGACGCCCGGGTGGCTGCTCACGAAGTGGCGGACGATGCGACGGTCGCGGTGGACACACTGGTCGACGATCTAAAGATCGGAGCCCACAAAGCCAGTTCGGATGCGAAGATCAAGGCGCATCAGGCCGCATCCGAAGCAAAAAAAGCGTAGCCGGAAAATGCGGATGCGCTGCATCCCTCCGGACCTTGTTGCACGTCGTGCCGTCCCGCAGACCGCCCGGCATAGTCCGGCTCTATCCCGGTATCGACACGCAGCGTCGGCCTTCTTCGCCCTTCCACGTCGCGACCTCCAGCCCCCTGACGACGCAGTTCATCGAAGACGAGGAGGGGCGGCAGTACTTCCCCATCTCTTGGGACAGCGTGGGGCGGCATTGAACCATGAACGTGGAAGATCCAGGCTGAGCCCGTTTTTTTCCCAGGTGCGACCCGGCGCCTTTCGCGATTCACGCGGCCGTCAGAGTTGAGGAAGGTCGAGCCCTCGCCCGGCTCACCCCACCGCCGGCCGCGGCGGGCAGTACTCGACCGTCACCCCGGCCATGTTAACGCTGTTAGCTGACGGCCCGTGGACCTCCACGACCGACTGCGGCCGGTCGACGACGAGCGCGATCCGGTTGCCCTGCATCGCGTAGCCCCGCGCCCGGTAGCGTGCAAGGTCCGCGGCATGCCCCGGCGCGTCGACGAACTCGAGCCGCCCGGTGACCCCGAGCAGCACGGGCCGGCCCTCGCCGGCGAAGTTCCGGATCTCGACCCCGACTTCGGCGTCGTTCCCGACCATCTGCAGCGCCCGCCGCGTCGCTCCGTCGGAGACGAAGCCCTCCACTCTCGCCCGGTTGCCGCCGTACTCGATCACGAGCGAGTAGGCCGAGCCGGTGTCCGAACAATCTATTAGTGTCAGTCCGCCGCTCTCCTCGTTCTTGCAGAGGAAGCCGGCCTTGCGGCAGCGTTCGGCATGACAATCTATAAGGGTCGCAGACTGGACGTAGAAGCCGGATTGGTAGAGCTCCGCCGGCCCCGTGCCAGAGCGCCAGCCGCACGCCTGCGCCCGGCACCGCTCGAAGAGGACGTTTTTCGCCTTCTGGCGGTGGCCGTCCCAGCTGCCGTCGAGGTGGAAGCCGTCCTGCCAGCAGTCGATCGCCTGGCAGTCGCGGACGGTCATCCGCTCGACGTCCCCGGCGTCGGGTATTTCGAACCCGCAGCTCCACCGCTCCATGCCCGAGCCGGCCATCATCGCGGTGCACTGGTCATAGAGTATGTTCGCGAAGCCGGCCGCCCTCGTCCGCCCCCGCGAGGTTGAGCGAGAAGGCGTGGTGATAGGACCGCTCGACCGAGCACCGGCGGAAGACCAGGTCCCGGACGGTCCGGCCCTTCCGCCCCCAGGCCATGAACGCAGCCGTGCATCCGCCCTTCCTCCCGAACGGCACGTACGCGCCGTCGAGGGCGTGGGTGAGGTAGACGTCCTCGCAGGTGAACCGGTCGGCCGTGTCCTGCACGCCGACGTAGCCGAAGCCGCCGAAGTTCGCGAGCGTCACGCCCGGCGCCTCCACCGCGATCCGGCACGGCTCGCGCTCCGCGACGATGCGCGTCAGGCCCGGCCCGGCGCCGCGGACCGTCACGCCCGCCGCGGGCGAGAGGTAGCGGTTGCCGGCGGCGGTGAACCCGGCGTTCGCGTTGAACGACCCCGCCGTCAGCAGGACCTCGCGGTCAGGGACGGCCCAGGCCTTCGCCAGCACGGCCACGTCCGTCCTTCCGTCGCAGACGATATCCGCGCCCGCCCGGTCGGCCGCCGGCGCGTCACGGGGCGCGATGACGATCATGGACCGTCCCGCCGGCAGAGCTCGACGGCCAGGGCCTCGAGGTCCTGCGACGAACCGGCCGACGCGGCCGGCGATCTCCCGGGCCTCCGCGTCCGTGATCTCCCCGTCCGCGCGGGCCGCGTAGTAGGCCGCGATCTCCTCGCAGAACGAGCGGACGACCGCGACCACGGCCGCGACCCGGCGGTCGGCGCTCCAGCTCCCGAGGCCGAACGCGGCCCCGACGGCCAGCGCGACGAGGACGGCCTGCGGCCAGCCCTCCGCGACGATGGTGACGCCGCCACCCGCGGTGACGGCGATCCCGCCGGCGACGATGCCGGCAATGGTACTTCCTTCCATGACTTCCGATGTGGAGCGGAGCCAGGGTCGTTGGACGATGCTACTGGGATCGTATAAACAGGAAAAGCAATCCCCGGGAAAAGCTCGCGGCCAGAAGTCGCGGCACACGAGCCCCTCTCGATGGCGGGACGGTACTACAACGGCCGCATCGACGTCGCCGACGTCGTCTGGCTCTTCAATAACCTCTGATTTTTTCTTTGTCGACTCGAGAGAGTCGGTCGATGCAAATCCTTCTGCCTTATCGTCTGTGCCGTGATAGTAACGGTGCATGAAACCGGTCCCGCTCCTGATTTTTTGTGTCGTGATGCTCGCTGCCGTGCATTCGGTCTCCGCCGGCACGGTCACCACCGGGTCCTTCACGGTCGCGAACGCCGGCGAGACGGTCTCCGTGCCCATCACTCTGGATTCGGCACCGCTTGGCATCTCCGGTTACCTGATCAGGGTGACCCTGAGCGACCCGTCCGTCGCCGAGATCACGGCCGTGACGTTCCCGGCCTGGTCCCTCCTGTGCGCGGTCGACCACACCATGGTCGCCAGCCCCTTCACCCTGCCGACGCCGTCGAACACGGTCACCATCAAGGGCAACGACCTGATCTACCAGGTCCCGAACGGCTCGACCGGGCTCGTGCTCGCGACCCTGACCGTCCGGGCGCGGGCGGACGGCATCACGTCCATCGAGGTCACGCCGGACTCGACCGTTCGGCATCGAGGACCGGTACGGCGACCTCTACGCCGTCGCGACGCCCGCGGGGACGCTGAACGTCGGGAACGTGACCCCGGTGCCCACGACGCCGGGGGGGACGGTGGCGCCGACACCGGCGCCCGAGCCCGTGGCCTCGTTCACGGCGAACGTCACGGAAGGCCCCGCCCCGCTCGCGGTCCGGTTCTCCGACACCTCCACCGGCGAGGGGATCACGGCCTGGCACTGGACCTTCGGCGACGGCGCCACCTCGAGCGAGCAGCACCCGGTTCACACCTACGCCGCGGCCGGGTCCTACACCGTGACCCTGACCGTGACGGGCGCCGGCGGGTGGGACAGCGAGACGAGGTGGCCCTTCATCCACGTCCTGGCCGAGCCGCCGGCCGGCGGGGACCGGGCGTTCTTCCTGGTCTCGACCGATCCCGCGGGCGCGGACGTCTTCCTCGAGAGCCTCGGCGGCCGGTGGTACCCGCAGGGCAACACCAGCGCCGGCCCGCTCAACGTGACCCTGTACCTGGCCGGCACGCCGATGCAACGGATCGTCGCGACCAGGCCGGGCTACGTCGACACCGCGTGGAACATCCCGGAGTACCCGGCCGAGAACACGGTCGTGCCGGTCCATCTGGCGCTCCCGCGCGCCCCGACGGCCCCGTACCCATCGCCGCACGTTCTGCCGGCAACGGTCCAGGCCGAGGACTTCGATACCGGCGGCGAGGGGGTGGCCTACCACGACACCACGCCCGGGAACGAGGGCGACGCCTACCGCACGGACGAGGGCGTTGACATCGAGACCGTGGGGAGCGTCACCGGCGTCGGCTGGATCCGGGACGGGGAGTGGACACGGTACACCGTCACCGTTCCCGTCGCCGTCACCGGATCGGCCTGGTTACGGGTCGCCTCCTGGACCCCGGGCCGGCAGATCGCGGTCTCGGTCGACGGCGTGCCGACGGCGACCGTGAACCTCCCGGTGACGGGCTCGCCGACGGCCTGGGCGATCGTGCCCGCCCACATCCCGCTCCAGGCGGGGACGCGCGTCATTGAGTTCAGGTTCGTCGGCGACGGCCAGAACCTGGACTGGGTCGAGTTCGAGCAGGGGGTGGTGCCGACCACGACGGTGCCCATCACGGAACCCACGACCGGGGCGACAACGGCCGTGCCGTCCACCCGGCCGACGACCGAGGCCACCCGGACCTTCCCGACGGCCGACGTGACCGCCACCGGGACCCCGACGCCCATGCCGACCTCCGGGCCGGCCGGCACGGCCCCGTACCCGTCGCCGCACGTGCTGCCGGCGACGGTCCAGGCCGAGGACTTCGACACGTGCGGAGAGGGCGTGGCCTACTACGACACCACGCCCTGGAACGAGGGCGGGGCCTACCGCACAGGCGAGCCGGTGGACATCGAGTACACGGCCGCCATCCGGTCCCACAACATCGGCTGGATCCGCCCCGGCGAGTGGCTGATCTACACCGTCGAGGTCGCGAACGCGGGCACCTATGCGGCCTCTTTCAACGCGGCGAACCCCGACCCGTCGGGCAAGGCGGTCGAGGTCTGGCTCGACGGGGCCAAGGTCGCGACCGCCTCGATCGGCTCGACCGGGTCGTTCGGCACCTTCCGGCGGTTCACGGTC
Source organism: uncultured Methanoregulaceae archaeon (assembly GCA_963730355.1). GTDB lineage: Archaea > Halobacteriota > Methanomicrobia > Methanomicrobiales > Methanospirillaceae > UBA288. The sequence continues at coordinate 89,483 of CAVSRL010000007.1, read as the reverse complement.
CCGGTTTCGCTGCCGGCCGGGGAGCACCAGATCCGGCTCGCGTTCCCGGACCAGCGGTTGAACCTGGACTATGTCGAGTTCGGGACGGGCGCCGTCACGACGCCCTCCACGCCTGTGGGCGGGGCATCGTTCTCGGCCGCCCCGACGACGGCGCCGTACGGCGCGGCGGTCCAATTCAGGGTGACGCCGGCGGCAGGGAAGACGATCGCCGCGGCCTGGTGGTCGTTCGATGCGACGGCCCACCTGCAGACCTGGAACTCGCGGCAGGCCAACCCGACGTTCTTCTACCCGCAGAAGGGGACCTTCAGCCCGCTGGTGAAGCTGACCTACACCGACGGCACCACCCAGACCCTCCAGCGCGACAATTACATCCGCGCCACCTGAAAGCCCCATCATTTTTTACGCTCCCGCCGGTGTCGCCGGGCACGGACCAGAACGAGGCCCCGGTCGTGCCTCCGCCTCGTCTTCGGGGGCCGGTCGTTCCTGCTCGCCGGCGACGCCGGGACCACAGCCGAAGGGTGGATGCTCGCCTCGGGCCGGCCCGTCGAGGCGCGGTTCCTCAAGGTCGGCCACCACGGGAGCGACACGGCGACCGGGGCGGCGTTCGTCGCGGCCGTCGATCCGGCCATCGCCGTGATCGAGGCCGGCGCGTTCAACTCCTGCGGCCATCCGAGCCGGTATCTCGTGAAGCGGCTGCAGGACGGCGACGCGAAGGTCTACTCGACGGCCGAGAGCGGCACCGTCCGGGTCACGGCCACGCGGACGGGCTACACCGTGGACGCGGCCGACGGCCGGGAGCTGCCTATACGGTCCCCGGCGGCACCCTACCGCCGACCGATCCGGACTTTGACGGTGTATGTCGAGGACGTGAACGGCAACGGCCGGCCCGACTTCGCGGACGTGGTGATGGTCTTCGGCCAGATGACGTGGATTGCAGCGAACGAGCCGGTGACGGCCTTCGACTACAACGGCAACGGCCGGATCGACTTCGCCGTTGTCGTCTGGCTCTTCAACAATCTATAACTCTTTTACTCGGTACCAGGATCGTTCTCGCGCGACAGTACAGCCTTATCGCAGGATACGGAAGGGTGATGGTCGGTGGCGCCAGCCCCCAAGCTGAAAAATCATGAAATTGAAGGTAGAGCGGGTAGTAAACGTGATAGGAATTAATGGCAGATTCAGAATCCGATTCTGCCGGGAAAAGATTGGGGATTAAATATATTTTCTCCTGGAAGCCTCAGGCGAGATTTGAACTCGCGACCTCGTCCTTACCAAGGACGCGCTATGCCACTAAGCCACTGAGGCGGAACGTATCACTAACATGGTCCCCGTTCCGTAAAAAAGGTTTTGACCTTTCTCAGAAAGCCTCGAGCGCGGTGATGCTCCGCACGACGCCGTCGAAGGTCCCGACCTCGATCACCGGGCGCACGCCGCTCCGGCGGACTGCGGCCATCACGGCCGAGAAATCGATCGTGCCGTCGCCGACCGCGGCGTGCGCGTCGGTCGTCCCGTCGTTGTCGTGGAGGTGGAAGTGGCCGATGGGCACCTCGAGGAATGCCGGCAGGACGTGGTTCTGGTGCGCGTGACCGACATCGAGCGCGAACCCGGCGCCGTCGATCAGCGGCAGCTCGTCCGGAGTCTTGAGCAGGAAGTGCTCCCAGTCCCCCATGTTCTCGATGTAGAACGTGGCCGAGAGGTCCTCCGCAGCCCCGAAGAGCTCCGCGAGCGATTGCCGGAACTGCTGCTCGGCCCGCTTCCGGTCGCGCGGCCAGGCATAGTAGCCCGGGTGGACCACGACCGGGGCTCCGACCTCCGCGGACAGCGCGAAGCACGCGACCGTCACCTCGACGCTCGCCCGACGGACCGGTTCGAGCAGGCTCGCGATGTTCACGCCGCGCGACGGCGCATGAACCGTGTACCGGAGGTCGAAGGTCTCGAGCACGGCGGTGTTCTCGAGGCGGTGGCATCCCTCGTCCATGATCTCGACGCTGTCCGTGAGCGTTGAGAGGCGGTCGAGCGCCATCTCGAGCGGCATGTCGTTCAGACAGAAGGATGAGATGGCGAACCCGGTGCGCATGAACGTAACTCCCCAGTTGAATGGTTGGCGAGGCGGATATATATGGAATGGTCTCGGTCAGCGCCGTGAGTACGCCCGTGCGGCACCGACCAGCGCCGAACAGAAGCGATCCGTGAAGTACGCGTGGGTGTAGCCGGCGACCGTCGTGTACTCGCAGAGCCCGTCCCGCCCGTCGCCGAGGCCGCGCCCGCGCGAGAGGGCGAGGGCGTACCGCGCGTCCGCATCGGGCGAGCAGTCCGAGTAGTGGAACTCGTGGCCACGCACGCCGACGCCGTGGAGGACCGGAAGCGGGCCTCCGGTGCAGGTGGCGTCGACGTACCCGAGCCCGCGGATGCCCCCGGTCATGGCCGAGTCGGCCGGGAGGACGCCGCACATCCGGTGCGACCGTCCATCGGTCTCGAGGGACCGCGAGAGGTAGACGAGCCCGCCGCACTCGCCCCACACCGGCATCCCGTCCGCCGCGGCGCGCGCGATTGCAGGGCGCGCCCGACCGGCCTCGAGTGCCCCGGCGTGGAGCTCGGGGTAGCCGCCGCCGATATAGAGTGCATCGACCTCAGGAAGCTCATCGGCGGCGGGCGAGAAGAAGACGAGGTGCGCGCCGGCATCGCGGAGCCGGTCCAGGTTGTCCGCGTAGTAGAAGCAGAACGCGCGGTCGAGCGCGACACCGATGGCGAGTATCGCCCCCGGCGACAGGGGCCGTTGACGGAACCGTGAGCGGAGGGGCCGACCGCGCAATCGCGACCACTCCGTCGAGGTCGACGTGCGCGCCGACCACGTCCCCGAATGCGTCGTGCGATTCGAGCTCGTCCGCGAGCGAGAGCCCGAGGTGGCGGCTCGGGACCGAGAGCGCGTCGTCGCGCGGAATCCAGCCGAGCACGGGGAGCTCGCGCCCCCGTTCGATCAGCTCGCGGTGGCGGGCGCTCCCGATCCGGTTGAAGACGACGCCGGCCACGCGGACAGCGGGATCGTACCCGGCCACCCCCCGGACGACCGCGTGGACCGTCCGGGACGCCCCCTTTGCATCGACCGCGAGCAGCACCGGGGCTTCGAGAAGCCGCGCGACATGGGCCGTCGACCCGAGCACGGTCCCGTCGACGCCGTCGTGGAGGCCCATCACGCCCTCGATCACGGCGATATCGGCCCCGGCGACGGCCCGGGCGAAGGTCTCGCGCACCCCGTCCTCGCCCATCATGAACGGGTCGAGGTTCCGGCAGGCCCGGCCGCAGCAGCGGGTGTGGTGCGTCGGGTCGATGAAGTCCGGGCCGACCTTGAAGGGCTGGACCACGAGACCCCTGGCCGTGAGCGCGGCCATCAGCCCGGCCGCGATCGTGGTCTTGCCGGCCCCGCTCGTCGCAGCGCCGACCACGATCCTCGGGATCGCGAGGGCGCCGGCCACCCTCACTCCCCCTGCTCTTTTGGCCGGAGCGCCCCCATGAAGAGGCACTCGTCGGCCGCGATCCCCTCGACCCCGCTCCAGTCGCCGATCGGGAGGTCGAGGCCCCGGACCAGCGCGGCCGGGACCGCCTCGTCGGCCTCACCCATCACGAGCTCGGCGGCCGAGACGATGTTGTCGGCCACCGCCCGCTTGGTCACCTCGAGCACCCGGCCGTAGAGGTCGGCCCGCCCCCGCTCGTCGATCACGGCGCGTATTCCCGCGCAGCCGATCGCGACACCCGAGCAACCGAGCCGCATCGCGTGGGTCCGGGAGTCGGCGACGACGACGCCGACGCTGAACGCCGGTGCGCGCCTCGAGTTCGGCCCTGAGCCGCCTGGCGGAGTCGTCCGGGTTCCGCGGCAGGGGCGTAACGTGCCCCGGCGGGGCGTTCGAGCCGTCGACCCCCGCGTTCGGCAGGAGGGTTCCATTCTTGAGGCAGAGCAGGAAACCGTCGATGCCGCCCACGATCCGGTCGGACTCGTCAAGAACCACCTGTGCGACCCGCGGGTCGAGGGCGTACCGGCGGCCGAGCGCGTCCGCCTCGGGCGTGGGCGTGATCTCGGTCGAGCGCGATCACGCTCCCCTCGACCGTCGCGACCGCAGTCTCGGCGACCACGACCACATCCCCCTCCCGGAGCGCGCCCGCATCGGTCCGGGCGACCGCGTCGAGGAGCGCACCCGCGAGGTCGTCGCCGGGAACGAGGATCCGCGTGCCCAGCGCGTGGACCGCGAAGGCGGTGGTCACGGGCAGGCCTCCATCCGGTTTCGCACCCGGAGCAGGTCCGCCGTCTCGGCGACGTCGTGCGTGCGGACGAGGTGCGCTCCCTTCGCGAGCAGCGACGCCGTGACAGCGAGCGAGGCGGCGAGCCGCTCCTCGGGCGGCCGTCGAATCAGCGCTCCGAGGAACGTCTTGCGCGAGATTGCCGCGAGGACCGGGTGGTCGAGCGCCGTGAACCGGTCGAAGGCACAGCAGAGCGCCCAGTCGTGCTCGACTGTCCTCTCGGCGGTCCAGAGGCCGACCCCGGGGTCGAGGATCGAGGCGATCGATCCCGGCGGCCGCCGCCCTGGCCGCCACGAGGTCGAGCGCCTCGAGCGTCGCCTCGACTCCGCAGGCGTCACCCGGCGTCGAGAACGAGGCCATGCCGCAGGCGGCGAGGCCCGCCTCTCCCGCGCGCGCGGTGAGGATCGGGTCCGCGAGGCCGCCGATGTCGTTGAGCATGTGGACGTCGTGCCCGAGGCAGGTCTCGAGAACCGCAGGGCGAGAGGTGTCGACCGAGATCACGAAGCCCGCGCCGTCGAGCTCCGCGAGGAGGGCATCCATGCGCCCGGCCTCTTCGGCCGCCGTGATCGGGGGGCTGCCCGGCGCGGTCGAGCGGGCGCCGACGTCGAGGATAGCGGCGCCGGCCTCCACCTGCTGTTCGGCCACCCGCCGCACCGAGGCCGGGGGCACATAGGAGCCCGGGTAGAACGACTCGGGGCTTCCGTTGATGACGCCCATCAGCCGTGCCGGCTCGCCCGGGCCGATCCGGACGCCGCCTATGGTGCAGGTCAACATGCCTGCCGTCTCGCAGCCGCGAACGTGTTCTCCATCAGGGTCGCGATCGTCATCGGTCCGACCCCGCCGGGCACGGGCGTGATCGCGCCCGCGCGCTCGCGCACGGTCTCGAAGTCGACGTCGCCCACGAGCTTCCCGTCCACCCGGTTGGTGCCGACATCGACCACGACCGCTCCCTCGCGGATCATATCGGCCGTCACGAAACGCGCCCGGCCGACGGCCGCGACCAGGAGGTCGGCCTCACGGGTCACGGCCGCGAGATCCCCGGTCCGGCTGTGGCAGACCGTGACCGTCGCGTCCGCGTTCAGCAGGAGCGCGGCCATGGGTCGTCCCACATCGATCGACCGGCCGACGACGACCGCGCGCCGGCCCGCCGGATCGATGCCGTACTCCGCGAGCAGGGTCATGATCCCGGCCGGCGTGCAGGGGGAGAAGCGCGGTCGGCCCGAGAAGAGCCGACCGAGGTTGCAGGGGTGAAAGCCGTCGACATCCTTCACGGGCGAGACGGCACCGATCACGGCCTCCTGGTCGATCCCGGCCGGAAGCGGGAGCTGGACCAGGATCCCGCTGATCTCGGGGTCCTCGTTCAGCCTCCGCACGGTCTCCGCAATCCGCGCCGTTGTCGCATCCCCCGGCAGGGTCACGTTGATCGAGCCGATATGCACCCGTTCGCACGCCTGGTGCTTCATCCGGACATAGAGCGCCGAGGCCGGGTCGTCTCCGACCAGCACGGTCGCAAGCCGCGGGTGAAGGCCGGACTCGTCGATCGTCTCGCGCAGGAGTTCGAGCCGCCTCTCCGAGACCGCCTTGCCGTCGAGGATCGTTGCCATGTCTGTCTCCCTTCCGTCTCGTCGTATATCTGGGTTATGCCGGGTGGAGCGGGTACTGCGAGGCCATCGCCTCGACCTCGCGCCCGACGTCCCGGATGACAGCCTCGTTCGTGATGTCCGCGAGTACGCGGGCGATCCACTCGCCGACCTGCCGCATCTCCTCCTCCTTCATGCCGCGCGAGGTGACCGCGGGCGTGCCGATACGGAGGCCGCTCGTCACGAACGGGGAGCGGTTCTCGTTCGGGATCGTGTTCTTGTTGGCCGTGATCCCTGCCTTGCCGAGTGCGACCTCGGCCTCGAGCCCGGTGATGCCCCGGTTCGAGAGGTCGATCAGGATCAGGTGGTTGTCGGTCCCGCCCGAGACGAGCCGGAGGCCGGCCTCGTCGAGGACCCCGGCCATCGCCTGCGCGTTCTTCACGACCTGCCGGGCATAGTCGCGGTACGAGGGCTCGAGGGCCTCTTTGAAGCAGACCGCCTTCGCCGCGATCGTGTGCATGAGGGGGCCGCCCTGGATCCCCGGGAAGATCGCCTTGTCGACCTGCTGTGCCCGATCGGCCCCGCAGAGGATGAACCCGCCCCGGGGCCCGCGGAGCGTCTTGTGCGTGGTCGAGGTGACGAAGTCCACCACGCCCGTCGGGTTCGGGTGGATCCCTGCTGCGCAGAGGCCGGCGATGTGCGCGATGTCGGCCATACAGTAGGCGTCGACCGCGTCCGCGATCTCCTGGAACGCGCCGAAGTCGATCTCGCGCGGGTAGGCCGATGCGCCGCAGACGATCACCTTCGGCTTCACCTTCCGGGCCAGCTCTTCGACGGCGCCGTAGTCGAGCGTCTCCGTGGCAAGGTCCACGCCGTACTGGTGGACCTCGTACATCTTGCCGCTGAACGAGACCGGAGAGCCGTGCGAGAGGTGACCGCCCTGCGTCAGCGACATGGACATCATCCGGTCCTTGCCGCACTCCATGACCGAGAAGTAGACGGCCATGTTCGCCTGGGTGCCCGAGTGGGGCTGCACGTTCGCATGCTCGGCGCCGAAGAGCTGCTTGACCCGGTCGCGCGCGAGGTCCTCGGCCTGGTCATGGAACTCGCACCCGCCGTAATACCGCTTGCCCGGGTAACCCTCGGCGTACTTGTTCGTCATGATCGAGCCCATCGCTTCGAGAACGGCTCGACTCACGAGGTTCTCGGAGGCGATCAGCTCGAGCCCGTTCACCTGGCGGACCCGCTCGCATTCGATGATACGCGCGAGTTCGGGGTCCACATCGGCAAGGTGCGACATATAAACAATTTTGGAGCCCGGCATGTATGAGTGTTTCTTCGGCCCGGGGTTGCCCGATACGGATTGTAAATAATATAACCTTCCCCGTCGCATCTTTCACCGGAGGGCACGCATGGCCATGAAGGATGCGAAGATCAAATACCTGGAGCACGAGCTGGAGGAGAAGGAGCGGGTGCTCGAGCAGATGCGCGAGGTCGATCGGACGCCAGGTCCGGCACCCGTCGCCGAGGACGCCCGTATCGGCGCGCTCGAGCGGCGCGTTCGGGAGCTCGAGGCCGTGGTCAAGGGCCTGACCGAGGAGGTCCTGGACCTGAAGGCGCTCACGCTCAAACTTGCCAAGACGGCCGAGCGGCACGAGGGGCCGGTCACCCGCCCGAGCGGGGCCGGGACGGACCGTCGAGCCGCCCTCGTCCTCGCCCACGGTCCTGGTCCGCCCCCGGAACGCGGGGAAGCTCGCGCCGCTGCCGCCGTCCCCGTCCCGGCCGCAGGTGGTCGCGGAACCGGCGCCCGCGATCCCTGCCGGAGAGATGGACCTGATCATGCAGCCCGACGGGACGATCAAGCCGGAGCTGCGTCGCAAGAACGAGTATATCATCGCGTCCAACGGACCCCAGAACCGACGGCAGGGCCCGCGGACGGCCGGAGACCGCAGCGGGCGGCACGTGGACGCAGTGATCTTCGCCGACGAGCAGGAACCGCCCCGTCCGCCGAAGAAACGCTAGGGGCCCGCGTCCTTGTTCATCAGCGAGCTGGAGATCGACAACTTCAAGTCATTCGCCCGGAAGACCCGGATTCCTTTTTCCCAGGGTTTCACCGTCGTCTCCGGCCCGAACGGCTCGGGCAAGTCGAACATCATCGACGCGATCCTCTTCGTGCTCGGACTCTCGTCGTCCCACTCGCTCCGCGCCGAGAAGCTGACCGATTTCATCAACATCTCGAGCAACCGCTCTACGGCAGAGGTCGCGCTGCGATTCTCGGACGGCACCCGGATCCGCCGGCGGATCAAGCGGACCGAGAACGGCTACTACAGCTACTTCTACATGAACGACCGGCTCTCGAAGCAGAGCGAGATCGCGGACTTCCTGGGCGGGCAGCTCGGCGTTCGGCCGCACGGGTACAATGTCGTGATGCAGGGAGACATCACGCGAATCATCGAGATGAGCGACCTCGAGCGTCGGCGCGTGATCGACGAGATCGCCGGCGTGGCCGAGTTCGACCTCCGGCGCACCCAGGCTCTCGCCGAGCTCGAGGTGGTCAAGGACCGGGTCGAGCGCGAGGAGCTCCTGCTCAAGGAGGCCTCGCGCCGGCTCGAGGAGCTGGCCGTCGAGCGGGAGCAGGCGCTGGTCCACCAGCAGCTGACACGCCAGCTCGCGGAGTACGAGGACTCGCGAGCGGCGGCCGAGCTCGCCGAGAAGGAGAAGGAACGGGCGACGCTCGCGTCGCTCACCGACGGCCATCGGGTCGAGGCGGCGCGGCTCGAGGAGGACCGGTCGCACGAGGCGCACAATCTCTCGTACCTCCAGGGCGACCTCGCGGCCCTCGACGAGGAGATCCACCGCCGGAGCGGCGCCGAGTACCTCGAACTCCTGAGCCAGCTCGAGGAGGTGAAGGGCACCATCCGCTCGAGCCGGCTCTCGATCGACAGCCCATCGGCGCGAGAGGGAGGAGAACCTTCAGGCGATCAACCGGGCCTATCGCCGATGTCCGACGCATGGAGGAGAAGACGGCGGCCGCGCAGGCCCTCGTGCGAAGCCTCTCGATCGACCGGACGAACCTCGCGATGGAGCAGGCGGCCGTGCAGGCCCGGCTCCGGGGAATCGAGGGGCGTCTTGCCGAGGGCCAGGCGGGGACGGCCTCGGCCCAGACCGAACTCTTCGCTCTGCTCGAATCGCTCGAGGAGCAGACGGCGGGGCGCGCGGAGCTGCTGAGGCAGCAGGATCGGCTGATCGAGCAGAGCCGGGCGCGGACGCGCGAACGCGAACGGCTCGCCGCGCGCCGGATCGAGATCGAGGCGTCCGTCGCCGCGGATCGGGCCGCGCTCGAGGAGACGAGAACGGCGGGGACGGCGCACGCGGAGGAGCGCAGACGGGTCGAGGCTGCGCTCTCGAAGTCGGAGCGGACGCTGCTCGAGCAGCGGTCGACCTTCGATCGGCTGCGACAGGCCCAGCGCGCGAACGAGCAGGCCCTGATGCGGTGCGAGGCCCAGCAGCAGGTCCACGGTGACGCCGGAGGCCGAGCCCTCGAGGCCGTGCTCGGCATGGACGGGGTCCACGGCACCATCGCCAGCCTCGGGCGGGTGCCGCCCGAGTACATGGAGGCCCTGAACACGGCGGCCGGTTCGCGGCTCAACAACGTCGTGGTCGACAACGACGAGGTCGCCAGCCAGGCGATCGCCTACCTCAAGGAGACCCGCTCGGGGCGCCTCACGTTCCTGCCGCTCAACCGGCTCCGCGAGGTTCCGCGCCCGCCCGTCTCGGGGGACGGGATCGTCGACTACGCGGTCGACCTGGTCCGGTTCGACCCGCAGTACGAACTGGCCTTCGGCCTCGTCTTCGGCGGAACGCTGGTGCTGAAGACCCTCGCGCAGGCGCGCCGACTGCTCGGACGTCACCGGATGGTCACGCTCGAGGGGGAGCTGCTCGAGAAGACCGGCGCCATGACGGGCGGGTTCCAGAAGCGGTCCGCTCGCGGGTTCGCCGCATCGGTCGAGGACGAGGTCCGGCGTCTCCTCGCGGCGATCGCGGGCCAGGAGGCGGAGGCGTCGGGGCTCGACGAGTCGATTCGCCGCCTCACGGCGGAGTCGGAGTCGCTGCGGGCGGCGCGGGCGCGGGCCGACCAGGAGGCGGCCCGCTGCGGGGTCCTGGTCGAGGAGTACGAACGGCGCATTCAGGCGATGGCGGTCGAAGAGGCGGAGCTTGTACGGACCGAGGGGGAGCTCGGAGAGGAGGGCGCCGCGTCCGTCGGCGAGCGCGCCGAGATCGAGCAGGCGCTTGGCGCGCTCCAGGACCGAGATCGGGCAGGCCAATCGCCGCGTGGCCTCGCTCAGGAAGGAACTCGAGGAGACCGAGATCCCGGCCCTCACCGACCAGCGTGAACGGGCTCGATCCGAGGCTCGACGAGGTCGAGCGGCGGCTCCGGAACAAGGAGTCGGACATCGCGGACACCCAGCGCGAGCGGGTCTACTTTACCCGTCGGATCGAGGAGCTCGCGGCGGAGCGGGAACGGCTCGAGGCGAAGAACCGGCAGCTCGACGTGGAGACGGGCCGGTTCGAGGCACAGATAGCGACGGGCGAGGAGGAGATACGTGGACTTGAGGCGCGCCAGCAGACCTTCTCGGCCGAGCTCGAGGACCTGCGGCGCCGGCGGGCCGAGCTGCAGACGGCCATTCTCGACCTGGAACGGGCTCTGCTCGAGCTCGAGGCCCGACTGGAGCGGGTCCGGTTCCAGATCGATGTCTGCGTCGAGCGCGGCAAGACCCTGGATGAGGAGTGCGCGGCGCTCCGGGAGCGGGCGGGCGATCGGACCACGACCTTGACGCTCGCCGAGATCAACGAGGGGATCGCGGCGACCGAGTTCGCCCTCCGGCGCCTCGGCGCGGTCAACATGCTCGCGGTCGAGGAGTTCGACCGGGTCGGGGCGCGGGTCACGGAGCGGACGGAGATGGTCGGCGTGCTCGCGCGCGAGCGTGAGACCCTCCTCGAGCGGATCGCTCACTTCGAGACGCAGAAGCTCGAGGCCTTCCGCACCGCGTTTGCCGCGATCAACGAGAACTTCTCGCGGATCTTCGCCACGCTCACAAGCGGCAACGGCCGGCTCGTGCTCGAGTGCGAGGAGGATCCCTTCGACGGTGGCCTGACCTTCGCGGTGCAACCGCGCGACAAGGCGGTCCATCTCCTCTCGTCCCTCTCGGGAGGCGAGAAGTCGCTCACGACCCTCGCGTTCATCTTCTCGATCCAGCAGTACCTGCCGGCGCCCTTCTACGCGTTCGACGAGGTGGACATGTCGCTCGACGGATCGAACGTCGAGCGGATCGCCTCGATGATCCGGACGATCGCGTCCGAATCCCAGTTCATCATCGTCTCGCTGAGGAAGCCGATGATCGACAGCGCGGACCGGATCGTCGGTGTGACCGTCCGGCCCGACAAATCCACACTGGTCACGGGCGTGCGTACCGGTGATTGAAGAGCCGGTTGCCATCCTGGTCGGCATGGCCGAACGGGGCGAGATCGATCCCTGGCGGATCGACATCGTCGAGGTGACCGACCGGTTTCTCTCCGAGCTCGAGCACCAGAAGACCCTCGACCTCCGGATCTCGGGCCGCACTCTCTTTTACGCTGCCCTCCTGCTCCGGATGAAGTCCGAGTACCTGCTCGACCCGCCCGAGGGGGAGGACGACGCCTTTGAGGAGGACGAGATCGTCGATTGGGACACGCTCGAGGAGCCGCTGGGGGGAGAGCCGATGGCACGGCTCGAGGCCGAGATCCACCGACGGCTCGAGCGAAAACGGCTCCGCAAGCGACCCGAGACGCTCTTCGACCTGATCACGGTGCTCCGGTTCATGGAACGCGACGAGCAGCGCCGTCGCCGGTGCGTCCGGGCGCCGCCGCTGGAGATCGATCCGCACGAGGTGATCGGGATCGCTCACGAGGAAGGGTATCGCGACGCGGCCCATCGGGTGCTGGCGTGGTGCCTGGCCGGGTTCGCGGAAGGGCGAGGGATGACCATCTCGTCGCTCGTGCAGGTGAGCGGATGGCGCGTGATCGATCTGTACATACCCCTGCTCTTCCTGATGCTCGACGGAACCGTGGACCTGGTCCAGGAGGAGTTCTTCGGCGAGATCGACATTCTCCCGGCCCTTGGACAGAGTTCGCGGGTGGAAGGGACGGGTGGCAGGGCACCGCTGACGGAAGGAGAGTCGTGAGGCGCCCCCGGGATGGAGAGGCGAAGGTGCGGGCGGCATATGGGTGGCAATCGCCCCATTGCAATCGATGCGCGCAGTGGTGGTGACGGGACTTCGGCAGGTTCCTTTGTGCGCAATCCGGCGAATGTGGACGCGAGAAATTGTCAGGATTGACGTCTTCGAGGAAGATCTTATATGGTGACGTCTCCAACATAGTTACCTCGCACCCGATGCGAGCGATTGTCGAAAGGCGATCGGATGGGCGGATGTCGAATCCGACCGCCGTGACACAGGTTTCCCCCGTCTCCTCATGGTCGCATCCGAAATGGGATGTGAATCGTGAATGATGTTGTGGGAACGCTTATATGGATTGACGCCATTCATTATTACCTCGCGCCCTGGCGCGACGGTGGTGATTGGCCACCTATCCGATGGGTGCGCATTCGTAAGGATGTGCACGACAGAAGGGTTTAAGTGCCCAGAGGTGCAATATAATGACCTCGCATTGCCGTGCAATGCGAACATTGTGCGCACCTTCGCCAGACATCTGGCGGCGGGCATGATGAAAACCTTTAATACGCATCGATGCGTATATAGTAACCCTCTGTGATGGAGAATCAACGTGCCCGGCGCGACCGGTGTTGGTTCTGACATTGGTACTGGCAATGCGGAAATCTGCAAAGCAACTGCCAACTCCTTATAAGATTGTGCTAATGTGATTCTGGTTGATCCTGCCAGAGGCCACTGCTATCGGAGTTCGATTAAGCCATGCGAGTCGAGAGGGGAAAGCCCTCGGCATACTGCTCAGTAACACGTGGATAACCTGCCCTGCGGTGGGAAATAACCCCGGGAAACTGGGGATAATGTCCCATAGGCTACGGATACTGGAATGTTCTGTAGTTCAAAGATTTATCGCCACAGGATGGGTCTGCGGCCGATTAGGTAGTTGTTGGGGTAACGGCCCAACAAGCCTTTGATCGGTACGGGTTGTGGGAGCAAGAGCCCGGAGATGGATTCTGAGACACGAATCCAGGCCCTACGGGGCGCAGCAGGCGCGAAAACTTTACAATGCGGGAAACCGTGATAAGGGAACTCCGAGTGTCCGTAAATGCGGACTGTCCGTATGTTTAAAAAGCATGCGAAGAAAGGGCCGGGCAAGACCGGTGCCAGCCGCCGCGGTAATACCGGCGGCTCGAGTGGTGGCCACTATTACTGGGCTTAAAGCGTTCGTAGCTGGGTTGTTAAGTTTCTTGGGAAATCTACCGGCTTAACCGATAGGCGTCCAAGGGATACTGGCAATCTAGGGACCGGGAGAGGTGAGGGGTACTTCAGGGGTAGGAGTGAAATCCTGTAATCCTTGGGGGACCACCTGTGGCGAAGGCGCCTCACCAGAACGGCTCCGACAGTGAGGGACGAAAGCTGGGGGAGCAAACCGGATTAGATACCCGGGTAGTCCCAGCCGTAAACGATGCGCGTTAGGTGTATCGATGACCACGAGTCATCGAGGTGCCGAAGGGAAACCGTGAAACGCGCCGCCTGGGAAGTACGGTCGCAAGGCTGAAACTTAAAGGAATTGGCGGGGGAGCACCACAACAGGTGGAGCCTGCGGTTTAATCGGACTCAACGCCGGAAATCTCACCGGATAAGACAGCTGAATGATAGTCGGGCTGAAGACTCTACTTGACTAGCTGAGAGGAGGTGCATGGCCGTCGTCAGTTCGTACTGTGAAGCATCCTGTTAAGTCAGGCAACGAGCGAGACCCACGCCAACAGTTGCCAGCATGTCCTCCGGGATGGTGGGGACACTGTTGGGACCGCCTCTGCTAAAGAGGAGGAAGGAATGGGCAACGGTAGGTCAGCATGCCCCGAATTATCCGGGCTACACGCGGGCTACAATGGGCAGGACAATGGGTTTCGACACCGAAAGGTGAAGGCAATCTCTTAAACCTGCTCGTAGTTCGGATTGCGGGTTGCAACTCGCCCGCATGAAGCTGGAATCTGTAGTAATCGCGTCTCAAAATGGCGCGGTGAATATGTCCCTGCTCCTTGCACACACCGCCCGTCAAACCACCCGAGTGGGGTCTTGATGAGGCCGCGGTTTATGCCGTGGTCGAATCTAGGTTCCGCAAGGGGGGTTAAGTCGTAACAAGGTAGCCGTAGGGGAATCTGCGGCTGGATCACCTCCTAACGATGGACAAGGCAGTTGCTCTGCAGACCGTAAAGTTGCCAGTACCAATAAGGCAGAGGGCTCATAGCTCAGTTGGAAGAGCGCCGCCTTTGCGAGGCGGAGGCCATGGGTTCAACTCCCATTGAGTCCACTCCCGCAGGAGTCAACTCCTGTGGGGCGCACCATATGGTGCGCTCAATGCACCTGGGAATGCGAATCCCCAGGGAAGGGCGGAAGGTCAACGACCTGACGACGCCGTGTACAGGGTTAGCACTCTGGACGTTAAATGGGTTCAACAAATAGCACCGGAGCTTCAGCCTATCAGTGGATGGCTCGGTTCGAGAGCCGATGAAGGGCGTGCCAAGCTGCGATAAGCTGCGGGAAGGCGCAGGGAGCCTGTGATCCGCAGATACCCTAATAGGACATCCTGACACTTCTGTGTCGATCCGTCTGGATCGGGAACGCCCCGAATTGAAACATCTTAGTAGGGGCAGGAGAAGAAATCAACCGAGATGTCGTCAGTAGAGGCGATCGAAGGCGACGGAGTTCAAACCGAATCCCGCAAGGGAGATGTGGTGTTGTAAGCCTGCCGTTCCGATGCCTAGGCTAAACCAAAGTCCTCTGGAAAGGGGTACCATAGAGGGTGATAGTCCCGTAGGTGTACGCCGAAGCATCCAGGCAGTGTCTTGAGTACCGTGGGTTGGAATTCTCGCGGGAATCCGGGGGTCATCAACCTCCAAGACTAAATACTCCTCGAAACCGATAGCGCACTAGTAGCGTGAGCGAAGGCTGAAAAGTAACCCCAGAAAGGTGGTTAAAAGTGCCTGAAATTGATAGGTGACGGTGGGTTACGGCGTTAAAGGACCTTTCATGCGAAGGAACCCGTCGCGAGGCGGTAGTACGGGCATGACTGCCAATGTCGTAACGTACGTTTTGAAGAACGGGCCGGAGAGTTTATTCTGTTGGCAAGGTTAACCGCAAGGGGAGCCGAAGGGAAACCAACAAGTCCGTAGCGAAAGCGTGGGACGGCGTATTAAAAGTGCGCGGAGTCATCAGGATAAGACCCGAAGCCGGGTGATCTATGCGTGGGCAGGTTGAAGCGTGACGAAAGTTGCGTGGAGGACCGAATGGGGTTTTGATATGCAAATCATTCCCGTGACCTGCGTATAGGAGTGAAAGATTCATCGAACCCGGCATCCGCTGGTTCCCCCCGAAACATGTCGCAGCATGACCTGGCTGGAGATCGATGGTGAGGTAGAGCACTGATTGGGAGAGCTGGGGGCGAAAGCCCTCACCTCCCTGTCAAACTCCAAACTCCCTGTCATCGTAGAAGGCCGGTAGTCCGGGCTACGGGGTAAGCTTGTAGTCCGTAAGGGAGACAACCCAGACCGTGGTTAATGTCCCTCAATGTAGGCTAAGTGTCAACACTGAATGGGGTCCTAGGCCAAAGACAACTGGAAGGTGAGCTCAGAAGCAGCTATCCTTTAAAAAGTGCGTAACAGCTTACCAGTCAAGGTTTAGGGCACAGAAAATGGACGGGGCTAAAGCCTACTACAGAGACCACGGAGCACCGAAAGGTGATCTCGTAGGGGGGCGTTCTGCATGGGTGGAAGCTGGGGCGTAAGTTCCAGTGGACCGTGCAGTATTGAGAATTCCGGCAATAGTAGAAGCATAGTTGGGTGAGAATCCCAACCGCCGCAGGGGCTAGGGTTCCTTGGCAATGTTCGTCAGCCAAGGGTTAGTCGATCCTAAGGTGTACCGTAACTCGAGTACATCGAAAGGGAAACAGGTTAATATTCCTGTACCGTTTGACTGTAGCGTTTTCGCCCTGACGCTTCGGGATATGCCAAGCGGAGTTGTCGCTCCGTCTAAGCACCGAAGTCCGTGGAGTACCGTAATGGTGAGAAGCGGATGAATGTGTAATGGGGAAACATGGCAAATTCCTGGAGCCCGTGAAAAGGGAGTCAAATGTCCGTACCGAGAACCGACACAGGTGCCCCTCGCTGAAGAGGCGCAGGCGTGTCGGACTAATTGTGTTAAGGGAACTCGGCAAATTGGCCCCGTACCTTCGGTAGAAGGGGTGCCTGCCTGGAGATCAGGCAGGTCGCAGAGACCAGGGAGCTCTAACTGTCTAATAACAACACAGGAGACTGCAACTCCGAAAGGACTAGTATAGTCTCTGATTCCTGCCCAGTGCAAGTATCTGAACACCCGGTTCAACGGGACGAAGGACTTGTAAACGGCGGGGGTAACTATGACCCTCTTAAGGTAGCGTAGTACCTTGTCGCTTAATTGGCGACTTGCATGAATGGATTAATGAGAGCTCTACTGTCCCTAACACAAGTCCGTTGAACTTTTTGTCCTAGTGCAGAGACTAGGGACTCCTAATGGGAAGTGAAGACCCCGTGGAGCTTTACTGCAGTCTGTCGTTGGGTTACGGTATTACTTGCGCAGTGTAGATGGGAGATGTCGATCCAGTCCTTCCGGGGGCTGGGGAGTCAACGATGAGACACCATCCTTGTTATACTGTAACTCTAACCCGTTGAGGGGACATCGATAGATAGGCAGTTTGGGTGGGGCGCCACACCCTCGAAAAAATATCAAGGGTGCCCTATGGTCAACTCATGTGAGTCAGAAACTCACAGAAGAGTGTCAAGAGCAAAAGTTGGCCTGACGCGATCACGCACAGCAAGTGATCGCGAGAGGAAACTCGGGTCTAACGAACCAATACGCCCTTTTGATGAGGGCTATTGACGACAGAAAAGCTACCCCGGGGATAACAGAGTCGTCGCCGGCAAGAGCACATATCGACCCGGCGGCTTGCTACCTCGATGTCGGTTCTTTCCATCCTGGCTGTGCAGCAGCAGCCAAGGGTGAGGTTGTTCGCCTATTAAAGGGGATCGTGAGCTGGGTTTAGACCGTCGTGAGACAGGTCGGTTACTATCTATTAGGAGTGTTCGGAGTCTGAAGGTAAGATCGAAATAGTACGAGAGGAACTTTCGGTCGTCGCCACTGGTTGATCGGTTGTCTGACAAGGCATTGCCGAGCGGCTACGCGATAAGGGATAAAAGCTGAAAGCATCTAAGCTTGAAACCCGACCTAAAACGAGACTCCGTTGAGAGCACGGATAGAAGATCCGTTTGATAGACTTGGGATGTAAGCACGAAGGCAACGACGTGTTAAGTCCGCAAGCACTAACGCTCAAATTCCAGTGCTTATCATTGTTGAACCCAGACGAAATCCAGAGTGCTAACCTTTAAGCCGTCATACGGAGACGTATGTCGGCACACGGCCATGCCAAGGTGGCGGAGCGGCTACGCGGTAGACTGCAGATCTACTACACTCCGGTTCAAGTCCGGACCTTGGCTTGGGTAATAGCGGCCATAGCATTCGGGAAACACCTGGACTCATTCCGAACCCAGAAGTTAAGCCGGATAACGTATCATACTGTACTGAGGTACGCGAGTCCTCGGGAACTATGGTGCGCTGCTATTATCCTACTTCATTATCACACAGACTGTTCTAGCGGATATTCACATCCAGCGTAAGCCATAACAATCCGGTTGTTCATGGACAACCTCGGGTTCGATGCCCGTGCCGGAGATCCGATTCGTCGAACTCTCGACGATATACATTTCTCTCCCTGTCTTGCGCCGATTGCGCAAGTCTCTGAAGCGAACCAGAGCCGATTCCAAGACCTCCCTGTGCTCCTCCTCTGATCTCATCAACACCCATTATAGCGGTCGCTGAAGTACCCGCACAATCATGTATACATCACGTTCTGCTATCCAGCGATCCGGTGCCGCATTCGGCTCACGAATGCACGGATACTCCGCGGTGGCAGGCGAGGATAGAAGCGAGACCCATTGTTTCCCGTCCCGGTGGAATGGGAGGTTCCTTTCGCCGGCACAGTGGTCGATCCAATCCACGACTCACTGGTACCTTCCGCCATCCTCTCTGCGGTACGATCGGAGATCCATCACGCCGACGGTGCAGAGGCCGCCTCTCCTGGACAGGCGATGCGAGAAACCTCGCCCGGAAGTATGGGGAAAGAGATCGAGTACATCGATCGGGAAGGGCCTGGTCCGCGCTGATGGTCGAGGCAGATGCCCGCCCGGAGATCGGGAATGGACGCGTCGTCCCCTGCTCATCTCGATACCCTGGCGATCGCATCTCGTCGTGAGGCCAATCGTCGCACCATGAGCACCTTCGGCGGGGTCATGGGGAAAGACTCCCCCTTCTGGAGGTGGCGCCCCTCGGTTCTCCCTGAACCGATCGTCGTTGAGATCGGCTGTGCGTTGAAGAGTCTCGACTCCTGGTCCCGGTGCCGGAAGACGGATGGGATCAGGTCATCTGTGGCGCCCCTTGTCGGATCTCACAACGGGTGCACCGCCCTATTGTCATGGCGACGCTGATCGAGACGAGGATCACCAGCCCGAAGGCTGCCGCGTACCCGAACGATCGCACCACGGCGGCGGCAACGACCGGCAGCACGGCCATCCCCGCGTACGAGGCCGTGGTGAAGACCCCGACCACGACCCCCTGCGGTTCGCCGGTCCGGGCCAGAAATGCGAGCTGGCTGATCTGGACCGCGCCCGCCGCGGCCCCTATCGCGACAAAGCCGAGAGGGGAGAAGAACGAGATCCGCGACCGCAGCCGCCATCGCCAGCGCGCTCGCCCGGATCGTCCGAATCGGATCGGCAGGCAGGCGCGAGACGATCAGGATCGCGACGATCGTCGCAATATTCTGGAGCGCTATCTGCACCCCCAGAAGCCCCGGGTCGGCCAGCGAAAATCCCGGGTACAGCCCGGTAACCGCTCCCCCCGCCCCGAAGATGACGACCGTCGCATAGAAGAGCCAGCGGTACCGGCGGAGAACGGGTACCAGGCGCGGCACCGGGTCGATCGTCCTCGCGCCGGTATCCGCGTCCTTCCCTCGGACCAGCGCGAACGATGCGACGGCCAGGACGGTGAAGACGATCACCCCCGCTGTCTGCACGCCCGAGACCTGCACCAGGGCTCCGGTCGCGATCAGGCCGACCAGCAATCCGGCGTTCAGGGACGCCATGTACAGCCCCGAGAGCCGCCCGTCGTCCTGCTGGCTGTTGACGAACGCGAGCGACGCCGAGACGAAGAGCCCTGTTGCCACCCCCTCGGCAACGCGCGCCACCGCGACAACGGGGGCGGAAGGGAGCAGGGCAATGGCGAGCCCGGCCGCACAGGTGCCGGCGATGCCGAGACGCATCAACCGGAGTCGTCCGTACCGCTCGGAGGCGAGGCCCGCCGGCAGCACGGTCAGCATCGCCCCGAAGAAGTAGCCCGAGAAGATGAGCCCCTGGAGGGTCGCACCCTCGGCGAAGGTATCGAGCACCGGCACGACCGCGTTCGAGAGCGCCATGAGCACGAAGACCGCGGCGCAGCACGCGAGCCTCGCGTTCATGAAAAGGAGAGGTTCAGACCATCCGATAGGTCTCGAGGTTCATCGGCGCATGGGTCTCGATCCGGTAGCGCTTGTAGATCGACGAGGCGAGGTCGAGGGTCGCCTTCTCATCCCCGTGGATCGTGAAGATCTTCTCGGGATGCGGGGTGACGTGGCCGACGTAGTTCATCAGCTGCCGCCTGTCCGAATGGCCCGAGAACCCGTCGACGGTGATCACCTCGAGGTTGATCACGATCGATTCCCGCCGTCCGAGCGGAACCTCGCGCCACCCTTTCTGGATCCGCCGCCCGAGCGTCCCGTCCGCCTGGTAGCCGACGAAGACGAGCGCGTTCCGCTCGTCCGCGGCCAGGTTGTTCAGGTAGTCGAAGACCGGGCCGCCGTTCAGCATCCCGCTCGTCGTGATGATGACGCAGGGATCGCCGGCCATCACCTCGTTCCGCATCTCCTGCGAATCGACCTGGCAGAAGCACTCGGCCAGGAACGGGTTGAGCCCCTCCTTGAAGATCTGGTTGCGCAGATCGCTGTTCAGGTACTCGGGGTAGGCCGTGTGGATCGCGGTCGCCTCCTTGATCATGCCGTCGAGGTAGACCTTGACCTTCGGGATCTTGCCGAACCGCATCCCCTCCTCGAGCGCGAGCATGACCTCCTGCGACCGGCCGACCGCGAAGGCCGGGATGATCACCTTGCCGCCACGGTCGACCACGGTCTGGATCGTCGCGTAGAGCTTCTCCTCGGCGTCGTGCCGTGCCGGCTGGAAGTCGTTCGATCCGCCGTAGGTCGACTCCATCACGAGCGCCTCGAGCCTCGGGAACTGCGCGACGGCCGGGTTGAAGAGCCGGCTCTTCCCGTAGTTGAAGTCGCCCGTGAACGCGATGTTGTAGAGCCCGTCGCCGAGGTGGAAGTGGGCGATGGCCGACCCGAGGATGTGGCCCGCGTTGTGGAAGGTCAGCTTGATGTCCGGCGCGATGTCCGTGACCGACCCGTAGTTCAGCACGATCGAGTGCTTGAGGTAGTCTCTGACGTCGTTCGAGCGTGTACGGGATCTTGCGATCCTCCTTCCGGATCACGTCGAGGTAGTCGAGCTGGAGCAGCGACGCCAGGTCGCGCGTGGCGGGCGTGCTGTAGACCGGGCCCTCGTATCCGTACTTGTAGAGGAGCGGCACGAGGGCGCAGTGGTCGAGGTGCGCGTGAGTCAGCACCACCGCGTCGAGCTGGGAGAGCGGCTGGATCTCGGGGACGTAGAGGTACGGCGTCCCGTTCGTGTTGTCCGGCTTCTCGCCGCAGTCGATCAGGACCTTCGATTCGGGCGTCGAGAGCAGGAACGCGGCGCGCCCGACCTCGCGGCAGCACCCGAGGGTGGTCACGCGGACCCACTGGTCCTTGTTCGTCACCTCGCGGTGGATCCGCCGGCCGATCGTGCGAAGGAAGTCCTTGCGCTCGTCGTTGACCGAGCGCAGATACTGCCTGACCTGCTTGATCGTCTGGCTCTCGATCGGCGGCGTGCGCACGACCTTCGGCGTCCAGCCGATCTGCTTCGTGATCTCGCGGAGCGTCGCCCCGTTCTTACCGATCACGACGCCGGGCTTCTCGGCCTCGATCAGGACCTCGCCCGTGTCGGGATCGAAGAAGAGATCCGTGATCCCGGCATTCTCGGAGACCACGGTCCGGATCTCGGTCGCGGCGCGTTCGGGGTCCTCGAGCACGGTCGGTCGGACCACGATCCGCTTCCGGAGGTCCCGGGCCAGCGTCTTGATCAGGTCCGGCTCGTCTGCGAACCGCTTCGGGTCGTCGGTGTAGATGACGAGTTCCGGCCCCTCGAACTCGACCTCCGAGACGGAGATGCCCTGGGGCACTTTGCTATTGATCTTATCTTTGAGATCTCTGAGCCGTTCTTCAATTCCCATATAGTCGTCCTAAAAAAGAGTCGTCATGCCGCCTTGGCGGCGGCGATGATCTGATCGGCGCGTTCCTCGGAGAGTTCCTCGTAGCGGTCGGCCGTGATCACGACCACGTGCACGCCCTCGCCCGAGCCGGAGTCCCGCTTCATGGCCGAGCGGAGTGCACGCACGGCGAGTTCGATCGCCTCCTGCTCGTTCATGTCGCGTTTGAACCGGTCCTCGAGCACGCCGTAGGCCATCGGCGAGCCCGAACCGGTGGCGACGATGTCGTCCTCGCGGGTGGCCCCGCCCATCGCGTCGACCGAATAGACCGACGGCCCCGTCCGGTCGACGCCTCCGACCAGGAGCTGGACGTAGTACGGGTAGTACCGGTTCTGGTTCAGGTAGTTCGAGAGGAGGGTCGATGCCGCGCCGACCGTGATCGGCTTGGCCCGCCGCATCTGGAAGAGCCGGCACTCGACGGTCATGATCCGGGCCAGCTGCTGTGCGTCGCCGACGCCGCCGGCCGTTGTCATCCCGATTCGGTCCGCGATCTGGTAGACCTTCTTCGCACGCTTCGACGCGATCATGTAGCCCATGGTCGCGCGCTTCTCGGTTGCCAGGACCACGCCGTCCTTGAAGACGATACCGATCGTCGTGGTCCCCATCATTATCTCCGGCTCTGCCATCAGAGTACCTCAAAAAGTCTGTGAATAGGATGAATCACTATAAAAGTGCTGTCCAGGATATACAACATCGCGATCCGTCTTATAGGTTGTTATGGGGGCGTGGGTGCGCAGAGAACCCGGATCAGGTCCCGATCGAAGAGCATGGCAACCAGGCGTTTGTCCCCGTTGATCACGGGCAGCTGGTCGACCCGCGCCCGCTTCATCTTGAGCGCGCACTCGCTGACCTCTGCATTCAGCGGCACGGCGATCACGTTCTTGACCATCGCGTGCTTGACCGGCTTCTTCGGGATCTGGACCTTCGAGATCGAGTACGAGAGCGTATGGTTGTCGCGGATGCTCTCCCACGTCCACTCATCGTCATCGGTCCCGTTCGAGAAGTCCGAGACCCCGACCGAGTCCTCGATCACCGAGTTTCGGATCAGATCGCGCTCCGAGATGATCCCGCGGAGCGTATTGTCCGAGTCCAGGATCGGTATGGCGTCGAACCCCGAGATCTCCATGACCCTGCCGACGACCGTGAGCGGCGTCTCCTCCCAGATCGCGAAGGTCTGGCTCGTGTAGACCTCCCGGATCGGAACCGCGCACTTCATCTGCGCGATCGCGAGGATCAGGTCGGAGACCGAGAGAAGGCCGACAAGACGCCGGTCCTCGACCACGGGCAACCGGCGGATGCCGTGCCGGATCATGAGACGGGCCGCATCGGCGATCGTCGCGTCGGGGCCGATGGTGACCGGATCGGGCGTCATGAGGAGGCCGAGCTGGGTCTCGTCCGGCTTGCGGAGCAGGTCTTTCCTGGTGATGATCCCGACGATCTTCTCGTCCTTGATCACGGGTACGCCGCTGATCCCTGTGCGCTTCAGGATCTTCAGGACGTCGTCCCGGTTGCCGGGGATCTCGACCGAGACCACGTCCTGGGTCATGTAATCGCGCACGAGCTGCGGGCTTATTTTCTCACCACCATCGTCGTTACGGGACTGTTCGTCACCACGAAGGAGCTGACCGAGCCCAGCAGGAGCCGCTCGATCCCGCTCTTTCCGAGCGATCCGACCACGATGAGATCGGCGCCGACCTCCTCCGCGAGGTTCAGGAGCTCCTGGCCCGCGTGGCCCTGCCGGAGGTGGGTCGTGAACGGAACGCCGGCTTCGGCTCCCGCTGCGACTGCACCGTCCAGGATCTCCTTGCCCTCCTTGTCGAGGAGGCTGTACATGACCTCCCAGGTATTGTCGACGGGGAGCGAGGAGAAGAGGCCGATCTCGATCACGTAGGCAGCATGCACCTCGGCGCTCCACACCTTCGCCTCGTCGATCGCCGTCGTCAGAGCCTGCAAACTCTGGCTGGAACCGTCGATCGCTACCAGTACCTTTCGGAACATACACACCCTCAGAAAATAGTCTTTATAGATTCGTCCTACTGGTTAAAAACATTTGTTTTGATTGACCCCGTGTCGAGCCGCCGGACCAGAGACGCGACGGGATCGCGGCTGAACGAGAGTCCTGCGCGGAGCGGGTCCACGACGAAGAAGGAGGCGATTGCGCCCGGTTCGAGCCACGTCGGGCTTCCGGTGACGGCGGCGCCGTCGATCCCGGCACGGAGCAGGGCTGCCGGTTCGAGGCCGTAGACGACCGACGTGAACGCGAGTTCGCCCGCCATGTCGGGGGGGACGAACATCGCGTTGTCCGTGCCCAGCAGCACCCGGCAGCCGAGCTCGAGCATCCGCGCGATCGGCGGGTGCGCGCTGTCCACGGCCATCCCGAGGCGCCAGTTCGAGCGCGGACAGACCGCGATCGGGATCGCCTCGTCGGCGCACCGCCGGAGCTGCGCTTCGGTCGCATGCGTCATGTGCACCACGAAGTCGGGCTCGCAGTCGAGAGCGTCGTCCACGTCGCCGGCGTCGCGCTCGCCCGCGTGGAACGCGACCAGCCCGCCGGCGCGCCGGACGCGGTCGACCACGTCCCTGTACTCCGGGACATCGCGCGTGCTCGCGATGCCGGCGCCACCGGCGATCTCCTCCCCCCCGTCTCTTCCCGAGGGCCACGGCCCGGCAGGGGAGGCCCGCGACGGCCTCCTGCAGGAGCCCGACGCCGCGCGCGCCGCCCTCGCGGAAGTCGGCGAATCCGCCCGTCCCGCCCCCGACCATCCGGCGAACGCTCTCCCGCATGCCCGCGACGCAGTCCGCGCTCGAGGCCGCACCGAGGAGTCGGTGCTTGAGCCCGCCGGGCGGCGCCACGAGCGACGCGAGGTCGCCGTCGGACGGCGCGTCCATCGCGATGGTGTCGCCGAGGTGCGTGTGGGCGTTGAAGAACGAGGGGCAGATCCAGCGCGCGGGCGCATGCGTCCGCTCCTCGACCGCGACGATCCGGTTGCGCTCGACCACGATGTCGGCCGGCCGGCACTCGAGCGAGGGGCCCGTGAAGGCGAGGCCCGAGTAGACTCTCTGCGTCATCCCGTGATTATTTAAATGACCAGACCCAGATATAGGTTGATATGGCGAAGAAGCGGGGCGGGCGGCTGATCTCGTCGGCTGGGCTCGTCAACTACTACGAGAGCGAGGACCGGCGCGCCGTCCACATCAACCCCTACTACGTGATCGTTGTGGCGGCCCTGATCGGTGCGATCGTGCTCGCGCTGGATACACTCCTTTAAAACCTCCTTAAACGACCGGGTGGTGGTTCGGCCGGCGACGGAGGACCGGCCGGCCTTCATCATCACCCGTTTACTCGACCTCCATACTCCGCGGACCGCTCGACCTCTTCCTCCACCTCGACCAGAACCTGTTGCTCGTGATCGGGCAGTATGCCACGAGCGCGATCCTCTTCAAAACCGGCCTCGTTGTGACGCCGCTTCTCCTCAGCGACGCGCCTTCTCTTCGTCTCCGGCCTGGTGGCGGCCACCGGGCACCTGATCCGTCCCGGCTTCTCGCCGTCTTCATCGCCGTCGCGATCTCCAGGACACGGCCGTCTGCTGGATCGGAAACTACCCTCGGCCTGAACGTCATCCTGCGCCGATTCCCCGATATCGTTCGACAGGAGGTGCATCGACTGCACCTGCACCTTCTTCGAGATCTGCGGCGGGCTCACGATCTTCGATGTCCGCTTCGTCCCGCTCGTCGGACCCCTCGGGCCGTTCCTCGCGGGTGTCGGGACAATGTGTGCTGCCGGCGTTTCCTGCTCTACAACGTGCTCGAGACCGCCACCTCTCCTGTGTACAACAGCGCGTGAAACCGCCGATCTGCGGCGTGATGGCGCTCCCCGCCGGATCTCGGTTCCTGGTCGGTCCTCTTCCGATTCGCCCACGGATGCCATCAGCGCCGCGCTGCCCGACGCTTCGCTCTCCATCCGAGACCTATCCAAATATATTAACGGTCCTGCGGAGCACCTGTACAGCGGAGGGAGGGATGACACCGCCCGATCTTTCGAAGTACCGCACGTATCTCATCATCGCGCTGATCGCGCTCTTCGCAGTCCTCGCGTTCTGGATCCGGATGATCCCGGCCATGCAGATCGGGAACCAGGATATCCTCTCGTTCGTCGGCTCCGACGACCCGCTCTACAACCTCCGCCAGGTCGAGCTGATGCTCGCCAACTTCCCGACCTACGCCTGGTGGGAGCCGATGACCCTCTTCCCGTACGGCACCGACCTCTACTGGGGGCCGCTGACCACCTTCATCGCCTCGACCCTCTGCCTCCTGACGGGGGCGGCCACGCGCCCGGAGATCATCTTCACGTCCCTCACGGTCCCGCCGCTGATGGCCGCCGTGATGGTGCCGGTGATGTTCCTGCTCGGCCGGCGGCTCTCGGACTGGAAGGGCGGGCTCGTCGCGGCCGGCCTGATCGCGATCATCGCGGGCCAGTACTTCTTCCGCTCCCTCTTCGGGTACTTCGACCACCACATGACCGAGACCCTCACCTCGACCGTCTTCTGCCTGGTCTACATCGTTGCGATCCGATACACGCTCGATCACGAGGTCTCGCTGGCCGGCAGGGAGAGCCTGAACTGGGAGAGGCTGAAATGGCCTGTCCTGCTCGGGGCCGCAGCGGGCGTCGCGTACTTCGTCGGGCTCGTGGCGATGCCGACGATGATCCTCTTCGCGATGATCGTCGCGATCTACACGCTCGCCCAGTTCCTCTACGACGCCTATCGCGGACGCTCGAGCGACGGGCTGCTGGTGATCAATGTCGTCGTGTTCGCGGTGACGCTCGTCCTCTACCTGATCTTCGGCATCAAGAACGCGGGCATCGACCTCTCGGCCTATTCGGTCGGCCACGTGATCGCGTATCTCGGCATCATCGCCGGGACGGCGATCCTCTGGGGGCTCGCCCGGTATCTCCGGGGCCGCCCCTGGTACTACTTCCCGGCCGCGCTTGCCGGGGTCGGGGTCGTGATCGCGCTGATCCTCTTCGTCGCCCTGCCCGACGTCTACAACATCCTCATCGGCGGCTTCGGCGCGTTCTTCGGCCAGTACGACGTGACGAACACGGTCCAGGAGGCGCGCGGCTGGTCGCTGGAGGCGGCCTGGTCCACGTTCCAGCTCGGGCTCGTGCTGATGTTCGCGGGCTTCGGCGTGCTCGCGTTCAGGTTCTGGCGCGAGCACCGGGCCGACCACCTCTTCGTCTTCGTCTGGTCCGCGATCATCCTCCTCTCCACGGTCCAGCACGTCCGGTACCGAGTACTATCTCGCCGTCAACATCGCCCTGCTCGCCGGGATCGTCGTCTCCTTCGCGTTCGAGCTCGGCGGCGCCGACCTCGCGGGCATGCTCGGCCTCGGCTCGAAGGCGGCCAAGCCTGCGCCCGCTCCGGCCCCCGAGCCCGAGCAAAAGGCCAAGAAAGGCGGCAAGAAGGCGCCGTCCGCGAAGACCCCGACCGGCAAGCAGCGCGCCCACGCTGCCCACCGGTCCTACAGCGTGGCCGGGGCCGCGCTCGTGATCGGCACGATCCTGGTCACGCTCCTCTTCGCCTACTTCTCGACCCTGCCGGTCGACCTCGACGGAGACGGCCAGGCCGACTTCACGACCTCGTACGCGACCGCGAGCCAGCAGGTCAACCGGATGAACCCGGACTGGAAGGAGTCGCTCGAGTGGATGCAGAACGGCACCCCTGCGACGGGCATGGACATGAAGAAGATCTACGCCAAGCAGGGCTTCACCTACCCGTCCGAGGCCTACGGCGTGATGTCCTGGTGGGACTACGGCCACATGATCACCTACATCGCCGAACGGATCCCGAACGCGAACCCGTTCCAGCAGGGCGTCGCCGGCCCGGACGGTGCGGCCGCGTACTTCGTCTCGACGAACGAGACCGAGTCCAACCGGATCCTCGACGTGAAGGAGACGCAGGTACGTGGTCACGGATATCGAGATGGCCGTCTCGAAGTTCTGGGCGATGGCGACCTGGTACAACACCACGGCCCAGACCGCGCCGTACCAGATGACCCTGTACGCCCGGAACCAGCAGAACACGAACGTCCTCGACCCGGTCACGGTCAACCTCCAGACCTACTACCTGACCACGGTCGCCCGGCTCCATACCTTCGACGGCGCGGAGACGGCGCCCGGGACCGCGTACTACATCGAGTACCAGGACCCGGCGAAGGCGAAGACGGCGCTCCCGCTGATCACCCGGGCCGAGTCCATGAACGCGACCGCAGCGGTCGCGCGGGCGGCCGCGTACAACGCACAGGCTGCAACCGGCACCCACGCGATCGCCGCAGGGGTCCAGCCGAACCAGCCGGTCGAGACCGTGCCCGCGCTCGGCCATTACCGGCTCGTCCACGAGTCGCCCACGAACGCGGGCGGCCTCGCGGTGAAGTACGTGAAGGTCTTCGAGTACGTGAAGGGCGCCCGTCTCCGCGGCGAGGGGACGATCGAGGTCCCGGTCGTCACGAACACGGGCCGGAACTTCACGTGGCGCGCCACCGCCGTGAACGGCGAGTTCGTGCTCCCGTACGCGACGGGCGGCAGCACCGGCGACGTCCACACGACGGGGCCGTACCGCCTGCTCTCCACGGGCGGGACGGTCGAGGTCCCCGAGTCCGCCGTCCAGTCGGGCAGCTCCCTCTGACCCCCCTTTCTCTCCCTCTTCCCCCAACAAAAGGGGTATAACCATTCGGGCCGAGATCTTGATCGGATGTTGATCCGCACCCTCCGGTTGTTCGCGCCCGTCGTGCTCGTCCTCGCGCTCGCCGTCAGCGCCGGCTGCACCGGCACCCAGACCTCGGCGGCGAACGCGACATCGGGCCACACCGACCTCTCGGTCGAGGAGTTCAAACAGATGGTCGACCAGTTCCAGGGGCAGCCCGGCGAGGTCACGATCCTGGACGTCCGGACCCCTTCCGAGTTCGAGCGCGAGCGCCTCCGCGACGCCGTGAATCTCGATGTCAGCGCCGGCGTCTTCAGCGACCGTGTCGCCCGCCTGGACCATGGAGAAGACCTACCTCGTCTACTGCCAGAGCGGCACCCGGTCGGCCCGCGCCGCGCAGATCATGAGCGAGCTCGGCTTTACGAAGGTCTACAATATGCGGGGCGGGATCGCCAAGTGGAAGGACGCCGGCTATCCCGTGGTCACGGGCGCCTGACTCTCCCTTCTCTTCGTCCACTGCCGCGGCGAACGCATAAATAGGTACGTCCCCATCTGTACCACGGTGACACTGTGGTTGACCTGATCACGATCGTTCTCATCGCCGTCGTCGTGCTCGTCCTGCTCGGGCTCGTCGTCTGGTTCTTCGGGATCTACAACCGGTTCTTCAACCTGAAGAACTCGGCGGAGGCGACCCTCGGACAGATCCGGGTCGCGATGAAGAAGCGGCTCGACATGATCGAGCAGCTGCTCGGCGCGGTCCGGAGCTACGCGACGTTCGAGAAGGAGACCCTCGCGAGGGTGACGGAGCTCCGCGCCTCCGTGGCGAGGGCGGGCCGGCACAGCTCGATACGGTCGAACGCGAGAGCCGGTCGATCCTCGGCTCGCTCTTCGCCGTGGCAGAGGCCTACCCGGACCTGAAGACCTCGACCGTGGTGCAGGAACTGACCGGGGCCGTCCGGGGCGTCGAGGACGAGATCGCGCGCCAGCGCTACACCTACAACAACGTGGCCCAGCAGCTCAACACGATGGTCGACGTCGTCCCGTCGAACATCGTGGCGCGCCTGATCGCGATGCAGAAGCTCGAGTACCTCCAGTTCGAGGAAGCGATCGAGCGGCCGCCGACGATCGAGTTCTGATCGGCCATGGGCGAAGAACGCTCGCTCGCGATCCTGGTCGCGGTCACGCTCGCCCTCGGGCTCGTGGCCGCAGCCCTCGCGCTCTGGCTGCCGACCCTCACCTTCGCGGGCGGCCTCTCGGTCGACACCTACGAGGCCGACTACGCGCTGAACGGGAGCCTCGCGGAGCGGTACGTCTACAACGTCGAAGCGCCCGGCACCTACCGGATGCTCTTCCGGACCTTCGACGTCCCGCTCGTCTTCAACGCGACCGGCTCTCCCCACATCGAGGTTGTCGGCATCGAGCCGCCTGACGGCGTGACCGGGTACGCCCGCGACGCCTCGGGCACGGTCCGGCTCTACGGGCCGGCGACCGACCCCGGGACGGCGTCGTTCGTCGCGGCGCAGGCCGAGCGGAACGAGGTCGGGCTCGTCGACCCCGGCTACTTCTCGAGCGGCACGTACGAGGGACGGTACGGGTTCGTGGTCCGCCCGCCGGTCGAGTACGACGCGTCGTTCGTCCACGTGAACCTGAAGCTCGCGCGAGAGGGGCAGCACGTGCCGTACTCGTTTATCCGCATCACGCTCCCGGCCGACGACGTGAGCGAGGTCTTCGCGTATCCGCCCACGCTGCGGCAGACGCGCGAGGGCGACCTGATCGTGATCACGGGCTCCGCCGGCGAGAGCGAGAACGTCGCGATCGAGCTCCTGCTGAACCGCTCGGCCCTCGATACCGTCGCGGGCTTCCCCAGCCCGGTCGCCGATGTCGAGGGACAGGCACGGTCGGCCTACTTCTGGGAGAGCGTTCCCTATACGCTCTCCACGATCCTCTACTGGGCCGGGATCGCGTTCGTGCTCCTCGTGCCCGTCGCCCTCCTCCTCCTCTACCGGCGGTACGGCCGGGAGAAGGCCTTCACCGTGCCCGAGTACCTGAGCACGGTCCCGGACCCGACCAAGCCCCCCTGGACCGTGAACCTCCTCTTCAAGGGGGACGCGGGGACCTCGGACGCCGACGGGTTCTACGCGACCGTGCTCGACCTGCACCGGCGCGGCCTGATCCGCGTCGAGGAGGTGGCGGGCGGCGAAGACGTCCGGATCCGGCTGCACGGCGCCTCCTCGAACGACCCGTACGAGCAGCGGGTGCTCGACTTCCTCGACGCGATCTCGACCGACAACGTGGTCGACACGGCCGCGCTCGCGCTCCGGAACGAGGAGGCGAAAAGCAATACGGCCCTCCAGTCCGAGATGATCCGCAACCTCGGGACCTACCGCGCGATCGCCTCGCACTCGGACCCGTCCGTGACGACCGCGTACATCGTCTCGGGCCGCGAGCACATCGCCCCCCTGATCCTGATCGGGGCCGCCCTCGCGATCGTCTCGCTCCTGTTCATCTTCATCTATCCGAACCTCAGCGGCCGCTTCATGGGCCCGATCGCGCTCTTCCTGGTCGGCACCGCCCAGGCCGGTATCGCGATCACGTTCCCGTCCACGCTCTTCGGCCACTGGAAGGGCGACGGCTACCGCGAGCGGCTCGAGTGGGAGGCGTTCGCGAACTTCCTCTCGGACCTCGCCATGCTCCGGAAGTACTCGCCGGCCGACCTCTCGATGTGGGGCGAGTGGCTGGTCTACGGCACGGCCCTCGGCGTCGGCGACAAGGTCGCCCGGGCCATGCGCGAGCTGAACATCCGGCTCCCCGAGGAGATTGCGATGCCGATGAACCTGAACCGGGCGTTCGTGCCCCTGCTCCTCTTCGCGCCGCCCGTCCAGAGCGGTGGCGGGGGCTTCGGCGGCGGCGGGTTCGGCGGCGGAGGCTTCGGTGGGGGCGGTGGGCTTCGGCGGCGGCGGCGCCGGGGGGCGGTGACGTCCGCCGTCGACACCGGAACCAACCCGTCATCTCTTCCGTTTTTTTCTCTTTTCCTTCCCCGTCGTCCGGCACCGCCAGACAGAGATCCATCACGGCGGCGAACGATTTCGGGCATTTAACATAGTATCACCAGCAATCAACAGATCGACAGTTCCCCGGTTCCGCGTTCACACCGGAGAATAACCGGAGGAAGGGGCATGGAAACCGCAGTTCGGATATCGGGTGTCGCTCTTCTCATCGTACTGGGAGTGTTTGTCGTGCTCCTGCCGGGATGCATGGGCTTCAATTATTCTCCGGTACGGGATATCGTCGTTCTCAAACTGGATGGCGACGGGATCGCAGGAATGGACGCGCACGATCGACGGCGGGCAGGACGACGCCGGCGAAGACATGGCCGAGGCTGGAGAACGGGGAGCTCGTCATCGTCGGGCAGAACGGTACGAGCCGGAGAACGTTCGAATCTCCCCGGGTGATACGTCTGTCCTCGAGCGGAAAGGTGATCGCGGACAGAACGAGCACGGACCGGTTCGATAGGCCCCGCGCGGTGGTCGCCGATCCTGAAGGCGGTTTTGCAACCCTGATGCAGGGCGGCGAGGTGACACGTTTCGATCGGGCCGGAGCGGCGGTCTGGACCTGCTCGACTGCGATGTGGGAGGCGCCCTCGCTGACACGGCTCCGGGACGGGGGATATCTCGTCGGCGGATACACGGTCTACCAGGTCTGGGCGACGAACGACTTCCTCGGTGACAGGAGCGCAGACTCGTCCCGCAGCCAGTGATCTACCACCGCCACGCCCGGAGGTTCGAACGCTTCCCTGGAGAATCCCGCTCCTGCTCGATACCGGTATCACGACGACTCTTTCGTCCACCGGAGCGGTCGGCAGCGCCCGTCGCGTCACCACGCTGCCCACTCCCATGCCGTCATACACTCCCAGTATGGCTGGTGAAGAGAGCCCTGGCGGTGAGAGTATTCGTCGGACGGAGAGCTGGTATGGCAGCGGACGTACGATGACGGGGATCGTCGCCGTATGGTCCGCGCTCGAAGACCAGGAGGACGGCAGCCTTGCTGCTCGCAGGGCCGTCCCCCTACCGAAGCATCGGCAGGGATTGTACCGGTCCAGAGCTAGTGCTGCTGCAGCCGACAGGGACGGCGCTGCTGGTACCCAGTAGTCCCACTCGGTCAGGTCGAGTATCAGGGGAGCCGTTCGAGATGCGGGATCGTGACCCGACGGGATCGAGGTGGTGCGCAGTACATGAGAGCCCGAGCAGTCCCGTATCCCGCGTCTCGGTGTCGCCTCGACCCTCCTCGATCCGACAGGACAGGTGATCGCGGAGCGGATCCCTGAATGCCAGCCGTGTCTTCAACGGAACGAGCGACGGCGGGTACGTCTCAGTGGGTGTTCCCGTTGCGAATGGAGTCGAGCGGCTACGATTCGGATAGTCTCTCGCTCGGTCCGAACCCGTACACTGGCTTTCACGCCCTCCGGTTCGATGCCGAGGGCGACCCTCGTCTGGGATCGTCCGCTCTCGATCGGATCCATCCGCGAGGTCAAACGGGTGATCCAGACCGCGGACGGGGGCTACGCGATCCTCGCGATGAGTGATGAAGAGCTATCGGCGTCCGCTGTGTCGACACAGATCCCCTTTCTTTGCCCTCAGGCGGACCGTTCCGGAGAGTCTTCTCGCGATCGTCGAAGAAGAGGCGGAGCCAGAGTCTCGGTCACGAAGATCCGGAAGACCTCCTGCGAGTACTCGGCCGTGCCGGCCCGATACCGCGCGAAGTCCGCCGCGACCGCCTCGGCGTCCCAGTACGGGCGCGACCGGAACGAGTCCGAGGCGAAGACCTCCTCCACGAGCGGCCCGAGCTCGCGCCCCATCCAGACCTCCTCGGGCGTGACGAAGCCCATCTTGTCCATCCGGCAGCGGATCGCCTCGGGCACGAGCCCCTTGATCGCGCGCCGGAGCACCCGCTTCGTGACCCCGCGGCGGAGCTTCTGGTCGAGGGGGAGGGACGCGAGGTACTCGACGACGCGGTAGTCGAGGAACGGCACGCGGGCCTCGATCGAGAAGTGCATCGAGTTCCGGTCCTCGTAGTGGAGGAGCGCGGGCAGGTTCGTCACGGCCGTCTCCTGCCGGAGGACGCGGTCGAGGTCGCCGGCGTAGCGGTGCAACGGGCGGCGCGTCGACCCGGAGGAGCCCGCGCCGGCCCCGCCGGACCACGAGCTGCCGGGCCGCGTCCGCGAAGAAGCCCCGGTGGTGCCGGAGCGTCCCGAGCGCCTCCTCGACGAGCCGGCCGAACCGGCCGCGGCGGGCGAGCGTGGACAAGGTACGTCCCCTGGTACGCGATGTACCCGCGAGCTGCTCGTCCGCGCCCTGGCCGTCGAGCACGACCGTGACCGACTCGGCCGCGAGGCGCATCACGCAGTACTGCGCGTAGATCGAGAGCGAGCCGAACGGCTCGTCCTGGGCCCAGACGAGGTCGAGGAGGTCGTCGCGGAGCCGGTCCGGGTCGGGCTCGACGTACGCGCCGGCCACCCCGGCCGACTCTGCGGCCACCTCCATGAACGCCCGTTCGTCGAACCGGCGGTCGGCGTAGACGGCCGAGAAGGTCCGCTGCCGCTCGCCGACCGAGTCCGGATGCTCGGTCGCGAGCAGGCGCGCGATCAGGGCGACGATGGTCGAGGAGTCGATCCCGCCCGAGAGGCAGGTCCCGACCGGGACGTCGGCCCGGAGCCGGAGGCGGACCGCATCGGTCAGAAGCGTCGAGCAGGCGCGTCGGGGCGTCGGCCTCGAGCGCGGGCGGCGACGCGATCCGCGGGGTTCACCGCGAGGTCCCACCAGCGGACCGGTCCCTCGACCCCGCCCTCCCCGACCGCCATCCAGTGGCCGGGCGGGAGCTGGAGCACCCCCTCGAACATCGTGAGCGGCGAATGGTCGAGGACGCCCCAGGCGAGGAACGTGGCGAGCGCGGGCTCGCACGGGACCATTCCGACGGCAGGGTCGGCGAGCAAAGCCTTGACCTCTGAGGCAAAGAGAAAACGATCGCCTGCCCGGGCGTAGTAGAGCGGCTTGACCCCGAGCCGGTCCCGGGCGAGGAAGACCTCGCCCCGCCGGCGGTCGAGGATCGCGAAGGCCCACATCCCGTTGAAGCGGGCGAGGCAGTCGCGCCCCCACGCGGCGTACGCGGCCAGCACCACCTCGGTGTCGGTCTCCGGTGCGGAACGTGTGCCCTGCGGCTCGGAGCTCCTCGCGGAGTTCGAGGTAGTTGAAGACCTCGCCGTTGAAGACGATCGTGAGCGCGCCGTCTGCGCTCGTCATCGGCTGGCAGCCCTCGTCCGAGAGGTCGATGATCGCGAGCCGCCGGTGGGCGAGCCCGACGGCCCCCTCCACCGACCGTCCCGCTGGCGTCGGGCCCGCGGTGCGCGAGGAGCGCACTCATCCGCTCGAGGAGGGCCTCGTCGGCGGCACCGCCGCCGGTCTCCACGACCCCCGCGATCCCGCACATCTCAGGCGAAGTACGGGGCCCGCCGCTTCACGGCCTCGCGGAACGCGTCCTCGAGCGCGGCGCCGTGCAGCCCGCGGACGTCGACCAGGTTGTCCGAGCGGAGCAGGCAGGGCTTGAGCTTCCCGTCGGAGGTGAGGCGGAGCCGGTTGCAGTAGGCGCAGAACTCCGTGTTGTGAAGCGGCCGGACGACCTCGACCTCCGCCCCCCGAACGAAGTACTTCTTCCGGTGGTGCATCCGCCGCGTCTCGACGCGGTCCGCCATGGCCGCGATCCGGTCCTCGATCCCCTTCACGTCGCCGTGGTGGTCGCAGTCGCGGAAGTCCATCAGCTCGATCAGCTGCAGCACCAGGTTGGGGTTGCCCCGCACGAAGTCGATGAAGCGTGTCGACCTCGTCCTCGTTGATCCCCGAGAGCACGACCATGTTGATCTTGACCGGGGTCAGGCCCGCCTTCAGGGCCGCGTCGATCCCGGCCAGAGCCTCGCCGAGCATGGGCTTGCCCGCGATCCGCTCGTACCGCTCGGGGTCCATCGTGTCGAGCGAGACATTGACCCGGTTGAGCCCGGCGTCCTTGAGTTCCTGTGCACGGTCCGCGAGCATGGTCGCGTTCGTGGTCAGCGAGATCTCCATCCCGGGCGGGACGGACCGGATGATCTGCGCGAGGTCGGGGCGCATCAGGGGCTCGCCCCCCGTGAACTTGACCGACCGGATCCCGAAGGACTGGGCCACGCGGAGGATCTCCGCGATCTGCTCGGCCGAGAGCTCCTGCTCGGGGTTCTTCTCGCCCTCGGCGTGGCAGTAGATGCAGTTGAGGTTGCAGGCCTGCGTCAGGCTGATCCGGATGTTCGAGACGGTCCGGCCCGACGGATCAGTCAGCACCGGCATCACACCCGACAAAGTTCTTGCCGATGATGTAGATCTCGCGCGACCCCTTCCGGCTCGCCTTCGCCTGGTACGTCTTGCCGGACCGGAACGCCACCCGGACCTTTGCCAGGAACTCGGCGAAGTCCTCGCCCTGGAACGACTTGACGACGAAGTTGCCGCCCGGCTTCAGGGTCGCGCAGGCGAACGCGAGCGCCTGCTCGCCGAGCTCGATAGAGCGGGCCTGGTCGTACGAGCGCTGGCCCGAGAGCTTCGGCGAGGCGTCCGCGACGACCACGTTCACGACTCCGAGCGCCTCCTTCACGCGCGCCGGAAGTGCGGGGTCGGAGAAGTCGCCGACGATCGTCTCGACCCCCTCGATCGGCGCGATCGGGTTCAGGTCGACTCCGAGCACGCGTCCCTCCGTGAGCGTGCGGATCACCTGAAGCCAGGAGCCCGGCGCGGCCCCGAGGTCGACCACATTGTCGTCCTGCCGGATCACGCCGGCGTGCTGCTGGACCTCGATCAGCTTGTATGCGGCCCGCGAGCGATAGCCCTCGCGCATGGCCCTACGATACTCCCGGTCCTCTCCCCACTGCGATCCCATGTTTTATGTCTGCTCCCGATTGGTGCCTCTCCCGTGACGCGTTCACGGAAACCGGAGCGTATCAACCTTCCGGTTGCTCGCTCCGGTGCGATATCATTAAAACTATGACTAGTCAGTTTATAATAGAGAGTGTCAGGGGTATCCATGTTACGCGCCACCATCGACGCAGATGTCTTCAGGGAGGCAGTCGACGCCATCGCCGCTCTCGTGAGCGAGTGCCGCCTCCATGTCGACAGCGAGGGAATGAGGACGAGGGCGGTCGACACCGCGAACGTCGCGATGGTCTCGCTCGAGCTCGGGCCGGACGCATTCGAGGTCTTCGAGGCCTCGGAGTCCGCGCTCGGGATCGACGTGACCAAGCTGAAGAACATCATCGGGATGGTGAACCGCGGCGAACGGCTCATGCTCTCGATCCCGGAGGGGTCGCAGCGCCTGAACCTGGCGTTCCAGAGCTATCAGTACTCGCTGACCCTCCTCGATCCGAACACGATCCGGAAGGACCCGAACGCGCCGACCCTGGAGCTGCCGGGGACGGTCGTCCTCGAGGGGGCGAAGCTCACGAACGCGATCAAGGCCGCCGCGGTCGTCTCGGACAAGATCGCGCTCGGGATCGATCCCGAGGCCCGGGTCTTCTTCATGGAGGCCGAGGGCGACACGGACAACATCCGGCTCGAGCTCGGCCCGGACGACGTGCAGTCGCTCGCGGACGTGAAGGCGCGTTCCCTCTTCAGCCTCGACTACCTCAAGGACATGGCGAAGACCATGAGCCGGGCGAGCGAGATCGAGATCGGGATCGGGGTGGACCACCCCGTCAGGTTCACGTTCGAGATCGCGGGCGGCAAGGGGCGCGTGATCTACCTGCTCGCGCCGCGGATCGAGGCCGACTGAGCCCCGGAGACCGGATGCGGCCAGCGTTCGACGAGAAGGACCTGGCCCGGTACCCGTTTTTGCAGGAGGCCCAGGCGAAGATCGCCGGGTCGGAGCTGAACCGTCTCGAGACCTTTCTCGCGAGTGATGTCGGGCCGCCGGATCATCGACCTTGCTGCCGATCGGCTCGAGGCCGCGATCACGATTCCGCAACGCGAACTTGAAGACCATTTTCGCAAGTCCCGTTCGCAGAATGTGAATGCGCTCGATCTGCTCTACGCCTACGGGATGGCGCGGCTCATCGCGTCCTGCATCAACGACCGGACCGTGATCGAGCGGCTGATCACCTACGAAGCCCGTCGCTCCTCATTCTTCCTGATGAATGACGAATCGGATGAGACGGCGGAAGCCGATGCGGCCAAGCGCGATGCGGTGGCCACCCAGCTCGGTCTTCGGCTCGATGGCGACACCGTCCTTGTCCCCCTCGCTCAATATATCGAGATGGTGGCGGGCCTGCGCGAGCCCCTCTGGCGTCTGGTCAACCGCGAGGTCTCGGGCGGGCTCGTCAGGGTTTACGCGACCGAGTTCGAGGTCCTGCTCCGGGAGCGGATCCGCGTCGTGATCCGCGCCCGCGGGTTGCCGAAGGTTCCGGCGGAGGTCTGCGCCCTCCTCGCGCCCGCGATCGAGCGGCTGACCGCGGTCCACCAGGGGCAGATGCTCCGGAACCTCGGGCCGATCGACGAGTCGCGGTACCCGCCCTGCATGGCCGCGCTGGTCCTGGCGCTCGCGGGGGGCGCGAACCTGACGCACATGGGCCGGTTCGCGCTGACCGCATTCCTCCACACCATCGGGCTCTCGACCACCCAGATCGTCGAGGTCTACCAGCGCGCCCCCGACTTCGACATCGAGAAGACCCTCTACCAGGTCGAGCACATCTCGGGCCGCTCGGGGACCGAGTATACCCCGCCGTCCTGCGCGACCATGGAGACGAACGGGCTCTGCGTCCGCCGCGACGCCCTCTGCGAACGGATAGGCGGCCCGCTCGGGTATTACCGGAAGAAGAAGGGGAGCCCGCCGCCGGGCGAGACGCCTAGCGGATCTTCTCGTTGATCACGTACCCCGCGACGCTCATCAGGACGAGGAAGATCACGATGGCGAGCAGGTACGCCAGTCCGGAGGGCAGGATGAGCGGCAGGCCGACGATCAGCATGATCATGACGAGTAGGGCGACGACCCCGATCAGG
Source organism: uncultured Methanoregulaceae archaeon (assembly GCA_963730355.1). Taxonomy (GTDB): domain Archaea; phylum Halobacteriota; class Methanomicrobia; order Methanomicrobiales; family Methanospirillaceae; genus UBA288. The sequence goes on along the minus strand of CAVSRL010000007.1, from coordinate 51,102 downwards.
AGGTCCAGGAGACGCGTATCCATTGTCTCTGTACAATAACGCTCCGCCGATAAGTCTGTATCGAATCGCGGAGGGGTGGCACAAAAACCCTTGTAGGATGAGATACCATCACACCGCCATGGAGATCAATGATAGCCTGAGAACCTTTCTCGAGAACGGAGAGGATTGGGAGCGAAAGAACACCACCGTTCCCGGCGTGTACCTGATCAAGCTCCCGAAGACCCGCAACCGCTCCGCCTCGCTGGCGCTCGAGCTGAACCCGATCGGCGAGAGCGGCCTGCCGATCAAGCGCAAGGGGCTCATGATCATGAGCGGCCACGAGCTCGAAGCGTTCCGCAGGCTCTTCGAGAACCCGAAGGTCGCGAGCGTGCTGGACGCGATCGACGGCCTCTTCCCCGAGCGGCGGAGCGTCGGGAGGGCCGCAGACGACGTCGTCGAGATCTAGGACGCCGTTCGCACTCGACGCGCTTGACCTCGCCTTCAGGCCCGGGCGTCCCGGACCCGACGCCCGCTACGTCTACCTGCAGGACGACCGCGTTCTCTTCGACCGGGCGGCGGAGCGGGTCCTGAGCGCCGTGCCGCCGTCCGGCGACGCCCGTGTGCTCCCCCTCGGCTGCCGCGCGGATGCGGCGGTCTCGGTCGTCCTCCTCGGCCCCGGCGACGCGATGCCCGGCATGCTCGAGCCCGTCGGGCTGCGCGAGCTCTTCGGGATGGTCGCGGACGAGGAGCTCGGGTGGGCCTCCCGCGCCGTTCAGCTCGCGGCGTTCGACCGGGACCACCGGTTCTGCGGCCGGTGCGGACATCCGGCCGCGCCGAGCCGGGTCGAGCACGCTCGCGTCTGCACGGACTGCGGCGCGACGGTCTACCCGCGCATCTCGCCGGCCGTGATCGTGCTCGTCGAGCGGGACGACTCGTGCCTGCTCGCGCGCTCGCCGCGCTTTCCCCCCGGCGTTCACTCGGCGATCGCGGGCTTCGTCGAGCCCGGGGAGACGGCCGAGCACGCGGTCGAGCGCGAGCTCGCCGAGGAGTGCGGTATTGCCGCAACCGATCTTCGGTACGCGGGCTCGCAGCCCTGGCCGTTCCCGCACTCGCTGATGCTCGGCTTCACCGCGACGTACGCGGGCGGCGAGGTCCGTGCCGACGGCGTCGAGGTCGAGGCCGCGGACTGGTTCGAGGCCGACGCGCTGCCTCCTCTTCCGGCCCCGGGCTCGATCGCGCGGCGGCTCATCGAGGAGTTCGCCGATCGGGTCAGTACCCGAGACTCTCGCCGATCAGGATCAGCGTGACCCGATCCGCGGCCATCTCCTTCTCGAGGATCGACGATCTTCCCGATCTCGCTCGAGGTGCCGTAGACCCGCTTTGCCCGCTGCTGCTCCACGGGGAGGGCGTACTGCCAGCATCGGTCGAGGGCCTCCTCGATGGTCGGCACGATCTTGTTCACCCCCGAGACCAGGATCAGGCGGCCGGCGCTGTACGGCCAGGCGCCGACCCGGCTCCCGGTCTTGTCGCACCCGACGAGCTCGCCCGTCTCGGCGATCGCCTGGACGCCCGAGAGGAACCAGTCGGCGGCCACCCCCTTCCGCCGGAGGGCGTTCCGCTTCTCCTCGTCGTTCTCGGCCGTGATCATCGTGTGGTAGTCGCGCCACCCCTTCGGGTTCTCCTTCAGCAGCGACTCGTACCCGATCTCGTTCAGGGTCGTCGACGAGCCGTTCATCACCTCGGCTCCGTCGGGGATCACGTCGAGCAGGGCCTGTCGTGCCGCATCGGCCGTCGCGGCCCGGACCACACGGACGTTTCGTGCCTCGATCGCCCGGACCGTCCTGTCGATCGTCGCCCCGTCCGGGATCCGGCTCCACCGCTCGGGATCGACCTTCGCGTCCGCGATCAGGTTGGCCGCGCTGTACTGCGTGACGGGTGCCATCGTCTCATCCCGGTGAGGGGGATGGTGCTTCATCAAGATAAGGCGTTCGGTGAAAAGAGAGGTTACGCGAGCGGCTCCCACCGGTCCTTCAGCCCCGGCCGGGTGGCAGGCGGGGCCATCGGCTCTGTTCCGGGGGCGCGGCCGTGAGGTCCGAACGGGCCGAGGTCGCGGAGCGTCTCGGCGAGTTCGAAGCACCTCCTCCGGACGGGATCGAAGGCAGGGTCGTCGAACATGTCCGCCGGCCCGATCAGCCGGCCGTTGCAGACCTGGAACCCGAGGCAGGTCGCGCGCGGCGGGCCGTCGGAGACGGTACTGCTCGCGTCACAGACCGCGACCGGCACGAGCGGGGCGTACGTGGTTCCCAGCAGTCCGCCTGCGACGAGAAACGGCGTCGTGAACGGGGCCAGGCACTCGCCGACGGCGGGAAACCCCGACTCCGAACGGACGATCATGACCGGATGGCCCGGGCCGACGTGCCTGCCCGCGACATCGTTCGGTAACCGGATCGAGGTCGAGGCCGCGACCGCGCCCTCCTTCGAGAAGACGTTCCTGATGACGTACCGGGACGGCGCCCCGATGCAGGCCAGCAGACCGTACGACTCCTCCGGCGTTCGGAAAAATGCCCTCCGGCGTCGCGGCGAGGTCGTGGACCTCGAAGACGAACCCGTCGTGCATGGACGGATCGCTCACGAGTCGGGGGGTGGTGAACGGGTCGGCGAAGGTCCTGTAGAGGTGGGAGTTCCAGGCGCCCGCCCGCGCTCCGGCCGCCATGAACAGGAGTACCGGCTCCGACTCCCGCTCCTCGAACTCCATCTCGGCCGCGCCCTCGACGGCGTCGGAAGAAGAGTTCCCGGTCGACGCCGTGGAGCCTCATCCCCTTCGCGATCCCCGCGCACGCCAGGAGGACCTCGCATGCCAGGCGGCGAATCTCCTCGTCGCCGATGCCCCGCGCGTGGGTCATCACGAGCTCGAGGCCGTCGCCGCAGCGGGTGACGAACGAGTCGATGAGCAGTCCGCCCTCCTGCTCCTTCAGGCGCTTCGCCGCCTCCTCGAGCAGGCGCGGGTGGACCCGGGAACGGCCCGGGAAGGACCCGACACCGGCCCCGATAACGGAAATGGTGGTCTTCATCCCTTCACGAAGGAGTAGTTTCCGCACTCCGGCTCTTCACCGTTTCCCTGCGGCTCGAACGAAAACCCGGAGCACGGGCGGGGAGGCCCGGCTCCCGCGCTTCACCGGCAGCAGGACGTGACCCGGCAGATGATCGACCGGCTGCCGATGTAGATCGGGACCTTCTGGTGGACGCGCTCGGGCTGGACCTCGAGCAGGAGCCGTTCGCCGTCCGTGCAGACGCCGCCCGCCTCGTGCGCGAGGAACCCCATCGGGTTCGCCTCGAAGAGGAGGCGGAGCTTGCCCTCCTTGCCCGGCACGCACGGGTAGCAGTAGACTCCGCCGTAGGTGAGGATCTGGTGGAAGTCGGCGACGAACGCGCCCGAATACCGGAGCTTGCCGCCGTCCTGCTCGATCCCCTCGATGAACCGGCAGTGCGCGTCGGTCCAGGTCGGCTTCGCGCCGCCCGAGCCGTAGAGCTTCCCCTCGGGCATCCGGACGTTCGCGTGCAGCATGCGGTACTGGCCGTCGTCGGCCAGCGCGAAGACCTGGACCCCTTCGCCGACGGAGAGGGTCAGCGTGGTCATGGGGCCGTAGAGCAGGTAGAACGCGGCCTTCAGCCGCTCGCCGGGCTGCAGGACGGGGCCGTCGAAGACCCCGACGATCGTGCCGACGGCCAGGTTGACCTTGACGTTCGAGGAGCCGTCGAGCGGGTCCATGACCAGGCCGACGCGTGCCCCGCGCGTTCGGGAACCGGACGAGTCTCCTCGCGCTCCTCCGAGGCGAGCTCGGCCACGAGCCCCGACTCCCCGATCACCTGCGTCAGGTGGCGGTCGGCCCAGAGGTCCATCGCGACCTGGTCGTCGCCCGAGACGTTCTCGGTCCCGACATAGGCCTGGTTCGTGATGAACGCCTCGCGTATCGGCGTGGCCTGGTCCGCGACCAGCTCGATCAGGGTCCTTGAGGTCTTCGGAGGCGGCCGTGCCGTCGAGGTACTCGCGGAGCGTGACCATGCAGGCCTCACGCGGAGGGGGTCTCGAGGAGGGCGGCCGCCTCCTCGACGGTCTTCCCCTCGACCGTGATCGCGTAGATCGCGTTGCACATGGCGACTGCGGCCGCGAGCGACTTCTGGTGGATGTTCCGGCCGGTCGCGTTGCCGGACGCGCACCCGATGTTGATCTGGTCGTAGAGCCCCTGGAGGAACTTCCGCTCGTCCGTGGACGAGCCGCCGGCGCAGACGACCTTGGTCCGGCCTGCCGCCTTCGTCGCCTCGCAGAGGAGCAGGGCCGGGTTCTCTCCCTCCTTCTTGGGCGCGTTGACCTTGACGAAGTCCGCGCCGAGGGCCGAGGCCACGCCGGCCGCACCCGGCGATCAGGTGCGGGTCCTTCTCGTCCTTGACCGCGGTGCCGCGCGGGTAGATCCAGAGCACGACCAGAAGACCTTCGTTGTGGGCATCGCAGATCGCCTCGGCCGCCTCCCGGAGCATCTGCGGCTCGAAGGTCGAGCCGAGGTAGAGGGTGTACCCGACGGCCGCGATCTTCAGGCCCGAGCGGTCGCGGAACTTCGCGACCTGCTTGACCGTCCAGAGTGCGCCCGAGAGCGGGTCCTGCTGGGCCGTCTTGACGAGGTGCGTCTTGGAGTTGAGCTTGACCAGGTACGGGACCTTCGGGTAGTCCATGCCGTACCGGGCGATGAGGCCGAGCTGGGTCGCGAAGACACCGATCCGGGCCTGGTCCGCGATCCGGAAGAGGTGCTCGGGGTCGGCGTCGTCCTCGTGGATCCCCTCGCCGTAGAAGTCGTCGTTGAGGTGCTCGACCTTCTGGTCGCCCGCGAAGAGCATCAGCCGTCCGCTGTCGTGGGTGACCAGCCGGTAGTTCTCGATGTAGGTCTCGCGCGCCTTCGACGGGACGTCGCAGGGGACGAAGACCCGGTCCTTCGGTGCCATGATTACCAGTGGTACCAACAGGATAAAAAACGACTGCCCGTCACCCTGGAAATTCTCAAGAGGGGATCGCGGGAAGGTCGTGCTCCTCTCCCGGCCCTGTTGACTCCCGCCGCCGAACCGCCGGCCGATCCGCCCGGCGACGCACACGGTACCGCGGCACCGAGGGATCTGCAGTGCCGGAAAAATGGGATCAGAAGAAGATCTTCGCCATGTTGAAGAGGTCCATGTCGACCGTCTTCAGGCGGCAGACGTCGGCGAGCGGCACGGGCACGATCCGGTCTCCCTGCTGGGCCACCATGACGCCGAAGTTCCCCTCGGCGATCTGCTCGATCGCCGTGACCCCGAAGCGCGAGGCGAGGACGCGGTCGTGCGCCGTGGGCGACCCGCCCCGCTGCACGTGCCCGAGGACCGTCACCCGCGTCTCCACGCCGAGCCGGCGCTCGAGCTCCTTGCCGAGGAGCTGGCCGATCCCGCCGAGCTGCTCGTGGCCGAACTCGTCGACGCCTCCGGGACGAGGTCACCGCCTCGCTCATCTCCTTCGGCTTCGCCCCTTCGGCCACGACGACGATCGAGAACGTCTTGCCGCGGTTGAACCGGCCCCTGAGGCTGTCGCAGACCTCGTCGAAGTCGAACGGGACCTCGGGGATGAGGATCTGGTCGGCCCCGCCGGCGATGCCGGCGAAGGTCGCGATCCAGCCCGCGTGGCGCCCCATCACCTCGAGCACCATGATCCGCTGGTGGGACTCGGCCGTCGTGTGGAGGCGGTCGATGGCGTCCGTGACGATCGCGACGGCGGTATCGAACCCGAAGGTGTAGTCGGTGCAGGAGAGGTCGTTGTCGATCGTCTTCGGGATCCCGATCACCCGGACGCCCATCTGGTGGAGGCGGGCGGCGACGCTCAGGGTGTCGTCCCCGCCGATCGCGATCAGGACATCGATCCCGAACTTCTCGAGGTACATCAGCATCCGGGCGACGTCCTCCTCGTTCTTGAACGGGTTGGTCCGCGACGTGCCGAGGATGGTCCCGCCCTTGGGCAGGATCCCGGTGACCGAGCAGTCCGTGAGGGGCTCGACCTTGCCCTCGACGATGCCCTTCCAGCCGTTCCGGATCCCGATGACGGAGTAGTTGTGCCGGTGGGCGGTCTTGACGACCGCCCGGATGACCGCGTTCAGCCCCGGGCAGTCCCCGCCGCCGGTCAGCACGCCGATCGACCGGATTGGGCGTCGTTCAGACTCGTTCATGCCTTCCCTCTTTCGGTCGGACCTGATATAACATCCTGTCGTCGACGGGTCACCGGTCCGGGAGAGCGGCCACACCGGGCAGGGTCTCGCCCGAGAGGAACTCGAGCGTGGCCCCGCCTCCCGTCGAGACATGCGACATCCGGTCGGCCACGCCCATCCGTGTCACGGCCTCGACCGTCGAGCCGCCCCCGACGACGGTGACGGCATCGAGATCGGCCAGCACGGTGGCGATGGCGCGCGTGCCCTCCGCGAAGGCCGGGTTCTCGAAGACGCCCATCGGCCCGCTCCAGACCACTGTCCGGCAGGTCCCGAGAACGCGCGAGTACTCTGCGATCGTCGCGGGCCCGATATCCGCGATCACCCATCCCTCGGGGATCGCGTCGGCGGGCACCGTCCGCACGCCGCCTCCCGCCTCCAGGCTCTCCGCGACCACCACGTCCGTCGGCAGAAGCAGGCGGACGCCGCGCGACGCCGCCTGCTCCGTGAGCTCGCGGACGTAGTCGAGCAGCCCGTCTTCCACCCGCGAGTTTCCCACGCCGTACCCCCGGCTTCTGTACGCGGTGGCCACCATCCCGCCCCCGATGAGCAGGACGTCGACCAGGGGCACGATGTTCTTCAGGACGCCGAGCTTGCTGCTCAGCTTCGCGCCGCCGATCACTGCCGCGAAGGGGTGCTCGGGATGCTCGAGGAGTCCGCCGAGCATCTCGATCTCCCGCTGCATCAGGCAGCCCGCGGCCGACGGGAGCAGGCGCGGCACGCCCACGATGGAGGCGTGGGCGCGGTGGCTCGAGCCGAACGCGTCGTTGACGTAGAGGTCCGCGAGGGCTGCGAGGGCCTGCGCGAAGGCCGGGTCGTTCGCCTCCTCTTCGCGGTAGAACCGGAGGTTCTCGAGCATGGCCACATCGCCGTCCTGCATCCCGGCGATCGCCGTCTCGACCTCGGGCCCGATGCTGTCCCGGAGCGCGGCGACCGGGCGATCGAGGAGGGCCGCGAGCCGTTCCGCCACGGGGGCCGTCCGGAGCGCCTCCACGACCTCGCCCTTCGGCCGGCCCAGGTGCGAGCCGACGATGACCTTCGCCCCGTGGCCGACCAGGTACGACAGCGTCGGCAGCGCCGCCCTGATCTTGGAATCGTCGGTGATGATCCCGTTCTTCAGCGGCACATTGAAGTCGACCCGTACGAGCACCCGCCGGCCGGCCACGTCCAGATCCTGGACCGTCCTCTTCGTCATCTCAGTCCCCTCGCCGTAGAAACCGGCGAGCAACTGTGGTCGTCGAGGACATATACCTTCCTTCCCGCGGAGAGCGGACCGTCCGGTCGCCGGTGAGACCTTCGAAAAAGAGAGAGGCGATCGTCGCGGTCTCAGCTCTGCGCGGCCACATCGGCCGCGTCGAGCACGACCTCGAGGATCCCGTGCTTGAGCCGCGTCCTGACCGAGCCCGGGTCGCACGGCGGCAACGGCGCCGTCGTGTGGTACCGCCGGCCGTCCTCCTCTGCGAAGATCTGGAGGGTCCGGCCGGTCATGCCCATCTTGATATTCTCGGGGGCGATCCCCGGGACCTCGGTCACGACGACGACCTTGTCCTCGATCGTGGAGACCTCGGGCACCTGCTCGATCACCTCGGGCGTCTCGTCGTCTCCGTCCTCCGGGCCGTAGAAGATCTTGAACCCGATCGCGATCGGCATCCGTCCCTGCCCCCCCGCCTGCCGGTTCTGCATGAGGCGCCCGATCAGTTCCCTGACCAGGGCCTCGATCTCCTGCTCGTCGCTGTCGTGTGCGTGGGTGCTCATTATGGCTGTCTCGGTTATCTCGGTGTGTCCAGACGTTCTCTCAGGGCCGCGGTCTGGTCGCGGAGGGCGGCGAAGTCCTTCTTCCGGGCGAAGACCGCCCTCCGCAGAGCGTCGGCCTGCTGCCGCAGTTCGTTCTCGGGGCCGACGCCCATGGTCGCGAGCTCGGCCCGGCGGACCACGGCCGCCGCCTCCTCGAGGACGGACCGCTGCTCCTGGTTGTACATCATCTCCCAGGCCTGGCGTTCCGATGCCTCGAGCGCGTCTCGGTCGAGCGAGCCCCTGACCTTCTCGAGCGCGGCGTCAAAGTGTGCCTTCGTGAGGCGGATGTTCGCGGCCGCGTCGGCCCGCTCCTGATCTGACGTTTTGCCCATGACGGTGATAAACTCGCGCATAGCGGCGAGTTTCGCCTCGCGGACGAGGGCCTCGATGTCCGCGCCGACGAACCCCTCGGTCCGGTCGACCAGGTCGTCGACGTTGATGTCGCCCGCGAGCAGGTCGGCCGCCTGCCCGAGGTAGACCTCGAAGATCTTCTTCCGGCCCTCTTCGTCCGGCGGCGGGACATAGACGTGCCGGTCGAGTCGCCCGGGGCGCAGGAGCGCCGTGTCGATCATGTCCGGCCGGTTCGTCGCGGCCAGCACGACCACGTTCTTGAGCTCCTCGAGCCCGTCGAGCTCGGTCAGGATCTGGCTGACCACGGACTCGGTCACGTGGCTCGAGCCCTGGTACGCACCCCTGACCGGCACCAGCGCATCCACCTCGTCGAAGAAGATGATCGCCGGTGCGGCCTGGCGTGCGCGCCTGAAGATGTCGCGGACGCCCTTCTCGGACTCGCCGACCCACTTCGAGAGGAGCTCGGGCCCCTTGATCGAGATGAAGTTCGAGTCCGACTCGTTCGCGACGGCCTTCGCGAGCAGGGTCTTGCCCGTGCCGGGCGGGCCGAAGAGCAGGATCCCCTTCGGGGCCTCGGTCCGGAGCTTCTCGAAGACGTCGGCGTACTTGAGCGGCCACTCGACCGTCTCCTGGAGCTCGGCCTTGACCTCCTCGAGCCCGCCGACGTCGGCCCACGTCACGTCGGGCACCTCGACGAGCACCTCGCGCATGCCCGAGGGCTCGACGTACTTCCTCGCGTCGGTGAAGTCGTCGTCCGTGACCTCGAGCTTGTCGAGCACCTCGGCCGGGATCTGCTCGTCGGCCGGGACCGAGGGGAGCACCCGGCGGAGCGCGTGCATCGCGGCCTCCTTGACCAGGAGCGCGATGTCGGCGCCGACGAACCCGTGCGTGGTCGCGGCGTAGGCCTTGATCCGGTCGTTCTCGACGATGTCCTTGGAGAGCGGCACGCCGCGGGTGTGGATCTTGAAGATCTCCTCGCGCCCCTTCGTATCGGGGATGCCGATCTCGATCTCGCGGTCGAACCGCCCGCCGCGGCGGAGCGCGGGGTCGATCGAGTCCGGGATGTTGGTCGCGCCGATCACGACGACCTGTCCGCGCCCCTTGAGCCCGTCCATCAGGGCCAGGAGCTGCGCGACCACGCGCCGCTCGACCTCGCCCTTGGTGTCCTCGCGCTTGGGCGCGATCGCGTCGAGCTCGTCGATGAAGATGATCGCGGGCGCGTTCTCGGTCGCCTCCTCGAAGACCTGCCGGAGGTTCCCCTCGGACTCGCCGTAGTACTTGGACATGATCTCGGGGCCCGAGATCGTCAGGAAGTGGGCGTCGACCTCGTTCGCGACGGCCTTCGCGATGAGCGTCTTGCCCGTGCCCGGCGGGCCGTAGAGGAGCACGCCCTTCGGCGGGGTGATCCCGAGCCGCTCGAAGATCTCCGGGTGGCGGAGCGGCAGCTCGATCATCTCGCGGACCTGCTCGAGCTCGCGCCCGAGCCCGCCGATGTCCTCGTAGTGGACGTCGGTCCGCTCGCCCTTCTCCTCGTCGGCCTTCGGCTCGTACGGCGTCTCCTTGAGCTCGACCACGGTCTCGTCCGAGACGATCGCGATCCCCTTCGGTGCGACCTTCGCGATCACGAAGGTGAGCGGGTTGCCGATCACGTCGACGCGGAGCGCCTGGCCCTCCATGACCGAGCGGCCGAGGAGCAGGCGCTTGAGGTACTGCTCGCCGCCGACGAGCCGGATCGGCTGCGTCGGCTGGATCACGACCCTCTTCGCGACGCCGGCCTGGACCTTGCGGATCTGGACCTGCTCATCGACGCCAGTGCCGGCGTTGCCCCGGGTGCTGCCGTCGATCCGGATGATAGCGCGGCCCGTGTCCTCGGCGAAGCCCGGCCAGACGATCGCGTTCGCCTTCCGCTTGCCCTGGATCTCGATCACGTCGCCCGAGACGAGCCCGAGTGCACGCATCGCATCCATGCTCACGCGGGCGATGCCGCGGCCCGCGTCCTCGCGCGCCGCCTCCTTGACCGTGACGTTGATGGAATTGCTGGTATCTGCCATGTAAATCTCCTGTAAATTGAGTTATATTCACCTAAGGTTAGTGTAACAAAGTATATAAATATTTTCCATACATTCTTCCGCTCCACGACCGGGGCATGCCTGCGGCGAGCCGTCTCTATCGGGCGAGCCGAGAAAAATGTATCGGTCCAAACCGCACCGGATCGCCGCTTCCTCGATCACGTCTCTATCGTGCTGGATGCCAGAGCGCTCGCTGAATTCCGCGTTGCGGGGCGCGCCATCGGCGCCCCGGCGCGTCCGCAATGGTGCCGCCTCTCGACAGCCATCGTCGGAGGAGTTCCTCCTCCGCGACCGCAAAATCCCCTGCGCCGGACACCGTCACCATGGCCGTGCGCCATGTTCGATGCCATGATATAGACGCGTACCCAAGAGAGGTACTCGGGAGAATCTCGCGATGATCGATATTCCACGGGCCGTCGAGGCGGGCGGTGCCGCGCTCGAAACGGCGATGGCCGCGCTCGACGGCCCCCTCGCCTACGAGGAGACCGCGTACCACCTGCCGATCTCGTTCGCGGTGACCGGCACCCCGGTGACCGATGCCGACTCGGCCCGGGCCGCGTACGCGGCCTCCGCCGACAACCCGCTCGTCGCCTGGGAGTGCGTCCGGGCTCACCGGGCCGCCGGGTCCGGCCCGGAAGGCCCGCCGTACACGGGCTTCATCCCCGACGCCGAGATCCGGAAGCTCGGGTACTCGCTCGTGGACGGCTCGATCCTCGGGCTCTGCCTGATCGTCGGCAAACCCGACCACGCCGACGTGGCCGCCGCGCTCTGCCGCGAGCTCCAGGAGAAGTACATGCTGACCTTCCTCGCGGGCCCGGTCGTGCCCGCGCTCCAGGAGGCGCACGTCCGCGTCGGGCTCGAGTACCGGCTTGTCCCGCTCGGCCCGACGCCGTCGCACGGCGTCCACTTCGCCGATATTCTCGCCCGCGTCGCGATGATGTTCGGCGGGGTCACGCCCGGCGACGCGGCGCGATTGCTCGCGTACGCGGCCGAGCGGCGGGCCCGGGCGATGGTGATCGCGTTCCCGGGCCTCTCGGACGAGGAGGTGGCCTGCGTCGACGCGCTCCGCATGCTCGGCATCCCGATCCTGCACACGGGCGGGTACGAGGGCGGCGACTGGACCGCGACCGAGGGGAAGGACGCGGTCAGGTCCGGCATGGACCTCCTCGGCATCCGGGTCACGGTCACGGCGATCCCGATCCCGATGGGCTGCTCGCCCGCATTCGAGGGCAAGTCGATCCGCAAGGAGGAGATGTACGTCGAGTTCGGCGGCGGGCGGTCGCCCGCGTTCGAACTCCTGCGGATGAAGGACCCGTCCGAGGTCGAGGACGGCAGGGTGACCGTGATCGGCCCCGAGATCGAGGAGCTCGAGGAGGGGACGGCCGTTCCGCTCGCGATCCTGGTCGACGTGGCCGGCACGAACTTCCGGAAGGACTACGAGCCTGTCCTCGAGCGGCGGATCCACAACTTCGTCAACTACGGCGAGGGCTCCTGGCACACGGCACAGCGGGACCTGATCTGGGTGCGTATCTCCAAAGAGGCCGTCAAGAACGGCCTCCGGATCGAGCACCTCGGCAAGCTCCTCGCCGCGAAGTTCCGGATGGACTTCCCCGACCTGCTCGACGCGGTCCAGGTGACGCTCGTCACGGACCGGGCGGAGGTCGAGCGGCTCAAGCAGGAGGCCGACGCGGTCTACGAGGAGCGCGACGCCCGGATCCGCGGGATGAAGGACGACGACGTGGACGTCTTCTACTCCTGCACGCTCTGCCAGACCTTCGCCCCCGACCACGTCTGCGTCATCACGCCCGAGCGGCCCGCGCTCTGCGGCGCCATCTCCTGGCTCGACGGGCGCATCGCCCACGAGATCTCGCCGGCCGGCGCGAACCAGCCGGTCAAGAAGGAGGGGCTGATCGACCGGAGCGGCGGCGAGTTCGAGGGCGTGAACCGGTTCATCAAGAAGGCCTCGCACGGCGCGGTCGACCGGTGCCGGCTCTACGCGGTGGTCGAGTACCCCATGACCGCCTGCGGCTGCTTCGAGGCGATCGCGCTCGTGCTTCCCGAGGTGAACGGGATCATGGTCGTGAACCGCGAGTACAAGGGCGAGACCCCCTCGGGCATGACCTTCTCGACCCTCGCCGGCACCATCGGCGGCGGCTCGCAGACGCCGGGCTTCGCCGGGATCTCGAAGGGCTACCTCCTCTCGGACCGCTTCCTCCAGGCCGAGGGCGGGATCGAGCGGCTGGTCTGGCTCCCGGCGGCCCTCAAGGAGGAGCTCGCGCCCCGCCTGAAGGCGAAGCTCGCCGAGCGGGGCCTCGCGGACCTCTTCGACAAGATCGCGACCGAGCACGAGGCGAACACCATCGAGGAGCTGATGACCTACCTCGAGTCCGTCGGCCACCCCGCGCTCGCCATGAAGGAGCTCTTCTAGGAGACCCCATGGCGTACGCACCACCCGCGGACTGGAACGGCACCATCGGATTGGTCCAGATCGGTGCGACCTCGGCCGAAGGCGGAACCCGGAGGGTCTCGTACCGGATCGGCGGCAACGCGGGGCTCCCGTTCGTCGAGCCGAACGACGGCCTGACGCGCCCGCTCGTCGCGTACGAGCTCTGCGACGACCCGACGTACTGGTCGCCGCTCGCGATCGAGCGCCTCGGCGCGACGGCCGCCGACCTCGCCTGCTGGGCGAGAATGGCCGGGACGGACCTCGGCGCCGACCTGGTCCGGCTCTACCTGACCTCGACGAAGCGGCGCGGTTTCGACGATTTCGACGCCATCGGGACGGCCGTCCGGACCGTGCTCGAGGCGACCGACCTGCCGCTGATCGTGGAGGGGCCGAACGAGCCCGCGATCGAGTCCGAGGCCTTCCGCCGGATCGGCGAGGCCGGCGAGGGCGAGCGCCTCCTGCTCGGTACGGCCGAGGCCGCCCGGTACCGATCGGTCGCGGCCGCCGCCCTCGCGTACCACCACGCGGTGATCGCGCAGTCCCCGATCGACGTGAACCTCGCAAAACAGCTCAACATCCTGCTCCGGGAGATCGGCGTGCCCCACGAGCAGATCGTGATCGACCCGTACACGGGCGCGCTCGGGTACGGGTTCGAGTACTCCTACTCGGCCATGGAGCGGATCCGGTACGCGGCCCTCAAGGGCGACGCGGACCTGGCCATGCCCATGATCTCGTCGGCCCCGGACTCGCTCACGATCAAGGAGGTCCGCGACGCCCCGCCCGGCGAGGCCCACCGGACCGCGGTCGCCTGGGAGGTCACGACCGGTCTGGCCGCGGCCGTCGCGGGCGCCGCGATCGTCTGCGTCCGCCACCCCGACTCGGTCGCGCCGCTCAAGGCCGCGATCGAGGCGACCTGGGGGTCGACCTGATGGCGCTCAAGGCCCTCGACATCTACAAGCTCCTGCCCAAGAAGAACTGCAAGGAGTGCGGCGTCCCGACCTGCCTGACGTTCGCCATGAAGCTCGCGTCGGGCAAGGCCGACGTCGAGCTCTGCCCGTACCTCGACGAGAACGCGAAGGCCGTGCTCGGGGCCTCGACCCGGCCGCCGATCCGGCTCGTGAAGGTCGGGGTCGGCGAGCGCTCGTTCCGGGTCGGCGACGAGTTCGTCTTCTACCGGCACGAGAAGACCTTCTACCACCAGCCGGCCATCCTCTTCCGGGTCTCGGATACCTGGGACGAGGCCACGATCACGGGCGTGGTCCACGAGGTCCGCGACTTCAAGCTGACCCGGGTCGGCCAGGACCTCCTGCTGAACGGGGTCGCGGTCGCGAACGACTCGGGCGACCCGGCCGCGTTCGGCCGGGCCGTCGCAATCGTCGAGGCGAACGCCGACCTGCCCGAGGTGCTGATCGCGGACGACCCGGCCGCGCTCGAGGCCGGGCTCGCCCACTGCGGCACCTTCCGCCCGCTCCTCGACGGCGCCACCGAGGCGAACGCCGAGGCCGTCTGCGCCCTCGCGAAGAAGCACGGCGCCCCGCTCGTGGTCCGCGCCCCCGACCTCGAGCCGCTCGTGGCACTCGTGCAGCGCTGCACCGCGCTCGGCGTCGCGGACCTCGTGCTCGACCTCGACGCCCCGACCCCGGCCGAGTTCGTGGAGCGCTCCTCGGCCGTCCGGCAGCTCGGCCATCGCGCGGGCCGTGCCCGAGCTCGGCTACCCGGTCTACTACGACTGCTCGAAGGTCGGCGCCCTCGCGCCGGATGCGCTCGCGCTCGGGATCCTGAAGTTCGGCTCGGTCCTCGTGGCCGGCCCGCTCTCGCGCCCCGAGACGATCGCGGCCCTGACCCTCCGGCAGAACGTCTACACCGATCCGCAGAAGCCGATCCAGATGACGCCGGGTCTCTACCGGATCGGCAACCCCGGCCCCGAGGCCCCGGTGCTGATGACCGTGAACTTCTCGCTCACCTTCTTCACGCTCCAGGGCTACCTCGAGTCGACCCGGATCCCCTGCTACATGCTGATCGTCGACACCGAGGGGCAGTCCGTGCTGACCGCGGTGGCGGCCGGCAAGCTCTCCGAGACCGTGGTCGCGGACGCGATCCGGAAGTTCGAGGTCGAGACCGCGGTCACGCACCGGAAACTGATCATCCCGGGGTACGCGTCCCCGCTCTCGGGCGCGATCGAGGACGCGACCAAGTGGACGGTGATGGTCGGCCCCCGCGACGCGGCCGACATCGGCGCGTTCCTCGAGACGGAGTGGAAGGGATAGATGCCGGTCGTCACCTTCCTCCCGAGTTACCGCAAGGTCGAGGTGCCGCCGGGCACGACCATCCTCGACGCGGCGCGCCGCGCCGGCCTCCAGATGAACGTGGTCTGCGGCGGCGTGGGCAAGTGCGGCAAGTGCCTGGTCTACGTCAAGGCCGGCAAGGCCGAGTTCGACCGGCAGAAGTACGGCCGGTTCTTCACGCCGGCCGAGCTCGGGCGCGGGGCCTGCCTGGCCTGCACGACCGCGGTCGTCTCGGACCTCGACGTGACCGTGCCCGAGGGCTCGCTGATCCAGGAGCAGAAGATCCTGATCGAGGGGCTCGACATCACGACCGCGTTCCGGCCGTCGGTGCTGAAGTACCACGTCACGCTCTCGGCGCCGACCCTCGAGGACCCGTCGCCCGACCTGAACCGGATGCTCGACGCCATCCACCGGCAGCACGGTCCCCCGCCCGAGAAGATCTTCGCGCCGCTCGGCGTGCTCCGCCAGATCCCGGAGATCCTCCGCGCGGCCGACTGGGACGTGACCGCGACGGTCGGGCTCCAGCCGCCGGGCAAGTACTGGCTCCTGAACGTCGAGGCCGGCGACACCTCGGACCGGCTCTACGGGGTCTCGATCGACCTCGGCACGACCACGGTCGTGGCCTACATCTGGGACCTGGTCTCGGGAAAGGTCGCCGGGATCGCCTCGAACTACAACCGCCAGATCTCGTGCGGCGAGGACATCCTCTCGCGCGTCAACTTCGGGCGGAAGTCGGGCCTCGCGAAGCTCCAGACCCTCGCGGCCGAGTCGATCAACACCGCGATCACGAACGCGGCGAACCACGCGAAGATCGACCGCGACGACATCTACGAGGTGATGGTCGCCGGGAACACGGTCATGACCCACATGCTCCTCGGGATCGACCCCGCGTACATCATCTCCGAGCCGTACGTCCCGGTGGTCCGGCGGTCGATCAACACGGCGGCCTCGAACCTGGGCCTCTCGGTCGCACCCACCGCGGGCGTCTTCGCGTTCCCGGCCGTCTCGGACTTCATCGGCGGCGACATCATCGCGGACGTGCTCGCCTGCGGCATGGGCACGAGCGACGAGGTCTCGCTGATGATCGACATCGGCACCAACTTCGAGGTCGTGCTCGGCAACAACGAGTGGATGTTCTCGTGCGCGGGCGCCGCCGGCCCGGCCCTCGAGGGCGGCGAGGTCCTCTTCGGCATGCGCGCGAACCCCGGCGCGATCGAGCGCGTGACCATCGACCCCGATGACGCTCGAACCGAGCTGGAAGACGATCAACGACCTCAAGCCGAAGGGGATCTGCGGCTCGGGCCTGATCGACCTGCTCGCCGAACTCCTGACGGCCTGCGTGATCGACCGGAACGGCCTGATCGACACGACCATCGACCACCCGCGCGTCCGGAAGGGCGAGTACGCCCCCGAGTACGTGGTCGCGTTCGCGGACGAGACCGGGATCGGCAAGGACCTCGTCGTGACCGAGAACGACATCAAGTCCCTGATCATGTCCAAGGCCTCGGTCCTCGCGGCCTGCGCGGTCCTGATGAACGTGGCCGGGATCACGCACACGCGACCTCGGCACGATCTACTTCTCGGGCGGCTTCGGCAACTACATCAACAAGCAGAACGCGATCACGATCGGCCTGATCCCCGAGGTCCCGCTCGACCGGATCAAGAACATCGGCAACGGCGCCGTCAACGGCGCGAACATCGCGCTGATCAACCGCGACGAGCGGCGCACGCTCGACGTGATCGCGGACAACATCGCCTACATCGAGCTGAACGCCGAGCCCTCGTTCATGGAGGAGTACACCTCCTCCTCGTTCCTGCCGCACACGGACCTCGAGCTCTTCCCCGGGGTCTCGGCCATGCTCGACCGGTGCCGGCTCCGGGCGCACTCGAACGGGATCCATCACACGGAGGCCTGACCCATGGCACGCTTTCTCTCTCCCACGGACGGCCGCGCGACCGGCGTCGGCGGCCTGCCGCACACGGACCCGGCCCGCGCGGTCGACGACGTGCTCGCCGCATTCCCCGACGTCCCGTACGCGCCGGGCCTGCCGAACCGCGGCCCCTTCGAGCAGATCGTCTGGAACGACGCCCGGACCCTCCCCGGCCTCGAGGTGACCGAGGGCCGGCTCGTGGTCGACCTCGCGGCCGACCACTCGGAGGCGATGGAACGGGTCTACCTGGACTTCGTCGGGCAGGACGCAGCGGCGTACGGGCCGGCCCCCGAGACCTACTCCGGCCTCCTCGACCTCGTCTCCCGCGACCTCTCGTCCGCGGTCCTGGTCAAGGCCCAGGTGACGGGGCCGGTCACGTTCGGGATGCAGGTGGTCGACCGCGACAAGCGGCCGATCCTCTACGACGAGGCCTACGCGGACCTGCTCGGCAAGATGCTCGCGCTCCGGGCCCGCGCGGTCGAGGAGCGGCTCGCCGCGACGGGCGTGCCCGAGACACTCGTGGTCCTGAACGAGCCGTACTGGGCGAGCCTCGGTTCGACCGTGGTCCCGGTCTCGGACGAGACGGTCCGGCTCGCGTTCGAGGACATCGCGTCCCTCGTCAACGGCGGCCTCGGGGTCCACTGCTGCTCGAACACGGACTGGACCTTCGTGATGGACCTCGACCCGGCCGTGATCTCGCTCGACGCGTATCAGACCGCGACGGAGTTCCTGCTCTACGCCGAGCACGCGGCCGCGTACCTCGAGCGCGGCGGGATCGTCGCGTGGGGCGTGGTGCCGGCCGACGCCCGCCTCTTCGCGGAGGAGACCGAGGCCTCGCTCGTGGCGCGCATGGCCGCGATCCGCGCGACGATGGCCGAGTACGTCGACCCGGCGCTCCTCGTCCGGCAGTCGCTGATCACGCCGAGCTGCGGGATCAAGTTCGCGAACGAGGAGGAGGCCGGCCGGATCCAGCAGACGGCCGCCGCCGTCGCCCGCACGTGGCGGGAGGGGACCTGATGCCGCCCGTTCCGGATCGCGCTCTCGGGCAAGGGCGGCACGGGCAAGACCACGACGGCCGCGCTCCTGATCGACGCGTTCAGGAGGATGGGCGAGACCCCGCTCCTCGGCGTCGACGCGGACCCGAACGCGAACCTCCACGAGGCCCTCGGCATGGAGGTGACCGAGTCCCTCGGCGCGATGCGCGAGGAGGCGTTCACGAAGGCGATCCCGGCCGGGATGTCCCGCCACGACTACGTCCGGCTCCGCTTCCGCCAGGTGCTGGTCGAGGGGACGGGCGTGGACCTGATCGCGATGGGCCGGCCCGAGGGGACGGGCTGCTACTGCTTCTCGAACGACCTCCTCTCCGAGTGCCTGGCCGACCTCCAGGCGGAGTACCGGTTCATCGTGATCGACGCCGAGGCCGGGATGGAGCACATCTCCCGCGGCACGATCGGGACGCCGGACCTTCTGCTGATCGTCTCGGACCCGGGGGCGCGGGGCATGCGGACCGCGACCCGGATCCGCGACATCGCGCTCTCGCTCGGACTGCCGAAGGAGAGGATGTATCTCGTCGTCAACCGCGTCCGGGCCGGCGCGGCCGATGTCGGTGGGGAGCCCGTACCGCTGATCGCCGAAGTCCCGGCGGACCCGGCCGTCGAGGAGGCCGACCTCGAGGGCCGGCCGATCGTCACGATCCCCGACGACAGCCCGGCAAGGCTGGCCATCGAGAGACTCGCCGAGCGGATTCGCGGAATGGCTCGCTGAGTTGATCACCTGCCTTGAGACCGTCGGTACACGGTGTGGGCCGTCTCCCGCCCTTTTGCCTGTACCGGACGGCGAACAGATACCCTCGCGGCACGGACGACCCACACAGCGCGCTGCGATCGCTCGCCTTACCTCTCTTCGCCGCCCAAAGGAGTGGTGTCCACGTCGAGATCCGCCTCCAGCATGAGTCCGTCCATCCTCGGCAGCACTGCGTTCACGCAGACCGCGGTGACGGCACCGACGACGAACCCGAGGATCGCGAAGACGATTGGACTCGCGATCAGCCCAACGACACCCATCGAGGTCCACTGGTCGGCGATCGCCCTGCCGATCAGGGGGATATCCGCCACCAGCGAGCCCAGGAAGAGGGACGAGAGCAGGAAGAGGATCCCGATGAACAGCCCGGCGATCGCGGACGCCACCGTCGAGAGCAGGGCGGCGCCGAGCAGATCGATCCTCCTCACCCTTACCGTTTGTACAGCCATTGGAGAGTCACTGGACTGGTATCGGTCATGGGGGGGATTAACGTGCCGATCCCTCGTGTCCCGCCGATGGAAGACCCGGCGGTGTTACGGCGTTTCCCGACGGCTTTCAGGACGCACGGGGGGGCGTCCGACCGGGTCGAGGTCACTACTTTTATCTGTCTCCGGGGCAGACTTATTGAGGTCGCACGCGCCGTTGTGGCTTAGCGGTATAGCGGTTGATTCGTAATCAACAGGTCGGGGGTTCGATTCCCTCCAACGGCTCTCGGAAAAATGTTTAACTATCTATATTTATCAAGTACTATTATTTAATCAGTTTTCACCAATCCTATTGCCGTGCACAGAGGCTTAGACCGGCAGTAAGTCGAATTTATCACCAATTCCTCAGCCCGGATTTTACACCTTCTCGGTTCAATGCCTTAAACCGTGATCCCGGATTGCGCCATGGTACGAACCACCCATAATCTACTACAAGGAGGCGCTACTTGCGGGGCTCATGACCGGGAAGATTGCGGTCCCCGTTTGAGTCCCGGCCTCGCTCTAACCGCTCACCGAGACCTCCCTGCGGAGACGCGGTTGATACTCCTGCAGTGATGGCCACCATGATAGGTGGGGCCGAAGCGGGCTGAGCTACGGGCTCCTCCGACCAGGATCGTTGACCCCGGTGGACCCGGGTGCACAGTCACGCCATGAGCGCCCGTGACAGTCCCGCGGCGCCGGTGCGCAATGTCGTCGGAGAGCACGTCACTTCCTGGCATGCGGACGGAAAAAAACTCGGAGCCAGAGGAAATCCGAGACATCGGAGAGTGGACGTCTCCCTGAGCTCCCTGAGTGAATATCTCTTCCCCACGCCTCTCTTCTCGAGCGGATCAGCCGGCTCCCGCCTCCACAGCTGCCCCCTTCGAGCCGATGTTGAAGCTCCGGACGAGCACGATAACGCTGACCAACAGCACCCATGCCGGGAAGATCAGGACCACCCAGATGGACAAACCGATGCTGAGCAGCAGGACCAGCGCCAGCACATAGGTCAGGATCGCCCAGGCGCGGCGCATCACGCCCGTCCGAAGCCAGATCGTCCCCAGCGTGATCATGAAGACGCCCGCCATGCGGATCGCGTAGAGGTTGAGGACCTGATAGATCACCGACCGGCCGTAGAGGAAGACGCCGCTCTCGATGAGCGTGTTCGAGAGAAGGGCATAGCTGCTGAGGAGGCCGCTCACCTGGGCTGCGGCGATGAACGTGAGGGCCATGAACAGAAGGCCGCTGCCCAGGAAGACCGTGGAGAAGAGACGGTCCTCGGCATCGCCCAGCTGGTCCCGGATCACCCCGATGAACCAGAGGAACGCGATCCCGGCGTACGGGATCATCAGCATCGCGAACGAAAGGTTATTCGAGTGGGTATCCAGCCAGGTGCCGGCAGCGACGTTGTCGGCGCCGATCGCGAGGGCCACGAGCGTCATGGCCGAGCCGTACAGGAGGGCGAACACGATGCCGGCAATCGCCGCCGAGCGGGGTGCTTTGAGCCGTTGCCGTGCAAGGTTCATTCGTTCTTCGGGCGTGGATTCATTCACCGCCGTCATCGCCGTCCATCTCCGTCATCTGCTTTGTCCGCGAGGGTGCATCCGATTTATACCTCGTCACGGACTGATCGCCGGATGACGGCCCACAATCGCCTCTTCGGACGGCATCGCCCCCTCCCCCTTGGCCCTCGCTGTTGATCGTCGCCGTTCGCGCCCCTCTCCCGGGCCACCGGTCAATACCAACAAACTCCGGTGGCAACTCAAGGCGAAGACACATGAGATGGTTTTCGCCCTATCGATCGGACTTCCCTGCGGAGTGCATCGTGTTCGTGATGCACCGGTTCTACCGTCCCTCCAGATTTTTCCCAGGGATCTCCTCATACGTTCCGTACGGCGGATGCTGGAACGTCGTCGAGCGGGATAAGTGCCTCTGCCCACCAATCGGGAGGCGCCGGCTCGACGGGCGTGTAGGCGACACGCTGCTCGCCCGGGATCGGCGGCAACTCGTCCACCACCTGTGCCTGGCGGGCGACCACGGCTTCCTTCGTCACGTTGATTACCGTCAGGTCCTGGGTCTGGACGACGGGGCCGTCGTACACCGCGCCGAGCTCCGAGAAGATCAGTGGGATGACCTGGGGCAGGAGGAGCGTATGCCAGAGGCCGGCCATGCGCGGCCTCACGAGCCCGAAGACCTTTCCAGCAGCCCGCGGCGAGGTGTGGGCGGCATTGAGCGCCATCGTCGCCCGCTCGATGGAGAGGCCCGACGCGGCCGCGAGCGCCGCAGCCGGCGGGAAGCACTCGTGGATGAGCAGGTCGACGCCGCCGTCGCACGCACGCACGAGCGGCCAGCACGCTCGGGCATCTCCCGAGAAGACGAACGACAGGCCGGCGAAATCGATGCGATAGCCGACAGCGCCGCTCGCCGCGTGGACGACGGGAAACGACGTCACCTTCACGCCGTTCTCCTCGTAGACCACCCCGGTCTGGCTGAAGTCGAACTCGGATGCCACGAGCCTCATGCTGTCCGGGTTGATGGCGCCGTGCCCGGCCACGGTGTCCCACGCGAGCGCTTCCTGGATCGACTCGACGAAGTGCCGCGTGCCCAGGCGGGGCTCGGTTCCGCTGGGCCCCCACACGTAGACCGGTCCGTCCGCCCGGCCTATCTTCGAGAAGCTCCCGGAGAGCGTGATGAGGTCGCCCATATGGTCGGCGTGCAGGTGGGTCAGGAAGACCTTGTTGAGCCTGTTGACCGGCAGCTTCAGACTCGCAAAGTTCGCGAGGGAGCCGCTCCCGAGGTCGAAGACCAGGAGGTCGCGCTCGGCGTTGCCGACCTCGACGAGGATGCTGGCCGAGGCCTGGCCGCGCGTCACCCAGGGATTGCCGCTCCCGAGCACCGTCACGCGCATCTCGCCGTCCTCGAGCGGCTCTTCACCGGGGACGAACATCCCGGCGTACTCCCGTCGCGGCGCGCCGACAACCGGGGTCATGGTGATCGCCTTCGTTCCGCCCGCGAATGCCGGCGCCGGCAGGGACATGGACCCGGAGTCGATCGATTTCATATCTTTACCATCTCTGTTTTCCATGAGCAAGCACCTTGTCACGCTGTCTTTCGATAATCGTTCTAATGGACGAGCGTGCCACAAAAAATGTACTGCTTCGCGGTCGGACCCACGAAGCGCTCTACGGACGCGATGGGGGAGTGATGTGCGAACGTGCCTGGGGCTCCATACCCACGGTCCGGAAGCCCGCCCGCAGCATGAAGGAGAAAATGCAGGGCTCCCAAACCAGAAGGGACCCAACTTGACCTCTAATCTTTCTCGGGAATTTAATCCCTATTACTACCGGGCATCGGTCCTGCGGTCGTCGCGTCGGGGGCGCGAGCGGGCACCATGCCGATACGATCGCCGATTCCTCAGCCCGGATTCCACGACTTCCTGGTTTAAATCCGTGCGCGATGATCCCGCACGGCGCCGGAGTACTTGCCGCCAATAATTTCTCCGGACGAGGCGACGTCTGCGGATCGAGCCGGGGGCGTGGCAGGCAGGCGAAATTTTGGCGAGTCGATAGTCTCGGCAGGAACCCAGTCATCGATCAGCAGGATTACGGAGGAGATGACGGCGCGGCCCTTGCCCAGGGCGCCGACGCGGCAGAGCAGCTCCAGACGGCATAATCGCGGGTTCCTGCGAACCCTCAACCTTTTCCATATTTCTTGGAAAGACGAGCGTCGCCCGCTATCACAGGCCTGGCGCGACGCCTGGGGTGGAGATCGCCCCGGGACAGGACGACGCGCTTGTCCTTGCGATCACGGCTGCAATCGACCGGATGGCGAGCTGACACCGTCGGGGTTGGAGAGATATCCCGAAGGATCCCCGTCTACGGAAAGGATCGGGCGGACGCAGACGGATCGACCCTGCAGGTCTCCGGCCGGCCACCACAGGCCCCCCTCGAATGCGGTGCGCCGCTCTCCCGGCGATACTGTTTATCCATTTACAGCAAGACGGTGACATCAGCCATGAACATCCGGCAGATCTGGACCGAGACCTCGGGATCGCGGAGGACGCGTCGATGAGAGAGATCGCTGTGAAGAGATCGGAGTCGGGTGGGACGATCAATCTGGACCTTGAGTTCAAGGCCTTGGAGCGAGCTCCTCGATCCCGAGGACCCCTCCCCCCTCCCGGAGAAGGAGCTGACCGAACTGGCCGAGGAGACGATCGCGGGATACGTCGATGAGTTCACGGTCAGACGGCCGGTGGAGCTGACCGTCTCCCTGCCGCAGGCCTCCGTTACCGGGGACCTGCTCGCCCGCATTCCCGATACCATTCGACGCCACTTCGCATTCCGGTTGAACGATCTGGACCACGAGAAGCGATTGTCCCTGTCGGAAGGAGAGATCAGTATCATTATTGCCGCGTTCAACGCGACCGTCGCGATCCTCTTTGTCTTTTACCTGGATCTGGATTTCGAAAATCCGGTCGTTCTGCTTCTCGGCGGTCTGATCACCATCCTGAACTGGGTGACCGTCTGGCATACGTACGAGTACTTCATGTACGAATACCGTCAGTTGAGGAGGAAGCGGAGGATCTACCGGAAGATCACCGGCATGAAGATCCAGGTCAGGGTTCGGGACGCGGGACCGAGCGCCCTGTAACCGGCGCCGGGTGCGCTATCCTGAGGGGCTTACGCGAGGACAGATTTTCCCTCCTCTGGCTCCCCCGTTTTCTTCGGGAAGTGAGATGACGGCATATTCGCCGTTCGCATTTGAGTGGGTACATTGATGTCTCTGTTTAATAGCAAAGCCGAGGGAATCTAACCATAGCCATCCCTATTCCCTCCAACGGCTTATAGGAGAAAATGTAGGGGTTCCCAAACCGAGAGGGGGCCAAAATGACTTCTAATTCTCTCAATGATTTCAACCAGCGGTATCATTTGCCATGGCTTGCTCGTCCTGCGCGCATGCCGGTGCAAAATCTATCGCGATTGCCTCGACCGCCCCCTTAAGAACACATCTTGTGTAATGGTTGAGGTCTTCGGATCGATGCAGCCCCCGATGCCGTGCACGCTCGGCAGCAGTGCGTGGATCGAGGAATGGTATCGGCGACGTACCTGGGATATCGATCCGGGTTCGAGAGATGGATTAAAGGCGGTTGAAGGGCCAGACGACGTCGGCGAAGTCGATCCGCCCGTTGCCGTCGATGTCGAGGCAAAACCAGTCGTCATCGGTTGCGATCGCGTCGAGAGTATTGAACAACCCCCCGACCTCCGCGAAGTCCATACGATCGATGCTGTTGATGTCGTCGTACATCCCTCCTCATCCTGGTCTGCCGTGGCCGACAAAAGAAGGGGGAGATAGGGTATGTCCGCGTCGACCCGGCAAGTTGCGAGATCCGCACCACCTCGATCCCGCCCTCATCGTCGACGCGAGCTCGCGTGGCCCGTAGCTCCGTCATTCCTGACCGTTCACCTTGCACCGTCAGGGTCCCGTTGAGGCCGTTCTCCTGCGATCGGTCCAGCGGTATCGGCTGTCTGCCGGAGACGCGACCGGGAACCGGAAGCAGAAGAGGGGGGACTGCCGGGTGTTACCCCGGCAGTGTGCGGCAGGGGCCGGCGGGCGACCCGTTCTCACGCTCCCGCGCGCTCACCAATGGCGGGGGAGACCGGGTTCTCGGCGGGGAAGTACGGGCTGTCCTTGACCATCTCGTGGACGACCGCCTCCTTGGTGTTCCGCTTCAGGTAAGAGTAGCAGATCACTCCGACGATGATCGAGGCGATGAGGACGAAGATCATGTCGGTCATGGTGTCGGTGTTGCCGCCCTGCATCGGCCCGGCAAGGGAGCCGCCGAAGAAGGTGTCGACGAAGAACTCCCAGACCTCCCAGAGGAACTCCATGGCCATCCCGAAGAAGACGATGAAGAGCGCGATGAAGGGGGGGTCGAGGTTGTACTTCCTGGTCTTGTCGAGGTACAGGACCAAGAGGAACCCGAGCAGGGCCACGATGGTGCCCGATACCAGGTGCGCGAGCATGTCCCAGTTCTCGTACGTGATGTACCGTTCCTGGATGTAGCCCGAGGTATGGATCAGCAGGGCCAGCGAGATCAGGAAGTACACGAACCACGGGAACTTGATCTTCGTCTGCCAGGCCACCACGTAGATGACCATGCCCAGCAGGAACAGAATCGCG
The DNA here is from genome assembly GCA_963730355.1 of uncultured Methanoregulaceae archaeon. Lineage (GTDB taxonomy): Archaea > Halobacteriota > Methanomicrobia > Methanomicrobiales > Methanospirillaceae > UBA288. The sequence continues at coordinate 25,531 of CAVSRL010000007.1, read as the reverse complement.
CCGATGACGAAGTCCGAGGGCTTGAAGAGCAGGGCGAGCAGGACGTTGAAGGCGACAGCGATCTGCGTGATATACGCCAGGATCATGCCGGGTGAACGATCAATCATTGTTTACAACCATAGAGTACCGTCGCTCATTGAAAATATCAAGATGCCGCCAGGGCAACGGTACAGCCCCCCGAGGGCGCTGCCGTCGGAGCGATCGTGATCCCGACGGAACGTGTGGCGACGTGAACGGCGAAGTCGGAGCGGCACTTGCCGTTATCGTCGAACACCTCGTAGTACTGCCGGGGATGCAGGAGCGAGGCCGAACGACGTGCTCCGCTCGTCGGGAGCCGGGGGTTCGCCGGCCGGCCATCGGGGGTCGTTCTCGGGGTTGAGGACGACCGGCATTCGTCAGCGAATCGAGAGAAAAAAGAGGGCGCTCTCAGAGCATGGGGGAGAAGAGCCGGGCGATCGACTGCCGGACCTTCTTGTCCCAGGGGAGGGCGTCGAGCCGCTCGAGGGTGATCGGGGTGCAGACGTCGAGGTCCCTGATGAACGCCTCCGTCAGTTCCCTCGCAATCGAGGCGTCGTACATCACCGCGTTGGTCTCGAAGTTGAGGCGGAAGCTCCGCACGTCCCAGTTCGCGCTCCCCACGGATGCGGCCAGCTCGTCGATGACGATAGTCTTCGCGTGAATGAAGCCGTTGTCGTAGGTGTAGGCCTTGACACCGCTATCGAGGAGCTGCCTGATGTACGACATCCCCGCCCAGTACACGAACGGGTGGTCCGGCCGGTCGGGCATCATGATCCGGACGTCGACTCCCGAGAGTGCGGCCATGCGGAGGGCGTCGATCACGCTCTCGTCCGGGATGAAGTACGGCGTCTGCAGGTACACCGTCTTCCGCGCGAGCGCGATCATCTTGAGGTACTCCTCCTTCACCGGGTTGAACGCGGTGTCCGGCCCGCCCGAGACGACCTGAATGGGCGTCCCCGGGAGATCGGGGCTGCGGGGGAAGTACCGGGGCTCCGGCTCCAGCTGATCCTCCTGTGCCGCATAGTTCCAGTCCAGCACGAACCGGATCTGGGCGGCGAGGATCGCATCTCCCTGTATCCGGACCGCGCAGTCCCGCCAGTAGCCCCAGACCGGGTCCAGGCCCAGATAGTCGTCTCCGATGTTGTAGCCGCCGATATAGCAGGTCTTCCCGTCGATGACCGCGATCTTCCGGTGGTTCCGGTAGTTGTACCGGGGGTTCAGGTACCGCAGGTACGACGGGAAGAAGAACGCCACCTTCCCGCCGGCCGACCGGAACTCGTCGAAGAAGTGCCGGGGCAGGGCGGCGCACCCCAGCCCGTCGCAGAGGAGGCGGACCTCGACACCGGCGCGGGCGCGCTCGGTGAGCGCGACCCGCATATCGTTGCCGATCCCGTCGTCCTTCCAGATGAAGTACTCCAGGTGGACGAAGTCGGTCGCCTCGCGGATGTCGGCGAGCAGGGACGCGAACTTCTCCTTGCCGTCGACAAAGACCCTGACCCGGTTGTTCGACGTGAGGAACGCACCGTTATTCTGGAGGAGGAGCAGGATCATGCTCTGGAGCCCCTCGGGGAGCCGCTCGCCGGCCTGGATGGGGATGCCCTCTCTCTGCAGCTCCGAGATCTGCGACTGGATGAGCTCCTGCAGTCTCTGGTCCTTCTCCTTCTTTATCCGGAACATCTTCTGCTTGCTGAACGACTGTCCGAGAAAGAGGTACAGGATGAAACCCAGGACGGGAAAGATCACGAGGGCCATGACCCAGGCCAGGGTGGCACTCGGGTCTTTCCGCTCGTAGAAGACGACGATGATGATGAACAGGATATTCACCAGCGATATGACGGAGACAACGGTCTCCCATGTCAGCAGTCCTTCAGCCATCGGCTCTCTCCGTGATCGTCATGGTACCCTCAGCATTTACCTCAAGGATGGATGCAGGTATAAGAATTGAGGTTCCGGGGCGGCGGAGTCAGGTGTTGCGGCGCGTCCGTACCGCTGCAACCGCCGCATCACCCGATTGCCGGGATCGCTCATCCCGAGCTCGATGCCGCGTCTCTTCGTCATCTCCTGTATCTGTCTGGCGGCTCCGAGGCGGAATCGTCGATCCCCCCCGTCACTATCGCCGATGGGCAGAGCCATTTCAGCGGCGCCCCTGCGCTTTTCGCGGTGGCATGTCCGTCCCCGGCGAGACGGCTCTCGTGCGCATCGTGCGATCCGCTCGGAACCGGTAGTCCGCGAGTCCCGGCAACGCCTCGCTCACGTGATCGAGAAGCCGACTCAGATCTTCCCCGGGGTGCCGGATGCCGACGACACGGATCACGCGGTTTCTTGTTCCGACAGGTGCCATCAATACTTACAGTGAACATGACCCCAGTGGAGGCCGAAGCGGCGGTGGACGCCGCCGAGAGCGACAGGGTCTCGGAGCCCGCCAGAGCCGTTCGCACGACCGCAGGCACGTATCGGGGCGACCTCCTCCCCCGCCTCCGCCGGGACGTGGACGCCGAGCTCGCGAGGGTCCGCGAGACCATCCGTACCCTGGAGGAGGATCGGATTGGCGCGGCCGGATACCTCGCTCTCCTCCTCGCGATCGGCTTCAACGTCTGGGGCTATCTCGCGTACGGGAACCGCTACATGCTCCTCTGGATGGTCTCGAGCCTCTACTTCTTCGGCTTCTACTGGCTCGTGCCCATGGTCGCGGGCACGGCGCAGGGCATGCTGAAGCGGAAGAAACCCGCGAGTGATCAGCCCCCGACGCCCAAGCCCGAGGCCAAGCAGCTGATCGGCGAGGTGAAGGAGGCGAACCTCCTCCGGTTCAGGAACCGGCTGATCGCGGTCGGCTGGAACGTCTGGTTCCTCGGCGCCGTCTCGATGACGGCCGGCTACCTCTTCATCTTCTCGATCGATATCCTCTTCGCCCTCCTCCTCGGGTTCGTCTACCGCGGGCTCGGGATCCTGACCGTGGCCCTCGTGATCTCGCAGTCCATCGGGATCATCCTCTACTACCTGGTCATCTTCTACCTCCGCCCGTACTCCTCCGACTTCTCCGCGTGGCTGACAGCGCTCCTGCAGGGGAGGAAGGATCGGAAGGCGCAGGGAGAGTCGAGCGTCGGCCCGACGGCCGTGCTGGGCGTCGTCATGTTCGTGCTCCTGGCGCTGATGCTTCTGACCATGTTCTTCCCGGACATCCCCCTCAGCAGCTTCGTGTCCGTCTCCGAGCTCCGGCCCGTCCGGTTCCACTTCTTCCTCATCATCGCCCTCGCCTCGCAGCTCGTGATCATGCAGGTCTGGCACCGCTGGCTGAGCATCAGGATGACGCGGCCCATCCTCGCCGCGAGCGAGCAGAGCCTGGAGCGGGAGGCTCGCGCCCTCCGCTTCCAGACGAGAACCCGCTCGCCGCGCCTTCTCCGCCGGATCGACCGCGCGGTCTCGCTCCTTGCCGAGGCGCGGCTGTACCGGGTGCGGCCGGTGCGGCCGATCGGGCTCTACACCCTCTTCCTGCTCGGCTCGGACTTCATGGCCGTGCTCTCGCTCCGCGATGTCCGGCGCATGGACCCGCGACTCCGCATCCCGGGCCGGAAGAAGAGGAAGACCGATTCCGGGGAGACCGGAACCCCTCCGGCAGCGCCCGCTCACACGGCGCCGGGAAAGACGCCGGTCGTCCAGTAGGGCCCCGGCACGGCCGGGCCTCCTCCAGCACGAATCGGCCGGCCCGCCCCACTCATTCCGCCTCCGATCCGCCTCGTCTGCGTGATCGCCGGCTTCGGTCCGCGCTGCAGCGGAGCCCCGTTGCCCGTGCCCTGACCCTGGCGTTCGTCGGCGGGACACTCCTGCTGGCGATGGCGATCATCGAGAGGGCGTGGGGGCTTCGGGAGCTGGTCGGGGACGTCACCGGGTCGGGCGGATCGCTTCAGACCTCCCGGGCCATATGGTAGGAAACGACAACGAAGGCGCTCGATCGGGCGATGGACGCACCGCCCGGAATCGCTAAAAGAAAAGAGAAGTGGCGGGATCAGCCAAGGAGCTTCGCCTTCGCGGCGGCGAACTCCTCGTCGGTCAGGACTCCGGACTGGTGGAGCGCGGCGAGCTTCTCGATCTGCGCGATGACGTCGTCCTGGGCCGGCGCTGCCGCCGGTGCGGCCTGCTGCTGCGCCATGGCCTCCTGGGCCCCCTGCTGCTTGTAGGCTTCCGCCTGCGCCATCTGCTGCTGCGCCTGTTTCTGGCCCATCCGCTGCCCGGCAATAAGCATCAGCCCTCTTCCTCTCATCTTCAGACACCTCGTTCTGCCGTGATCTTCTTCTCTGCCTTCTCGATCGTCTCCGGCGCTATCCTGCCCATGTCGATCAGCTCGGCATCCGCATTCTTCAATGCTTCCTTGAAGCGGACGGCCCAGACGTTCTCGAAGAGCAGGAGTGCGGCCGAGCTGTTCTTCGCCAGGCCTTCCGCGAGGACCTCGATGTCGCCCTCGGAGAACCATTCGTCGGTGTGCCGCGCCAGTTCCCGGTAGGCGGGCCCCATCTCTCCTTCCAGATCTTTCGCCTCGACGATCGCGAGCTGACCCGTTTCGTCCCTCAAGATCAGGACGAGATCGATCACCCGGATGATGCCGTTCTGCACCAGGTCGGCGATCTCGGCGATACCCTCGCCGGTGAATCTGTTCCCGGGAAACCTGACGATCAGGTAATCGACGGGACCCATGACTCTGCCTTGCTCTGCCATGCTACGTTTCTCCACAATAGGTACACTGGATTATGGCATGCTGATGGATAAAGTGGTTCCAAGGCAGATGCCGCCGGCCAACCATCCCCGTTCACACCGGAGACCGGCACGGCGCCCCTGACGGGGCCCCACCGTACGGGAAGACGTGAGATCCCCAGGCGTCTTCGGATTCGCGGTCGGGAGACGAATGCCATTCCGATCCCGGGACGACCGGCCGTTCCGCTCCGGGAATCGGAAACCTTTCTGGAAAAATGATCGCGAAGGATCTTCTCAGTCGCGCGTTACTTCTTCTCGTCGGTCTTGTCGGGTTCTTCCCCTTCTCTCCGGTCCTTCTTCCGGTCGCGCCTGTTCTCAACAACCTTCTTCGCCACGATGATCTTTCCGAGTCCCATGTTATTCATCCCGGACTCACCCGTCCCGGGGAAGACCCCGGCATGCGATGAGTCGCTGTTGTTAACAACTCAGTGTCGGCATTTAAGGCTATGGTCACCGTGCTCGTCGGGGATCGGCGCCGTTCACACGCATGCCGGAGAGCGCCCCGGCGACCCGAACGGGTCCCGCATTCGCTGTGAACCGGGTGACGGGAAAAATGGAGGATGAGGATCTGCTCGATGCTGTTACTTCTTCGTTTCAGTCTTCTCGGGTTCCTTGTCTCCTTCCTTCCTCTCCTCTTTCCGGTCGCGTCTGTTCTCGACGGCCCGCTTTGCCACGATGGCTTTTCCGAGTCCCATCCCTGTTCCTCCTGGCTCACCCGTTCCGGGGGAAAACCCCGCGGGATGATGAGCCTCAGCGGTGGTTCTGCCGCTTCCAGTACTTAAAATATGTCCTCGTATTGCCGTCTGTATTCCGTGGCGGTCAGCCGTCCACGGTCTGCGGCTCGGCCGGCCGGCAGATCAGGGAGGGTTGTCCATCCGCGGAAACCGGCATCCCGTTGAACTCCTGCTCGTCATCTTCAACGACGCCGCCGTCCCTCAGGATCCGACCGGCCGTACCGACAGTCATCGTCACATCGCCATCCTCCCATGCCAGAAGCCGGCAGCGTTCGACCCCGACGCCGTGATGCGGCACCTTGATGCACCAACAGACAGCACTCTTCACTGAGCATGAGCATACGGAAAGGGATCGCATACCCCACGCGGGGGTCGGGGAGATGACCCGGATCGGGGACCGCCACATCTGGGACAGCCTGAAGGTGAGCTTCTGGTTCACCCCGCTCGTCATGGCGATAGCTGCCGTCCTGCTGGCCTGGACGCTCTACTGGGTGGACGGCCGGATCCCCAACGACGTCCTGGAGTCCAGCCGCTTCATCCTGTCGGGGAGTGTCGAGGAGCTCCGGGCGTACCTGATCGGCTTCGCGACCACGTGCCTGGCAACGGCCGGCGTGGTCTTCACCCTGCTCACCCTGCCGCTCTCGACCGTGGCCGCCCAGTACGGCTCCCGCCTCCTCCGGATCTTCCTGGGCGACCGGGTCTCCCAGTTCGTCCTGGGCATGTTTGCCGGTACCTTCGCGTATTGCATGGCCGCCGCCCTGATCATCCTCCCGGTCGAACTGCAGCCCGACAGCCCCCAGATCACGGCGACGTTCGGGTTGCTCCTGACAATAGCGACCTTCGCCTCCCTGATCCTCCTCGTCCAGCATGTCAGCACCATGCTCCAGGCGCCCAATATCGCGGCCGCGGCGGGGGCGGAGCTGCTGACCGTCGCCGGTGCGGACATCCAGGCGGAGCTGAGCGGAGGGAGCCTCCGACAGGGCGGCGGGGAGAGACCGGACTCGCTGATGGAGACGGCCGGGCACCCGGTTCGGGCGACGGGCGCCGGCTATATCCAGTACATCGATCCCGAGCGCACCGTGGCGCTTGCACGGGAACGGGACCTGGTCATCCGGCTGCTGCTCAAACCCGGATGCTATGCCAGCAAAGGCGCCGTGCTCGCGACGGTCTGGCCCGCCGAGCGGGTCGACGCACGGTCGGAGCATGAGATCCAGGACGTCTTCCATCTCGGAAAGCAGCGCACGCCCACGCAGGACGTCGAGTACGCCGTCAACCAGCTCGCCGAGATGGCCGTCCGGGCCATGTCGCCGGCGATCAACGATCCCTTCACGGCCATGACCTGCCTCGATTACATGGGGGAGGGCCTGGCGGTCTTTGCCCGGCAGCGGCGAGAGAACCCGAATATCTACGACCGGGACGGCAGAGTGCGCATCGTCCTCGACCCGATCACCTTCGACCAGCTGCTCAAGGCCGCGTTCGACATGCTCCGCCATGCCAGCAGCAACAATGCGACGGTCCTGGTGCACATGCTGAACGTCATCGAGGTGATCGGGCGGGACGCGCACTCGGCCGGGGTGCGCCGGGACCTGCTCCGCCATGCCGCGCTCATCGCGGCGGAGAGCCGGAGCGGCGGCCTGATCGAGGAGGACCGGCGGGCCATCGACCGGACGCATGAAGCGGTGACGGCGACGTTGAACGGCTCGCCGGCCTGACGGACGGCGCTCTCATTCCGCAGAGGGGGCTGGCCGGGGGTCCCGGATCGCGGCCGTACGGGGGAGCGAGGGTTCAGCCCTCCGCATCCGCGACCGTCTTCACGGCCGGCAGGCGTCTCGCCAGGAGATAGGCCACAAACGACGCGAAGGCCATGGAGAGCAACGTGATGATGAAGGCGTTCTGCCGGGAGGCGTCGTAGATCCGCAGTGCTTCAGCCTCGTACACCCCGTTCCCCCTGATGTTCTCCGAGACCACGTCGGTCGAGACCACCTCCAGGCTCGTCGCCATGTCCTGGCTGAGCTGTTGCTTGACCTGACAGGGAAAGACGCTGCTCTGCTCCACCATCATCACCGCCCCGCTGGTCAACGCCACCACCAGGATCGTGCCGATCACCGCCGTCCCCACCGCGCTCCCCAGGGTCTCCACGGTCGACGCGATCCCCGACGCCTCCGCAGTCTGCCCGGGCGTCACCGCCGACATGATCAGGTTCACGATCTGCGAGACGACCAGGCCGATCCCCAGGCCGTACACGAACAGGCCGGGCATCAGGCCCACGGGGGCCTCGCCGACGTACATGTACGCGATCATGATCAGCACCCCGGCAATGGCAATCAGGAACCCCAGTGCGACCTTCCTCTTCGGCAGGATGGTGAGCGCCCGCTTCGACCCGGTCATGGCCGTCACCAGGAGGCCGGCCGTGAGCCCCAGGAGAATGAACCCGGTCTCGAACGCGCTGATCCCGTACGTCACCTGCAGATAGAGGGGCACCGCGAACGTCGTCCCGGCGACAAGGGCCACCTGGATGAACCGCACGTCCAGGCCCTGCACGAAATCGCCGATCCCGAACAGCACCAGGTCGATCAACCGGTCCCTGCCCGTCTCTTCCAGGTGCTGCTCCCAGTGGACGAACTGGATCAGACAGATGACTGCCGCTCCGTACAGGAACGGAACGATGGAGAGGCCGAGCGGCGCGAACTCGTACCCGGCGATGACCAGCGGCTGTTTCGCGATGATCAACCCGTAATCGGCGATCAGGAGCGTCCCCAGGACGAAGAGCACCATCGCTGCCGCCTGCCAGATCACACCGATCTTGTCGAGGACCGGTCTCACCGCGCCCATCACATCCTTCGGGATCGATCGGCTCATCAGGAAGACCCCGAGCAGCACCGCCACCTCCAGGCGGAAGGCCCAGCGCCAGGAGAAGTACGTGGTCAGGAACCCGCCGATGATCGGTCCGACGGCCATGGCCATCGCGTTGATTCCCCCCATCATCCCGTACGCCCTGACCCGTTCCTTCCCGGTGATATACGCCCGGATGATGGTGTTCACGTTCGGGAGCATCATGGCCGCCCCGAAGCCCTGGATCGCGCACCACCCCAGGATGAACACGGCCAGGTTGTTGCTGAAGGAGGCCAGGAGGCTGCCGGCGACGTAGAAGACGGCTCCTGCGAGAAACGTTCGTTTCATCCCCAGGATGTCGGCCATCTTCCCGCCCATCAGGACGAACGCGGCCATCATCAGGGCGTTCAGCGCGATCGCCGCCTGTACCCCGGAGACGGTGGTCTGCAGATCGGCGACCAGCGCCGAGATGGAGACGTTCATGATGGTATTGTCCAGGACCACCACGAACGTCCCCATGGCCATCACGATCACCAGACTCTTCCCCACGTCCGGAGCCATTATTCTAATCCTTTGACTGAGGGCTTATCTCTCTATCGCCTTCCGGCCGGCTCGCGATGGAACGGGTGACGACCGGATAGATGTCAGCCCTTTCGGCCGCCGATCTCTCTGCGTGGCACGGGTTCGAGGAGATGGCATCGGCAAAAATGGTCGAGCCCGGCGGTACAGCCTCGGGCCGGAGGTCGCGGTGGGGAACGGGAACGGGGTTACTCGATCGGGATCCGCTCGCCCCTCTCCGGTTCGGCCTTCCTCAGCCGGATCTCGAGCACGCCGTTGGTGAACGAGGCGCTCGCGCCTTCGGCAGTCGCAGCGTGCGGGAGAGGGACCACGCGGTTCATCCGCCCGAAGGCCCTCTCGTTCCGCACGATCTTTCCCTCTTCGCCGACATCGGCGCTGCGTTCGCTCGTGATCCAGAGGTTGGTGGGGGAGAGCAGGCAGACCGTGATCTTCTCCTGCTCGAAGCCGGGAAGGTCCGCGACCACGAAGATCGCGTCCTCGTCCTCGGAGACGTCGACGCGGAACTTGCCACGAACCTCCGGGAGGTACCGGTCGCCGACGCCGCCCGCCTCGAAGCCGGGTACCGTGCCGCGGACAGCGTTCTCAATCCCGCTCATCACCTGGTCGAACTGTCGCCGTAAACACTCCCTGTAGCCCATCGCCAACGCTCCTGGTGCCCGCCATCGAGCAGTTACGAAGCCTCTTTAATTGGACAGAGTATGAGCCTTGTGTTCTGGCCCTCCCCGGGAGCGCCGGATTCTTCCGTCTGGCGCTCTGGAAGGCCCGGTGGAAAAGCAACGGTACCCGCGCTCCATGTCCTCATGATCCATGGCTTCAGAGGACGGATTTTGCGATACCGTATGCTGGCCCCGGGCCGAATGGTGGATGGCCGATGGTCCTCCTCCGGCATCGTTGTCCGGAGGTATATCCATCCCTTTTCAGGTCCCGATCGACATCGGATCACGGGTCTCTTCGAAGACCTGAGGGAACTCCCCGTCAAGGTCCTCACGATGAGGAGACTCAGTGACGCCCGGATCAACGTTCTGACGACGGGAAACCGTCCCGAATCGCGGGAAGAGGCCGCGGAGGCGCCGGGCGATCTCCGCAACCCAAAGGCTGTCGAGCCGCTGATCGCTCCACTCAACGACCCACGCCACGACGTGCGCAGGAAGGTCGGGAGGTCACTCGAATCCCTGCGCCGAGTCTCGAGGGTTCGTCGGCTATCGGGGCACCGTAGCCCATCGAACGGGCAGTCTCCGTCTACCGCAGGAACCAGCCATCGCAGGGATGGTGCGAGCCGAAGGAATCAGGTCCGAAAAAGAGGGAGGATCGGCATCCTCTATGGATGATGATCCTCCTCGATCGCTCCAGCACTCTACGTGGGAAGTCCGAACGCCCGCTTGGTGCCGGGCAGCAGGCAGTAGATCAGCACGGCCGCGCTGATGATCATGATCGTCGACATCGACTCCCACGACGAACCGCCGAGGATTGAGATGAACCCGAAGACCAGGGTGAAGGCCGAGATCAGCATCATGAAGTTCCAGCCCTGCGGGTGGAGGTTCAGGAGCATCCCGGCAACGCCGAGCCAGATCAGGACGAGGAAGCCCCAGAGGGCGGCCCCGATGAGGCTGAACTGCCAGAAGGCCACCGGGCCGATGTACGTGGGCAGCAGGTGCAGCATCTGCAGTGTGTAGATCAGGGCGTTGAACGCCCCGAGAAAGGCCAGAATGGCCAGGATTGTCACGCCGATCGGGCGTTCTTTTGCCATCTTCGATCACTCCGTTCTATTACATAAACTGCCGTTTTTGAGTATTTATGGTGCGCGGAACGGTTCGGGATTCGGACTGATCTCCTCCGGGGTCGATCCGGACGCGGCATACGTCGTCACCACCGTCAACCTGTACCTTCCTTCCCGCTTCGAAATCGGGTGGGCCGACCTCCCCAGATGTGCCCTCGCTGACCGCCGGGCCGAACCAGGGTCGTGATCGAGGAACGGAACCGGCTGGCGGTCGAGATCGACCGCCTGAGTGCGGTGGAGAAAAAACTGCCAGGACCGGAGGGAATGCCCATCCCTCTCGGAAGAAGAGAATATGGGTTATTTCTTCGACGACCCGGGCGCCCTGGCGACAACCTGCAGCGCGCTCCACGAGCTCGGGCAGCATCTCGGCGGGGAAGCCCATCACCATCTCGTCGTCGGTGATCCCGGAGAACGTCCGCGAGCCGTCGCACCCGAGCGAGAAGTTCGGCTTTCCGGTCAGATAGGTCTCCGCGGCCGAGTCCGAGCAGACCGACTGGATGCCCGAGAAGTCGGCATGCGCCCTGCCTCCCATCCGGAAGAGCGAGGACTGCGCGAGCTTCAGCATGGCCCACGGACGTCCGACGATGATGATCACCTGCGGGGTGAACGGGGCCTTCTCCAGCGGGGCGTACAGGGTCGCGAAGGTCTCCCCGGTGGGGAGGTGGGGCACGCTCTCCATCGTCCGCTTGCTCGAGGCTGATGCTCTCGAACTTTCCGAGCTTGTGATAGAACTTGCCTGACTTCAGGGTCGGGGTGAGGTCCTTGAGTCCCAGGGCGTAGGCGCCGCCCATGCACTCGTGATCCTCCGCCGTGGAGTAGAAGACCCTGCCCTCGTTCCGGGCGAGGCTCACCATCTGGCAGTGCTTGAACCGCTTCTCGATCTCCGGCACGTCGGCCGGGATGTCGTCCTTCGTCGCCGCAAAGCCCACCGCGACGGGGGAGCCCTTCAGCTTGAGGGCGGTCCTGAGGATCTCGGACGCCTCCGCGTACTCCATGCCGGTTTTCTCTGAACTCTCTGTCATGAACGGTCGCCTCCTGATGCTGTACCCTTCTCTATGACGGATCCGGGTAAAAGGATGTATATTGGGAATACGCAGACCCCGGGCCGGCAGTACGACGGCACGAGTGTCTGCAGAGCGGGTGTGCGCCCCGCCGTCTCCGTTATGAAAATGGGCGCCGGGTCAGGCCGGTACGACAACCGGTGCGGCCTGTTTCGGCGTGCGTCGTGCCTGCATCTGTGACATCAGAGTACTGAGGATCAGGCCGGTTGTCGTGGAGACCACGACGAGCACCGTTAATTCGGGACTGGGGTTGCTCATCACCAGGATGAGGAGGATCGCCGAGAGGGGAACGCCGAGGGCGATGGCGAAAGCCGCTGCCTCGATGCAGAGCACGAAGATGGCGACCGGTATAGACGGGAAGACCAGGGAGAGGGCGAGACCGAGCATGGTGCAGGAGAAGAGCACGGGGAAGATCGGCCCGCCGATGAACCCGCTCTTGTAGGAGAGCGCCAGGAGGGGGATCTTCAGGACGGCCAGCAGGAGGAGCATGGCGACGCCCACTCCGGTGGGGTCCGCGAGGACGGTGTGGATCTGGACCTCGCCCGAGAAGAGCAGCAGGGGGAGGAAATACCCGACCACCGCGATGATCGCCCCGGCGGCAAGGGTCCGCTGGACCGGCCGGTCCCCGAAGAACCGCTCCATGACCGAGCCGATCCCTTTCATGCAGAGCCCGGTGTACACCGCGACGAGTGTCCCGACGCCGCCCAGGATGATCGCGTAGAGCACCATGACCGGAGAGAGTACGTCGACCGGCGGGAAGAGGATCAGGCCGGCAAAGGAGGGGAATCCCAGGAAGAGATAGAAGAGATACCCCACGACGCCCGCCACCAGGTTCCAGACGAGGTACGTGGCGGCACCCCGGTTGCCGATCCGGTACTCGGTCGCCAGGACACCGGTGAAGAACGGGTTTCCGACGATGCCGTTGTACGCCGACGACAGGGCGGCCATATCGAACCCCAGCTGCTTTTCAGCGGATCCCCGGGCGATCTTGAACCGGTCCCGAATCCATGCGGAGATCATGGGGACCAGGATGTTGAGGGTGCCCTCGGGCCCGACACTCGCACCGGAGATGAGCGTGACGATCGAGGAGATGAACGCGCCGGGGAAGACCCGGTAGTCGGTCACCAGTCTCCCTTCCTTCATGTTCTCCACGAAGCCGCCGTTGATCACGGTCGGTGCGTGCAGGTATTTCTGGCAGAGCCCGACCACGAGCGAGAAGAAGAGCACCCCTACGGGAATCGTCCACCGGTTGGAGAGGACGAACTCGTTATCGAACCAGATGACCTTGGTCAGATAGGCGTACAGCGCCATGAACCCAGAGGTGAAGGCGATGGCGATGAGCGCAATGCCGATGATGGCCACGAAGAAGGTGGCGCTCCATTGGAACGGCTGATCGCATTCTATCGGCGGTTCCACAGGCACCGGGGCAACCAGTGCGTCTTCCTGGCCAGGCATTTCGGTTCTGAACTCCTCTCATTATCTTTCGTCGGTCCCGGTTTATAGGCACCGAATTTTTGCTATAAGGATTGCGTTTTTTGGGGGAACAGGGAGTTCTGTACTCGTCGTAAAGTTCATTGTCTCCCGCCGGCCTCCGCTGCTCAGTCTGTGCAGAGACGGCACGGCGGAAGAGTCCGGGTCGAGTCGACGCCGGGCGAGGGCTCCAGTTCTCCTTCACCCTGCCGGCCTCGTGAGATGCGAAAGATTGTGGGGTCGGCGCCGCTTCGATCTGCTCATCAGCATCGGCGGCGATCAACGTCCCTGCGATTGTGCCCGATCGCCCGTGGAAGGGCAGACAGCAATCTATCTATCAGGATAGGACCATGATTCGGTATGGTACTCTCGTTCCTCGACAAGATCATCGGCTTCATCTCCCGGCCGGCCGAGACGTTCCGCGCGGTCCGTGGCGAGTCCCTGAAGGATGCCGCGACCTACTACCTGCTGCTGCTCATCGTCACGTCGGTCCTGGCCGGAGCGATGATCTACCTCGGGTTCACCCGGGCGACCGGAAGTGTCCTGGGGATCACGCTCGGGCCCTCCGCCGGCATCATGTCGTTCGTCTGGGCTGTGGTCTTCTTCTACATCTGGGGGCTCCTCACCCTGGTGGCCTGGGCGGTCGTCCTGCAGATCGGGGCGAAGGCGCTCGGCGGGAAAGGGACCTTCGACGACGCGTTCAAGGCGGCCGCCTACGCTCAGACGCCGTTCCTGCTCTTCGGCTGGATCCCGGTCGTCGGCTGGCTCCTCGCCCAGCTCTGGGCGGTCGCGCTGACCGTCATCGGGGTGCGCGAACTCTACGGCGTGGAGACCGGGAAGGCCGCCGCGGTTGCCGTGGTCGCCTTCGTGATCTACCTCCTGGTCTGGTGGATCCTCTTCATCCTCGGCTATGCGACGGCGATGGGCCTCGCCGGCATCTTCGGCCTCACGGGCTGATCCCACCATCCCTTCTTTCTTTCCCGCCGGTAGCGCCCGGAGCATTTTGAGGTGCAGGTCTGCAGCACGCTCGATGAGTTGATTACCGGCGCTGCGGTGAGTACGTGCACCGGAGCCGGCGACGGGCTGATGAACCGTTCGCGATCCGGGCCGGAGGATCGACTTCTCGGGCGTCAAGCGGATCGTCGACCGCCACGGCGGCAGGGTCTGGGTCGAGTCGACGCCGGAGCGAGGGCTCGACCTTCTTCTTCACCCTGCCGGCCGCGTGAATCGTGGAAGGCCCCGTAGGCGCGGATCCCCCACATCGAGACTCAAATCGTTCATATGAAGAGCGGAGGGAATCTAACCATGGCCATCTCGATTCCCTCCAACGGCTTTCTGCAATCACCTTCGAAGCTCCTTCTCCTCGTGGCACTCGCTCTCAGTCACGCATGTGCTTCGGAGATCCCCTGCTCGTCTCATGGAACGGCATGGTGTGCCGACCCGATGGAACCCTCTCAACATTCTATATGGACACGAATGATCGCGACGGGCAGGGCGATCGGGATTGACTGAGACGGGAAATCGGCGGTCCCCCAGGGCGCAGTGATGAGCACGGCCACATCCGCGAGGTCGATTCCACCGTTACCCTGGGCGTGCCTGCTGGGGTCATACCAGATGCCTCCGGTGGAGGAGGCTCCATCCCCTTACGACTCAGTCCAGGCGAGAGCGGGTCTACGATTCTGACAACAGCCTTCGCCTCTCCAACCCAGGTACACGGAAATGATCTACTCACCGGTGCGCCCGGCATGCCACCGCGTGAGAGGCGACCACCGAACGAACCTGCCGGCCGGCGGTGTGACGCCCGCCGCGATGCCCGTTCCGATTGTCTTGCTGCGGACGCCGATCGGAGCATTCCGCGTTGCTCCGCCCGCAGTCGTCCCTGCCGCCGGGTTCGCTGGGACGGCACCGACGACGTATCTGCGTGTCCCGAACGTGAAGCCTCGGTGGGACGGCGGACGTGACGGTCGGGTGCGATAACGGGAGACGAGATCGGGGACCCGACGGGTGATATCGTGGCATCGGGTGCTGGTGCCGGCCCGCTGGGTACGGGTGCCGCTACCGTGGCAATATTCTGCAGACCTGCGCTCCGCCGTGTCGGCAAGCAGCAGCATCCCGAGCTGCGCGTTCTTCCTCGCGTCGACTGGAGAGATGACGAGCTCGACCGTATCGTCCTCCGTATGGGCTTCGGGCGCATGCTTTTTGAGTATGGGTCGTGATCGCCGGGTACCCGGCCCGCCGGAACGGGACGTAATCGCTGCCGCAGTCATGGACATTGGCGGTCAACTCGAAGCCGATGCCGTACAGCGAATTATCCCGGGTCATGACCTCCGCGAACGGCCGTGACTCCCCGTCATACATGATGTCCAGGACATAGCGGTTCGCGGGATCGTCCCCGCGGAGTCGTAGTTGAGATAGAGGGGGATGTCCCGTGAGGTCTCCGACGCGGACGCAACGTACGCGGTGTCCCCGCCAGACCCTCCTCTTCCGCGTTCCAGAACGCGAACTGGATGTCATCGTCGAACCGGTTCAGCGCTCATGACCCTTGCGAGTTCCAGGATGATCGCACGCCGGCGCCGTTGTCCCGGTGCGCCCGGAGCGGTTGCCGAGTCGGACGCATGGCTGTCGTAGTGGGCGCCGACGACGACAACCCTCCCGGACGCGCTGTCCGTCCCGGCAGGGTCGCGATGACGTTCCGGTAGCCGCCGCCGCTGGTACGCCACCTCCAGCCCGGGGATCGCGGCGAGCCGGTTGGAGAGATCACGTCGCCGCCTCGCTGTTCCCCGCAGACGGGTAGGCGCGCGTCGGGTATGCTCTGCAGGTCGGCGATCGTACAGCGGGAAGCTTCCGATTCGCTGACCTGTGCGATCATGCCGCCAAGGACGGGATCGGACGCCGGCTGCTGCTGGAGAACTGGCGCTTCGATCTGATGGAGAGGATCGAGTCCGGCCAGGACGGGAACCACGCTGGTGGCGCCCAGCAGCACCGTCGCGAGGACGGTCAGGAACAGGAAACGGGTCAGCACCGAGATCGCCTACCTCTGGATGCGCGATTGATTGGACGCCACGGTGATAAGCATGTCGTAATGCACGGGAACGGCCCGCAGGACCCCCAGGGGCAGGAATAAGGGGAACTGTTCCCGGGCGGCCCCTCGACGAGATCCTTGAAGGGCCGGACAATGTCGGAGAAGTCGGCCCTCCCATCGCCGTCGTCGTCGAAAGCGGCGAATCTGCTGGTCGGAGTCAGTGCGGGACGACACCGTTGCGATCTCAATGATCGTGCAGCGCGGCCATCGGACGAGAGTTCCGATCCCCCCTGCGATCACTCATCAACAGGCTCTTTGCAGTAACTGATGGAGATCGCCGGGACGACGTCCACACCCTGTTGCGGTTCTTCTAAACGCTATTAAATTGCCGCATTTCGAAATAGGACGCAGAATTTCCCGTTGCCAGCGACGGTCCACGGCAAATGTTAATATATGAGCGGCGTCTATGAGGCGTTGCGTTCAGGATCAATCGTGATATATTCGGCCCTATGGATCATGTAGATGACCAATACCTCTCGCGATGGTGGAACGCAGAAATGGAGGACAGAAACATGAAGCGAACACTTATTGCATGTACAGTGCTGCTGGCTCTCGCCTTCTTCGTCGGTACCGGCGCTCGCCGCACCGTCGCCGCTGCACAAGGTGACGTGGCGTGGGTCCGGAGTCTCCCGAGAAAACCCGTCTCTGTCTGGCGAGATCATAGGTAACCAGGTGAAGTTCGACGGCGCGGCATCTCAGGACAGCCTGGATTCTGGTCGGGCAGGGGAACCATCGTGGATCGGCGTGGAAACCTCAAGGCAGATCTGGTCATCTCGGATGTGACGTTCCTCTCCAAAGACCAGGTATACATCACGGGTGAGGATGCTGCAGTAACCGCCAATGGTGTCACATATCACTCCCAGGCTTTCGGGATGACCCTCGACAGATCCACCTCGGAATTTCAGTTGTACCTCGAGCAGAACTTGGGGTATATCTGGCTATCGTGGATCCCGGATCCGCGTTCAAAGGAAGTATCCGTATCACCTGACCCCACTCCACCTTTTTCCGATCGAAGCAGTTGAGGTTGGCCCCGTCGGTTGCCTGGAGACTCGGCCGTTCCATTTATCCACGAACCGGGCCGGATGGCAACGGGGCACCTCAGTCCCGAACCGCCGCTACTCTCTGATTGACGTCCCATCGATGCAGAAAACCCTTGGCGCTCTCTTCCTGTCGAGTATCTTCGGGCGCTTCTCGAGCGTGTCGACGATCAATGTCAGTCCCGCTTGTCGCCTTGGTACCGAATGAGCGCGGGTGAAGGGCGCGTGCTCTTCGGTCCTCCGCCATACGCGATCGATCACGGACGCGGATCCACCGGCAGGCTCTCAGCCATCCATTACGCTGGCTGGAAGCCTCTCGGTTGCCACGCCGTCGAGCGGCTTCCAGCGGTTCTCCTCCCTCAATACCTGACCGATCCGATCGCTTGCAGGTAGTAGAACCCGCTGTTCTCCTGTTAACGCGCTCATCGGGAGATGGGTTTGTGATCCCGCGGCTCTTCCGCCGGCAGATCGGGGAGAGTCGGATCTCCCCATTCGAGTTCCGGATAGAGATCCGGTCCTCGCTCCCCTGCCCTTTCCTTGACGCCCGGCTCCCTCCTCTCCTCGACCTGGAGGGAGTCTGCCCGGCATGATGGTTCGACGGGATATCCATCGAGGGCGCGGGCCTCGAGGCGGAACCCATCGACGACTGATCCGGAGCCCGAGGTATACACTCCATAGTTGAACCTGCACCATGGGATGGAGGATGAATCCTCTCCATTGCCGACGAACTCGCCTTAGACCTGATCGTCAAGAGCGCATAATCCGTGCGAGTCGCCCGGCGCCCAGATCTTACCCCCTTGGCGGCGTCTGCCCGCCGATCAGCCTCGCCGCTTTCCTCCGCAACGGAAAAAAGGAGGACAGGGTTGCGCCGCTCAGAGGTGGTCGAAGAGCCAGACGATGTCGGAGAAGTCGATCCGGCCGTTCGCGTTGCAATCGAATGCGGCCAGAGGCTCGTTCGCTGCGATCCAGTTCGAGCTGACCGAAGTAGAGCGCCACGTCCGCGAAGTCCCCTCGGCCGTTGCCGTTGATATCATCGAACACGCCGTCGCGGTTCGTATCCGTCGGCAGCCCGACGCCCGCCGGAAACCAGCACCACCGCCGGCGTCGGCTGGGCATCGGTGGCCGTCCCATACCACGCGGCGTGCCGTCGTACGCTGCATCGGTGGTGAGCCGTGTCTGCCCGGAGCCGTCGGCGTTCATGACGTAGAGATCGACATTCTCGTCGCGGTCCGATTCGAATGCGATCCGGGTCCCGTCGGGCGACCATGCGGGTGCGCTGTCCGCTCCGGGGTTGACGGTGAGCCGTGTCTGCCCCGCTCCATCCGCATTCATGACGTAGACCTCGTCGTTGCCGTCACGGTCCGATTTGAATGCGATCCGCGAACCGTCGGGCGACCATGCGGCCGCCCCGTCCCACCGTCGTTCTCGGTCAACTCGGGTTTGATCGTCCCGTCCGCGTTCATCACGAAGACCTCGGCATCGCCGTCGCGATCCGACGTGAACGCGATCCGCGACCCGTCAGGGGACCATGCGGGCTCGATCTCCGATCCCCAATCGGCGTCAGCGATCAGGCTGGTCTGGGCGGTTCCATCGGCGTTCATGACATAGATGTCGCCATCGCCGTCGCGATCGGACGCAAACGCGATCCGGGCGCCGTCGGGAGACCATGCCGGTGTCCCGTCCCATGCCGCGTTGGCGGTCAGACGGGCCTGGCCGCCGCCGTCGGCGTTCATCACGTAGATCTCCGGCGCAGTCCCGTCACGGGTACGAGCACGAACGCAATTCGCGCACCGTCCGGCGACCATGCCGGCTCGCAGTCCCGGTCGTCGCCAAACGTCAGACGAGCCGTGGCCGACGCGTCCGGGTTCATCGCGTAGACCGCCCAGGTTCCGTCCCGCGTCGACATGAACGCGATCCTCCCTGTCTCCGCGGCCGCTGCCGGCAGCACGCCCATCAGGCTGACCAGCACGAGCGCACATGCCACGTATCGAAGGTAGTTGTTCCACATCGTTCCTTCCCGGCCGCGGTGCATGTACCGGTTCCGGGCCCGTGGCCACTACTCGGAACGCGAGGCCGGCCCAGGGCGAAGACGCCCCGGTCGAGCCTTCCGCTCTCTTCCGGGACGCAATGGGACCGCTCGAGCACGGCGCGGCGGACGTCCGCGGAAGAAGGCGGATATGCCCTACTGGGGCTTTTTATGGATAAACATTTCGCGATGGAGGCGCGCAGGAACGCCCAATTCCCGGAACTTTTCCAAAAAGAACTGAAATTAAAAGATATTGCCAGCCAGTGACCCGCTTCAACGATGGGGTTCCACGTGGTGGAGATCGCCGGCGGCCGGACCGAAAAGGTATCAGGACTTGGCGATGGTGATCGCGCCGCCCAGATCGCCGTGGCGGGGTCGGCCAGATCGCCCGCACCGGCCTGGTTGTCGTAGACCGTCCGACCGCTTGCCCGGTCCCAGATCCTGATCCGGAACCGGTCCGTCTTCTTCCCGCCGCCCTGCTGTCCGTCGGATCGCGGAGAGCTGAAGCCGTAGGCACCCTTCCCGTTGATCGTCCCCGTCCCCCTGATGGTCGCCTTGTGCCCGCCGACGGCCAGCTTTCGTAGGAGGTCGACTGGAAGTTCAGGTCGCCGAGGCGGAAGAGGAACTCTGTCCTCCCCTCGAGGCCGTTCGTCGCGGAACCCTTCTTACCGGAACCGGTCGAGGTCCTTCGCGGTGAACCCGAACGCGGCCGGGCCCGTCAGGGCGGGGTCCGCGAGGTATGCGCCGGCCGGCGACGCGATCCAGCCGCCCCCGCTCACATACTTGCTGCTCGGATCGTACGCGACGACAAAGGCCGGCGCAGTTGCGGTACCGCTCCCTCCGCCGTTATCGGTCACGGTCACGGTTACCCGGTAGACCCCGACCGACGAATAGGCGTGCGTCCCCGCCACCGAGGCACCGGCGACAGTGCCGGTCGAGGTCACGCCGTCGCCCCACGCCCAGATCGCCGTGCGCCTCCCCGCATTCCCGGCGTCGGTGATGGTCGCCGTCGCCGAGACGGGCCCCCTCACCGCCACCGGGCCCGAGGGCACGGTGACGCCGGAGACGGCAGGCGGCGACGGTTCGACGGCGGTCACCCCCACCACGCGGGCGTCCCGTCGGTACGCGGCGTCGGTGGTGAGCCGTGCCTGCCCGGAGCCGTCGGCGTTCATGACGTAGAGATCGACATTCTCGTCGCGGTCCGATTCGAAAGCGATCCGGGTCCCGTCGGGGGACCATGCGGGTGCGCTGTCCGTTCCGGGGTTGACGGTGAGCCGTGTCTGCCCCGCTCCATCCGCATTCATGACGTAGACCTCGTCGTTGCCGTCACGGTCCGATTTGAACGCGATCCGCGAACCGTCGGGCGACCATGCGGCCGCCCCGTCCCACTCGTCGTTCTCGGTCAGCTGGGCTTGATGCGTCCCGTCGGCGTTCATCACGAAGACCTCGGCATCGCCGTCGCGATCCGACGTGAACGCGATCCGCGAGCCGTCAGGGGACCATGCGGGCTCGATCTCCGATCCCAATCGGCGGCGTCGATCAGGCTGGTCTGGGCGGTTCCATCGGCGTTCATGACATAGATGTCGCCATCGCCGTCGCGATCGGACGCAAACGCGATCCGGGCGCCGTCGGGAGACCATGCCGGTGTCCCGTCCCATGCCGCGTTCGCGGTCAGACGGGTCTGCGCCGCTGCCGTCGGCGTTCATCACGTAGATCTCCGGCGCAGTCCCGTCACGGTCCGACACGAACGCAGATTCGCGCACCGTCCGGCGACCATGCCGCTCGCAGTCCCGGTCGTCGCCGAACGTCAGACGAGCCGTGGCCGACGCGTCCGGGTTCATCGCGTAGACCGCCCAGGTCCCGTCCCGCGTCGACATGAACGCAATCCTCCCTGTCTCCGCGGCCGCTGCCGGCAGCACGCCCATCAGGCTGACCAGCACGAGCGCACATGCCATGTATCGAAGGTAGTCATGTTTCCACATCGTTCCTCCCGTGCCGCCTTATGCACCGGTCCCGGGCCGGCGGCCGATCTTCCCGGCGTACGCAGTACCCGCTCACTTCGCCGCGGAGAACGATTGAGCGCCCGTAGGGGCGGCACACCGGCAGGCAAATCCACGGAGAGTGCGGTAAACGGTTTTCCCAGTATTGTCATCGATAAACATTTCGCGAATGAATAGTGCTGACCGCGAGCAACGGGTCGGCCTACTCAGGCCTCCGCGGGGATGGCGGGACGTTTTCGGGTGCCACCCGGATATCAGGAGAGCGCAGCGAACCCCGATGTTCCGGTTTGACATCTGCGCCGAGACGCTCGCGGCCGGGCTCGAAGAGACGCGGGCGAGGAGGCCGAGGTACGGCGAGGCGATCCGGCAGTGTCCTCGGATCCTCGAGTGCGTCGCATGGGTGACCGCTTCGCTACCTTGATGACCCGCTCGGGGTAACGAAGCGCTACGACCGCGCGATCCGCAGCGATCGCCCGCCACCCGGACCTCCAGGTCCTGTCCGACGGCACCGATGAACGCGTCCAGGCCGATGGCCTCCTGTTCGGATCTTCGCGAACCTGCTCGGCGACAGCCGACACTACGGGGGCTCGGGCGTCAACTGCCGGATTCAGGGTCGAGCCCCGCAGGAGACGAGGTGCTGGTCTCGCTCGATGACGACGCGCCCGGCACACCGAATAGCGAGAAGGGCGGACATTTCTTCGCCCGTCCGGCCCGGGGCGGGGATGCTGCCGAGGAGCAGCCGGCCCTCGGACTCTCAATCGCGGGCGCGCTGGTCCGCCGGCACGGCGGGCGGATCCGGGCCGACGACCGGACTCCGAGCGGCTATCCCCGCGACCGTAATCCGGTTCACGCTCCGCGCTCTGCACGTCCACGGGTTCAGCGGCGTGAAAAGACGCGCCTCGAGCCGGGCCCGCGGGAGCCGGCACGACCGTGGGCCGGCCATGGGGGCGGGTCGGCGGCGTCTGTGCCGCGGAAGAACTGGGCGATCAGCCGTCGCCCCTGCTCGCCTGTCAGGGGAGCGCCAGCCGATCGCGCCGTGGCATGCGACGAGCCTGGTCAACCGCTCGCGGGCGTCCAGTGCCGCTTCCTCCACCGTCGAGCTCGGCCACGATCTCGCGCACGACCTCGGGATCACCTCGTGGCCGAGTATTACCGGGACAGTCCGGATTGCATACTGGTTCTCGCCGAACTCGTCGACCGTGAAGCCGGCCGCCGCGGAGACTCCCGCGGCTCTCGTCAATCACGGCCGCCTCCTGCACGGTACAGGCGATTACAACCAGAACAAGAACTACCTGCACCTCGACCGGCCCTGCCGCTGAGGAGCTGGTCGTAGAGCACCCGCTCGTGCGCCGCGTGCTGGTCGACAAGGACGAGGTCGCCCGCAGCCGTCCGGCCCACGAGATGGTCAGGTCGACCTTGCCGAGCACCTCGACCTCGGGGGCTTCCGGCGCAGGGCCGGGCCAAGCGCGCTCTGGGCCATCTCGGCGGAGCTGCCGGTCCGTCCGGCGGCCGTCCGCCGAGACCGGGCTCGGCGACCGCGAACGTCGTCGGAGCGCCGGCCGTCAGGCGCTCGGAGAAGGATGGGGTAGCGGAGGCCGGAGCCGGCGGATGCCGGGACGGGCCGCAGGGCGTCGAGCGCGGCTGCGACGGCCGTCGAGACGGCGGAGAGCACCTCGGGCTCTCGCGAGAGCCTCACCTGCCTTTTCGCGGTGGACGTTGACGTCGACGAGGGACGTGTAGACCGAGCGCCAGCACCGCGACAGGGTAGCGGTCGGTCGGCAGCAGCGTCCCGAACCCGGCCTTCGCCGCGCCCGTCAAAGGCGCGCTCTGGATGGTGCGGTCGTTGATGGCGAGAAGCCCTGGTACACGGTTCGGCCGCTGCACCGACGGCGCCGCGACAAAGCCCGAGACCCGGCAGAACGGCCCTGCGCCATCGACGGGGATCAGGGCCAACCCGAGCTCGGGTCCGTGGAGCAGGGCGATCGTCGAGGAAGAGCTAGTCCCCGGCGTGGAGATGCGCGTCCGTCCGTTATGGGCGAACAGGAAGCGCGATCCCCGGGCCGGGAGAGCGCGAGCCGTTCAATCGTCCCCGCGAGGTGCGCCCTCGGTCCCGAGCGACTTCTGGAACTTCTTCCGCGCCGGCGTGTGAACGGTCCTCGACGGTCACGCGTGTGCCCACCGGCGCGGCGGTCTCGCCCTCCTCCTCGACAACCCCGCCGCGGACCACGAGACGGTCGGCGAGCAGGTCCCCCGCCTGCGGGATGGGAGAGGTCGGCCGGCTCACCGCGGCAATCGAGGCGAGGGCCTCGCCCGGAAGCCCATGGTCGTGACCGAGGCGAGGTCGTCCGCTCCGCGGACTTCGAGGTGGTATGCGGCAGGACAGCGAGCCGCGGTCCCCGGCCGACATCCCCGCGCCGTCGTCGGTGACGCGATGGACGCTATCGCGCCGGCATGCGACTCCACTGCGACCGCAATCCGCGTGGCGCCGGCGTCGAGCACGTTCTCGACGAGCCTGTTCACCGGTACGGCCCCGGCCGCTCGATCACCTCGCCAGGCCGCCGAAATCTCGGTGATCGTCCCGCAGTCGCGCGTGGATGGCGCTCCCGTCACGGCTCCACCTCGCTTTTCAGCCGGTAGAGTGCCTGGAGCGCCTGATCGGAGTCATCCGGTCGGGCTCGAAGACCAGAGCGAGGCCAGCACCGGCGGCACGGGAGGCCGCGCCGAATCGCTCTCGATCGGCGGCCTCTGCGTGTCCCCGCACACGGCGCGGCCCGCCTCCAGGGATCCGCTGCAGGGACTCGCGCCGGACCAGATCCTCGAGCAGGACCCTGGCCCGCCCGATCACCGGGGCCGGCACGCCCGCGAGCTCGGCCACGTGGACGCCGTCCAGATCGGTCCGTCGCGCCGGGGATGATGGTCCGCGTGAAGATCACGGACGTTCCCGTGTCCTTGACGGCCATATGATAGTTGCGGACGCGGGGCAGATCCTCCTCGGCCTCGACGAGCTCGTGGAAGTGGGTCGCAAAAAGCGTCCGCGGCCCGCTGGACCTTTCCCATGAAGAATTCCAGCACCGCCCGCGCAATCGCATAGCCGTCGAGGGTGCTCGTCCCCCGCCGAATCTCATCAAGCACGACGAGACTGCTGCCGCGTCACATTGGTCAGGATGTTGGCGAGCCTCGAGCATCTCCACCATGAACGTACACTGGCCCGAGGCAAGGTCGTCGAAGGCGCCGACCCGGGTGAAGACCCGGTCAACGACACCGATCCGGGCGTGATCGGCCGGGACGAATGCCGCACTGGGCCATCACCACATATCACGGCAACCGCCCGCATATATGTCGACTTGCCGGCCATATTGGCCCCGGTGATAATCATGAGCTGCTCGCCGCCCGCGTCGAGGACGGTATCGTTACAATTTGACCGGCTGGCTCGAAACGGGCCTCGACCACCGGGTGCCGTCCTCCACGAACCAGGGTCGCGGTCCCATCCGTGACGACGGGTCGGGTGTAGCGGTGCCGACCAGGTCCTCGGCGAGAGCGGCGAAGAGGTCGAGAAGGCCCGCAGCCCGCGCGGCGGCCTGGAGCCGCGGCACGGCCGGACAGGAGGGCCTCGATCAACCCCTGCCAGACCTCCTGCTCGCGCTCGGCCAGCCGGTCGTCTGCGCTGGCGATCTCGGCCTCCTTCTCGCGCAGGCCGGGCACGGTGAAGCGCTCGCCGATGGCCGCGGTCGTCTGCCGCCGTTCGTCCTCGGGGGGGGCGCGGGCCTCCTGCGATTTCGGGACCTCGATGTAGTAGCCGAAGACACCGGTGCTGCCCGATCTGCGTCCGGAACTCCCGTCCGCTCGCGCTCGGCCTGCTGGAGTGCGGCCACCCAGTCGCGGCCGGTCGCAGCGAGGCCACGGAGACGGTCTAGTCGGGGTGCGTGCCCGGGGCCGGCGGATCATGCCGCCGCTCCGGGTGACTGCTGGGGGCTCGTCTCGACGAGTCCGTCGGCGACGAGCCCGGCCTCCGCCCGTGTGGTCCCGAGCATCGCCTGCGGCCGCGGCGAGAAGCGCCGGGGGGTCGGCGGCGGAGGCGAGAAGCGCCTCAAGACCGGGCAGGGCCTCGAGCGATCGCCGGAGGGCGACGAGGTCGCGCGGCGAGGCGTTGCCGTAGGCGATCCGGCCGG
>CAVSRL010000006.1:0-172989 GCA_963730355.1 uncultured Methanoregulaceae archaeon | reverse complement strand
TACCCATAATAATATACTGATCGGCCCGTCCGCAGCCGCCGTCCGGCTAAGGGCTTGATCCACGAGGGTCGCGTCCGCCATCAGGCGTTCTACCAGAAGCCCGTTGTCGCTATCAATTAGTCCCTGCATCGCGTTGATAAAGAGACTCGCGTCGCCGATAACGATGACTCGTCCAGCGCCGACGCCCTCCTCTGTGGCAACAGTATAACGATTCAGATATTCCGAGCGATCCGCACGTCCGTCTCCGTCGATATCGATCCAGGAAAAGTAGGTTGTATTGATCAGGGATAGCCGCCTGTCACAGCGACCGGATGGTCGAAGACGACCTTCGAGATGCCCGTAACAAGCGGTTGCCCTTTTACCGGGAATCCGATAGGCGCTTCTGAGATCTCGAACTCGCGGGAAAGCTTGACAAGTTTCCCTGATCGAGCCTTACAGAAGCACCGATTGCCTGGAGGAGTTCGTTCCCTGACCCGAAATCATCGGCTAGCACCAGGGTATTGCCAGCGGCTATAAATCCTCGATACGCCGTTCCCTCTTCGGCGGTCGGTGCGCGGGCGGGTGCGATCATGAGCAACGTCGCGTTGTGCCGTCCACTGAGCTCGGCAGGATCCCTGACCATGACTGAACCGCGCCCCTCGAGCCCATCGAAGACCACAGACGTACCGTTCCATTGGGGGTTATATCGGCTCAACTCGGTATCCGTTGATGAGAGGTGGAGAAGGAGGGCGATGGATGCGATAAGAAGGATGAGGCCAACAGCCGCATCGACCGCCCGCTGGGGATTATCGATTGACACGAGAGATCTCCAGGAAATCGATCGTACCTCTTCTGAGCGCTTGACCTCGACGCTCATCAATGCAGCCGCGTCCGGGGCGGACGATGGATTTCAAGATCTCGGCTACAGCGGCGACGAGTCTTGCATGCGACGCTGTATTGGACCCCTCGCCAAACCGCTGTGACGTCGAGATCATCCGGTGAAGATCAGGCCGACGCAGAACAACCCTTTCGACAGGTTCACACTTCATCTCTTTGACCTCCCCACGGGACTTCCCGTCGATGAATTGGCCGACCGGCGGTCGGGGGGCGATTTTTCCAGCGAACACCCTTGCCTCAATCCTCAGGGTCTGTTTTCCCGTGCTCCATCCGGATCTCCATCGCCGGAAGCTCCGTCCTCCTGGAATCATTATCGTTGCAATTACCGGCACTATTGCTCTGGGGGAGGAGGCCGAACCATTGGATCCAGTCATACAAGACTGGGGTGCGGGGCTAATGTCTGCCTCCATCTGATATGATGTAGACGAAGGCTTCGCGCACCCGCTCCAGTTCTTCTTCTGTCGACTCATGGTCGGCGTACAGAACCTTTTCGTGGATTTCAACAAGCATTGCAAGCTGATCGCCGTATGGCTGGTCGGCGAACAGAGCGACGAGATCTCGTGGGGTCCGCCACCGGAGGCGCAGATCGGGATTTTTTTTCTCGAGTTCTCGGTACCAGCTTCCGATAGATCTCGGAGATCGTCCCGTACCTGTCGACCCGACCCTCATTGGTAATAATGAGCCGATCCGCGATTTGATGGGCCTCCTCGATCGTCGATACCGATGTGGGTTCACCCGAGAAAAGGGGAGACGCCGCTGCGGGGGGGGCCGTGGCGGAGCATCCTTCTTCCGCCTCGGGCGTAGGTAGAGAACCGCGCCGATAGTCGCACCACCGATCCCCAAAAAGTATACAATCGAGGTTAGCCAGTTGACAGGAGACGGGGCATCGACTGTTACGGGTGCGGATTCTGAGCCATTCAAGGGAGCCTCATCCGGATCGAATCGAGCCTTCAACGTATGTGTTCGGGGAGAAAGTCTTCGTAGCGACAACTGTGAATCGTCCATCATCCCCGGTGACATCCCCCCCCCACGAAATCCTACCGTCGATATCAAGGGATATCCGTGCCGACCGGACCGGGATTCCGTCCTCCGTCACCAGACGGCCTGTTCCGATACCTTTCACGGTCCCGTTCCCCTCAACGACATGAGCTGAAAGAGAGAGTGCTGTATTCCTGCTTTCGACCGTGAAGGTGGTGACATCCGATATGGCGGAGTTAACCGAGGCATAAGCCGTGTGGGTATAGGCTCCAATCTGCTCGATTCTATACGGAAACGAGAAACGCCCATCCTGATCGGTCACAGTGCTTCCGCACCGACGACCATCCACGAAGACTGTCACGGTTGTACCGGCCGAAGCCTGTACCGTGCCTGCCATTGAGAGGGTGTCACCATAGGCGCCGTGTTCAGGATGGATCTCCAGGCTGACTGCAGATTGACCTTCTTGAATCTCCTGTAATGTCTTATCAATCAAAGACGAACGCCTATCTTGGATAGCATCCATTTCCGCCAGGATCGCAGCGAAATCTACGACCGACCCCTCGAATGCGGACGTATTAAGCCCGAACTTCTGAGATGTAGTGATCACGCGATCGGAACGGAGCACATAGTCCCTGTAATTTCTCCGGATTTTGGTACGGAGGTCTTCACCGTGAAGCTCAACGGACTTCAAGCCAGTGATATTTTTACTCTCAAGGAACGTTCCCTCCTCGTCCTGCAACTCATCGAACTCTCTCGTCTGCTCCAGAAGCGCACGGAGTGATCCTGCATTTTCGAGGTTATCCGCCTGGAACGTCGCTACATCTGTATCGTTCATATCGAGCCGGACGACGAGGGCCTCCAGATTCTGCCCTGTCGAGCGGTATTCCCGGAGGGTGTCCTCGGCCGAATCAAAATCTCTCAGGTTGATATTGCGGACGAGCTGGCCTGTGAAGTTCAAGGATGTCATCCATTCCTGAAGAATGAGTGCCACGTCGGTCCGGGTCGAGTCCCCGGTTGCGGCCAGATCCTGATGAAGTCCGGTTGTGGATGCGTTTTTCGCAGAGTAGATGAGCGTGTCCGCCGCACAGGGACTGGGGAAGAGGAGCATGACCGCCACAAGAACGAATACTGCGGAACACCCCCAGCGGATTAGCGACGTCGGGATCGAATTCGGTGCAGGTATCATCGGAAGACGATCTCCACGATCCGGCTGGTGACGATGTAGCCGAAGATCAAGATTGCAGTTGCCACCATATACTTCATCCGTCGCATATACATCGGCTGTACTGAGGACGTATCGATCATCACAACGACAACAAACAGGCCGATCACTGCCAATACAAAGAAGATCTCGACGTCAAAGGATTGTCTCAGCAGCATGAAACCTGTGACTACCATCAACCAGGCGGTGAATGCCACGGATGAGAGACGCAACTTCCGGTTCATGCTCATACGGGGGAACGTCTTTCTTGTTTTTATGGGTTTCCATGATAACTTCATCCCAATCGGGAATTCCTTCATCTAGCAGACACTCATACCCAGCATCCCCTCAAAATTATCCGATTTTTTCCATCTGGCACTGCAGATACGGGTTGATTATCCCCACGCGTCCGCCTTAAGGAAATATCCACACGATCTGGATCAGATTGAGTCACCATGTTCGCTGCGATGACAGGTAAACGACGAATCTCTCAGGGTTTGAAAGCGTAGCCTGACCCAATAAGTTGAGGTGCTCCCGAAAGGACGGACACCAATTTCAGGCATCCAACCACCAATTCCAGAGTCTGTGGCCATTTCATTTCCTGTTCGGAGTGCAAATCCCACCAGAGCCGGAGCGCGTGACACTGTACAATTGAAGAATAGATTCGTCCGCTCACAGGGGGTCATCCAACAGATCAAGAATTATCAGATGACCTGACAGATGCGTCATCCTTCGATCAGATTCGGGCACGATGGGCTTCTTCAACGGCAGATACAATTTCAATATTATTTATTGGAATCACGGAATTTTAGATGGAAATTCAATAAGAGCGGAATGGAAGAAGATCCCATTTGAAAAGATATAAATAAAATAAAAGTGAACAATCCAGAGTATTGCCATGCAATAGTGCGTGGCGACACGTCCATCCCTTGGAGGTGCCATAAATGAATGTTCAAAGAGCGATAGCTATAGCGATAACCGCACTGTTGCTAATAGGGCTGATTGGAGCAGCCACTGTAACAGCGAAAGATTACAGCCTCTCCTCAAAAAAGATACCGCCAGGGCAAACCACCAAACCAACCACCGCGGTAACCACCGTTGCGACCCCTACGGTGCGGGCGACGAGCCCCATCACAGATCCAATCACGGAGACAGGGCAGACCCCATTCAACGGGCCGCACGCCATTCCGGGCAGGATTCAGGCCGAAGATTATGACAACGGGGGAGCGGGCATTGCCTACTACGACACCACAGCCGGAAACACGGGCGGCAGTGACCGTCTGAACGAAGCGGTCGATGTCCGGACCATTAGCGGCATCACGGATATCGCCTACATCTATGACAATGAGTGGACCGAGTACACGGTGACCGCCGCCACGAGCGGCACCTACACCGCGAACTTCCGCGTCGGCTCGACAAAGGCCGGCCACACAGTCGTGGTGACCGTCGACGGCACCGCGGGATGCACCGTGAACGTCCCGATCACAGGGAACTATTCCGTTTACGCGACGGCATCGGCTCCACTGAACTTGGCGGCGGGCACGCACGTGATACGGCTCAATTATCGCAACACCCTTGATCCAACCATCAGCCAGAGCATCGACTGGTTCGAGATCGTCAGCGCTTCGGTGACAACGACGCCTGTACCCACGGCTACGACACCGGTGCCCACGACTACGACACCAACACCAACCACGGTTCCCCCCACCGCGTACACGACAATCGACCCTGCGATGAGTTCCACTCAGGCGACCTCGATGGTCGCCGCCGCGCGAAGCGCGGGCTCTGCACAGCTCGCGTCGATGCAGGCGGCAGCCCACGCATGGACCGTCCCGGCCCGGGCGGTTCCCGCAGGAGCGGTGAACGCCCAGCTCAGGGGACTGAAGGCGGACAGCGTAACCGACAACACGGCCGCACTCCAGGCGCTGCTCAATTCGGTTGCCGCAGGCTCGACCATCTACTTCCCCAAGGGAACCTACAAGATCAACGGTCCGATCAGCATCACCAAACCCGTGACGATGTTTGGAGAATCCGGAACGATCTTCAACTGTCAGGGCGCGACACAATACGTCTTTAACATCAACAAGGCAGGGTCCGCATCGGCACCCATGAGCGGCGTGACCTTTACTGGCATGGTGATCGAAGGACCCGGCGTCGAGACCGCACCCGCCATGATCTACGGGCGCTATCTCCAGAACTTCAAAGTTACCGACGTCAAGATCCATAACGTCGGGTATGCCGGCGTCCGGATCGATACCTGCACCGACGTGCTTATCGAGCACTGCGTCTTCGACAACATCTTCAAGACAGGGTACGGGTACAGCGTCTGTATCTGCGACCACAGCGATCGGGTGACCATTCGGAACAACTACTTCCTCACCCAGGGACGGCACTATGTCACGACCGGCACGAGCAACTCCAACCTGGCGGTTGCCGACTATGTCCGAAACGTCCTGATTGAGAATAACTACTTTGAGTACTCCACCCGCGGTGCGGTCGATACCCATCCCCAGACCACCGGCCCCTTCGTTGTGAAGAACAACGTGTTCAACAAATGCACCAGAGCCGTCAGCCTTCGGGGCGGAGCAACCGAGATCACCGACAACGTTGTCTTCGGGTCGACAACGGCCGGGTTCTACGTCTACGAGACAACGAGCGCGCCGACCACCGCGACTGCAGTCAACAAGATCCTTCGCAATAAGGTATTCGACAGCGCTGTCGGCGTCGCAGTCCTCGTCAGCAACGACCTCGTCCAGGACAATATCATCAGCGGCTCGGGAACGAACGGCGTCTGGATTCGCTCCGACTACTGGGCCCCGGGACAGGTCAGCGTCGCGAGGAATATCTTCAAGGGGTATACCACCCCTGTCAAGATCG
The DNA here is from genome assembly GCA_963730355.1 of uncultured Methanoregulaceae archaeon. Classification (GTDB taxonomy): domain Archaea; phylum Halobacteriota; class Methanomicrobia; order Methanomicrobiales; family Methanospirillaceae; genus UBA288. The sequence continues at coordinate 167,057 of CAVSRL010000006.1, read as the reverse complement.
TGGTCTCCTATCCCGGCATCACCCAGACGAGCAATATCAAACTATAACGCGAGAGCATCCGAATACCATCATCTTTTTTGAAGACTCCCGATTTCGGGAGATCGCGTAGTCCCGTTGGCGCGGTTCAGAAATTCTACCCTCTTTAGCGTAAATGACCACGCGAACGTGAATTCGGACGTTCCATTCTAGAGCCGGGAATACCGGTCGCTCCTGTGGCCCATTCGGCAGACGCAATATCTATACCATATCACCATGCTGCCCGATCGGACCGACCACTTCACCTGGATACCCGCAATCCACATTTTTTCCAGTGGTTACTACAAATGAATCGGCCGAAACCGCGTATGGGTCGGAGATTATATCTACTTGTCACAGAAATACCCTCGTGAATTGGGGATCAGCGGTTCGAAGGCTAAGAACAATGCCATCGTTATCTGGCCGCTCCCTCGAAGATATCGGATGGAATGTCGCTATACGGCAATCAAAGGTGAGAATTGGGGTTAAGGGGGGTCAGCCAGGCTGATCGGTCAGGGAAAAAGGCATCGGGATCTACAAACATGAAGGCATCCGTTATTGAGGCTCGATCGTTATTGTTGATGGGAGTGATTGTGGTTTCCCTGGCACTCATTCTCACCTGCATGGCAGCCACAGTTCCGGGACCAGTACCCTCGGATCGCAGCCCCGAGCCATCCGAAGTCAAATTTGAGCCTGCGCTGAATATATTGGGATTCGAGAATCCTTTCAGATCATCCCCTTTGGATGTACGGAAACCGGGACCTCGGCACACGCTTTCTATCGCCCCGACCGTTCCGACCGAACAGATACCGTCCAATAATCCGGAGGCCAATCCCACCGTGCTGACCACGATTCCTCCGCCCAATGGTGCGACCATTGACCCGACGATGAGTTCTACGCAGGCTGCCGCCCGGGTCACCGCCGCCCGCGCCGACGCCACGCACAGCTCGCGTCAATGCAGGCGGCAGCCCACGCATGGACCGTCCCGGCTCGCGCAGTTCCCACAGGAGCGGTGAATGCCCAACTCAAAGGGTTGATGGCTGACGGCGTGACCGACAACACGGCCGCACTCCAGACGCTGCTCAATTCGGTCGCCGCAGGCTCGACCATCTACTTCCCCAGGGGAACCTATAAGATCAACGGTCCGATCAGCATCACCAAACCCGTGACGATGTTTGGAGAATCCGGAACGATCTTCAACTGCCAGGGCGCGACACAATACATCTTTACCATTAATAAAGCCGGATCCACCGCAACACCCATGAGCGGCGTGACCTTTACCGGATTGGTGATCGAGGGACCCGGCGTCGAGACCACGCCCGTGATCATCGATGGATATTATCTCCAGAACTTCAACGTCACCGACGTCAAGATCCATAATGTCGGGTATGCCGGCGTCCGTATCGATGCGTGCACCGACGTGCTCATCGAGCACTGCGTCTTCGACAACATCTTCTTAAAGGGCTATGGATACGGCATCTGTATCTGCGACCACAGCGATCGGGTCACCATCCGGAACAATTACTTCCTCACCCAGGGACGGCACTATGTCACGACCGGCACGAGCAACTCCAACCTGGCGGTTGCCGACTATGTCCGAAACGTCCTGATTGAGAATAACTACTTTGAGTACCACCCGCGGTGCGGCGATACCCATCCCCAGACCACCGGCCCCTTTGTTGTGAAGAACAACGTGTTCTACAAATGCAGCAGAGCCGTCAGCCTTCGGGGCGGAGCGACCGAGATCACCGACAACGTGGTGCTCGGGGAGAATGTCGGCTACGCCGGGTTCTACGTCTACGAGACAACGAGCGCACCGACCACCGCGACCGCGGTCAACAAGATCCTGCGCAATAAAATATTCGATAACAGCATCGGCATTGCGCTCCTCGTCAGCAATGATCTCGTCCAAGACAATATCATCAGCGGATCGGGAACGAGCGGCGTCTGGATTCGCTCCGGCTACTGGACTCCGGATCAGGTGACTCTCGAAAGGAATATTATCAAGGGGTATACTCCTTCGATCAAGACTGCTGTTCCTCGCGCCAATATTACCCAGGCGAACAATTTCAAATTATAAGGGAAGGACGGACGAATACTCGCACCACCCTTTTGAAAGACACCCGCTCACGGATGGTCTCCGGCGACCCGTCGGCAACACCTTGAAGCTGGCGGAGATGCCGGTTCGCTGCTGTTGGCCGGCTCAGGAGACGCAGCGCCACTCAAAGGATTATCGGACGCACCTTCGAAGCATATCTCAATTCGGGGACCGTTCAGATCCTTATTCCGAATAGTAGATCATTGACGTCATGAATATGGGACTCAACGGTAATTTCAATGGCCGGATCGGGCAGAGTGCCAGCAGCGCATACCAGAATCACCGAATGTTCCGTCTCCACAAAAGACGTAAAGGGACGCAATGAGCGGCGACGAATGGAACAACGAATGGTGACTCACCCCCCTTCGGACATTCTCACAGCATCGGAAGGGGATGGGAAAAGAAGAAGATTTTAATGGATGCCATTCGCAGGGAATACCGCGACATCCTTATCTCGATACCTCGAGTGACCCATCAGTAGAATGAACCTAGAGGGGAGCGACCGCCAATTATGAAAGTCATATATATATTTCGATCAGGAAATAGCCTTTCGGGGTAACAGAAAGGTAAATGCCCAGATGCAACTATTACGGGCAAACGGGGTTGATTGTATTACACATAATATCTGTTCGGGGTGTCCACAGGTCAATACAGAATATGTCCGAACGTTCGCAATTCCAGATTTTGATTCCGGGATCAAAATCCTGACTAAATTGAGGAGGGAATTGTTTGTCGTCACCCACCTGGAAGATCAAATACGGGCACTAAATGATCAGGATATTATCTACATGAGGATTCCGTATCCCTCGTTTTTTCTTTCAAGATTATTATCCCGGAAAAGGGCCTGTAAAGTTATTATTGAGCATCAGAGCATTGAGCCCCTTGAATACAGATCAATTGGGAAATATTGGTATCTCTGTATCGATTATCTATTTGGAGATGCGATCCGAGAGTATTCAGACGGTATTGTAGGGGTTACTGACGAGATTACACACTACGAGGTAATGCGAGTAGGAGATTCGAAGAAACCCAGTATTACCATTGGGAATGGGTATGATGTTGGATCCGTCACCATACGGAGTCCCCCCATACTATCAGATGAAAATCTTGATCTCCTGTGCGTCTCCAATGTCCGGCCCTGGCATGGGGTTGATCGGCTCATTCAGGGGCTCGCATTTACCTTGGCCCAACCCGAGTTACGCTTCATATCGCGGGTGAAGGATCCGAACTCCATCGGATGAAGGAGATTGCAACCGATCTGAATGTCTCAGATAGGGTCATCTTCCATGGTTTCCAGACAGGAGAATCCCTGGCAAAACTCTATGATACCTGTCACCTCGCGGTTGGAAGCCTTGGCCTTCACCGGATCGGATTGACGCAGGGATCGATATTAAAATCACGGGAATACTGTGCCCGCGGGATCCCGTATATGATCGCGTGCACCGACCCGGATATTCCTGATGATTTTCCGTACATATGCATGGTGCCCCCCGATGAATCTCCTGTATGTATTGAAAATGTCGTAGAATTTGCGAATAAGGTCTACGACGACCAGGACCATCCGAAAAAGATGAGAGATACGCGCGGGAGCATTTGGACTGGTCGATAAAAATGGACAAGTTAAAGGGATTTTTCGAGATGGTGAACGACAATACCTCCATTCGGTAAACGGGCACCTCGCGGTGAGCGGAAAATGAACATACGATACGAGTAAACCCGAGATAATTCTCCACGACTCAGCGATGTTATCCAAGTCCTCGATTGGTCGAGGTGTGTGCAGGATCGGATGCAAAAATATCAGATATTCTATTGATAAACTCTTGGAACAGCGTGATAGATATGAGCCCAGAATTGATCGACATGATTCAATTACCCAAGGATATCAAAGACATGTATTTTTCCTTGGAGATAGGGAAAATGGGATATCGAGGGGGCGCGTTTAATCGGAGGTCAACGCTTGACGACAAGCACTTGAGCGAAGACTCGCCTATCCCGCAAGATTGCATAATCGGCGCCACCTTCATGAAACGAACGGTAAGCTGGAAAGCTTTCACTTATGCAGGGGAGGGTCCAAGTCGAGGCAGGTTAGAACCTAAAAGAAAATGTAATATTCTCCCTAACAGGAAAATCATTAGCAATAGGGCCACAGTAGCACCACGAGCATTTGATCTGGTCGAAACGGGACAAGGGTGGATGCTGCGATGGTCGGAGTTAATATCAGATTTGCCACAGCAAACGACTCTTGTGCGGGAGGGCCAATATCATAAAGATTTGATATTCAACCATTCATAAATAAATCGCCGGAAGATATACTTAGGAAATATGCCGACAATGACTCCTATCCCGTTTCAAGAAGACGGAGCTCGGATATTTCTATCGCACTGACCAGCCCCTGGATGGCTCATCGCGACCCTCGGAGATATTGCATGGGCGGAAGTTACCTCGTAATCGGTTACTCCATAATCAATCTGTTAATGTGATTGAATCGCTATGGTATAATTTATTCATATTTTCTATATAATTTCTCATTATTAACCTATTTTCTCCCGTTGGGGCATATTTATATTGAGCCTCCCGGCGGACCAATTATTAATTCAAATTCTTCGAACATTTTTTCTCTCACAATAGAATAGCCAGATTCAGATGGATGCGAATCAAACCGCGCTAACAAATCACTATCAAAGTAAGGGAGACCGAGCGCATCGGTGAGACTAAAGTAATCTTGGATGAAGAAACGTGCAACATGATAGTCAGAGCTCAAATGAGACCCATAGGGGACGTTATTTAAAATGAAATCAAAACCATTCAACTCTTGCGAATCAAAATACTGCCTTGTTCCAGCCGATTCAGTGAGAATCACACCAGGGAGAGAAGTTAGCAAATATAATGCCAAAAATGTAATTAATATAGACGCGTTGAATATTTTTGATTTATTGAGACTGGTAATCAAATTAGCGGTAATTATGTATCCATAACCGGCCGCAAATGCAATAAAAGGTATCAGCAGAATTAAAAATCTATCGACTCTAAAGAAACGAGTGAAAATTGCCGTTGTTGAAAGTGGGTTTGGAAGATATAAAAAGGTTGTAAACAGTAAGAATAGACCGATCACAGCGATATATTTTGGCTTCTGTCTCCAAATCATGTAGAAGAGGCCTATTAGGGTAATGAATGCAAGAATGCTAATTGAGAGATTATTATAAATAAATTCTATTGCAATACTGAACTGACTCATTAATGGATCCGTCACTATTGTGTGTTTTGTATCTAGATTAAGAACGTCAGATGATAGCCGCGGGCCAATTACCTGTCCTAAGAAGTCAGGGGCTCTGTAAATCCAGTTGCCTGCGAGGATAGCAATTATTAAAAAGATAAAATAGTTTGTGAATAATTTACTCTTATTTACGATTATTTCGCATACAATAAGGATTATAAGAAGAAAAACGATTAAAAATATCGAAACCTGATGAACAAGCATAATAAATAGGGCTGAGATGAGAAGCTAAACCCTGAAAGATCCGCCTTTGCTCGACTCGATGACCCCCCCTAAGCATAAGATAGAATAATATTACAAATCCAATTCCCGCCATCACGACCGGAGTCATGTAGATCCCGCGGCTTAAGGCAATGTCACTCATCGAAAAGAATAGACACCCGAAAGCCGATATCTGCACATTTCCTGATATCGATATAAATATTTTATACAAGAATGGGATTACTAATACAAAAACCATTCCGGTTATCAGAAATAGTGTCTGTTGAATTGGAAGATTAAATACGTTCGAGGCCTCTGCAATCAGAATATGATATAATGGAAAAGGTCCGTATGATGAAGATAGATCTAAAGGAGCGGTATGCCCTGACAAGTACGTCACTTTTACAAGGAAGATGTGCCCGATTATATCGGTATAGTGGAAGTATAGCGGATAATACAGAGTAATACCATATATAATATTTACCGTAACGAGAATAATCTCCAAAAGGATCAAATTAATATTTATAGTAGTTGAAAGAATCGGAATGGCGATGATTATATATAATGTGATTATTATTAATAAATACCATTCCGTACCAATCCCCGACATCAAGATAGCAATTGACCACACATATAGTAAAAAGAATATTTTTGTAAACAGTTTTTGTGGAGAAGTCTGAATAGCGACCTGTTTATCCAAAACTCCCTCGGGGGATTTAAATAGACACCAGATCACTATCGCAGAGGCTATAAAAGGTATTGCTATCGCGAGCCCTCTTATCGAATAGTCCCAACGAGACAATAGGACTCCCCCGAAGAGTAAACCTCCGACGCTGAGGGATACCAAGAGAAGCGGAGCATACCCGGCAAATGTCTTAATATAGTGAGTATCCATGCACACATCCACCGAGAAAATATATGTAATCTTTCGATTTAGGTAATTTAATCCCCTATCGATTGCCCGGAATTTAGAATTACCGGTCACTGGGATAATAACGGGATTGATATCGGTCGATATCACAGGGCGAGATCAATCGTTGCGGATCCATGGTTTTTCCTATGTAGCCTCTTCGCAGAATCGGGATCTGCGGTGTACAAGACTCCCGGATGCGACGTTGTTGAAACACCCCAGATGCCGGTATCACTACAGAGGTGATAGCGATGTTGATCAATTAGAAATATTGTCGGCTAAGATTGCGATTCGGTATAGCCTTATAGGCGGTCATTCTGATGGTCCAGAATCGCTCCCTCGGCAATCTCAAGATATTAATCGACTTATAATACCATAACTGGACATTTCCGAGGTGATGGTAGGGCTAAGGCTGGTTCATCGGAGGTTGAGGGTAGAGGATCCGGTATGGACAGTCCTGCATCCATTTTCATTCTGCCATTCGATCACAGGGTCAAGGAGGAACCCTCTCATCTCTCAACGGTCTAAGAGTGCTATAGATCCGTCTGAGGGAGTTGTTTTTCGTTCCCGTCCTCTTTAATGAGTACCCAAATGATATAGTCTGGAGACCGTCGATGCGGGTCCGCTTTTCTCACAGAATTGGCATAATCTTGTGCAATCCCTTATTCCGATATCAACCGCGAGGATTGAGGCGGCGGATTGTTCTGATTTCACCGATTGCAATTATATCTTCTCGACCGTGTCGAGGACAACCGCCATCTATAATCGACGATCCTTAGGGGTGGGAAAAGGAGCGGACGAGGCCAAAATCAACGCGAGGTTAGAATGTGAAAATAAATGCGCCACTTGGCAATTATATATAGTGATAGGATCTTATTACAAAAAACTTCATAGTGAAGTTATACCGCTCTGATTACCAAACCCTCTGAACCTTTATCACTGATTTTCTTTGCTGGGACTCCGGCAATTGTAATACCAGGTTCTAAAAAAGATTTATTGACAACTGCGTTTGCACCTATTGCAATATCATCTGCAATTTCAATGGGCCCGAATATTTTTGCGCCTGGACCAATATAGACGTTGTTTCCGATTTTTGGGGCGCTGGATGAGAAACCTGCTTTTGTTGCAATAAATACACATGTATGGATTCTGCAATTTTCCCCAACTATTGCAGCCTTATTTACTGTTATTGGGCCTGGATGACCGATCGACAAACCAGGGCCGAAAACATTCGGCGGGATATTAAATCCGAGTTTTCTTGATTTGCGTTTCAGCCGAATCTTAAGATATATCCAAATAGGTTTCCATACCAATCCAGTTCTGCAATTCTCGTAGTACTCAACTTTTCGCAGTAACCTTTCATATTTCCAAATATCATGAGTCAGTAACTGAAGCCGAGATCCGCGAATGCCCAAAGAATTTTTATCTGCTTCCCGATAACGCAGATAGTCTTCTTTTGATCTAATCACGAATTCCACATCCGGATTTTAATTATAATGGATGCATTCATATATCGCTGATTATTGGTACCCGCAGACAATAATTTTGGCATACCCGAATTTGATCAGTCTCATCCCCGAATATATCGAAGTTAGGTTCAGACTTGAATGCTCATCCCCCTTCGATTATGGGTGCTATCCAGATAAGCTCTTAGACACCATGCCATCTCTTTCATTATCTATATTTTGCATTAGTGGAAGATCTTCATTGATGATTTTCTTTGGCTATTAAATGACCTTGAGTTATTGACATCATCATAGTCGTTTAGGCGACAATGTCACCATAGACCCAGACTTCAAATGTTAATAATATTGAGGAGATTGTTGCAGGATGGTGTGAGATCTGTATATCAAAAAAGCCCTGAGTATTGATAAGATCGGAACAAAGAAGATCAGGGCAATAATCCTTTCCGGGAGTCAGCTTCCATCGGTTTTGCTTCGTCGCTAGCCGCATGTGAGACGGTGCATTATCAGTGAGAAATAGTATTGTACTACCCCACTCCTGCTACCTCAGATAGACACACCAAGGGGGATGAGTGAACCCAATGATAATCATATATTGATCTCAAGGGGGACGCAGACAGTTTCTACAGATATATTGCGAAGAGATTCGACATAACTCAGATTTATCAAGCGCCGAGTCAAATCCGCGCTCGCGTTATCGATACGGAGCACGGGTTCCCCGGATAAACTGCCTCATTATCGATCATATTTTGATAGCAATTGTAGATGATCCCCCAGTCACACCATTTAGTATGTCGATCCTTTATAGCACGGAATCTCTACCTGGACGGCACGCTTAATTATGGGATTCAACAAGACATTGGACGTAGAATGCCGCTGAAAATATGGAGGAGATCGCAGCCTATCATAACGGAAATATGATATTCATTCTTACGTAATGCCCCATTATGGCGATATTATATTTCATTGAGTGATGATTCCATTTATTTGAACGGAGACGAGGTTAGATTATATATGGTGAGAGCTCGTGAAAAAGGGGATCTAAAGTATTATTCCAGACCAGTCAATTGTGACTCTAATTGTCTTGGACATGGATTGAATTAATCAACAGCAATGATTCCGTGAGCCGGTACGTATGTCCACGTATCTCCGAGATGTCTTTAAATTGGTATCGGGCAGTGTCATTGCTCAGGTCATCGGTGGTATCATCTAACGCCGATCGTTACGCGGTTATATTCGCCTGGAGATTATGGGATCTTCGCATTGTTCCTCTCTATCTCAGGTATTATCTCGGACTTTTCATCTCTTTCCTATAACCGGGCCATTCAGCTCCCAAAGAGGATGAAGACTCAGCAAATATATTAACTCTGTGTATAATCATTATTACAATTATTTCATTAGTTTCCGGCACGATCTTGGTGATATTCTCTGAGCAGATAGGAGTTCTCCTGAATGCTCCGCAATTTTCTCCATATATAATCTATATCCCAATTGCTGTATTTTTGAACGGTGCCGCTTCAACGACAACGTTCTGGTTATCGCGTAGGAAGCGGTTCGGGACTATTGCCGCATCTTCGGTCGTAACTGCCGCAGGGAGCAAGATCGTAACAAGTAGGTGCGGGCCTATCTTCTGCCGGATCACTTGGCCTTATTGGCGGATGGATCATTGGTCGTGGCGCTGCTCTTCCAATCTTATTTTTAAGGATCAGGGATGACTTTTTCATTTTCGCGAAGGTCGGGGTCAAGGGCATGAAAGAGAATGCCGTACGATATAAGAATTTCCCGATCTATACGTCGTGGTCAACGCTTGCAGCTGTACTATCTCGCGATCAATTACTCCACTTCTATTAGTATATTATTTTGATCCTGTCGCAGTTGGATTTTACTCAATGGCAAATACGATTGTATTGATGCCGGTAAATCTAATTGATACTCCAACAGCACAGGTCTTTTTCCAGAGGGCATGTGAAGAGAAAAACACGACAGGGAGCATAAAAAATACCGTGTGGATGACGCAACGACGACTCATCTCCCTTGGGATGTTCCCGATGTTTCTTTTAATACTGATCGGACCTGCCTTGTTCGGCCTGGTTCTTGGGGCCCAATGGACCATTGCAGGGGTATACGCTGGACTTCTTGCTCCATATTTATTGATTGATTTTATTGTATCCCCGTTAATATCGATTTTGGCAATTCTCGAAAAACAGGCGTTGGATCTAACATTCAATTTGATCGTGCTAATCTCCCGATCTATTGCTCTTATTATCGGTGGCCTCTTGGGGAATGCATTTGTAGCGATTATACTCTATTCAGGTGTAGGCGTACCCTTTTGGATAGGTATGAACATTTACCTTTTAAGGGTTTCCGGGTACGTCTCGATCAGTTTTGAACGACTACGTAAAATATTTCTGTATAGCTTTAATTATAGCCATCCCCTTGCTGGCCATGCAGATCTTATCAGTGTCAATACCCATCCTCCTTATTATGGCGGGATTTGTCTCAATTGTTTATTATGCAATTATCATCCAGCTTGACCCTCTGCTTAAAAAAGAGTTTATGAGGATTGTCCGATGGCGTGTTTAGGGATGCGCAACGTCAATAGAGGATTCTTGGAAATCTTCGATAAGGAGAAAGGGAGTTGTGGACAGAGATCTGATTTGTATAATTAGATGTAAATGGAATCTCCGTTTTTTGTGTTTCCTATCTCCTGTACTCTCGCCTTGATGAAAAATATTTACATAAAGGCGGATAGGGTGCTCATGATACGTGATTTTATACTCTTTTGTACCTGGATCCCTTTGAGAAAGGCATATCGGGGTACAAAAAGTAACTGCACTTCGATCATCACTGGATATCAATTTGATCAGCGGTCTTCTTACAATGACTCTTGACCAAGCGTCTGGATCTGTATCGTAGCCGAAGCCTTCTCTCAACGCAGTTATTAAATGGGTCTTGAATGCTGGATAAGGGTCGCTAATCGCAATAGTTATAAGGAAACGAGATCCTAAAGCCCGACGTCGGTCCCAATCCTCATCAAGCAGCAATACCTAGAGCAATGATACGACATGCAGAGTTCTCGATTGGAACGCCGAATGAGAAGGCACTGGTGAACGCGATCGCCGAGTCGCATTCCACAATTTTTTTAGGATATTGCAATCGATGCCATCATGCATTCTGTGGCATCATACGTCATGCCCCCCCCCTGATTTCGCCGTGTCCGACAAACGCGACAAGGATAGTTTAGAGCCGCTATTTGTTCTAATTGGTTATCCTTATTACGTCTCTCTTTCTCGATGCCTCCACATCACTCGGTTCAATAACGGTCCAAATTGCCTTAGAAATCGATTTCATGATGGAGACAATGAGGTCGTGCAGTTGATCATTTCCGATAAGAGTTCCAGTAACTGGAGACCCGTGTGTCTTCCTTTTAGTAGGGCATCATCGCATACGGCTCAGTTGAATGGAGGTGCAAATTCGAGCTGCATTGGATCAAACGGAGTCGCGACCGAAGAAGAGCGATGTTCAGCCTTGGTGCAATCATATGAGTGACATGTCACGAGCTAATGTATGAAGGCGGCATCGCGAAAGTGTAAGGGGGTGGGTGATGTCCATTCGGATACATCCTTAAAACCTTATCTGCGCGGTTCGACTGAATCCATTTGAGAATGAAAGCCTTAGCACCAGCACCATATTAGAGAGCCGACTAATCTCTCGTTTGTGAAATCCGATTGTAGGAGCATTTTCCTTGATGCACGCTAATTGTAATCGGCGGGAGTGATACTTTGGTGGCATCAACGGAACGCAAAGTACGAGTGGAACCCTTGAGGATAGACGATGAGCACGCATCCGCGAAAACAGCATAAAAAACCGGCATGATGGATATGGCACCCTGTAACTTGTCGATCGGCTATACAATGAAGTCTGCCTCAATGGACCAAGTAATCCATACCGCCGTATGCGATAGCGTGCCATCCACGTCGGACAAACCATGAGGATCGCTACAGACGGCTATAGCATCCAATATATAAAAATATTTCTACGCAGTATTGATTCTAAAATCACTACCAGGCAAGAGCACCCCCATCGGAAAAACCGCGTATCCAAGTTATAATCTGAACAAATTTTCAACCTTTAACCCAGTTTCCAATATCAGCCCCACTTGTCATCCATGCATTTCTTGTCGCGCCATATTTCAAAATCTTCTCATAAAATTTTCCCTCATCTCCGGAAAAACTAGTATTATGCCACAGTACTGTCAGTACTCCATTCAATCGTTCCACCGTAGCGAACATCTGCTCAGTCAATTCCCACGCTCTCTGAAAATCTAGATTCATATGTCTGAGGAGTGTAGCATCCATTATCGTGAGGGGAATCTCAAGAATATCAATTTCGTGGTTTGATCGAAGGTTATAAGGCTTGAATGGGTGGCACATACCATTCCGGAATCCGATACAGTCCGAATACCCCAGCGTTGTATCATATTCAAATCCTGCATTGGCAATATATTCCCAGGTTTCAGGTACCTTGCATTCGTAGAAAGTGATTCCGATAACCGACGACCGTTTTCTCCAAGACTTTTTCCAGATGCGCTTTCTCGTCAGTTATTTCAGCCGGGTCGTTGTATGCGGAATGTCCTCCATGCAACCCTACCTCCCACCCACTATCACTAATTGTTTTCATAATCCCTTCACAATCCTCGATTCTATAAGATAACCGGTAGCGCCCGGATCCTGCACCCTGAAGTAAAAGCTACTCTTTGCTCCATACCTCTCTTCTATTGCCATAATTTCATCAAAGTTCCACCAGGATGTCTTCTTTAGATGCATTTCCTCGAGCCGGTGGATCCTCTCGGATAAACGTCCATGCCGAAGAGAGAGCAAATCCTTGAGGCCGCTTTTTAAGATGGGTCGATAAATATGGTCGATATCATGCGTAAGACAGATTGCAAAGGGCTTGCCATCGGGATATTCTACATTGTAGCCGTGTTCGATCAGACATTGCGATGCAAGGGGCTCGAAAATATTTCGATGTTCACTCGCATAATAAGGGAATCGATCGTATCGATCATGAATTCTTGCTTGATACTCCTCTTTGCGGGTAAAAAGTTCCCACATCTCCTGTTCCTGTTGAAGTATGTCTTGAATTCTCATCTGCATCCCATCAGTGTCCTTCTCCAAATGAGCATCGATCCATAATTAACTTAGCAAGTCCAGAAGGACTGCCGATCCACGCAATATAATAACTGTGTTATCGTCCTCCCATTTCGTCCCCATATAGGTATTTCCGTAATATCAATGCTACGTGCTCTGGAACCCCCTGCAAATTAATAATATTAATAATATAATAAGATTGTGAAATTTCTGTTATTGTAATTTAATTGCTATAGCACATCGAGTCAGTTGGGTAAAAGTTGGAACACGCGATTTAAAGAAAATACAATGGCCTGTATTCGACATAATTTCTTTGTATCTTATGAGTTAGGTGAATATCTCCATAGACATCCTGGCGATCATATCAAAGGCAGGAATTCTCGATTGAGTCGATGGTATCATTTCCTATGCTCCAAGGTTTCAGTGAAACGGATAGGAGTGATTCGCCGGCATCTTGATTCTCACGGCATCCATACTGATTCATCAGATCAGGACAATCAACACGGAAAATGGATCAGTCAAACCAGAAGATCAGACATCCGTCTCATATTTTGTCCCGCCATCGCAGCGGCTCGTAAGATGTATCAAAAACCTTTCCGAAGAGCGGCACCCTGATAATCGGAATTACGGTGAAGGCAACCGTGCAGATGGCGATGATCGCAGAAGGAATGGGACTTCGGAAACCAGACGTGATTCCGTTGCTCAGGGCATCACCTTCGAATAAACATCTGCGATCTCTTTCCCAATAGTTTCCCAGCTATATCGCGCAGCGTATTCCAGAATCGCCTCGCGATTCCATTCCCTGTTCAACGCCAGCATGATCTTCTCGGCCAGTGCGTCTGCGTCACCCGGCTCCACAAGCAATCCATACTCCTCCGAGGTGATTACTTCCGGCACCCCGCCAACTCTGGTCCCTACGAAGGGCTTTCCACACCCAAGAGCCTCAAACATGACCGTCGGATTTCCTTCATTCAGGCTCGGCAAGACAAATATATCCGCGGCGTTGAGCCAAAGAGGGATCTCGGTATGAGGCCTGGCACCAGCCAGCAGAACATACTGGCCCAATTCCGACTCCTCAATAAGACCTTCAAGGATCCATCCAATTTTCCTGATCCCACGATCGCGCATAGGACATCCTGGCGGTGTCGGACAATCCGACTGACGGCTTCGATGAGGAACCTGTGTCCTTTCACCTGAGCATATGGAGTTCCCACATAGAGCAGGATTTTTCTGTCCTGAGGGAGGCCCAAGCGATCCCTGCTCTCATGGGTCGATGTCGGAAAAAACAGATTGGCATCGTACCCATTGGTGATGGCATGGACTTTATCATCGGGAATGTTAAAGGCGCCGAAGAGACTCCAAATCACCGCTTCTAACCCTGATAATTGCATCCGAAGCATTGAGCGTTCTTCTCCAGCAGGGGTCATCTCTTTCGGCAGCTCTTCGAAGGTATTCGAGGTGTGTTCAGTGATCACCACCGGAATATTGAAGCGTTCCTTCAAATCAACTGCAACCGCCCCCGAGGGCCACGTCATATGCGCATGGATCAGATCAAAGACGATCCCTTCCTTTTTGATCAGAGAGAGTACCTGCTCTAGATTCGAGGGATGTCCAGATCGACCTGCCATGCGTGTACAGAAACGGGATATTGAAGTATCTCGGAAAGAAGACCTTAACGTTGTCATATTGGTAATTCTCATACCTCGTGTTTCTCATTCGCTCCATGGCGAAAGCGAGAGGGGAGACGACGAAGACCGTATCAAAGTAGTTTTTAATATACCGCAACTGCTCCTTGACAAAGATGTTGCCGATATAGGCATCGTCCCTATCCGGGAAATTGTTGCTGATTATTAGTAAATTTCTCATGGGTGGGGGGGCTCATTCAGTTCATGAAGACTTCGTGGATAGTTTTCGACGAACCAGAGCAGATATCCCGTCACATCAATCTTTTCCTTCAGAACCCGTTCGCGATTGATCGCCGTGAATGCCCGGCTCGTCGGATTTTCCAGGATCTCGACTGCGGTTCGCAGAGCTGATATCGCTGCGGGTAAAGTTTTTTAAGGAGGCCATAGTTTTCTTCCAACTCGATAAAATTCCCCAGATCGTTCTGTCCAACGAAAGAGTTACATCGGATTGCAGGTGTCCCCAGCAACGCAGCCTCGGTCGACATCGTCCCGGAGTCCCCAACGAACAGGCTCGCATAGTAGAGTATATGGTGAATCTTTTCCGGGGATACGGTGATCCTGGTAGGGTTCCAGTTCGGGAGGATAGGGGGCCTTCGGAGGAGATGTATACATGTGCGTACTGTTCCATCTCGCGCACGAGCCTGATCTTGTCCTCCGGTGAGAAACCGCTCTTCGTCACGTCATGGACAGCCTGCCATGCGACAAATCTCAGGAGAACGAACGACGAGTTCTCCTCCTCACCAATCTCCTTCAGTACCGACGGATCGGGAGAGAAGTATTGGGGTGAAGATACGCAAGTTCGATATACCCCTCATACTTTTTATGGTTTCTTCCGAAGTCCTTCTTGAAACTGGTCGGGGTGAGAATCGCATCGGCAAACGGAACATAGAGCAACTGTCCGAAGTAGGACGGTTCGCTATCATCGAGTGCAATGTACGGTTTTCGTAACAGTGCGGCCACATGTGCTGCCCTGATCGATCCGAACCCCGAGAAAGATATCCGGATTGAATTTCTTAACCGCCTGGTACATCTTTACATCAAGAATGGGGACGTTGACCAATTTTTGAAGGATTGAGCGCCCGTAATTTCCGATCTTCACGTATTGGAAACCGTATAGATCGAGCAGTTGATAGGCGATCTCCTTCTCACTCGCTGTGATAAGGATATCATGTCCCCGTCTCGTCATCTCCCAAATAAAATGCTTGAAATAATGCACGTGGGCCGGATGATTGATATCCACGACAATCTTCATAGTGATTCTGAAACTCCTGAGCGTCAGCGGATTCGAGCGCGATCCATGTCGGATAGCGAAAATAGCACGGCCATTTCCCGCACTTGACACCCGGAAAGACTGGCCATGACAACTGCAGAGAAATTGCCATCACACGCATCCATTCCTGAAGTGCTCCAGTCGGCATGCCCCGCCGCTAGAACCGGCTGGGTAACGCCTCGAAATCGGACTACCCTTTCCTGTCAACCAACTTCGGACCAGCCGCACGACCCGTCATAAGCGATGGATGCGATCATGGAACCGCCTGCATCGATTGCTTCCATCCTCTCTGCCGTCAAACCAGGTTCGAACGGCGTGGCAGCGATTCTACCCATTTCAACCATTTCAATACCATCCGCTGGTCTCCTTCTCCTGCTGCATGTCGAAGAGCATCGCGAACAGAAGGCACTGTGTGCCGAGAGCGAACAGGATC
Source organism: uncultured Methanoregulaceae archaeon (assembly GCA_963730355.1). GTDB lineage: Archaea > Halobacteriota > Methanomicrobia > Methanomicrobiales > Methanospirillaceae > UBA288. The sequence continues at coordinate 150,558 of CAVSRL010000006.1, read as the reverse complement.
AGAGAGCTGATGGCCGGAACGAAGATCGGCTGATCTTCGATAAACCGCCAGTACAATGAATACAGGCCTCCGATCACACCGAGCGCGGTGAGCCCGACCCCGAGGAAGAAGAAGAAGACCAGTGGGTGGAAGCTCATCACGACGTATTTCATCTGCAACCGTCTGAGAAAGTCCTTCAGGAGCAGCCGCGAGAGTCTGACGATGTAGGTGTGATACCGGATCTTGCTCTTCTCGAGTCCGTAACGGGCGGGATGCGGCACGTTCACTACGCGAAATCCGAGAATGTTCAGTGACACGAGGAGATCATTGCAGTATCCGTATCTGGGATAGACACAGTCCAGATCCAGCCCTTCGAGTGCACGAGCCGAGATCGCTGTGTATCCGTTCTGGGGGTCGACCAACTGCCAGTACCCGGACGCAATCTTGGTGAGCAGGGTCAGGATGACGTTCCCGCTGAACCGCCAGGGACTCATGCTCTTCCGGTACTCCGGATTGACGAGCCGGTTGCCCATGGTGTAATCGCATCTGCCGTTGACGATCGGGTCGATGAGATGCGGCAGAAATGCCGGGTCCATCTGGTTATCGCCGGCCATGACCGCAACGACCTGCATTCCATCCGCGAGTGCCCGCTTATAGCCCGAGACAATCGCCGCTCCGACTCCGCCATTCGTCTCGTGATGGATCGGGATGATCGAGGGGTCCCGCGATGCGTAGTAGTCCACGATCTCGCGGGTTCGATCCGTGGAGCAGTCGTTCACGACGTATACGTTCGCAACGAAATCGGGAATTCCTGAGAGGGTCTCGCCGATCAGCAGTTCCTCATTGTACGCAGGGACGACAACAGCGACATGGGTACCGCGATACACCGGGATGTCCTCATTGCCCCGCCGGGGTCGTTCGTTTTTTAAAGTGATTGGGATCTCCTTGAGGGTGAGGCCCCTGTGGGAGAACAGCGTGATCATGGTGGGCTCGAACAGGTCGGAGTCCGGCAGAAGATCGAGCAGACTTATGGCCTCGACGCTGAGCGCCCGGAACCGGGAGGAGGGATCGGTGCTCCGAAACGGAGCGTCTTCGATTCAACGGCAGAGTAGATTCGGCGGCTGCGTCCGGAGAGTACGGAGGGATGGTCTTTCTTCCGAAGAACTGGCGCGATCCGATCACGAGATCCGCTTTCCCGGAGAGAACGGGTGAAGCCACCCGAAAGATCTCCCTGACGAAGGGCTCCCCCTGGCTATCGATCAGAACGACCGCGCTGCACCCGTTCTCGAGGGCCACTTTACAGCCGATAAGGATCGCATAGACGCGACCTCTCCCACCATACGACTCGACCGAGACGACTTCGGCTCCCGCACACCGGGCGACTTCCATGGTCCGATCCGGTGAACAGTCGTCGACAACGATCACATGGTTGACCATCTGCCGCGTGAGAAGGACGAGGCTTCCGATGGTGGATTCGTCGTTATTTGTCGGAATAACGACAGCCAGATCCGATTCGGGAGTCATGGTAATCCTGCACCGAAGTCGCGGGAGACTCTCGCTGTCCAGGAAGCCGAGCAGACGGTGAGAGATTTACGGATGTTGTCGAGCACCGCGGGGAGGTTTCCACCGCCCTGTATTTCGGCGACGGGTGTCCGGGAGGAAGGAAAGCCGGAGAGCCTATTATCGTTTCCCACTACCAGAGCGGAATGAAACGCCCCTACCCGCTGAGTTATTACGGCACATCACCCGACTCCTCCAAAAAGCCTTTCACCTGCAGGTCTTACCCTACTAGGTAGAACAATAAATATAAGTGTTTGTTTTCGTTTGAGGCGTGCCCATCGGCAATCGGTATTATCCCTCTGAATCTCTTGGTTTCCGATCCGCACAGGAGCAGCGACCTGCATTGGGGGTGCCTGCGCCTGCAGATACCCCTTGAGCCCTGCATGTCCTGATATAACCCTTACCTTATAACATGATCCCTCTGGCAGCGATAGAAATGGCTGCACCATCGGTCGATCGCGGATACAATGGCTATTTCACCAGTCGGGACATTTGGATACGTCAATGGTTCTGATTATAGAAGTTATTTAATTGATTATTTTTCATTAAATCAATTAATCACAATTTTATAGTATGACAGCCATCGGGGCTCCATGGATCTCGGAGTGTTCGGCACGGGCAACATGGGCCAGAACCATGTCAGGCTCTATTCGAGTATGAAGAATATCGATTCGGTCCGGGTCTTCGACATCAACACGGCTGCAGCCCGGAAGGTCGCAGAGCAGAACGGTGCGATCGCCTCCGACTCCCCCGAGAATCTGCTGAGCAGGGTCGATGCGGTCAGCATCTGCGTTCCGACGCCGTTCCACCTCGAGATTGCGAAGAAGGCGATCGAGCACGATGTCCATATGCTGATCGAGAAGCCGATCTGCCAGACCGTGCAAGAGGCGCGGGAGCTGAACGAGCGGGCGTCCCCGGACCTCATCGTCGGGGTCGGACACATCGAACGGTTCAATCCGATCGTGACGGAGATCAAAAAGATCATGCAGAAGCCTCTCTTCATCGATGCCCGCCGGCACAACCCGACATCGTCACGGATCACCGGAACCTCTGTCGTGGAGGACCTGATGATCCACGACGTGGACGTGATGGTGCACCTCTTCGAGAGCTCCGACTGCGAGATCGCGAGCGTTGGAACGCCGGACGTCTGCTCTGCGTTACTCTCCTTCGGGGACGTGCCGGTCTCTCTCTCGGCCAGCCGGAAATCCTCGAAGAAGATCCGGTCGATCTACATCGAGGAGGAGGATCGGACGATCGAGGGGGACTTCATGAGCCAGGAGGTGACGATCTACCGTCGACCGGAGACCTATGAGTCTGTGAACGAGCGGTATGTTCAGGAGAACGTGATCGAGAAGGTGCTGGTCAACCGTATCGAGCCCCTCAATCGCGAACTCCAGATCTTTGTCGACTGCGTGCGCGAGGGGCGACCGTTCCCGATCAGCCAGTGGGAGGCGACCATGAACCTCGAGATCTGCGAAAGGATCGCCCACTGTTTTTCCGCCGCCACGGCAGGCAGTCGCGCTCCCGCCTCCGGGCAGTCAGTCGGGAGCTTCGATCTGCCGGACCTCCCTCGACAGAGACCAGCCTCCGGCCATATCCGGCGCCCACGCCCGGTGAGGTCGATCGGCCAGACCAACGACCTTATCGACCGTTTCCATAGAACCTCCATTCTTTTCAGTCGAAACTCCGGGGTCGGAGCTGATTGTAGCGGATCGCATTCCGGCAGACAGATGCGAAGGACCGGCTCCCATCGAGAACAGGTCGACCTGCCCGACGTGAGGACCGATCTGTACGAGTTGTACCCGTCCGCCCGTCAGGGATCCATTCCGTGCCCAGGACGCGCCATCGAATCAACAATGAATGAAGCAGGGAGCAGAATGCAGAACAGAAGGGGTAATGGACTACATAATCCAATAGTGATGATCAGGAGAGTATTCCATGAGCGAGGAGAGCATGCAGGCGTTCGGTCGAGCCTGCGCAGAGCAGAACAGCGCCGGGGAGATCCTCGACGGGCTCGAGGTGAGCGCCGACGGCGAATTCTTCTACATCCTTGACGAGGCAAGCCTCGCCGACTGCATCGATTGGGATCTGACGCCGCTCGAATGGGTTCGGGGCCTGAACCTGGCATTGCTCTTCAAGCTCGCGGAGCCGGTCCAGACATGGGAGGAGGCCGAGGCCACGGCCCGGGCCCTGAAGGAGTGGGGAATCGCCGTCGAGACGAAGGAGGACAAGAACGGCTTCTTCCACTTCAGCGTGCTGCGGGGTCGCCGGGTGATCGAGCAGCTGACCGGGGCCGTTCCCCGTATCCGGGTCTCCGACGATCCGGAATAACATCACCCCCTGAGACCGTCCTTATCCAATCCGATCCCTGCGTCCGGCATGGCGTTCCGGATCAGTCCCGGCAGAGGAGGTCCCGGGCACCGAAGAGGTAGACCTGGGCGTACCCGGCGTGAGAACCGAACCTGTCGCGCCCGAAGGCTCTTGCCGCCTCGTACACCGACGGGGAGAGCGGGCCGTCGCCGAGGTCGGGCCGGTAGTGGCGGACGAGGATTCGTCGGATCCAGACGTCGACCGGGAAAGCGTCGAGGTGCCCGAGTCCGTAGAGAAGGATGCAGTCGGCGGCCTTGGGCCCGATGCCGGGAAGAGCCATCAGCCTGGCCCGCGCGTCGTCGTGGGAGACGACCGAGACCTCCGTCTCCCACGACGGATCACCGCAGATCGCCGCGACGGCGGAGCAGGCGTACGGCGCACGGTACCCGAGGCGGCAGGCTGCGAAAGTCGTCCTCGGTCGCGTGTCGGAGCGCCGTGGAAGCGGGAAAGGCCCGGACGTCCCCTCCATCCGGTCGCGGGCTCGCCCCAGGCGCCTGCGATGGCCTCCACCCTTGATCGTACGGCCGGGATGTTCGTATTCGTCGCGCAGAGGAACGAGAGCAGGCACTCGAAGAGCGGTTGCCGAAGCACACGGAGACCGCGGCAGCTCTCGATCGCCGCTCCGATCACCGGGTCGCGGTCGATCGCCGCGAGCAGTCGGTCGAGATCGAGGTCGAGCGCGAGGTAGTGCCGCACAAACGCTTCGTCTGCACCTGAGAAATGAAGCAGGCGCCCGTGCTGGCGGAGGCGAATGCAGCGCCCGTCGACGACGCCCTCCCATCGCCCTCCGTCGACGCCGCCAGCGGAACGCCTGCCCGCATCCGAGGGTCGCATCGAGATCGAGCGGCTCGGACTCGGCGAGCCGGATGGTCTCAGTCGTATGTGCCCCTCCGCTCGAAGCGCAGGACGAGGAGCAGTTCCTCCTCAACACGGCGTTCGAGCACGACGGTTCCGCACATGCCTGCGGCGTCCGCGAGCTGGACGACCTCTCCGGGCCCCGTCAGCGACGAGACGAGGAGCAGCGCTCGGCCCCCTGGGGCGAGAACAGGGTCGAGGTCTGCGAAGAACCGGGCGATGGTCCGCCGACCGTCGGGTCCGCCGTCGAGCGCGTATTCGAGCCAGTCGTCGAGCCGGTCTTCCGGAGCGGTGGGCAGGTACGGCGGATTGAAGAGAACGAGGTCGAAGGGGCCGCGAATACCCGCAAACAGATCGGACCGAACGACCTCGATCCCGGGCGCACGAGCGGCACGCACCGCATGGGGGTTGATATCGAGCGCGACCACTCGAGCGGCTCGCCCCGCGAGCGACGCGGCGATATGGCCGGAGCCGGTGCCGACCTCGAGCACCCTGTCGTCAGGGCGCACTTCGGTCAGAGCAGCCTCGAGCAGGAGCACGGTGTCCTCCGCGACCGGGTAGACCTGGGGGTGGAGCGGAGCAGCGGTCATGGGCGTTCGGCCACCGCCTGGAGCCGGACCATGGGAACCTCGACCGTATCGTCGGAGCCTGGAGGGCACCGGTCGAGGAGGCCTTCGACGAGCGCGTCGACGAATGCCTCCCGGCGGTCGTCCGGTACGGAGCCGGTATACCGGAGCCAGGTCGTCCGGATCCAGCCCGCAAGTCCGTCGCGTCCGGCCATCGTCATCGTTGTCGGGATCAGGCGGACCTCGACCGGGACGAGTCCAGCCTTCACGAGATGGGTGCGGAAGGTCGCATCGTCGGTGAAGGTGTAGCGGAACGCCGTGTCGGAGAAGCACGGAGCCCACGATGGCGACCGAATGAGATCGTCGAGGACCGAGACCATCGGGGCCGCATTCCCTGCACCCCCGCACTGGAGTACGGCCCGTCCGCCGGGGCGAAGCACACGGGCGATCCCATGCGTGACCGCCACAAGATCCCTCGCCCAGTGAAGGGCGGCGTTCGAATAGACCCGGTCAAAGCGATACCGGAACGGGATCGCCTGCATATCGCCGAGGACGAACTCGAGGTTCGGACGGATCTTCACATGATGCCGACGGGCGTGGGCGATCATCGAAGGCGATGCGTCGAGGCCCACGACAGACCCGCCGGGGACGAGATCCGCAAGCTCGGCTGTTACCCGTCCGTCTCCGGAGCCGAGATCGAGGACTGATTCGTTCCCCGAGAGGTCCAGCAGCGGGATGAGCCCGGCCGCCCAGGACGTCTGGGCCGATGCGTTCCGGCCGTAGTCGTCGGGGTCCCAGGTGACGGGCATGTGGACAAGGATCGGCGGCGGGGTGAGATAATCCTCTCGTTCGGGGAACGATGGCTTTTTCTCCGACGCGCTCATAGGAGGGGGGCGAGGCACCACGATGCTCGTCTTCCGCTGCCGGGACGTCGGGAACAACGACTGCAAGTTCGAGGCCCGAGAAGCGACCGAGGAGGAACTGCTGGCCAAGATCCGGGCGCATTACCAGGAGGAGCAGGGCTCTCAGCTGATTCCCCCGGAACTCATCGAGCGAATCCGGCGGGTGATCCGGGTCGAACCGGGACCGACCTAGGGCGTCGCGAGCAGGTTCGCGATCGTCGCATAGTCCTCGAGGTAGAGCGCCTCGGGCCGGCTCGCGAGCACCTCCGCGGGCAACACGGTGAGCAGCCGATCGACGGCGTCGCGGCCGAAGGCGCCCGCGGCGGCCCGGAGGCCGTTCCGGACGGTCTTCCGGCGCTGCATGAAGAGGACGCGCACGACATCCGCGTAGACTCGGGGATCGTTGATAGGGAAGAGCAGGCCTCGCGGCGTAATCCGGACAACCATCGAGTCGACCGCCGGCGGCGGCGAGAACGCCGACGGCGGCAGAACGAAGCAGGCCTCGACCCGGGCCCACGTCTGGACCATCACCGAGAGCCGGCCGCATTCGGAGCTCCCGATCGGCGCCCGCATCCGCTCGGCGAACTCGCGCTGGAACATCAGGACGGCTGCCTCGTACGGCGAATCGAGCAGGCGGAAGACGACCGGCGACGAGATCGAGTACGGCAGGTTCGCGACCATCAGCTCGAACTCGGGCCACGGGCATCGGGCGGCGTCGCCCTGGACGAGCGTCCAGGCGGCCCGCGGCGATCTCCGATCCGAAGCGTCCTTCCAGATGCTCGACAAGGAGGCGGTCGTACTCGATCGCGGTCACGATCGCGCCGGACTCGAGCAGCGCGCCGGTCAGAATTCCACGGCCCGGCCCGATCTCGAGGACATGGCGACCCTCGACGGGGTATGCCCCGACGATCCTGGCGACGGCCGTCGGGTCGATAAGAAAGTGCTGATCGTGCCGGGCGCCCATGATATCCCATCGACATTGCTCGTTCCGGGATATCTCTTTAACCCGGTCTGAACCGCAACCATGCCCTCCAGGACAGGCATGTTAATCTGGTCCGGCAGACCACGTTGCCCGGACGCGCTCTATGGCAGCCGAAGATCGATCGACGAAGCCGCAGTCCGACGCGCTGCAGCGCTTCTTCGTCCGGCCGTTCTTCCTCTCCCTCACCATCGGCATCCCCTTCTGTATCTTCAAGCTCATCTTCGGCCTCTCCGCGATGCGTGCAGGAACCCCCGGCTTCGCCGCGTTCGGCTGGATCGTGATCGCATGGGCATGCGCCGACCTCGCGATGAACATCGGCCGATCGGCCTACGACGTCGCCGGCCGGACTGCCCCGTTCGAGTACTGCACCATCGCGCAGATCGGTCGGAGGCTCGGTCGACCGATGGTCTTTCTCGCCATCGACACCCTGCTCTCGTTCGGGATCATCTGCCTGATGCTCTGGTCGGGCTGGATTACGCGCCTGTCGACCGCCGAGGCCTATCTGTGGTACGGCGCGACCACCCTGAACCTGATCAGCCTCTCGGCCGTCTCGCTCTACAACGAGATCAGGAAAGAGTGATCCGGCGATACGAAGAGCGCGCGATCGTCGACGCCCACGCTCGACGCGGCAGAGTTCCGGCCGCGATCAGAGTCCCGCGGAATGACCATGCGAAATCGCCGCGACGAGATCCGCGGCAAAGAAAAAGCCGGAGATTCGGATCTTACTTCGACGTGAAGAGGTGGTACTTGACGTCGGGGTCCTGGAGCTCCTCGAGGATCCGGTCGATCACCATCCGCTCGGGGTGCGGGATCCCCTTGACCCGGGCCGCGATGTCCGCGAAGGACTCGAACGGCTTCTTCTCGCGGGCCGCGAGAACCTCCCACATCAGTTTCTTGCCGATGCCGGGGAGCAGATGGAGCATGTGGAGCTTCGGGCTGATCGAGATCGCGCGGTTGAAGAACTGGACGAAGTTCTGCTCGTTCTCCATCACAAGCTGCTCGACCACGTACGGCAGCTCGAGCTTCGCCACCTGGGTGAGGTCCTGGTAGAAGATCCTGCGCTTGACCCGCTCGATCTTCTCGCGCTCTCCGTCACCGATGTAGACCCGCTCGTGGATCCGGATCTCGACCTTCTTCGGCACGAGTTCGAGCAGTTTGAACTGATCGATCCCGACCGCCTGGACGACCGGCTCCCGCCGGAAGCCGGAGCGCTGGTCGTCGAGGTTGCCCTTCATGAGCACGTCGAGCACGAGCGCGTTGAGCTCCTTCTTATCGGTCTTCATGGCGCATCACGCTCAGAAATGGGCCAGCACGACCTCGAGGATCGCGTCGAGCTCGTCGCCCGTGAGCGAGTACCGCTCCTTCGCGTAGATCGCCCGGAGCTCGTCGCGAGACCGGGGCATCAGGTTCGCGATCCGGTAGGCGATCTCCGGTCGCATCTTCTCCATGCCCGTGAGGGCCTCCACGAGCGCTTTTGCCTTCTCCGGCGCCGTCTTGGCAAGCAGGTTCGCGTGCTCGATCGAGCGCCGAAGCTCGTACGACATCTCCCTCTCGTGGCCGAGCCGCTCGGCCTCCACTCGGAGCAGGATCTCCCGGACTTCGGGGAGGGTGACCTTCTCCTCGGACTGAACCGCTTTGACCTTCATGCACGACCTGCCGTAGCCTTGTATTCTCCCGCGCGGAAGTTAGATGTTGTGTTTCGCCTCAGGGCTTCTGGGCTCTGAGGTGCTGGGGGCGTGCGATCACGATCTTATTGGCGTTCCCGTCGCGGATCGCGAGCACCCAGGCGCGGCCCCGCTGCTCGATCACCTTGCCGGTCTTGCCGTGGAACCGCCGGTGCGGCATCCCCTTCTGGACCGAGGGCTCGCAGACGATGTGGACCGCCTGCCCGGGCTCGAACCGCTGAATCAGAGCCGTCACGGGCCCGATGCCGCGCTTGCGGAGATCTTTCTTGAACTTATACCGTGTCTTCTTTCGTGGACCGTTGTGGTGTGCCATCGTCTTCTTCCTCCGTCGGGTCTTGGACCAGGACGACGTCGAGGCGGGTGACGCGGGCGGGCCGGCCGATTGCATCGGCCAGACTCGGTTGCGTTCGCCCCCCGTCCCCGGAGACCAGCTCCTTGATGTAGAGCCCGGCCTCGCCGAGGACCTCGATCAGGATGCCGCCCTCTTCCCGCCCGAGATACTGAATATCCAGGACCGTCCGATCCCGCACGCGATCCGCCCGCCGGTGCGCAACCCGTGCCGGGGTGCGCTGGTGGATTACGGCTCCCCTGAGAGCCGAAAGGGCAGATTCGAGTACGTCGTCGGAGATATCGCCGTCTACCTCGACCAGAATCCTGTATTTTTTATGCGATCGGCTCGACTTAAGGGTTTCCACCTCGGACCGTGCTGCCGGCCGAATCAGGTCGACCGCGACCCTGCCCGCGGCCGACTCGTTCACGGCGCGCTCAAGCGCGGGAAGGTCGAGCGTGCGCCGCCGGGGGGCGACGACCTCCAGGATGAACGGTCGGCCGTTGCCGATCATCCGGGCGTCGATGTCCTCGCGCCCGGAGCCGTGGAGCACGCCGCCGTCCGCGTCGAGGGCCGCGGTGATCGGTGCGGCGATCAGTTCCTCGACCGAGTCCTGGTACTGCTTGCCCGTGAAGTTGCAGCGCTCGCACCCGGCCCCGTGGCAGGCCCGGCAGTCCCAGTGGGTCTGCGGGATGCCGCGCTCGAACTTCTGGTACCGGCCGTAGATGAAGAGCGGCGAGAGCTGGACCTCGACCGTCCCGTTCGCGATCTCGAGCAGCACGACCACGTCGGGGTGGCCGAAGTCGACCTCCCGGCCCGTCCGTGCCGAGACCCGTTTGCCGACCTCCCGGTTCATCTCGGACTTCATGGGCTCGGCGTGGGTCAGCGAGAGGTCGGACCAGACCATCTCCTCGCACTCGGCGAGAAGCGGTGGTACCCGCGTCCCGACCAGGAACGTCGCGTACTCGAGGCCCTCGAGCGCCGCGACGACCCTGTCGGCCCAGAGGTCGAGGTCGTCGAGGAGGCCGCTGCAGACGACGCAGTCGCCGGCGTACGGCACGTACGGCTCGTGTCGCTCGATCGCGCGGGCGATGCGGAGCGCGCGGCCCCGCTCCTCGTTGGTCAGGCCGCGCGACCGCTTGCCGAAGAACCGGCCGAGGCAGGCGTCGCAGAACTCGCCGGTCGCCAGGATCGCATCGACGGCTTCAGGGACGGTCATGCTCCCCTCCGGTCGAGCTCGTTGAGAAGCAGGGTGATCGCGTGGTCTCCATGGAGCGAGCGGGGGCCGACGGAGAACCGCGGCAGGTCGGCCGTGAGGGCCATCTCTTCCTCATCGAGGTTCATGTGGTCCGAGACGAGAAAAGCGTCTGGCAGTTCCCCCGCAGTCCGGACATCGGCGCCGCCCTCGTCGAGGAGCGCGAATGCATGCTCGTCGAGGAGGCGGGCAAGGCCCCCCTCGCGGACCGAGACGCCCTTCGTGGACGCCCGGAACTCCGTGCCGCAGGGGAGTGCGAGCGCCTTCTGGATCAGGGAGCCCGACGATCGTTCGTCGGGGTTCAGGTAGCGCACCCGGTCGCCCTCGAAACGAACCGTCTTCTCGGGTCCGGGCTCGCCGCGGAGGACGAGGTAGCAGACCACGTCGCGCCGCAGATCGTGCGAGAGAAAGAACGAGGCGGTGACCGCGCGGCAGAGCACGTCCATCCGGCCGGCCCCGCCGGGCATGTCGTTGAGCGACCAGGACCCGTCGGTCCGGGCGCGGTGGCCGATCACGGCAAAGGCGGTCATCTCACTGCTTTCCCGAGAACCGCTTCATGATCCGCTGCATATCCATCCTGCCGCCGCCGGCGCCCCGGAAGCCCTTGAGCGCCCGCTGCATGGTCTTGTGGTACCGAAGGAGCTCGCGCACCTCCTCGATCGTCGCGCCGGAGCCGATCGCGATCCGGTGCGTCCGCGACGAGTTGATGGTCGAGGGGTCGTCGAGCTCCTGCGTGGTCATCGAGTCCATGATGATCCGGTACCGGACCATCTTGATCCCGGTCACCTCGTAGGCGCCGTCCGGGATCTCCATCGAGCCGAGCGGGAGCATGGACATGATCTGCTTGAGCGGGCCCATCCGGTTCACGGCCTCGAGCTGCTTGTACATGTCCCGGAGCGTGAACTTGCCCCGGAGGACCGCATTGACGTCGAGGTCCTCGTTCCCGGCCATCGCCTCCTCGGCCCGTTCGACAAGGGACTTCAGGTCCCCCATCCCGAGCAGGCGCGAGATGAACCCGTCCGGCTCGAACCGCTCGAGGTCGTCGCTCGTCTCGCCCGCACCGATGAAGACGATCCCCGCGCCGGTCTCGGCCACGGCCGAGAGCGCGCCGCCGCCCTTTGCGGTCCCGTCCATCTTGGTGATGACCACGCCGTCGATCTCGATCGCGTCGTGGAAGCGGCGGGCCTGCTCCTGCGCCTGCTGGCCGAGCGCCGCATCGATCACGAGCCACCGGTGAGTCGCCTTCGAGATCTCGTTGAGGTCGATGATCTCCTGGATCAGATCGTCCTCGAGCCCGTGCCGGCCCTGAGTGTCGATGATCACGACCTCGGCCGAGTGGGCCTTTGCGAGACCCTCACGGACGACCTTCCGGGCGTCCTTCTCGTTCGGGTCCCCGATGCACGGGACGTTGATCTTCTGGCAGAGGGTGGCGAGCTGCTGGAATGCGCCGGGCCGGAAAGTATCGGCCCCGATCACGGCGACACGCAGACCCTTCCGCTGGAAATACCGGGCGAGCTTCGCGGTCGTCGTGGTCTTGCCCGAGCCCTGGAGTCCCGGCCATCAGGATCGTCTGCGGCCCGAGGGTCACCTCCGTCGGCGGCCCCATCAGGGCCACGAGCTCCTGGTAGACGATCCGGAGCACGTGCTCGCGCACGCTCATGCCCTTCGCGGGCGGCTCCTCGAGCGCGCGGGTCTTGATCGCCTGCGACAGGCGCATCACGAGCTTGACGTTGACGTCGGCCTGGATCAGGGCGCGCTGGAGGTCCTTGACCAGCTCCTCGACCGCTGCCCGGTCCACGACGGTCTTGCCCGCGAGCTTCTTCAGGGCGTCCTTGAGCGAGGTGCCGAGCCGATCGAGCACCATCTCAGGCCTCCGCCGTGCCGAGCAGGTCCGCGACCATCCCCTCGGGGGTGAACGGCGCGAGGTCGTCGTAGCCCTGTCCGGTGCCGAGGAAGACGAGCGGCTTCCCGATCGTGTGCGCGATCGAGATCGCGGCGCCTCCCTTCGGGTCCATGTCGGCCTTGGTCAGCACGATACCGTCCGCGCCGACGGTCTTGTCGAACTCCTCGGCGCGGATCACCGCGTCGTTCCCCGCGATCGCCTCGTCGACATAGAAGACGAGGTCGGGCTTCATCACCCGCCGGATCTTGCCGAGCTGGTTCATGAGGTTCTGCTTGTTGTGGAAGCGCCCGGCCGTATCCGCGAGCACGACGTCGAGCCCGTGCGCCCGGGCATACTCGACCGCGTCGTAGATCACGGCCGACGGGTCGCCGCCCTGTTTGTGCTGGATGACGCGGATGCCGAGCCGTTCCGCGTGGATATCGATCTGCTCGATCGCGCCTGCGCGGAAGGTGTCGCCTGCCGCGATCACGACCGAGAACCCCTCCCGCTTCAGGTACGCGCCCACCTTCGCGACGGTCGTGGTCTTGCCGGTTCCGTTGACGCCCGTGAAGAGGATCCGGACCGGGCGCTCGTGGGCACGGATGTATCCAGGCAGGTCGAAGCCTTCTCCGAGCACCTCGAGCAGAGCGTCGCGGAGCGTCTCGATCACGATCTCGTCGGGCGACTCGCGAAACTTCCGGTGCCGGCCGACCAGATCGCGCCTGACATGGTCGATGATCTCCTCGGTCACGGGCAGGGCGACGTCGCTCTCGAGCAGGACGATCTCGAGCTCGTCGAGCACCTCGCGCACGTCGTCGTCCTTCAGGATCAGCTCCCGCTCGGTGACGAGGACCTTCAGCTTCGTATAGAGCCCGGCCTTCTGTCCGGTATCACCGTCCGCATCGGAAGCGGGCACCGGCGGCTCCTCGGGTGCAGGTTCGTCGGCCTTCGGACGCCGGAAGATCCCCGACCATGGCCGCTTTGCCGGTTCGGGCTCGGAGGAAGAGGGCTCCGTCTCACCGGACGACGTGGGTGAACTCGGCTCGGGGGCCTCCTCCGCAGGCAACACCTGCGGCGTAGCCTCCACAGGGGCTTCGATCGGGGGCGTGACCTCGACGGGGGTTCCGGTCTCCTCCGCGTTCTCGCTGATCACGCCGCCGAGGCGTGACCTGACCCCTGCGAGCTTCCCCTTGAGCCCCTCGAACATGGATTATCCAGTCGAGGCGGGCGGGGCCTGTCCCTGCTGGACCGCCCGGTAGATCTGGTCGAGCCGGCGCGCCACCTCGTTCGCCTGCCCCTGGATCTTACCAAGGGTCTCGGCGAGCCGCTTTGAGGACGCCTCCATCTCGAGCATGCGATCCTCGAGGAAGCTCCGAGCCTCAGCGTTCTGCCGCTCGACGATCACGTTGGCCCCGATGCTGAGCAGGACCCGGTCCGGCTCGAGGACCTTCACGCGGAGCGAGGCCCCGCCGCCGACCGGCAGCAGGACCGTCCCGTCCTCCGACGCGGCGAGAGCGGTCAGCGTCTCGACGGCCGCGGCCGCCTCGGCCCGGCCGTTCTCGATCATCTGGAGCTGCTGCGAGAGCACCTCCATCTGCTGACCGTACTCGTTCAGGTAGTGCTGCAGCACCTGGACTTCCCGCTCCACCTCATTCACCACTGAGAGGCGTGATACCGTCAACCGTAATATACATTCTCTTCAGCCGGTGCTTGGACCCGATAGCCGTCATGATCCGCTCCGCTGCCTGCGCCTCGTTCGGCGCGCTGACCGTCTTCGTGTACGGCCGCCATTCGTCGCCGCACCGGAAGGTGCCGCTGATCTCGTACTGCTGCATCATATACCCTCGACAAATCCGAATACATCTGCCATGCGTCCGAGCTCGAATCCGCTCGTCGCGACCCCGGCGATAAAGCCACGCGAGTTCGCAAGCAGGCCTGTGCCCGACGAGTCCCGTGCCCATATTGACCGAGCCGGTTCCGATCGGCTGGTCGGTCACGGCCTCGAGCCGCCCGATCTCCTTCGGCGTCGCCCGCGCGTGGACGAGGACGCCCCGGTTGGTTGCGTACCCGGCCATCCCGACGGTCTTGACACCGCCGAGCGTGACCCGCGTCACTTCGACCCCGAGGTGGCTCCTGATCTCGTCGATCACCTCGGGCTCCATCTCCGGGTGGACCGCAGCGAACCGGTCGTTCGCCAGGATCACATTCCCGGCCGCGTTCATCGTCCCTTCGAGACGATAGACCTCGCGGTAGTCCTCGAGCGCCCGCACCTCGTCGGGCGTCGCGAGACCGCTCACGACGACGGCCCGGCTATTGCCGGCCACGAGCGCACCGACGATCGCACTTCCCTGGATCGTTGTCCGGACGAGGTCCACGTCGAGCGCCGCGCGGATCGCCTCGCAGAACTCGTCGGGCGCTTCGGGCGGGACGATCGCGATCTCCTCGAGCACCCGGCAGAAGAGCCCGATGTTCGGGTCGCCGCCAAAGGCCGTCGTCCTGTCCATGCTCACTCCTTGGCGAGCTCGGCCTGGACCTGGCCGTCGTCGAACTTCATCGCCCGGACGCGGATTCGGCGCGGCGGCTTCTCCGAGCCGCGCTCCCAGACCTTCTCGTTGATCGAGGCGTCGAGCTTGACGTCCTCGCTCTTCATGTGCCGGACGAGGAAGGACCTGATGTCCTTGATCGCCGTGTTGGCCCGGCGCCATCGGGGCGCGCGCTTGGTATCGCGGAGCGGGATCACGTAGATCTGCTCGTTCATCTTCTCGACCATGATCACACCTTAAGCGTGCTGCGGCGCCAGGTGCGCCGCTTCGGGTGGCTGGTCACGTTGCGCTTGGTCCGGACCATCACCCAGGCCGGGACCCGACGGTTCTGCTGCGTCGCCTTTCCGAGGCGAATCTTGAACCCTTTTGTTGCTCTCGACATCTCTGTTCCTCCAGTTATCCTTTTCTGCCCCGAACCAGGGTCTGTTCGTGCGACGAGGGGAAGATCGTGGCCGGGTCGATCCCGCGTGCCCGGACCCCCGCCCGCAGTTCGCATTCGTAATCGCCGTTCGGGATTCCCCCGGTCTCGCCCCGCTCGATTGCGAGGTATCGGTCGGCGAGCCGGTCCACCTCGGCCCGGGGAAACCCGAGCAGGGGGCGGACGTAGGCGCACCCGCACCGATCCATCAGGGACCGGGCCTCGCCGAGGCCGAGCATCGGCACCCGGTCATCGAACCGGGTTCCGTCGGCGACGACAGGGTATTCCCCGGCGAGAGCCTCGAGCGCCCAGCGGTGCACGAGGTTGATCGCGTTGTTCGGGTACCCATCGATGACGAGCCGATCGACGGCCGCGCCGAGCACCTCTTCGGGAAGGGATGCCCGACGCCAGGCGAGCCCGAGGGCGGTACCGGCCGCCTCGACGGCAGCCAGGTTCCGTCCCGCGTCCGAGGCAAAGGTGACGACCTCGACCTCGTAATGCGGGGCGAGCAGGAGCGCCGCGAGCGCGGAGTCCTTGCCCCCGCTGAACAGCACTCCCGCCTTCATCACTTGCGGACGATATTGAAGTCCCGTTTGGCCGGGATCAGTTGCGCAAGGAGCCCTTTGAGCTGCTCGTCCGTGATCTTCTGCCGGATTCTCCCCTGGCGCGCGAGCATGATCAGCTGCTGCTCGACACTGGCCGCGAACTCGGGACGGGTCAGCCGGATGGTGTTGAGCCGCTCCCGGGCCTCGGGCTCAAGGATCTCCATGAGCGCCATCTGCACCGCGGTACGGGCTCGTTCGCGCTCCTCCTCGGCGACCTGCTGATCCATCGCCTGATTCTGAAGCTCGGCCGCTCGCCGCCGCCGGATCTCCGAGAGCTCGTCATCCGCCATGGGCGCCTCCGGCGTGTTACGCTTCCTGCGGCGGTGTGGTCGTCTTCAGTTCGTGCGCGATCCCGTCCAGGAACGACATGCCCGCCGGCGAGACCGTGCGGCCGCCCTCCTTCCGTTTCAGGACGAACCCGGCCGCCTCCAGCTGCTGGAGCTGCTCGCGGATCACGGACCCGGAACCCTTCCGGAAGGCGTTCGGCCGCGCGCCGCGGTTCTTGCGCCCGCCGTAGAAGGTGCGCATGCGCTGGACTCCGACCGGGCCGTCGATGTAGACCCGGCGAAGCACCGCGGCCGCCCGCGTGAACCACCAGTCGGGGTCCTCGGGGGGCATCTCTTTGTGTACGCCGGTCTTGGCGAACTCCGCCCATGCGGGCGGTGCCAGCTCAGGCCGGCCCTTCAGTTCCGTCGCGACGCGCGGGATCAGCTGGTCTGCCGGAACGTCATATACCGTTGTCATTTGGTCTCCTCACTGTCAACACGTCTGCACGCAACAGTCTTTACGTATTAGTGGGGAGGGTTTTTATGCATTTCGAGCGAGGCACCCTCAGCGCCGCCGTTCCCGCAGTACGAGGGTATGCCCCCGGACCTCGACGAGCTCGGTCCCGGTCGCGTCCGCGATCGCCTGAGGGTCCACCTCGGTGTGGCGGAGCCACTTGACCTTGATCACCTTTCGATCCTTCACCTGACGGACGATCTCCTCGATCATCGCGTCCGTGATTCCCCGCTTGCCGATCCAGCAGGTCGGCTTCAGGTCCTGCATCCGGTTCCCGTCGTTCATGCCGTCCTGTTCCATAGCGCATCCGGTTGCCGCAGACGAGGCAGCTCACGGTCACGTGGCCGTCCCTGACCCGGACGCGCGCGTTCGATCCGAACCTGAGGTACGCGTGGCAGGCATGGCAGAAGGAACGGCGCTGCTCCCGCTCGAGCCGGAGCCGCTGGCGCATCGCGATCGCCCGGGCCACCGCGACGCACCGGTCGCTTCGGGCCGGGTCCGCCGCGTAGAACTGTTCCGCGGTCGCGAAGAGATGGGCGATTCGCTCCGCCGCGATCCGTTTCGTCTGCCGCTGCTGGTGCCCTCTCGCCTTCATCGCCGCACTATTCCCGATCCCGTGGACCCCACCGGTTCATCAGCCTGTCGCCGGTTGGCGGACGCGGACGCGCCGCCCGTCGCGTTCGAGTCGCCCTTCCGCATAGAGCCGGATCGCTTCGGGGAGAATCCGGTGCTCCTCGACCAGAACCCGGGCCGCGAGCGTCTCCGCGTCGTCGTCTTCCAGCACGGGCACGCAGGCCTGAAGGATGATGGGCCCCGCATCCATCTCCTCGGTCACGAAGTGGACCGTGCAGCCCGAGAACCGGACACCGTGTTCGATCGCCTGGGCCGGCGCACGAAGGCCCGGGAAAGCCGGAAGCAATGCGGGGTGGATATTGATCATCCGGTCCGGGAACGCCCGGACGGTCTCGGGCGAGAGCAGGCGCATATACCCTGCGAGCACGAAGAGCTCGGCCCCCGAGGCCTCCATCGCTTCGCGGAGCGCGGCCTCGTAGGCCGCACGGTCGGGGTAGGAGCCCCGGTCGACGACCGTGACCGGGACTCCCGCTCGCTGCGCCCGTTCGATCGCCTGGGCGGACGGGTTATCGGTGATGAGCCGGACCAGCTCGACCGGGCAGGAGCCGGCCGCAACCGCATCGCAGATGGCCTGGAAGTCCGACCCGCGCCCCGAGGCGAGGACCGCGCACCGCATCATGCCCATGTACTCGGACCGTTCCGGCTTAACGGTTCTCACTCTCCCGAGGAAGGCAGGATCAGCTTGACCCGGACGATACGCTTGCCGAGCATCTGCATCACGACGAGCGTTGCCCCTGACTTCTCCAGGACGACCGTCTCGCCCGGGTGGGGGATGTGGCCGAGCCGGTCGATCAGGAGACCCCCGACGGTCTCGTACGCGTCGCCAGTCGGGAATTCGAGGCCGAGCCGCTCGTTGAGGTCATCGACCCAGACCGAGGCGTCGACGAGATAGATTCCCTCGCCTGCCGGTTCGACCTGGGAAGACTCCTCGTCGAACTCGTCCATGATGTCCCCGACGAGCTCCTCGAGGATGTCCTCGATCGTGACGATCCCGACGAAGCCGCCGTACTCGTCCATGACCATCGCCATCGGTACCTTTCGGACCTGGAGCTCGCGGAGCAGGTCGTCGATCTTCTTGGTCTCGGGCACGAAATACGGGTCGTAGCTCAGGTCCGCGATCCGGGCGCCGGGTGTCCGCGTGACGACCGCGCCGTAGACGTCCTTGATGTTGAGCACCCCGACCAGATTGTCGACGCGTTCGTGGTAGACCGGCAGGCGCGAGAACCCGGTCTCGTGGAAGACGGTGAGAGCGGACTCGAGGGAGGTCGTGTCCTCGATCATGGTGACGTCCATGCGCGGGGTCATCACCTCGCGCGCGGTCGTCTCCCCGAAGTCGAGCACGTTGTAGAGCATCACCTGCTCGCCCTGTTCGATGGCGCCCTCCTTCTTGCCGACATCGATCCACTCGCGGATCTCGTCCTCGGTCACGGTCGGTTCGCCGTTCGTCTCCGCCGCTCCCGATCGTGCGCGAGAGTCGGTTCAGCACGCGGACAACGGGCGAGACGATCCGCGAGAGGACGAGGACCGGGCCGGCAGCGCGGAGCGCCACGCTGTCGAGATAGCGGGCCGCGACGAGCATGGGACCGATCTGGCCGACCACGAGCAGGGCGATAGCCGTCCCGACGAATCGCGAGGGGCACGCCGCTCGGTCCGAACTCGGCAAGCGCGACCTCGGTCGCGAGCGCGGCCGCCGCGACGCAGACGAGGGTCGTGCCGATCAGGGTCGTGATCAGGATCCGGTCCGGGTCGGCCCGGAGCTCGGAGAGGGCGGACGCCCCCTGGCGGTGGTCGTTGACGAGCGTCCGGACACGGGCCCGGGAGATCGAGATCAGCGCCACCTCGGCGCTGGAGAAGAAGGCCGCGAGAAGGATGCAGATTCCGAAGAATGCGGCCGAGAGAGGATCGAACTGTACCATCTGGTTCACGCCGGCGGAGCCGGCCCTGTCGCCCATTGCATATAAGGGCGATGCAGTACCTAATCGCGGCGTTGCAGTATAAATATAGCGGAATTGCCGGTCAGTCGAGGACCGACCGGATGAACGCGCACTCGGAGGCGATGAGGGCCACCTTCTCATCGGCCAGGTAGGTGCGGTCGAGCCGAAGGTCCTCGAGTTCGAGCGTGACAGGCCCCGCATAGCGCGCGTCGCGGAGCATGGTGAGCACGGCCCGGCCATCGGGGTGGCCCGAGAGCGCGAGGTGCATCTTCCCGTCGCTCGCCCGTGAGAGGTGGACGTTCGCGAGTCGGTCGCCGCAGAGTTCGACGAACGCTCCTACCTCGGCGAGCGAGGTCCCCATCGCGTGGGAGACGTCGAGCGTGAACCAGAGCCACTCCTCCTGGTCGAGCAGGCGCCGGACCTCGTCCGGCGACGAGAGGAGGTTGTTGACCTTCCGCTCCATGTTCTCGATCGCGACCTTGACCTTCACGCCGGAGGCCGCCTCCCGAAGGGCCGCGATCAGCCGGTCGAACCGGCGGTAGTCGTCGGGGCTCGGCGGGCGCTTCGCCGTCCTCCGCCCCGGGTGGACCGTGACCACCTCCGCCCCGAACCGGTCGGCGAACGCCACCGCCTCGCTGCGCGTACGCGACCGAGACCTCGGCCACGCGCGGGTTGATCGAGCAGGGGTTCAGGTCGAGGATCGGGGCGTGGACCGTGGCGAGTTGCAGACGAGGGTGCGCGGCGAGCGCCCTCCGGAGCTCGTCCTCGGGCATCCCCCGGAGCCAGAAATGAGGGGTCTCGAGCCAGAACTCGATCGCATCGAGCGTCGCAGCCTCTGCGTGCCCCATGATCGTCTCGACCGGGTACTCGTGGAAGAACATGGTCGAGGCCGAGCAGCGAACCATACCTATAGGTGAGCCCGGACATATAGAAGATCCATGGATCGGGCCCAGCGGAACCTCTTCTCGGCGGAGTGGAACGCGGACCCCGAACCGGAGGAGTCCGCGCCGACGCCTTCCGGCCGCCACGTCCTCGGGGTCGGCGAGCTCGCCGCGATCATCGACGACCTCCTGCTCGACGAGCGCCTGATCGAATGCTTCGTCCGGGGCGAGGTCACGAACTACCACCGCCACGCCTCGGGCCACCGCTACTTCTCGCTCTCGGAGGAGCGCGACGGCGAGGGCGCCGTGATCCCCTGCGTGATCTGGCGGCGCGACGCGGATCGGCTCGGGCACGAGCTCGAGGACGGGCAGTCCGTGATCGCGTTCGGCTCGATCGGGAACTACGCGGCCGGTGGGCGGTACCAGTTCTACGTGCGCGAGGCCGAGCAGGCCGGCATCGGCGAGAAGTACCTGCAGGTCGAGCGCTGGCGCTGCGAGCTCGCGACCGAGGGCTGCTTCCAGGAGTTCCGGAAGCGGGGGCTCCCCCGCTACCCCGCCCGTGTCGGGGTCGTGACCTCGCCGACGGGCGCGGTGCTGCACGACATCATCAACGTGCTCCGCCGACGGTTCCCGGTCGAGCTCGTCCTCTCGCCGACCGCCGTCCAGGGGGACGGCGCCGAGCTCGAGATCGCAGCCGCGATCGGGAGGGTCGACGGGCTGGTCGACGTGATCATCGTCGCGCGTGGCGGCGGTGCGTTCGAGGATCTCTTCGCCTTCAACCATCCGGCCGTCGTCCGGGCGGTCTTCGCCTGCACGACACCGGTCGTCTCGGCCGTCGGGCACGAGGTCGACGTGACCCTCTGCGACCTTGTCGCCGATCTCCGTGCGCCCACGCCGTCGGCCGCGGCCGAGCTGGTCGTTCCCGATCGGTCGGTGCTCCTCGAGGATCTTCGACAGGCGCGCCGGCGGCTCGTGGACGTGCTGTACGGGCGGTGGGAGCAGGCCGACGACGAGGTCCGCGATCTCCGCGACCGGCTCCGGCCGGCGAGGCTCGCGTTCCGGATCGACCGGCGGCGCGAGGAGACTGGCCGAGCTCGACTCGCGACTCGGGCGGGGGCGCGACCGTGCCCTCGAGCGTAGACGGTCCGAACTCACGGGACTTGGAGCCGTGATCCGTGCCCGGTCACCGTTCGCGCCCCTCGAACGGGGGTACGCGCTGGTCGAGAGAGACGGGCTATCCGTTGCGGGCGGCCCGCGAGCTATCCCCGGGAGATCTGGTCACGGCGCGTTTCGGACGCGGCCGCGCCAGGATGAGGGTGGAGGAGGTATGCGATGACGAAGACGTATGAGGAACTGGTGACCGAACTACGCGACGTGGTTCGGCAGCTCGAGGACGACGGGACCGGGCTCGATGACTGCATCCGGCTCTACGAGCGCGGGGCCGTGCTCGTCCGGCAGTGCGAGGAGCTGCTGACAACGGCCGAGCTGAAGATCAGCGAGCTCGGCCGGGACTAGTGGACGACCAGCTCGGCCTCGAGTGCCTCGCCGGCCCTGAGGCGTTCGACCAGCTCGCGCGGCAGAGTCCGCGCCACGCAGTCCGAGTGGATTCCGATCGTCCGGCCGCAGACGTGCTCGGAGCGGCGCCAGACGAGGTCCGTGGGGTGGTCGAGCGCGAGTCCAGGGTGCCCCTCGGACCGAACCACGACCTCGAGATCGCCGCAGCGGAGCGTCGTGACGAGCACGGCCCCTCTCTGCCGGAGGGCCGCACGGAACTCCTCCGAGAGGTCCGCCGCGCCCTTGTCCGCACCGACACCGATGATGCAGTCGCCGGCCGCCGTGAGGTGCTCGCTCCGTCGTCAGCTCGAAGGTCGTCGGGTGGCGCGCATGAGACCAGCGGGTGGCCCCGGCACCGGATCTGCTCGCGCACTGCCATTGCTCAGTACGGGTGACGGCTTGCGGTATCAACCCGCCGCCCCGTACGACCGCGAGCAGCAACAGGACGGGGCGGAGGCCCGAGGGGACCGCTTGTACGCTGCCGCCGCCATCGGGCTCCGTCCGCCCCGGAGCTATATGCGGTTATCGCTGCGCCACGACGAGCCGCCACTCCGTCCCGTGGAGTCCGATGGTCTGCCAGGCCACCGTCCGGTCGGCTGCGGCGTTCGCGGGATGGTGGGTCGCGGCCCCCGCCGGTGTCTCCATGATCTGCGCCGCAAGGCCGGCCAGTCCGGTTCCCGGCTGGCTCATCTGCCTGCCCACCAGGGCCGGATCATCGGCGTAGAGGATCGTACCGTCCGTCTGGACGCCGAAGAGGCCGAGCGGACGGCTGCCCCGGGCCGTATCGGCCGGTCCCTTCAGCAGGAGCTCGGGCAGTAGTGCGGCCGAGACGCCGCCCACGGCCGTATTGTTCGCGTCTGCAACCGGGTATCCGAGCGCAACGCCCCAGAACCCCTCGGCCAGCTGATTGTACGGGCCGAGGTACGCCATCTTGTAGAAATCGACCGGCGTGACGGGATCCGTGAGCATTCGTCCCCACGAGCGAGCCGTAACGTGCCGGTGCTGCGGCAACGACGCGACCGTCGGGACCGTACGTGACGGCATCGGCGACGAACGCCGCCGACCGTGAGAGATTCAGAAGGACGGCATCGGCCGCCGGGCCCGCAAGGCCGGTCCGTCCGAGCCCGGAGGCGGCCTGTGAGACATTCGCATCGGCGCCGTTCAGGAGAGTCGCGGACCCGGCAGCGAAGAGCGCGAGGGTCTCGTTCACTCCGCCGTCGGCCGCGGGCGCCCCGGTCGGGGTCGTCCCGCCCGTGCCCGTTCCCGTGCAGCCGGCGGCGGCAACGGCGACGGCGAGCGCAAGGCCGAGGAGGACAATGGCCTTCATGACCTGAATTACGGGACGAGATCATAAAAAGAGCGTCGATCTGTCCCGGCGAACGGCGCGATGGCGGGTCGGTGCCGACCTCCCTTGACCTGCCGACCTCGGAACGGGTGCCTCTTACCGCTCCTGGTTCACGACGAGCCGCCAATCGGTGCCGTGGAGCCCGACGGTCTGCCAGGCAAGGGCGCGGGCCGTCCCGTTGACCTGGTACCGCTCGAAGCCGGAGGGCGTCGAGACGATCTGTTGCGCGATCTTCGCGAGATCGGTCGCATCTCCGTACTGGGTCGCATTCAGGATCGACCGGCCGATCAGGCCCGGGTTCGTGTCGAGGATGATTGTGCCGTCGGTCTGAACGGCCGAGAGCGCGTGGGAGGTATTGCCGAGCGCTGCGAGAGCGGGGACGGCGAGGAGTCGCTCTGGCCGGAGGGCGAGCGAGACGCCGCCCGCGACGCCGCTGGCGTTCCTGACGGGATATGCCAGCCCGACGCCGCGGAAACCCTCGACCAGGCTGATCTTCGAGCTCAGTCCCGGGGTTCCGTTCAGGGCGGCCTGGACGTTCGGCGAGCCGCGGATGTTCGCGCCGACCGCGAACTGGTAGTCCTCGGGCATCGCGGCGAGGATCTCGCCGTTCCTATCGAACGTGACCGCATCGACCGAATAGTTGCCCGACCCGTTCCCCGACCGCGAGAGGTTCAGCAAAACGCCCTCGGCGCCGGGGCCGGTGAGGCCGGTCGTGCCGAGCGCCGTCGCTGCGGCCGAGACGTTCGCGTCGACCCGGTCGAGTGCCTGCTGCGCGCCGGCCGCGAAGACCCGGAGGGTCTCGTTCACGGACGCATCGGCGATGCCCGGCGTCCCGGGCGTGGGCGTGGTCGTTCCCGGGCCCGTCCCGGTGCAGCCCGCCGCAGCGAGTGAGATCGCGAGCAGTGCCGCGAGAAGTAGCATCCCCTTCATGCACTCACAGATGCGAGGCGGAGATATATAGTGGCGCCGATCGGCGGAAAAAGAGACGGGGTTACTCGTAGAGGACCGGTTCATCGATCCGGTCGTACTCGACCACGCCGTCGGGGAAGTGAATCCCCATCTCGCGGGTGGCCGACTCGGGGGAGTCGGCCGCGTGGATGACGTTGCGGCCGATCTCGAGGCCGAAGTCGCCGCGGATGGTCCCGGGCGCGGCCTCGAGCGGGTTCGTCGCGCCGGTCAGCGTCCGCACAGTCCGCGCCGCGTCCTTCCCCTCGACGACCATCAGCAGGCAGGGGCCCGACATGATGAACTGCTTGAGGCCGGGGTAGAAGGGCTTCGCGAGGTGCTCGGCGTAGTGCCGATCGACGCGCTCCTCCGGGAGGCGTTCGAGCCGGGCTGCGACGAGCTTGAGCCCCTTCCTCTCGAGCCGGGCGATGATCTCGCCCGCGAGGCCGCGCTGGACCCCGTCGGGCTTGACCATCACGAAGGTCCGGTCCACGTTCACTCCTTGCCGAGCGCGCGGCGGCCCGCCTTGGTCCAGGCCACGCGCCGGGGCACGCGCCCGAGCTTCTGGTTGTTCTGGCACTTCGTCGAGCAGAAGTAGAAGATCGTCCCGTCCCGCTTCACGAACATCTTGCCCGTGCCGGGTTCCATTGCGCTGCCGCAGAACGTACAGGTTAACGAATCGACCATGTCCTTATCTCCGCGACAGCTTCTTCGCCTCGCGCTCGGTCTCGAGGAGCATCAGGATGTCGCCCTCGCGGATCGGTCCGACCGTGTTCCGCGTGATGATGCGACCCTTGTTGTTGCCCTCGAGGATCCGGCACTTGACCTGCATCGCCTCGCCGTGCATGCCGGTGCTGCCGATCACCTCGACGACCTCTGCCGGCGTTCCATCGTCAGCCATTCAGGTCACCCGCGGAGCGCCGCGATCTGACCGCCGAGCTCGTCCACGATCTCCTTCGCCTTGCCGGGCTTGACGATCGCGGCCGCAGTCGACCCGACCTCGAGGCCCGAGGCTGCGCCGATGTCGTTCTGCCGGTTCACGAAGATGTACGGGATCTGCTTCTCGTCGCAGAGCGGGCCGAGGTGCATCACGATCTCCTCGGGCTCGACATCGCCGCCGATCAGCACGAGCTGGGCCGTGGATCGCTCGATGGCCTTGGTCGCTTCGTTCGCTCCCTTCTTGATCTTGCCGGTATCCCGGGCCAGTTCAAGGGCTTCGAGCGCCTTGTTCTGGAGCTCCTCGGGAGCCTCGTAACGGATGTATCCTTTCGCCATGACTTACCTCATTCAGGATTGCGTAGTTCCTTCATCACTCATCAGCAAGTGAGGATGGGTCCATATATTTTTCCACGGAGTGGTCATAAAGGTTTGTTAACCGGGCGGAAAACCGGAAAAAACGCGGCGATTCACGCCCGTTCCCGAAGGATCGGCGCGGTCACGCACCATCCGAAAGCCGGTAGATCTGCACTCCATTCCGG
Organism: uncultured Methanoregulaceae archaeon; assembly: GCA_963730355.1. GTDB lineage: Archaea > Halobacteriota > Methanomicrobia > Methanomicrobiales > Methanospirillaceae > UBA288. Next base: position 125,078 of record CAVSRL010000006.1, on the reverse strand, counting down.
TCGTAGATCGTTTCGAGCCCGCTCGACGGCAGGTTCACCGCGTACTTCTTCCGTTCGAGATCCCCGACGTACAGGAGTTCGCACCCGTACTGCTGCATCAGCGCGACCGTCCGGTTCGGATCCTCGTAGGCCCGCTCGACGTCAGGGATGCGGGTCCACCACCAGCCGTCGCTGTTCGTCCGCCACTGGAGCTCGTGCGAACGCTTTCCGATGATCGTGGGAATACCGGTGAAGGACGAGATCGGCGCGCCGTAACTGTAGTCGTCGCCGGCGGCCTCGACGATCCCGCCCGAGACGGACCGGCCCTCCAGGAACCGGATCGCCTCCGCATCGGCAGGATGGGCGGAATCGAGGTAGGCGAGCCCGTCGAGGGTGCGATCCCCGCCCCCGAAGTCGATCCCGAGAAGGCCATGGCCGACATCCGGCTGGAAGACGGCCGGAAATGCGAGGAGGGCTACGATGGCGATCACCGCCACTCCCCGACGTGCGGCGGGGGAGGGCAGAAGTGGCCGGGGCCTCCCGGCGAGCCACCGCCCGATCAGTCCCGCGCAGCCGATGCCGAGCATGAGCCAGGCGATGTAGTAGAGTTTATGCATCGTGTTCGTGCGGAAGTACTCGTTGTCGAAGATCTCGCGGAAGTAGAGGAGCTCGACAAAGAGGACCAGGGTGAGCCCGACGATGATCATCAGGTCCTCGAAGCGGCCCGCCCTGCGGACCAGCATGTACGCGAGCAGGACCGCCGCGATCGCCGCCGAGTAGTAACCGAGGTAGATGAACGGGACGGCGATCAGGAGCAGGTACGGCTGCCGCGGGAGCTGCCGGGCGATCGCGACCGCGATCACGGCGAGGAAGAATCCCCAGGTCAGCAGAAACGAGACCGGCTCCGGGGGGAGAGAACCGGCAGGACGCCGTGGACCGAGCCGGGCTGGATCGCGAGCAGGTAGGGGAGGTACAGGCCGAGCCCGATGACGGGGACGACGATCGAGTAGAGCAGGGCCTGCCGCGCAGCGGGACCGTCATCCGCGCGCGACCGCCGCCAGAGCAGGAGACCCAGCACGACCACGAACGGGGCGTAGACCAGGACGTCCCAGGAGTTGATGCCCGGCATCGCCCCGAGCGAGAGGCCGGAGAGACCGATCAGCACCCAGCGCTGCCGGGGTGAAAGCCCGGGCCATCGCGTCCAGGCGAAGGCCATCAGCGCAATCAGGAAGAGCTGGTTGATCATGCCCATCACGAGCGCGTGCGGGTCCCCGAGGATCATCGAGAAGAGCGGGTACTCGGTCAGGCCGTACCGGATCGCGTGTCGGGAGTGGTCGAGGGCCGGGATGAGCGCCGTGCCCGTGGCCAGTTGCACGATGGCCGTCGGGTTGACGAGCACGAGCAGGCCCATCGGGAGCCAGCGGTAGCGGTCGAGCAGGAGGTGGCCGATCAGGTAGCAGTTGACGGCCGAGACGGCCATCACGGTCGGGAGGACCAGGTTGAAGACGACACGTGCGGGAACCCCGGCAATCAGACCGAGCTGGGCCATGAGCCAGTGGCCCAGGTAGTAGTAGACGTCGAGCGTCCCCCCTGCAAACCACGGGTCCGGCGGCGTCACCACCGGCGCCCGCATGATCGCGGCGACCCAGGCGAGGTCCATGAACTGCTCGGAGTAGTGCGAGACGTACGGGTTGAAGAACCGGAGCTCGAGCACGAAGAGGAAGAAGACGAGAAAGACGACGTCCCACTTCGCCACGCCCTCCCACGCGGCCCGGCCGTATTGCCGTCGCGCGATCCCGGCGCCGAGCAGCACCAGGAACGGGGCGATGGCGAGCCACGTCGGCAGGCTGCGCCAGCCCGAGGTAGAACGAACCGAGCAGGAGAAGGAGGAGCGAGACCGTGTACGCGGCCGGATACGCGAGCCGGCCGAAGAGCGGCCGAAGCGCCGGCCAGACCGAGAGCTGCAGCAGCTTCAGGACCGCAAGCCAGCTCAGGACATACAGCACCTGGTCGCCGTACCCGATCATCGCCTATGCCTCCGTGCGCCGGTAGATCTGGACGCCTCCCTGGTCGTACACCGGCTCGAGCCCCGTAGTTGGGAGAGAGACGTGATAAGTCTCGCGTTCGAAGTCCCCGACATAGAGCAGGTCGGCCCCGTACTTCTCCATCACCGCGATGGTCCGGGTCGGATCCTCGTACGCCGTGCGGACGTCGGCCATCCGTTCCTGGACCGGGCCGTAGTCGTTCCGCCACATGAACTCGTGGAAGGTCCAGCCGATCACGGCCTGCATTCCGGTGAACGACGAGACCCGGCCCGCGTACGAGTAATCGTTCCCCTGCCCCTCGACGATCACGTGGTGGCCGGGGATCCCCTGCAGGAACCGGATCGCAGCTGCGTCCCCGGGATGCTCGCGGTCGAGGAACGCGGTCCCGTCGAGCGTATAGGTCGAGTGCGTGAAGTTCCCGGCGGCGAGGAAGGGGGCCAGGAGCAGGAGGGCGAGCACCGCGACCGCGATCCCGCGGCGGGCGGCGCGCGGCACCCGATTCACCCGCTCCGTGATCTGCGGCCGGTCGAGGAAGCGGCCGGCCATCACGAAGGTCCCGATGCCGAGCAGGAGCCAGGCCCCGATGTAGAACTTGAAGACCGTGTTCATCCGGAAGTACTGGTCGCCCATGTTGTCCTTGAGGTAGACGAGCTCGCAGAAGATCGCGATCGCGAGGCCGAGCGCGACGAGCAGATCCTCGGGGCGGCCACGACCGTCGCGGGCGGCCAGGCGGGCCACGAGGCAGGCGAGCGGTACGACCGCGATCGCGGCCGCCACGTACCCGCCCAGCAGGAACGGGATGGCGGCCGCTGCCAGGTACGGCCGCTGCCGCAGCTCCGGGATGCAGGCGAGGTACGCGATCGCGAGGAAGAAGCCGTACACGAGCAGGAACTGGACCGGGTCCGAGGGCGCGGTGACGAGCCCGATCCCCTTGATCCCCGAGCTCGCGAACGAGAGGTAATACGGCGCGTACAGCGCGATCGCGAGGACCGGGGCGGCGATCAGCAGGTAGAGCGGCGTGACCCGCCCGCCATCGGCGTCGTGCCGGTGGCGGAGCCAGATGAAGGCCGCGACCAGGAGCGTGATCGGGCCGTAGAGCAGGACGTCCCAGGAGTTGATCCCGGGCATGGCTCCGAGCGAGAGCGCGACGAGCCCGATCAGGGCCAGGCGGGCCCGCTCCGAGAGCTCGGTCCAGCGACTGAGGGCGAGCACGAGGAGCGCGATCAGGAACGCCTGGTTGAAGATCCCGATCACGTGGGCGTGGAGATCGCCCCAGGTGAACGAGAAGAGCGGGTACTCGTTGATCGTGTCCGTGATCACGCGCGTGCTGTCCCAGGCGACCTTCGAGAGCGGAACGCCCTGGGCCGCGAGCACGACCGAGGCCGGGTTCGGCAGGATCAGGGGCAGGATCGGGAGCCAGCGGTACCGTTTGAGCAGGAGGTGGCCGACCATGTAGCAGTTGACGCCGGCCAGCGCGATCACGGTCGGGAGGCCGAGGTTGAAGACGAGGCGCGACGGGACCCCGGTCGAGAGGCCGAGCACGCCCATGATCCAGGAGCCGTAGTAGTAGTAGACGTTCAGGTGGCCGCCGGCGAACCACGGGTCCCACGGCGGTACGATCGGCGTCCGCATGATCGAGGCCACGAAGCCGTGGTCCATGAACTTCTCGGCGAACGAGGCCGACGGGTTGATGTACCGGCACTCGAGCATGAAGACGAAGAGGACGAGGAAGACCGCGTCCCAGCGCCAGTGCTCGGCGAAGACGTCGCGCGTGTAGGCCCGGCGGTAGGCGAACCAGCCGAGCAGGACCAGGAACGGGGCGAGCGCGAGCTGGACGGGGAGGCCGACCGTCCCGAGATACCACGCGAGGAGCGAGAGGCCGAGCACCGAGGCCGAGAACGAGACCGGATAGGCGTACTGTCCGAAGAGGGGCGCAAGCGCCGGCCAGAGCGCGAGCTGCACGAGCTTGAGCACGGCGAGCCAGGCGAGCGACGGCCAGGACCTGCGATTCAATCGCCAAGCGACTCCCCCTCGATCACCTTGCGGGTGAAGACCTTCCTGAGCACCTCGAACATCCAGTCTCCGAAGACGTAGACCGCGACCACGCCGCCGATGACCGTGACCATGTTCTTGATCAGGTGATCGATGAACGCGACGAGCGTTGCAGTGACGTGGGGCATACCGCCGCGCTGCAGGATGGCCGCGACCGTGAACTCGTACGTGCCCAGCCCCCCCGGCGTGATCGGAACGGCCTTGACCAGGTTGCCGACCACGATCGCCAGGGCCACGCTCGCGATATCGAGCGGCGCCTGGAACATCAGGACCACGAAGATGCAGACCGCGATGTCCACGAGCCAGATCACGACCGAGACTCCGCCGAGGAGGATCATGGAACGGACAGAGAGCGAGACCGTCCGGATCTCGTCGAGCATCTGCAGGATGAAACTCGACGATCCGGTTCTTGCTCCGGATCCGTCCGACGAACAGGAGAGCGACAAAGAAGACCGCCCCGCCGACCAGCGGAACCACGATCAGGGCGAGGTACTCGTGGGGGAAGTTCAGGAAGAACGGGATCGAGACGAGCCCGATCAGGGCCACGGTCAGGATATCGTAGATCCGCTCGACCGCGATCGACGAGATCCCCTGCGAGTAGGTCGTCTCGTACTGGTGCTTGAGGAGGAAGACGCGGACGATATCGCCGAGGCGGGCCGGGATCACCAGGTTCGCGGTCTGCGAGACGAAGATGCAGGCCATCGAGAACCCGAGTGTCGGCTGGATGCCGAGCCCGTTCAGGATCAACTTGTACCGCCAGCCGCGGAGGGCCCAGGCCACGACGCAGACCGCGACCGCCGCCACGAAGTAGATCGGAATGGCGGTCCCGATCGCCTCGAGGAGATCCGACCAGATCGGCACGAGCATGTACGCGATGATCGCGACCGCGATCACGGTCGGGATCACGATCGCGCTAATCCTTCGCCACATGCAGCTGCCACCAGAGACGGAAGACTGCGCTCCCCATCTCGATTACGTCCTTCGGCCGGACCGTGGTCCCGGGTCCCTCGGTCCACCGGACCGGCAGTTCGACGACCGGGTACCCGGCGTGCTGTCCCCTGACGAGCACCTCGGTATCCCAGAACCAGTGCGGGGCCCGGACCTGCTCGAGGAGCGGCAGCAGACGCGCCCGGTCGAACGCCTTGAACCCGCACTGGTGGTCGTACAGCCGGGAGCCGAGCACGCTCCGCACGAGCAGGTTGTACCCGCGGCTCGCGAACTCGCGCCCGCCTGACCGGACGATCTCCGACCCGGGCATCAGGCGCGAGCCGGTCGCCATCGCGGCCCCGTCGCGGATCGCGGAGACGAGCGGCTTCAGGTGGCGCATATCGGTCGCGAGGTCGACGTCGTAGTAGCAGACGATCGGCGCGTCGGAAGCGCGGAATGCGCGGTTCAATGCCCTTCCCCGCCCGAGCCGCTCGTCCGAGTGGAAGAGCCGGACGCGGGCGTCGCGGGCGCGTCCAGTCGCGCGACGAACTCGGCCGAGCCGTCGGTCGACCCGTCCTCGGCGACCACGGGGTCGAACCGGTCCGCGCAGGTCTCGAGGACCTCGAGCGAGACCGGGATCGCCCGCTCGAGCGCGGCGCGGTCGTTGTAGACCGGAAGCACCGCGGTCAGCTCGGTCTCACCCATGACGGGCGGCTGCTCCCCGCGGCGGCCGCGACCTCCTCGCCCGCGACGATCGAGCCCTCCATGGACCGCTCGGGATAATTCGGCCGCGAGAACATACCGGCCATGAAGAGGCCGTCCTGGCATACTCCGGATCAGCCGCCGGTACCCGGTCTCGTAGACCGGCCCGGCGAACGGGTCGACCTCGAGGTGGTGCCAGCGGATCTCATCTCGCGCCACACCGAAACGGTCGCAGAAGTCCGCGAGCATCCGGTCGCCGTGCCCGGCCGGAAGTCGCCCGCGAAGTACGAGGCGAGGTAGACCAGGTGCTCGCCGTATCGCTCGACCGGCACGAAGTTCGTGTGCGCGACCACGGCGCCGTACGGGGCCTCGTCCTTCATATTCAGCCAGTAGATGCCGTTCGTGACCTCGCGGTCGAGCGCGAGGGTCATGCAGGCCGCCCCCTGGTACGGGATCGGGGTCAGCGGAAGCCCGGTCATCGCGGCGAGGAGCTGGGGCGGGATGGTCGAGACGACCGTGTCGAACCGTTCGCCCTGGACGGTCCAGGACGGCCCGTCGCGCTCCATGGCCTCGACCGGAGTTCCCGTCACGACGCGTGCAGCCCTGCGCCTCGATCGCCTCGCGCAGACCCGTCGATCAGGGACGCAGTAGCCGTGGCGCAGGTACCCGAGCCGTCTCCGCCCGACGAACGGTTCGAGCGGATCGCGATCCGCGAGAGGAGCCACGCGGCCGAGACCCGGTCCTGCATCGGCCCGAACTTCGACCGGAGCAGAGGCTCGAAGAACGAGGCGTAGACCGACCGGCCGAGGTGGTCGAGGATGAACGATTGCGCGGTCACGTCGTCGAGCGCAGTCCGGTCGAGTCTTGCCCGCGCGGAGCATCAGCCAGCCGAGGCGGGCCTTGTCGAGCACGGTCAGATGCGGGTAGGCGACGATCTCGGGAGGGTCGAGAGCGGGTACGACCGGCCGTTCACGTGATAGCCGGTCGTGCCCGTGAGCCACTCGAGTTCGTCCCGCAGCCCGAGGCGGTCGAGCAGGGCGAAGAGGTGGCTGTCGCCCTCGAAGCAGTGATGGTAGAAGGACTCGATGGTGTAGGTGCCGCGGTCGATCGAGGAGAGGCACCCGCCGAGAACGGGCCGACGTTCGTACAGCACGACCTCGTGATCGGCGGAGAGAGAGAGGGCCGCTACGAGCCCGGTAAGGCCTCCTCCGACGATGCAGCACTTCATGACTGGATAGAAGGTATAATGCAAAAGGGATAAGAACGTTTGTAGGGCAAATAAAACCTCATAAAGGTGAGCGGTCATCAGTACGTCACATGGATCCGTCGGAAGGTGTCAGGGATGAGGGTCTTCTTCATCGGTTTCGGTCAGGCCGGAGGGAAGGTCGTCGACATGTTCATGGAGCAGGACAAGACGAACCTGTTCCGTGCGGTCGCCGTGAACACGGCCAGGACGGACCTGCTCGGCCTCAAGCAGATCCCGATGAAGGACCGGGTGCTGATCGGCCAGACGGTGGTCAAGGGCCACGGCGTCGGCACCGAGAACGCGCTCGGTGCGAAGATCACGCGCGACGAGATCGACCCGATCGTGACCGCCATCGAGTCGATCGGAACCCATGACATCGACGCGTTCGTGATCGTGGCCGGCCTCGGCGGAGGCACCGGCTCGGGCGGGACGCCCGTGCTGGCGCAGGCCCTCAAGAACCTGTACCGGGAGCCGGTCTACACCATCGGGATCATCCCTCGCCCGACGAGGGCCGGCTCTACTCGTACAACGCGGCGCGGTCGCTCACGACGCTCGTCAACGTCGCCGACAACACGTTCATCTTCGACAACGCAGCCTGGCGCAAGGAGGGCGAGTCGATCAAGACCGCGTACGACCGGATCAACGACGAGATCGTCCGCCGGTTCGGGGTCCTCTTCCGAGCCGGCGAGGTCGGACAGGGCGGCGTCGGTGAGATGGTCGTCGACTCGTCCGAGATCATCAACACCCTCCGCGGCGGCGGGATCACGACCGTCGGGTTTGCCAAGACCGAGGCGATCAGCCCCCGGCTCAAGCAGAAGCAGGGCGCGCTCAGCGGCCTCTTCCGCGGCCTCCGCCCGAAGGAGCCTGCCGGGCAGCAGCTGCCTCGGGGACGATCGTTCGGCCAAGATCCTCTCGCTCGTCCGGTCGGCCGTGCTCGGCCGGCTGACGCTCCCCTGCAACTATCATTCGGCGAACCGCGCGCTCATCCTGCTCGTCGGACCCCCCGAGGAGATGGACCGGAAGGGCGTCGAGAAGGCCCGCGCCTGGATCGAAGAGCAGCTCGACGCCGAGGAGATCCGCTCGGGCGACTACCCGATCAAGTCGAACTATGTGGCCGCGGTCGTGGTGCTCGCCTCGATCGGCGACGCCCCGCGAATCCGCGACCTGCTCGAGATGGCAAAGGAGACGAAAGAGGAGCTCGCAAAACAGAGGACGGACGGACGGACCATGTTCGATGACGGCGTCGACCCGCTGTTCGAGAAGGAGATTGAGGAGAAACCATGAACACATTCATTCGCATCGCAATCGTTCTGCTGCTCGCCTGCAGCCTCGCCGCCGCCGGGAGCGCCTTCAAGGTTGAGTCCGCAGAGGTATCCCCCGATGGAGACCTCCAGGCCGGCGTCCCGGTCGAGGTCAGTGCAGTCATCGACTTCCCCGCCTCGTCCGGAACCACCTTCCCGAGCTCGGACATGCTCTCGCTCTACTCCGAGGTCGACAATCCGCGGTGGCAGTGGTCTGTCGAGATCAGCGGTCACGAGAACCCGAAGCCCGATGGCAACGGCAAGTTTTTCAAGATCAGCGGCTTCGAGCTCGAATACCCAAAGGAGAGTCGGTGCAAGCTCCGGCTCAAGCTCGACGGCACGGCCCCCGATGTCAAGGTCTCGCAGAACATCACCGTGCTTCGAATCCAGCAGCTCGATCGGTCGAGCAAGGTCGTTGAAAACAGCGAATATACGATCATCCGGCGCGTCGTGAACCCGGCAGATCTCGCCACGAGACCTCGACAAGGCGAAATCGTCGCTCGGGGTACTCCGCACCGCGATCGATCAGCAGACCGCGCAGGGCGCGAACACCACCGAGGCCGAGCGGAAGTACGCCGAGGCCGATCGGCTTCTGAAGAGCGCCGAGTCCGGCAACGTCTCGGTGCAGAGCGGTTCCATCCAGAAGGCGGTCGCGCTCATCGATGAGTCCGAAACAGAGCCTCGACCAGGCCAGTGCCCAGGCGGAGATCGACCGGGCCGCCGCACAGATCAGGAACGTCGACGAGATGATGACCTTCTTCAAGGCGAACAAGGAACTCGCAAGCGACCCGCGCGTAGCGGCGATCACAGTCAAGCGGGAGAGCGCCGATCAGCCGCTCACCAGCGCCCGTGACAGCCAGGACGACGGCAACGTCAACCAGGCCCGGATCAGGGCGAATGAGTCCGCGACCAAGGCGCTCGAGGCGTACAACGACTCGGTCGAACTCCGTTCGCAGGACGCGGGCACTTCGAATACGTCCGCGAACGCGTCTGCGTCCACGAACGCCGGCGGCGGCGGGTTCCTTCCGTACATCGTCGTCATCGCCGTCATCGCCGTCATCGCGATCGGCGTCGTCGTATTCCAGCGACGCGGCCGCTGGGACGAGCTCGGATGACCCGCCACCGCGTGCATCCTTTTTTTCCGATGCGGTCACCAGTGGCCGCTCAGCCGGAGTGAGTCGGCATGGCCGAGGCGATCGTACGACGGTATGCAGAGTCACCTCACCCGGCTGATCGGCAGTGTCCGGGCCGAGTCGATCGCGAGGCGGCCGAGCTCGACCGGCTCAACTCGAGTACGAGCCCCGGTTCCTCGCGCCTGCTCGTCGTCGACCTGCTCCTCGCGAATCTCCTGCTCTGGCTCGTGCTCTCCGACTACGCGCTCTACTGGATCACAGCCAGTTTCTTTCTGTACGTGGTCTATCCGTTCCTCTTCCTAATTCCGTCCTCGACCGTGCCTGGAGGAAACGAGGGCGGGAGCCCGCATCATGGTCGGCTCTCGGAGCGCTTCGGCGGGAGCGGCCTCGCCGAACACCGGTGGACGATCGCGAAGATCTTCTGGAACTCGTTCTTCATCAACAGCCAGCCCCTCGCCGCGGCGTTCATGGCCATCTACAGCCTGAACATCCTCTTTGCCCTGCTCCGTGACCAGGGGACGGTCGGCTGGCTGATCATCTTCCAGTCGGCCGCGATCCTGGTCTTCTACCTCGCCATCGCGATCTTCAAGCCGTATACGGGAGGGTTTCTCGAGTCCGTGATGGGGATCCAGACCACGGTCTCCGCAAAGCTCCACCGCCGGGTCGAGCCGCTCTGGAAGATCGTGCTCCCGATCGGGCTCGCGGCAGGGGTCGTCGCGCTCGTGCTGATCGCGGCCATGCTTCTGCCCGGGTTCACGCTCGGCGTGATCTGGAACTCCGAGGAGACGGTGACCGGGGCCGGTTTCCTCCCGGTCCTCTTCGTCCTCGCCAGCCAGATCGTGCTGGTCCGCTACACTCAGGGAGCCTCGAGTCGCCGGCTGGTCCGGCAGCTCCGCGAGAGAAAGATCCAGATCCTGACGCGGCACGTACTCGCCCCGCTCGAGGCCTACCAGAGCCAGCTCGGCAGGGCCGAGCCCGGCGTGCTTGATCGGTTCGCACAGGACTTTGCCGATATCAGGGCGACATTCCTGCTCTCGAAGGTCTATCGCATGCAGGCTCAGGACCTGGCGGGCCTTCTGCCGATTCACGTCGTGGTCCCGGACCTGGACCTGGTCCTGAACGGCGAGACGATCGGGCTCCTCAGCGAGCAGCCCGGCTCCCGCCAGATCCTGTAGAAACGACTCAGGCCCGGGGGCCGGCCGGGCCCGACGATGCCTCGTCCTCGGGGCAGCAGACGCCGACAAGCGCCTGGATCCCGGGCTCCTCCATCTGCCAGAGCACGAGCCCCGCGACGGCCCCGAGCGTTCCCCCCGCTTCGACCGCCTCGCGCAGGCGCTCGATGGCAGGCTCACCGATACGGGTGAGCGCCTGCGCCGCGAAACCCCTGAGTCTCGGGGTCGCCCTCGACCTCGAGCAGCATCACGAGCGGATCGACCGCGTCCTCGCCGAGCTCGGCGAGCGCGGCCGCCGCGTACCGCCTGAACTCCGGATCTCGCCGATCACGGAACGCGGCGATGAGCGGTTCGAGCGCCGGCCGGCCGATCCGAGCCAGCGCCACAGCGAGGTACCACCGCTGGTCGTTGTCCGCGGACGACGCAAGCGCCTCGATCACGGGCGCGACCGCGACCTCACCTGCGGCGCCGAGCCGGCGGGACGCCTCACGCTGCTGGTCCATGTCGTCCGAGCGCAGACTGCCCTATCCATTCCTGGATCTCGTTCTGTTCGACCATCATGATCACGTCGGTTCTCTGACCGAGGGAAGCGCAGGCGAACGGCCGAGCCCTCCGTGGCCCGGCGCCGATCTCCTTCCCGGCCGGTGGTCGAGAATGCACAGCATTCCAGATAAACCGATCGGCGGCCGGCCCGTCAGGCCGGGTTGATGCGGAGGAGGGCGACTGCGGCCGCTCGGCGGACGGACTCGGCCGGGTCGAGGAGGGCTCCGAGCAGCCCGTCGACCGCGGCCGAATCGCCGACCTGGCCCAGCGCCTCGGCCGCCCCCTGACGGATACGAGGGTCGGGGTCGGAGAGCGCCTCGAGCATGAGCGGGAGACACGGCGACCCGAGGCGGGCGAGAGCCGAGACCGCCCGCGCCCGCACAAACCGGTCGGGGTCGGCGAGACGGCCGAGGAGGACCGGAGCCGCGTGCGGGTCGCCGATGTCGCCGAGGGCCACGATTGCCTTCCAGCGGACGTCGGGATCCTCGCCCACGGCGAGTGCGGCGAGGCCGTCCACGGCCGGCGGGCCGAGCCGGCCGAGCCCCTCGGCGGCACGCCAGCGGACGCCCTCCTCGTCGGGGCCCGAGAGCGCGGCGAGCAGAGCGTCCAGCGCGGCCGGGTCGCCGAGATCGCCGAGGGCTGCGGCCGCGAGGTGGCGGACGGACGGTTCGCCGCGCTCAAGGAGGCGGACGAGGCCGGCGAGGTCTCGCCGCTCCTGGAGACGGGCGACGCGCCGCTCGGGTACGAAGAGACCGAGGATGAAGTCGTGCCAGCCCATGGCGTACGCGAAATCGACCCCGGACGAGAAAAGATCAGGCTCGTGGCCTCGGCCACGCAGGCCTCGAGGGTGGCGAGGCGAGCGGCGGCTCCGCACATGCTCGGCATGTACGCGGAGGCCTTGCCGCTGTTCGTCATCACGGCCCCGTAGCGCTCGAGCGCGGGCGAGACGACCATGCAGGTGTCGGCATAGACCCGGGCGCCGCTCCGCTCGATCGCGGCGACCTCCGCCGGGTGCGCGGCGATCACGCGCCGGGCCGCGAAGACGTAGAGCGGCTTCGTGGTCCGCTTTCCTGCGAGGAGCTCGGCCACACGGGCCAGTTCCTCCTCCGAGCAGTGGGGGCAGCCGATCGCGACCGCCTCGACCGGAAGGTCCGACCAGACCGCCTCGACCTCGTCCGCGCCGAACGTCATCGTCTCGAGCTCCCCGGTCTCGAACGGAAAGACCCGGGCCTCGGGCGTGATCCGGTCGACGTGGAAGAGCGCGACCGCGCCCGTCGCGGCCATGGCCGCACCGAGGCTCTTGAGCCCGTCCCGGGTCGGGCGGATCTCCGCGGAAGAACGGGCACCGCGCGCCGACCTCGCGCCCCGCCAGGACGCCGAGGGCTCCGTACCACCCGCCGTCGGGGGAGGAGGGCGCGCCCTCGACCTCGACCACGACGGTCGGCCGGCGGTTCTCGACCAGGTGCAGCCCGTAGAACGGGGTCTTGCCCACGAGCGCCGCGGCGAGTGCGGTCGGCCCCCCTTCGCGGTTGGTCCGGGCGCCGATCGCCGAGTTCGCGTAGCAGACGGCCGAGGACTCGGACCAGGCGAGGTGGTCGCCGTAGTTCGTGATCGAGAGGTAGTAGGGGGTGCAGGTGCATTCGATCCGGAGCCCGAGGCGGCGGTAGACCTCGACCACCTGCTCCTGCTTCTTCGCGAAGACCGGGTCGACCCCCATCTCCTGCCAGCGCTCGAGGTCCATGCCGATCGGGTTCAGCACGGCCGGCACGACCGCGCGGGCGTCGAGGGAGGAGAGCCACTCGAGGCCCCACTCGCCGATCGTCTTGTACGAGGCCCCCGAGACCTGGGCCGACGCGATCGGCACGAGCCGTTCGGCCCCGTAGACCGTGCCGAGCCCGACCAGCAGCTCCATGAGCCGCTGCCGGGTCTCGCCGAACTCGCCCGCAAGGACCCGCTCGTCGTCCCGGTCAAGCTGCATCGTCCCACCTCGCACGGACGAACTCGTCCTCCCGGCCCAGCTCCATGGTGGCATCGACGCCGACCTTCACGTTCATGCCGTCGCCGATCCGCGACGGGTCGAGGGAGGAGCCGCGGACTCCCGAGACCACGAGCAGGTCCGTGTCGCCGCGGACGCGGGTCGCGATCGCGTACTCGACCTCGGCCATGTCGCAGGGGTCGATGTCCTCGTCGACCACGACCACGTGCTTGAGCGAGGTGTGCGCGGCAAAGGCGGCCATGCAGGCGTTCTTGCCGTCGCCGTTCGTCGCCTTCCTGACCTGGACCACGGCGTGGAGGTAGCCGCAGCCGCCCGGGGTCAGGACCACGTTCTTCACGGTCGTGACGCCGGCCACGGCGCGGTAGATGATCGGCTCGTACGGCGCGCCCATCAGGGCCTTGTGCTCGGCCCCGCCGGGGAGGATGCCGTGGTAGACCGGGTCCGGCTTGATCGCCATGCCCGCGAGCTCGATCACGGGCTGAACCCGGACCGGGTCGTAGGTCCCGGTGATGTCCACGAACGGCCCCTCGTCCGCGGTTGCGGGCCCGATCGAGCCCTCGAGCACGACCTCGGCGTCGGGCACGAGCACGCCGTTGCCGCACTCGCGCACGGGCAGCTCGCCCCCGAGGAGCTCGGCCGCGTACGCGGAGTTCCTTGCCCTCGGGCACGCGCGTGGAGGCCGCGAGCATCACGGCCGGGTGGACCCCGATCGCGATCGCGACCGGCAGCGCCTCCCCGTCGGCGAGCGCCTGGCGGTGGAGGTTGTACGTGTGCCGCCCCTCGACGAGCCGGGCCACGAGCCGGTCGGTCCGCTCACGAGCATCCGGTGGATCGAGGCGTTCTGGACGCCGCCGTACCGGGAGAAGACGATCCCGGCCGTGATGTACGGCCCGGCGTCCGCCGGGATAGTGCTTCATGATCGGGATCGCCCCGAGGTCGGCGGGGGCCGTCGCCAGGCGGCCGTCGATCGCGACCTCGCCGTCGAACCGTGCGGACGCGAGCGTCGGCAGGACCCGGTCCGGGGGAAGGTCGAGGGCGCGGGCGATCGTGGCCCGGTCCGAGACGAGGTTCATGATCCCGCGCCAGCCGTTGCCGAGGTCGTTGAAGACGAGGGGGCGGCAGGTCGCGGCCGAACGCTTCGGCGCATCGTACACGGGCGAGACCGGCTCGTCGACCACGATCGCCGCTCCGTCCTCGACGAGATTCTCGAGGTAATCGCGCAAGTTTGTGTCAGTCATCGTATCCCGTCCATCGCGGTCCGAGCGCGTGCTCGACCCCGAGGTGATCGAGCACCCGGCCCACGACCATGTCCACGAGGTCGTCGATCGTCGCGGGCCGGCCGTAGAAGCCCGGGCTCGCGACCATCACGGTCGCGCCGGCCTCGTCCGCGGCCAGCAGGTTCTTGAGGTGGATCCGCGAGAGCGGCATCTCGCGCACGAGCAGGACCAGCGGCCGCCGCTCCTTGAGGGTGACGTCCGCGGCCCGGGCGAGGAGCGAGGCGGAGAGCCCGGTCGCGACCGACGCGAGGGTCTTGGTGCTGCAGGGCGCGACCGCCATCCCGTCGATCCGGTGCGAGCCCGACGCGATCGCCGCGGCGAGGTCGTCGTTCTGGTGCCGGGTCACGTCGAGGTCGTCGTACGTCACGCCCTCGCGGGCGGCGATCCCCCGCGCCTGGTCCGTGACGATCAGGTGGACGTCGGCCTCGTTCGCCAGCACCTCGAGCAGTCGGCGGGCGTACGGGGCGCCGCTCGCCCCGGACACGCCGACCACGAACTCCTTTTTCGCGCTCATCCTGTGGTCCTCGGCGTACTGTTTAGGCGGGCCGCCTCATCAGCCTATGCCGGACGGGGCGATCCGGCCGGCCGATGCAAGGGCACCAGGGCCTCCGGAGAAGGGTTAATGCCGAGGACGCCCCACGCAACGGACATGGACGGCGAAGCGGGGGGGACGGCGCGGGTCCGGTTCGGAACGCCGGACTTCGCCGCCCTCCGGGAAGACGGCTACACCGCCGTCGACATGCACGTCCATACCGATCACTCGGACGGCCTGATCCGGGTCGGGGATGCACTCAGGCACGGGCGCCGGATCGGGGCCTCGTTCGCGGTCACGGATCACAACGCGGTCTCGGGCGCGGTCGCGGCGGTCCGCGAGGCCCCGCCGGGCCAGTTCGTCGTGCCCGGGATCGAGGTCTCGGCCTCGGAGGGACCGCACCTGCTCCTCTACTTCTACACCCTCGACGACCTCGTCGACTACCACGACGCGGTGATCGCCCGGGCCCTCGGCGGCTGCCCCCACATGGCGACCACGCTCCCGACCGCGGAGGTGCTCGCCGGCCTCGAAGGGCGGGACGCCTTCGCGGTCGCCGCTCACCCCTTCGGCTACCTCTTCCTCTGCCGCGGAGTCTGCAAGGCGATCGCGGCCGGCGATCTCGCGCCCGACGTGCTGCTCCAGCTCGACGGGCTCGAGGGGATCTGCGGCGGTATGACCCGGTCCCAGAACGAACAGGCGGTGGCGTTCGCACGCGAGCACACGCTCGCCCTCACCGGCGGCACGGACGCGCACCTGCTCGGCGAGATCGGGCGGGTCGTCACCGCGGCCCGGGCCGACTCGGTCGAGGAGTTCCTGGACGCGGTCCGGCGCGGCGACGCCCTGGTCTGGGGGCAGGAGAAGTCGATGATCGAGAAGACGGTCCAGGCCACGGCCGTGCTCCCGCAGGTACGCGCCGTCCTCGGCCCGTCGCTCGGCGTCCACTACCGCCAGAACCTGCCGAGGGCGCTGCGGTACCTGCGCCGCCGACGGTGACCTGGGCCTCCCGGTCACGGTCCGGGCCTAGAGGAACGCGTCGACCACGATCCCGCCCGCGTAGAGCGCCATGGCCAGGTGAAAGAGCGGGAGCAGGCGAAGGCCCGTCGACTCCTCGGGGCGCCGGAGGAGCCCGATGGTCGCCACCATGACGCAGGCGAGCCCCGCGACGAGCCCGGCGCGGGCGATCGGCCCGAGCACGGCGGCGAAGAGGACGGCCGCAACGGCGTGGAGGAGCGCGAAGGCGAGGACCCAGCGTGCGGCCCCGGTCATGCCGTAGAGCCCCAACCCCACAGCAGCAAACCCACCCAGACCAAAGGCCACGGCAGGGTCAGGACGAGCGCGACGGCCCCGAACGCGAGCAGCACCATCACCAGACGAGCCCGGGCGGGGGAGATCGTGCCCTCCGCAAGCGGCGGGTGCCGAACGGCCGCCAGTACCGGGTCAGGCGGTTGTCCACGGCCAGCCGGTCAAGGTCCCGGTCGACGTAGTCGTTCAGCACGAGGCCGGCTGTAAAGCCGAAGACCGCAATCAGGGCCGCAGTCGCAAGGACGCCCACCTGAACCCTCCGTAGATCCCTGCGGCCAGCAGAGTACCCGAGCAGAAGAGAAGGACCCATGCCGGGGCAAAGTGCAGGCGGAGCAGGTCGAGGTACGGGGCGAGGCCGGCGCGCATACTACCTGCCTTGACCCGGACCATACAAATCTGGCGGACGGCGATTGGTTGATACCCGTGCCCGGCACAGGGGAGGACTGCATGACGGACACCGGTCCCCTGGTCATGACCATCGGCCACTCGACGCGATCGCTTGACGAGTTTCTGGAGCTGCTCGAAGAGAATGGGTGCCGGACCGTTGTCGACGTCCGAAGCCTGCCGCGCTCGCGGCGCTATCCCCATTTCGACCGGGCCGCGCTCGCTGCCTCTCTGGCCGCGCGTGGGATCGGCTATCGCCACTGCGCGCCCCTTGGAGGTTTGCGTCGGCCCCTGCCGCCCGACGAATCCGTCAATCGCGGGCTCCGGAACGAGCGGTTCCGGGCCTACGCCGACCACATGCAGACCGAGGAGTTTGCAGAGGCGGTCGCGAGAGCTCGTCGACCTTGCCCGGACGAATCGCTCGTGATCATGTGCGCCGAGGCCGTCCCGTGGCGCTGCCACCGATCTCTCCTCGCCGACGCGCTGGTGGCTCGGGGGTGCTCGGGTCCTCCATGTCATCGACAGGTGTTCCGACCGAGGGGCACCGGCTCCGCAAAGAGGCCGTGGTCACGGAGGGAAGGATCTCGTATCCGGCGGACCCGGGACAGCGGCGTCGGCCTTTGATCCCGGCGAGCCCGGCTCAGCGGGGCCGGGTTCGGAACGAGCCTCTCTCCGATTGCGGGGTATTCGCCCGAGCCCACCCGGATCGGCCAGATAGGCGCGCGCCGCTCGACACTCCGGGACGATGGGGGCAGCCATCATCAGATGTCCACATCACGTCGCGCATGACCCCGAAGACCTGCGTGTTATCGCGATCCTCTCGTGACCGAGCCGGTCGGCGCCCGGGCCGCTTGCCATGATCGGGACGTCGACTGCCGTGTGCGAGGCCGACTCGTCGAAGACGAGGCCAGTTTCGTTCTTGGTCAGTTCCGAGCCCGAGGCGAAGATCCCTGACATCTCCCCGTGGCTTGCACTCTGGAGGATCAGCCCTCCGGTCTCATGATCCGCCGTAACGATCACGAGCGTGTCCGAGTCGCTGGGGCGGCAAAGTCGAGTGCCGTCTTCACGGCATCGTCGAAGGCGAGGGTCTCGCCGATCAGCGACTTTTAAAATCGCGAGCGCTCGCTGCCTGGTCGATCCGTGCCTCCCTCGACCATCAGGAAGAAACCGTCCTGGTCGGTGCCGAGGAGGGCATCGCCTTCGCGGTCATCTCGGAGAGGTTCGGTTGCCCTGAGTCCGCGCGCTTTGAGTTCGTACGCCATAGTGCTCGTATCGAAGAGCCCGAGCACCGTCGTGCCGGGCGTGCGAGGGGGCGACCGTCGAGCCCGGAGGACGTCCGTCACGACCGTGTACCCCTTCGACTGCGCTTCGGCCGCCAGATCCTGCGCGTCGGTCCGCTTGCCCTTCTCGCCCCACGGATCCTTCGCCGTCTCGCTGATGAAGTACCGGTATCCGCCGCCGAGGGCGACGTCGACACCGGAGCCGAGCAGCTGTTGCGCGATCGCGGGCTCAGCGTTGCGGTCGTTGACATGGGCATAGACGCCGCCGGGGTCGCGTCGGTGATCCTGGAGGTCGTGACCACGCCCGTCGCCCGTCCTCCCGTCTCCGCCAGCTCCGCGATGGTCGTGAGACGAGCTCCGTCCGAGACCCCCTTCTCCGCGGTCGCGTCCTGGCCGATCACGCCTCTGTTGGCCTTGGCCCCGGTAAAGAGCGCGGTCGCCGATGCCGCCGAATCCGGAACGAGGTGCATCGGCCGCCGAGGTCGACACACGGCCCGAGTACTCCAGATCGTCCATTGCGAGCGACGTTGAGGGGTATGCCTTCAGGTCGTGGCCGGACTTCTCCCACCGGGCGGCCGTGAGCTCCGCGTATCCCATGCCGTCCCCAATCAGCACGATCACATTCTTCGCGTGCGGGCTTCCGCTGCCGCTTCCGGGTTGAGGTGTCGGGATCTGTTGACCGAAGAGGGAGACTCCGCCCGGCATCCCGCCCTTCAGAGAGACCGCGATCACAAGAACTGCAACGACGATCAGTAGCAGTACTGCGGCAGATTTCAGGGTTCCGGAAGTTCGAGTCATCGGGGGGACGCCATCGTTACCGTAGACTGATCCGGCGAAAGGGTAAATAACCAGCTCTTTTTGGCCCGGTACGGGCTGGTAAAAGATATTGCGCCGCCTCAGGATGCCGTGTTGAGCCGATCGAGGTAGTCCTCGAAGAGGTGGATCCGGGTCGAGACCGGGAACGGCGTGCCCTGGATGCTGATGACGGCGTCGCCGCGCGCCAGAGTCTGGATCTCGTTCGACATGCTCGTCAGGTTCTGCTTGGCGTTGCCCGCAACGATATTCCGGTCCTGCTGGTCTGCAAGGCCCATCACGACGTAGGTGTTCAGCTGCGCCAGGATCCTGGGGTCGATGTTCTTTGGTTGCTGGGTAACCAGACAGAGCCCGACTCCGAACTTGCGCCCTTCCATCACGCACTCGCGGAAGACCTGAGTCGACTGGTTCGCTTTCGCGAGCACGCGCTGGGCCTCCTCGATCGCGATCATGACCTGCTGGGGAACCGTCTCTTCCTCGGAGAGCGTGCGCTGCTTGTGCGCGTTGAGGATCGCGCGGGTCATCGTTGAGAGCGCGAAGAGCTCGCCGCGCTCGCCCACACCGGGGATGTCGATCAGCACGACCTTGTTCTGCGCGAGATCCTCGAGGATGGCCGGGATCGACGAGCCGTAGCGGTGGAAGAAGACCCGGTTCTCCTTGACGACGGTCTCGACTCGCCGCTGGGTCATGTGAAGCGGGCCCAGCCCGTAGGTGCGGAGGGTATTCGTGATCTCGGGGTGGCGGCCGATCCCGCTCGTGGTCTTGAGCGGCGACGGGAGGGAGTCGACTCCCTCGTTGATGAAGAAGTCGATCACGTCCGATCCCGGGTGACCGTCGAGCGACTCGACCACCTCGACCAGCGGGAGGGAGAGGTCGTACAGGAACCCGAGGTCGCCCATCCGGAAGTCGTCGTGCTCGAGCCGGAGCTCCTTCAGGCCGTACTGCTTTCGCTCGTCCGCCGGACGGGTCGAGTAGACGGAGATCCCGTCCTTTGCCGCGGTGTACTCGATGAGCCCCTTGATCCGACGGTCCCTGAGCCGGTAGCCGGTGACGTACTCGCCGTGGGGATCGACCATCAGGACCCCGAACTGCCGCAAATGCATGGCCGATGCGCAGAGAACCTTCATGAAGTTGGACTTGCCCATGCCGGTGGTCGCGAAGATCCCCATGTGGCTTGAGAGCGACTCCGACGGGAGCGAGACGGTCACGCCCTCGAGGACTCCGAGGCCCGCACGCATCTGCCCGACCTCGAGATCGCCCATCGACCGCTTCAGGAACTCGAGATCCGCATCGTCGGGCCGGGAGACCTCTGAGAAGTTCGTGGGGGCCGTGATCGGCGGCCGGAACCGGCCGTCGTGGTCGACGAGGCCGAGCGGGTGGAGGCTGACGCAGAGGCTCGGCCCGGCCGTATCGGCCCCGGGGGGAGTATCATGGGTGATGTCCGTGACCTTGGCGAAGAAGACGAACCCCTTGTCACGGTCGGTGAGCTTGAGAATGTCCCCGACAAAGAGGACGGCGGTCGAGGGGACCACGATCCGGTAGGCGAGGACCGAGGTGCTGATCAGGCGAAAACCGGCGGCATCGAGGGACATGGGACCACCCTGCGTGATGTGAGATCATACGCGGTCACAGATATATACCATTGGTTTTTCTCTCTGCGGCGCCTCGCTCGCGGCTCACGGACTCTCGGGACGAGGTCGTCGCGCCCGGAGCCGGAGCGCGGCGAGTCGACCGGACGCGCAGCTCGAGGCCGGGCACCTCCCTCAGGTCGCGCAGGTCCGTCGTCGACCAGCACCTCGCCGCGAGCGCATGCCGAGGTGGCCATGAACGCCCTGCCACGCTCCGGACGCAGCGAAGCTTCGAGGCCCTTTCTCCGGCCGTCGTCGCAGGCATACGCCGCTGTCGTGCCGGGGCCTGCCCCGAGCGCCTCCCCGCGCGCATGGCCTGGCGCACGTCGATGACCGCCTTGAGTCCTGCGGGGACAGTGTTCGTGTAGACCGGCGAGCAGACGACGCCCCATGGCGAGGCGATGCGGATCCGCGCCGGGCGGCCATGTCGTCGTCGACGGCTGCAGGACCTATGCCGCGGTGACACTGCTGGATGTGCCGGGGTCTGCCGTGAACGCCCGCGCCATCGCTCCTGACGCAATCGAAGGTCCGGCCGCATTCCTCCTCCCGGCCGGCGTCCAGCAGAACACCGGTTTGCCAGCCCACGCGAGACCCCCGAGCGCCTCCACCGCGTGGACGGCCCGGGAGATCATGCTGCGGTGCGCGCTGTCGATGGCCGTGAACACGCGCTTTCATTCCGCCTTGAGATCCTGCCGCGCCCATCGCGTCGTCCGCCATCGGTTC
The DNA here is from genome assembly GCA_963730355.1 of uncultured Methanoregulaceae archaeon. Lineage (GTDB taxonomy): Archaea > Halobacteriota > Methanomicrobia > Methanomicrobiales > Methanospirillaceae > UBA288. The sequence goes on along the minus strand of CAVSRL010000006.1, from coordinate 104,043 downwards.
GTCCTGCGTCGACCGACTGGATCAACCTGTCGGCCGCTCGAGCACCAGGATACGTCGCGTCAGGCTCTTGTGCACGCGCTGCTCGAAGCGGTCGACGACCGGGAGGTGCCGGGCCGCGATCCCGTCGATCGGTCGGTGCGTGACGATCACGGCCCGCCGCCCGGGCCGCAGCACGCGCGCGACCTCGGCCAGGGACTCGTCGTAGAGCCGGTCGAGGGTCTCGCCCCGGATCTGCACGGACTGGCCGTACGGAAGATCGGAGACGACCGCGTCGACCGAGGCCGACCGGAGCGGGAGGCGGGCCGCGTCTGCGAGCGCGACCTCGGCGCCGGGCAGGTTCAGGCGCGCGCCTGCGAGCATCAGGGGGTCGACGTCGAGCCCGATGGCGCGGACGCCGAGGAGCGACGCCTCGATCAGGGTCCCGCCCGTGCCCGCGAACGGGTCGAGCAGCACCTCCCCCGGCTCGATGCCGGAGAGGTTCACGAGCGTCCGTGCCATGCGCGGCATCATCACGCCGGGGTGGAAGAACGGCCGCGAGAAGGGCCGGCGCGCGTCGAGCGCGCGGCGATCGGGCTCGCAGACGAGCCGGCCGAGGTAACATCGGTCGGCCGAGCAGACGAGACCGTAGCTGATCTCGGGAGCCGAGAGCGAGACTCTCCCCGGGATCATGCCGCCGAGCCGGCGCTCGAGGACGAGGGCCGGGGTAGCGAGGGCCGCGCCCTCGACCTTCTTCACCCGGAGGGCGAACGTTCCGTCCGGTTCGAGCGCGGCCTCGCGGACCATCGCGTCGACCGCATCGTCGAAGGCCTCGCAGTCGGCGATGTACTCGTAGACCCGGTGCGTCAGGGCGAGCCGGGCGAGCCGGCCGGGATCGGCGCACTCGCCCACGGCGATCTGGGGCCGCGTCTCCTCGACGCGGACGGCGCACCCGAGCTCGGCCGTCGGGAGCGAAGGGTGCTCGCCCGAGAGGAGGCAGACGACGCGCATCGGCTCGTTCAGGTCCGCCGCCGCATCCGGGCCTGGAGCCCGAAGTACTCGGAGAAGCCGATCGCCGAGCACTGGTCGAGGGAGGTCGAGTCGAACGAGACGAGCTCGTCCGAGTAGAGCGCGTACGGCGACGACCGGCCGAGAATATGGAGGCCGCCTTTATAGAGCCGGAGATCGACCGTGCCCGGAGACGACCGCCTGCGTCTCGTCGACGAACGCGTTGAGCGCGCAGTAGAGCGGCTCGTACACGAGCCCCATGTACGCGAGCTCGGACCACTTCTCGTCCACGCCGGCCTTGAACGCGAGCTCCTGCCGGGTGAGGATGAGCCGTTCGAGGTCGCGGTGCGCAGCGAGCAGCACGGTTGCGGCCGGATGCTCGTAGCACTCGCGCGCCTTCAGGCCGAGCACGCGGTCCTCGATCATGTCGTTCCGGCCGACACCGTGAGCCCCCGCGAGCCGGTTCAGAGCCATGACCAGGTCGAAGCCCTTCATCAGCGCGCCGTCGAGCGCGATCGGGACCCCCTCCTCGAACGTGATCGAGAGCTCGGCCGGCGTGTCGGGGGCCGCTTCGGGCGCTGTCGTCCAGTGCCAGATCTCCTCGGGCGGGATGGTACGCCGGGTCCTCGAGCCGGCCGCCCTCGATCGAACGGCTCCAGCAGTTCTCGTCCATGGACCAGGGCTTCTCCTTCGCGACGGGCACCGGGATCCCGTGCTCGGCGGCGTAGTCGATCTCCCACTCGCGGGTCAGGTTCTGCTCGCGGATCGGCGCGACCACGTCGAGACCCGAGGCCCGGATGATGAAGTCGAAGCGGAGCTGGTCGTTTCCCTTGCCCGTGCAGCCGTGCGCGACCGCAGTCGCGCCCTCCTCCTTCGCGATCCGGACGCACTCCCCGGCGATCAGGGGCCGGGCGAGCGAGGTACCCATGGGGTAGCCCTCGTCAGCTGCCGTTCGCCCGGATCGCGCGGAAGACGTGCTCGTTGACGAAGCGGTCGCGTGCGTCGATCGTCACGTGCCGATCCGCGATCCGCTCGCCCTTCTCGGTCGCCATCCGGATATCGGCCTCGGTCTGGCCGACGTCGACCGCGACCGTGACGACGCGGTCGTAGCCGTAGCGCTCCTTGAGAAGCGGCACGCAGATCGAGGTGTCGAGCCCGCCCGAGAAGGCGAGCACAATCGTTCCCTTGCCCATCGAGTTCACCAGAATACGGAAGGAATGGTTCGCGGGAAAGTGTATTAGAGTTTCACCCGACACGCGGAGCCGGGCGGGCTCGCCCCCGGCGCTGCCAGCGCTTCGCGACGAAGGCGCCGACGATCGCGACGCCGAGCCCCAGGAAGAGGACATTGAGGAAGAGGTTGCCGAAGAAATACCGTGAGAAGAGCGTGCCGTGGAGAAGCCCGAGCAGCAGCGCGAGGTAGATCACCAGGTGGAAGTACCGCCATTCGGCGAACCGCACCCTGATCAGGGCGCCGACCACGGCGACGTAGATGAGCGGCAGGGCGATCCGCCCTGCGTTAATGACATACCCCTCGAGAAGGGGCACGGACGGAAGGAAGACGGCGAGCGAGGAGGCGCGGGCCGCGACCAGGACCGGGTGGAGCGTGATCGCGGCAAGGCCGAAGGCGGCGAAGACGTGGTGAACCCTGAGAAAGGGGGCTCCGAGGACCCGGCGGATCTCGGCGAGGAACGGGCTCATCAGGGCCGCGATCGCCATCGCGAGGGTCCCCCAGAGCGCACCGAGGCGGATCCCGAGTGTTACGGGGTTCGAGCCCGGCAGGTCGGCGACGATCACCCCGACTGCCAGGAAGACGACGACGATCGCGCCCGCCGCGACGGCGCCGGCACGGGTCAATCCCAACATGGCACCGAGTCTTGGTCCATGCACCATGAATCTTGCGCAATGCCATCACTGAAATTATGGATAATTCGTGTTTTTTTGATTTGTCAGAGAATATATCATCTCCAACCACCAAGAGAAGGACTGCATGACGGACGAGGAGAGCGCGTGCCGGCTCGAGGCCCTGGTGACGGTGGACGAGCGAGGCCAGATGGTGCTGCCGAAGGACCTTCGCGAGCGGCTCGGGATCGGGCCGGGCGACAAGCTCGCGATCAGCTCGTGCGAGTGCGCGGGCGAGGTCTGCTGCCTTGTCCTGATGCGGGCCGACCGCCTCGACGGGATGGTCCGCGGGGTGCTCGGCCCCGTCATGCGAGAGGTACTATAATGGACACGGAACGGATTCACGAGGCAGTCCGGGAGGGATACTCCCGGGTTGCCGAGCAGGGATGTGGCTGTGGGTGCAGTTGCGGTGCCGACGCCGGGGAGATCAGCAGCCGGATCGGCTACACGAACGAGGAGATGGAGAGCGTTCCCCGGGGGGCGAACCTCGGGCTCGGGTGCGGCAACCCGGTCGCTCTCGCCGATATCGCGCAGGGCGAGACCGTGCTCGACCTCGGTTCCGGCGCGGGGTTCGACGCCTTCATCGCTGCCCGCGCAGTCGGCGAGTCCGGGCGCGTGATCGGGGTCGACATGACGCCCGCGATGCTGGCGCGCGCCCGTGAGAACGCCCGGGCGGGCGGGTACGGCAACGTCGAGTTCCGGCTCGGCGAGATCGAGCACCTGCCGGTCGCAGACGGGTCGATCGACGCCGTCATCTCGAACTGCGTGATCAACCTCTCGCCCGAGAAGGGACAGGTCTTCGTCGAGGCGTTCCGCGTGCTGAAGCCCGGGGGCCGGCTGCTCGTCTCGGACATCGTGATGGTCGGCGAACTTCCGGAGAAGGTCCGGGACTCGGTCTCTGCGTATGTCGGCTGCATCGCGGGCGCAGTCTCGCGCGAGCGTTACCTCGCGCTGATCCGACAAGCGGGCTTCGCCGATGTCGGGGTCGTCGAGGAGGCGTCGTTCCCGGTCTCCTGCATGGCGAACGACCCGACGGCACAGGCGGTCATCGGCGACCTCGCGCTGACGCCCGAGGAGCTCAGGGCGACCGAGTCGGCGATCGCGTCGGTCCGCGTCAGGGCTGTCCGACCGCTCTGAGGGCGGTCACGGTACGGCTGTTTCGAAAAAGAAGAGATCAGCAGGTCCCGAGGTAGTGGCCGAGCGGCTCGAGAGTGAGCTGACGCTTGCCGATCGCCTCGATCGCGAGGGCCGCGGCCTTCGCCGCCGCAAGCGTCGTGATATACGGGACCCCGTAGTCGACGGCCATGCGCATGATCTGGTAGTGGTCCTGGCGCGAGGCCTTGTCGGCAGGGGTGTTCACGATCAGCTGGATCTCGCCCTTCCGCATCATGTCGATCACGTTCGGCGAGCCCTCCTGGACCTTCCGCACGAGCTGCGCCTCGATCCCGTTCTCCTGCAGGGTCTCGACCGTGCCCTGCGTGCCGTAGATCGCGAGTCCGAGGTCGGCAAGGATTCGGGCGATGGCGATCAGCTCCCGGTGCTGGTCGCCCGTGACCGAGATGAAGACGTTGCCCGAGGTCGGGAGAGCGTTATCGGCCGCGATCAGGGCCTTGTAGTAGGCCCGGCCGAAGTCGTAGTCGATCCCCATCACCTCGCCGGTCGACTTCATCTCGGGCCCGAGCACGGTGTCGACGCCCGGCAGCTTGTTGAACGGCAGGAGCACCTCCTTGACCGCGACGTGGTCGAAGGCCCGCTCCTCGTACCCGAGCCCCGCGAGCGGCCGGCCGATCATCACCTTCGCCGCGACCTTCGCGAGCGGAATTCCGGTCGCCTTCGAGACGAACGGCACGGTCCGCGAGGCCCGCGGGTTCGCCTCGAGGACGTAGACCGTGTCGTCCTTGACCGCGAGCTGGAGGTTCATCAGCCCGACCACGCCGAGGCCGAGCGCGATCCGGCGTGTATAGTCGCGGACGCGGTCGATCACCGAGGCCGAGAGGGACTGGGTCGGGATCACGCAGGCCGAGTCGCCCGAGTGGACGCCGGCCTCCTCGATATGCTCCATGATCCCGCCGATCAGCACGTCCTTGCCGTCCGAGACCGCGTCCACGTCGATCTCGATCGCGTCCTGCAGGAACGAGTCGATCAGGACCGGGTGCTTCTTCGAGACGCGGATCGCCTCCTTCATGTAGGTCTTGAGCTCGGCGTCGTCGTGGACGATCTCCATCGCCCGCCCGCCGAGGACGTAACTGGGCCGGACCAGGACCGGGTACCCGATCTCGTTCGCCATGCGGAGGGCGTCCTCCTCGGAGTAGGCCGAGGAGTTCGGCGGGCTCGGGATCCCGAGGTCGTCGAGGAGCAGCGCTGAACCGGTCCCGGTCCTCGGCCACGTCCATCGCATCCGGGCTCGTGCCGAGGATCCGGACCGACAGGCCGCGCGTCTCGATCTCCTGATGGAGCGGGACCGCGAGGTTGACCGCGTTCTGCCCGCCGAACTGGACCATGACCCCCGTGTAATCGTCTGCCGCAAGGACGTTCATCACGTCCTCGAGCTGCATCGGCTCGAAGAAGAGGCGGTCCGAGGTGTCGAAGTCGGTCGAGACCGTCTCGGGGTTGTTGTTGACGATGTGGACCTCGATCCCCTCCTCGCGGAGGGCCGTCACTGCGTGGACCGTGCAGTAGTCGAACTCGATCCCCTGCCCGATCCGGATCGGGCCCGACCCGAGGATCAGGATCTTGCTCCTGTCCGACCGGGTCACCTCGGTCTCGGGCTCGGCGGTCGAGTAGAAGTACGGCGTCTCGGCCGGGAACTCGGCCGCGCAGGTATCGACCATCTTGTATCCGGGCCGGCCGAGGATCTCGCGGAGCACGGTCGGGTCCATGCCCGTGAGTTCCACGATCTCGGTGTCGGCGAAGCCGTACTGCCGGGCAAGCCGCAGGTCCGCCTCGGCAGGTCCGGCAGGGACACGGAGTCGCTCCTCGAGCGCGACGATGTTCCGTATCTTCTCGAGGAAGAACGGGGAGATGTAGGTGAGTCGCGCGACCTCCTCGACCGAAAACCCCTGCCTGAACGCATCGAAGAGGCAGCCGAAGCGCTCGTCGGTCGGATGCGAGAGGAGCATGCGGATCTCGTTCCGATCGGTATGGGTCGCGACGTCGGTATCGAGCGAGCGGAGCGCCTTCTTGAACGCCTCCTCGACCGTCCGGCCGATCGCCATCACCTCGCCGGTCGACTTCATCGCGGTCGTGAGCGTCCGGTCGGCGTGCGTGAACTTGTCGAAGGGCCAGCGCGGGACCTTGACCACGATGTAATCGATCGCGGGCTCGAACGAGGCCGGCGTGCAGCCCGTGACCGTGTTCGTGATCTCGTCGAGGGTCAGGCCGATCGCGATCTTCGCGGCCACGCGAGCGATCGGGTACCCGGTCGCCTTGGAGGCGAGGGCCGAGGAGCGGGAGACGCGGGGGTTGACCTCGATCACGCGGTAGTCGCCGTCCTGAAAGCCGAACTGGATGTTGCAGCCGCCCTGGACGCCGAGCGCGCGGATGATCTTGATCGAGGCCGTCCTGAGCATCTGGAACTCGTCGTCGCGGAGTGTCAGGATCGGGGCGACCACGACCGACTCGCCCGTGTGGATGCCCATCGCGTCCACGTTCTCCATGCCGCAGACGATGAGGCAGCAGTCGTTCTTGTCCCGCATCACCTCGAACTCGACCTCCTTCCAGCCGATCACCGACTCCTCGACGAGCACCTGGTGGATGCGCGAATGCTGGAGGCCGAGCTCGACGATCCGGCGGAGCTCCTCCTCGGTGTGGGCCACGCCGCCGCCGGCGCCGCCGAGCGTGTACGCGGGCCGGATGATTGCGGGCAATCCGACGATCTCGAGCGCCCCGGCGATCTGGTCGGCCGAGTTCAGGATCATCGAGCGCGGGATCGGCTCGCCGATCGCCTGCATCAGGTCCTTGAACTGCTCGCGATCCTCGCCGCGGTAGATCGCCTCGAGCGGCGTGCCGAGGATCTCCACGCCCTCGAGCGCGCCCATCTCGGCGAGCTCGGCCGTCATGTTCAGCCCGGTCTGGCCGCCCATGCCCGAGAGGATCCCGTCGGGCCGCTCCTTCTCGATGATCCGGGCGATGATCTCGGCCTTCAGGGGCTCGATGTAGATCACGTCGGCCGTGTCGGGGTCGGTCTGGATCGTGGCCGGGTTCGAGTTGACCAGCACGACCTCGACCCCCTCCTCGCGGAGCGCGCGGCAGGCCTGGGTTCCCGAGAAGTCGAACTCGGCGGCCTGGCCGATCTGGATCGGGCCCGAGCCGATCAGCAGGACTCTCTTGATGTCGGTTCGTTTCGGCATTCAGATGCTCCGCATCATCCTATCGAAGAAGTGGCTCTCGGTATCGCGCGGTCCGCCGTGAGCCTCGGGATGGAACTGGACGCAGTGAATCCCGAGGTCGGGAACCTCGAACCCCTCGACCGTGCCGTCGTTCAGGTTCGTGTAGCACGCGTTGGCACCCTCGGGCAGGCTCTCGCAGTCGACGACGAACCCGTGGTTCTGTGTCGTGATGAAGATCTGCCCGTCCGAGAACCGCACGGGCTGGTTCGAGCCCCGGTGGCCGAACTTCATCTTGTGGGTTGCGGCCCCGAGCGCAAGGGCCGTGAGCTGGTTGCCCATGCAGATCCCGTAGATCGGGAGTTTGCCGATCAGGTCCCGGATGCACCGGATCGCGGCCGTCGCGCGCACGGGGTCGCCCGGGCCGTTCGTAATGAAGAGAGCGTCGGGGTCCCAGGCCTCGATCACGTCCGAGCGAGTGTCGTGAGGGAAGACCCCGATATCCGCTCCGCGTCGGAAGAGACTGACGACCATGTTCTTCTTGACCCCGAGGTCGATCACGGCCACGCGCTTTCCGTCGCCCGGCACGTGATAGGGCTCGGCGGTCGAGACGAGCGGGATCAGGTCCTGCTCGGTGATCGGCGAGACAGAGCGGGCGAGCTCGATCGCCTGCTCGGCCGACGCATCGTCGCCGCAGACCAGCGCTGCCCGCAGGGTGCCGTGCTGCCGGGTCCGGATCGTGAGGGCCCGCGTGTCGATACCGGTGACCCCGAGGAGCCCGTGGTCGCGGAAGTACCGCCCAATCGGCTCGTTCGCCTCGGGAGCGACCGCCACCTCCCGCGTGACGCAGGCGAGCGCCTTCACCTCCCTCGACTGGAAGTTCTTCTCGTCCACGCCGTAGTTCCCGATCTGCGGAAACGTGAACATCAGGATCTGCCCCGCATAACTCGCGTCGGTCAGAGCCTCCATATACCCAGTCATCTGGGTCGTGAAGACGAGTTCGCCCGCCGTCTCGCCCTCGACCCCGAAGCCTTCTCCGACCATCGAGGTGCCGTCCTCGAGCCCCAGCACCGCCTTCATGTGTAACCAGATCCATTGGGCGTGGATCGGTATTAACCGTAGTGAAGCGGTGAAAAAGAGAAAAGAATGGGGGTTGGAGCTCAGATGAGCTTGAAGATCGGGTGGTTCTCGGACTTGACGTCGATCCCGAGATCGCGCGCAGCCTCGAGGACCGTGATGTCGCCGTAGGCCTGGGCCGTGATCATCGCCTCGACATTCTCGATCGGCCCGAACATGATCAGGTCGGCGCCGAGCGTCGTGGCGATCAGGTTGCAGCCGATATCGGGGGCCGACCATGCGGCCTGGATCATGCCGTCCATTCCGCCCATGTAGTGGTGCAGGAGCTGGGCCGTGACCTTGTCCTTGCCCGCCAGCGATGCTGCCATCTGGGACGGGTTCTTCTTCGAGCCCTTCCACCGCTTGAGCCAGGTCCACGAGACGGTCATGTTGTGGTATGCGCCGCCCGTGGGGTAGCCGTGGATCGCCTTGCAGGCGAGGATCTCGCGGTAGGAGCCGCCCGAGCCGAGCCCGAGGGGCGTCGCGGCCGTATCGAGGATCGGACGCGTGATCCCGGCCTCTTCGGCGATCTGGATCATGCCCTTCTCCTGGCCGGCCACGCCGCCCTCGTTCAGCACCTTCTGGCGCCCGGCGACCGACGGGTCGGCCGGGTTGAACGCGAGCACGATCGCGGCGCTGACATCCGACGCGGCGAGCACGTCGATGTTCTCCTGAGTGATCGAGCCGTTGATCGAGTTGTAGATCGCACGGTCGGCGACGCCGACCTCGGTCACGTACCTGGTCGCATGGGCCAGGGCGGCCGGGGCCGACGAGTCCATCAGGAACGCCGTCTTGTTGTCGATCGACGTGAACCAGTCGATGTAGCTCTCGAACGCCTCGCCGTACTCGCCGATGATCTGGATGAAGAACGGGATGCCGGTGATGTCGGTCAGTTCGAGGCAGCGGTTCCAGAGGCCCTCTGCCGTCTCCTTGTCGATCTCACCCGTGTGGTCGTTCTTCACAATCTCGTGCTTGTTGTAGAAGATCGAGGCGCCGAGCACGGTCGGGTACTCGCCGGGCTGGCCTCCGATCTTAGTGCCGTTGAAATCCCAGACACTCTGTTCCTTCTCAAACCTGAACATGGTTTCTCACACCTCCATAGTTATTGCATCAACAGGGCCAGCTTCGGCAACAGGATGCTGATGATGATGAACACCAGCAGCCCCGCCACGAGCCCGTAAAGGATCCCGATGTCGCGTCCGACCTTGCGGCCGACTCGCTGGGCGACCTCGGCATCCGCGAACTCGATCTTCTTCTCGATGCTGTCGAGACGCCGCTCGATCTCGAGGAACTGGGGATTCGCCGATGCGGCCGCCAGCTCGACGCCGGCGCCGCCGGCTTCCTTGACCTCGACGATCATGGGTTCGCCGGCAAAGGCGCCCGGATCGCGGGCGGTCAGTTCGGCGATCTTCGCCTTGATCTGACCGAGGTCCTCGGTCTCCATGATGTTGACGATCTCGATCTGCTCCTGGAAGCGCTTGATCTCGGCGTCGCCGACATTCTCGATGAACGGGATTGCGCCCTGCGCGCCCACGACCTTGCCCTTCTCCACGCCGTTGGCGTGAAGCGCGGCAAGCGTCTGGCCCGACAGGTGACCCTTGACCTCGGTACCGCAGAGGAGCAGGAACCGGATGTTCGGGTTCGAGATGATATTTGCGATGACCTTCTCGAGCCCGAGGTTCTCGGTCTTGCACGAACCGCAGATCGCGGCCCCTGCATCGCAGATGCCCTGCTCGTCCAGGTGCGACCCCATGGTCGCGACCGCCACCGGGCTTTCTGCCTTGCCCGAGTGGAAGTCGCCCTGGATGATCGGCCATCCGCTGGCCGGTGACTTCTTGTCTGCCATTCTCCACCCCTCACATAAACAGCGCCGGCACCAGGACCAGCACCATCGCGACTACCATGCCGGCCGCAAAGCCGACGAGCCCCGAGGAGTTGATCCCGGATTCGAGTTTGTTCGTGCGGGCGAGGATCTGTCCCTTGTACTGGATACCCGTGACCATGTTCTGGATCGCGACCATCCGGACCGGGCCGGCTTGTGTGTGTTCTTCCGCCATCTCCTCACCTCACATCAACAGGAATCCGAGCAGGGCGAACGATACGATCAGCCCGATCATGATTCCCTCAACCTTTCCCGAGTAGACCCCGGCAGCAAATTTGTCGCGGTACCCGATGTCGGTGACCATTCTCTCGATCACCTTCATCCGGGCCGTGATCAGCGCGACCTCGCCCGAGATCGGGCGGACCTCGCCGGTCGCCTCTTCCGCGGCACCGCCGGTCTCCTTGACCTCGACGATCATGGGTTCGCCGGCAAAGGCGCCCGGATCGCGGGCGGTCAGTTCGGCGATCTTCGCCTTGATCTGACCGAGGTCCTCGGTCTCCATGATGTTGACGATCTCGATCTGCTCCTGGAAGCGCTTGATCTCGGCGTCGCCGACATTCTCGATGAACGGGATTGCGCCCTGCGCGCCCACGACCTTGCCCTTCTCCACGCCGTTGGCGTGGAGCGCGGCAAGCGTCTGGCCCGACAGGTGACCCTTGACCTCGGTACCGCAGAGGAGCAGGAACCGGATGTTCGGGTTCGAGATGATGTTTGCGATGACCTTCTCGAGCCCGAGGTTCTCGGTCTTGCACGAACCGCAGATCGCGGCCCCTGCATCGCAGATGCCCTGCTCGTCCAGGTGCGACCCCATGGTCGCGACCGCCACCGGGCTTTCTGCCTTGCCCGAGTGGAAGTCGCCCTGGATGATCGGCCATCCGCTGGCTGGTGACTTCTTGTCTGCCATCGCTCTATCCCATCCTGATCAGTTGAAACGCGATGATCCCCGCGATGAAGAGCCCGATCGCGATGCCGTACCAGAACGAGGTGACGCCACCCGCGATCACGAGGGCCTTCTCGCGCCCGGGGTAGGACGCGGCAAGCGCGCCCTCGCCCGAGAGCATGTTCACGATGTCGTCGGCGACCACCTCGAGCAGTCCTACCTGCTCGAGGATCGGTGCGTACGACTCACCCATCGTGGTGAGGATGCCGACCATCGGGTCGACTACGAGCCCGTATTCGGGAAGGACCTGGATATACATCTCAGTGTCCCTCCGCTTCGACGATGGGCTTCGAGTCGAGCCAGGCGGCCGCGTCACGCTTCGAGAGCGCGATGTACTGCATGTAGGTGTAGTACCAGCCGACGACCGCGACGATGATGTTGACGAACACGGCAAACATGCCGAGGTAGGCGTAGCTGAAGATCGCCACCATGATCATCGAGAGGAAGCCGACCTCGGTCGTCAGCATGAGCGTCCGGTCCTGCTTCTCGGACGGGCCGAGGCAGGCGTTGAAGCCGTGCTGGAGCGCGAGTGCGCCGAGCATGAAGATGACGATGAGGAGCGAGCCGCCGAGCAGTGACGTGACGTAGGCGGTGTTCGCGGCAACGAGGGTCGCGTTTTCACCGGCGATGGCGACGATCTTCGTCACCGAGAGCGCGTTGAACGTGAACGAGCCCGTAGCCATGGCCGAGAAGCCGATCATCACCATCGCACCGACCGCCGCGAGTTCGGCGATCGACTGGATCATGACCGGAATCTTCATGGCCAGGATGTTGTTCGCGATGTAGCCGAGGATCGCGCCGATCACGAACCCGAGCACGAGCGCGACGATCGGGGAGACGATCCCGAACTTGGTTGCGAGCAGCATCGCGATGATGCCGGAGCCGAACGCGAGCATGCCCGCGGACGGGACGCCCGTGCCGATGCCGTAGCTGCAGAGCCGCTTGATCGTTGACGAGCCCCAGATGAGGGCTGCGATCGCACCGAGTCCCCCGAAGAACGAGAAGAGCTGGGTGCCGGTGACCGTGTTGAGGTAGGTCAGGTAGATCCCGACGAGTGAGCCGATGATACCGTAGATCATCAGCGTGTTGTGCGGGATTCCCGCCTTCAGTTACCGTAATCTGTGCAGTCATTTCGTCACCTCAGATGTTCAGGTTCACCACCACGACCAGGATCGCGACCATACCACAGAGCGCCGAGGCGACGAGCGACGCGACGATCGCGCGGGGGAACCGCTTGAACTTCGGGTCGTGCGGGCCCTCGATGGTGCCCGTGATGTTGTAGGCCGCGAGCACGGCGTTCACGAGGAACATGCCGACCGCGAAGATCCCGGCGAGCGAGACCGCGACGGGCACGACCTGCTGCGGCGGTCGTGCTGAAGACCGTCGGCAGGTACTGTTCGTAGACGCCGAGCAGCTCGAGGTAGATCAGCGTGCCGCCGGCGCCGCCGAAGAGCGCCGCCGATGACACCGCCCACGAACGAGATGAACGGGAGCCCGTGCCCCTCCGTGCCCTGGCTCTTGTACTCGGCCTGGGTGTCGCCGGTGAGCGGGTCCTTGGTGACCTTGCCCGAGGCGGCGGGGATGCCCATGCCGAAGACGTAGATCACGTTGACCATCAGACAGGTGATCGCCATCATCAGACCGCCGCCGACAGCGCCGGTGACGGTCGCGACAACGAGTCCCTGCTCGGCCGCCCATGCGCCGCCGAAGAGTCCGGCGAGCCCTGCGCCTGCAGCGAGCATCGCGACACCGGTCGCGATACCGGGGGCCTGCCCCATCGCGGCCGGCGCGCCGCCGACCGGGACGAAGTGGACGCCGAAGCCGATCAGGACGCCGCCGATGACGATTCCGATCAGGGCGTACAGAGCACCCATGCCCGCCAGGACGAAGATCACCCGAGGAAGACGACCGCGAGCACGAGCCCGATCACCATGGCGACCGGGTCCATCGTCGCGCCGCCCGCGGGCTTTGCGCCGACTGCGCTCATGAGGACGCCTCCTCGGCAGTCACGTACGGGCCGTAGTTCTTGCGTGCGTAGACCTCGACCCAGCGGCCGATCACGAGGAAGACCAGGATGAGCACGAGCCCGACGATGATCGCACCCCAGCCGGCGCCGACATTCTCGAAGAGAATGGTGCGCCAGAGTTCGAGGAAGACGATCAGGCCGAAGCAGACGCCCGATGCCGGGCCGCCGAGCTTGGACGAGAACCAGCCGTTGTCAAGCGAGTTGCGCTGACCGGCCTCGGCGTACCGGACGATGTTGCCCGAGGCCGAGATCGGCACGCCCGCGCCGAACTGCTGGTTCTGGTACTGCCGCTCCTTGCCGTAGAACGGGTTGCCCGTCGCAGAGCCGGCCGCTCCGAGCGCAATACCCCAGACGAGTCCGAGGAGCGGGAGCGGGAACGGGTGGCCGAGGACCGCGTTCATCAGGTAGCAGATCGCGACCGTTGTGAAGACCGCCACGAAGGCGTGGGCCATCGTGACCGAGAGCATCGACTTGAGAATGTCGATGTAGACAGGCTGGCCGAACTTGGCCAGACTTGCTGTGCGTCCGAGGTAACCGGACGTCGCGTAGACTCCCTGCACGAACGTCGCGATCGTCGCGCCGAGGATCAGCGCGAGGATCGGATTGACGTCCTTGATCAGGAAGACCCACGCAAGGCCGGCGCCGAGCGTACACCAGAGACCGTAGGCCGGGGGTTCCCCTGCCACCGCCTTGTTGAAGATGCGGTGGATGAAACCCATCTGCGGAGCGAGCTGGACCTGCGAGTTCGGGTCGCCCTGCGACCCGATATCGGACTCCGTGTCCTCCGCAGCACCGGCGACGGCGGCGAGCGCACCTGCCAATGCAGTGATTCCGATTCCGAATACGATGTTTTCTACCATTGAGCCTCCTCCCGTGCCAGTGAATAGGCGCATGAGAGTTTGGGAAATTGCATCGCCACGTATATGAGTACAAACCCTTTGTGGTTCATTTAACGGTTGGTTGAGAATGAGTTAAAGGTTTCGAAATCATTTCCGGAAAGACCGGAGCATTTCGCGTAATATCGAATTTTACCCCGAATTCGGGGCTTTATCATGATAAGTTGCGTTAATGAAAAAAAAGTTGCGTTGGGTGGGACCTTACCGGGCCGGGATGATCGAGCGAGCGCTCGCCCGCGGGCATGAACTCGCGGATGGCGCCCTTCGCGAACTCGCGGCGGGGCTCCGAGAAGTCGAAGACTCAGCGACGGGTCGGCGAAGCAGATCTTGATCAGCGGGTTGAGCGTCCACGCGTCGCCGCGGGCGTAGTGCGGCGAGGTGACGATCGCGGCGTACTCGCCCTGGTGCCCGACGTTCATCGCGTAGTTCGGGTAGTTCGGGCCACGGAGCTCGCCGAGCAGGCCCTCGTCGGGCCGGACGGACATCGAGTTCGAGGAACCGCACTGGTCCTGCAGGTCGTAGCCGAAGAAGCCGAGACGCGACCAGCCCTCCTTGTGCATGAGCATGGAGAGGTACCAGCCGTTCAGGCCCGCGTTCGAGTTGCCGGTGGCCATCGCCGTGGTCAGGCCGGATGCGGCTGCAATGACCGAGGCGCGCTGCGAGCCACCGAAGTGGGTCTCGAGGGCGGTCGGGTACTGCTCGTACTGCTCCATCGAGTAGAGCGTGACCTCGCTCGCGATGTCGTTGATCGCGTCCTGGGTCGACGGGGCCTTGCCCCAGCCCTTGTACTTGTCCGCGACGTAGTCCTTGCCGTAGTAGCAGTAGTCGTCGAGGATGTTGTCGGTGTACGCGGCCGTCGCGTACTGCGTGAAGCCGACACCGCCGGACATGTACGAGCCGAGCCAGATCTGGTCGAAGAGCATCGAGCCAGCGCCGACGACCTCGAGCGAGGCCTTGACGGGGTCGTTCGGGTACTTGCGGTCCGCCTGGATCATGTCGCCGAAGTGGCCGAACTTGATGCCGCCGGGCTCGTTCGGGCCGCGGGCGCGGCGAGCCGGGAGGATGTCGGCCATCTGGATGACGCCGGCGTGCTTGGCGGCGTAGGCCAGGTCGGCGACGGCTGCCTCACCGGCGCACATGCGGTACGCGGCGATGAAGGTCATGCCGAGCTGCATGGCGGACCAGCGCGAGGTCGTGCCACCGTCGCAGGTGCGGCTGACGATCGTCGGGATGTGAACGGCCTGCCACATCGACTTGCCGACGGCGGCCTTCGAGCTGCTCCGCCTGCTTTGCGGGGAAGAGCTTCTCGATGGGGAGGACGAACTGCTTCTCGAGGTCGTCCGCGACCTCGTCGTCGCCCGTGAAGACCTTGACGTAGCAGTCGGCCGGTGAGCGCGGGGTGCGTCTCGACCATGTGCTCCTGAACGACGGCGGCGCCGGGCATCGCGTGGTTCAGGATGTGCAGGTACTCGTTGATCGTCTCGGGAGTGACCTCCTTGCCGAGGCGCTTCTGGAGCGTCTGGTGGGCGAGGTCCATGCCGACGATGATCGTGCGGCGGATGTCGTCCCACATCTGCTGCATCGCGGCGTTGTTGACGAAGTGCAGGTCGTCGCCCTCGACGAAGGTGCCGGTGCCCGAGACCTCGTAGGACATGAGCTGGCGCTGCCCGAGCGGGATACCGCCGAGGTGGCAGCGCTTGGGGTCGTACTGGGAGATGCCGCGCTCCATCTCGACCTTCTTGCCCTCCTTCATGAACTCGCGCTTCCGCTCGGACTGCTCAAGTCCCTTGCGGAGGAACGCGGTGTTGAGGCTGGACGGGTCCTCTCCGGCGAACTTCTCCTTCATCGCCTTCAGGAAGAGCTTCTGGGATCTCTCGATTTTTGCCATGTCTTATGCCTCCTTCGGCATGAAGCCGTATTTAACCCTGAGCGAGTGGATGCGCTGGATGTACTCGAGAGCCTCCGCGTCGTCGCGGTAGGCCGTGCCGACCATCGAGTGGTAGATGCTCGAGTGCGCCTTGAGCCACTTCTCGTCTGCCGGCTTGCCGACCTTGACCTCGCGGTCGAGGGGCTCGCCGATCTGGTTCTTGACGTACTTGACGATGCCGTCCTTCTTGTCGAGGACGCAGCGCTGGAGCATGTCGAACATCATGCCGTCCTCATCGAGGCGGAGCGAGTGTCCGTGCACGGTCGCACCGCGGACGCCTGTGAGGGCCGGGTCGAAGAGCTCGGTGTTGACGAGGTCCTTCGCGTACTTCTCGAGGTCGCGCTCGCGGCACTCGATGATCTGGCGGCCCGACAGGGTGCCCGGGTCGACGCCGCGGAAGCGGTACGACTCGAGGTAGGACCGGAGGTACGGGTGGCACGGCGCGTTGTACATCGAGTCAGCGAACTGGATGTAGCGGACGCGGTCGCCGGCCTTCGCGCCCTCGGTCGGGGCGACGATCTTGCGGATGGGGCAGTCTGGCTCGCCGGCCTCCGAGAGCGGCGGGTGGGCCGACGGGTAGGCGGATCCGGGGGCGCGGTGGCCCATGATCAGCACGAGGTCCTCGTCCGTGGTCGCACGGACCGTCTCGAGCTTGTACCCGGGGTTCATGTACTTGCGCCGGTTCTCGGCGACAATGGTGGACCCGGGTCCATACTGTGGTTTGTATGCCATGTCTGGTTTCACTCCATAGTGTTCTCTTTCATCAATCTCATTACCTGACGGATGACTTCTGCCATCTTCTCCCTGGTCGGGGTCTGTCCGCGGGTCACCCCGCTGACGATCGCCATCACCGTCCCCTTCGTCCGGATCTTCTCCGGCGGCGGCATGACGTACGCGGTCTTCACCCCCTCCTTTGCAAGGTCCTCGAAGTCGATCGGGGCCTGTGAGACGACGATCGCCGGGATATTGCAGTATTGAAGGATGTATCTGACCTTGTGGACCACGTGGGAGCGGACGTTGCCGTGGTGCAGGATCGCGACCCTATGCCGTTCTATCTGCGCAATCTCCTTCTCGGTGAGACCGAAGTACGCGCCGAGAACCCCTCCTGCTATGCTCGGCGCGTCAGGCGGCACGCCGCTACCCGCGTTCAGGATCAGCGTGCTTACGCAGTACTCGATCCCCTGCTGGCGCAGCGCGGAGGTGATGTCGCAGACGGGCTTCGTAACGTGGCGCCGTCCTGGGGACATGCCCACCACGATGACGTCGGGCGATCGGCACTCGGAGATGGTGCCGCGCTGGGCCATACCCCCTCCTTTGCCCATCCCCATCGCCTCGCGGCAGTCGACGACCTGCGTCACGCGTCCCATCGGCATGGTTATCTGGATCCCTGCAGAATTACCGGGCCTTTCCGGCTCTTCGGGTCGACAAGTCCGAGCAGCAGTTCGTCTGCGTTCGGACCGTACTTTGCGTAGTCAGAGGTTGTTGCCTGCGTCTTCATGAACCGGCCTTCCTGGATCGAATACGGGAACCTTGTGAAGACCTGATCGCATGCCGCCCGGATGGCCGGCAGCACCTCGCTCGACTCGAGCTCCATGACGATGGTGCCGACATGGGTCCTGAGTTCGATCTCCTCGCCTTGGACCACGATGGTCTGCCGCTTGGAATGGGGGTTGAGTTCCCCCCGCGCGGGCCCGTACGGGACCACGGCGGGGAGACTCTGCCCCTTCAGGAGGATCCTCCTGATCCCTTCCTGGCAGGCGAGAAGGTTGAGGAGCTGCTCGACCGTCTCGGGGTTGAGGAGACGCGCTGGCGCGACTCTGACCTGAGGATATATGGCGTCGGTCATTCTCTGGTGGATGAATACTTAGACTGCCTTCGCGATGGTCTGCATCGGCGTCTTGAACTCCGGCAGCTGGCCGAAGGTGTCCTGGTAGATCTTCGCCGTGCTCTCGGCAGTGAACATCTGGGTTCCTGCGTCGAGTGCAACGGCCGAGACCAGGCACGGGATGCCGAAGCCGGCTGCGTGGCGCGTCACGACGTGGTTGCCGTTGAAGACGCCGGGGCTGCCGCCGCCGTAGATCGAGTGGCTGAAGAACGAGAACCCGACCGCGACACCCATGACACGGCCGTAGTCGCATCCGGGCAGGCCCGTCTCGTGCTCAAGCAGGTCGTTGAAGTACAGCAGGGACGACGAGACCGCCTGGGCGAACCGGCCCGCACCACAGTTGACCATCGTGGCCGCGAGGGTGCCGGCGGCTGCGTAGGCGTTCCAGAGCATCGGGTCCTTCGTCTCGTAGAAGATGTAGCCCGACTTGCCCTTCTTGCCGGCCTTGATGACCTTGTCCTCGATCCCGCGCTCGACGAGCGACTGGACGACCGTGCCGATCGTGCCGGTCTGGCCGTTCTTCTTGACCAGGTCGTAGACGAGGTTGTTGGCGTTCAGGCCCTGGTATGCGAAGCCGAGCAGCTGAGCGCGCTCGAACGGCCCGATCGCCATGCCCATCTCGAACTCGGCGGCCTGCTCGTAGGTCGAGGCAAGCGCCGCGCCCTGCATCGCGTTCCGGTGCGTCATCATGACGAACTGGTTGACCGCGACGTTCCGGAGCGCGTACCCGAGGCCCTCGTTGTTCTGGGGGATGGACATGATCCCGACGACGTTCGCGCCCTGCATGTCCATGGTCTGGGGGTAGGTGCCCATGACGCCGGCCTTGATGTACGAGCCGTCGAACATGCCGATGTCGTACTGGTCCATGACCGCGAGCGTGGTCGCCATCGCGACCGAGGTGATCGCGGCATCGTAGGTCGCAGCCGCATTCAGGCGGGCCGACGGGACCTCGACCATCAGCATCTTGCCGCCGCCGACGGTCGTGATCTTCGTGTCGTCGCCCTCGGCGACCTGGACCATGTTCTTGATCTTCTCGGCGATCGCCCCGGAATCCTTGACGATCGAATAGTTCTTGTTGTAGCCGAGGACCTGGTTGAACTTGCCGCCGACCTTTCCGCTGGCGAGCGCGGCCTCGAGTCCTCCGAGGTTCACCGCGACCGTGCGCTTGGTCAGGTCGATGATCTTCCCGATCCCGGGGTTCGTCACGGGGCTGATCTTGTCGAGCGCAACCCCGCTCTTCAGCAGCTTCCCTACATCATCGTAGAGATCAATTGTCTCAGTGTATTTCGCCATAACTTTCCTCTGGTTAGTGTTTCGTCAGATCGATTCGGTTGTGTGGCTGAATAGTGGTGGTTCCTTAAGACGTCGCTGGAGATCAATGACGGTCACTAATGCACGTCCCCTCTGGGACATTGCAGTTATTCTCAATCTCCTTATATAAGATTGCCGATTTTTTTTCCTGAACAATTAATATGTATTAACTTAAATAATTTCGATTTGGGGGAGAATGTTCAAATAATAGGTTGTTTTCAGGTTTTGCTTATCGGTAGCGTACCACGATTTTGCGGGGGGGTAGTACTAAATCAAAAAACCGAAGATAAATCTTTCGAAGATCATGCGCGCGGTATCAGGTGAGCTCCGTTGGGGTCGAACTCGGCGCAGACGGCCTCCCCCGTCTCAAGCCCGATCTCGAGATACGAAAGGCGGCGGATCAGGGCGACGAGCGGAAATCCGCAGTCGAGCAGGACCCGGACCAGCGGCCCCTCGCTATCGATGGCCGTGACCCGTTCCCGGGAGATGGTTCGCCGCGCCCTGGCGGCAGGCCTCGCCCCTCGTGAGCACAACCTCTTCCGGCCGGATGGCGACGGTGACCGGGCCGGCGACCGGCACGTGGACCGCGACGGCGAGGGTCGCCTCCCCCGAGATCCGCACGAACGCGACACCGCGATCGAGCCGCTCCACGACTCCCTCGACCAGGTTCTCGGCGCCTACGAACTGTGCGACCTCGATGCTCATGGGCCGATAGAAGAGCTCGAGCGGGGTACCGATCTGGACGAGACGACCGCCGGCCATCACGGCGAGCCGATCGCAGAGGCGCTGCCCCTGCTCGAGGTTGTGGGTCGCCATCACGACCGTGATGCCCCGGTCCTTCCGAAGGCCCGCGACCACCTCCTCGATCACGTTCGTCGAGAGCGGGTCCAGGTTCGCCGTCGGCTCGTCGAGGAAGAGCACCTCCGGATCGGTCACGAGGCAGCGCGCGATCGAGACGCGCTGGAGTTCGCCGCCGGAGAGGGTCGAGGCCCGCCGGTCCTCGAACCCGCCGAGGCCGACCAGCTCGAGCGCGTCCGTCACGCGGCTCTTCCTCACGCCTGCGGGAGACGCCCCGGAGGGCCAGGCCGTACGCGACGTTCTCGAAGACGTTCATGCGGAAGGCGACCGGGCGCTGGAAGACCATGGCCATCCGCCGCCGGAGAGCGATGATCTCCGTGGAGCCCCCGGTCACCTCCTCCTCGCCGATCCAGAGCCGGCCCCTGCTCGGGCGGATGAGCAGGTCGAGGATGCGGATGAGCGAGCTCTTCCCCCGCCCGACGGGCCGATCAGCCCGAAGGACTCGCCCTTCGTGACCTCGAGGCTGATCTCGTCGAGCACGGTCTTCTCGCCTGCGTCCCACCCGAGGGCCTCGCACCGGATCACGCGCGTCCGCCCCCCTGCAGGAGGTTGACGCCGATGTTGACCACGAGCGCGATCGCGAGCAGGATGATGCCGAGCGCGATCGAGAGAGAGATGTTGCCCCGACCGGTCTCGAGGCTGATCGCGGTCGTGAGGACGCGCGTGAAGCCCCGGATGTTGCCGCCGATCATGATCGCGACCCCGACCTCGGAGATCGCCCGCCCGAATGCGAGTGCGATCACGGCGAGGATCGCGAACCGCGCCTCGCGGAGGAGGGCGAGGAGCTGCTGCCAGCCCGTCGCTCCGAGCGAGACGAGCGTATCCCGAATGAGCGGGTCGATCGCGGCGAGGGCCGCGATGGTCAGCCCGATCAGGATCGGGAGGATCAGCAGGGTCTGACCGAGGATCATCCCGGTCGAGGTGAAGAGGAGATCGAGCGAGCCGAAGGGTCCGGAGGATGAGATCAGGAGGAAGAGCATGAGCCCGACGATCACGGTCGGCAGGGAGTAGAGCGTCTGGATGAGGTTCATCAGCCCCCGCTTTCCCCGGAACTCCCGTGATGAGATCAGGTACGCCACGGGGAGCGCGATCAGCGTGGCGAGCGAGGGTCGACGAGAGGGAGATGTAGAGCGTGCGCTTCGTGATCTCGATCACCTCGGGGTTGAGCGTGACGATCAGGTTGATTGCCTGAAGAAATCCCTCGACGATCTCGCTCACGGAACGGCCCCCTCATGCGCGCGGAAGGTGAACTGGCACCCGAACCGGTCAAATGTGTTTTGGTTTACCAATTGATAGACCAGATGATTCACCTTTTCTGTTGAATAATAGAGAAAGATTCAACTATCTTATTAAACACACCGGTTCTGACTGTTTATGACCACGAAGAGAATGCTGACAGGAGCAGGTGCCCTCGCACTGCTTCTCGTGCTGATGCTCGCGGCGGCCGGCTGCACCGGGACCACCCCCGGCGGCAACGCAACCGCACACCGTAACCTCCGCCGTTACGCACCGGACGTGACGACCGTTCCGACCACCTACACCGGTCCCCGGACGGACCTGCTGATCGCGACCACGACCTCGCTCGAGGACACGGGCCTGCTCGACAACCTGACCCCGATCTACGAGGCGACCCACCCGGTGAACCTGAAGATCACCTCGCAGGGCACGGGCCTCGCGATCGAACTCGCCAAGCGCGGCGACGCCGACTCGCTCCTCGTCCACTCGCCCTCCCAGGAGCTCGCCTTCATGGAGCAGGGCTACGGCGTGAACCGCCGTGCCTTTGCGTACAACTACTTCAACATCGTCGGGCCCGAGAGCGACCCGGCCGGAGTCAAGAACCTCACGCCCGAGGCAGCGTTCGCGAAGATCAGGAGCGCCGGCATGGGCGGCAACCCGAATGTCATCTTCGTCTCGCGCGGCGACAACTCCGGGACCCACACGGCGGAGAAGAACATCTGGGCGAAGGCCGGGTTCAACTATGCCAAGGACATCCAGAACTCCGGCGCCTGGTACCTCGAGTCCGGCAAGGGCATGGGCGATACGCTCACGCTCGCGAGCGAGAAGGGCGCGTACACCCTCACCGACGAGGGGACCTATCTCGCGTTCAAGAGCAACCTCAAGCTCGACACCCCTCATCACCCAGGGCGCGAGTCTGCTGAACATCTACTCGGCCATGTCCGTCATCCCGAAGAACAACGCGACGGCCACGATCGAAGCGGCGAACGACTACACCAACTTCCTGATCTCGCCCCAGGGCCAGGCGCTGATCGCCGACTACGGGAAGGAGCAGTACGGCAAGGGGCTCTTCAACCCCATGACGCCTGCGAAGGCGGCGGAGTTCAAGGTCGACTCGACGACACCGGCCACGGCCACGAAACCGGTCCTCATCTACGCTGCGGGGAGCCTCGCCTCGCCGTTCGCCAAGCTGAAGAAGTCCTTCGACGCGAACAACACCGGCAGCGAGCTGGGCGTCTACACCGGTGCCTCGGTCACCATGATCGAGAAGATGACCAAGAACAACCAGAAGGCCGACGCGGTGGCGTCCGCGGACGCATACCTGATCCCGAAGCTGATGTTCCCGAACAACGCGAGCTGGATGCTCTCGTTCGCCCGGAACGCGGAGGTGATCGCGTACAACAACACGACCTCCGACTACGCAAAGGAGATCACGGCCGCCAACTGGTATGATATCCTGGATCGCCCGAACGTCAGCTATGCGATCTCGGACCCGACCACGGACCCCGGCGGCTACCGCGCACTCATGCTGATCAAGCTGGCCGAGTCCCGGTACAACAGGAACGACCTCTTCCAGAAGCTCATCGACGACCACTCGAATATCACGGCAACGGCTTCCGGCGGCGTGACCACGATCGACGTCTCGAAGCCGACGCCCGACGGCAAGACCCTCGTGATCCCGAACAGCAGCGAACCGAGCTACATCGACCAGCTCAAGACCGGCAAGGTCGACTACATCTTCACCTACCGGTCGAACGCGGTCCAGAACGGCTTTGCCTACCTCACGCTGCCCCCCGAGATCGACCTCTCGGACCCGGCGCAGGCGACCAACTACGCGAAGGTCCAGGTGAAGCGTCCCGACGGCTCCACCGAGGCCGGCATGCCGATCGAATACGGGATCACGGTCCCGACGGTCTCCACGCATCCCGACCAGGGGCGGGCCTTCGTCAAACTCCTGACGGGCCCGGAGGGCGCCGCGGTGCTCAAGGCCGAGGGCTTCACCCCGATCTCGCCGCCGGCGGCGACCGGTTCCGTGCCCACGGAGGTAACCGCCAACGCGACGGCCTAGAACATCTCCCCTTTTTTCCCGCGACCTCGGCCCGGCCTTTTCAGGATTCTGCGGAGTTTACAGAGCCATAATAGGATTCTGCAAGGCGAAAGGATCAGAAAGTATTTATTACATCTGCAGTATAGGGAATCGCCGTAGTAGCACGTGAGCGCCGGGCGGCAGGAGCGCACGACGCGGGAGACACGACCATGGCAGGCAACACGAACGAAGAATCAAGCAAATCGAACCGGGGCCTCGCCTCGGCCGACGAGAAGACGCGGCAGCGGGTAGCCCGCGCCGGAGGTGAAGCCCCGCATTCCAAACGGGGGCTTCAGGCGGCCGACGCTAAGACGAGGGAGCGCGTCGCCCGCGCCGGAGGCGAGGCGCCGCACAAGGTGCGTGGCCTTCAGGCGGCCGATGAGAAGACGAGGGAGCGCGTCGCCCGTGCCGGAGGCGAAGCGCCGCACCGTGTCCGCGGCCTTCAGGCAGCCGACGAGAAGACCAGAGAACGCGTCGCCCGCGCCGGCGGCGAAGCGCCGCACGAGAGGCGTGGCCTTCAGGCGGCGGATGAGAAGACAAGAGAGCGCGTCGCCCGCGCCGGCGGCGAGGCCTCGCACGGCGGACGCGGCGGTTCCTCCAAGGCCCGCGGCGCTGATGACGAGAGGAGCGGCGGGTCGAAGCGCGCGTCCGCACCGACGAGCAGTTCGACCCGCGAGAGCGCCGCCCGCAAGGGAGGCGCAGGCCTCGCACGGCGGGCACGGTCGCTCGTAGAGAGACGCATTCCCCATTTTTCCGGACCGCGCTGCGCCGGAGCGCGAGCCAGTACTTAAATACAAGCAGGCCGAACCCCGCTGGCAGGGAGAACGGCCAATGCCACACATTACTATCGACCGGGACGGCTGCATCAGCTGCGGAACCTGCTGGCTCGAGTGCCCCGACGTCTTCGAGGAGAACCCTGCCGACGCCAAGAGCCAGGTCGTCGAGCGCTATCGGGGCGGGGCGGAGCCGGGGGAGGGCGACGCCCCGGACGAACTCGCCGACTGTGTCCAGCGTGCGGCCGATGCGTGTCCCGTCGTCGTGATCACGGTCTCGTGATCAGAGGGCCGCGAAGAGGGTCGTGACGTCGGCAAAGTCGCACCGCCCGTTGGCGTTGTAATCGAACGCCGCGACAGGCTCGTTCGCCGCGATCCAGGCCATCTGGTTGAAGTACAGCACGACGTCCGCGAAGTCCTTGCGTCCGTTGCCGTTCACGTCCTCGTACCGTCCGTCCCCGTCGAGATCACGCGGATCGGCCGCGGCGCCGGGCACGCGGAGGACGGCGTGCAGAGCCTCGAACTCGATATAGTCCAGGTTGAAGTACCCCGAGAGCCCGAGCCGGAGCTGGTGCTCCCCCGCGGTCAGGTTCACGGTCGCGTTCGTGAGGGCGAAGAGATCGTAAGAGTTGGTCTCGGCGATCGGCACGGTCGCTGTCGGCGACCCGTCCACGAAGAGCGAGAGGAACGGTTGCCCCCACCTCGATGCCCCGCGGACGCGGAGGGTGTATGCCCCGGTTGCGGAGACGTTGACGGTGTACCGCAGCCATTCGCCCGGCCGAATCCAGCCGACGTTGTACCCCGGGGAGCCGATGAAGGGCTCGATATCGACGCCCTCGCCCGGCCGGTAGACGCCCCCCGAGGTTTGCGGTCTCGATTATCGTGGTACGCCACGCCTTCGCCGCCGGTGTCGTAGTCCTCGGCCTCGATCCGGCCCGGCAGGGACGTCGGCTGCCGCGGCGCCGGCGAGAAGAGGGCGTACATCGCCGTCGCGTTGAGCCGGCCCGCTCCGTAAACCGTATCGGCTCCGACGGTGCCGAGATCGTCGGCCGTGGCGAGGAGGGCGTTCCGGACCTGCGCCCCCGACGCATCCTGCCGACCCGACCAGAGCAGCGCAGCGAGACCGGCCGCATGGGGAGCGGCCGCGCTCGTCCCCCAGAACCCGGTCGGGAACGACCCGGCCCCGGTGACCCGGACGCCGTCGACGCCCGAACAGTCGGGCTTCTGCCGGGTCGCGGCCAGGGGCGCGATGATCGTCACGGGTCCACGCGACGAGTACGGCTCGATCCGTCCCCCCGTCGGTCGGTCGCGTCGATTGCGGCGACCGCGACCACTCCGTTCGCGGCCGGGTGGCCGTAGACCGAGTCGGTGGCGTTCGTGTTCGTCGGGTGAAGCGACGGCGCCCCCGTGGGGGTAGACGAAGAGTTCGAGGATGCGCGCCGGCGCGGAGGACGGTTTCGAGACGTCGACCTCGGCCTGCACCGCGGCCGTGCCGGCGTTGACCCAGGTCAGCACCTCGACCGGGTCGTCGTTCCCGTCCTGGACCCGCGATGCGGCCGCAAGCGGGACCGAGCCGGTCCGCGGTGCTGTAGAGCGCGAGGTCGTAGTTCGAGGCCGCCCGCCCGAACGGCTCGGACCACTGGAGAACTACCGTGACCGAGTCCCCGGGCGGCAGGTCCACGTAGAGCCGGTTGCGCGAGCAGGGGGCGTCCCGATCGAGAAGTCGTGCCAGCCCCTGACCGTCGTCCCGGAAGAGGCCCTGGTAGTGAAGGTCCGCGTCGTTTCCGGCCGCAGAGACGTAGACTACACCGCGGGTGCTCACCGCCTCCGCGGCGTGGGCGGCGACGACGCCGTCCTCGAAGAACGGCTCGTCGAGTCCAGCCGATGTCGTCGACGATGACCCGGCACCCGGCATCCGCGAGCGCGTCGATCGCGCGGTTGAACTCGAGGACGTTCCACCCGCAGTCGTGAAAGACCAGGCTCGCGTTCGGTGCGATGTCGTGGACGATCTCGAGCATCGCGGTTCCCTCGTCTCCGCCGACATCGTTCCGGAGCACCGCGAGGTCCGCGGGCAGGTCCCCCGTCGCCCGCGCCGAGCTCCAGTGATCGACGCCGTCCGAGATCACGCCGACTCGGATGCCCGCGCCAGAGAGCCCGGTCGCGTTCCGGAGTTCGGCCGCACGGAGCAGCGCGTCGCCTGCGGTCGTCACCGAGCCCGTGCGGACGCGGGGCCGGAGGACGGGCCGGACCTCGCGGACCGACGGGACCTCCGCGAGGGCGAGGATCCGGCCGGGCGCGACCCAGGCCGCAACGAGGCCGGCGGAAGCATCCTCGTCCGAGACCTGGTGCACGAACGGCCGGAGCGCGGCCGCACCGGTCCCCGGGTCGGTCCTGACGTAGACCTCGACCAGGTCCACGGGCGGTGTGCCCAGAGCGCGGTCGTGCTGCCCGCCCTTCGCGTAGTGGCCGCTCCGGCGCGAGCGCGACCACGACGTCCGCGTGCGACTGGTTCGGCAGCAGGAAGCGGTCGTCCGCAAGGGCGAGCAGGTCGGTCGAGACCTTTTCCGTGCGCCTCGGTGAGCCCCGTGCCGGCGTCTCGTGGGGACGGGGCTACCGGCCGGAGCGCCGGTCGCGGGGACGACGACCAGGGCGAAGAGAAGCAGAGCGAAGAGCATGCCTCCCGCGTGTTCGAAGGCCCCGGTTCTTCCCGCGAGAGAGACCTGTGCCATCGGGGAGAGTTTGGCTGATGGCATATATTGAGGTTCAGGTGGTGCCATGTCCGGCGATACCGCCGCGCTTCAGGAGGTAATACGCGCCCGCGAGCGCGATCACGACAACCCCGAGACCGATCAGGTGCCAGTCGCTGGTTCGTTTCAAGGTCGAGCACGGATCAGCTTCCGGGCGATGGCCGTGATCGCGATGACGACAACCAGCTCGTACGGGATCACGTTGTCTCTGAGGTAGACCTTGATCGACTCGAAGAACTCGAGCGCGAGCAGCACGAGGAGGAACACTCCGAAGGAGTCCGAGAAGTTCGCTCCCCGTGAGCAGAAGAACCGGCGGAGAGAGGATCATTACGACCATCGCGTCCGCGAGAGTGATGACAGCGAGCGCGATCAGCACGAAGAGCAGGGCGAGGAGAATCGTGTAGACTCCTCGCTCGAACCGGTTCGAAGATCCGCATCATCCATCGCAGATACAATCGAGCCGTGAGTGCAAAAAGTATGCACGCGGCGAACCTTTAACGGGGTCCTGGGCCGACCTGATCTCGTGATCAGCCGCGACGGCACGGGCGAGGTCACCCCCACGCAGACATACCCCGTGCGATACTCCCCGCGGCGGCGATACCCGGCCGTGATCGTGTATCCGGACCTCCGCGTAGAGGTGGTCGCGCCGCCGGGCACCCCGCTCACCGCGATCGAGGACCTCTGCCGGCGCAAATCGGCATGGGTCGAGAGGACGCTCGAACGCTTTCGGGCGGAGCCGCTGCCAGGTGATAGAGCGGGCAGTACGTGCCGGGCGAGCGGTTCCTGTTCGCGGGGCGCGAGCGGGTGCTGGTGCTCGAGGAGGGTGACGGGTACGCGGCGTCGCTTCGACGGCGATCTGCTGTGCGTCCCGGTGCAGGGCCGGCGAGGCCGCGGACGAGGTGCGCGAGCGCGTGATCGAACTCTATCGTCAGGCCGCGATCGAGGCGATCGCGCCGCTGATCGAGGTCCACGCGGCACGCATGGGCGTTGCACCGCCGCCGTTCCGGGTCAAGCACCTCCGCCGGCGGTGGGGCAGTTGCAGCCGCGCCGGCCGGCTCAACTTCAACCTCCGGCTCGCGATGGCCCCGGTGGATGAACTCGAGTACATCGTGGTGCACGAGCTCTGCCACCTCGTCCGCCTCGACCACTCGCCCGCCTTCTGGCGCACGGTCGAACGGTACATGCCGGACTACGGCGCCCGGCGGGCCGCCCTGAGCGCGGGCAGCTGGCGATACATACTCTGATCCGGAGCCCAACGGCTCCGAGCTCGCGCCCGCGCGCAGTGGCCGTGGGCATCATCTACTCTTTTTAATATCCTGAATCATCAAACAGTACAGGAGCATCATGGGGCGCCTACCATCTCCATCGCGGCCGGATAGACGGCACGTACCGACCGCCTGGAGCGCACGCACCGTCTGCCTGGTCCTGCTGGCGGTCCTCGTTGCCTGCACCGGTATCGTCTCGGCGGCGATCACGGTCCCCACCATTGATCTGGGTAACACCACACCGCCCACCGCGCCGCCCACGGTACCGCCTACTGTGCCGCCCACCGTGCCGCCCACCGTGCCGCCCACTGTACCGCCCACCGTGCCGCCCACCGTGCCGCCCACCGTGCCGCCCACCGTGCCGCCCACCGTGCCGCCCACCGTGCCGCCCACGCCGACGCCTACGCCCCTGCCTACAGTGCCCCCGACGTCGCCCCCCACCACGATCATCACCACGATCCCAACCACCACCATCCCGACCACGACCGCACTGGCCTTCCCGCCGTCGCTGATCCTGTACCCGACCGTGTCGCTAGGAACTTACACGGTCACGGTCGAGGGGAGCGTGGGCCCGGGGACGCCGGGCGCGACGATCACGCGGGTCAACTGGAACTGGGGAGACGGGGTGATCGAGGACCACCCGGTGCCGAACACGCATACGTACGCCGGGATCGGCTCGTACACGATCACGGTCACCGCGTTCCAGAGCGACGGGCAGTCCACGACCAGGTCCATGACGGTCTTCGTGAGCGGTGCGACCGAGGCGACGACCGCACCCACCACGGCCCCGCCGGTGACGGCGACCCAGCCGCCGGCAACGGTGCTGCCGACCCCGTCGGCGACCGCCGGACCGCCGGTCATCACCCTCAACCCGCCGCTCGTCAATAACCAGACGGTCGTGATCGGGGGGACGATTCAGCCCGGCGGCCCGAACGCAGTGATCGACCTGGTCGTCTGGGACTGGGGCGACGGGATCCGCGACACGCAGAACACCCTGCCCGTGACCCATGTCTACCGTGCCGCGGGCGAGTACACGATCGGGGTCGAGGTGATCCAGAGCGAGATCGGAGCGCCGGGGAACCGCCAGACGGCAACGACCTCGTTCCCGGTCAGTATCACGCAGGTCCCGGGAACCTACACCAGCGGGACACCGACGCCGACCGGCGGCTTTTTGGCCGGCCTCAAGATTCCTGAGATCACGGCTCTTCGGGATCAACGTCTTCCCCCTGCTCGTGATCCTGCTGGTCGGGCTGCTGATCGGCGGTTTCCTCTACTTCAAGAGCCGCGAGAGCCTGCCCCCAGAGATTCCGACAACGGACGCGATCGAGCTGGCGGCCGCCGCCTACCAGGAGGCCCGTGAACAGGGCGATCTGCAGGCGGCAAAGCGGCATGCGCTCGACGCGGCGACGCTCCTGGTCATTCAGGCCGAGGCCGTCCCGAAGTACGCCAACGCCTACCTCGAGAAGGCCGAGATCTGGAAGGAGATCGCCCGGACTATCGAGGACCAGCCCGGCGGCCCGCTTCCCGATGTGCCCGGTGTCCCGGCGGCGGCGTTCGCGGCGGCTGCCGCGGCCGCAGCGGCGAATGGCGAACCCGAGGACGCCGGCGGCGACCTGCTCGCCGGGACCGATGTCGAGCCGGGGGTCTTCGACGCCGTCCTTCGGATCGCTCTCGAGATCGCGCGCGAAGGGCGCGAGGGCAAGCCCGTCGGGACCGCGTTCCTGGTCGGCGACGTCGACGGCGTGCTCGCGTACTCGACCCAGTTCATCCTGAACCCGTTCAAGGGCCACACGGCCGAGGAGCGGCGGATCACGGACGAGACGCTGGCCGAGAACATCAAGGAGTTCGCAATGCTCGACGGTGCGTTCGTGATCAGCGGCGACGGCGTGGTCGAGGCCGCCGGGCGGTACATCACGGTCGACACGAGCGCAGTCCAGATACCCGCCGGCCTCGGGTCACGCCACGCCTCCGTCGCGGGGATCACGCTCGTGACGAAGACGATCGGGATCGTGGTCTCGCAGTCGGGCGGCCTGATCAAGATCTTCAGGCACGGCGAGATCGTCCGGACGGTCTCGCCCTGGTAACCGGAACGGCCGAGCGAGCTGCGCCTCGCTCACTCTCCTTTTCTCCAACCTCGAAGATTGTCCGGGCGACCTGTCGTCGGCCGCGATGGACCTGGTCCGGTGTCTCCGCCCATGGCTCTGAACCCGTGATGCCGTCGGCACCTCTGAACGGCCCGGGTCATGGGATACCAGGGAGTCGCAGGATCGGGGAAAATTAGTAGGGAAACGAACATATAAGTGGATTACGCCCCACCTGTACTGAAGGGATGACGGCAGAGAGTGAGGGGGCGGATCGCGCCCCGACCGAGGTCGGTTTCTTCAGGACGCCACAGGGGCTCCGGGTCGTGGACAGCCCGACGCGGGGCCGGATACTCGGGCTGCTCGACGACGGGGAGCTCGCGTTCGAGGAGATTGTGGCGCGGACCGGGCGCGCGAAGTCGACGGTCTCGGTCCACCTGCGCGAGCTCGTGGCCGACGGGGTGCTCGGATCGCGGAACGACGCCGACGACGGCCGGCGCAAATACTTCTATATCGAGGCCGAGTACCTCGGACGACTCTCGGAGGCCGAACGGCTCAAGGCCGATGTCGGGCGCCTCCTCGGCGATTACGATCCCGCCGATCCGGACCCGGCCGTGTTCTACCGCGCTGTGCTCCGGTCGATCCGGGTCGCCCTGCTCGGAGGCGGCATCAACATCGACCCGGTCCTCCACGCGGCCGGGAGGGGGCTCGGGCGGGGGCTGGCGCGGACCTTCGCCGGCATGACCACCGAGGAGCTGCTCGCGGCTCTCGCCGTGTTCTGGCACCGGCACGCGCTCGGCCGGTTCGAGGTCGCCGCGATGGAGCCGCTCGAGCTCGTCGTGTACGACTGCTTCGAGTGCATGGACCTGCCGTACCTCGGCCGGCCCGCCTGCGCCTTCGAGCGGGGCCTGCTGACAGCCGTCTTCGAGGAGCACTACGGCGGGGCGGCACTGGTCGACGAGACCGCCTGCTACGCGATGGGCAGCGGCCACTGCCGGTTCGTGATCGAACCCGGCGCGATCGACAGGGTGCCGGCGGCCTGAGGCCGGCCGGCGGAGGAGAGGGGAGGGGCCGTCAGCGCTTTTTGGCCCCGGTCTTGGAGGAGGTGTCGGTCTCCTCCTTCCGGCCCGTCTTCTTGGGCTCGGGGTTCGAGATCTCTCCTCCCACGTAGTTGTGCAGGGGCGTTTCGCGCTCCTCGTCGTCCGTCCTGCGGCTGGTCTTCGCTTTCTCGTCCATCGACTTCACCAGCACCAGGAAGGCCACAAAGGGATATAAATATGTGCCCTTCAGGCGCCCGAGGTGTCGGCCTGGATGAACGAAAGCCCGCCCTGGCTCTCGATCAGCCGGTAGGCGGCGGTCTTCATGAACGTGAGCAGCGCTGCGTTGTGGACCGAGAGGACCGCATCGCACAGGCCCGGGTCGTCCTCCAGCGCCCGCCCGACGCGGTTGAACTCATCGACCCCGGCCTGCAGCTCGTTCCAGGTCGCCATGCCGGTCCGGAAATCGCCCGCAGCGCTATTTATCGCTGGCGATCGGCGGCCTCGACGCGGGCCTCGATGCCCGCGACCTCGGTGAGGACGGCCTTCGTGGCCGCCATATCCGGCACGGCCCGGCATCCCCGGCCCGGTGCAATCGAGGGCGTAAACGTCCCGATGCGCCGGGCGATCCCGATGATCTCCTCCTTGTCGAGGCCGATCAGCGGGCGGAAGACGGGGATGGCCACGGCCCCGTCGAGCACGGCGAGGTTGTCGAGGGTCTGGCTCGCCACCTGGCCGAGTGACTCGCCGGTCACGATCCCGAGTGCGCCGACCTCCTCGGCGAGCCCGGCCGCGAGGCGGTACATGCGCCGCTTGCAGACGACGCAGGTGAGGCGCTCCTCGCTCCGACGCATCAGCGTCTTCGCCCGGGACAGGTAGTCGTCGGTCCGGACAACGAGCTCGAGGTCGGGGTCGTAGTCTCTGAGCACGTCGAGCACGGCCCGGGCCTTGGCCAGCGCGTCCTCGTCGAGGTAGGGCTCGAGGCCGACGTAGAGCGGCACGACCCGGCAGCCCCGCCGCATCATCATGTACGCGGCGACGGGCGAGTCGATCCCGCCCGAGAAGAGGGCGACGAGTGTCCCCTCGACCCCCTCGGGAAGGCCGCCGGGGCCGGCCACGACCTCGTGGTAGAGGTAGCAGCGGTCGTCGCGGATCTCGACGAAGAGTTCGAAGTCGGGGCACCCGAGGTCGACGCGGAGCTCGGGGTGAGCCTCGAGGATGACGCCGCCGAGATCGGCCGCCTTCTGCGGCGAGCGGAAGGCGTGCTTCCCCGAGCGCTTCACGCGGACCGCGAAGGTCGCGGCCCCGCCGATCCCGTGCGCGTCCGCGTACGCGAGCGCGGCCGCGTCGAGGTCGTCGAGCGGGCAGAAGACCGCCTCCGAGAACGAGGCGATCCCGAAGACCCGCCGGAGCACGTCCGGGTCGACCGGGCCCGTGGCCCAGAGCCGGCCGCGCTCGATCCGGACCGCGACCCCGGGCATCCGCCGCGTGATCGCGTGGGCGAGCACGCGCTCCCAGTTCCGCCGCACCGGGTCCGACTTGAGAAAGACCTCGGCGTACCGGACGAGCCAGACGGTCTCGGTCATCGCCGGACGACCAGGCCGTACTTCTCGGCCACCTCGTCGAGGGCGTCGGCGAGGTACTCGACCTGCCGCCAGGAGAGGCCGTAGGTCGAGAGCTTCCAGGCCCGCGTGGCCCCCGCGAACTCGCCGACGATCCCGCGCTTGGAGAGCTCGTCCGAGAGGAAGTAGCCCTTGCGCTTGTGGGTCTTCGCGACCGTATCGAACGAGCCGGTCGTGTCGACCTTGGAGAGCGCATGCTTGCGGGGGTACTCGGAGATGCAGGCCGACCCCTCGATGGCGAGGAGGCGGTCGATGAAGAAGTTCGACTTCCGGACCTCGTCGTCCCAGTGCGCGGTCCGCTCCCGCACGTGCGGGAAGGAGGCCATCATCGCGACGAGCGTGCCGCCCATGAGCGTGCAGCCGAGCATCTCGACCTCCTTGACCCCGAAGGTCCGCTTGGTCAGGTCGCCCTCGATCTCGGTGGTCCGGAAGACACGCTCCGCGTACTCGTCGGTCGTCGCGAGCACGCCCGAGGGCGCGGGCGAGGCCATGGACTTGTGCCCCGAGCCGACCACGAAGTCCGCGCCGATCGCCTTCCCGTCGACGGGCATCACGCCGACCGTGTACGCCCCGTTGTAGAGGAACGGCGCGTCGTACTGGTGCGCGAGTTTCGCGATCCCCGCCACCTCGTGCTCGTTCGCGTTCTGGTAGTCGAAGTGGTCGCACATCACGAGCGCGGGAGGCTTCCCGATCTCGCGGACCAGGGCCTCGAGCCGCTCGGCCGCCGCGTCCGCCGTCACGATCCGCGCGTCGTTCGCGGGGATCTCGTGCACGGTCCCGCCGGCCTGCTCGACCGCGAGGTACTCGGTGTAGTGGCCGAGGGCCGAGAGGAGGACCCAGTCGCCCTTCTGCACGAGCGAGGATGCGACGGCCTGGAAGCCGCGGCGGGCCCCGGGGACGACGCGGGCCTGGTCCATGTTCAGAGAACGCGGCGAGCTCCTCGTGGAACGTCGCGATCGGGGGCTTGCAGATCTTGTCGAGCCGGAAGGGCTTGCGGCAGGCGTCGCAGACCGAGTAGCCGTCGCCCCAGACCGTCAGCGCCTTCCGCGCCTCGGGCGTGAGCCGGCCGCCGGCCTGGATCGGCTGGATGTTGATCCCGCTCTCCTCGCGCAGGCGGAGCTCGATCGTGCCGGCAACGCGCGTCACGCGCGGATGGCCCGTGCCCGTGCGGATCTCGCCGACGATCCGCTCGAGCTCCTCGAACTTCGCGCCGAAGACGACCTCCTCCTCGGGCGAGAGCCCCGTCGGCAGCGCCCCGCGGTAGACCTCGCGCAGGTCCTCGAGGCAGAAGAGCCCCTCGATGATCTTCTGGATCCGGATGTCCATGCCAAACTCCCGTCCGTCATGGTCGACGAACCGACTTATCCCTTTTGCGGAAAAGAGGTTACTTCTCGCTCCGCACGGTCTTCTGGCCGCGGAGCACCGCGATCCGCCCGGTCCGGTAGAGCTCGCGGATCCCGTACGGCCGGAGCAGCCCCTCGAGGGCGTCGATCTTCTCGGAGTCGCCGGTCACCTGGAGCGTGACCGTCTTCGCACCGACGTCGATGATATGGGCGCGGAAGATGGTCGCGATCTGCATCACGCCGGCCCGGGCCTCGCCCGGCTCGGCCGCGACCTTGATCAGGGCGAGCTCGCGCTCGACCCGTTCGCGGCCGGTCAGGTCCGAGACCTTGATCACGTCGATCAGCTTGTTGAGCTGCTTGATCACCTGCTCGACCTCGCGGTCGTCGCCGCAGACGACGAGCGTGATCCGGCTCGTCCCCTCCTCCTCGGACGGGCCGACCGCGAGGGACTCGATGTTGAAGCCCCGGCGGGAGAAGAGGCCCGTGACCCGCGAGAGGACACCGGCCTTGTTCTCGACCAGGACCGAGAGCGTGTGCCGCTTCATTCGTGGCCCCCGATCATCTCGTTGATCGCGGCGCCGGCCGGGACCATGGGGAAGACGTTCTCCTCGCGCTCGATCCGGACGTCGACCACGAACGGGCCGTCGTGGTCGCGCGCGGCCTCGAGGGCCGGCCGGACCTCCGCGGGGTCGTTCACGCGCACGCCGTCGATCCCGTAGGCGTTCGCGATCCCGACGAAGTCGACCGGCGGGAGCTCGGTGTAGGAGTAGCGCCGGTCGAAGAAGAGCTCCTGCCACTGCCGGACCATGCCGAGGTAGCGGTTGTTCAGCACGACCACGCGGACCGGGATCCGGTTGTGCGCGATCGTCCCGAACTCCTGGATGTTCATCTGGAGGCTGCCGTCGCCGGCGATCAGAAAGACCTGCTCGCCGGGGCGGGCGTAGCAGGCGCCCATCGAGGCCGGCAGGCCGTAGCCCATGGTCCCGAGCCCGCCCGACGAGAGCCAGGAGCGCGGCTTCGTGAAGCAGAAGTGCTGGGCCGCCCACATCTGGTTCTGCCCGACCTCGGAGACGACCACGCCCTCGCCCTTGAGGAGCTCCGAGAGCGTCCGGACCACGCCCTGGGGGTGGAGGAGGCCGTTCTCGGGGACCACGAGCGGGTGCGTCGCCCGCCAGCCGTTCACCCGCTCGAGCCACCGGGCGGTCTTCGGGCTCGACGGCAGGCGGTGGAGGATCTGCTCGAGGACGTGCTTCACGTCCCCGACGATCGGGACGTCGACGGGCTTGTTCTTCCCGATCTCGGCCGGGTCGATGTCGATATGGATCACCTGCGCGTGGGGCGCGAAGGTCTCGATTCGCCCGGTCACCCGGTCGTCGAACCGCGCGCCGATCGCGACGAGCAGGTCGCACTCGGTCACGGCGTAGTTCGCGTACGCGGTCCCGTGCATGCCGAGCATGCCCAGGTTGAGCGGATGGTCGCCGCGGATCCCGCCGAGGCCCATCATGGTCGTCGTGACCGGCGCGCCGAGCCGCTCGGCGAGGGCGGTCAGCTCCTGGTCGGCCCCCGAGAGGATCACGCCGCCGCCCGCGTAGAGCAGGGGGCGCTCGGCGCGGACCAGCAGCTCGACGGCCTTCTCGATCTGGCGCGGGTGGCCCCGGATCGTCGGCTGGTACCCGCGGAGGCTGACGGTCTCGGGGTAGACGATATCGTCGGGGAGCTCGCCCGTGGAGACGTCCTTCGGCAGGTCCACGAGCACCGGGCCGGGCCGGCCCGTCGAGGCGATGTAGAAGGCCTCGGCGATCACCTGCGGCAGATCGGACGCGCGCTTGACCAGGTAGTTGTGCTTGGTCACGGGCATGGTGATCCCGTGGATGTCCGACTCCTGGAACGCGTCGTTGCCGAGGAGGTTGGTCGGCACCTGCCCGGTCAGGGCGACGAGCGGGATCGAGTCCATGTACGCGGTCGCGATCCCCGTGACCAGGTTGCAGGCGCCGGGCCCGGAGGTGGCGAGGCAGACGCCGACCTTGCCCGAGGCGCGAGCATACCCGTCGGCCGCGTGGGCCGCCGCCTGCTCGTGCCGAACCAGGATGTGCTCGAGCGGAGAGTCGTAGAGCACGTCGTAGATGGGGAGGACCACGCCGCCGGGGTAGCCGAAGATCGTCTTCGTTCCCTGGCGGAGGAGGCCCTCAATCAGCACTTTTGCGCCGGTCGTCGTCATGTCAGTCCCTCAGCAGCCGGTTCATGCCCGCGACCACGGCCTCGACCGAGGCCGTGATGATGTCCGTTCGGGCACCGCGGCTTGTGATTATCTTTCCGTCTCTTGCCATCTTAACCGTTACATCCACGAGCGCGTCGGTCCCGCCCGAGATCGCGTCCACGTGGTACTCGAGCAGCTCGATCTCGCCGACGGCCTGGACCGAGCGGCGCAGGGCCTCGATCGCGGCGTCCACCGGGCCGGTGCCGGTGGCCGCGCTCGTGATCTCCTCGCCGTTCACGCGGAGGGTCACGGACGCGGTCGGGATCGCGTTCGAGCCCGAGACGACCGTGAACTGCCGGAGCGAGAGGACCGGCGTGCACTCGATCGCGAGGACGGCCTCGGCGATCGCGAGCAGGTCCGCGTCGGTCACGCGCTTGCCCTGGTCGCCGAGCTCCTTGATCCGCCGGACGATCTCGGCGAGGCGGACCTCGTCCGGCCGGTACCCGCGCTCGGCCAGCGCGGCCTCGACCGCGGCCGTGCCCGTGTGCTTGCCGAGCAGGATCCGGCGCGAGCGCCCGACCGTCTCGGGCCGGACCGACTCGTACGTCGAGGCCTCGCGCAGGACGCCGTGGGCGTGGATCCCCGACTCGTGGGTGAAGGCCATCTCGCCCGCGACAGGGGCCTGGGTCGCGAGCGGGACCTTCGTCAGGCGCGAGACCATGGCCGAGAGCGGGTAGAGCTTCTTCGTCGCGATCCCCGTGCGGTAGCCGTACAGGGTCTCGAGCGCCATCACGAGCGCCTCGAAGGCCGTGTTCCCGGCGCGCTCGCCGAGGCCGTTCACGGTCGCGTGGGCGCACGTGGCCCCGGACTGGAGCGCGGCCACCGTGGTCGCGAGCGCAAAGCCGAGGTCGTCGTGGCAGTGGATCGAGAGCGGGGCGAGCGCGGCGAGCGGCGGCACGACCTCCCGCGCCCGCTCGGGCGTCAGGAGGCCGACCGTGTCGCAGAAGCAGAGCCGGTCCGCGCCGCGCTCGACCCCCTCGCCGAAGAGGTCGGCGACGAAGGCCTGGTCGGCCCGGCTCGCGTCCTCGCCCGAGAGCTCGACCACGAGCCCGCGCTCCTTCGCGTGCTCGATCGCGGCGAAGGCCATGCGGCAGACGGCCGCGCGGTCCTTCCTCAGCTTCTTCTCGATGTGGAGGTCCGAGACGGGCACGACCAGGTGGACCGAGTCCGCGCCCGCGTCCGCGGCCCAGTCGATGTCGACGGGGAGCGCCCGGACGTAGCAGCAGACCTCGGGGCCCAGGTCGGCCTCCGCGACGAGCCGGATCCCCTCGCGCTCGCCCTCGGAGGCGGCCGCGGAGCCGGCCTCGATCACGTCGACACCCACCTCTGCGAGCATGCGGGCGATCTCGAGTTTCTGGTCGGGGGCGAGGGACACGCCGGGCGTCTGTTCGCCGTCGCGGAGCGTCGTATCGAAGAATCTCAGCCTATCGGCGAATAAAACAGTCACGCATGGAGGTAAAGTCCATGGGGACACGTCGGCGCGCGCGCTATAAAAAGATAGGGATCGGGCCTTATTACGCCCGGCGCCGAACCTGATCCCCATGGGCACGACGATCGACGGGGTGATCATCACGCCGCTCCGGGTGATCCCGGACGAGCGCGGCTGGCTGATGGAGATCCTCCGCTGCGACGATCCGCACTTCTCGGCCTTCGGCCAGGTCTACATGACCACCGCGTATCCCCACGTGGTCAAGGCCTGGCACTACCACCGGAAGCAGACCGACAACTTCACCTGCGTCCACGGGATGATGAAGGTCGCGCTCTACGACGCCCGCGAGGAGCTCGCCCACGAAGGGGAACCTGATGGAGGTCTTCATCGGCGAGAAGAACCCCGCGCTCGTCACGGTCCCGCCCGGCGTCTACCACGGGTTCAAGGCGATCGGGGACGAGACCGCGTTCTTCGTCTCGGTCCCGAACCTGCCGTTCAACCGCGAGGAGCCGGACGAGTTCCGCCTCCCGCCGGACAGCCCCGAGATCCCGTACGACTGGGGCCTCCTGCCGGGCCTCAGGCACGGGTGAGCCCGTGCGCCTCCTCGTCACCGGCGGCTCCGGCTTCATCGGCGCGAACTTCGTGCGCGACCAGCTCGCGCGCCACCCCGACCGTTCGGTCGTCAACCTGGACGCCCTGACGTACGCGGGCAACCCCGCGAACCTCGCGGACCTCGCGTCGGACCCGCGGTACCTCTTCGTCCGCGGCGACATCCGCGACGCGGCCCTCGTCGGGTCAACTGATGGAGGAGGTCGACGCGGTCGTCCACTTCGCGGCCGAGAGCCACGTGGACCGGTCGATCACGGACCCCGGCGCGTTCGTCTCGACGAACGTGCATGGGCACCTTCACCCTCCTCGAGGCCGCCCGGCGGGCCGGCGTGGACCGGTTCGTCCACGTCTCGACCGACGAGGTCTACGGCTCGATCCGCGTCGGGCGCGTTCCGCGAGACCGACCCGCTCCGGCCGTCCTCGCCGTACTCGGCCTCGAAGGCCGGCTCGGACCTGCTCGCGCTCGCGTACCACACGACCCACGACCTGCCGGTGATCGTGACCCGCTGCTCGAACAACTACGGCCCGTACCAGTTCCCCGAGAAGCTGATCCCGCTCTTCGTCACGAACCTGCTCGAGGGGAGGAAGGTCCCGGTCTACGGGAGCGGCACGAACGTGCGCGAGTGGATCTACGTCCTCGACCACTGCCGCGCCGTCGACTTCGTGCTCGGCCGCGGCACGCCCGGCGAGGTCTACAACATCGGCTCGGGGGTCGAGAAGACGAACCTCGAGATCACGGACGCGCTCCTCGCCCTGCTCGGCAAGGACGAGTCCTCGGTCGAGCACGTCGGGGACCGCAAGGGCCACGACTTCCGGTACGCGATCGACTGCTCGAAGCTCCGCTCCCTCGGGTGGGCGCCCGCGTTCACGTTCGAGGAGGCCCTGGCCGCGACCGTCGACTGGTACCGGACGCACGAGGCATGGTGGCAGCCCCTGAAGGCCCGGTCCTGATCCTCGGCGCCACCGGCCGGCTCGGGCGGGCGCTCGCCCGCGTCTACCCGGACGCGGTCCTGGTCGGGCACGAGCTCGAGATCACGGACGCGCGAGGCCGTCTCGTCCGCGATCGGCGTCGCTCCGGCCCGCGCTCGTGTACAACTGCGCCGCGTTCACCGACGTCGACGCCTGCGAGGACGAGCCCGACCGGGCCATGGCCGTGAACGGCGAGGGCGCGGGGAACGTCGCGACGGCCTGCGCCGCCGTCGGCGCGACCCTCGTCCACCTCTCGACCGACTACGTCTTCTCCGGCGGAAAGGACGGCTACGTCGAGGCGGACGAGCCCGACCCCCTCAACGCCTACGGCCGGTCCAAGGCCCTCGGCGAGGCCCGCGTCCGGGAGGCCGGCGGCGACTGGCGGATCGTCCGGACGAGCCGGCTCTTCGGGCCGGGCGAGAACGACTTCGCCTCGCAGATGCGGACGCGCTCGCTCGTCAAGCCGGTCGTGCCCGTGATCCGCGACGAGTGGAGCCGGTTCACGTACCTGCCCGAGCTCGCCGCCCGGCTCCCCGAGGTCGCCGGCGCGCCCGTCGGCGTCTACCACCTGACGAACGAGGGGACGGTCTCGTGGTACGGCTTTGCCCGCGAGCTCATCCCGAACGCGGCCCCGGTGGAGGCCGAACGGTGCCGGCGGCGGGCGCCGCGGCCCCGCTGTGCGGTCCTGCTGAACACGAAACTTTCGCCCATGCGGCACTGGCGGGAGGCGTTATCAGACTATATACGTGCCGAAAACGAAACGTGATCAGATGAAAGGCGTCATCCTGGCCGGCGGAACGGGCTCGCGCCTGCTGCCGCTGACGAAGGTCACGAACAAGCACCTGCTCCCGGTCTACGACAAGCCCATGATCTTCTACCCCCTCGAGAAGCTGATCGAGGCCGGGTGCCAGGAGATCATGGTCGTCTCGGGACGCGGGCACGCGGGCCACTTCCTCGAGCTCCTCGGCTCGGGCTCGAGCTACGGGGTCCGCCTGACCTACGAGATCCAGGACGCGGCCGGCGGGATCGCCGAGGCGCTCGGCCTGGCCCGCCGCTGGGCCGGGGACGACGCCGTCGCGGTGATCCTCGGCGACAACATCTTCGAGGACTCGTTCAGGGACGACATCCAGGACTTCCGCTCGGGCGGGAAGATCTTCCTGAAAGAGGTCCCGGACGCGAACCGCTTCGGCGTCGCGGAGGTCGCGGGCGACCGCGTGGTCGGGATCGAGGAGAAGCCCGCCCAGCCGAAGTCGAACCTGGCCGTGACCGGCTGCTACCTCTACGACAACCGCGTCTTCGAGATCATCACGGACCCTGAAGCCCTCGGGCCGGGGCGAGCTCGAGATCACGGACGTGAACAACGCGTACATCGGGATGGGCGAGATGCAGTTCTCGGTCCTGCCGGGCTTCTGGTCCGACGCCGGGACCTTCGACTCCCTGATCCGGGCCGGGAACATGGTCCAGCAGCACCGCAGGGCCCGGCAGGGAGGGCTCTGAGGTGGCGCGAATCGGGATCGTCGGGACGGGCTACATCGCGAAGGGGATCATGCTGGCCCTCGGGCATACCGACGACCTCGAGGTGGTCCGGGTCTTCACGCACTCGGACCCCGGGCGGCGGACGGACTACCCGAAGCCGGCGCTGCTGACCAACTCGGTCGACGACCTCGTCTGCCGAGAGCGACCTCGTGGTGGTCGCGTCGGGCGACCCGCTCCGCGCGGTCGAGCCCGTCGAGGCCGCGATCGGGGCCTCGCTCCCGGTGGTCACCATGGACGCCGAGCTCCAGGTGACGGTCGGCTCGCACTTCGCCCGGCGCGGCTACCTCTCCGAGGCCGAGGGCGACCAGCCCGGCTGCCTCGCGGCGCTGCGCGAGGAGGCGCTCGCCATGGGCTTCTCCCCCCTCGTCTACGGCAACCTCAAGGGCTTCCTGAACCACCACCCGACCCTCGAGGAGATGCGGTACTGGTCCGGGGTCCAGGGGATCAGCCTGGACAAGACGGTCGCGTTCACGGACGGGACCAAGGTCCAGATCGAGCAGGCGCTCGTCGCGAACGGCCTCGGCGCCGCGATCGCGAAGGACGGCCTGCTCGGCCCGACGGCCGAGAGCGTCGCGAGCCGGCGGGGCCGAGCTCGCGAAGACGGCCGAGGCGCTCGGCCAGCCCGCTCTCCGACTACCTCCTCGGCGTGCCCGGCGCGCCGGCCGGCGTCTTCCTGACGGCCCGGCACGAGGCCGAGGAGCAGCCGTACCTCCAGTACTACAAGATGGGCGACGGGCCGTACTACACCCTGCTCCGGAACTACCACCTCTGCCACCTCGAGGTCGCCAAGACCGTCCGCCGCGCCCTCGAGGGCCGGCCGCCGCTGCTGAACAACGGCACCGCGCCGACCGTGCAGGTGGTCGGCGTGGCCAAGCGCGACCTCGCCGAGGGCGAGACCCTCCGCCATCCCATGGGCTCGTTCGACGTCCGCGGCGTCGCCGTCAGGATCGCCGACCACCCCGACCACGTCCCGATCGGCCTCCTCGACGGCGCGCGGCTCGTCCGGCCTGTCGCGGCCGAGGCGACGATCACCCGCGACGACGTCGAGCTCCCCGAGAGCCGGGCGCTCGAGCTCTGGCGCGGGCTCTAGGACTCCTTTTTACCGCCGGTGGCGGCTCGCGCCGCCCCCTCCCCGTATCGGGATGTACCCGATGCGGCATTCGGTTAAATGGCCGCGCCCGCACTCTCGTCGCTCACCGCCGGTGGCGGAGGAGCACGCTCACGGACTTGAGCACGATCGCCGCGCCGACCAGCAGCAGGCCGATCACGGTCATCAGGCCGCCCACGACCGAGCCGAGGACCGGCACCTGGGCCGTGGCCGAGAACCGGGCGACGGCCCAGGTGTCGATCAAGGCCCCGGCCAGGAGCAGGACCAGGCCGGGGATGCCGAAGAAGAGGAGGGGGCTCCGGGCCCCGATCAGGGCCGCGATGTTCGAGAGCACGCCGAGCCCGTGCGTGATCGGGTTCTTCTTGTGCCGGTGCGGCACCTCGTACCGGACCGAGATCGGGACCTCGGCGATCGCGAGGCCGCGGGCCGAGAGGTACGCGATCATGTCCGACTCGACGTTATAGCCCTCCGATGCGAAGGTCTCGGCCGCCTCGAGCGCCCGCCGCGAGAGCGCCCGAAAGCCCGACTGCGAGTCGGTCGAGGAGTAGTCGGCCGAGGCGTTCGTGAAGACGTTCAGCACCTGCTGGCCGAAGCGGCGGTAGAGCGGGATCTCGTCGTCCGTGCCGAGGAAGCGCGAGCCGATCACCAGGTCGGCCCCGGCCTCGAGGATCGGTGCCACGACGACCGGGATCTCGTCGGGGTTGTGCTGGCCGTCGCCGTCGATCAGGACGAGCGCGGCGTAGCCGTGGTCGCGTGCGTAGCGCCATCGCGTCCAGGACGCCCGCGCCCTTCCCCTGCTGCCGCTCGTGGACGAGCACGGTCGCGCCCGAGAGCCGGGCGATCACGGCCGTGTCGTCGGTCGAGCCGTCGTCGATGACGAGCACCTCGTCCGCGTGGGCCCGGGCCTTGAGCACGAGCGTGCCGATCGTCAGCCCCTCGTTGTAGCAGGGAATGGCGACGAGGACCCGGCGCGCTGAGGGCTCGGGGAGAGGAGAGACGTCGGGCATGGCGGTCCAGGGAGCACCGGGGGCCCCGGGTGC
The DNA here is from genome assembly GCA_963730355.1 of uncultured Methanoregulaceae archaeon. Classification (GTDB taxonomy): domain Archaea; phylum Halobacteriota; class Methanomicrobia; order Methanomicrobiales; family Methanospirillaceae; genus UBA288. The sequence continues at coordinate 60,856 of CAVSRL010000006.1, read as the reverse complement.
AGGGGCGGGCGCTCCGATCATGATCTCGCTCCGACAGCGTATGATTGTTATGCCGATCCCCCGGGACGGCGGGGCGGGATCTCGGGCCGGGTCTTCAGCGCCGCGACGAGCAGGCGGATCCCGGCCTCGAGGTCCGTGAGGTCGATCACCTCGACCGGGGAGTGGATGTACCGGGCCGGGGTCGAGAGGACGGTCGAGGGGACGCCCTCGCGCGAGAGGTGGATCGACGAGGCGTCGGTGGTGCCGCCCGAGCCGACCTCGAACTGGACCGGGATGCCGTTCGCCTCGGCCGTCTCGCGGAGCCAGGCGAGCATGGCCGGGTGGGCGATGATCCCCCGCCCGTTCGCGTCCGCGATCGAGACGACCGTCCCCTTGCCCATCTCGACGGGCGCGTCCTTGAGCAGGACGCCGGGGTGGTCGCCGGGGATCGTGACGTCGGTCGCGATGGCGCAGTCGGGGTCGAGGGCGTAGGACGAGACCTTCGCGCCCTTGAGCCCGACCTCCTCCTGGACCGTGAAGACGCCGTAGACCGTCGACGGCGACTCGAGCTGCCGGAGCACCTCGACCAGGAGCGCGACGCCGGCGCGGTTGTCGAAGGCCTTGCCCGAGACCCGGTCGCCGCAGAGGGAGCAGAACCGGCGGTCGAGCGTGACCGGCGTGCCCGGGCCGAGGCCGAGCTCCTTGGCCGCGTCCGCGCTCTCGGCCCCGACGTCGATGAACATCTCCTCGATCTTCAGGAGCTTCTTGCGCTCCTCCTCGTCCATCATGTGCACCGCCTTCGAGCCGAGCACGCCGAGGAGCGGGCCCTTCGTGCCGTGGAGCACGACACGCTGGCCCGAGAGCATGGGCGCGTACCACCCGCCGATCGGGGCGAAGCGGAGGAAGCCCTCCTTCTCGACGTACTTGACCATGAACCCGATCTCGTCCATGTGCGAGGCGAGCATGACCTTGAAGTCGTCGCCGCGCTTGACCGCGATCAGGTTCCCCATGCGGTCCTCGTAGACCTCGTCGACGTAGCCCGCGAGTTCCTCGCGGACGATCTCGCGGATCTCGCCCTCGCTCCCGAGACCCCGTGGGCGTTCGAGAGGCGGGCGAGGAGCCGGACGAGCCGGTCCCTGTCGGTGATAGTGTCCTGTTCAGCCATTGATGACTCCTGCTATCCGCTCGAGGGCGGCGGTGAGGGCCTCGCGCGAGGCCGCGTACACGATCCGGGCGTGGCCGGCGCCGCCGGGGCCGAAGGACTCGCCGGGCACGATGACCACGCCGGCCTCGACGATCCGCCGGACCAGGTCGGCGTCCATCGGCGGGAAGGCGTAGAAGGCGCCCTCCGGCCGCGGGAACTCGATCCCGAGCCGCGCGAGCCCGTCGCAGAGGAGGTTTCGCCGCGCCTCGTACTCGTCCCGCATGGCCGCGACGCAGTCCTGCGGCCCCTCGAGGGCCGCGACGGCCGCGTACTGCGCGACCGAGGAGGCGCAGGCCTGGCCGTACTGGTGGATCTTGTTGGTCTGCTCCACGAGCTCCTCGGACCCGGCGAACCAGCCGAGCCGCCAGCCGGTCATGGCGTAGGTCTTGCTCACCGCGTTGACGGTGACCACGTCCTCGCCGTACCGGGCCGCGGAGACGGCCGTGACCCCGTCGTAGACGAAGTGCTCGTAGACCTCGTCCGAGATCACGGTCGCGCCCGCGTCGTTCGCGTACTCGACGAGCGCCTTCACCGATTCCGCGGGCTCGACCGCGCCGGTCGGGTTCGCGGGCGAGTTGAGCACCAGGACCTTCGCGCCGTCGAGCCGCTCCTTCGCGGCCTCGACGTCGATCCGGAGGCGCTCGTCGACGGCGAGCCCCTCGGGCCGGCCTCCCGCGAGGGTGGCGAGCGCGGCGTACGAGACGAAGGCCGGGTCGGCGTGGAGCACGCGGTCGCCGTCGTCGACGAGGGCCTGCATCACGAGCAGGAGTGCCTCGGAGGCGCCGGCGGTCACCATCACCTGGTCGGCGGTATAGTCGAGCCCGTTCTCGCGCCGCGACTTCGCGGCGATCGCGTCCCGGAGCTCGGGGATCCCCGTGTTCGGGGTGTACCCGGTCCGCCCCTCCGCGAGGGCCCGGCACGCGGCCTCCTTGATGTGCTCGGGCGTGTCGAAGTCGGGCTGGCCCAGGGTCAGGTTGATCGAGCCCGGCCCGGCGCCCGCGAACCATTTCCGGATCCCCGAGACCTCGAGCCCGGCCACCCGGCGTGCAAAGCGTGTCATCTCACTCGATGTTGGTGTGGCGCGTCTTCATCTGCCCTTCGTCGACGTGCCCGAGCTCCATCAGGCGCGAGATGATCGCGTCGGCGAAGACCATCGCGGTCGTCTCGAAGAGGGTCCCGAGCGGGGCGAAGGACTTGTGCTCGCCGGTCATCTGCCGCCGCTCGAACTCGCAGGACTCGTCGTCGGCGGGGTCGCGGTTCGACTCGATCTCGACCACGACGTCGGCCATGGTCGCGACGCCCGCCGGTCGGGTTGGCCGTGATCACGCAGAGCGTGCCGCCCATCTCCTTCGCGGTGGTCGCGATGTCCACGACCGTCCGCGTCCGGCCCGAGCCCGAGAAGATCACCATCACGTCCTCCGTGCCGAACGAGGGCGTGATCGTCTCGCCGACCACGTACGACTGGAGCCCCAGGTGCATCAGGCGCATGGCGAAGGCCTTCGCGACCAGCCCCGAGCGGCCCGCGCCCATCACGAAGACCCGGCGCGCCCCCCGGATCGCGGCGATCAGCCGGTCGACCTCGTCGTCCTCGATCCGCTCCGCGATCTGCGCGATGCGGCTCCCCATCAGGCCCATCCAGGCCTGAACTCGTCCCGTTCCCATTCTGTTCAGGCGTGGTCGTCCAGGTATCATGATTGTTCCGGGCCGGCGCCGCCGTAGAGGCCGAGCCGGCAGAAGACGGCCGGCGCGCCGGCCATGCACCAGGCCCCGATCGCGGCCGAGACGAGGTAGAGGGCGACCTCGGCCTCGGGGCTCCCGGGCGGCAGGACGGGCCCGACGCCGAACCAGAGCAGGACGATGACGGCGAGGCCGAGGAGGGTCCCGGCGAGGCCGGCGGACCGCGAGCGGAAGGACCGGCAGCCCCGGTCGAGCTCGTGGCCGAGGACGAGCCCGAGGCCGAAGCCGGCCGCGATCAGGGTGTACTCGATCGAGACCGGGGCGAGGCCGGCCACGAGGCCGGTCCAGGACGGGTCGGGGGCCCACGGGCCGATGGCGGCCGCGATGGCGGCGCTCGCGCCGACCGCGGCGAGCGAGAGCGCGAACGGCGGCGACGACCCGCGCCCGCGGGGTCAGTGCGGCCCGCGGCCCGGAACGCGGCCGGCCCGGCGGTGACGAAGGCCGCGAGGACCGCGGCCCCGATCAGCCAGCCGCCGAGGACGTCGACCGGGTAGTGGACGCCGAGGGCGATCCGCGAGATCCCGACGGCGAAGACGATGCCCGCAGTCGCGAACGCGGCCCAGGGGTTCCGGAGGCGGAGCGCGATGAGGCCCCACATGGAGATCGCGAGCTGGGCGTGGGCCGAGGGGAAGCCGAACGAGTTCTGGAGCTCGAGCGGCACGACGTCGGCCGAGACCCAGTACGGCCGCGGGGCGTGGACCAGGAGCTTGACCAGGTCGTTCACGATGGCGCTCAGGGCGAAGAGCACGCTGAGGCTCGAGCGCGAACGGGCGCTCGCGCCACCAGGCCAGGACCGCGATCAGGCCGAGGTAGAACGCGGGCGAGCCGAGGACCGAGACGACCGCCATGGGCAGGAAGAGCCAGGGGAACGACTGGAGCCAGAGGACGAGGTCGATCTCCCAGGTCATTGCGGGAAGATGCACCGGCGGACGAGAAAAAGGCGAGTGCCCGCGCGGCGGCCGAAAAAGGAGAGGGGTTCTCAGTCCCGCCGGCGCACGACGAGGAGCGCGACGCCGGCCAGGCCCGCGAGCGCGACGAGCGTGCCGAAGCCCGGAGCCCGGGTCGGGGTCGCGGTCGCGTTGCCCGTGACGGTCGGCGCACCCGTGCCGGACGGTGGTCGCGGTCCCGGCCGTGACCGTGCCCGTGACGTTGCCGCCGGGGGTCGCGGTCGCCGTGACGTTCCCGCCGGCCTCGCTGGTGACGGCGAAGGTCGCGGTCTGCGAGGCCCCGGCGTCCGGCGCCTCCACGGTCACCTGGTAGGTGTCGATCTGGAGCTGCGACGCGTCGGCCGTGAAGTTGAACGTGTTCCGGCCGCCGCTGCCGGCCTGGACCGTGGTCTGGCCCGAGAGGCCGGAGAACCCGGAGGCCGCCGACTTGTTGGTCGGCTCGAACGCGGACGAGACGACCGTGATCAGGAGGTTGTCCCCGACCGCGAGGTTGGTCGTGCCGCGATCCGGAGCTGGTCGCCCGGCCGGATGTCGGGGGCGACGACCGTGATCGAGGGCTCCTCGACCGCGAAGGTCAGCTTGGTGTAGGTGTCGTCGATGTTCGGGCCGTTGATCAGGTTCACGAGCGCGTTGGCCGCGTCGGAGCCCTGCAGACGGCCCGGTCCGGCCGCGACGAAGAAGTTGCCCGAGGTGTCGTAGACGCGCGTGACGCCGGCGTCGACGACCTCATCGACGTCGAAGATGCCGTTGGTCATCGGGTGCTGGACGACCACGAAGTACTGGCCTGTCGCCAGGTTCTGCGTGGTGCCGCGCCCGAGTTCGTACCGGAAGGTCCCGTCGTCGTTGACGCTCTGGGTGGTCCGGCTGTAGTAGTTGGTGCCGAAGATCCAGATCGCGACGCCCTGCGGCGGGGCGCCCTGGGCCGTCCCGGTGATCGGCCACGATGTCGCCCTTCGCGACGGTCGCGGCCGAGACGTTCGCGGTGACGAACGGCGAGCGGACCACGAGCGAGGTCGTGGAGTACTGGGTGCTGCCGAGGTTGTCGCGGTTGTTCGGGCTCGAGACCGCGTAGATCGGTGTACGACCCGGCGTCGATGTTCAGGTTCGCGGTGGCCCAGCGGTACGACCACGTGTCGTCGGCGTTGACGGTCGTGGTCGTGAAGGTGGAGGCGTCACCCGAGACGACGGCGCGCCACGTCGACCAGGTTGGCCCCGCCCGAGGGCAGGTTCGGCCCGGTGATGAAGAGGTAGGTGGTCTCCGAGTCCGTGTTCGTGCCGGAGAGGACGATCTCCTCGCCGAGGTAGAACGACTGGTTCCCGCCGACCTGGACGGTCATGCCGCCCTTGGCGACCGCGACGTCGACCGTGTCGTACTTCGAGTCGGTGGTGTCGATGGTCTGGACGCGGATCGTGTAGGACTGGTCCTTGGTGTTCTGGTCGGTCGAGAACCCGACCGTGCGCCGGCCGTTGTTGTCGGTCACGACGGCGGCGTACCACGGGTTCGCGGTGGTGTTGTTGGCGACGGCCGGGACGTCCTCGGCGACGGTGCGGGTGCCCGTGTAGACGAGCGCGCCGGCGGTCGGGTCACCGAGGACGGTGCCGGACTGGCCCTGCTTGATCCGCGGGGGCTCGTTCGGGCTCGCGATCGAGGAGGTGCCCGAGACCCAGAGGGCGTACGCGGTGTTCGGGGCGCCGTTGATGGTCACGGCGAAGTCGTTGTTGCGCACGATCGTGGCGTTGGTGTTCGCCGTGAGGGTCAGGACGTTCTGGCCGATGGTGACGGTGTACTGGCTGGTGATGGTCTTGCCGGTGAAGTCAGCGCCCGACGGGTCCTTGTAGTTGTCCTTCATCCCGTTCAGGTTGGACTCGGCCCAGACCTTGTAGTCGCCGGCCCGGTAGTTCGTGTTGCCGGTGTCCCAGACGGTGCCGTTGGTGCCCATGCCGGGGACCAGCATCGAGGAGGAGGTGACCGGGATGTTGACGATGGTGTTCTGGTTGCCCAGGTCGTCGATGAGCGCGTTGTAGATGTTGCCGGACGGGTCCTGGACCTTGACCGTGACCGGGGCCCCGACACCGCGCTGGGTGTAGACGGCGTCGAGGTTGGAGTCGACGCGGAAGGTCAGGAGCTGGCCCTGCGTGATCGTGTTGCCGGTGACGTCCGTGTTGCTCGGGAGGGCCCAGACGCGGACGTTGAGGGACGGGTCCTTGACGTTGATGGCGACGGCCCGGTTCTTGTTCATGTCGTACCAGGCGCCGGTCCTGGTGCCGGGCTGGACGTAGAAGTTGGCCGGGTTGGAGACGATCAGGGTGTCGTCGGGGGACGAGGTGGCGACGTCGGCCCCGGCCTGGAACCACCCGAGGGTGTCGCCCGCGGCGACGCCGGTGGCGGTGATGTCGAGGCCGTTCTCGCCGAGGAAGACGGTGGCGCCGGGTGTCCGGACGACGTTGATGGCGCCGCCGGTGACGCCCGGCGTGACCGTGAGGGTCGGGGCGACGGTGGCGTTGCCGGTGGTGACGGTCGGGGTCACGTTCACAGTGGTGACGGTTGCGGTCACGTTGACGGTCGGGACCGTCGTCGCGGTGGTGACGTTGCCCGTGGGCGTGATGGCCACGGCGCCGGCCGCGAGCAGGGCGAGCGCGATGAGCGCCACCCCGAGCAGTCGTATGAATCTATACCTGGATGCTGTCATGGAATACTCACCTGGAGGGGGCCGGCCCGTGGCCGGCGCTCTCGCCGGCGGGCGGTGGGCGCCCCGGTCCTGCATACGGGTGCCCCCTTTACGCGGTCCTGATAAATCCTTTCCGGTTTCGGGGACCGTTCCGGGGTCCCGGGGCCGACGGGACGGGGCGGCGAGAGCGAGGGATGTACTATCCGGGACTATCGGGGCGGCAGCGGGTGACGGGACAGCCCGCGCAGCGCAGAGGGTGTGATGAAAAAATGGATTAGACGAAGGTATCCAGGACGACCTGGTCCTGCCCGTCGACGAAGTGACCGACAGCGATCACGTGGTCCTGCCCCGGCGTGAAACCGTTCAGGGCGACGCTCTGCCGAACAGCCTGCCGGCGTCGTTGCAGACCCGATGGGAACCCGGGGACCGTTATTGACGGAGACCTCGATCCACTGCAACGAGGCCGCGTCCGAACCCCCCTGGTAGGTTGCGACGCCGGTGGAGTCGCCGGCCTGGGAGACGGTCACCGCGACGAACCTGGACTTCGGCACGTCGACCCCGGCGCCCATCGGCGAATACCCGTAGCCCCCGGACGAGGAACCCGTGGCAATCGCCGACGAGATTCGTGGTAGTCGGAGAGGAGGTCGACGAGGAACACCCCGCGAGAAGAACAGCGCACACGATGAGTGCAACCAGCAGCGCCCCGATGTATCGCATACGTTCCCCTTGCCGGATGAGTGGAAATAACCTTTCCGATCGCCATGCGCAGCCGGGATCGGGATATCGGCCATCTTCCGCTGCCGAGGGTCCGGGCGCTGCCTCGAGAAGCGTGATGGGTGTCGCGCCTGCCGTCTAGGGAAAAATGTGGAGAATTCGGACTCTAACTTATCAGAGGTGGTTGAAGAGCCAGACGATGTCGGCGAAGTCCATCCGATTGTTGCCGTTGAAGTTGAGGAACGGCCAGTCGTCATCCGCGGCGATAGCGTCGAGGTAGGTGAACAACGTGACGACGTCGTTGAAGTCCTTCCGTCCGTTGCCGTTGACGTCCTCGTACAGGCCGTCGCCGTTCTGGTCCGTCGGATACGCTGAGATGCAGGGGAGATAGGGCGCGGGAAGGACGTTCACCGAGCAGGCGGCCAGCCTAGTCTCAACCGTCTCGCCTCCCTCGTCGTCGATCCGCACCGGGACCACCCTGAGCTCGGTCTGGCCGGCCCGATCACCGCGCACGGTGACGGTCCCGACAAGGATGTCGCCCCCCGGCCCGACGACGTTCGTCAGGTCGACCGCGCGGACCCTTACCGAATCGGCGGGGAGGGTGGTGTTGTCGATCAGGTCCCATCCAGGCATGGTGACACCGACGATCTCGCCGATTGTCGGGTCGGGTAGCGACAGGTTGAGAGTGACGTCGAAGCCGGTGAGGCCTGCGGCAAGGCCATCGAGGTAGAGCGTTGTCGTGTTGTTCGCGCCGACGGGGACCCGCAGCGAGGACGGCGCGAAGCGGAAGACGGCGCAGATATCGAACCCGTCGGGCAGCGTTCCGCTCTGGCCCTCGGGATTCGTCACGGTCACGTCCCAGGAGCTTGTGGCCGCCGTCGACGGCAGCGTAAACCGGCACGTGAGCCTCGTCTCCGACTCGACAATGATATGCGTCGCCGGGATAGGAGCGGAGCCGGCCTGAGAGAGCGAGACGATAGTCGAGTCAGGCACGAACCCGGTGCCGGTGATGGCGACCGCGACCGTCGAGCCGGCCGTGCCGTTGTTCGGCATGATGGAGGTGATGGTGGGCGGATTGGTGACGGTGATGTAGCCTTTACGGATGGTGCTCGAGTAGCCGTCGGCGTTGGAGGCCTGGAGTGCCACGGAGTAGGTGCCGGACTTGGCATAGGCGTGGTACGGGTTCCGGGCGTGCGAGGACGCGGTGTCGAGCCGCCAGACGTCACTATGGAAGAGATTCGGATCCGTGCCCTCTCCATGTTCTCCTAAAAGGACAATACTGCCATCGGGAAGGACAGAACAGGAATGTTCAGCCCTGGGGGACCAGCCGGCGTTGATCGTCAGCTGTGCCCACGTGGTTCCTCTATCCGTCGAACGCCATACATCGCTTAAAGGCATCCAGTTTTGATTCAGTCCTCCAACCCCTCCCATGAGGAGGATGCTGCCGTCCGGCAGAACGACACTGGTATGACCGAATCGGGGTGAAAAACCACCTGTTGGATTCACCCACGTCCACGTTACACCCTGGTCCGTGGAACGCCACACGTCGTTGGAGGAGGAGACAGTATTGTCACGTTCGACCTGGCCTCCCATCACGACGATGCTTCCGTCCGGCAATGCGACGCTTGTATGAGAAGAGCGGGGAGCCCACGCAGCGGCGGCCGTGACAAGTGACCACGTGGCCCCCTTGTCGTTCGAACGCCAGACGTCGTTCTTTGCTCCCCCGTATGGTTCTTGCCCGCCCATGACAAGGATGCTGCCGTCAGAGAGGACGATACTGCTAAAATATTGTCGGCTACGCCCCCACTCGCCGCCCCATTCGGCGGCAGGAGTCTGCAGGGTCCAGCAAACCCCCTTGTCGGTTGAACGCCAGACATCGCTCAATCCGCCCATTCCAGAAGGACCATAATCGCCCCCCATCAGAACGATGCTGCCGTCCGGTAAGACGACGCAATGGGGATAGGGCCTCTGCATCCAAGATGCGTTGAAGGTCTGTTGCACCCATGTCGCCCCATTATCCGTCGATCGCCAGATCTCGTTACTGACCTGCTCATAGGTGTTCTGATTCCATTGGAACTGGCCTCCCATGGTCACGATGCTGCCATCAGGCAGCGCGACACTCGTCGTCCCTGCGCGGATGGCATGCGGGGCGGAGGGATTCGTCTGGACCCAGCGCGACGACGTGTAATTTTCGTCGCCGAAGTACCACGCCCAGCCGGCGGGCGAACCGCTCGAGGTATCCGCGAACGAGACTTCGAGCGGGGCGGGACCGGACGTCGTATCGGCCGAGAATGAGGCGACGGGGGCGAGGGCCGCGGCCGGGGCTGCGATCAGCGCGATGCAGAGAAGGGCGAATGCAGAGAGAGACGTGGGCGACATGATGCACATTCGATATTGTTTGCATTGGATGAAGGACCGATAACTGTTTGCAATTGCATCTGCCGCCGTACACCGGAGTTGGCCTTTGTCGGAGGTGTCACTTACACGACAATTGGGCCCCGGTCCCGACGAACAGATGAGAGTGAGGGGATTTCGACAGGCAGGAGCACCGTTCTTCGAAGCTCCACCAGCTCCCAGTACTCCCTGTTTCAAAGCCGCCGCAATTGCGACGAACAAACCGTAAAGTAAAAGATATATGTCGATATATGGATGGCCGTCGATGGGGCGCCGGCGCACTCCTGCAGCCGTGCGCCCTGCCGGCGGAGAGAGGTCCGGCACATGCCGCACCGCGGGGAACGACACCGGCTCCGCACCGGAAAAACGGTCGCGCCGCAGAGTGGCGGAAGGTCGGTTTCCACTGCGGCACCGGGGGGAAAAACGCGCCCGCCGTGACGCACGGCGGTGCGCTCATCGGCATTGCCAAGCATACCAGTCGAACGGGCAGGAGAATCGGCCACGGTCACAGCGGGACTGACCGATGGCAACGGGCATGGATGATGCTCTAGGGACCGATCTGCGTCCCGGTTCATTCGCTAATGCCTTTCTGTTACTTGAAACAGTGCCAAGCATACGCGCATTGCGGATCGGGGGGGAATCTTTGTGAAACTAAAAACAAAAATTATATTTACCATTACGGCAACCTAGCAGCCAGAATCACAATGGCGGCACGAACGCCGCGGAGTGATCAGACATGACAAAGTCGAAAGAAGATGCAGTCTCTCCGGTGATCGGTGTCATCCTCATGGTGGCCGTCACCGTGATCCTCGCCGCGGTCATCGCGGCGTTCGTGTTCGGAATGGGCAGCAATGTCCAGAAGACCAAGATTGTCGCGTGTCACCGCTGCAGCAGGACCGGCTCTGGCGGAACTGGCATCAATGTCACCTACCAGGGTGGCCAGGATGCCGCCAGGTTGCATCTCGATCGACGGTATTCGGTCAATGACACGGCTCACACTGACCGCGACTTCGCAGGCACAGCTCACTGTGCGGTCGGTATGCACAGCGCTGTCGACTCACGTCAACAGCTGGGCAGGACCACGTTATTGTGACGGCTACCTTCAGTGACGGCACCAAGCAGGTCATCCTCGACACCTACGTGTAAGACTAGATGAATCTCTCAAAGGGGATGCCACTCATCCCCTTCATTTTTCCCATTAACGTTTACCTGATAGGGGACTCCATCGGGGCCGGGCTCCAATTCCTGCTCGTCAGAATACAGCGAGACCTCTTATGGATGGTCCGTCATCTTCCTCTGGCGAGAAGTTCGGAGTTCGTCATCGACGGTATCATCACTGGCCGAACTGCGTTCTCCATCCTACTCTGGATCGGCGGAGTCGTACTCCTCGCTCGCGGCAGCAGTCCTCCTCCTCAGCAATCGCGGATACGGCAGAAGAGGCGTGATGGTTTATGGGCTCGGATGCGCCCTGCTCATGGTCTCGACGATGGTCCAGTACGGTCCGTTCTTCAACGGCCCGGCCGGAATCGCAATCCCGATCGGTCTGCCGGTTCTCATCGTCATCGGCTACTTCCTCTGGAAGGATGCCATCGTCCCGACTCGATGGAAGAGAATGACGATGACTTCTCCGAACCAGGACGACGCGTCATACGCGGAGCCGCTCGCCGCACCGGGCAGCGCCGACGCGGGCGCGGGACGGACTCGACGCGGCCGCCGGAGCCCGGCCGGCGCGACCGTTTAACGTGACTGACAGGATCGAGGCCCGGGCGACGTCTACCCGACGTCGCCGGCCGGCGCCGGATGACCGCGGCCGGTCGGAGTTCGTCGCGTCCCCGCCCCGGCGCGGAAACCCGCTCGAGCGGCTGTTTCGCCGTCCGCCTTCGCGACGCCAGGGGGCAGCGGGGCAGCCGGGGCAGGCGATCTGACGACCTCTCCTCTGTATCTCCTGCTCCCTAGAGAGGAAGGCCGGATCCGCCTGCCTCGAGGTGCCCCCTGCCCCCTGCGTGCTGCGACACCTCGCCGGCGCACCGGGATGGCACAGCCCATGCGGAGCCAGGACAGCCCACCATGTCTCCTCCGCCGCATGGATCATGGCACGGACGGCACAACGATCGCCACCGGGACGCGCTCGAGGACAGAATGAGACAACAAAGGCCCGCGCCCAGTGCCGGCGCGTCGGCGGGAAGGCCAGAAAGAGCGCCTGGAGAAGACCGTTCCCCGCCACGAACGCCGCGATCGTCAACGCGATCACGAGTCTCACGCGCGACGGCCCGTCCGTATCGATCGATTCGCCGAGCATCTTCTTTTTTCATGAAGCGGTCGGGCGGGCGGGTCTCATCAGGTGGCATGATGGTTCTATCGCCGGCGCTGAAAGTGCGAGAGGGCCGGTAAGACAGCGCAGGGGGTGCGGTGGAAGAGCCTGTCAGAGTAGGTCCCGCAGCTCCTCCGCGGTCAGGCCGGCGTCCCGAAGGATCACGCGGAGGGTGCCGCGGGCGATCTCCGGATGGTCGGGGACGGTCAGCGGCCTTCGAAAGGGATGGCGGAGGTGGATATGGCTGCCCTTCTGGTCCCGGACCGAATAGCCGGCGCGGCAGAGTGCCTGCACCAGTTCCCGTCCGGAGAGGACCGGGAGACCTTGAGTCATAGCCGGACGGCGACCAGATCCTCTTTGGCGCCGCTCCCCGGGCAGAGCGGGATGCCGTCGCGAGCCAGCGCTCCGAGGTGCAGGCTCGATCGCCTCGGCGATGTTCCGCTTCGCCTCCTCCTCGGTCCTCCCCTGCGAGACGCAGCCAGGCAGGGCCGGGACAGTGACGATGTACCAGCCGTCCTCGTCCTGCTCGATCAGAACCTTAAACTCCATCCGCGTTCACCCCCGGGGCAATAGGCTCGGCGGCGGACTCGAGATCGGCGAAGAGATCGGCCGTCGTACCCCGCCGGATCTCCCCCCGTTCCAGCGCCGCCCAGGCCGCCGCGGCCTCATCGGCGACCTCCCTCCGGCGTGCCTCGACGAGCCGGTGGCCGATCACCTCGAGAAGGAGGGCCTGGTCCTCGAGGGGGAGCGAGGCGATCTCCCCGAGAAGGTGATCGATGGTCGCCGGTGCCGAGCTCATACAGCCGATGGGTTGCATGTCCGGATACAAAAAGCTCTCTTTTCGTCTGAAAAACCGTCTCTGTCGAACCATGTCGTCAGGAAGTCGGTCCCGTCGTCCCCATCGCATCGCCACGATGGGAGGTGCACGGGCCATCGGCGACCCCCGGCGAGGTTTCCTGGGCCCGGGACTGCCGGGGCCAGATCACGTGGTCGTCGTCCCAGCTCGTCGACGGCTCGCGGCAGGTCGTCCTCGATATCGCCGTCTGAGCCTCCTCTGTTCCGGGCTCCGTCGCGCGGGAGCGATCGGAACGCATCCAGGACGGCTGAAGGCGTCCGGGCTGTGCCCCCATACCCCGTTCATTCCATTCCACCCCTGCTGGACCAATTCTAATGCCAAGCGTTTATGCATTGCATAATTATTATAAATACAAAGGGCATAGGAGAGCCGGAATCACTATGGCGATACGGACGCCGCGGAGCGATTGGATATGACTGAGTTGAAAGAAGATGCGATCCCGCCTGAGTTCATCCGCCGGCCCCGGAGCCTGCGCATGGTGCCCGAAGAGATCCTCACGACGACAGCGGACCCCACGAGCATCACCCTCGGCGAGAAGGTCGGCATCCTCCTGGTTCCCGCATTGGCCGTGCTCCTGGCCTACGCCGTCGCGGGGCTCATGGCCGGCGCGTAGACGGCGGCGAGGCCGCGACACCGCCCGGCCGCATGGCCGGCCCCGGTCCGGCCATGGATTCTCGAATCGCCGGGACGTGACCAGACAGGACGGCTATCGGCCCTTCGTCCACGGTATCCGGCCGGCCGTCGGCGACATCCTGCCGTTGACGGGCGCCGGCACCCCCGGCAGCGACCACGTGGTCATCGTCGGTCAACGGCAGGTCGTCATCGACGTTGTCGTCTGATTCTCCTCGAGTGGCCGCACCCGGCCCCGAGCCCTTCTGCCAGGAGAAAGCTCTAACGTCTCCTCGTGAAAGGTACCCTGACGTGCTCCGCACCGCCGGCACCGCCTCCCGTCCGGGCGGAACGGGCGACGTACGTGATGGTACCGATACCATGAACCTGAAAGTCGTGATCGAGGAAGACACCGAGGACGGCGGATACGTCGTCAGCTGCCCCGCGCTCCCGGGCTGCCACTCGCAGGGCGAGACGGTCGAAGAGGCGCTGGCCAACATCCAGGACGCCATCCGGGGCTGCATCGAGGCGCTCAACGACCGTGCTGCCCGCGCCGGCGGCGCGACCGTACTCGACGTGACCGTCTGATCGCATGCCGCACCTGCCCGTCGTCTCGGGGGTAGTCGCGGCCAGGGCATTCACAAGGGCGGGCTTCGCGGCGCTCCGCCAGACCGGCAGCCACCTGATCATGATGAAGCCCGGCGTCGACGTCACCCTCTCCGCGCCGCTGCACGACGAGGTCAAGCGCGGGACCCTCCGCCGGCTCGCGCGCCGCCTCACCGTCGACGAGTTCTGTTCTCTCCTCTGAATACGCCCAGCCCGGCACCGGGCAGCGCCCGCGTCGCTTCCGTGTTCTCCGTGCCCTTCGGGTAGACCTGCCGAATTGTGGAAGCTGGCATATTCCTGCAGACCAGCGGCTCCTCGCACCATATCGCCGATAAACGGAGGCCCGTCTCTGCCTTTCCTCGTCCCGCTACCGGGTCGACCGGCGGATGAGCAGCACGATGATCGCCACCAGGATGCTGGCGCGGATAGAGCCCGAGAGGAGAAAGGCCCAGGCCCACGGGCGACACATCATCGGGAAGGCCAGTAGCGCCTGAAGAAGACGTTCCCGCCGATGATCGCCGCGATCGCCGGCCGTGATAACGAGCATCGGCCGGCGCGACGACCCGTCCATATCGCTTGATTCGCCGTCCTTCTTCGCAGACTCATGGCGCGGCCGGCCTCGACCCATGCCACCGGTTCTCCGGCGCCGCCTCCCCCTCCCACCGGAAGAACATCCATATCTTCGGAAGGTTCAAGAGACCATCGTTCGCAATCTAGAACATATGTTCGGCTGCGCGAACGTTATCGCGGCACCGGCCGGCCGGCTCCTCGTCCACCTCGGCCGCCGGTACCGGGAGGACCATTACGTCCGCGAGATCGCGCGGTCAACGGGTCTCGGTCTCGGCCCGGTCAGCGAAGCCCTGCGCCTCCTCGCCGACGGGCACCACCTCGAGCGGACCGAGCGGGGCCGGAACGTCTACTACCGTGCGAACCTCGGGAGCGGGCTCGTGCGGGCCGTGAAGGTCGCGGCCACCCTCGCCGAGCTCGACGGGCTCCTTCGCGCGCTCGCGCCGCACGTCCGCGCCGTGACGCTCTTCGGAAGCTGCGCGACGGGCGAGGACACGGTCGCGAGCGACATCGACCTCTGCATCGTCGCCGACGATCCGGGGCCGGTCGACGCAGCGCTCGTCAGACACCCCGACGTCGGCGGCCGGCCCGTCAGCGCCATTGTGCTCGGCCCCGACGAGTACCTCTCCCTCGGACAGCGCGACCCGGCGCTCGCGGAACGGATACGGCAGGGGCGGCTCGCGTGGGAGGCGAACAGTGCGCTATAGATTCGAGGAGTGCCTCGAGCGGGGGAAGATCGTCGAGATCGCGCCCGACCCGGCGCTCGTGGAGAAGGAACTCGCCGAGGCCGCCGCGGACCTCGCCTCCGCCGAGCGCTCGCTCGGAAACGGGGACGACAAGTGGGCGACGGTCCAGGCGTACTACGCCATCTTCCACGCCCTGCGGGCACCGGTGCTCCAGCGCGGGTATCGGGAGAAGAGCCACACCTGCCTCCGGTTTGCGGTCGAGGCCCTTCTGGTCGATTCGGGAGAGCTGCCCCCGAGCGTGCTCACGGATCTCCAGCAGGTGATGCGGTCCAGGGAAGGGGCCGATTACGGGGCCGTCTATTCGTCCTCGTCGGCTCGAATGGCAATCGATGCAGCGCGGCGCGTCGTGGCTCAGGTGAAGGCAGCGATGCAAAGACCCGATACGGCAACGAAACGCTGACAGTGCCCGGCGACGGCACTCCCGGATCTCCGCCGCTCAGTTGTTGCCGCGCTCCGTCGACGGGTCTCGGCCGATCGTCATCGATATACTCTTCTGATCTTCTTTTTTAGTCCCCGTTCTTCCTTTTCCGTCCCGCTATCGCGTCGGCCTGGGAATGAGCAGCACGATGATCGCCACCAGGATGCACGCGAGGAGGGAACCCGAGATGAGAAAGGCCCACGCCCACTGGCGGCACGTCAGAGGGAAGGCCAGGAAGAGCGCCTGGAAGAAGACGTTCCCGACGATGAACGCCGCGATCGCCAGCGCGATCACGAGCGTCTGCCGGGGAGAAGAGTCCTCCATGCAGAGACATCCGCGTGGCATGTACCTAAAACCCCTGCCATTCAGTCATCCGTGCCACGGGGAGCGCGGGCTCATTCTCCCGGGGGGTCATCCTCGATTTCGTCTCCCCCCGTCCGAACCCTCTCTATGTCATCGCCGCCAACGGGGGCCAGCCGGTCCCCGGCACATTGCATGTCTGAATCGCATGACGCCGATACTTCCCTGACACACCCGGTTCACCCACCGCTCTTCACGGGGCAGGACCATCATGCCGAACCCAGTCCGTTTCGGCCCGGAAGCCTGCGTCATCGCCGGCCGCAACAATGACCTCCGGCGGGTTGCGGAGGGTCGGGGCGTCGATCGGCCGGTGCGACGTCTGCGCCCTCGAGCCGGTCGCGTGGCCCGGCGGCCGCCGCCTCTGCGAGGCGTGTCACCGGCGGGAGCTGCGCCGGAGATCCGGCGTGCTGATGACGCCCCGGCATCCGCATGAGGATCGGGACCGGCTTGGACTGGTTTGCATGGCAAAACCGATAGAATCGGATGAATAGAAAACATTATTATATTTCACTTAGTAGTAGCACCATCCCTGCCGGCGGAGGTTGCGGCCTGCGGGCACGGGTGTGGGGTACATCATGAGAACAGACCGATGGAATATCGCAGCAGTTGAGCTGGTCGGCATCGTCCTTGTTTCGGGACTTGCCGTTGCCCTGGCCGCCGTCACCGCGGTCTTCGCGTTCGGTGCGTAGGCCGGCGGCCGGACCGTCCGGCCGCGTCCGCCGCGGGCCGTCCCGAAAAAGGGGTGGCCATTCACTTTTCCGAACTGAGCAGCGCGCCGACCGCCCGGCGGAGATGGCGGCGGTCCTGGCCGGCGCCGCCGTTCCGTCGCTGCCCGGCAGACCCTCGCGTCCCGCGCGGGCGGTGCCGCGGCGCTCGTCGACGGTACCCGCCAGGTCGTTTTCAGCCTCCGCTCCGACCGTCCCGAGCGGTCCGGCCGCCGTCTGCAGTGGAAACCGGGGGGCCATCCCGTCGCCCGGCTCTTGCTTGGCCGCTTTCCCCATCAGCGGACAGAGAGATGCCGGATAAAAAGGAAAACTTAATTACCAACATGAGTAGAATAACTGATGTTCCCCCCACATCGGAAGAGACGGGCCAGCGGTCCCGGGGACGGAGACAACGCATGATGGCACACACCCAGAACGACATCCCTCTCACCCAGGTATTCGGAACGGTCCTGATGTCCGAGGTGGCGGTTCTCCTCGCCGTCGTGGTCATGGCGCTGGCGTTCAAGCCGTAGGACGGCCCCCCCGATCCCGACAATCGACAGAGGTGCAGATCGAATGTATCACCACACGGCCCGTACCGGGCGAAAGAACAGTCTCCGCTTCGGGCGACACCGGCGCGCGCGCTGACGAAGCGGCCACACAGGCGCCGCGACTTTTCTGAACGGAGCGTCCGCGCTCCTCGAGTTCCCTGCCGATACTGCGCGAGTGTCACGGCGACGCTGGTCGCCGGCCCGTCCGGGAACCCTCGACCCAATCCTGGTCGGACACGCCCCCGCGTTTTCCGGACCCCGCCATCCGTCCCGGCTGAACAGGGTTCCCCGATCGCCCCGATGCAGACCGGCGGTATTGCCCGGCGGACACGGGCGCCGCCGTTGCCAGAGACCTTCGAAGCTGCCGTCGCTGTCACGCCGCACGACCGGCAGGCCGTGGGAGACGAGGCGGGCGTTGCGGACCGCTGAGAAGAGAACGCGGGCAGATCCCCGTTTCACCCATAGTGCCCCTGATGGAATCGAGATTTCCTTACGAGACTCCGATTTTTCCGCCCGAAATTTTTAGAAAGATTTAATATTTAGAAGAGTAATTTACAAGTACGTTCGGACCAGGACCGGGCGCACAGAGGATCTGCCAGAGGTCGATATATCTGAGTACACCATTCGGATACCACCGCCTGCCGGGTCGTCGGTACGGTCGCCCGATCGGAATGGGGGCGGTCCTGGCCGCCGCCGTCCGATTGCGCGTTCGCGCCGCCGGCCAGCGCCGCAACGGTCGAGGATGCCGTTCCCTCCTGCCGGGACGGCAACCGATCGTCCCGACGCACCGGGGCCGGCGGAACGTCCCCTCCCAACACCGTTCGGGGTCGCGGGGCGCCGAGGGGAGACGGTAGCAGAAGGGCGATCCGCTGCACCTTCGCGGACGCGCAGAGGCCCATCGGCGGCATCCGGCGCTGGTCGAGCCGGGTACGGCCGGCGGGCACGCGTCCGCCAGGGCCGCGGCGCCTACTGCTCCGCACGGGGCCCTCCTCGGCCCCATCGCCCGGCCCTTTCTCCTGTTTTTCCGGTGAGATCGCGGCGACCGCCTCCGTACCCGTATGCCGATGCTTTTCTCCGAACCGGTGCTATGCAGGCCCGGGGAGATCGGGCGGGACCCGGAATGACTGGGGCGACACGGGACGGGATCGCCGGGCAGCTGTGACTCTCCGCGCGACGGCGCGGCCCGTTCACCTCTGCGACGGCTCGAGGCGGCGCGGCTCGAAACGGCCGCGGTGGTAGACGAGGAGCTCGAGCGGCTCGCCGCGGGCGTGGGCCCGGAGGCGGTCGTCGCGGACCTTCTGGACGTGGCGCAGATCGTTCGCCGCGAAGTGCGCCGCGGCCGTCCGGTAGAACCCGAGCATCTGCTCGAGGAACGCGGCCTCGTACGCGATCGTCTCGTCCGCGATCCGGCCGGCCTCCTCCGGCGCGATCGCCGCCCCGTACTCGCCGTGCGTGCCGAGACCCGGCGAGCTGCCGCCAGTCGACCCGGCCGTCCGCGCCGGGCTCGCGGTGGAGCATGTACGGGTAGACCCGGCAGATGGCGGGCCGGGACTCGTAGCGACGGCACCGGCCCGCCTCGAGGAAGACGCAGTCGCCGCTCCGCCGTCGTCGCGAGCGCGTACCCCGAGACGTAGAGCCGGCCCTCCCGGTCCGCGAGCTCCGGGTCCGGCGCCGGCACGAGCGTCTCCGGCGCCGATCTCGCGGAGCCGGTCCACGTCCTCCTCGAGGAGAAAGACGTGGTCGTTGGACTGCCGCGTGCAGCAGCGGGCGCACCCGTCGCAGGAGAAGCCGATCTCCGCCACGATCGCGGCGAGCCGGTCGCGGGGATAGGCGCGGAGCGCCGCGAGCTCGGCCTCGAAGACGGCGATCCGCCGGTCGAACGGCGGAGGCGCGGGCGGCGTCATGCCCCGTACCTTGGGCACGGGCGAGGATAAGATTGACCGCCGCCTGCTCCGATCGAACGGTTCAAGACACGGGCGCGGGATATACGTGGAGGAGACCACTGCCATGTACGAGGCGCTCAAACCCCGGCAGCAGCTCAGGTCGCCGTCCGGCACCGTCTACGAGGTCGGGAAGTTCCTCGGCGCGGGGAGCCAGGGCGAGGTCTACCGCGTCACCGCCGGCGGCGCCGACTACGCCGTGAAGTGGTACCTGCCGGGCTTCGCCACGGCCGAGCAGCGCGGCGGCGATCGAGACCCTGGTCAGGGCCGGCTCGCCCTCGCCCGCGTTCCTCTGGCCGATCGAGCTCGTCGAGGCCCCCGACACGCCCGGGTTCGGCTACGTCATGCCGCTCCGCGACCCCGGCGTCGCCTCGATCGTGGACCTGATGAAGGGCCGGGTCAACCCGTCCTTCCGCGCGCTCGTGACGGCCGCGCTCGAGCTCGTCGAGGCCTTCCGCCGGCTCCACGCGGCCGGCCTCTGCTACAAGGACATCTCGTTCGGCAACGTCTTCTTCGACCCGAAAACGGGCCGGATCGAGGTCGTCGACACCGACAACGTCACCGTCGACGGCACGGCGCGGCGGGTCACGGTCAACGGCACCCCGCGGTTCATGGCCCCCGAGATCGTCCGGAACGAGGCCGGCCCGTCGGCCAACACGGACCTCTTCAGCCTCGCGGTCCTGCTCTTCTACATGTTCACCATCTCCCACCCGCTCGAGGGGCGGCGCGAGACCGCGATCCACGCCTTCGACGCGCCGGCCATGCGCCGGATCTACGGCGAGGCCCCGGTCTTCATCTTCGACCCGGCCGACGCCTCGAACCGGCCCGACCCGGCCGTCCACACCCACGCCGAGCGCTACTGGAACCTCTACCCGCCGTACCTCCGCGACCTCTTCGTCCGCTCGTTCACGGTCGGCCTCCGCGACCCCCGCCACGGGCGCGTCCGCGAGGGCGAGTGGCGGGCCGCGCTCCTCGCGCCTCCGCGACTCGATCCACTACTGCCGCAACTGCGGCAGCGAGAACTTCGCCGGGGCGAGCGAGCACTGCTGGAACTGCGGCACGGGGCTCCGGCTCCCGCCCCGGATCGTCTTCGGCGACCGGAGCGTGATGCTGAACCACGACACGGTCCTGGTCCGCCACCACCTCACCGGCGTCTCGTGGGACCTCGATACCGTGGTGGCGCGGGTGGCCCGGAACCCGGCGGACCCGTCCCGCTGGGGCCTGACCAACTGCACGGACGGGGCCTGGGTCGCGGTCCGGCCCGACGGCACGCGGACCGCGGTCGGCCCCGGGAAGACCGTGGCCCTCGCCCCCGGCCTCGCGATCGACTTCGGCGCGGCCCGGGGCGAGATCGTGGTCTGACGACCGAAGGACTCAAATCCTCGGAACCACCCTGACACTACTGGAGTTGAAACGACGATGATCAACAGACCCGGCGGCACGCTCGCGACGCGGCCGCTCCACTTCATCTGGATCTGCGACTGCTCGGGATCCATGTCCGGCGAGAAGATCAACCAGCTGAACTTCGCGGTCAAGGAGGCGCTCCCGGCCATGCGGAAGGAGGCCGACGAGAACCCGAACGCGCAGGTCTTCGTCCGGGCGCTCAAGTTCTCGAAGGGGGCCGACTGGATCAACCCGGACCCGGTCCCGGTCGACCAGTTCCAGTGGGCCGACCTCGACGGCGGGCGGACCCACGGACATGGGCAGGGCCCTCTCCATGGTCGCGGACGCGCTGACCATCCCGCCCATGACCGAGCGGGCCCTGCCGCCCGTGCTGGTCCTCGTCTCGGACGGCCAGCCGACGGACGACCTCGAGAAGGGCCTCGCCCGCCTGCTCGAGGTCCCGTGGGGGAAGAAGGCCGTGCGGCTCGCGATCGCGATCGGGAAGGACGCGGACCGCGACGTGCTCGCGAAGTTCATCGGCAACGCCGAGATCCCGCCGTTCGAGGCGAACAACGCCGAGGCCCTGGTCCGGCAGGTCCGCTGGGTCTCGACGGTCGTGCTCCGCGCGGCCTCGAGCCCGGCGGTCGCGGCCGCGGAGGACGCGCCGGCCTCGAACGTCCCGATCCCCGAGATCCCGATCGAGTTCACGGCGCCGTCGGGCGAGGATGACGTCTGGTAAGGGCTGGGACGTGCTCTCCGCGTCCGTGATCGGCGCGGCCCATCTCCGGGCCGATCGGCCGAACCAGGACGCGGCGGGATGCTGGTGCGGCGAGGACGGAACCGTCGTCCTCGCCGTCGCGGACGGCCACGGCGGCGAGGCGTACGTCCGCTCGGACCGCGGGGCCCGGTTCGCGGTCGAGGCGGCCATCGGGGCCTGCCGCGACCTCGCCGACCGCCTGGCGCCCATGGCGATCCGGGACGGGATCGGACCACGGGCGGCTCGGCCAGGAGCTGGCGCGGGAGATCGTGCGCCGCTGGCAGCGGCGCGTGGAGGAGGACCGGGCCGGGGACGGGGAGACGGAGACGGAGGTCCGGACCCGCCGGCGGCCGGGGCCGACGGGGACGACGCGGGCCTACGGCACGACCCTGATCGTCGCCCTCGCGGTCGGCGACGGAGCTCGTCCTCCTCCTCCAGTGCGGGGACGGGGACGTGCTGGCCGTGGCCGGCGACGGCGGCGTCGACCGCCCGCTCCCGCCGGACACGCGGTCGTTCGGGAACGAGACGGCCTCGCTCTGCCTGCCCGAGGCCTGGACGGAGTTCCGGAGCCGGCTGCTGGATACGGGCGAGCTCCCGGCCCTGCTCCTGCTCGCGACCGACGGGTACGCGAACTCGTACGCCGACGACGAGGAGTTCCGGCAGGTGGCCCGCGACCTCCTCTGGCGCGGTGACGGAGGACGGCGAGGAGGCGGTCGCCGCCGCGCTCCCGGGCTGGCTCGCGGAGACGAGCGAGGGCGGGTCGGGCGACGACATCACGGTCGGCCTCCTCGTGCGGAGGGAGAGCATGACCGAGGACGCCCGCGGGGTCTTTCTCGCCCTGGTCCGCGAGCACCCGGACATCGGCGAGGACCCGCGGCGGTTCTCGGGCCTGCTCGCGGACCGGTACGAGGGGCGGTGGCGGCGCGAGGCCGCCGCGCTCGGAGCGGCCGTGCAGGAGGGGGTGCCCGGGGCGCTTCGGAACGGGCGGGGGCCGTTTGCCGCGCTCGCGGCCCCGCTCGCGGCCCGGCTCGTGGACGAGCGCGGCTTCGACGCGGCCCTCGCGCGCTGGGCCGTGGACTCGTGGGGGATCGCGCTCGATCTCACGGCGGAGACGGTCGTGGGCGGGGTCCGCGTCGTCTCCGAGCCGCCGGGGGCCGAGGTCGAGCTCGACGGCCGGCCCCTCGGCCCCGCGCCGCTCCTGCTCCCCGACGTGGAGCCGGGGAAGCACGCGCTCCGGTGCTCGCTCGCGGGCTACGTCGACCGGACGGCCCGGTTCGAGGTGAAGCCCGGGTCGACCACGACCGTCCGGGTCCGGCTCGAGCCTCTCAAGCCCGCGCCGGGCACGCTCCAGGTCCGGAGCGTGCCGCCCGGGGCCGGGATCTACGTGGACTCGCGCTACGCCGGGACGACCCCGGTCGTGGTCCCGCTCGCGGGCTCGGGGACGGTCGCGATCGAGGCCGTCGGCTCCAACGGCCTGCGCTACAGGGAGGAGCGCGCGGTCGTGGCGGGCGCGGACGAGATCCTGACCATCGACCTCGAGGCCGAGGCCGCACGGCAGGCCGCTCGGCAGCGGGCGGCGCAGGAGGAGCGGGCCGGGCACGACTTCATCCTCTTCGTTATAATCACGATGATCATCACGGTGATCGCGGCCGTCCTCTCCGCGATCTTTGGCGGCGGTTCGCGGCGGAGGTGACGCTGCGTGCGGCGACGCCGGGAGCGGAGCACGCGCCGGGGCGCTGACGCGAGATCCTATCCTTTCCCCGGCTTTGTCGGAGCGGCCGCGGCATAGCTCGCCTCGATGAAGGGGACGAACCGCTCGATCTCGGCCGGATCCCGAATCCTGACGACCACCCACTTCTTCATGACCCGGCCGTGGCCGACGAAATAGTCGGCCTCGGGCTCGGCGAGGAGGGCGGCCTTCCGGCCCTCGTCGAGCTGCGTGAGGATGAACCCGCCGTTCACGAGCATCGCGAAGCTCGTGCCCCGCGTGGTATACGACGGGGAGCCGAAGAGCATCTTCTTTTCGACATCCGGCCATTGAAGCACGATCTTCTCGAACGTCTCCCGCAGTTCTTTCGATTCGGATTCGGAATAGTTTGGCATCAGTCTTCCCCCACGCATCTGGTTCTCGGTACTTCATTGGTGATTCCGGAGGCATTAACTGAATGACCCGTTTCGGAGGTGAACAACGGGCTCCTCGAGGAAGGTGAGTCGGAAGGGGCTCCCGCCAGCCTGGGAGCGAATCAGCGGCCCGCCTCGAGGGCGCCGGCAGGGGACGAGCCGGCATCCTCCATCGGGACGCGGGCCCGCTTGAAGTGCGGGGGGTAGAAGACGGCCTTCGACTCCCGCAGCGGGTCCGCGATGACGAGATCGGTCCCCTCCCGCTCCGCCGTCGTGATGTACGAGTGGTACCGGACCCGCCTGACCTCCGGGATCTCGAGGTACGGCGCGACCGCTTCCGCCGTCGTGTTCCGGTATTTCGGATAGACCGCGGGCTCGGTCATGCCTTTCCGGAACCGGTACTCCCCGACCGTCCAGGCCTCCGGGCGTCTCGCGGATCACCAGCCACCGGAACGGGCTGACCCTCGGGATGGTCCGCCCGGCGCCGGCGAACTTCGCCCGAACCAGGACGAACGCCGCGAGGCGGACGGCGAGGAATGCGCAGATGATCGCCACGTACGGGAGGATCATGCCGGGAAAACCGATCGTTCCCAGTGCCAACAGGACCAGGAAGGCGATGCTGACTCCGAAGAGGAGAAGGCTCGGCCCGGGCAGGAGGCCGACCGTGTACTTCCGGTCCGACCACGGCGCGAGGAGCGGGAGCCCGGGGCAGGCGAGCGTGTCGAGCCCGATGTGGAGGAGCGCCCCGCCGAGGACGGCGGCGAACGCGGCGGGGGCGGCAACCGCGGGGAAGAACGGGACCGCAGCGGCCACGAGCGCGGCGACGGCCCACGCCGGCAGCGCCATCACGGCCGCGCCGGCGAGGCTGTGGGCGATGCCGCCGTGGGTGAAGAGGTAGAGGGACGGGCGGCCGTCGAAGACCCGCGCAAAGAACGTGTCCGCGTCGAGAATGACCGCGCCGGCGACGGCGAACGGGATGAGCCCGGGGAGGCCGAGGGCGTACACGAGGATGGCCGCCGTGAGGCCGTGGGTGAGCGAGTCCACAGCACCGGTTACCGCGTGCTATCATAATGGGTGCGGTTGCGGGCACGGCCCACCCGGAGACCGCTGCACCCGATCGGCCGACTCCGGGGTGCCGTATGACAACCGATCCGTCCGGCGATCGCCGCTCCCGTTCAATGAGGGATAGGTTCAAATAGATCGACCGGCAGACTGGCCTCGTTCGGCATGGAGCGAGGTCAGCGGATCATCCTGTTCGTCCTCGCGCTCGGCACGCTCATGGGAGCGCTCGACAGCACCATCGTGATCCTCGCGTTTCCCACCATCTCCGAATCGCTCCACTCCGACCTCATCACCACGCTCTGGATCATCCTGATCTATCTTCTCGTCGTCGCGATCACGACCACGCAGCTCGGCCGCATCGGGGACATCTACGGCCGGAGCCGGATGTTCAACGCCGGGTTCGCCGTCTTCACCATCGGCTCGCTCTTCTGCGGGCTTCTCGGGGACCATCGAGATACCTGATCCTCTCGCGGGCGATCCAGGCGTTCGGCGGGGCCCTGATGCAGGCCAACAGCGGCGCGATCATCGCCGACACCTTTCCGCCCGAGACCAGGGGCATGGCGTACGGCTACAACTCCCTCGGGTGGACCTCGGGGGCGATGCTCGGGATCGTGCTCGGCGGGATCATCACGACCTTTGTCGGGTGGGAGTACATCTTCTTCATCAACATCCCCATCGGGATCGCGGCCACGGTCCTCGGGGTGCTCTACCTCAAGGACAAGGAGCGGATCGACTCGGAGCTCGACCCGGTCGGGATGGCGCTGCTCGCCATCGGCCTCGTCTGCATCTCGTACGGCGCGGTCCACTTCGTCTCAGGTCGGGAGCGGGCTGACCAGCACGGCCCTCTTCGCGGCCGGGATCGTCTTCATCGCGATCTTCGGGTTGTGGGAGCTGCGCGCTCCCGCCCCGCTGCTCGACCCCGGCGTCTTCCGCGACCCGGTGCTCCGGTACTCGATCCTGGCCGCGTTCTTCATGGCGCTGGGGTACATCTCGGTCGTCTTCCTGATCATCATGTACCTCCAGGGGATTCGCGGGCTCGACCCCCTCGACGCCGCCCTCCTCCTGATCCCGGGATACGTGGTCGGGAGCCCTCTTCAGCCCGTACATGGGCCGGCTCTCGGACCGGTACGGCTCCCGTCGGATCGCGACCACGGGGACGCTCGTGATCATGATCGCGACCCTGACCTACCTCACCATCGGCGTGGAGACGCCGCTCTGGGTGATCCTGGTCGCGTCGGGGATCTCGGGGCTCGGCACGGCCATGTTCTTCCCGGCGAACAACGCCGCGGTGATGGCGAACGCGCGGCCCGGGTCGTTCGGCAGCGTCTCGGGCGTCCTGCGGACCGTGCAGAACGTCGGGATCCTGATGAGCTTCGTGGTCGCGATCTCGGTCGCGGCCGCGTCCATCCCGCGCGATGTCGCGTTCCAGGTCTTCATCGGGACGACGAACCTGGTCGGCGGGGTGAGCGAGGCGTTCATCACCGGCATCCACTCGGCGCTCGTCGTCTCGCTCGCGATCCTCGCGGTGGCCGCGGCCATGTCGTGGGGCAGGGGGAAGGGCGTCCGGGCCGCGAAGAGTGAGAGTCAGCGTTGACGCGACCGGGGACGGCCGCGATGAGGCCGTGGGTGAGCGAGTCCACGGCAACGGGTGCCGCGTGCTGTTACGAAATGGTGCGGGCCGGGCGCTACCTGCCCAGGACGATCGTGATCGCCGCGATGACGATTCCGACCATGGCCGCGCCGACGCCGTTGACGACCCGCGAGACCCCGCTCGTCTCGGCGCCCTGATGGTATAGCCCACCGCGAAGAGGAGGATGATCCCGAGCAGGTTCGAGACGAGCAGGGCCTGTCCCGGCGTCCCCGATCAGGAAGAACGGGGCGACGACGACGAGGCCGGCCACGGCCGAGCGGAGGAAGGTGCCGAGGATGAGGGTCCTGCCTCGCGCGTCGTCACCGTCTCGCGGTCGACCGCGGCGCCGGCGAGATCCTCGGAGAGCCTGTTCGTAGACTCCGGCCCGCTGTCTCCGGCGGGATGGTGCGGAGGATCGAGTTGTCCAGCTGCTCGCCGATCAGGCCGACGGCGATCTCCGTCCCCCGGCGGACCGCGAGAGTTCGATGATCCGGTTCTCCTGCCGGATGGATGTAGTTCCGCTCCCAGAGGTAGAAGAGGCCCGTCCGCGAGGCCCCAGGCGATGCAGCAGAAGAGCGCCGCGAAGGGCGATGTTCCGGACGACGGATCTCGAGGACGACCGGGTACTCGCGGAGCGAGCTCGTGAACGTCATGGCGATGATCGCGCCGTAGAGGATCTCGGCGCCCGCCCAGTACCGTCCGATGTAGTCCGCAAGTCCCATGCCGGCCCTGTCGAACAATCTACTATCCAGATGCTTTATCAACGTGCCGGGACGGATCGACGGGGCGCCGGCGAATGAGAACAGAGGATGTGGATCGATTGACGCGGGAGAGAGGGGACCCGGTGCTGAAGAAGGGTGAGTGAGGAGGGGGGTGAAACGGGGAGGAGGGACACATTCCGGCGCCGCTCCTCGGCGACCGGCTCAGGCCCCGGGCTCGACGAGGAACGTCTCATGCTCTTTAAAGACAGGATTGAGCATCCATTTATCAAAAATTGATAACGAGCTGTTCTTGATCAAACGAATCAACGATTTTTTTCTCCGCTTCGACAATGTCGAGATTATTGTCTAACATATTTGCAAGATGTTTGAAATTTTCCCCCAATATTCTAACAAAAGGAAACCATCCCTTTTCGAATAATTTATCCTTAATTCTAGGGTAAATATCAACAATTTCTGGAAACATTAAAAACGCGTAGCAGGTTGCCAAGGACGTCTCAATCTGTTCATCCGAAGGCTCGAAATTTTCATGCAACGGACTGAAATCTACGTATATCCCCCTTCTCCAACCAATAGAAAAAAAGTAAATCTTCGCACAATTTGGTATAAATTCGATATTTGGAAGATTGATTTTTCTCGATATCAGCGATATTTTCTCTTGTGATTGGATCACCTTTGTTAATTCCAATTTTAGGTATCTGTTTGTAAACCATTTCCATTATCGCAGGGCAATTAACATTGACCCAAATATCATTATCAGGGCTGATCTGAATCAAACAATTATCTATTGCCGATGCTTTCAATTGTTGCTGGATAAGCCATTTATTGAGGTACAATTGTGCTATGTGTTCTAGAGAATTGAAGAAAAGATATCCTTTTGAATCATAAATAAAACCTCGAACAATCACAGATCCTTTGTCACCCGCTTTCGCTGCTTCCGCCGAAATACCCATAGCGGGGGTATCATTAATTTTAATATTGAAGGAGTATTGAGGCCTCAGATCTGAAACATCTCCCATAAGGGCATATCAGTAATTCAGAATATAAATTGGATCATATAGTGAAATGCGATCTTCAACTAATTGCCAATTATTTCGAGAGATCCATCACAGAATATTCAAAGGATTCTTTTTTCGACAAAAAATCTAGGAAAGAATGGAGTTCGGCGTTATTCGTTGAGGGCGGCAACTCGGAAAATATATACGCAAGTTTTCTTGGGATCGGCCAAATCCTGGTCTATTGTTTTTAGCGAATACGTCTTTAGATTGAGTTACCGCTCTGATTTCTTTCATTTGTGAATATGCCCAAGTAACTAACGTCAGATAGTGAGATAGGGTGCTATCATCCGAAAAATGATTGTGACTCAGAATTTTTCCGCGTAGCAATTCTTCAAATTCAGGCGATAGGTGAGTCTTTGGGTAAACCTGACAGGACTCCTTTCAAACAATCCGTCTGCAGGAAAAAATTGCCCAGCACTCGGTTTTATTGATATCGATGATCATACGATGGATTTAGCATTGAACAAGTCTCACTATTCATAGTCCTCGGTATGTATCTCTACGGAGCCAACTTCAAAATGTCAATATTTTCAAACGGGAGAGGAGCTTCTATTGGTTCGATAGGCGGACATTCCGGAGATACTAACTCACACTGGTAAATTTCTGGCATGCAACACTCGTTGCAACAGGTTTTGATATTGAAAAGAAAAATGTTCGTTATTATTATTTTCCGCTACCTCGCGGACCGGATCGTCACGAAGACCGGCCCGCGGACGTCGACCTTCTTCTTCCGGTCCGTGACCGAGCGCATCGCGAACTCGGCCACCTTCAGGTTGACGTCGCTCGGGAGCTTGGCCATCTTGACCTGGACCGTCGTGCCCTGGCCGCACCGCGCGGCCTCCTCGATCCGGGCGGCGCCGAGGGCCGCGACCGCGTCGAGGAACCGGATGCCCGGTCGGCACGCCGTTCTCGCGGACGTCCCGGAACTTCTCGGTGTCGGGCACGCCGAGGACCGAGCCGTCGCGGACGAAGACCTCGTTCATGCAGGCCGGCCCGAGGAGCTTGGAGGTCGCCTCGGGCTCCTCGACGTAGACCATGAGGCGGCGTGCCGGCGACCGTCGCCCTCCCAGGCCTCGAACGAGACCGGGCCCTGCGCGTCGCCGTGCTCGGCCGCGACGGCCGCGATCGCGCGCGGCCATGCACCGCCCCTCGACCGTGGCCGGCTCCTCGCGCAGGCCGACCGCGGCCGCGAGCTCGGTGTCGTTGAGCGGCGCGCGGGTGGAACTGCGGGAAGACCATGGCCCGGACGTCGTCGGCCTGGTTCAGGACCATCGCGAGCCGCTCCACGCCGAGGCCCAGGTTCATGACCGGCACGCCGACGCCGTACTCGGCGAGCGCCGAGGGCGAGTACAGCCCGAAGGTCGCGACCTCGACCCAGCCGATCGCCGGGTGGCGGGCGTAGACCTCGGTCTGCGAGTCGGGCATGTAGTACTTGGACCGCTTCTCGTCGGGCTGGAACCGGAAGTCCGTGAAGCCGAAGGCCGAGAGGAGGGCGGCCGCGACGGCCTTCCCCGCCTCGTTCGTGACGTCCTCGCCCGCGACCACGCACGAGGCCGAGTGGTAGGTCATCAGGCGCGTCGGCCCCTCCTCCTGCTCGCGGCGGAAGCAGCGGTCGACCGAGAAGAGCCGGAGCGGGAGCGGCGAGCGGTCCCAGATCGCGCCGAGGGTCTGGAACCAGCCGCTCGTCATGTGCGAGCGGAGGGTCGCGCGGCTCGACTCGGGCGCGAGCTCGCGGAACTCGGGGAAGACCTCGTCCATGATCCGGACCACGCGGGCGTCGTCGGTCGAGAGGACGCAGGCGAGCTCGTGGGCGAGCTCGTCGCCGTCGATCGTCCCCTTCTTGTACCCGTGCAGGGCCTCGCGGAGCGCCTCCTCGGTCGCCTCCTCCATGGTCGCGCCGAGGATCGCGTTGATCCGGTCGAGCCGCTCGCGGGCGATCCCGACGTTCGGCCGCGGGAGGCCGCCGAGGTAGAAGACCCGGTCGAGCACGGCCATCGCCTCGGGCCCGAACTGCCGGTAGACCTCGGCCTCCTCCACGATGATCGGGTTCGCGTACTCGGAGAAGCCGATCGAGAGGTAGGCCTCGCGGAGGCGGTGGATCGTCTCGAAGACCGGGTGGCGGGAGGCGCGCGGTGTACGCGAGGCGCGGGTACCGCTCCGCCGAGCCCGGCGGCGTCAGCACCGACGGCCCCGCGTGCCAGGCCCCCTCGAAGTCGCATCTCGACCGCTCCCTCCACTCCTCGACGTTGAACCTCATTCCATCCGCTCCAGCACGACCACGCGGCTCGCGACGTTCTCGTCCCGCACCCGGTACCCGGCGTGCCGCGCCACCTGCTCGGCGAACGCCCGGACCCGTTCGTGCGACGGCATGTGCGCCGCCGTGAGTCGCTTTCTACTGTACCCGAGGTGCATATAGCCTTTGACCTCGACAAAGGTCGGGGCCGAATCCGCGACCAGCGCGCCGTACCCGGCCGGGTCGTGGTCGTTCAGGCCCGCGACGAGGGTCGTGCGGATCGCCGAGCGGCGGGACGCCGAGGAGGGCGAGGCTCTCGCGCACGAGCTCCCAGGCCGCGGGGTCGGCCGGGCGGCAGACGGAGCGGTACGTCGCCTCGTCCGGCGCGTCGAGCGAGACGTAGGTCTGGAACGGCCGGCAGTCGCGCACGACCCAGGGGCGCGTCCCGTTCGTGACCAGGAACGTGGTCATGCCCGCCTCCGTGCAGAGGTCGAGGAAGCGCGGGCAGCTGCGAGTAGAGCGTGGGCTCGCCCGCGAGCGAGACCGCGACGTGGCGCGGGTCGGCCCCCTCGTCGAACCGCTCGGGCGCGACGTGGACCTTGTACCCGGCGAGCGCCTGCTTCTGCAGCCGCGGCAGGGCCGCGAGGAGGGCCTCGGGCGCGAGCTCGACCTCCTCCGTCGGCTCGTGCTCGAACGAGCGCCAGCAGAAGAGGCAGCGCTGGTTGCACCGGAGGGTCGGCGTCATCTGGACGCAGCGGTGCGACTCGATCCCGTAGAACTGCTGCTTGTAGCAGGTCTCGCCGCCGCCGAGGGCGCGGCGGCACCAGAGGCAGGGCTTGACGGCCGCCGTCGAGCGGCGGTCGACGAAGAGGTAGCCCTGCCGGGCGAGGGCCGCGCGGCCGAGCTCACATGGAGGCGAGGGCATCGATGCCGAGGGTCTCGAGGGCCTCTTTGAGCGTGTTCTGCGCGGCCCTGACCAGCGTGAGCCGGGTGTCGCGGGTCCGCCCCTCGGCCCGGAGCACGGGCTCGAAGTGGTAGAAGGTGTTGAAGAGGTCCGCGAGCTCGCGGGCGTACGTCGCGAGGAGGTGGGGCCGGAGCTCCTCGACCGTCTGGGCCAGGACGACCGGGAACTTCGCGATCTGCCGGGCGAGGGCCTGCTCGTGCGCCGAGTCGTAGCGCGTACGCCTCGCTCCAGTCGCCGCCGGCCTTCTCGAGGATCGAGCAGGCCCGGGCGTGGGCGTACTGGACGTACGGCCCGGACTGCCGCTCGAAGTCGAGCGCGGTCGTCCAGTCGAAGACGGTCGACTTCTCGGGCGAGACCCGGACGATGTCGTACCGGATCGCGGCGAGCGCGACCGAGCGGGCGATGGCCGTGCCGCTCCTCCTCGGGGAGCTCGGGCCGGCGGACCGTGACCTCCTCGAAGGCGCGCCGCCGGGTCTCCGCGATCAGGTCGTCCGACGGGACGAACTTCCCGGCGCGGGTCGACATCGAGCCCTCGGGGAGGGAGACGAACTCGAAGAAGACGATCTCGGGCGGCTTCTCGCCGAGCAGCCGGAGCGCGGCCTGGAGCGACGCCCCGATCAGCTTGTGGTCCGCGCCGAGCACGTCGATGACGCGGTCCGCGTTCCGCGCCTTCCAGACGTGGTACGCGAGGTCGCGGGCCGCGTACACGCTCGTCCCGTCCGAGCGGCGGAGCACGTACCGGTTCTTGATCCCGAACGCGGAGAGGTCGATCCAGAAGACCTCGTCCTGGTGCGCCTCCTTCCGCCGGACGAACCGGAGGAGGAGCCGCTCCATGTCGCCGATCCGGAGGAAGTCCGACTCCCAGACGTAGCGGTCGTGCGGCGTGGCGAGGGCGGCGAGGGTCTCCTTGAACCCGTCGAGGCAGCGGGCGACGACGGTCCGGAACTTTTTGACCGTCGCGGGGTCCTGGGCCTCGACCTGCTGCATCAGGGCGTCGACCTCGGCCGTGATCGCCGGGTCGGCCTCGATCCGCCGGTTCGCCTCGACGTAGACCCGGGCCGTGTAGGCGTCGGGCTTCTCGCCCGGCTCGGCCTCGATGCCGAGGTGGTCCATGCCCCAGACCACGATCGCGATCTGCCGGCCCATGTCGTTGACGTAGTACTGGACCTCGGTCGAGTAGCCCGCCTTGCGGAAGGCCCGGGCGAGGGTGTCGCCGATGACCGAGTTCCGGATGTGGCCGACGTGGAGCGGGCCGTTCGGGTTCGCCGAGGTGTGCTCGAGCACGACCCGCTCCCGCTTCGGCGGGAAGCGCGCCGTACCCCGGCGCGAGGGCGGCCCTGCACGGCGTTCTCGAGGTACGCGGCGCCGAACCGGAAGTTCAGGTACGGCCCGGTCGCCTCGACCGTGACGCCGGCGCCGGCGAGGCGCGGGGCGAGCTCGGCCGCGAGCGTCCTGCGCGATCGCGGCGGGCGCCTGCCGCCGCTTCTTCGCGAGCGGGAACGCGACGGTCGAGGCGAGGTCCGCGTGCTCGCCCCCGTCGGCGAGGAGGACGTCCTCCTCGCCCGTGAGCTCCTGCAGTGCGGTTGCGATCCGGTCTCTCGTCTCGAAGAACATCAGTATCCTGTCCTGTAGCGGAGAATGGCCGCGATCCCGCCGAAGGCCGTCATCAGGATCGAGCCCTCCTCGAAGTCGTCGGAGATGATCTCGACCTTCGCGCTCGACTGGTCCGCGAACCCGGTCAGCTCGTCGATGATGTCCGACTCCTCGCCGAGCGCGAGCGGGCTCGAGCAGGACGGGCAGGCGCCGGTCTCGACGTCGCCCGTCACCTCGCCGGGCCGGCTCTTGACCGTCCGCTCGGCCGCGTACCCGCAGGCCTCGCAGCGGAGCTTCTGCCGGACCTCGCGGAGGCCCGAGGAGAGGAGGAGGACGTCGACGGCCCCGATCTCCAGGTTCTTCCGGACCGACTCCTCGCCGTACGAGGCGAGCCCGTCCTCCTTGACGAGCTCCTTGAGGAACCGCTGCATGCTCGCCTTCTCCTTCATCACCTCGACGCCGCGGAGCGCGTCCTGTGCCGCGTCCACGAGCTCGGGCAGGCCGGACTCGTTCGTGTACGCGACGTCGAAGAGGCCGATCACGCGCTTCTGGACCTCGTGGTGGAGGTAGTTGCCGGCCTCGAACTCCTCCTTGGTCGGGGACGGCCCGCCGATCAGCACGCCCTTGAACCGCTCGAAGAAGTCCTTCTCGGTCATGAACGCGGCCGAGGCCCGCTCGCCGACCTTGGTGTAGAACTCGTTGATCGCGATCTCGCGGAGGCGGGAGAACCGGACCGCGGACTGACCGCCCTTGCGCTGCTTGCCCGGGACGGTCGAGGTGGCGCCGGCGAGCGGCTCGATCCGGGCGCCGCGGAGGAAGCCCCAGTAGGCCTCGCGCCGGTCGAGGACGAGGAGGCCGTAGACGTACTTCTCCTCGAGCATCGCGCGGAGGGGCTCGAGCTCGAAGGTCGAGGAGCAGCGGTACATGTACATGCCGATCGGCTCGGGCGGCTCGACGATCTGGCACTCGAGGTCGTACTTGTCGCCGCCGCGGTGGACCGTGCCGCAGAAGACGGCCATGCCGAGATCCGGCGGACGCTTGTAGTACTTGAGGCGGGCGAGGATCGAGGAGATGGCGGCCTGGACGTTCGACCGCGTCTGCTTGGACTTGATGTTCGCGCACTGGCCGAACTCGTCGCGGAGCTGGGCCGTCACGTCGTAGATCTGCTTGTCGGGAGGGATGTAGAGCGTGATCAGCTCGGTCCCCGCGCCCTGCTTGGCCTCGAGCCGCTCGAGCGCCTTCTTGAACTCGTAGCGGCGGCGGCCCTCGTCCATCTCGACCTGTTCCCCGTCGGTCATGCCTCTCCTCGCGTCTGCATATATAGCGGCTCAGGAGCCATAAATCTGCGTCAGTCGGCCGATGAGATCGGCGTCGACGGCCGGGTTGATGCCGTGCGAGCCGTTGAACGGCACGAACGTCTTCGGCTCCTTCGCCGCCGCGAAGAGCGCCTGGCCGTCCGCGAACGGGATGACCTTGTCGGTCTGCGAATGGTAGATCAGCACCGGCCGCGGGCTGATGGCGCCGATGTACGTGGCCGGGTCGACCGAGACCTCGAACCGCTGCGCCGTCTGCCGATTGCCGGGTTGGATTCCGCCGAAGCCCGAGGTCGAGACCCCGGCGTACCCGGCGAACTGCGGGTCGATGCCGGCCGCGACGGCCGCGTACCGGCCGCCGTTCGAGGAGCCGACGGCCCAGACGGGGACGCCGTACGTCGTCGCGAGGTACGCCCGCGCCCGCATGGCGTCGGCCACGATCCGGTAGTACTGCGGCCACTGGTCCTGCTTGAACCGGGCGTAGTCGGCGTTGAGGTCGAGCTTCGTGCCCGGCGTCTCGAAGCCGTTGCCGCGGACGTCGAGGTAGAGGAAGGCGATGCCGGCGTCGGTAAAGGTCCGGAAGCGCGCCGCGTGGCCCGAGACGGGCTCGTTCGCGCCGGGGACGTAGACGACGGCCGCCTTCGGGTGCGGCGGGGCCGCGACGTACGCGGTCACGGGGACGCCGTCGTCCGCGGTGAAGACCACGCGCGAGAGCGTGGCGTTCCCGGTGGTGTTCAGGACCGTCGCGTTCACCCGGGCGTCCGGCGCGAGCGCGATCGAGAGCCGGCCGTCGCCGTCGACGTTGAAGCGTGTCCCGCGCCGGGGGACTGCGTGCAGCCGGCGGCGAGCAGGAGCAGGGCGAGGGCCAGGCAGAGCGCGAGGGTCCTCATGTCGGTCACCCGAGCCCGCGGTGGACCAGGCAGAGGGTCTTCGCGTCGCGGATGCGGCCGTCGAGGGCCATGGCCCGGACCTCGTCCGCGGGGAACCGGGCGACCTCGATCTGCTCGTCCTCGTCCTTGTCGAAGTCCGTGCAGGGCGAAAGCCCGCGAGCGAGGTAGAGGTGGATCACCTCGTCCGAGAACCCGGGCGTGGTGTAGATCGCGCCGAGGGGGACGAGCTCCGAGGCCGCGAGGCCCGGTCTCCTCGATCAGCTCGCGGGCGGCGCAGACCGCCGGCTCCTCGCCCTCCTCGAGCGTGCCGGCCGGCGCCTCGAGGATCCAGGCGTCGATCGCGGCCCGGTACTGCCGGATCAGCACGACCTCGTCGCCGTCGACGGGGAGTATGGCCACGGCGCCGCCCGGGTGGACGACGACGAACTCCTTCTTCCCCGAGGGGAGCTCGACCGAGCGCTGCTCGATCCAGAGCCGCCGGCCCCGCCAGATCTCGGTCACGGCCGCCTCCGGTACGGGATCGGGTCGGGAAGGCCGGCCTCGGCGAACGCGGCCTGCCGGTAGTGGCAGGAGCCGCAGACCCCGCAGGCCTCGTCCCCGGCCTGGTAGCAGGACCAGGTCAGGTCGTACGGCACGCCGAGGTCGAGGCCGATCCGGAGGATGTCCGTCTTGGTCAGGCCGACGAACGGCGACTCGAGCCGGATCGCGGTGGTGTCGGCCGTGCCGAGGTCGATGACGCGCTGAAAGGCCGCGATGAACTGCGGCCGGCAGTCGGGGTAGCCCGAGTAGTCGAGGGCCTGGACCCCGATGAAGATCGCGTCCGCGCCCCGCGACTCGGCGTAGCTCGTGGCGATCGCGAGGAGGTTGCCGTTCCGGAACGGGACGTACGTGTTCGGGAGTTCCGGGGCCGACGGGTCGTAGGTCTCGACCGCGATCGAGGGGTCGGTCAGGCTGCTCTGCCCGAAGAGCCGGAGGTACTCGATCGAGACGGGCAGGAACTCGAGCGCGCCGAGCCGCTCCGCGACGGCCCGGGCCGAGGCGAGCTCGCGGGCCTCGGTCCGCTGGCCGTAGTTGAGGTGGAGCGCGAGGATCTCGTAGCCCCGGTCGCGCGCCACATAGGCGAGCGTGGACGAGTCCATGCCGCCCGAGAGAAGACAGACCGCTTTCATCATCGGACTCCTATGAGTTTGTGCAGGCTGGAGCGAGAACCGGACCGGGAGGTTCTCCTCGACGATCCGTTCGACGATCGGCCCGGCGTCCGCGCCGTGGACCGGCGAGACGAAGACTTCGGCCTCCGTCGGGTGCGCCGTCCAGCACATCCTCCATGTACGCGAGGTCGGCCAGGTCGGCGACCACGAACTTGACCGCGTCCTCCGGCCCGAGGCGCGCGAGGAGGGCGAGGTCGGAGGCCTCGCCCGAGGACGGGCACTTCACGTCCATCGTGATCGCCGCGTGCGCCTGCACGGGCGCGAAGTCGATCGTCCCGTTCGTCTCGACCTCGACGTCGAACCCTTCGGACGCGAGCGCTGCGGCGACCGGGACGAGCGCCTCCTGCTGGAGGAGGGGCTCGCCGCCGGTCACGCAGAGGCGGCGGCAGGGGCCGGCCGTCTGCACGGACTCGCTCGAGGACCGCGTCGGCGTCCATCTCGTCGCCGCCCTCGCGCGCGTACGCCGTGTCGCACCAGGCGCAGGCGAGGTTGCAGCCGGCGAGGCGGAGGAAGACCGTCGGCCGCCCCTGGTTCCGCCCCTCGCCCTGGAGCGAGGAGAAGACCTCGACGACCCTCATCGCACCAGTTCCGCGCAGGCGTTCGGCGACTCCCAGACCCGGATCGAGGTGACCCGCGCCGCCACGCCGGCGGACCGGCACTCGGCGTCCAGGTCGTCCGCGATGATCCTCGCCAGGAGTTCGCTCGTCGGATCGCCCCCGGTCGTGATCACCGGGTGGAAGGCCTCGATCGCGGCCACCATCGGGTCGGCCTCGTTGAGGACGATCTGGTGGTCGAACCGCTGAACCACCTGCTTGATCCGCGCGTAGTCGAGCACGATGCAGCTGACCGGGTCGGGCCCGCCCTCGATCCAGACCTCGACCTTCCAGCGGTGGCCGTGGAGGTTGTGGCACTTGCCCGCGTAGTGGAGCAGGCGGTGCGAGGCGTCGAACTCGACCTCCTTGTAGATCCGGACGGTCATCATCAAACATGGTGCCGGGAGAAATATATTATTACCCGGTAGAGGCAAATCATATACCCACGCGGGAACCGGGCGTGCGAATAGATATATTCGCTCCCGTCGCAGTACTGATCTCACGATCGGTGGCAGCCGTTCTCGATATTCGTCACACTGAGGCAATCCCATGGGACAGGGCAAATTTGCAGCAAGGAAACTGAAGCGGGACGCCAACAAGCTCCGCTGGAGCGACGTGAACTACGCACGTCGCCTGCTCGGACTCGACATCAAGAGCGACCCGCTCGAGGGCGCGCCCCAGGCGCGCGGTATCGTGCTCGAGAAGGTCGGCGTCGAGGCCAAGCAGCCGAACTCCGCCATCCGGAAGTGCGTCCGGGTGCAGTTGATCAAGAACGGCCGGCAGATCACGGCCTTCGCGGCCGGCGACGGCGCGATCAACTTCATCGACGAGCACGACGAGGTCGAGGTCGAAGGGATCGGCGGCCGGCTCGGCCGGTCGATGGGCGATATCCCCGGCGTCCGGTTCGTGGTCACGCAGGTCAACAACGTCTGTCTCCACGAGATGGTGATCGGGCGGAAAGAGAAGCCGAGGCGGTAATCATGGAGACTGTCGAAGCAGAGACCCCCGAGCCGACCACGCCCGGCACCCCGCAGCTCCTCTTCAACCTCTACGATGTCGGCGAGGTCGAGATTGCGGATCCCGCCATGCAGCGGTACGTGAACCTCCACTCGATGATCGTGCCGCACTCGTGCGGCAAGCTCAACGGCGGCGAGTTCGGGAAGAGCCACATGCTCATCGTCGAGCGCCTGATCAACCGGCTGATGCAGTCGGAGCAGAACACGGGCAAGAAGCACCTCGCGATCAGTATCGTGAAGGACGCGTTCGCGATCGTCGCGAAGCGGACCAAGCGGAACCCGGTCCAGGTGCTGGTCGAGGCCGTCACGAACGCGGGCCCGCGCGAGGAGACGGTCCGGCTGAAGTACGGCGGGATCAACGTCCCGAAGTCGGTCGACACGGCACCCCAGCGCCGCGTCGACTCCGCGCTCAAGTTCATCACCGAGGGCGTTCAGAAGAACTCCCGCGGCAAGAAGTCGGTGGCCACGGCCCTCGCGGACGAGCTGATCGCGGCCTCGAAGGGCGACATCAAGGCCTACTCGGTCGCAAAGAAGGAAGAGCGCGAGCGGATTGCGAAGTCCGCCCGCTAGACACAATCCCCTCCTTTTTCTGATACATTATGGCACGCGGCAAGAAGATGGTGGACCGAGTCACGGAGCTCATGGACAAGCCGGAGCAGATCCGTAACATCGGGATCGTTGCGCATATCGACCACGGCAAGACCACGCTCTCGGACAACCTGCTCGCGGGCGCGGGCATGATCTCCAAGGAGCTCTCGGGCACGCAGCTCTTCATGGACTCCGACGAGGAGGAGCAGGCCCGCGGGATCACGATCGACGCATCGAACGTCTCGATGGTCCACGAGTACGGGGGCAAGGAGTATCCTGATCAACATGATCGATACGCCAGGCCACGTCGACTTCGGCGGCGATGTCACGCGCGCGATGCGCGCGGTCGACGGCGCGGTCGTGGTCGTGGACGCGGTCGAGGGGACCATGCCCCAGACCGAGACCGTGCTCCGGCAGGCCCTGAAGGAGCAGGTCGTGCCCGTCCTCTTCATCAACAAGGTGGACCGGCTGATCAACGAGCTGAAGGTGGACGAGCAGGAGATGCAGATCCGCCTCGGCCGGGTGATCGACAAGGTCAACAAGCTGATCAAGGGCATGAACGAGGATATGTACAACGCCGGCTGGAAGCTCGACGCGGCCAAGGGCACGGTCGCCTTCGGCTCCGCGCTGTACAACTGGGCCGTCTCGGCCCCGTACATGAAGACCTCGGGCGTCTCGTTCAAGGAGGTCTACGATCGGTGCCGCGCGGGCGAGATGAAGGAGCTCGCGGAGCGGTCGCCGCTCCACGCGGTCCTGCTCGACATGGTGGTGCGCCACCTGCCGGACCCGCTGGACGCGCAGAAGCGGCGTATCCCCGTGATCTGGCACGGCGACAAGGAGACGGTCGAGGGGAAGGCCATGTACTCGTGCGACCCGAACGGGCCGATCTCGATGATGGTCACGGACATCTCGTTCGACCCCCACGCGGGCGAGGTCGCGACCGGCCGGCTCTTCTCGGGCACGATCCGGCGCGGGGCCGAGCTCTACGTCATGGGTGCGGCCCAGAAGGCGAACCGGGTCCAGCAGGCCGGGATCTTCATGGGCCCGAGCCGGATCGAGGTCGAGTCCCTGCCGGCGGGCAACATCGCCGCGGTGACGGGCCTGAAGGACGCGATCGTCGGCTCGACGGTCACGAGCCTCCGCGACATGACCCCGTTCGAGTCGCTCAAGCACTACTCCGAGCCGGTCATGACCGTCGCGGTCGAGGCCAAGAACATGAAGGACCTGCCCAAGCTCGTCGAGGTGCTCCGGCAGGTGGCGAAGGAGGACCCGACCCTGAACGTCACGATCAACGAGGAGACCGGCGAGCACCTGATCGCCGGGATGGGCGAGCTCCACCTCGAGATCATCACGGGCCGGATCAAGCGCGACAAGGGCGTGGAGATCGTCACCTCGCCGCCGATCGTGGTCTACCGCGAGACGCCGACGGGGAAGGCGGAGAGCGTCGAGGGCAAGTCGCCGAACCGGCACAACCGGTTCTACGTGGACCTCGAGCCCATGCCCCTCAACATCGTCGAGATGATCAAGAACAACGAGGTCTCGATGAACATGCCCATGCTCGAGCGGCGTGACATCCTGATGGCCGCGGGGATGGAGAAGGACGAGGCCAAGTCGGTCAAGGACATCTACGGGACGAACATGTTCATCGACATGACCAAGGGCGTCCAGTACCTGAACGAGACGATGGAGCTCGTCCTCGAGGGCATACACGAGGCGCTCGCCGGCGGCCCGCTCGCCGACGAGAAGGTCCAGAACATGAAGATCACGCTCGTGGACGTCAAGCTCCACGAGGACGCGATCCACCGCGGCCCGGCGCAGGTCATTCCGGCCTCGCGCTCGGCGATCAAGGCCGGCCTGCTGATCGCGGGCGACTCGCTCCTCGAGCCGATGCAGAAGATCTCGATCACGGTGCCGACGGACCAGATGGGCGCGGCCACCTCGCAGGTCCAGGGCCGGCGCGGCCAGATCTTCGACATCACCTCCGAGGGCGACACGGTCACGGTCGTGGGCAAGGCACCCGTGGCCGAGCTCTTCGGCTTCGCCGGCGACATCCGCTCGGCGACCGAGGGCCGCGCGATGTGGTCCACCGAGTTCGCCGGGTTCGAGATCGTCCCGGGGAGCCTGGTCAAGGACGTCGTGATGGCCATCCGGAAGCGGAAGGGGCTCAAGGAGCAGCTCCCGCGGCCGGAAGACTACCTCGCGTAATCTTTTTTCCTGTCCTTCGGGATTGCACAGTCGGGGGAGCCACCTCCCCTTTCGGAGCAATCGAACAGACGCTTTTATCCGAGCGCCGGTACGAAGATCGCGAGGAGCACGACCTCGTCGTCGCCGGCTCTGACCGCGTGATGAACACCGGGAGGCGTGATGAACGTCTGCCCGACCTTGATCGGAACCTCCTTCCCGCCAAGGACGAAGGAGCCCGTGCCCGCAAAGACCAGATTCCACGACCACTGCGTCTCGTGGTCGTGGTCGGGGATCTCGCAGTTCCGCTCGACACGCATGAGGTGGTAGCTGAACGCCCCGCCGGTCTCTTTTCCCGTCACCAGGTCCTTCAGAAAGACACCGTTCCAGGCTGGGGCCGGGTGCCAGGACTCCTTGCCCTCCGCGACCTCGAAGTCCGGAAAGAGGACGGCTCCCTGCTCGAAGAGTCCCACTATATCCTGTTGTTCCATAAGGGGCACTGTATGCATCGTGGCACATAAAGAGTGCTGCTGCACCTTTCGATCACGTGACGTTCGGAATGGCTCCCTGAAGACGCGGGGGGAGGTCGTCGATGGTCCCGATTGTGCTCACGTCATGGGGCCGAACCTTTGACCTCCAGAGCGCCGACCCATCGCATCACCCCGGCAAGGTAACAGAGCAGAAGGTCGCCTGGCTGTATCTTCGCGACGGTCATCGCCCTGGTCTCTCGAAAGCCAGAGACCGTGCTTCCTGCCGCCTGAAACTCATCCCACGCAATGCCTGTATAGAGATCGAGCAAGAAAGAGACCATTTCGATTCTCGCGTCTTGCCACGATATAATGACGAAAACATCGTTAAATCGATTGGATTTGGTGACGGCCGAATTCGCCGAAGGATGCGGGACAACCGTAATGATTGCAGAATATTAAGAAAAGGCGGAACGAGGGCTATCCCCATTTCCGCCGGCCGGCCGCGACGAGCCCCGCTCCGAGGAGCGCGGTCACCGCGAGCACGGGGGGCAGCGGGGACTTGGCGCCGCTGCCGATGGTGACGGTGCCGCCCTGGGTGGTGACGGGAACGTCAACGCGGTCGAGGTCGTACACGCCGCGGGAGGCGAGGTCCACCTTCGAGCTCGCGCCGTTCGCGCCCTTGGCCGTGAAGGCGAGGTTGATGATCACGCCGTCGCCGGTGATCCCGCTCGAGTCCACGAATGCGATCCGGAGCAATCCTGGCCGCGTCGTCCGCCGTCACAGCGCGCCCGGCGGGATCATCACGCGGTCGACCACGTGGAGGACGCCGTTCGTCGCGACGATATCGGCCCGGGTTACGTGGGCACCGTCGTCGACCTGCAGCCTGCCGTCGGGGAGCCGGGTCACGGTGAGCGGCACTCCCGAGCGGGTCGCGACCGAGGACTCGCGGGCTAGGTCGGCGGAGAGCCAGCGGCCGTAGATCACGTGGTAGTCCGCGACGGCCGCGAGGGCATCGCGGTCGAAGAGGAGCCGGGTGAGCGTGCCCGGTGGGACGGCGTCGAAGGCCGCGTTGTCCGGCGCGAAGACCGTGTAGGTGCCCGTGCCGTTGAGCGTCTCGTAGATCCCGCCCTGCCGGAGGGCCTGGACGAAGCGCGAGAGCTCGGGGTCGGCCGACGCGAGTTCGGCGATCGTGCTGGTGACCGGTCGGTACGGGAGCAGGCACCTGGGTCGTCGCGACCGTCGTCTCCACGGTCGCCGTCGGTCTCGTCCGGGGTCGGCGTCGCGATCGCGGCGGGCGTTGGGGTCGGTGTCGGCGTCTCCGTCGGGATTGCGGTGGTCGCGCTCGTGATCGCGGCTCGTAGTGGTCTGCACGGTCGTGGCGACCGGTGACGGGGTCTCCTCCGCGCCGCCGGCCCCGGTCGACGCCGGCGTAGCGGCGACGGGGGGCGTCCCCGTCGCCACGGAACTGCCGTCTCCGGTCCGCAGCGTGCAGCCCGCAGCAAGCGTGAGCACAGCGAGGAGCACGGTTGCTCCCACTATGACCCCTCTGGTCGCCATGAGACCCTGTAGGGAACTCAGAACGGTAAATCTCTTTCGGGGCGCCGGTCCGGAAAAATGGAGAGGGGATGCGGGCTCACTGGACGACGAACGTCCCGGTCATGGTCGTCGGATGGACGTCGCACCGGAAGAAGTACGTCCCGGGTGCGCTCGGCGCGGGGAAGGTGTAGGTCGTCGTCGCTGGCCCTGTCACAATTGCGCCCGTGAAGATCGCCGTCGACGCCGAGGAGTCAGTGTAGACCGCGAAGTTGTGCGGCACGCCCGCGTCCATGTTGTTGAAGGCGATCGTCACCTCCTCCCCGGCCCGCACCGTGATCGTGGACGTGCTGAATGCGAGGTTCTGGGCTGTGAGGGGGATCGTCTCAGAACCCGGGGTGGTCGGCGGGATCGTGGGGACGGTCGGAGCCGCTGTCGCCGTGGTCGGGGGCGGGGTGGTGACCGCCGGGATCGTCGTCATGACCATGGTGGTCGGGACTGGTCGTCGTCGCGTTGGTGACCGGGAGCGGGTCGTGAAGGTCGTGCACCGTCGTGTTCGGGACCGATGTCGGGACCGTTGTCACCTCGGGGGCGCTGGTGCCCGGGTAGTAGGTGAAGTTCGGGACCAGGCCCGAGTCCTGCTCGATGTACTCGGTTCCACTCGGTGCCGTGGTCAGGGTAACGATCGGCGTGAGAGTCGCTGCCGTCGTCTCTCCGCCGGCCGGAGCCGTCGTGGCGACGGTCGTGCCGGTGGTGCCCGTTGCCGTCGGCGTGGCGGCGGTGGTTTCAACGGCGGTCGTCACTGCGGAGGTGACGGTGCCTGGCGCGCCCCCGGCACCCGTGGTTACGGGTGCGGTGGTGGCCCGTGTTGTCGTGGCGTTCGTGGACGGGGTGGTGGTGCACCCGGCAATACAGCACCCGATGAGAAGACCGCAGACGATCAGTCCCATCAGGAGACGTTCGGATTTCATGGGGGGCCTTATAGACCATCTAGATTAAAAACATTTTTATCGAAATATAGATATATCAAAGGCGACACCAACGGCGAACGGACGCCTGATGGCCTTCGTAAGCGCCAAAAGAAGGTTCCCTACAGGCACGCTTGGGCATCGGCCCTCTCAACGAATCGTCCATCTCAATGAGTGGAAGCAGAAAAGCCGTTCGCTCTGAGCACCGCGGCGCAGGGAATGAGTCGATC
Organism: uncultured Methanoregulaceae archaeon; assembly: GCA_963730355.1. Lineage (GTDB taxonomy): Archaea > Halobacteriota > Methanomicrobia > Methanomicrobiales > Methanospirillaceae > UBA288. The sequence continues at coordinate 17,034 of CAVSRL010000006.1, read as the reverse complement.
CTGGCCGTCTGCTGGATGCGGCCGTCCCCGTCTCTACGTGACGATGAAGGTCCCTTTCTTGTGCGGTGACGGGATGCCGCACCCCAGCATGTATGTGCCCGGCACCGACGGCGCGGTGAAGGTGTCGGTGGTCGATGCCCGGGCCCTTGACGACCGTGCCGGCGAAGATCGGTGGGGTGCTCTTGTCGGCGTAGACGACAACGTTGTGCGGGACGCCCACGTCCTGATTGTCGAAGACGATCGTCACCTCCGCTCCGGCCGGAACGGTGATCGATGACGGGGAGAAATCGTCGTCCAGCACGCTCAGGTGGATGGTGACTCGAATCACGGGAGTCGAGAGGGAGACCTTCTCCGGTGTGTCGGTGACGCGCGGCGTGGGCTCGGTGCCGGTCCGTGTCGGAGCCTGCGTCGATGTCGACGTCTTGCTCGTGGCCGGAGGGAACGGACGTCGGGACGGTCGTTGCCAGCTAGCCGCCGGATGAGCCCGGTCGAGTCCTGCTCGATGTACTCCGTCGGGGTGACGGTCGGCGGATACGTCGGGGTCATGCCCGTGTCGGAGATCGCCTGCTCGGGGGCAATTCCGGCCGTCCCGGATGTTCCCGTCGCGGGACTGCTCGATCGGAGGGGCGCTCATGGTGCCGGACGGCGGCGCGGCGTCACCTGCGGTGATCCCGATGGCTCCCGCCCACAAAGGTGAGGAGCCCGCGATACCGCCGAGGAGAAACAGGGCGAGCAGGATCACAGCGAAGCGAGATTGCACAACAGCACCGTGATTGGGTGATATGGACAATCAATCCTTTAAGCATTTCCATTGGTCCTGCCTCCCCGAGTTATCTCGGACACCGAGGACCGACAACCGCGGGATAATCGCCGCTCTGCGAACGAAAAACTATTTGGCGTAGGGAGAGCGTATCCGCACCCGTGATGGAACGATGAAGAGCAGGTATCTCATCCTCATCCTCTGCGGTCTCATCCTCGCCGTTCTGGGAGCCGGCTGCATGACCGGGCCACAGACGAACGCGACAACCGTCCCGACCACCGGATCTGCGGGGGGCGGGGCCGGCGTGCCGGCCACCGCCGCCGGGAACACGACGTCGCTGACCGCCGAAGGGCGGACGTACCCGGCGTACGTCGCGGCGCCGGCCGGGAGCGGCCAGCACCCTGCTCTCGTCCTCGTGCACTCCTTCAACGGACTCGAGCCCGGGTACAGGACGATGTCCGACGAGATCGCCAATGACGGTTTCGTCGTAATCGCGCCCGAGTGGCAGACGTACGGCCAGCGGGCCGGGGACGATGAGGTCGAGGCTGTGATCCGTTCGGCCGTCGCGTACCTGCGGAATCGGACCGACGTCGATGCCGGCCGGCTCGGCCTGACCGGGTTCTGCGCCGGCGGCCGGTATACCATGCTCTTCCTGCCGCAGATGCAGGAGTTCGGCGCGGGCGTCGCCTGGTACGGCTTCCCGTACAACGGCGGCTTTGCGAACGGCACCACGCCCGCGGAGCACATCGCCGAGCTGGAGAGCCCGATGCTCATGATCCACGGCTCGCGCGACCAGGCGAGCAACATCACGGACATCTACAACTACACCCGCGAGCTCGACGCGGCCGACAAGTACTTCGAGCTCAAGGTCTACCAGGGCAAGCCGCACGGGTTCATGGTCCAGAACGGCACGCTCGCCCGGGACGATGCGTCCTGGACGCCTACTCCCAGATGATCTCGTTCTTCCGGCGGACGCTGGGATAAGGCCGGGACGCCGGGTTACTGGGTGACGGCCTCATGGTCGAGGCCGTCCCGGCCGATCATCCACCAGAGCGCGAACGGCGCCGCGAGGTAGACGATCCCGGCGAGATCCTTGCCCTGCGCCGAGAGGATGAGTGCGACGGCCGAGAGAGCCGGGAGGACGATATACTCCCGCCGCAACATCCGGGTCACGTGTCGATCGGTCAGGCGCGGGTCGCGGAGAGCGGGGCGGGCCGCCGCGTACCGGAAGAGGGCCCAGGTCGTTACGCCGAGTAGCCCGAGGTTCAGCTGCGAGAAGACACCGGCGATCGGGGCGTCGATGGCCGCATCGAACTGGCTCGTGACCGGAAGGAAGACCACAAGGAGGAGTGCGACGAAGACCAGGGCCACGAACCCGAGGTCGACGGCGACGACGTTCCGGTAGACCCGGAAGAGAAGCACCCACGTGACGGCCAGCACCAGGAAGACGAAGAGATAGGCAGCCAGATCGAGCAGATACTGCGAGATCGCGTCGAGCAGGGCCTGCTCGGTCTCCCACACCCCTGCGGGCACTGTCAGGTTCCGGATCAGCAGGGTCATAGTGAACGCGAAGAACCCGTTCGTGATCCGCTCGATGTTGGTCTTGTTGACCGGACCCTCAAGATCGCTGTCCCGCATTGTCAAGCTATTCGACGGTCCCGGATTTACCCATTGCCGTGATCATCGGGCTCGGGATATCTCGGGAAGAGCCCGACGTTGCCGGGACGGATCCCGGAGATCGGTTCGGTCGGCGTAGAGTATGACCGGGGGCGCGCGTGTTTGAAAAAGGAGGGCCGGGGGCGACGCCCGGCCAGATATTGGCGGTGGGTGACTCCGTGGCGGTTGCGAGGCGACGTGCGGACGCGGATACGGTCAGGACCCTTCGATCAGTTCCTCGACGATGCCCCTGCCCGCCGGGTCGTTCGCGAACGCGCTCTCGACGGCGGCCCTGCCGTTCTCGCCGCCGACCTTCGAGAGCGCGGCCGCGGCCGCCCAGCGGCAGCACTCGTTCTCGCCGTTCAGGTTCTCGACGAGCGCGTCCACGGAGCGCGGGTCGCCGATGTGCTCCAGGGCCCAGATCGCCGGGACGCGGACCAGGTAGTTGTCGTGGCCGGCCGCGGCCACGAGCGCGTCGACGGCCGGTGCGCCGATCCGCTCGAGCGCGACCGCGGCCCGCCACCGGGTCTCGCGATCGTCGGACACGAGCATCCCCGAGATCACCTTCACGGCGCCCTCGCCGTGGGCGGCGACGGCCTCGGCCGCGTCGAGCATCTCGTAGGTCGTTCCCTGGACGAGCTTCTGGACGAGCTCGCTGACATTCTGGTTCTGCTTCTCCATCTCTCTCCTCTCCTCTGCCGAATCTATCGACACAACCACCTCTCCCGGGGTATATAATAGAAATTTGCACTTCGATATTGCCGTGCAATATCGACGGGCGATGCATAGCCCTGGAGCGGCAGACGGAGCATGGTCCGCTGCCGGAATACCGGGACCGCCACATGAAGGCCGGGACAATCGACCGGTTCCCGGCTCTGACCCCTGAGGGACACGCCCGGTGGCGTGGAAACAAGAAGATGCGTGGCCCTGCAGGAGAGAGAAGGGATGGTGGGATCAGCCCGTGAGGCCGAAGATGCCGGCGAGGCCCATCGCCGTCGCATAGCCGAGGATGAAGAGGATCCACCAGACCAGGAGGTAGATCACGAAGGCGACCACGGCAACCGCGGCGGCCTTCCCGGTCTCCACGCCGTAGAGTTCGCGCACCCCGATGACGGTCAGCGCGACCGCCCAGAGCTGGGCGAGGAGCCAGCCGACGACCGGGATCCAGCCGAAGAGCAGGAACGGCGTCTGGGCGTAGGCGGCCGCCTTGAACGCGTCGTCGAAGGTCCCTTTCCCGCCGAGCGCCTTCGCCCCGATCTGCAGGACGACCGCCCAGGCCACCAGGGTGAGGAGCCCCCAGATGTAGAAGAAGACCACAGCCCAGACGAACGACATGATGCCGGCGCTGGGCCCGAGCGTGATCCCGAGGACACTTCCGGTCGCCCGGGTGAACCCGAGGTAGATCATCGCTCCGGCCAGGACCGACGTGACGATGAGCAGCAGCAGGTAGTAGGTCGCGGCATCCTTCAGGGACTCGCCGCGGACCGCGCGGAACGTCTCCGCCGGCCGGGAGATGAAGCCGATGATCTTGTCGAGGAACGATAGTGCCATGCAGTATCATGGTCGTATCGCAATAGAAAGATTGCGATTTGGCGTTCCTTCGGCGATCGGCACGGTTCGAGACGTTCCCGGATACCTTCGCAGATTGCGGTTGCAGAGACGGCGAAAACGGTTCCGAAAACCGACGGGCAGCCGGTCCACCGGCGACGGATCCGTGCCCGGGCCGGGAACTGGGTGCCTTCCGCGCTCCCTGAGCCCGCTGGCCATCCGTATTCCTGCCGGGTTTCTTGCCTGAGGCGAGCTCCGATTGCCCGGCCGCGCCGCGGGGTGACGGTTGCCGGGAGAAAAATGGGATGGTCAGGGTGAGACGGTGATCACGGGGATCGCCCCCGAGCTCGAGGCGATGCCGAAGACGGCAAAGAACAGCGCCCCGAGGATCACGATAAGGATTGCAACGATGACGAGCACGATCACCAGCGAGATCAGCCAGGCGATGGCCGCCCGGCCCGAGGTCATGTCGTGGAGCTCGCGGATCCCGAGGATCTCGACGATGAGGCCCCAGATACCCGCGAGGCCGCCGATAACCGGGACCCAGCCGAACAGGTAGTACGGGGTCAGTCCGTACAGGACCGCCTTGAAGGTCTGGACGAACCCCCCGCGACCGCCCATGATGACGACGCCGAAGTGAAGCAGGATCGACCCGACGACCAGGCTGATGATCCCGAGGATCACAGCGGCGATAAAGACGGCGATCATCGCGCCGAGGCCTCCCGCGCCCGCGATGTCGGCGCCGGGCATCCCGATCGCGCGGAACCCGAGGTAGCCGACGATCGCCGAGAGGACGGCGTTGACGATCAGCAGGATCACGAAGTAGGTGACGGCGTCGCCGAAGGTCTCCTCGCGGACCGCGCGGAACGTCTCGGCGGGGCGCAGGAGAAAGCCCTGAATCTTTTCTGCAGTGGAAAGAGTCATGCTATGAGCATTGTCATCCCCCCTATCTAATAACGCTGAGGTGCCCGATGCAGTCGTAGAGGAATCTCAGGGAAGGGGCGTGACGGAGCCCGACGGCACCGCTCCGGTCAAAAAAATGAGAGGAATTTCAGGTCGGCGACGTGACGCCGGGGATGCTCGCAAGCCCGGCGATGCCGCCGAGGAACGCGAGCCCGAGGAGCGTCAGGATCACGATCACGATGATGTAGATCACCACCGCGACCACGATCGCGATCGCGGCACGCGTCGTGTCCATCTCGTGGAGCTCGCGGACGCCGAAGAATAGCAGCACGATCGACCAGATCGTGAAGATGATGCTGATGATCGGGATCCATCCGAGCAGCAGGCTCGGCGTCTGAGCGTACACGGCCGACTTGTACGAGTCGGCGAAGTCGCCACGCCCGCTCATGATCTTGGCCCCGATATGCAGGAAGACCGCCCAGAGCAGCAGCCCTATGATCCCCGCGATGAACGCGATGATCAGGGCCCCGATGAACGAGCCGATGCTGCCGCCGATCCCGAGGCTGAAGTTCGGCGTGCTCGCGTCGGCCGCGGCGAGACCCAGATAGGCGACGATCGCCCTGAGGATCGCGCCGATGATCAGCAGTACAAGGAAGTAGATCGTCGGGGGCGCGAGCTCTTCCTCGCGCACGGCCCGGAACGTCTCGACCGGTCGGACGATGAACCCGACGATCTTGTCCGTCAATGACAGTGCCATGTCCGGAGCATGGGAATCCAACTATATAAAGATCTCCCCTGACTCCTGCTGTCGTCCCTGCCGAATCCTTGATATCCCCCCGGTGCCATCGGGTATCCATGGAGCAGCAGTCGGTGCTGAAGGGGGTGCCCGGGATCCTCCGGCCGTTCCGCGAGTTCGTCGAGGGGCTCGGGCTCGGCGAGGGCGACCAGGTCGTCTACGTCGGGGTGCCCGGGACCTGCACGCCGTTCGTCGAACTCCTCGCGTTCGCCACCCGGTCCCTGCCGGTGACGCAGATCTTCGTCCCCGGCGTGGACGAGGGCGCGGCGCGGCGGCTCGAGCCGGTCCCGAACATCGGCGTCCAGGCGGCCGGCCCGGCCGGCGCGCTGCGACCCAAAGTGATCGTGGTGATGGGCGGGCTCTCGATGGAGAACAGCCCCGTCGGCGCGGACGAGGTGATCGCACTGCTCGACCGCCACCCGACGGCCGCCGTGGTGGGAGTCTGCTTCCAGCAGATGTTCGAGAAGACCGGGTGGTGCGATCGGGTGCCGTTCGACCTGCTGATCGACGCGACCATCGATCCGGTCGTGGTCTGGAGCGACTGAGGCGCAGAGGAACCCGGCCCGGGACAGCGCGCGGCGCTCGGGCCATAGCGATGCGTTGAGCGGTTGTGAGGGCGAACCATCGCTCCTCGTTCTCCAGAAACATTATATCGGAGACGCCTCATTGAGACGCATTAGAAACAGAGGTGATATGGTATGGTCGAGATCAACCAGATGGATATCATCGGCACCCTCGAGCACGACGGCGCCTTTTCGAACCTGCTCAGGGCCATCCGCGATGCCGGGCTCGAGGAGACCCTGAAGGGGGCCGGGCCGTTCACGGTCTTCGCCCCCGAGGACGCGGCCTTCGAGTCGGCGCAGGCCGGGGCCATGCGCTGGATCACGAGCGACACGACGCGCCTGCGACAGGTGCTGACCCACCACGTGGTGAAGGAACGACTGATGGCCAAGGATCTCAAGACAGAACGCCCGCTCAGGGCGGTCGACGGCAGCGACCTCCAGCTCCGGCCGCTCGGGGCGCACGCCCGCGTCGGCGAGGCCACGATTGTCCGGCCGGACATCGTCGCGAAGAACGGCGTGATCCATGCGATCGACCGCGTGGTGATCGAGCCGCAGCTGATGGCGCAGCGACAGAAGTAACCCTCACCTTTTTCCCCGGGTCTCCCCGGGTTTCCATAAAACCAATTACCCCGCAGGGCCCATTGATTACAGGTTTTTCGATGCGGACGCCGATAGCAAAGGTCACCCCCGAGATCGGACGCGCGAAGTGCGTCGGGTTCGTCCACGAGGTCCGGGACCTCGGCGGGCTCACGTTCGTCCTGTTACGCGACAGGACCGGGATCCTGCAGGTCACGGTCCCGAAGAAGAAGGTCCCGCCCGAGGTCGCCGAAGCCGTCCGGTCGGTCTCGCGCGAGTCGGTGGTCATGGTGACCGGCGAGGTCAAGGCGACCGAGAAGGCGCCGGGGGGCCGCGAGCTCGTCCCGAGCTCGTTCGAGGTCCTCTCACGGGCCGAGACGCCGCTCCCCCTCGACGTGGCCGAGAAGGTGCCGGCCGAGCTCGATACCCGCCTCGACGTGCGGTTCCTCGACGCTCGCCGGCCCCGCATCGCGGCCGTCTTCCAGGTCCGTTCGGCCGTGCTCCACGAGACGTCGCGGTATCTTCATAAGCACGACTTCATCCAGATCACGACCCCGAAGATCGTCGCGGCCGCCACCGAGGGCGGAACCGAGCTCTTCCCGATCGCCTACTTCGAGAAGGAGGCCTTCCTGAACCAGTCTCCCCAGCTCTACAAGCAGATGATGATGGGCGCCGGGTTCGAGAAGGTCTTCGAGATCGGCCCGATCTTCCGGGCCGAGGAGCACAACACCACGCGCCATCTGAACGAGGCGACCTCGATCGACGCCGAGGTCTCGTTCGCCGACCACGAGGACGTGATGACGCTCCTCGAAGGGCTCGTGGTCTCGTGCTACGAGCACGTGGGGGCCACCTGCGCCGACGCGCTGGCGCGGGGAGGATTCGCCGAGCTCGTGCTCCCGCGGGCCCCGTTCCCGCGCCTCCCGTACGCCGAGGCGATCGAGATCGCGGCCGGCCGGATCGAGGAGCCGATCGCGTTCGGCGACGACCTCTCGCCGTCGGCCGAACGAGCGATCGGAGAGGAGATGGGTGAGCACTACTTCGTGACGGACTGGCCGACCTCGATCCGGCCGTACTATGCTCTGCCGTACGAGGACGACCCGTCGATCTGCAGGGCCTTCGACCTGATGCACCCGCGGATGGAGCTCTCGTCGGGGGCCCAGCGCGTCCACCGGCACGAGATGCTCGAGCAGCAGCTCGTGGCCAAGGGCCTCGACCCGGCCTCGTTCGAGTTCTACCTGCGGCCGTTCCGGTACGGGATGCCGCCGCACGCGGGCTGGGGGCTCGGCGTCGAGCGGTTCGTGATGACCATGCTCGACCTGCCGAACGTCCGCGAGGCCGTGCTCTTTCCGCGCGACCGGCACCGGCTCGTGCCATGACCCTGCCGCCGGTCCTGCTGCCGACGACCGTGGTCGGGTCGTATCCGCCGGTCGAAGGGCGCGGTCTCCGCTCCCTCCTCGACCGGCACCGGACGGCCCTCGAGACCGCGGTCGCCGACCAGCTCAGGGCCGGCATCGAGATCATCTCGGACGGGCAGGTCCGCGCGGACATGGTCTCGGCGTTCGCCGGACAGCTTCCCGGGGTCCGCGAAGGGCGCGTCATCGGCCGGATCGAGCCGCCGGCGCATCCCCATCACGGTCGATGACGTCCGCTACGCCCGGTCGAAGGCGCCGTACGTCAAGGGGATCCTGACCGGGCCGACCACGCTCGCGCACGCACTCCACCTCGACACCCACGTCTACCGGGACAAGGAGGAACTCGCCCTCGACCTCGCCGAGGTCCTCGCCGCGGAGGCCCGGGCGCTCGCGGCGGCCGGGGTCTGCATGCTCCAGATCGACGAGCCGATCCTCTCGACGGGCGCCGCGGACCCTGCTGCGGCGGCCGGGGCCGTCGGCGTGGTGGCGAGGGTCTCCCGGTACCGGTCGCGCTTCATGCGTGCGGGCCGATCGCGGGGATGATCGACGCCCTGCTGCGATACCCGGTCCAGATCCTCGACCTCGAGTTCGCGGGCCACCCGGGGAACCTCGAGGTGCTCGCAGCACGCGACCTGGGCGAAAAGAGAATCGGGTTCGGCGCGGTCGTCTCGTCCTCGGACGAGGTCGAGAGCGTCGAGACCATCCGCGCCCGGGTCGAGCGCGGCGTCGAGATCTTCGGGCCGGAACGGCTCCTGGTCGACCCCGACTGCGGCCTCCGGATGCGTTCGCGGGAGGCCGCGTTCGCCAAGCTCTCGCACATGGTCGAGGCCGTCCGTTCCGTTCGGGCCGGCCTCTGATCGCCTGCCTGACCGCGATCAGGCGATCTCGAAAGCTTCCGGCCCGGTACTCCAGTCCGAGACACCCTTGACGATCGGCGGTGTCGCCTTTCGCGGGCGCTGGCTATATCACGTCGGGCCGACCAGAGTCGTGCATGGACGGGGACGCAGGACGGCCGCTGAACCTCGCCGCCCACGCAGTGATCGCGGACCGGCGCGGGCGCCTGCTCCTCCTCCGCCGGCCCGAGACGAGCGAGTACAATGCCGGGCGGTGGGAGTTCCCGGGAGGGCGGATCGACCAGGGGGAGGGGATTCACGACGCCCTCGTGCGCGAGGTCCGGGAAGAGACGGGTCTCGACGTCCAGCCCGGCCGGCTGCTCGGCGCCGGCGATCAGGAGCGTCGCGAGGGGCGCGTGGTTCACCTGGTCCTCGCCGCCGCCGCGCCGGAGCGGGAGATCGTGCTCTCCGAGGAGCACGACGCGTACCGCTGGGTCACGCCGAAAGGACTCGCCGAGCTCCCGCTCTCGGACTGGATGGAGGGCTGGTACAGGACGCAGAGGGAGTGACGGGTGGCGCTCACTCCGCTGCCGGGCCGCTGTCGGGAGGGCGGTTGATCGAGCTGCCAGTAGCAGCCGATCTCGCGAATCACCTCGGCGAAACGATCGAACTCGACCGGCTTGACGATATAGCTGTTCACGCCGAGGCCGTAACTGAGCGCGATATCCCGCTCCTCGGCCGACGAGGAGAAGACCACCACGGGGATCTCGCGGAGGGACGCGTCCTCCTTGATCTGGCGGAGCACCTCGAGCCCACCCACTTTGGGCAGCTTCAGGTCGAGCAGGATCACCCGTGGACGCATCTTCTCCTCGAAGAGGGCGTCCAGCGCCTCCTGTCCGTCCCACACGACCCTGACCCGGCCGTGGATGTTCGACCATTCGAAGACGTGGAGGATCAACTCCACGTCGTGCGGGTTGTCCTCAACCAGCAGTATGTCCTTCTCCCCGTTCAGCTCCATCTCCATTCCTCTCATCCAGTGTGAAGAAAAAGGTTGTTCCCCGGTTCGGCTCGGACTCGACCCAGATCCGGCCGCCGTGCCGTTCGACGATCCGCTGCACGATCGCGAGCCCGACGCCCGTCCCCTCGTACTCGCGGGCGTCGTGGAGCCGGTGGAAGACCTGGAAGAGCGTGTTCGCGTACTTCTGGTCGAAGCCGACCCCGTTGTCGCGGACATAATAGACCGGGCCGCCGATCTCTTCGACGGACCCGATCTCGATCTCGGCCACCTCGCGGTTCCGCGTGAACTTGAGCGCGTTGCCGATCAGGTTCGAGTAGACCTGTTTCAGCAGTGCCGGGTCCGCACGGCAGGGGACGAGGCCGCCGACCGTGACCCGGACGTCGCGTCCCTGCCGCTCGCCGGCGAGGTCGTCGAGCACCTCGGCCACGAGCACGGCCGGATCGATCTCCCGGATGGTCAGGGCCTGCCTGCCCGTGCGCGAGAAGTTGAGGAGGTCGTCGATCAGCCGGGCCATCCGCCGTGCGTTCTGGCTGATCTGGTCGAGGTACCGCATCGCGGACCCGGTCAGTTCGGGCTGGTGCTCGTGCAGCAGGATGTACGTATAGCCGTCGATCGCCCGCAGGGGCGACCGAAGGTCGTGCGAGACCGTGTACGTGAACGACTCGAGCTCGCGGTTCGCGGCGGCCAGGTCCTCGGTCCGCTGCCGGACCCGCTCCTCGAGCTCGGCGTAGAGCTGGCGGTTCTCCTCCTCGGCCTCCTTGAGCCGCGTGATGTCGTTGCCGACGCAGAGGATCCCGAGGGGGCTGCCGTCGTCACCGAAGATCGCCCGGTTGGTCCAGGTGATGTAGACCGGCGTCCCGTCCTTGCGGATGTTCTCGTTCTGGTTGACCGTGTAGGCCGTCGGATCGCGTGAGATCGTGTGCACCAGGTCGCCGGTCCTCTGGCCCTCGCTGTCGACCTCGGGGACGATCGTCCCGACCACGTCGCGGCCCAGGAGCTCGCCCGGGTCAAATCCGAAGAACCGCTCGGCGAACTCGTTCACGTACCAGATGATGCCGTCCGGGCCGAGCCGGAGGATGATCGAGTTGGCGTCCTCGACGAGCTGCCGGTACTTCTCCTCGCTCTCGCGGAGGGCCACCTCGTTCCGCTTCCGGTCGGTCACGTCCTGGCCGGCCGCGTAATACCCGGTCACCTGGTCGAGGTCCGGGTCCATGATCGGCATCGTCCGATGGCTGACCCAGCGGACCTCGCCGTCGCTCGCGAGGACCCTGAACTCGCTCTCATGCGGCTCGGTTGACCTTCACGGCCTCGATGTGCTGCTCGAGAATGGCGCGATCTTCGGGGTGGACGATCTGCCCCCATCCGCCGATGGCATCGAGCTGGTCGAACGTGTAGCCGCAGATCCGTTCGGGGGCGCCGGCCGACCAGACCGAATGCCACTCTCCATCGGGGCCGAGCGCCTCGCAGTAGGCGTAATCCGAGATCAGGTCCAGCGTCCGGCGGTACCGGTCCTCGCTCTCGGAGAGCTTCGCCTCGTGCCGCTGGAGCTGATCGATCGTGCCCTTGAGCCGACCGATCATGGTGGCGATGGATGTCTGGAGGACCGTGAACTCGCGGGCCGTGCTCGGCGAGATCGGATGGTCGAGGTCGCCCTGCGCGATCGCGTCGACATCCCCGACGAGCCCGCGGATCGGGCTGGTGAGGCGACCCGAGACGATTCCCGCCGTCACGAGCCCGATCAGGAGCGCCGCGAGCGCGGCAAGGGCGTGGAACCCGACGAGGTCAGAGAGGGCCTGCGTGAGCGGGCGGCTGCTGTAGGTCAGCTCGGCGACCATCGAGAGATCGGAGCCGTAGTCCTCGTCCTTGAGGTTGATGTACTTGTACCGTATCTTGTTGCCCGTCTTCGGACAGATCCAGTCGAAGCCGGTCTTGTTCGTCGATCACCCGGTCGAGTCGCGCCTTGAGCTCGGCGTCGGGTTTGAAGGAGCTGTTCCCGACCTGGCTCTTGAACTGGGTGAAGAGCCGGGCGTCCTCGAGGTAGGGGTTCAGGGACTTGATGTCCTTGATCGTCTCCGTGTACGTGAGGCGCTGGCGCTCGGACTTGAACGTATCGCCGATCAGGCCGAGCTCGAGGATGTACCGGTGGTCGGAGGTCGGAGCGTACGCGTACTTGCGGAGAATGTTCGACCCGACCTCCCGGACCACGCGATCGGGGTAGAAGCCGCTGGTGTTTCGGATCCCGTTCAGGTACTCGGCGAAGTCGGGCTCGGTATTGAAGTCGAGGTCCTGGTCGGGCGGATAGGTCGTGAACTCGACCATGTTCGACGCGTTGATCACGTAGAGGTCCATCGCGTCGTGAAAGACATCGCGTTTGATCGCCGTCAGGTTCATGGCCGAGGCGTCCCGCCCCGCTCGCTCGTACTCGTCGGCGAACTGCGTCGAGCCCCTGCTCCATCTCCCCGTTCATCGTATCGTCGAAGAGCTTGAGCCCCTCGTCGACCAGCATGATCGAGTTGTTCAGGTCGATCTCGGTCTGCTCCTCGAGCAGCCGCTGGTGGTCGCGGAGGTTGCGCTCGGCGATCGTGTAGTCCACGACGCGTGATCCCGACGACGACCAGCACGATCAGGGCGACTATGAAGACGAAGAGCGTCAGCGAGAAGGGCCGGGAACGAAGGGAGAGCGGCATGGCAACCCCGATCAGGGGATAGCAGGTATTCGGGCTCCTCAAACCAAGAACCTTCCGATTACTATTTCAGGAGGGACCGGTTCACGATTCACTTACTATATATATCTCCGTGATGCAGTAATCCTCATGGGCCTTGAAGAGGACCGGGCCATCGCCCGGAAGATCCGGACGCTTCTCAAGGCGCACCCGAAGGGGCTGATCATCACCGAGATCTCGCAGCGGCTCGGGATCAACCGGAACTCGGCCGCCAAGTATCTCGAGATCCTCCTCTTCACGGGCCAGGTGGAGGTCCGGCAGATCGGGATGGCCAAGATCTACACGGTCTCCCAGCGGGTGTCGCTCTCCGGTCTCCTCCGGTTCGCGCGCGAGCAGATCGTGGTCGTCGACGACGAGGGGCGGATCATCCAGGCGAACGACCGCCTGCTCGACTTCTGGCAACTCCCGCGCGAGGCCCTCCTCGGGGAGCGCTTCGACCGGGTCGAGGTGGCGCCGCTCCGGGGCCTGGTCCTGCCGGCGCCCGACGGCACGGGCGAGGCCGAGCGGCGCGACCTCTCCTTCGAGTACGACGGCAGGACCGTCCACTGCCGGGTCTCGCTGATCCCGACCGTCTTCGAGGACGGCGGCAACGGCTGCACCGTGATCATCGAGGACGTGACGGCCGAGCGGGAGTACGAACAGCAGATCGCCGAGAACGAGGCGCGCTACCGTGCCGTGGTCGAGGACCAGACCGAGATGATCTCGCGGTTCCGGCCGGGCGGCACGTTCACCTTCGCCAACGACGCCTGCCGCCGATTCTTCGGCAGGGAGATCGTGGGTGCGATGGACTTCTCGGCGAACTTCTCGCCGGAGAACCTGGACGAGATGCGCGCGATCCAGGAGGCGCTGACACCGGAGGCCCCGATGGTGCAGTTCCTCATGCAGATCCGCGACGGAAGCGGCGAGCTTCGCTGGGTGGAGTGGTCGATCCGGGCGCTCTTCGGACCCGACGGGCGGGTCGCCGAGTTCCAGACCGTGGGCCGCGACGTGACCGACGACCACGAGCGCCAGCGGGAGCTGCTGACCAAGGAGTCCGCGATGGCTGCGTCGGTCGACGGGATCGCGATCGTCGACCCCGAGGGGCGCTTCGAGTATGTCAACCGCGCCTTCGCCGCCATGTTCGGCTACGGCGATCCCGGCGAGCTCGCGGGGCACCCGTACGCGGAGCTCGCGCAGGGCGACCTCGTCCTCGGCGGCATCCTGGCCGAACTCGAGGCTCAGCTCCTCCGCGACGGCCACTGGTTCGGCGAGATCCGGTGCCTGCGGCGCGACGGGCGCGCCTTCCAGGCCCAGGTCTCGGCCTCGGTGGCATTCGACGACGACGGGAGGCTCCTCTGCATCCTCCTCTCGGCCGTCGACGTCACCGAGCGGCGGCAGACCGAGGAGGCGCTCAAGCTGAGCCGCGGCAAGCTCCAGGAGGCGATCGAGTTCATGCCCGACGCGACCTTCATCGTGGACCGCGAGCGGCAGGTCGTCGCGTGGAACCGGGCCATGGAGACCCTGACCGGCATCCGGCGGGAGGAGGTGATGGGCACGCGCGACTACGGGCGGGCCTTCGTGAAGTTCGTGGGCGCCTTCCCGGTCCTCGTCGATCTCATCGATCTCTCGACGGAGGAGCTCGCGCGCACCTACCCGGGTGTGCGCCGGTTCGGCGAGACCCTCTACTTCGAAACCCCGGTCCCCTCGCTCCGCGGCGGGCGCGGCGGGCACCTCTGGGGCAAAGCCTCGCCCCTCTCCGACCGCGACGGGAGCGAGATCGGAGCGATCCAGACCCTGCGCGACATCTCGGACTGGAAACGAGCCGAGGAGTCGTACCGGAACGCCATGCAGAGGGAGAACCGGCTCAGGCGGCTCGAAGGGGACGGTACGGAGCAGTCGGCCTGATTGACCGGCGGCGGTCAGCACGCGCTGCGCGTCCCGCGCCGCACGTTCATATACCTGTATCGCCCTATCGTTGTAGCAGCGTTCAGCCCCCCGGACTCCGAGGTGCCATTTCAGTGTTCAAACGGATCCTTGCGGCCGTCGACGGGACCGAGCTCGCCGAAGAGGTGCTCGAGACCGCGATCGCGATCTCCAAGCGTTTCGACAGCGACGTCCACGTTGTCCACGCAGTCCACGAGGGTGTCCTCGCCGGCCTCCTCAAGGGCGACGACGAGGACGAGGGCACCGTGATGGGTCCGGACGGGCCGGTCGAGACTGCCGAGGCCGACGATGCCGAGTCGGTCGTCCGGCGGATGCGGGAGCATGCGGAGATGCTCGGAAGCAGCATCAGCATACACACGCCCGAGGGATCGCCGGGCGAGGAGATCGTCCGCGTCGCGGCGGAGGTGCACGCGGACCTGGTGGTGCTCGGTGCCCACGAGAAGAGCCTGGTCCGGCGCCTCCTCGTCGGCTCGGTCTCGGGCTACGTGATCGAGAACGGTTCGGTCTCGACCCTGATCGTCAAGCCCGAGCCATAAGTCGGTCGCGCGAGAAGATCGCGGCGCCGAACCGGATCAGCACGATATCGACTCCGTAGAAGACGAGCCCGACGAGCAACAGGACCGGGAGCGAGAGCAGGAGCAGGCCCGAGCCCTGCCCGAGCATCAGCGCGACGATCACGAGCGAGAGGAGGCCGGTGAGCTGGTTCGCCTCGAGGAAGGTCTCGACCCGGGTCGAGACCAGGACCGAGGCCGAGACGCCGAGGAGCGCGACGGCCGGGCCGACCCAGACCGCGAGCGCCAGCGCAGAGGTCGTGGGGAACCAGATCGCGCCCACGGTGGGGGCCGTGACCAGGTTCACCACCACCGAGTAGATCCCGAAGTTCAGGAAGGCCGCGATGACGGCCGGCACGGCCCCCGCGAGCACCTTGCCCGTGTAGAGCTCGAGGTCCGTCGCGGGGGTGTAGAGCAGCCCCTCGAGCGTGTGCCGCTCTTTTTCGCCCACGAACGACTCGGCCCCGACGATCGCGGCCACCATCAGCGGGATGATCAGGAAGAGGGGTGCGAGGAAGTAGCCGAGCATCAGCACGACCATCCGGGCTCCCACCGCGAGCTCCTGCAGTCTCCGGCGGGAGAAGGTGCATGAGCGCCTCGAACGGGCCGAGGCCCCCGCTGCTCGGTCCGGCATTGAACGGCAGGAGCCCGATCAGGAGGGGCATGCCGACCGAGAGGAAGAACGAGAGCGCGAGGATCGACCAGATCGCGATCCGGTTCTTCCGGACCTCGAGCAGGTCCTTGGTCGCGATCGCGCGGACCGTGCGCCAGTTCATGCCGGCACCCCCTGGAGCGCGAAGTAGACCTCTTCGAGCGTGTGCTCGCGCCGTCCGGCCGAGACGACCCGGCCGCCGGCCATGACCGCGGCCCCGATCGCATCGGCGGCCGCCCCGTCGTCGGGGGCGGCGAGGAGCAGGCGCTGCTCCTCCCGCTCCGTCACCGTGACCCCGGGCACGGCTTCGACCGCTGCGGCGACCGCGTCGGTCACGGGGTCGAGGAACGAGAGCGCGACCGGCGAGGCCGCGAGCAGACGGCCGGAGAGTTCGCGAACCGTGCCGAGCGCGATCAGCCTCCCCTTCGCGAGCACGCCGACGCGGTCGCAGAGGGCCTCGGCCTCGACGAGGTGGTGGGTGCAGAGCACGACCGTCCGCCCTTCGTCGCGGAGAGTGCCGACGAGATCGTGGACCTGCCGCGAGGCGACCGGGTCGAGGCCGGCCGTCGGCTCGTCGAGGAAGAGGAGCTCGGGGTCGTGGACCAGGGCGCGAGCGAGGGCGAGCCGCTGCTTCATCCCCTTCGAGAATCCGCCGACAGGCTCGTCGGCGCGGTCCTGGAGCGAGAACCGGGCGAGGAGGTCGCCAACGCGCCGCCCGACGTCGGGGACGGGCACGCCGAAGACATCGGCTGCAAAGGCGAGGTTCTGCCGGGCCGTGAGCCGTTCGTACACGGCCGGCGTCTCGGTCAGGACACCGCACCGGCTCCGGACCGCCGACCCGTCGATGGTCGGATCGAGTCCGAGCACCCGGGCCGACCCGGCCTCGGGGGTGAGGACGCCCGCGAGCAGCCGGATCAGGGTCGTCTTGCCCGCGCCGTTCGGGCCGAGCAGGCCGAAGACCTCGCCCTCGCCCACCTCGAACGAGACGCCGTCCACGGCCCTGACCGTGCCGAACGACCGGACCAGTCCGTCCGCCGCGATCGCCATTGTCATGATCGATCGTTTGCTCCCGGAGGGTAAAAAGAGGGGCGAGCCGGTCAGGCGGCGATGCCTGTTCGGA
>CAVSRL010000005.1:0-72545 GCA_963730355.1 uncultured Methanoregulaceae archaeon | reverse complement strand
GGCCCGGTGCCCGATGCCGGACGGGAACGGGACGCTCTGCCTGGAGACCGGCGACCTGCTCCCGGCGGGCCCGTGCCGGGCAGACTGCGGCTACCGCCGGGACGCGGAACGATGGAGGCGGGCATGAGGTGGCAGTTCGTCAGCCTGCAGTCCGGCGGCGCGATCCAGATCGTGACGACGATGAGCGAGCGGGACCGGTTCATGCGGTACTGCAACGACCAGCGGATCCGCTGCGGGCTGATCCGGGTGGACGAGAGCGGGGTCGCGGTCGAGCATCCGGTGATCGAGGACGCATGATCGCCGGCAGGATCGCGCCGGAGTACATGCCGGGCCTGCCGGCTCGCGCAGCACCACACCCGCCGCGGTAAGAGCGTCGCCGGCGACCAGTGGAGGCCGGGATGCTGACGCTCGTGATCAACCCCGGCGGCACGCGGCGCGTCGTCACGATCGCCGAGGCGCTTATCACCTGGGCGTCGACATCCGCGGACCGGGCCGCTGCCCGGAGCGGACGCCGGAGGAGAAGCGCCGGCACCGGGCGGAGCAGCGCCGGGAATACCAGCGGCGGACGCAGGAGCGGCAGCGGGAGGCGGAGCGGTGAGGGCCCCGGCCCCCTGCCGGCCGATGCAGATCCCGGTCGACGAGGAGGAGATGCGGCGATGGGTGCGCCGGCTCGTGACGCTCGGCTACGAGGAGAGCACGGCCCGGAACTGGGTCTCCCGGATCAGGACCGCCTACGCCCACGGCGTCGGGGACGAGAGAGGTCGACGCGGTATTCGCTCGCTTCACCAGCGAGAGCCGGGCCGTCATGCGCTCGGCGATCCGCCAGTCTCGACGAGTTCAGGAGGTCGGCGTGATTGCCTTTCTCTCTCTCTCTCTCTCTCTCTCACGTTACGATCGACTGTGTACCCAACCACACCAGTATTGGTACTGGAGAGGCACACAGCACGCGGAGGTGGTGACCGGTGAGGATCGACCGCGAGGGCCGAATCATCCGGCAGATCACTGTCTGGCTCCCCGATGATGTGGTGCAACTGATCAGAGCCGACAGAGTGAACCTTTCGGCGTTCATTCGGCAGCAGCTCGAAATCGTGTATAGCGGCGAATCGCCGGGAGCAATCGTTGACCGGCGGATGCAGTCGATCGAAGCGGCCCGCGAGTCCCTGGCCCGGGCGCGAGAGGCAGAGGGGGAGCTAGCGGCCGGTCGTGAACGAGCCCGCGAAGTCGCCTGCACACTCCGGGCCGAGCGCGACGCGGCCCAGCCCCGGCAGGACGGGATCGCCGAAGCCCTCCTCCAGATCGTCGGTGACGGTTCCATCGGCCGGTACCGGCGGATGCTGCCCGAGAACGATACGAACGGCGATCACCTGGACGATTGGGAGGCCCTGGTCCGCCGGATCTCCCGGCTCTGCGGTGCGGAGATCGACTCGGCCGAGGTCGCGGCGGGGCTGCGGGCGCTGGTTGCGACGGCATCACCGGCCGATAGGAAAAAGGGTTAGAGGTGGTTGAAGAGCCAGACGACGTCGGCGAAGTCGATCCGGCCGTCGCCGTTGACCTCCTCTTCCGTTACACCGCCGCCGGCGCCGCGGCGCTCGCCGGCTCCGCCGGCTCCGCCGGCACTGATACTGTTTCTTCTATTTATCCGGTCCATCTCCCTTCCGTCCCTGCCCGAGCTCCACATCAGGAATGGATATGCACCAGATTGCCGCCGGCATCGTCGCCGGCGGGATCGCCGTCACCGCCGGTGGCGGCGTCACTATCGTCGCGGAGGGCTGGCCGCAGGCCGTCCTCGTCGCGCTGGCCGTCGGGGCCGCGTTCGGCCTCGGGTCCTGGAGCGCCGACCGGAGGATCGCGGCCGTCGTCGCGGTCGTCCGCTCGTTCTGCGAGGAGGTCGCGAAGTTACTCCGCCGCCCGCGCGGACGGGGAGATCACGGACGCGGAGGCCCGGGAGATCGCCGGCCGCGTCGGCCGGTTCGTCGCCGACCTGGAGGCCTTGGCCGTCGAGCCTCTGCCGGCGGGACGGTCCATGATCGTCATCGCGCCCCGTGACGCGAGCCCGGCCGACCGGAACGCCGCGGACGTCGTCTGCGACGGAAGGACCGACGTGGCCGTTCTGTCGAAGGCGTTCTCGGTCCCTGACCGGGAGGTGCTGCTGACGGCCGGGACGTTCGACGCGAACGCCGGGTTCACGGCCGCCGGGAACCGCTACCTCTCGCCTGCGGCGGGCGTGACGGTCCGCGGGGCGGGACCGGGCCTGACCCGGCTCATCGCCAGGAATGAGCCCTGCCGGATCGCGGTCGAGGCGCCGGGGGTGACGCTCGCGAACTTCGGCGGGTTCGGCTACGTCGGCGTGCAGGACACGGCCGACCGCTTCACCTGCGAGGACGTCTACCTCACCCACGCCCTCAACGGCGCGTACGTGCCGTTCGGGACGAAGGGCGGGTGCACGGCCGCGTTCATGGTCTGGGGGCGGAAGGGTCGGACCGTGCGGGACCTGGTTTTCCGCCGCTGCTCCGCCGAGCGATCCGTATCACCACGCCTTCAGCCTGAACCTCGCCGGCGCGGACGAGGGCGGCGGCTTCGCGAACATACTCTATGACCAGTGCCACGCGATCGCGGCCGGCTCGGGCATGGAGCGGTGGTCCTGTGGGTTCGACATCCCCGACGCAGGCGACGTCGAGCGGATGACCGTCCGGGACTGCCAGGCGGTCGACTGCTGGCAGGACGGGTTCCACCTCGACGGCAGTCTGGGACGGCCACCGGCAGATCCAGAGAAATGTCCTCCTCCAGCGGTGCCGGGCGCAGGCCTGCGGCTGGCGCTCGGGCACGGGGCCGGCCGAGCTCTACCAGTCCGGGTTCTACGTCCAGTCGGCCCGCCTCGTCGACTGCGAGGCCGAGCGCTGCCGCAAGGCCGGCTTCCTCTGCAAGAACGAGGAAGCCGGCGGGCTGATTATAGAGGATTGTTCGGACACCGGGTCGGCCTACGGCCTGGTGATCGAGTACGGCGGGAACCGGGCGAAGGTGGAGGGCTTCGTCTCCGACGGGGCGACGCGGCGGGCGCTCCAGATGGTCGGGAACGACGCGGCGGTCGGGATCGAGGTTCCGGAACTTCGCCGGCGACGGCCGGCCCGTGCTGCTCGGCGTCACCGAGCGGCTCGAGTTCGTCGATGCGCCGGGGCATGTCGCGGACCTCGCACGGTACCGGGCGCGGGGCTACGCGATGACGGGCAACCGGATCCGGCTCGTCACGGACCGGCCGATGGAGTGCGTCGAGGTGCATGGGCCATCGGTTAACAGCGTTAACATGGCCGGGGTGACGGTCGAGGACCATCCGCCGCGGCCGCTGCCGACGGCCTGACCGTGCGGGTTCCGTCTCCCCGGACGGGCCGGTACCGGCGAGCCTGTCCCGTCCGGCGGAGCGCCTGACACCCATCCGGGCAGGGCTCGCCGGAGCGGCGCCCCGTGCGGGTTCCGCCGGCAACCTGCTCCCGAAAAAGTCAGGAATAGTCCGCAAGGTTTATCGGGTCAGGATCGTATCTGTGATAATCGCGCGTGGAGTGACAGACCCTCTTTGATGGCCTCTGGGCCGGGCGCCATGCCAATCCCTCCGCGCGGGAAGGAACACGCGACACCGCTTCGGAGCGAAGCGGCTGGCTCGGAGGATAGCATGTATCACGTCACAAACGGAATGAGGCGCCACTGCGCACCGGCGCCGGCGGCACTACTGCTGCTGGCGCTCTGCCTGTTCCTCGTCGGAACCGGGCAGGCCGCGGCCGGCCCCATGGAAACGACCGCGCTCGCGGACGCGAACGCGACCAACGCACAGACGGCGGCCCTCGCACCCTATCCGGGCACCCACGAGGTGCCGGGAATTGTCCAGGCCAAAGATTACGACCTCGGCGGCGAGGGCGTCGCGTACCATGACACCGAGCCCGCGAACCTCGGTGGCGCGTATCGGCCGGCCGAGGGCGTCGACATCGAGACGGCCGGCCTGTTCACAGACGTCGGCTGGGTCCGAAGCGGCGAGTGGCTCGACCTACACGGTGAACGCGACCGAACCGCAGGAGTTCATCGTCTGGTTCCGGGCCGCGAACCCGGACGCGACCACGAAGCGGGTCGCCATCCTGGCCGACGGCGTTCCTGCCGGGACGGTCGATCTCCGGCCGACCGGGTCGTTCGACGCCTATATGGACTCCAATTCGACACCCATCTCGCTCCCCGCGGGGGAGACCGCGATCCGGCTCTCGTTCGACGGGGTCTCACGGGTCAACCTGTTCGAATTCGACTTCCAGCTGGCGAACCCGCCCGAGCCGACTCCCGTCCCGACGCCCGCACCCGAGCTCCTCGTCTCCACGCCCGGCCTCCACACCCTCGACGCCGACCTCTCTTCCGACCATATCGGCGTCATGATCACGAGTTCTGACGTCGTCCTCGACGGCATGGGCCACAGCATCACGGGCACCGACGCGAACGGCTCGATGGGCGTCTACGCCACCGGGCCCTCGTTCACCCCCATCACGAACGTCACCATCCGTAACCTCACCGTCCGCCACTGGGAGCGACGGGATCCGGGTCGGCATGGTCTCGGACTCCGTCGTCGAGGACGTCGTCGCCGAGCAGAACGGCGTCGGGCTCACCTACGGTCCCACGTCGGGCATCACCACCGGGAACACCATCCGCGACTCCGTCTTCCGGGACAACACCGGCGCCGGGATCAGCCTCGATTACCCGGCCGAGGGGATCGCGGTCGAGCGGTGCCAGGTCACCGGGAACGGCGATGGCCTCGTCGCGTTCGACTCGGGGAGGTTCGACAGCGCAGCGAACCGCATCACCGACTGCGACTTCTCGGAGAACACGGGCGCCGGCCTCTCCATCGAAGAGGGCCATTTCTCGGAGATCAGCAACTCCACGATCCGCGGGAACGGCGGTGACGGCCTGTACCATCTCGACGAGCCGCACCAACATCACCGGCAACCGGGTCGAGAACAACGGCGGCACCGGCGTGAACGCGGGCGACCGGTCCTCGAGCACGATCACCGGGAACTGGATCACCGGCAACGGCCTCGGGGTTCGCGACGGACACCGATTTCGGGTTCTCGGTCTGGAACAACATGCTGAACAACACCGAGAACGGTTCTTCTCGAACCTCGCGGCGCGGGCACGCTCACCTCCCCGAAGACGGCCGGCCCGAACATCGTCGGCGGCCCGTTCATCGGCGGCAACTTCTGGGCGAACCCGAACGGGACGGGCTTCTCCCAGACGCATCCCGACCTGAACCATGACGGCTTCTGCGACGAGCCCTACGTCCTCGGCGAATCGACCACCGACTACCTGCCGCTCGCTCCCGCGCCCACCGGGCCCGTGAACGTCTCGACGCCGTTCAAGCCGCACTCCATCCCGGGCCGGGTCGAGGCCGAGGACTACGATCTCGGCGGCGAGGGCGTCGCGTACCACGACACCACGCCCGGCAACCTGGGCGGCGCGTACCGCCACGACGACGTCGACATCGAGAAGATCGCCGGCCTTGCCACGCCGGACGTCGGCTGGATCCGGAACGGCGAGTACCTGCTCTACACCGTGAACGTCACGACGGCCGGGAGGTACGACATGACGGCCAGCATGGCGAGCCCGAACGACGGCCCGGACGTGCGGGTCTTCCTCGACGAGCTGCGGGTGAACGATCTCCCCGTCCCGAACACCGGGTCGTTCGAGACGTTCAGGACGGTCACCACCACGATCTTCCTCACGACCGGGACCCACACCCTGCGGCTCGCCTTCTCGGGAGACGGCCTGAACCTCGACTGGTTCGCGCTCACGCCGCAGGCGGAGTCGTTCACGCACCTGGAGATCCCCGGCACGATCCAGGCCGAGGACTACGACATCGGCGGCGAGGGGATCACGTACCACGACACCACCCCCGGCAACCTGGGCGGTGCGTACCGCCACGATGACGTCGACATCGAGAAGCTCGCCGCTCTCTCCACGCCGGACGTCGGCTGGATCCGGACCGGCGAGTACCTGACCTACACCGTGTACATCACGGAGGACGGGAACTATGACCTGACGGCCCGCGTCGCGAGCCCGAACAGCGGTCGGACGGCCGTGCTCTCGGTCGACGGCGACCCGGTTGCGACGATCGCAATCCCGAACACAGGCTCGTTCGAGGCGTTCCGGACGGTCTCGGTCCCCGTCACCCTGGCGTCCGCGTTCCACACCCTGAAACTGACGTTTCAGGGCGACGGCCAGAACATCGACTGGATCGCGTTCGCGGCGGGCGGGGTCACGACCCCCACACCGACACCTACTCCGACGCCCGGAGCGGGGGGCGCGAGCTTCGTCGCGGTGCCGACGACGGCGCCGTACGGCAGCGCGGTGAAGTTCACCCTGACCCCGGCGAGTGGGAAGAGCATCAGCTCGGCCCTGTGGTCGTTCGACGCCCCGGCCCATCTGAACACCTGGAACTCGCGGGCCGTCAACCCGACGTTCTTCTACCCGGCGGCCGGCACCTTCTCGCCGCTTGTGAAGATCACCTACACGGACGGCTCAACCGAGACCGTCCAGCGGAACGGGTACATCCGAGCGACCTGAGCCGTTCGAACTTCCTCCTTTTTTCGATCCTCGCCATTGCAGGCGACGGCCGGCCCGTGCTGCTCGGCGTCACCGAGCGGCTCGAGTTCGTCGACGCGCCGGGCCACGCCGCGGACCTTGCCCGGTACCGGGCTCGAGGCTATGCGATGAAAGGGAACCGAATACGGATCGTCACGGACCGGCCGATGGAGTGCGTGGAGGTCCACCCGCCGTCTGCTAACAGTGTTAACATGGCTGGGGTGACGGGGGAGTACTACCAGCCGTGGCCGCTGCCGGTACACTGATGATGGGGGCGACGAGCAAAGCATTATAACCTGTCGTCGGAAAGGAGATACGCAAAGGGTTCCGTTGGCACCGCTTCATGTCCGCTCCCCCGCTCACTCTCGCCGCCATCCGGCAGCCCGCGTTCCTCTTCGAGGCCGACGGCAGGATCGCGGTGGCGAACGACCTGGCCGAGGCCCTCGCCGGCCGGCCGCTCAGGGACTGCACCGCCGCCGATGTGATCGCGACCCTCGGGGTCCGCCGCCCGGATGGAACGCCGGTCGTTCCGGCCGAGCTGCCCGAGTACCGGGCGCTCGCAGGCGAGGAGGCGATCGATCTCCCGCTCGCCATCACGGCGTCGGACGGCCGGGCCGTCCACGTCCTGGCCACCGCCTCCCCGCTTTGGGACGGGAGCTCCGTCACCGGCGTGCTCTGCGTCTGGCAGGACGTCACCGAACGCAGGCGGGCGGAGATGGAGCTCGAGTCGATCGCCCGGTTTCCTGCGGAGAACCCCAACCCGGTCCTGCGGCTCGCCGACGGGCGCACGATCATCTATGCGAACGCTGCGGCCCTGGCGATGCTGGGAGAGCCGGCCAGGCGGCCTCGATGCGGAGACGACCGACGATATTGCCCGGATAGCGACGACTGCGCTCGCCTCCGGCACCATGCACGAGATGGAGTATTCGAAGGGCGACGAGACCTATCTCCTTTCCGTCGTCCCCGTGGCGGATCGCCGCTACCGTGAACATCTACGGGAAGACGATCACCAAGCGCAAGCGGGCGGAAGCGAAGATACGCGAGAGCGAGGAGCAGGTGCGAAACCTGATCGAGAACTCCGCGGACGGCATCCTCATCACCGATGAAGAGGGTCGGCTCACGACCTGGAACAGGGGCATGGAGGTGATCACCGGTCTTGCCGCCGGGGACGTCCTGGGGACACCAGGATGGGAGCTTCAGGCACGGATTGTCAACGAGGAGTGGGCGGGCCCGGGGAGTCGCGCACGGTATCGTGCACTATGGGACCGGTTGCTGCAGGACGGCACCTATCCGAATCTCAATCGTCTCTTCGATGTGCAGATCCGCATCCCGACGGGAGAGATCCGGCATCTCCAGCAGAGGGTCTTCACGACGCCCACCCCGCGAGGATTTCAGGTCGGCGGTATCCTGCGGGATATCACCGAGCAGAAACGGGCCGAGGCGGCGCTTCTGAGGTTCACCGAGGATCTCCGGCGGTCGAACGAGGACCTGGAACGATTCGCGTACGTCTCGAGCCACGACCTGCAGGAACCGTTGCGGAGTATCGTCAGCTTTTCCCAGCTCCTGGAGCGCCGGTATAGGGGGACGCTCGGCCAGGACGCGGACGAGTATATCCAGTTCATCGTCGAGGGCGGCATCCGGATGCAGGCGCTGATCCAGGACCTGCTCGCCTATTCGCGGGTGAACACGAGCAAGCAGTCGATCACTCAGACGGACATCACTGACGTCCTGGCCGGCGTCGAGCGCAACCTCGATCTGCAGTTCCGCGAGGTCGGGGCGACGATCATTCGCGACCCGATGCCGGTGGTGCTGGCCGATCCGCTCCAGATCGAACAGGTCTTCGCGAACCTGATCTCGAACGCGATCAAGTTCCGGAAGCCGGACGTGCCGCTCCGGATCCATGTCGGCGCACGGGGTATGGACGGGTTCTGGGAGTTCTCGGTGCGGGATAACGGGATCGGGATTGAGCCCGAGTACTTCGACAAGATCTTCGTCATCTTCCAGCGCCTCCACACGAAGGACGCGTACCCGGCACAGCACACAAAGGACCAATACCCGGGAACCGGGATCGGCCTCGCGATCGTGAAGCGGATCATCGACCGCCACGGCGGCACGATCCGGGTCGAATCGACACCGGGCGAAGGGACGACGTTCTTCTTCACGCTCCCCGACGAAAGCTTAGGGGGGGGGGGGTGACGCGCCTGACAACTGACGCGTGCCGCCCTGCCGGCTGACAACGCTTCCGGTCCGAAAATGTCGACGCCGGGCACGGGCTCGACCTTCCTCTTCACCCTGCCGGCCGCGTGAGGGGATCCGTCAGGATGGCCGATGGCGCCTTCACCGTCGGGGAGGGCGACGATGACGGCAGCGGACAATCCCCTCCGGTACGACGGCATGGAACCGCCATCCCAAGAATTATTACCCGTCACCGTGAAGGTAGTCCGCATAGCTCGCCGTTGGCCCCGCTCCATGCCCGTTCCACCCCTCTCCCTCGCCGCCATCCGGCAACCGGCGTTCCTCTACGACGCCGACGGCCGGATCGCCGAGGCGAACGACCTGGCCGAAGCGCTCGCCGGCCGATCCCTGGCCGGCCGCACGCTCGCCGCCGTGGTCGGCATCTTCGACACCCACTCCCCCGACGGCACGCCGCTGGTGGCGGCCGATCTGCCGGCAGGGCGCGCACTCGCGGGCGAGGAGGCGGTCGATGTCCCGCTCGTGGTCACGGCGGCGGACGGCCGGACCCTGCACGTCCTCGCCTCCGCCGCTCCCGTCCGGAACGGCGGCGCGGTGGTCGGGGCTCTCTCGATCTGGCAGGACATCTCGGTCCGCGAGCGGATGCGCACCGAGGCCGAGACGGCGGCAGAGGAGCTCCGGGTGACGGAGGAGGAACTCCGGGCGCAGGAGGAGGAGCTCCGGCAGCAGGGGAGCGAGCTCGTCCGGGCCGCCTCCGATCTCGACCGGCAGCAGCGGCTCCTCGACAGCATCCTCGGCGCCATGCCGCACCATGTCTCGCTCTGGGATCGCGACGAGCGGCTCGTCTGGGGGAACGAGCAGTTCGCCGCCGCTCTCGGCGAGCCCCGCGAAGACCTCGTCGGTCGGTCGTGGCGGGAGCTCTGGCGGGACGTCCCCTGGGTCGCTCCGCTCGTCGAAGGGGCCCTGCAGTCCGTCGCGGCCGGGGCGCCCTGCACATCCGAGGTCGCGGTGGCCGGGTCGGAGGGAGAGTGGCGGGCCTGTCACCTTCATGCCGTTCGGCCGGGACGCGCTCCTCGTCGTCACCGAGGAGATCACCGATCGGAAGCGGACGGAGGCCGAGCGGGAGTCCCTCGCCCGGTTTCCCGGGGAGAACCCCCACCCGGTCCTCCGGCTCGAGAGCGGTCGCACGATCATCTATGCCAACGCCGCGGCCCGCTCGATGCTCGGCGACGCGTTCGGCGGCCCCGGGACGGACGCGGCCGACGAGATCGTCTGGACGGCGACGGCCGCGCTCGCCTCCGGCATGAGGCCCGAGATGGAGTATGCGACGGGCGATGAGATCTATCAACTCTCCTTCGTCCCCGTGGCGGATCGCTGCTACGTGAACGTCTACGGGAGGAAGATCACCCGGCGCAAGCGGGCGGAAGCGACGGCGCGCGAGCGCGAGGAGCAGGCGCGGAACCTGATCGAGAACTCCGCGGACGGCATCCTCATCACCGACGAAGAGGGGCGGCTCACGACCTGGAACAGGGGCATGGAGACGATCACCGGTCTCGCCGCCGGGGACGCCCTGGGGAGGCCGGGGTGGGAGGTCCAGGCGCAGATTGTCGACGAGGAGTGGGCGGGGCCGGGGTTTCGCGAACGGTATCGCGCCTTGTGGGACAGGATCCTGCAGGACGGCGTCTACCCGCACCTCAATCGTCTCCTGGACGTGCGGATCCGCACGCCGACAGGGGAGGCGCGGCATCTCCAGCAGATGATCTTCGCGACACCCACCCCGCGCGGATTTCAGGTCGGCGGCATCCTGCGGGACATCACCGAGCAGAAACGGGCTGAGGAGGCGCTCCGGGAGTTCGCCCGGGATCTCCAGAGGTACTCCGAGGACCTCCGACGGTCGAACGAGGACCTGGAGCGGTTCGCGTACGTCTCGAGCCACGACCTGCAGGAGCCGCTCCGGTCCATCGTCAGCTTCAGCCAGCTCCTCGAGCGGCGGTACAGAGGGCAGCTCGGCCAGGACGCGGACGAGTACATCGAGTTCATCGTCGAGGGCGGGAACCGGATGCAGAGCCTGATCCAGGACCTGCTCGCCTATTCACGCGTGAACACGACGAAGCAGGACCTTCGCCCGACCGACATGGAGGATGTGCTGGCCGCGGTGGAGCGGAGCCTCGACCTCCAGCTCCGCGAGGCCGGCGCCGTGCTCACGCGCGATCCCATGCCGACGGTGCCGGCCGACCCGCTCCAGCTCGAGCAGGTCGTCGCGAACCTGGTCTCGAACGCGATCAAGTTCCGCCGGCCGGATGAGCCGCTCCGGATCCACGTCGGCGCACGGCGGCTGGACGGCTTCTGGGAGTTCTCGGTGAGCGACAACGGCATCGGGATCGAGCAGGAGTACCTCGACCGGATCTTCGTGATCTTCCAGCGGCTTCACACGAAGGACGCCTATCCAGGGACGGGCATCGGACTCGCGATCGTGAAGCGGATCGTCGACCGGCACGGCGGCCGGATCTGGGTCGAGTCGACGCCGGGCGAGGGGTCGACGTTCTTCTTCACCCTGCCGGCCGCGTGAACGGGAGACGGGGACGAGCGGGCTCGCGCCCACCCCATTCTGACCCGGATCCGGGAGACACATCGGACTGTCGGCGGCTGCCGGTGATGGGAAGAATTATTGTGAATTGAGAAAAAAGTTCACGATTGTCAATGATTGTTTTCTGTCGAGGATCAACCGGCCCCTGTCGGACCGGATGGGCGGGGCGCACGGGAAGAAGATGACGGCAGATTCGAGGACCGAGGAAGAGGCGGCGCGCGGGGGATCTCATGGGGAGGCCCGAACGAGGACGACGCCCGCGCCGACGCGCTCCTACGACCGGAGCCTGATCGAGGCCAGTCTCGATCCCCTGGTCACGATCAGCTCCGACGGGACGATCACCGACGTGAACGTGGCGACGGTCCAGGCCACCGGGCGGTCGAGGGAGGAGCTGATCGGGACCGACTTCTCGACGTACTTCACCGAGCCGGCGCGGGCGAAGGCCGGGTACGAGACCGCGTTCAGGGCCGGCTCGGTCCGGGACTACGAGCTCGAGATCCGGCACCGCGACGGAACAATCACACCCGTCCTGTACAACGCTTCCGTCTTCCGCGACGGGTCGGGGGGCGTGGCCGGCGTCTTCGCGGCCGCCCGCGACATCTCCAAGCGGAAGCAGGCCGAGGAGGAGTGGTCGCGCCTCGCCGCCATCGTGGACAGCTCGGACGACGCGATCATCGGCAAGTCCCTCGACGGCACGATCGTCAGCTGGAACCCCGGCGCGGAGAAGATCTACGGGTACGCGGCCCCGGAGGTGGTTGGACGCCATATGTCCCTGCTGGCCCCGCCGGACCAGATCGACGAGATCGACGGCCTCCTCGCGCAGATCCGGCACGGCAAATCCGTCCACCACAACGAGACGGTCCGGATCCGGCGGGACGGCACGCCCCTGCAGGTCTCGCTGACGCTCTCGCCGATCCGGGACCGGGAGGGCCGGATCGTGGGCGCGTCGACCATCGCCCGGGATATCACCGAGCGGAAGAAGGCCGAGGAGGCCGTCCGGCGCGCGAACGCGTACAACCGGAGCCTGATCGAGGCCAGTCTCGACCCGCTCGTCACGATCAACCCGGACGGCACGATCAGCGATGTGAACGAGGCGACGGTCCGGGTCACGGGCGTGCCGCGGGACGAACTGATCGGGACCGACTTCTCGACGTACTTCACCGAGCCCGGGAAGGCGAAGGCCGGGTACGAGACGGTCTTCCGCGACGGCTCGGTTACGGACTACGAGCTCGAGATCCGCCACCGCGACGGCACGATCACCCCCGTGCTGTACAACGCGGCCGTCTATCGCGACGAATCGGGCGAGATCGCCGGTGTCTTTGCCGCGGCCCGCGATATCACCGAACGAAAGCGGGCCGAGGAGGCGGTCCGGCGCGCGAACGCGTACAACCGGAGCCTGATCGAGGCGAGCCTCGACCCGCTCGTCACGATCAACCCGGACGGGACGATCAGCGACGTGAGCGACGCGACGATCCAGGTCACGGGGCGGTCGCGCGAGGAGCTGATCGGGACCGACTTCTCGACGTACTTCACCGAGCCCGAGCGGGCGAAGGCCGGGTACGAGACCGCGTTCCGGACCGGCTCGGTCCGGGATTACGAGCTCGAACTCCGCCACCGCGACGGCGCGATCACGCCCGTGATCTACAACGCGACGGTCTACCGCGACGAGGCCGGCGAGGTCGCCGGCGTCTTCGCGGCAGCGCGGGACATCACCGAGCGCAGGAAGGCCGAGGAGGCGATCCGGCGCGCGAACGCGTACAACCGGAGCCTGATCGAGGCGAGCCTCGATCCCCTCGTCACGATCAACCCGGACGGCACGATCAGCGACGTGAACGAGGCGACGGTCCGGGTCACCGGGCGTGCCGCGGGACGGCCTGATCGGCACGAACTTCTCCCGGTACTTCACCGAGCCCGCGGAAGGCGAAGGCCGGGTACGAGCAGGTCTTCCGCGACGGCTCGGTCACCGACTACGAGCTCGAGATCCGCCACCGCGACGGCCGGATCACCCCCGTGCTGTACAACGCGGCCGTCTACCGCGACGAATCGGGCGAGATCGCCGGCATCTTCGCCGCCGCCCGCGACGTGACCGAGCGGAAGCGCGCCGAGGCCGCGCTCCTGACGGCGTACAACGAGCTCGACGACCGGGTCAAGGAGCGGACCGCCGACCTCGTCGAGGCCAACCGCAGCCTTGAGAAGGAGATCGCCGAGCACAAGGCGACGGCGTCCGCGCTGGAGCAGCGGAGCCGGGAGCTCGCGCGGTCGAACGAGGAGCTCCAGCAGTTCGCGTACATCGCCTCCCACGACCTGCAGGAGCCGCTCCGGGCGATCTCGGGCTTCACCGAGCTCCTCGAGCGGCGGTACAAGGGCGAGATCGACGAGAGGGCCGACCGGTACATCAACTTCATCGTCGACGGCACGAAGCAGATGCAGCAGGTGATCCAGGACCTGCTCGCCTACTCCCGGGTCCAGACCAAGGCCCACGAGTTCGACCTGATCGACGCGAACCAGGCCCTCGAGCAGGCGCTGCTCAACCTGCGGGTTCTGATCCGGGATAGGGGGCGCAGGTCATCGGTCGAGGACCGGCTCCCCGAGATCTTCGCCGACGGCATCCAGATCACCCAGGTCTTCCAGAACCTGATCGGCAACGCGCTCAAGTTCCAGACGCCCGGCGCCGACGCCCGAGATCCGGATCTCGGCCGTGCGCGAGGGCGACGAACTGGCTCTTCTCGGTCGCCGACAACGGGATCGGGATCGACGCCCGGCACCTCGACCGGATCTTCATGCTCTTCCAGCGCCTCCACGCCAAGGGCGAGTACGACGGCACGGGGATCGGCCTCGCCATCTGCAAACGCATCGTCGAACGGCACGGAGGGACGATCGCCGTGCAGTCGACCCCCGGCGTCGGATCGACCTTCACCTTCTCCATTCCAACCCGCAACGGAGCCAGACCATGAACGAACCAGACACGAACCCCGGCATACCCGCGGCCGGTCGAGATCCTGCTCGTCGAGGACAGCCCGGCCGACATCGCCCTCACCGAGGAGGCCCTCCTCGAGAGCAAACTCCGCAACAACCTGCACGTCGTGACCGACGGCGAGGCCGCCATGGCCTTCCTCCGCCGCGAGGAGCCGTACGAGTCCGGCCCCGCTGCCGGACCTGATCCTCCTCGACCTGAACCTGCCGAAGAAGACCGGGCGCGAGGTCCTCGCCGAGATCAAGTGCGATCCCGTCCCTGAGCACGATCCCGATCGTCATCATGACCGTCTCGCGGGACGAACGGGATATCGTCGAGTCGTACCGGCTCCACGCGAACTGCTACATCCAGAAGCCCGTCCGGTTCCGGGAGTTCATCGAGATCGTCAAATCGATCGAGGACTTCTGGTTCTCGATCGTCACGCTCCCGCCGAACTCAGGGCACGTCGGAATGAGGATCCTGCTGGTCGAGGACAACCCTGCGGATGCGGAGCTGATCCAGGAGCTCCTCTCGGAGTATCCGCAGCACTCGTTCTCGGTCCGGCACGCGGGCAGCCTCGCGGCCGCGCTCTCCGTGCTCGAGACCGAGGGGGCCGACTTCATCCTGCTCGACCTCGGGCTTCCCGACAGCCAGGGGGCCGAGACCGTCCGGGCCGTGCGGGCCGCCGCGCGGGACATCCCGATCGTGGTCCTGACCGGGCTCGACGACGAGGACCTCGGCGTCCAGATGCTCCACGAGGGGGCCCAGGACTACCTCGCGAAGGGCTGGATGAACGGCCCCGCCCTGGTCCGCTCCATCCGCTACGCCGAGGAGCGGCACCGGACCGAGGCGGAGCTGATCCGGAAGAACGCCGAGCTCGCGGCCCAGAAGGCGGAGCTCGCCGAGCGGAAGGAGCGGCTGAAGCGGGCCCAGGAGATCGCCCATCTCGGCAGCTGGGAGCTGGCCGACGGCCAGCTCTCCTGGTCGGACGAGGTCTACCGCATCTACGGGATGCGCCCCCAGGAGTTCGCGGCCACGTACCGGGCGTTCCTGGAGTCGGTCCACCCCGAGGACCGGGCGGCGACCGACGCCGCATACCAGGACTCGGTGCGCGAGGGCCGGGACTCGTACGAGATCGAGTACCGGGTCGTCCGGCGATCGGACGGTGCCGTCCGGCGCGTCTTCGAGCGATGCACGCACTTCAGGGACGGCGACGGCAGGATCGTCCGGTCGGACGGGACCGTGCACGATATCACCGAATGGAAGGAGGCCGAGGACACCCTGAAGCGGTACGCGGCCGAGCTGGAGCGGTCGAACGAGGAGCTGCAGCGGTTCGCGTACGTCGCGAGCCACGACCTGCAGGAGCCGCTGCGGTCCATCGTCAGCTTCAGCCAGCTCCTCGCACGGCGGTACAGGGGACAGCTCGACGCCGACGCGGACGACTACATCGCGTTCATCGTCGAGGGCGGCAACCGGATGCAGGCCCTCATCCAGGATCTGCTGACCGTCTCGCGGGTCACGACGCAGGCGGCTCCGATCGTGGAGACGGACGCCGGCACCGTCGTCGCCAGCGTCGTGCGCGATCTCGCGGGCGCCATCGCGAACACAACGGCGACGATCACGGTGGGGCCCATGCCGCACGTCATGGCCGATGCGGCCCAGCTCGCGCAGGTCTTCACGAACCTGGTCGGCAACGCCCTCAAGTACCGCCGCCCGGACGTGCTGCCCGAGGTCCGGATCTCTGCCCGACAGGCGGGGGCGTTCTGGCGTTTCGCGGTCGCGGACAACGGGATCGGGATCGAATCGGCGTACTTCGACCAGATCTTCGAGATGTTCCGGCGCCTCCACACGCATGACGAGTACGAAGGAACGGGGATCGGCCTCGCCGTGGTCAGGAAGATCGTCGAGCGCCACGGCGGGACGGTCCGCGTCAAGTCGACGCCGGGCGAGGGCTCGACCTTCCTCTTCACCCTGCCGGCCGCGTGAGGCACGGGGCGTCGGGGCCGCCTCCGACGGTACGGCGACGCCGGCGAGGGGGGTAGAACGGCAACTGCCGTAATTAATATTAGGGAGCAGGTGGTTGAGAGAGGGGACAGCACTGTGAACGGGATCGATCTCAACGTCTCGCTCTTCTCGGCCATCCGCCAGCCCGCCTTCCTCTACGGACCCGGGGGCAGGATTGTCGCCGCGAACGACCGGGCCGAGGCCCTCGCCGGCCGGCCGCTCGCTGGGTGCACCGCCGCCGAGATCATCGCGATCTTCGGCAACCACCACCCGGACGGCACTCCATTCACGCCGGAGGAGCTGCCCCCCTCACGGGCGCTGGCCGGCGAGGAGGAGCTCGACGTCCCGCTCTCGGTCACGGCCCCGGACGGCCGGACGGTCCACGTCCTTGCAACGGCCTCGCCGGTCCGGGAGGGCGACGCGATCATCGGACGCACTCGTCGTCTGGCAGGACGTCTCGGCTCTCGAAGCCGCGCTCGCCCAGCGGTCGCGTCTCCATCTCGAGGCCGAGGGCCGGGCCGACGAGCTCGCCTCGGTCTCCTCCGAGCGGGGCCGGCACCGCCACCTCCTCGACACGATCCTCAGCACCCTGCCGCACCATGTCTCGCTCTGGGACCGGGACGAGCGGCTCGTCTGGGCGAACGAGCAGTTCGCCGCGGGTCTCGGCGAGCCCCGCGAGCACCTGTTCGGCCGGACCTGGCGGGAGCTCTGGCGGGACGTCCCCTGGGTCGTTCCGCTCGTCGAAGGGGCCCTGCAGTCCGTCGCGGCCGGCACGCCCTGTACATCCGAGGTCGAGGTGGCCGGGTCGGAGGGAGCGTGGCGGGCCTGTACCTTCCTGCCGTTCGGCCGGGACGCCCTCCTCGTCATCACCGAGGACATCACCGAACGGCAGAGGGCGGAGGACCGGCTCCGGTATCACGCGAGCGTGGTCGATGCGGTCTCGGACGCGATCATCTCGACGGACACCGACCTGATCATCCGGAGCTGGAACAAAGCCGCGGAGCGGATGTACGGGTGGCGGGCCGACGAAGTGGTCGGCCTGAAGGGCGCCGACATTCTCCGGACCGAGTTTCCGGAGGGGACGAGCCGCGAGACACTCGCGGCCGATCTGTTCAGCAAGGGCTTCTGGCAGGGCGAGCTGGTCCAGCATACGAAGGACGGACGACCGATCTCCGTCGATGCCACGAGCATCCGCTTCACGGACAGCGCGGGTCGGACCATCGGTGCGGTCTCGGGCAGTCGCGACATCACCGAGCGGAAGCGGGCTGCGGCCGAGCGTGAAGAGCTCACCCGGCAGATCGAGGCCGAACGGGACCGGCTCGCCACGATCCTCGACGCGATCCCGGACGCGATCTCGATCCACGACCGCGACGACCGGTACGTCTACGTGAACCCGGCGCTCATGTCCGCCGCCCGCGCCGCCCCGGAGGACATTCTCGGTCGCTCGTGGCCGGAGCGAGGGCTCGACCTCGACCGGATCGCCCCGCTCGCGAACGCCGTGCACGAAGCCTTTGCGTCGGGAGAGCTGCGCACGGCGATCTTCGAGTGCCCGGTCGACGGCGTGATCCGTACCTACCATGCCCTGGCCGTCCCCCTGCGGGAAGCGGGGGAAGCGGTTGCCCGGGTGATCGTCTCGTCGCGCGACGTCACCCATATTCTCGAGACCGAGGCGGCCCTGCGCGAGAGCGAGGAGTGGCTGCGGCTCGCGGAGGAGAGCGCGAACGTCGCGGTCTGGGACTGGGACGTCCGGACGGGGCTCTATACCACCACCCCCGAGTTCTTCCGGCTCTACGGGCTCGAGAAGGGCCGGACGCTCACCTACGGCCAGTGGCTGGACCGCGTGCACCCGGACGACGTTGCGCGGGTCGAGAGCGAGAGCCGGGCGGCGCTCGCCCGCGGCGAACCGTTCGACCTCGAGCACCGGGTCGTCCGCCCCGGGGGGGAGATCCGGTGGATCCAGGGGATCGGGCGCGGGGTCTGGGACGAGGCGGGAACGCTCGTCCGCGTCCTCGGGGTCAACATCGATATCACGGCCCGGAAGGCGGCGGAGGAGGTGCTCGCGGAGACCGTGGAGGAGCATCGGCAAGCGCTGAACAACCCGCTCCTCGGGTATGCGCTCTGCGAGATCATCACCGATGATGCCGGCAGACCCCGGGACTTCGTCTACCTGGACGTCAACCCGGCGTTCGAAGCGTTCACCGGGCTTGCCCGGGAGCGTGTCCTGAACAGGAGGGTGACCGAGATCCTCGTTCCCGCGGAAGTCGCCGAGCTCGTCCAGATCTACGGGAACGTCGCGCTGACCGGTGAACCGAGGACATTCCAGTACCCGTACCCTCGCTGGAACGAGCGTACGAGGTCGCGGCATTCTCGCCGCAGCACGGTCGGTTCGTCGCATTTTTCAAGGATATCACCAACCGCAAACGAGCCGAGGAGGCGCTCGCCGAGAGCGAGGCGAAGTACCGGAACCTGGTCGAGCTGGCGCCGGACGCGATCCTGATCCACCAGGACGGGGCGATCGTCTTCGCGAACCCGGCCGCGGCCGCCCTCGTCGGCGCGCGCGGGCCCGAGGAGCTGCTCGGCAGGCCGATCCTCGACCTCGTCCACGCGGACGCGCGGGACCTCGTGGCGGCGAACATCGCGCTGGACCTGCGGGGCGAGGAGAGCCCGGCCACTCACCCTCGACCTTCTCCGCCACGACGGCACGACCGTGCCGGTGCAGGGCCGCGGCGACCCTGATCCCGTTCGCGGGCGGCCCGCCGTCCAGGTCGTCCTGCGCGACGTCACCGAGGAGCAGCGGGCCGGGGAGGAGCTCCGGCAGAGCCGCGAGTGGTTCCGGGTCATGGGCGAGGCCCTGCCGTACGGCGTCTGGCGCTGCAACGCCCGCGGCGGGGCCGAGTACGTCAGCCAGTCGTTCCTGGATCTCCTGGAGATGACCGAGGAGGAGATGCGCGAGTTCGGCTGGACCCACCGCCTGCCGCCCGACGAGGTGGCGCCGATGCTCGAGCGGTGGATGCGCTGCATCGAGACCGGCGAGGACTGGGACGACGAGCACCACGTCCTCGGCCCGGACGGCGTCTACCACACGGTCCTGACCCGGGGGCGGCCGGTCCGGGACAGCGACGGCGCGATCGTCGCCTGGGTCGGGATCAACCTCGATATCGACGAGCGGAAGCGGACCGAGGAGGCCATCGCGGCCGACCTGGAGGCGCTGACCCGGATGCACGCGCTCTCCTGCCGGCTGGTGGAGCGGGAGGGGCTCGAGCCGCTGCTGCAGGAGATCATGGAGACGGCCGTCGCGATCATGGGTGCGGAGAAAGGGACGCTGCAGCTGGCCGACGGCGGGTCGCTCCGGATCGCCGCCTCCCACGGCCACGACGAGCCGTTCCTGACGTTCTTCGCCGCGGCCGAGGCGCGGGCGTCGGCCTGCGGATTGGCGATGGCCGAGCGGGATCGCGTGGTCGTGCCGGACGTCGAGGCGAGCTCCGTCTTCGCCGGCACGCCCTCGCTCGACGCCCTGCGTGCGGCCGGCGTCCGCGCCGTCCAGTCCACGCCGCTCCTGAGCCGGGCGGGCGAGCTCGTGGGGGTGCTCACGACGCACTGGAGCGTGCCGCATACGCCGGACGAGCACGACCTCTGGCGGCTCGACCTCCTTGCGCGGCAGGCAGCGGATCTGATCGAGCACGCCTGGGCCGTCGAGGCGCTCAGGGAGTACGCTGAGGACCTCAAACGCTCGAACGAGGACCTGGAGCGGTACGCCTACGTCTCGAGCCACGACTTGCAGGAACCGCTCCGCAGCATCGTCAGCTTCAGCCAGCTCCTCGAACGGCGGTATAAGGGGCAGCTCGGCGAGGACGCGGACGAGTACATCAACTTCATTGTCGATGGCGGGAACCGGATGCAGAGCCTGATCCAGGACCTCCTCGCGTACTCGCGTGTCAATACGACCAGGCAGGCGCTCCGTCCGACCGAGACGGAGGACGTCCTGGCCGCGGTCGAGCGCCACCTCGACCTCCAGCTCCGCGAGGTAGGGGCCGTGATCACGCACGACCCGGTGCCGACGGTGCTGGCCGACCCGCTCCAGCTCGAGCAGGTCTTCGTGAACCTGGTCTCGCAACGCGATCAAGTTCCGGCGTGACGACGTGCCGCTCGCAGATCCACGTCGGCGCACGCCGGCAGGGACGGGTTCTGGGAGTTCTCGGTCGCCGACAACGGGATCGGGATCGAGCCCGAGTACTTCGACCAGATCTTCGTCATCTTCCAGCGGCTCCACACCAAGGACGACGTACCCGGGCACGGGCATCGGCCTCGCGATCGTGAAACGGATCGTCGACCGGCACGGCGGCACGATCCGGGTCGAGTCGACGCCGGGCGAGGGCTCGACGTTCTTCTTCACCCTGCCGGCCGCGTGAGCCCCGGCCTTCCGGTCCCGGTGCCGTCCGGTTCGGGCAAGTGCTTATCATATATGGGCGCACGAAGCCATACACATTCGCTGTAAGCCTCCGTTCATGACCGTACCGCTGCACACCCTCGAGATCGTCCGCCAGCCGGCCTTCATGCTCGACGCCGCCGGTCGCATCGAGGCCGCGAACGACCTGGCCGAGGCCATGGCCGGCCGGCCGCTGGCCGGGCTCACCGCCCCGGAGACGGCCCGGGTCTTCTCCTGTCGCCGCCGGGACGGCACGCTCCTCGTGCCGGCCGAGCTGCCGTCGTGCCGCGCGCTCGCGGGCGAGGAGGTGGTCGAGGAGCCGCTCGTGGTGACGACTGCGGACGGCCGGACCCTCACCGTGCTGGCCACGGCCTCGCCCATACGGGAGGGGGAGACGATCGCGGGGCCTTCGTCCTCTGGCAGGACGTGACCGAGCGCGTCCGGGCCGAGGACGCCCTGCGCGCGGAGCGAGGAGCGGCTCCGGCTGGCGCTGGAGAGCGCGGAGATCGGGATCTGGGACCGGGACGTGGCCACGGACCGGGTGACCATCTCGCCCGAATTCCTCCGGCGCTACGGGCTCGAGGGCGAGGCCGTGACCCCCTACGCGAACTGGGAACGGCTGATCCACCCCGACGACCGCGAGCGGGTCGAGGCCGGACGGCGCGCGACCGTCGAGACCGGCGCGCCGCTGGACCTCGAGTTCCGGGTCACGCTCCCGTCGGGGGAGAGGCTGTGGGTCCAGTTCAAGGGCCGCGGCGTCCCCGACGACCGGGGCGGTCTCGCCCGGGTGATCGGGGTGCTGATCGACGTGACCGCCCGGAAGGAGGCCGAGCTGGCCCTGGCCCGGTATGCCGACGACCTTCGCGCGAGCCAGGACCAGCTTCGGGACGTGATCGAGGCCACCGGCGCCGGGTACTTCCACCTCTCCCTCGACGCGGACCGGGGGACGGTCAGCCGGCGCGGCGCGGAGATCCTCGGGTTCGGGGCGGAGGAGATGCCGTCGCTCCTCGGGATCGTGGCGGAGGCGCAGGCGCGGGTCCACCCGGACGACCTCGCCGGCCTCCTCGACTCGTTTCTGACCTTCATCGGGGCCGAGACCGAGCGGAGCGTGATGGAGTTCCGGGTGCGGACCCCGGAGGGCGGGTGGCGCTGGGTCCAGGCGATCGGCACCACGGCCGAACGGGACGAGACGGGGCGCGTGGTCGCGCTCGCGGGCTTCCTCTTCGACATCGACGAGCGGAGGCGGGCCGAGGCGGCGCTCCGGCGGTCGAACGAGGAGCTGCAGCGGTTCGCGTACGTGGCGAGCCACGACCTGCAGGAGCCGCTCCGCAGCATCGTCAGCTTCTCCCAGCTCCTCGAGCGGCGGTACAGGGGCAGGCTCGACAGCGACGCCGACGAGTACATCGCGTTCATCGTCGAGGGCGGCCTCCGGATGCAGACGCTGATCCAGGACCTGCTCCAGTTCTCGCGGGTCGAGACGGGCGCGAAGCCCCTCGAGCCGACGGACGCGGGCGACGGTGGTCGCCGGCGCCCTCCGCCTCCATCGAGGCCCCATCCGCGAGACCGGCGCGACGGTCGACGGTCGGGCGACTGCCGCGTGTCCTGGCCGACGCGGCCCAGCTCGAGCAGGTCTTCGCGAACCTGATCGGCAACGCGATCAAGTACCGCCGTCCCGAGGTGCCGCCCGCGATCGCGATCTCGGCCGGCGTGCCGGGCCGATGGTCGAGTTCTCGGTCGCGGACAACGGGATCGGGATCGAGGAGGAGTACTTCGACCGGATCTTCGAGATGTTCCAGCGGCTCCACACCCACGACGAGTACCAGGGCACCGGGATCGGCCTCGCGGTCGTGAAACGGATCGTCGACCGGCACGGCGGCACGGTCCGGGTCGAGTCGACGCCCGGCGAGGGCTCGACCTTCTTCTTCACCCTGCCGGCCGCGTGAGCGGTATGCCACCACCTCAAGCCTTATTTCTTTACAGCGGCATGGGCGGAGGAAGATGTGTACTCAAACTTTCACAACGACGACGTCCACGCCGCGCTACGTTCACAACGGCGGGGCCCGCGCAGCGGCGATGCCACTGTGACGGAAGCGGCAGAGGGACCGGGTGGAAGCGCCACGGAGGCGTTCGAGCGGGCGCTTGCCGCACTGGATACGGAGCCGTACGTGCTCCGCCTCTATGTCGCCGGGAACGGCGCGAAGACAAAGACAGCGATCGAGAACGTGCGGCGCATCTGCGAGGAGCGCCTGCGCGATCGGTTCGACCTCGAGATCGTCGACCTCCACCAACACCCGACCGCGGTCACGGACGACCTGGTGCTGGCGACGCCGACCCTCGTCCGGAGGCTGCCGGCGCCGCTCCGGACCGTCGTCGGGGACCTGTCCGAGACGGAGAAGGTGCTGGTCGGGCTGGCCCTGGTTCCGAAAAGCTGAGATGGAAACGGCACACATCCCGTGGTGTGGACTGAAGGGGGCTCATTTCGGGAGTGGGTCATCTCCGCGGGTGGACTGTCGGCCTTTTTCACCCTCCTGGCCGCGTGAGCCGGAGCGGTGGTCGCCCGAGGGTGCCGGACAGTGCCCCCCACGTACCGCGCCGATGAAAATGTGTGAGCGGATCCTAGAACGCGGAAGCGCCCCGCCACCGCGTCACCGGGGACCACCGGACGAACCGGCTGCGTGGCGGGCTCGTTCCTGTCGCGAAGCCCGTTCCGATCCTCGTACTCCGTGTACCGACCCCAACGGCCCGCCCGGAACCACCGGCGATGCCCGTCGGCGGGTTCTTCGGGACGGTGCCGACGATGTACGCGCGGGTGCCGAACCGGGAGCGCGCCGATCCGGCGGACGTGACGGTCGGAAGCACCCCGGGTGACAGGGCCGGCGATATCTCGACCGGCGCCACCAGGGCGGGTTCCACAGTCACGACAGCCTCGGGCGTCGCGATCACCGTGACCGGCAACGGGGGCGAGATCGTCACCACGGGCAGCGTTGCGGTTGCCACGGTCGTCGGCGCGGTGGTCGGTGCGCGTCGTCGCCGCCGTCCCGGTGGCCGTCACGGCCCCGTTCTTCGCGACGGCCCTGGACGTGATGTCGGCCCCGGCGACGTCGGTCAGGGACCGGACATCGACCACGATCGGGGTGAGGCCGGGCCCGACGATCCTGAACGTCACCGTGGCGAGAGCCCCGTCGCCGTTCGGCAGCCCGTTCGCCGTATCGGCGGCGCGGATCTCGAGGTTGTGGGTCCCGATCGGGTCCGATGCCGTGGTGTGGCCCTGCTCCACGGTCGACGAGACGTACCGCATGACCTCGGGGTTCCAGTCGAGCATCAGGACCACGTTGCCCGCCTTGGGGGCGAGGTTGTTGTCGTTGTAGATCGTGGCCGTGACCGTGTCGCCGACCGTCGGATCCGCGATCGGGGAGACGTGGAACTTGACCATGCCGCCCGCGCTCACGACCGGGACGCAGCAGAGCGCGAGGAGGAGGAGAGCAGAGAGTGCCGTGACGATCTTCATTGGTTCAACGGTTGCCGCGAGAGGGATATAAGGATAGGCACGACTGTTCTCAGCCTCTT
This sequence comes from uncultured Methanoregulaceae archaeon, assembly GCA_963730355.1. Taxonomy (GTDB): domain Archaea; phylum Halobacteriota; class Methanomicrobia; order Methanomicrobiales; family Methanospirillaceae; genus UBA288. The sequence continues at coordinate 48,212 of CAVSRL010000005.1, read as the reverse complement.
CTCAACGGCCTGCCGCCCTCCGGTATCGGACGACGCCGAGCTGCGCCGGCTGCACCGATCCGAAGCGTTCTCTCCGTCCGGCCGCCCGGCGTCGTCCGGACTCCCTGCTCGCCGGACAGCGCTTCAGGGCTCCCGACGGGCCCGCGAGAACCGGGAAAGGGCGAGGCGGCGGGACGAGGCGGACCGAGCACCGGGTGTCAGGCAGGCGCCCGATCCGAGTGCAATCCGATGGCCTCCCTCATAATACCGATGCATGACCCCCGGAGGCGTGAGATCGCCTCGATCCGGGACACTTCTCCGGGCTCATCATGGCGCTTCTCAAGGTCAGAACGGGAGAGACGAAGGGGACCGCACACATGCGGGGGGAAGACGGTTGCCGAAAAAGAGGGGAAGAGAGGCTGAACTGTCCCTCAGTGGAGCCCGGTCGCCCAGCGCGTCGCCGGGTACCAGCGGACGAACCTGCCCGTCGGCGGGGTGATCCCGGTGGCGCGGCTGCCGGGCCTGAGCGCCGGCCCGGTCGTGACCGCCCTCGAACGGCCGGAGCCGGTCGCGGTCCCGCTGCCGCCGAACGTGCTGCCGAGATACGAGCCAGGGTTGCCGACGGCATAGTGCTTCCCCTTCACGGTCTGCGCCGCGGCCGGGACGGGCGTGGCGGTCGCGGTCTGGACCGGCTGGGCGGTGACGATCGGCGTCGGGGCGGGAGGCGTGGTCGGGACCGTCGTCGGGATCGTGGTCGGTATCGGCGTGGCCGTCGGCGCCGGCGCCTTCGAGAGGTACGGTGCGATCGCGTCGTACCAGTTCTTCGCGAGCTTCTTCTCGCCGCTCTCGTCGGGATGGACGTACTCCGGCGGCTGGGTGTCCTGAACGCCGTCGAAGCCGTAGTACTGGTCGACGAGGACCACCCGCGACTCGGGCGTGGTCGACTGCGGTCCGCGATGCGGACGATCTCCTGGTTCAGGTCGATCAGCGACTGCCGGTACTCCGTGGCGGAGGGGAGGGTCGCGAGGAAGATCGTGACCCGCGGGTTCTTCTGGCGCAGGACCGTGATGATCTTCTCGATGTTCGTCGGCCGTCTGGTTCGTCGGCACGCCGTGGAGCACGTCGTTCGTGCCGATCAGCAGGAGCACCATGTCGTAGTCGTAGAGCCTGGGTCCAGTCGGAGAGGTAGCCCGGCTCCCAGGGGTCGTCGGGGACCCCGTGCAGGATCTCGTCGCTCGTCTACCCGCCGTGCCCCTCGTTGTCCTGGTCGAAGCTGACGTCCGGGAAGTTCGGCATCTTCCACGAGCCGACGAAGTCGACGTCGTAGCCGTTCTCCTTCAGGTCGTTCCAGAGCCAGTAGCGGTAGGTCGGGTGCCTGGCCTGTTCCGCGGTCATGACGCTCCCCTTGGTGATCGAGTCGCCGAGCGGCATGATCTTGACCGAGGCGTCCGCGGGTGCGGTGGCGACGGCGATGGAGCCGGCGCAGGCGGTCACGATCAGGACGAGCAAGAAGATATTCGGGTGCATGCAGGGTCTCCCCAGTCGTGTCGATACGGCATCGGCGCCGGCATCGTGCGACGGGCGACACCTCTCATGTACAGATGAAGGTAATTGCGAGTTATGGATTTCGATCCGCACGGGGATGTCCGCGATACGGGAACCACGGACGACGTCGCCGGCAGAGGCCGACGAAGAGACGATCTGGTGGGCGGGCCCCGCAGCAGACCCCGATACGCCGGCCCCATTTCAGTCATCGCTATCGCTTCTGCGTCCCTGCTGCGGCCTCGCGCACGGACCCGGGGCCATCCCCGAGCGCGGCTGCCAGCGGGTCCGCGGCGCGCGGGCGTCGCCGATCTTCCCCAGTGCCCCGACGGCAGCCTCGCGCACGGGTCTGTCCCTGTCCCTGAGCGCGACCGTCAGCGGGCCTGCGGCGCGGGCGTCGCCGATCGTTCCGAGCGCCCTGGCGGCGGCCAGTCGGACGTACCAGGTGGAATCGTTGAGCACGGCGATCAGGGGGTCGATGGCCCGGGCGTCCCGGGTCTTCCCCAGGGCCTCGGCGACAGCCTCCCGGATCGTCGGATCGGGCCCGCCGAGTTCCGCGATCAGCGGCCCGACGGCGCGGGCATCGCCGATCTCGCCCAGCGCGGCGATCGCGGCCTCCCGTACATACGCGGTCGACGTCCCGTGGGCTCTCCCGAGCACGGTGATCAGGGGTTCGACAGCCCGGGCGTCGCCGATCTTCCCCAGTGCCTGTGCGGCGACCTCCCGCAGCCGGCAGTCGGGGTCCTCGAGCACGCCGATCAGCGGCTCCACGGCCAGGGCATTGCCGATCCCTCCCAGCGCCCGGGCGGCAGCGCTTCGCTCGTCCGGGTCCGTACCGCATCCCAGCGCCCGGGTCAGTCCGTCGACATCCTGAATCTGATGCATGGTCTCCTCTCGGCCGCTCCGCTCGGAAGCGATGGTTGCGTCGTCGTCCCCGCGCAGAGGATCCGCATGGCGCCTGGCCCGGAGGCCATGAAAGGGGGGCCGTCGATCGGGGCGCGATTATCATACATACGCACCTGACCGTATAAAATTTGCTATTTCCCGGGGGGTCGCGGGAGCGAGGAAACTGCAAACCGTCGTGAGGACGCCGAGCCGGCGACGACCTGTCTCACCCGGAACGCTGCGGTCCCGAGGCCCCCGTCTCGACCCCGGCGATGGCCGCCTCCGCGACCTCGCGCATCGTCCGGCTCTGCATGCCGGCGGTCTCGTGGAGGTGCCGGTAGTGCTCCAGGACCCCGCGGAGGAGGGCGAGGTTCGTCTCGGCGTCCCGGCCGAAGTTGTGCGGGTGCCACCAGAGGTGATAGACGAGGCCGTGCTCGGCCGCATAGGTCATCTCCTGCCGGATCCGGCGCAGGCGGAGGCGGTCGAACGGGGCCGTATACCACTGGCTGGGATAGAGGAACCGCGAGGCCGGCACGTTCACGGGCACGGAGCCCGCCGAGAGCTCTCCGGGTCGTGCACCTGGTAGCCCGAGAGGTTCACGAACGCGTCCGCGTACCGGACCGCGCGCCGGAAGGTCGTCTCGCCCCCTCCGTTCGTCTCGCGGTAGAGCCCAGGACTGCGTGTTCCGGCGATAGGCCCGGATCCCGCACTCGCGGCAGGCGGCGAGGTAGTCGTCGTTGACCTGGTTCCGGGGGAAGACCAGGCTGGAGAGCTCGATCCCGTACTGCGCCGCGGCGCGGTTCGCCGCGGCCAGGTCCGCGCGGAACTCCTCGACCGTCTGCCCCGGCTCGAGGCAGTAGTAGTGGGAGAAGGTATGGCTCGCGACCTCCTGCCCGTCGTGGCCGAGGACCGCCGCGACGAGCGAGCCCCCGTAGTGGAACGGGTCCTCCTCCTCGTTGCTCCCCATCACCTCGAGCTCGGGGTAGGGCGAGAACCGGGGGTCCGCGTACGTCGGCAGCAGCTCCGGGAGCCCCGCGAGCAGGCTCTCCCGGTCCCGGTAGAAGAGGAACCCGACGAAGGCCCAGGTCGCGCGGATGCCGAACTCGTCGAAGAGGGCGAGGAGCCGCGGGACGACGAGCCGGTCCCCGACCAGGTTCTCGCGGTACTCGTCGAGGGTCCGCTTGTCGCGCATCCCCCAGTAGAGCTCGCAGTCGAGCGAGATGACGAAGGTTCCCGGAGATCCCGGCGCTCGACTCCGCCGGGCGATCGTCATCTCCCGTCCGTCCGACGGTGCCCGGGCGACGTCGAGGGCCGGCGGGAACCGGGGACGGACGGAGCGGCATGAGGAGACGGACCGGGCGCCGGGTAGAGGAGCGCCCGATCACATAGCGTCCGATGGTCTCGCTCATAATACCGATGGCCGACTCCCGGGAGCCTCGACTGTCACCGCGATCCGGGACTCCCTCCGGTCCGGGCTCGTCATGGCTGCGTCGCCCGATCGAAGGCCGAAAAAAGGGATGTTATCGCCGGGTCCGCTGCAGGACCAGCGCCACGCCCGCGAGCGCGACGACGGCCAGCGCCCCGAAGGGCAGGGCCGACTTCGTGGTCGTCGGGAGCGGGGTCGGGATCGCTCGCGACCGTGGTCGGGGGCGTGGTGAGCGTCGTGTTCTGCGTCAGGTTCGGCGTGGGGGTCGCGACCGTCGTGACCGTGGTCGGCGGGAGGGTCGGGACGGTGGTGTTCGGCGTCAGGTTCGGCGTGGGCGGCGTCGGGGTCGCGGTCTTCGTCACGACCCCGCCGTAATCGTCCGAGTCCCGGTTCACGGCGCCCTGGGAGATCGGGACGGCCGTGACGTCGCTCGCGACCGGGGCCACGGTCGGGACGGTGCCGATCGGCACCACGGTCTCGTACGTGACCGACGGGTTGCCGGTCACCGGCGCGAGGGTCGGGACCGTCGCCGCCACCGGGCCGGTGGAGAAGGCTGCCGCTCTGGGTCGAGGCCGAGGACGAGATGTCCGTGAACTTCGTGAAGTCGCTGTTCCAGTACCGGACGTGGTCGACCGAGACGGTCAGGGGCGTGGTCCCCTCGCGGAGGGCCGTGAAGGTGACGTCGGCCAGGGGGTACTTCCCCTGCGGGTAGCCGTTCCGGAAGTCGCCGAGCATGATCCGGACCATGCCGTCCGCTCTTGGCGGCGGCCGTCGTGTTGTCGACGTGGATCGACGAGGTCGAGTACCGGATCATCGACGGGTCGTATTTGATGTCGATGTACGTGTCGGCGAAGTTCGGCTCCCAGGCGTTGTCGACGACGACCTGGACCGTGCCGATGGCGCCGACGGGGACGTTCCCGATCGACGTGACCGAGAAGACGCCCGTGTTGAACGGCACCGTCGCCGGGCCCGCTCACGACCGGAACGGCCGTGACCGGGTTCGCGACCGCGCTCGTGGTCACGCCGGAGACCGGGACCGTGGTCGGCAGCGGGGTGAAGGTCTGGACGGCGCCCGTCGTCGCGACGGTCGTGGCCCCGGTGGTGACGCCGGTCGTGCCCGTTGTCTTCAGGGCCGTGCCGGTCGCGGTCACGGCGCCGTTACTGACGACGGCCTTGCTCGCGATGTTCGCGCCCGTGGTGTCGGTGATGCTGGCGACCTTGATCACGATCGGGGTGTAGCCCGGGCCGATGACCTTGAACTTCATCTCGATGAGCGGGTTGTCGCCCTGGGGAAAGCCGTTCGTCGTGTCGGCCGCCATGATGTTCAGGTTGTGCAGGCCGACGATGTCCGCGGCCGTCGTCCGGCCCTGCTTGAAGGTGGACGACTCGTACTTCAGGACCTCCATGTTCCAGTCGAGGTAGATCGAGAGGTCGCCCGTGGGGGGGGTCAGGTTGTTGTCGTTGTAGAGGACCACGGTGACCGTGTCACCGACCTTTGCGTTCTCCACCGCGGGGATGTGGAACTTGACCATCCCGCCCGCGCTCGCTGCCGAGACGCAGCAGAGCGCGAGGAGGAGGAGCGCGCAGAGTGCCGTTGCGATCTTCATTCTCAAACCGTTGAAAGCCTGGGATGATAATAATTGGGATGGCTAAGAGAATCCTCGAACTCTTCGAACGGAGGCCGATGCGCGCCGGATCGGCCGGCGACAGTGCTGTAACGGCCAGAACGATCCGAAGCGTCAATTCGGTCGAGTCGACGCCGGGCGAGGGCTCGACCTTCTGCCTTCACCCTGCCGGCCGCGTGAGCCGCGGACAGCAGCGGGCCGGGGTCCTCGGGTTGCCCCCTCTCCGCCGGTGAGCGGTTGGCGTGCGGTCCGGGGGCTGCACGCTGGGAGGGCTTGTCGCCACCAGCACGGGTCCGCCGTGGAACGAACGCTCGAAGGGGCGGACCGGGGCCGGAAAACCAACGCGCCCTGGAGGACCGCTGCGAGAGGCGGCGGTGCGCGCCGGCAGGATCCAGGCCGGTGGGGAAGAAGGAGTCGGATGGACGTTTCCCAGCCCGGGCCCCTCTGCACAATCGGCCTGACCTCGATGACCCCGACGGTCATGAAGGCGTGGATCAGGGATCCAGCGGCCTCACCGACAACCTCGGTCAGCCATGCCATGTACTTGTCGAATACCTGGCCTGTGGTGGCCACGATCGAAAAACAGTCCAAACCCGTCGGAATCTCGCAGCCCGGCGGAACGGCAGGGACGGACTCCTCCGGAACCCTGCCGACGGCAACCGCGGTCAGGGAGTCCCCCGAGGTAGAAGGCCCGCTTGACCACCTCGGCCGACCCGATGTAGAGCAGGACGACCAGCCCCAGCGCTCCGAGCACGGAGAGGGGCAGGGGCACGAGTCCGAGGAGCGGCGCAAGGGGCGTGTACCGGCAGGGCGATGGTGACGACCGCGATCGCGCCCGTCGCAATCCGGAGTCTGCCAGTTGGCCGGCTCCGAAAGAACGGGCGGCGCGACCGGATTACGAGCACGATCATGGAAGCCGAGACGACGGACTCGATGAACCAGCCGGTCCGGAACTGCTCGGGTGTCGCGTGGAGCAGGAAGAGGAGCACGCCGAAGGTCATGTAGTCGAAGACCGAGGAGAGGAGGCCGAAGACGAGCATGAACCGCTTGATGAACCCGAGGTTCCAGGAGCGCGGACGCTCGACCAGCTCGGGGTCGACGGTATCGGTCGCGATCGTCATCTCGGGCAGGTCGGTCAGGAGGTTCGTGAGCAGGATCTGCTTCGGGAGCAGGGGCAGGAACGGCAGGAAGAGCGAGGCCCCGGCCATCGAGAACATGTTCCCGAAGTTCGCCGAGGTCGCCATGAAGATGTACTTCTGCGTGTTCGCGAACGTGACCTCGGCCCTCCCGGACCCCTTCGACGAGGACGCCCAGGTCCTTCTCGAGCAGGACGATCTGCGCGGCCTCCTTCGCGACGTCGACCGCGCTCTCGACCGAGATCCCGACATCCGCCGCGTGAAGGGCCGGGGCATCGTTCGATCCCGTCCCCGACGTAGCCGACCACCGCCCCGACCGCTTGAGCGCGAGGATGATCCGCTCCTTCTGGTTCGGTTCGACCGCGGCGAAGACGTCGACCGTGGGAGCGCGGGCGCGGAGCGCCTCGTCGCTCATCGCCTGCAGGTCGCCGCCCGAGACCACGTCGGGCTCCCTGCCCAGCACCTGCCGGGGCCGCGTGGGCGGCCACGAGCGGGTTGTCGCCCGTGACCAGGCAGAGGCGAATGCCGAGCCGGGCCAGCCTCGTGCGACCGTGGCCCCTGCGTCCGCCTTGACGCGGGTCGTGGAGCACGAGGAACCCGGCAAAGGTCATCCCTTCTTCGTCGGGGGCCTGGATATCGGTGCCCGACTTCACCCGGCGGCAGGCGACGCCGAGGACCCGGTAGCCCTCGCCCGAGAGCGCACCGAGGCGAGCGAGGATCCGCTGCCGCTCCGCCTCGATCGGCACGATCTCGCCGTCGGGGCGTTCGGCCGTGGTGCAGACCTCGAGGACGCGGTCGAGGGCGCCCTTCGTGATCATCAGCCATCCGTCCGCGGTCTCGACCAGGATCGAGAGGCGTTTCCGGACGAAGTCGTACGGCACCTCGTCGCGCTTGGTGTAGGACGCGAGGTCGAAGGGGCGGAGCGCGCGGACTGCCTCGTCGATCGGGTTCGCAAAGCCGGTCTCGAACGCGCTGTTCAGGTAGACGAGCCGGAGCACCCGGTCGCTCGGGGAGCCTGTGGAATCGTCGGCGGACCGGATCCGTACCGACCCCTTCGGTCAACGTCCCGGTCTTGTCCGCGCAGAGCACGGTCATGGCGCCGAAGTTCTCGATCGCGGTGAGCTGCCGGACGATCACCCGCTTGGCGGCCATGCGCCGCGCCCCGGTCGCGAGGTTCACCGAGATGATCGCCGGGAGGAGCTGGGCGTCAGGCCGACCGCCAGGGCGAGGGCGAAGAGGAGCGAGTCCACGACCGGACGGGCGAGGTAGACGTTGATCGCGAAGATCCCGAAGACGAGCAGGGCGGTCAGCTCCACCAGGAGATAGCCGAACTGCCGGATTCCCCGTTCGAAGTCGGTCTCGGGCGGCGCGGTCCGCAGGCGGTCCGAGATCTGTCCGAATTCGGTCTCGCGCCCGACGGCGACCACGACCGCCGTCGCCGTTCCCGAGACCACGTGGGTGCCGAGGTAGAGGGCGCTCGCCCGCCTTGCGAGCGGAGCGTCGGCCGGGACAGGGGCTGCCGCCTTCTCGACGGGAAAGGTCTCGCCGGTCAGGGCGGATTCGTCCACATAGAGGTCCGTCGCCTCGACGATCCGCGCATCGCCCGCGATCGTTCGGCCGGCCTCGAGGTGGAGGAGGTCGCCCGGCACCACCTCGTCGACGGGGAGATCGATCTCACGCCCTTCGCGGAGGACCGGGGCCGTGGCCCGGACCCTGGCGGTCAGCGCGGCGACGGCATCGGACGCGCGGTACTCCTGGTAGAACCCGAGCAGCCCGCTGACGGCGACGATCACGAGGATGATGGCGGCGTCGAGGAGGTCGCCGAGCGCGAGGGAGAGCAGGGTCGCCCCGAGGAGGAGCAGCGTCGTCGGGCTCCGGAACTGGTGCAGGAGAAGAAGGAGGGGCGAGGCGCGCTGTTCCCGCCCGAGGCTGGAGGGAACGGACCGCCTCCTGCCGTCGGGTTGCCTCGGCCTCGTCAAGCCCTGCAGCCGACGAGCCGAAGTGGGCAAGAACCTCGTCCGGTGTCTGGCTCCAGTACGCACCCTGGGTCCCGGCCATCAACGTTGCCAGGTGGGGATAGACCTTCGGCGATATAAAGGCGCCCTGGATGAAACCGACCGCGGTGGAATCGGTCCTCTTCACCCTGCCGGCCGCGTGAGATGCGGAGGTCGCGGGGCCGGCGCCTCGTCGACAGGCACATCAGGCCCTGCCGGCGATCATCGTCTATGCGATTGTGTCCGATCGCGCGCGGCCTGACCGTCGTCTCGATCGCCCTGATGGTCGGCTATGCCTATGAGGTCGAGGTCTGGGGGCCGTACTGGCCGGTCTGGCCGATCGAGTGGCGGACCGTCGGGGAGCTCGGCGTCATGGTCTGCGCCTTCGCGGCCCTTGTTTCGGCCGTTGTCGCGGCGCACTGCCCCGATCTCCACGACTCCGAATCCTCACGTTTCACTTTCACACCGCGTCCCTGATCCTCAAATACTTCCGCCGTCGAGAATCTGAACGTCCGCCGCCACCGAACCCCCGGCGGCGGCACCACATCGGTAGTTTTTATGATCATCAGCGAACGACGCGGCCCCTCCACCCTTCCCCGGTACCTGCGTGGCGGTCGGACGGGGCGCATGATAACAACGGGAGGCCGGCGATGACCATCGCCTGCGCCTGCCGTGCCGCCCGCCTTCGAACGGGCGAAAGCAGGTACCGCACCTATGGGAGCGAACGGGATGCCGGGCGCGGAACGGGGAGGGCTGATCGGCGATGACGGAGGGTCAGATCACCTTCAGGCTCGACTCCCGGCTCAAAGCGCGGATCCAGGAGCTGGTGGCCGAGGGCCAGTATCGGAACGTGAGCGACTTCATGGTCCGGGCGATCCTGGACAAGTTCGCCTTCGATCTGATCCCGGTCGAGGGCCACCGCGTCCCGAGCGCCACGCTCACCGACTACTTCTCTTCGCACACCGGACGCCGGGTCCTTTTCGAGGCGGTGCTGGAGGGGCTGGGCCAATGACCTCCCCGGCACGTGCCGGGGCGGACGCGACCGGCGCCGTCGCCCCCGACAGGACCGCCGCGCTCGCCGAGCGGCTCGCCGCCGTCGAGGCCGGCATCCGCGACGACCGCCACCGTCAGCCGGCGACCGTCGTCGGGGAGATCGCCCGCCTCTGGGCCGCGGGGGCGACCGTCCCCGCGGTGGCCGCGGGGGCCGGCGTCTCTCCGCACATCGTCCGCGACCGGCTCCACCGCGCCGGCGTCCTCGAGTACCTGTGTCGGGATCAGCGCCGCCACGTCCGGGAGGTGCTCGAGCGGCGCGGGCCCAGGCTGATCGCGGCCTACCAGGCCGGCGCGTCGGTCAATGGCCCTCGCGGCCGAGGTCGGGATCAGCTCCCACACGATCCGGGCGTACCTGGTCTCCGAGGGCGTCACGATCCGGCCCATGACCGGCAGGGCCTGGAAGATCGTTCACTCCCGGAGCGCCGAGCTGATCGCGGCCTACGAGGCCGGCACGTCGATCAGGGCCCTCGCGGCCCGTGTCGGCGTCGACTCAAGCGCGGTTCGTCAATTGCTGACAGGGGAAGGGGTGGCACTCCGCCACGACCCCGGACGGCCCCGGAAGAGACGGGACACAGGCGGATGACGACGGGATCTCTTCGCATGCCCGGCCGGGTCTCCAGCGCGGGTGCGGTCCGCGCCAGGGCGCCGTCTTTTCGCACCGCGCCTCCACCGTCGGCGGCATGTTCGAGATGGTACCGGAAACGGCCGGCGGCCGGCCGTGAGGGAGCCCGGTCGTGCCCCTTGCATCAGGACAGATGGAGCCGTGAGGTGGTACGTGGGACTCACGCTTGAACCGGGGGTGACGGTCGAGGCCGGGCGGTACACGGCCCTGGTCTCGCCGCCGGGCTTCCTGGTGGACCTGCTCCTGCAGCCCGAGGTCGACCGGTTCGAGACGCTCTACTGCTACGGCGTCAGCTCGCGGGTGCTGCACCGGCTCCCGCGCCGGGCGCCGCGGATCGCGATCCAGAGCTGCATGACCGTGCACCAGCTCCTCGCGTCGCTGCGGGAGTGCCATCACTCGATCGTGATCGTCGAGTACGACGACGGGATCTTCTCGCCGCTCGAGGGCGACGACCGCGAGGTGGTCTTCGCGGTCGGGCGGACGCTCCGCGAGCTCGCCCGGGAGGCGGCCGTGCTGGTCTGGGCGCCGCGGGGAGACCGGGGACTGAAGGCGCTGCTCCTGACGGCGGACCAGGTCGTCTGGCACTACGACGAGCGGCCGGCGGCGTCACCGGTTCGGAGACGGGGGCGGCCGGTGCAGATGACGCTGGCCGAGGCTGCCGACAGAGTGCCCTCGGGCACGATGGTGGAGCCTAAGTCGTCGGTGTGAGTGGTGATTGGGGCGAGGGTCAGCGGACTCTTATCTGATTGAAGGATCGGCCTGGAATGAAACCGATGAGGAAAAACAATAATCTCCAACGTTAATGCACTCAATCAGGGAGCCTCTCCCTGAACTGGACGTAGCCATGCTCACTGATCAACGGCGTGAAAGGATTGCCCGGAATCTCTCCGAGTTAGACCACGCTATATTGTTCCTCCTTTCAGCCAAAGACGAAGCCCCGATCCCGGGCAAGATCGCGCTTCAAAAGGAGATGTTCTTAGTCGCCAATTATCTCGATCGAATCAGCGATCAGGCAGACTTCGAACCTCACTTATACGGTCCCTACAGTGAGCTCGTCGAGAATGAAACGGACCGAGCTGGTTAAAAGCGGTCTGCGTCCACCAGAAGGGCGACCATCTGGAACTCACGAATTTCGGGCGAGAGATAGCGATCCACGCTGCCAGTTCGTTCACGGAAGACGAGCGTTCGGCATTTGAAGACTTCAAGGAGTTCTTGAACGATCTTACGACCCAAGAGATCTATCTGTTTATGTACGTCACCTTTCCGGACCAAGCGGTTGAGTCGGTGGTGCGTTCAAAGGTCCTGGCCAATCGGAAAATGTTAGCCCGTTCCCTCTACCGGAAGAGGAAGATCAGCCTCGAAAAGGCAGCCGAGCTCGCAGGCACCAATCTCGAATCATTTCTTGCCGAGGCGAGGGCGTGAAGAAGATCTTCGATACATCATCACTGGTCTGTATTTTAAAGGAGATCGAATACCCTCAAGTCCTCGATTTCTGTAGCGATGACGGCTATCAGCTCGGTCGTCCCTGAACCTGTATACGACGAGCTCAGCCAGAATCCTGAATCTTTTTCCAAATTTTCTGCACGTGGCTCCTTCACGATCGTCAAGGTCGACTCGGGCTGTTGTGCAAGTATACAGAGCCGATACCCTTGGATGGGACCAGGGGAAATCAGCGTCGTCTGCGATGCCCTTTCTCGCAAACAGCGTGGTGAACGGTACTATTGCGTCCTCGATGACAACCGGGCGAAACTCGAAGGTAGGCGGCTCTCGCTGCGGGCAACTGGAACGGTGGGGCTGCTGATGTGGCAGAAGCAGAAGGGAGCCATCAGCCAGCAGGAAAGTGAAGATCTCCGTCAAAGGTTTTTAAGTTCTGGATGCTATATCAAAAAAGAGATACTCGATGACCTGATCCGATGACTCGGGAGACTCAGATACGGACGGTGACGGTCGCAGACGATTCCGATCTGCGATCTCTTGAGATGACTCTCGGGGGCGAACGGATACGGACCCCGACGAAAACGCTTGACGTCCGCGCCTTCTATCGGGATACGGTCTTTCCCACCGCCTTATCCGGCCTCAACGAGATCTCGCTCGCCTTCAACGCAAAGTCCCTCGGAAAACTATCGACCGAGGAGGCGTTCGCACGGAGGAAGAATCAGGGTCTCACGCTCTCGTCCAAAAGGGAGCCGGTTCCCCATCCATCGCTATCCCCCAATTCGGTGCCGGCGATGGCGTTGTGCGCTATCCGAGCGCGACTGAGATCGCTTCCCTTGTCTCAGTCGCGTATACCTTCTCCGATCTCGTGCCGATCCCATCTATCCCGAATGTCGCCCGAAAGGTTACAATCGAGACCGTAGATCCATTCAAGGCATACCTGAACGACTGCTACTCGGCGATCGAGGTTAGAAATAGGAAACCAATCCTCGGTTATCTTCCGATGCGGATTCCACCCTTCCTGCTAGAGGAAGTGATAGAGGTCTACATCGATCACGGTATCAACGCATATTATCTTGACTTTGACGGCTCGAAGGTGACGAGTTACCTCATGGCCCTGAACAGTCTCAAAAGGGTATTGGCGGAATACGGTTACGAGGAGCGATCCCTTTTCCACTTCGTCAACGCGAGTTACGGGAAGGCAGTCAAAGACCAGCCCATCCTGCCGGCGCGGGATCTGCTTGGATTCGGGTTCGGCTTGGATAGTCTCGGCGGGGTTCATGTCGGAGCGCGGCGACCGAAGGAATTCTTCGAGCGCCTCAAGGAACAGAAAGACATTCAGAGGAACGTCAACCGTCTTCTGAACCGTGGAGACTACGGGTACTGCCGCTTCGACATTGTTGCCGACGGCCCGCCAGCCGGGTATCCATCGGACGCACTGGTGCCTCGCGAGGAACTAAATGGAGGAAACCATTCGCGGTGCGCGCGACTGGTGCAGACGGTCGATCTTCAGCAGCAGTGTCTCGAGGCGGATCAGCTGAGAACCGTCGTCCAGGAGATGCCGGACAGGACAGTCCGATATTTTGAGACGAAACAGCACGTGCCCCCCAAAGATCTGAAGCAGATGGGGCAAAATCTGAAGCAGACGGGGCAGAAGAGGTTAAAGGGAATCTGAGCGTCTCTGGAAAATTTCTCCCATTATTTGGGAACCCCTCTTGTTGGTATGGGGTGAGGCTGCCTCCTGGCCGTACGAAGTAGAAACGGGGCGGAGTGCCCGGAGGCCAATCCAAGGAGGGCCGCCCCGTGCCCCGAAGGGCACCTACTCTTGGCCGGCCTTGCTGATATCCCTGGCAGCGGCAGCGTCTACCGCGGGTACGCCCAGCTCAATTCCGCTGCGCTGCTAGCGATCCCGATGAGCGGCGGAAAGAAACGGCGGGACGCGGCGTCCTCCCGGAGTACCAATCTGGAAGTGGCACGCCGCGCCCCATCACTCAATCGATCCGCGGTCTCTTGAGGCTATCGGCGGCGCTCCGTCCGCGATCGATTCGGGGCGGCGGCGGTAGTTGGCGGACTTGGGGGGCGCTTGTCCGCCCCCCGCGCCCGGCTCCGCCCGGCTCCCCCTGACAGGAAGATGTCTCTGTCGGGTGGGCGTCCCCGGCAGCGAGCCGGGCGAGGTCGCGCCGGAGGCGCGGGCGAGGTCGGCGAGCGTCACCGCCCGGACCGGGTCTCGACGGCCGCACGCCCCATCCCGGCGGGGGCGGGTGGTGGGCCTCGGCCCGGTCACGCGATCGGGGATCCGTGGCTGCGGAGCCTCGACGCCTGCGGCCCGGGCCGGCGGCGGGCCGACGGCGCGGCGTGCGCTCCGCGACCGCGGGCCTAGTCGTCGGCCTCGAGCGGTTCGACCAGGATCACCGCACGCGCTTTCCGAGCCAGGACAGCGGGAGCGAGACGTGCGCCGAGTTCCCCTGCGGCGTCGCGATCTTCTCGAGCACGACGTATCCGCTGCAGCTCGATCCTCATCGGGTCCATGATCACCCGTTTGGCGCTCCCGAAATATCAATTGTTCGCCCTTTGTTGCAATTAAGGTGAAACTAGGTTCATGACTATGTATGAACTGTGTGCAAACATTTATTATCTTTCAGCGTCCTATAGGTATATAGGGAAGGCGAAGCCTCCCGGAGGCCACACAGATGGAAACCTACGAAACGATCGGGATCGCGGTGCGGCAGCACGACGCGATCCGGCTGAGCGTCAAGGCCGGCGAACTCGCGACCTACTACATCGCCGCGGCCGCGGTCGCGCGCCTCTTCGAGGGCGCGACGGTCCCGCTCTACCAGCTCCGGCTTGCCGGCGACTACGTGATCCCCGAGCCGGTCCCGGACGCGGCGGCGGCGATCTCCTCGACCGGGCGGAGCGTCCTCGTCCGGCTCGGCCGAGGGACTGCCTGCAGATCCCGACGCGGCAGCTCCAGGTCCACTACGAGCGCGGACCTGGGCGAGACGTCGAAGATCGTCCGGAAGATCGAGGGGGCCGCGGCCCCCTCCGCCGCGACCGCGGCGCCGGCGCTGGCGGTGGCCTGAGATGGCCCGGACAGCGATCGCGCGAGGAGATCCGCGCGTACATGCGCCGGCTCTGCCGGATCATCGCCGCCGGAAGCCCGGCGGCGCGGGTCCTGACCGCCGCCGAGGAGGCCGACCGGGCGATCCGACGCGCGCTGATCAGCGTCCAGTCCGGCGCGGACTTCGGGTACATGACCGGCGCGCGGCTGGCCGACTACCGCCGGATCCAGGCCCTCCGCGACGCCATCGCCGCGGCGCGTGCTCTCGGCATCGATGACCTTGACGCGCGGACATCGCGGGCAGTCGAGATGGCGCGGGAGATCGCCGAGCCCTGGCGGGGGCGGTGGGAGTGACGGAGCCGGAGCGGGAGTGTATCGGGTGCAGGATCCCCGATACCTCGTGCATCCGGTGCCCGCGCCGTGACGACTGGCCCGACGAGCCCGACGACCGCGGGCGCGGCCCGGCGCTCCGGCCGAGGTGGGACTGATGCCCCACCCCGTCAACGCCTGCGCCGACTGCGACCTCTGCTGCGAGGAGGGCGAGCCGTGCCGGCGCGACCTCGGCCCCGACGAGGACCGCGCATACGATGCCGACCAGGACCGCCGGATCTGCGAGGGCGACGAATGAGCCTCGAGAACCCGACCGCGGGCGAGGTCGTCGACGCGGCAAAGCGCCTGTACTACATGGCGGTCAACTACGCGATCGACCACCCCGACGTCGTCTCCGAGGCCGAGCGCGCGACTACTGGGACCCGGAACTCTGGGACATCGCCGAGCGGCTCGGGGTACTGGTCGGTGTCGAGGTCACGCCATGAGGCGCTGCCGCAACTGCTCCTGGTGGCAGCGGCCGTCGCCGCGCGCCCCCGAGGCCTTCGGGACCTGCACCGACCCCGACTGCCCGCGGGTGCTGACAGCGCCCGACGCGGAGTGCGACCGGAGGCGGCGGTGATGGACTCCTTCTTCGGCCCGGTGATCCACGCGTACACGCGGGCCGACGCGCTCCGGGACGGCGAGCTGGTCGACGTGACGGCGACGGCGGCCGAGATGGGCTACCGCGTGCCGGTCGCGGTGACGCGCGCCGTCTGGGTCGGCGTGGTCGAGCCCGACGACACGCCCGGGCAGTCGGTCGAGGGCCGGCTCTGGGACGTGCTCTGGATGCTCCACTACGCGATCACGACCGGGCCGCGTTCCGGCTCGGTGGTCCGGTTCCAGCTCTACGCGCTGATCGGCGGCGTCTCGCGGCTGGTCACGCTCAGGGCCGTGATGGGGCCGGGGGACGAGGCCGAGCCCGTGCTCACGATCATGTGGCCGGACGAGGACTGACCCCCTCTCTTTTGCGCGCGGAAACGCCCACCCCGTGCCCGGCGAGCGTGGCGCGAGGTTGCCTGATCGCCGCTCTGTCTGCGATGGCGAAGGGCCGGCACCGTCACGCGGATCGCTCGGGGCGCTCGCCCCACTGCGACGGACGCCCGCCACCCGCCCCCGTCCCCGCGCGATATCTGCGACCGCTCGCCGACCTCGCCCGCGCCTCCGGCGCGACCTCGCCCGGCTCGCTGGGGGCGTCGCCCAACAGACTCTCTCGCCCACCGCCGCGGGGGAGGGAGCCGGGCGAAGCCCGGCGGGAGGGGGCGGCGCGAGCCCCCTCCCCCGTGCCGGCGAGCAGCGGAGCGGGAGCGAGCCGGCACTGTCGTGACCCCCCACTGCTCTTATCTCATCGTGTGCCGCCGTCGATCCCGACGGTTTCGCTGAAAAAGGGGGTTGTCAGGTCGCTGTGACGTAGCCGGTCCGCTGCACGTTCTCGGTCGAACCGTCCGAATAGGTCAGCTTCACGAGCGGCGTGAACGTCCCGCGCTGGGGGTAGAAGAAGGTCGGGTTGACCGTCCTCGCGTTCCAGGTCTCCATGTGGGCCGTCGCGTCGAACGACCACCAGGCCGCCGCGATCGTCTTCCCGGCCGCCGGCGTCACCGTGAACTTCACCGCGCTGCCGTACGGCGCCGTTGTCGGTGCGGCCGAGAACGAGGCCCCGCCCGCCTCCGGCGCCGGCGTGGGCGTCGACGTTGCGCCCTCGGGCGCGAACGCAATCCAGTCGAGGTTCTGGCCGTCGCCAGTGAACGACGAGCTTCAGGGTGTGCGTGCCGGCCGTGAGCGTCACCGGGACGGAGACCGGCTGCCAGGCCTCGAACGAGCCGGTGTTCGGGACCGCGATCGTCGCGGCCGCCGCGCCGTCGACCGAGACGGCGATGGTCCGCCCGCCGTTCGGGGATGCGACGCGGGCGGTCATGGCGTACTGGCCGGCCTGGGCGACGGTCGCGGTGTACAGTATCCACTCGCCGTCCCGGATCCAGCCGACGTTGGTGACGCCGTCGGCCCGCTCGAGGTCCACGCCCTCGTTCCGGTACGCGCTCCCGCTGTTACCGGTCGTGGTGTCGTGGTAGGCGACGCCCTCGCCGCCGTCGTCGAAGTCCTCGGCTTCGATCCGGCCCGGGATCGCGAGCGGCCGCCACGGCGTCGAGTTGCCCGGCGCGGGCGTCGACGGCGTGACCGGCGGGGCCGGCTCGAACGCGATCCAGTCCAGGTTCTGGCCGTCGCCGTGGAATATGACCTTCAGGGTGTGCGTGCCGGCCTTGAGTGGGACGGGGACCGGGTAGTACCAGCCGTCCTCGTGGTTGATCGCGACTCTGGCCGGGGCGAACGTCTCGAAGGAGTAGGTGTCCGGGACCTCGAGCGTAATCGCCTGGTTCCCGTCGACAAAGAGCGTGAACGCCCGCTCGGTGTTCGGGCTGGCCACCCGCGCGGTCACCAGGTAGGACCCGGCCTGCGTGATGTTCACGGTGTAGCCGAGCCACTCGCCGTCCCGGATCCAGGCGACGTTCGTGATGCCGTCTCCGGTCTCGATGTCCACGCTGTCGTTCCGGTACACGCCGCCCTCGTTGCCGGGCGTGGTGTCGTGGTACGCGACCCCCTCGCCGCCGAGATCATAGTCCTCGGCCTCGATCCGGCCGGGTATCGCGTGCGCCGTGTACGGCGTGGCCCCGCCAGCCGGCGCGAGGGTCAGGCTGACCGGCAGCGTCCCGTCCTTCGGCGGGTACTGGATGACGGTGTAGACCGCGTCGCGGTACCCCGTGAGGTTCGCGACGATCGCCCGCACCGGCGTTGCCGTCAGGTAGACCGTGACGTTGAGCGGGCCGGCGCTGGTGTTGCCCTGCAGGGTCCGGGCCCCGGAGATGTCCTCGAGGTAGATGCTCGCCCCTGCGGGCGTGGTCGAGACCTGGAAGGTGCCCGTGTCGCCGCCGATCGGCCCGGGGGACTCGGGTGGATAGCCCGGCGTGCCCTCCAGGATCTCGCCGAGCGAGAGGCCGTTGAAGGTCAGGCCGTTCTCGACCGCCGGGTCGGTCACCACCGCGAAGTGCGGGTCGGTGTGGTCGACGAGGTCGTACGCGAGGTCGCCGAGCTGCTGGCTGGCACCGATCTCGAGCGGGGTCCCAGCGCCGACGTAGGACGGGATGGTCCAGCCGTCGGCGCCGTGGACGACCCCGTAGAGGACGTAGTGCGACGGCGCGAGGTAGGAGACGTTCGCGGACCCGACGATGTACCGGGCCCCGCTGCTCCGGTCCGCGACGATGTCGCCGGTGTTGAAGTGCCAGCCGCCCATGTCGTCGTAGTTCTTGCCGGCGTGGATCTCAGCGAGGGAGAGGCGGTACCAGCCGATATCGCCCGTGTTGGTCATGGTATCGTTGACGATCACCATGTGCGGGTCCGCGTGGGCGACCCGGCGCATGTGGCTCCGGTCGAAAAGGCTCCAGGTGAACGAGTCGAAGTTGTACACATAATCGTCGAGCATCCACCGGTCGCCTGACCGGACAGCGCCGAAGCGGACCCGGTACCACGTCTGCCCGTCCGACTCGGAGGACCCCGTGACGACCACGCCGCGGTCGGGCTCGGAAAGGTTGCCGAGGATGTCACCCACGACGTAGGTGTTGGGGTAGCCCGACGATCCGCCGGGCTCGGGCTCGACCGCGTAGAGCACGCCGGCACGCGCCTCGGCGAGCGAGAGCCCGTAGTAGAGCATGTCGCCGCCGGTGACGGTGTGGTCCGTGATGAGGACGTTCACCGGGTCGACGTGGGCGAAGCGGTACGCCTGCAGGTTCTCGACGAGTCTGCTCCTCCGTATACTTCAGATCCTGGTGCCAGTAGAGCGGGATCTGCCACCGTCCCCAGCTCTTTCCAACGGTGTACGTGGTATAGTACGGCGTCGACAGGCTCGTGGTGTCGACGTCCGCGACGATGACCTTGAGGGGCGGGTCCCCGCTCCCCATCTCCAGGACGTCCCCGACGACGTAGCGCGGGACGTCCGCTCCCTGCGCGCCCGAGGCGAGCAGGAGAAGCGCCAGCAGCAGCAGGGCCGCCGGCGCCAGGGCGCCGAAGCGCCTTCCATCCGGTTGTGTGTGTGCCATGGTTTTTCCTTCCGGCCGCTTCGCTCCGAAGCGGTCATGTGCATTCGCGAGATTGCTCCCGCGCGGAGGGGTTGGCACAGCGCCCGGCACAAGGCCACGAAAGAGGGGCGGTCACTCCACGCGCGATTAGGGTAGATTCCTCTCTGAGACGATATACCTTTCGAGAAATATATTCGTAGCACGACGAAAATCGTGGACAGCTCGGTGTCCGCCGTCGGCTGTCGGCCTGACTCCCCGGTCATGCATCGCGGGAACCTCTCTCCTCCAGAGGCATCCGCCACTGTCGCGGGGGCGGGGTGCCGAGCGCAGCGAAGCGGGAGGGGGCGGTGCAAGCCCCCTCCCCCGTCCCGGCGAGAAGCGGAGCGGGAGCGAGCCGGGGATGTCGGGGGACAGCCGCTGCTCTCGTCCCGTCGCATCC
The DNA here is from genome assembly GCA_963730355.1 of uncultured Methanoregulaceae archaeon. Lineage (GTDB taxonomy): Archaea > Halobacteriota > Methanomicrobia > Methanomicrobiales > Methanospirillaceae > UBA288. Next base: position 28,586 of record CAVSRL010000005.1, on the reverse strand, counting down.
CGGCGTCGGCTCCGAAGCGTTCGCAGAAAAAGGGGGTTCGTCAGGTCGCCGTGATGTACCCGGTCCGCTGGACCGTCTCGGTCGAGCCGTCCGTGTAGGTGATCTTCACGAGTGGCGAGAAGGTGCCTTTCGCCGGGTAGAAGAACGTCGGGTTGATCGATCGCGAGTTCCAGGTGTTGAGGTGGGCCGCCGCGTCGAACGACCACCAGGCGGAACTGATCGTCTTGCCGGCCGCCGGCGTCACGGTGAACTTCACCGCGCTCCCCTTCGGGGCCGTCGTCGGCACCGCGACGAGGCCCGCCTCGCCCGCGGCGGGCGTGGTCGGGGTCGTGGTCACCGAGGTCGGGGGCTGGGTCTCGCCCATGTTGAACTGCATGTAGTCCAGGTTGAACGAGGAGGCCGTCCCGGTCTCGATCCGGACCGTGTTCCGGCCCGCGGGCAGCCAGCCGGCGAAGAGCGTCGCCGTCTGCCAGCTCGAGAACGAGCCCGTCGCCGGGATCGCGAGGGTCTTGGGGGCGCCGCCGTTGATGCGGACGGTCACGGCCTTCGCCGGGCCGGGGTTCGCGACCCGGAAGCCGATGTGGTAGTTGTTCGCGCTGGACGTGTCGACCGAGTACTCGAGGGTACTCGCCCGGGCGGACCCAGCCGACGTTGTAGTTGCTGCCGCCGCGCTCGATGTCGACGGCGTCCGTGCGGTACGCGCCGCCCTCGTTGGCCGGTGTGGTGTCGGAGTACCCGCCCGTGTCGTAGTCCTCGGACTCGACCCTGCCGGGTACCACGTGCGACGCCGGGTACGGCTGGCCGGCCGGGCGGGCGTCCCGGGCGCGAGCTCGAACCAGTCGAGGTTCTGGCCGTCGCCGCGGAACGCGAGCTTGATGACATGCGTCCCGTTCGAGAGCTGGATCGGGATCCGCTGGTTCTCGATCCCCGTGGCCATCGGCGTCGGGGTCTGCGTGACCGTCATCCAGGTGTTCGGGCACGGCGTGGAGCCGAGGGTGGCGGTCGCATACGTCGTGAACGAGCCGGTGTTCGGGAGCCAGTACGTGATCGGTCGTCCCCCGTCGGCCGAGACCTCGACGGACCGGCCGCTGTTCGGGGTCGCGACGCGGAGCGAGACCAGGTAGAGCCCGGCCCCGGAGACGTGCACGGTGTAGGTCAGGTGCTCACCGTCCCGGATCCAGCCGACGTTGGTGATCCCGCCGGCCGTCTCGATGTCCACGTCGTCGCGGCGGTACGCGCCGCCCGAGTTACCGGGGGTGGTGTCGTGGTACGCGACGCCCTCGCCGCCGGCATTGTAGTCCTCGGCCTGGATCCGTCCGGGGACCGAGAGGGGCTTGTACGGCGATCCCCCGAACGCCGGCGTCGGGGTGGGCGTCGGCGTGGGCGTGCCGTTCTGCAGCGCGAGCGGCAGGTAGTCGATGGCGTCCTCGGTGACCGGGTAGGGCTCGTCGCAGAACCCGTCGCCGTTGGTGTCGGGGTGCGTCTGGGAGAAGCCGGTCCCGTTCGGGAAGGCCCAGTAGTTGCCGCCGAGGTACGGGCCGCCGATGATGTTCGGGCCGGCCGACTTCGTGTAGTTCAGGGTCCCGATGTCGCCGTTGGACCTGAAGAACCCGTTGTCGGTGTTGTTCAGGACGTTGTTCCGGACATGGCTCGGCCAGTCGCCCCCGTCGGAGACGCCGATGGCGTTGCCCTCGATCCAGTTGCCGTGGATGTCGCTTCCGCCGCGGTCCGAGACGTCCACGCCGGCGGCGGCGTTCTTCTCGATGTGGCAGCCGACGATCTCGGCGCCGCCGTGCTCGAACTCCAGGCCGTCGTCGCCGTTTGCGGCGACGGTGCAGTTCCGGACGACCGAGAAGGAGCCGTCGCGGCTGTTGAGGCCGTCGCCGGTGTTGCGGGAGATCTCGGAGTCGGCGAGGGTGTTCGGGCTGCCGTGGCCGATATCGAACGCGGAGATCCCGACGCCGTTCCCGGTGACCTCGCACCGCTCGATCGTGATCCCCTCGGCCGGGTAGAAGAGGTCGAGCCCGGCGCCGGTGTTCTCACGGAAGACGGAGTCGCGGACGTGGTGGTCGCCGGTGATCCCCGTCGTGGGGCTGATGCCGAGCCCGACGCCGTTCTGCTCGGCGACGACGTGCTCGACCACGGTGCCGGTGGTCTCGGCGATGCGGATGCCGTCGTCCCAGCCCGAGACGGTGAGGTTCCGGACGGTGACGTTCGCGCTCATCTCGCCCTCCGCGGTGGTGCGCCCGGAGACGAGGACGCCGACCGAGCCGTTCGCGCCGGTGCCCGCGATGCTGTGGCCCATGCCGTCGAAGACGACGTCGGAGCCGTTGATCAGGACGCCGACCGTCGCGTCGGGCGCAAGGTCGTGGTCGAGGGTGTACAGCCCGGGCTCGTCGATGACGAGCGCGGGCGAGTCGGTCAGGGCCTGCGCGCCGACGGCGAGCAGGCAGAGCGCCAGCAGCAGGACTGCCGCCGGCGCCAGGGCGCAGAGGCGCCCCCGTGTGAATGACGTGTGATGCATGATATCCTCTCAGCCGCTTCGCTCCGAAGCGGTTGTGGTGTGATCCTTCCCGCGCGGAGGGATTGGCATGGCGCCCGGCCCATTGGCCGTGAGAGGGGGTCTGTCACTCCACGCGCGATTAGGGTAGATTGCCGCCCGACACGTTAAAGGTTTCTCGAAATATGTTCGTAGCACGACGAAATCGCGACCGCGCCTGCTTCCGCCGTGGCCCGTCGGTCCCGGTTCTGCCCGTCGCCCCGGGCTCGTCCGCCGGGTCTCCCGACTACCGCGGTCGGCACGTCTCTCCGGCAGAGGCATCGCCCTGTCAGGGGGAGCCGGGCTCTGCCCGGCGCGGGGGGCGGACACGCGTCCCCCGAGGTGCCGGCGAGCAGCGGAGCGGGAGCGAGCCGGGCGTACCGTTCGCGGCAACGGGGGCAGCCCCGTGTACATCGCCATTTGTTTTTCTATTTATACTGATCATGGAATTCTGGCGCACTGCGCTAGGAGCAAACAACCATGGCGAATTTCACCCCCAAGTCGGTGGTCAAGTCGGCGGTGCGGACGCTGACGACGCCGATCGCGAGCCTCGCGGCGTTCTCGGAGGTCGTGGACGACATCCTCACGAACAACCCGTTCGGCTGCACGGCGTACGAGTCGGGCGGCGACTCGATGCCGGCCGTCGAGAAGACGCGCGAGGCCTACACGGCCCGGTTCGTCTACGAGGACAACGAGGCCGTCACGATCGCCACCACGGCGGTCAAGTGCCCGACGGTCGCGGCCTACAACGGGGTCGTGACGGCGGTTCCGGCCGCGACGGCGATCAACACGGCGATCGGCGAGACCGGCGTGCACGTCACCGACGACGACACGTTCTCGGCGACGGTCAAGTGCCACGACGCGAACGGCGAGCTGTACAACGTCGCGATCTCGCGCACGGCGGTCACGGTCTCCGGCTACACGGCCGACGCGATCCTCACGGCCATCGAGGCCTGGGCCGACGCGGTGCCGGCGCTGGCCTGAGGCCGGCTCTCTCCCCTCCTCGGGATTCCGATCAGTGCCGGCGGGACTGGAGCGCCCCGCCGGTCCATCAGCAAGGACATTCGGGCGGGGTTGTCTGTCCCCCGCCCTTCGTTTTTTCAGTTATTCCCGTTCCAGTGCCGATTCCCTGAGCGCCTGTCGCAGGCGCGGATGCTCGCTGATCTCCTTCAGGACCTCGGCCGCCTCGAGGATCGTCGCGTTCTGGCTGCTCCAGATGCTGCACCCGCCCCTTGAGCTGGACATTCTCCAGTACCACGGACTCCAGGATCTCCGAGTGCGCCGCGAGCCGGTCGGAGACCTGGCTCTTCAGGGTCTTGTACTCGGCCGGGACCAGGACCGTGACGTGGTGCTCGGCGGCAAGGTAGGCCTCGGCGAGCTGCTGCCGCGAGTACCGGCGGTACGCGTCGGAGAGGTATCCCTCGTGCCCGAGCAGTTCCTGCACGACCGGCTGCGGGCAGCCGAGGCCGAGCTGCGACGCAGAAGAACGCCCGGAGGGAGTGGAGCGGCCGGATCAGCCGGCGGGTGCGCTCGTCGCGCTCGTCGAGGCCGGCCTTCGCCGAGCGCCCGTGCCCAGGCATCCTCGGCGGTGGTGATGCTGAACGGGAAGAGGCGCGGGTCGTCCGGGTCTTTCGGCATGATGCAGCCGGACGCCCGGCCCACGGCAGCGCGGTGGTAGCCGTCGCGGACGGCGAGCCAGGTCCGGACCTCGGACGCGGCCTCGGCGCTGATGAACGTCGACCCGGCCGACGCGATTCTTGGAGTACTCCGACCGGATCTCGATCGCGGCCGGGGAGGCCTCGAGGTCGAGGTCGGCGAGCCGGACCGTCACGGCCTCGCCGATCCGCATGCCGCTGGACGCCAGGACCAGGACGAGGGCGCGGCCGTGCTCGTCCAGGTGGCCGGCGATCCGCCGCAGCATCTCGTGGGTCACGTCGCCGCGGCGGGTCACGGCGCCGCCGCGCGGGAGCTTCCCCCGGATGCGCCTGCGGTCCCGGTCGGAGAGGTCGATGCCGTGGTGACCCAGGAACTCGAGCACCGCGGCGGCCCGGGTCTGGGTCGTCGTCGGGGCGTCCGTCGAGGTCCCGGCGAACCGGATCAGGTCGGCGGCCCGGTCGCGGTCGTCGGCGAGGTACCGGGCCGCGAGGTCCTCGTACAAACCGGCCACCTCGCCCGCCGGCACGCTCCGCATGCGGTCTTCCCGCTGCCGGCCGTAGACAAAATCGAGGAACGCGCGCAGGGCCGAGCGGTAGACGCGGCGGGTGCCGGACTTGGGATAGATGGAAAGAAAGTCGTCGATGGGCCCCGCCATAGAGAGAGCTGGCGGCCATCTCCTTATGAGGGGATCGGTCGGGGTGTGAAAGTGAATACGGGAACTCCCCGATGCGTCGATTAGAAATATATTATTACCCGGTAGAGGCAAATCATATACCCACGCGGGAACCGGGCGTACGAATAGATATATTCGCTCCCGTCGCAGTACCTGATCTCACGATCGGTGGCAGCCGTTCTCGATATTCGTCACACTGAGGCTATCCCATGGGACAGGGCAAATTCGCAGCAAGGAAACTGAAGCGGGACTCCAACAAGTTCCGCTGGAGCGACGTGAACTACGCACGTCGTCTCCTCGGACTCGACATCAAGAGCGACCCGCTCGAGGGCGCGCCCCAGGCGCGCGGTATCGTGCTCGAGAAGGTCGGCGTCGAGGCCAAGCAGCCGAACTCCGCCATCCGCAAGTGCGTCCGGGTGCAGTTGATCAAGAACGGCCGGCAGATCACGGCCTTCGCGGCCGGCGACGGCGCGATCAACTTCATCGACGAGCACGACGAGGTCGAGGTCGAAGGGATCGGCGGCCGGCTCGGCCGGTCGATGGGCGACATCCCCGGCGTCCGGTTCGTGGTCACGCAGGTCAACAACGTCTGTCTCCACGAGATGGTGATCGGGCGGAAAGAGAAGCCGAGGCGGTAATCATGGAGACTGTGACATGGAAGCAGAGACCCCCGAGCCGACCACGCCCGGCACCCCGCAGCTCCTCTTCAACCTCTACGACGTCGGCGAGGTCGAGATCGCGGACCCGGCCATGCAGCGGTACGTGAACCTCCACTCGATGATCGTGCCGCACTCGTGCGGCAAGCTGAACGGCGGCGAGTTCGGGAAGAGCCACATGCTGATCGTCGAGCGGCTGATCAACCGGCTGATGCAGTCGGAGCAGAACACGGGCAAGAAGCACCTCGCGATCCGTATCGTCAAGGACGCGTTCGCGATCGTCGCGAAGCGGACCAAGCGGAACCCGGTCCAGGTGCTCGTCGAGGCCGTCACGAACGCGGGCCCGCGCGAGGAGACGGTCCGGCTCGAAGTACGGCGGGATCAACGTCCCGAAGTCGGTCGACACGGCACCCCAGCGGCGCGTCGACTCCGCGCTCAAGTTCATCACCGAGGGCGTCCAGAAGAACTCGCGCGGCAAGAAGTCGGTCGCCACGGCCCTCGCGGACGAGTCTGATCGCGGCCTCGAAGGGCGACATCAAGGCCTACTCGGTCGCAAAGAAGGAAGAGCGCGAGCGGATTGCGAAGTCCGCCCGCTAGATACACCCCCCTTTTTCTGATACATTATGGCACGCGGCAAGAAGATGGTGGACCGAGTCACGGAGCTCATGGACAAGCCGGAGCAGATCCGTAACATCGGGATCGTTGCGCATATCGACCACGGCAAGACCACGCTCTCGGACAACCTGCTCGCGGGCGCGGGCATGATCTCCAAGGAGCTCTCGGGCACGCAGCTCTTCATGGACTCCGACGCGGAGGAGCAGGCCCGCGGGATCACGATCGACGCCTCGAACGTCTCGATGGTCCACGAGTACGGCGGCCAGGAGTACCTGATCAACATGATCGATACGCCCGGCCACGTCGACTTCGGCGGCGACGTCACGCGCGCGATGCGCGCGGTCGACGGCGCGGTCGTGGTCGTGGACGCGGTCGAGGGGACCATGCCCCAGACCGAGACCGTGCTCCGGCAGGCCCTGAAGGAGCAGGTCGTGCCCGTCCTCTTCATCAACAAGGTCGACCGGCTGATCAACGAGCTCAAGGTGGACGAGCAGGAGATGCAGATCCGCCTCGGCCGGGTGATCGACAAGGTCAACAAGCTGATCAAGGGCATGAACGAGGAGATGTACAACGCCGGCTGGAAGCTCGACGCGGCCAAGGGCACGGTCGCGTTCGGCTCGGCGCTGTACAACTGGGCCGTCTCGGCCCCGTACATGAAGACCTCGGGCGTCTCGTTCAAGGAGGTCTACGACCGGTGCCGCGCGGGCGAGATGAAGGAGCTCGCGGAGCGGTCGCCGCTCCACGCGGTCCTGCTCGACATGGTGGTGCGCCACCTCCCCGACCCGCTCGACGCGCAGAAGCGGCGTATCCCCGTGATCTGGCACGGCGACAAGGAGACGGTCGAGGGGAAGGCCATGTACTCGTGCGACCCGAACGGGCCGATCTCGATGATGGTCACGGACATCTCGTTCGACCCCCACGCGGGCGAGGTGGCGACGGGCCGGCTCTTCTCGGGCACGATCCGGCGCGGAGTCGAGCTCTACGTCATGGGCGCGGCCCAGAAGGCGAACCGGATCCAGCAGGCCGGGATCTTCATGGGCCCGAGCCGGATCGAGGTCGAGTCCCTGCCGGCCGGCAACATCGCCGCGGTGACGGGCCTGAAGGACGCGATCGTCGGCTCGACGGTCACGAGCCTCCGCGACATGACCCCGTTCGAGTCGCTCAAGCACTACTCCGAGCCGGTCATGACCGTCGCGGTCGAGGCCAAGAACATGAAGGACCTGCCCAAGCTCGTCGAGGTGCTCCGGCAGGTGGCGAAGGAGGACCCGACCCTGAACGTCACGATCAACGAGGAGACCGGCGAGCACCTGATCGCCGGCATGGGCGAGCTCCACCTCGAGATCATCACGGGCCGGATCAAGCGCGACAAGGGCGTGGAGATCGTCACCTCGCCGCCGATCGTGGTCTACCGCGAGACGCCGACGGGGAAGGCGGAGAGCGTCGAGGGCAAGTCGCCGAACCGGCACAACCGGTTCTACGTGGACCTCGAGCCCCTGCCCGACAACATCGTCGAGATGATCAAGAACGGCGAGGTCTCGATGAACCAGCCCATGCTCGAGCGGCGTGACATCCTGGTCGACGGCCGGGATGGAGAAGGACGAGGCCAAGTCGGTCAAGGACATCTACGGGACGAACATGTTCATCGACATGACCAAGGGCGTCCAGTACCTGAACGAGACGATGGAACTGGTCCTCGAGGGCATCCACGAGGCGCTCGCCGGCGGCCCGCTCGCCGACGAGAAGGTCCAGAACATGAAGATCACGCTGGTCGACGTCAAGCTCCACGAGGACGCGATCCACCGCGGACCGGCGCAGGTCATCCCGGCCTCGCGCTCGGCGATCAAGGCCGGCCTGCTGATCGCGGGCGACTCGCTCCTCGAGCCGATGCAGAAGATCTCGATCACGGTCCCGACCGACCAGATGGGCGCGGCCACCTCGCAGGTCCAGGGCCGGCGCGGCCAGATCTTCGACATCACCTCCGAGGGCGACACGGTCACGGTCGTGGGCAAGGCCCCCGTGGCCGAGCTCTTCGGCTTCGCCGGCGACATCCGCTCGGCGACCGAGGGCCGCGCGATGTGGTCCACCGAGTTCGCCGGGTTCGAGATCGTGCCGGCGAGCATGGTCAAGGACGTCGTGATGGCCATCCGGAAGCGGAAGGGGCTCAAGGAGCAGCTCCCGCGGCCGGAAGACTACCTCGCGTAATCTTTTTTCCCTGTCCCTCGGAAGCCCGAAAGACGGGGGAATCTCCCCGTTCGAGAATTTTTTTATCCAAGCGCCGGTGCGAAGATTGCGAGGAGCACGATCTCGTCGTCGCCGGCGCTGACCGCGTGATGGACGCGCGGCGGCGTGATGAACGTCTGCCCGACCTCGACCGGGACCTGCCTCCCACCGAGGACGAAGGAGCCGGTGCCCCTGAGGACCACGTTCCACGACCACTGCGTCTCGTGGTCGTGATCGGGGATCTCGCAGTTCCGCTCGACCCGCATGAGGTGGTAGCTCGAACGCCCCGCCGGTCTCTTTTCCCGTCACCAGGTCCTTGAGGAAGACCCCCTTCCAGGCGGGGGGAGCGTACCAGGGCTTCTCGGCCGCCCTGACCTCGAGGTCCGGAAAGAGGACGGCTCCCTGCTCGAAGAGTTCCGATGATATCCTGCTGTCCCATGACGGGCCCGTGCATGCCACTGACATATAAGGATAGCTCGCCGTCCCTTCAGTCACACCGGGGCTGCCGGGACAGGAGCCGGTGACGCCCGGCTCCTTCAGAGCGCGCCCGGCGGGATCATCACGCGGTCGACCACGTGGAGCACGCCGTTCGTCGCGACGATGTCGGCCCGGACCACGCGAGCGTCGTCGACCTGGAGCGTACCGTCGGGGAGGACGGTCACGGGGAGCGGCGCGCCCGAGCGGGTCGCGACCGAGGACTCGTGCGCGAGATCGGTCGAGAGCCAGCGGCCGTAGATCACGTGGTAGTCCGCGACCGTCGCGAGGGCGTCCCGGTCGAAGAGGAGGCGGGAGAGCGTGCCCGGCGGGACCGCGTCGAAGGCCGCGTCGTTCGGCGCGAAGACCGTGTAGGTGCCCGTGCCGTTCAGGGTCTCGTAGATCCCGCCCTGCCGGAGGGCCTGGGTGAAGCGCGAGAGACTCGGGGTCGGCCGACGCGAGCCTCGGCGATCGTGCTGGTACCGGTCGGCACGGGAACGGGTGCCGGGGTCGTCGCGACCGTCGTCGCCGCAGTCTCGACCGGGGCCGGCGTCGCGGTCGGGGTTGCGGACGGCGTCGGGGTCTCCGTCGGGACGGCCGTGGTCGCGACCGTGGTCGGGCTCGGGGTGATGTGCACGGTCGTGGCGGTCGGCACCGGGGTCTCCTCCGCGCCGCCGGCCCCGGTCGACTGCCGGCGTCGCGGCCGTCTCGGGCGAGGGCGTGCCGGTCGCCGGCGGACCGCCGTCGCCGGTCCGGAACGTGCAGCCCGCGGCAAGCGCGAACAGGATCAGGAGCGCGATTGCTCCCACTATGGCCCCTCTGGTCGCCATGAGGCCCTCTAGGGGGCCCGGACCGGTATATCTCTTTCGAGGCCGGTCCGGTAAAAGATGGGGATGAGGGGAGCAGTTTCACTGGACGATGAGAGTCCCGGTCATGGTCGTCGGGTGGACGTCGCACCGGAAGAAGTAGTTGCCCGGCTGCGACGGCGCGGTGAAGGTGTAGGTCGTCGTCGTTGGCCCGGTCACGATCGCTCCCGTGAAGATCGCCGTGGACGCCGAGGCGTCCGTGTAGACCGCGAAGTTGTGCGGCACGCCCGCGTCCATGTTGTTGAAGGCGATCGTCACCTGCTCTCCGGCCCGCACCGTGATCGTGGACGTGCTGAACGCGAGGTTCTGGGCCGCGAGGGGGATCGTCTCCGCACCCGGGGTGGTCGGCGGGATCGTGGGTACGGTCGGAGCCGTTGCCACTGTTGTCGGGAGCGAGGTGGCGACCGTCGGTATCGTCGTCATGACCATGGTGGTCGGGATGGTCGTCGGCACGGTGGTGACCGGGATGAGGGTTGTGAACGTGGTGTTCGGCACGAGCGTCGTAACTGTCGTGTTCGGGGCCGATGTCGGGACCGTTGTCACCGCGGGGGCGCTGGTGCCCGGGTAGTAGGTGAAGTTCGGGACCTGCCCCGAGTCCTGCTCGATGTACTCGGTCCCGCTGGTCGTCGGGGTTGTTGTCGCGATGACGGTCGGTGTGACCGTCGCGGTCGGAGTCTCCCCGCCGGACGGCGCCGTCGTGGCGACAGTCGTGGCGGTGGTGCCCGCTGCAGTCGGCGTGGCGGTGGATGTTTCAACGGCGGTCGTCGCTTCGGAAGTGACCGTGCCCGGCGCCCCCCCGCACCCGTTGTTGCGGGTGCGGTGGTAGCCCGTGTTGTCGTGGCATTCGTGGACGGGGTGGTGGTGCACCCGGCCACGCAGCATCCGATGAGAAGACCGCAGACGATCAGTCCCACCAGGAGTCGATCGGATTTCATGGGGGGCCTTATAGGGCATATGGATTAAAAACATTTTTATCAAATCGGCCATATTTCAAAGCCACACCAACAGCGAACGGACTCCAGCGGCCCGTCCACGCGCCGGAGGGAGTCTCGGGCCCGGCCCGCAGGGGGCCCTCCGCGAAACAACTCCGAGAGTGGAAACGGTATCGGCCCTGCAATGCCGGGAGCGAGGCGGGCCGCGGGTGTCCCTACTCGACGATGAAGGTCCCTTTCCGATGCGGTGACGGGACGCCGCACCCCAGCGCGTACCTGCCCGGCGTCAGCGGGGCGGTGAAGGTATCCGTGGTGCGGGCCGGCCCCTTGATGACCGTGCCGACGAAGACCGGGGGGGCATTGTCGGCGTAGACGACAACGTTGTGCGGGACGTCCTCGTCCTGATTCTCGAAGACGATCGTCACCTCCGCTCCGGCCGGTGCCGGTGATCGATGACGGGGAGAACACCCCGCTCTGCACGCTAAGGTGCGGCGACGATCGAAGCGGGCTCGGATGCGGAGAGGGGGACCATCTCCGTTCTGTCGGAGGCGCGCGGCGTGACGTCGGGAAGAGCCGGGTCGTGGCCTGCGTCGATCTCGCCGTCCCGACTCTGGCGGACGGAACGGACGTCGGGGCGGTCGTGGCCGGGCTCGTCGTGGAAAGTGATGCTGACGGGACCGGGGCGCCGATGAGCCCGGTCGCGTCCTGCTCCATGTACTCCGTCGGAGTGACGGTCGGCGTGAGCGTCGGGGTCGTGCCCGTGCCGGTGGCTGTCAGACCGGGGAGCGATCCGGCCGTCCCCGATGCTCCTGCCGCGAGACTCTCGATCGGGGGAGCGACCGCGGTCTCCGGCGGCATGACGCCGTCTGCCGGAATCCCGATGGCTCTGGAGTGCGAGGATGAGAAGCCCGCAATACCGCCGAGGAGACACAGGGCGATCAGGATCGCAGCGAATCGGGGTTGCACGACAGCACCGTGATGGGTCATATAGACAATCGATCCTTTAAGCATTTCCATGACCCAGGCCTCCCCGTGCGTTCATCGGACGCCGACAGGTCGGCAACCGCCGGGGAATCGCCGCTCTCCGAACGAAAAACTATTTTACTCCCGCGCAGCTATCACGCCCGCGTGAGTATGCCATGACACGACTGACCCTTCCGCTTCTCGCCTGCGGACTCATCCTCGCCCTGCTGGCCGCCGGATGCACGACCGGGCCGCAGTCGAACGCGACCGCCGTCCCGACCACCGGTCCCGCGGGGACGGGCGCCCCGACCGCCGTCGCCGGGAACACGACCTCGCTGACGGCCGAAGGGCGGACGTACCCGGCATACGTCGCGGCGCCGGCCGACGCGGGCCGGCACCCGGGCCTCGTCCTCCTGCACTCCTTCAACGGGCTCGAGCCGGGCTACAGGACGATGGTCGACGAGATCGCCGGCGCCGGCTTCGTCGTGGTCGCCCCCGAGTGGCAGACGTACGGCCAGCGGGCAGGGGACGACGAGGTCGAGAGCGTGATCCGGTCGGCCGTCGCGTTTCTCCAGAACCGGAGCGACGTCGATGCCGCCCGGCTCGGCCTGACCGGGTTCTGCGCCGGCGGACGGTACACCATGCTCTTCCTGCCGCAGATGCACGAGTTCGGGGCCGGCGTCGCCTGGTACGGCTTCCCGTACAACGGCGGCTTTGCGAACGGCACCACGCCCGCCGAGCTGATCGCCGACCTCGAGAGCCCGATGCTCATGATCCACGGCTCCCGCGACCAGGCGAGCAACATCACGGACATCTACAACTACACGCGCCACTCGACGCAGCCGACCGGTCCTTCGACCTCAAGGTCTACCAGGGCAAGCCCCACGGGTTCATGATCCAGAACGGCACCCTCGCCCGCGACGATGCGGCCGAGGACGCCTACTCCCAGATGATCACGTTCTTCAGACGGACCCTGGGATAGCCCCGGCGGAGACGACGGCCTCCCGGTCGAGGCCGTCCCGGTCGATCATCCACCAGAGCGCGAACGGCGCCGCGAGGGAGACGATCCCGGCCGGGTCCATTCCCTCTGCCGGGAGGACGAGCGCGACCGCAGAGAGAACCGGGAGGGTGAGGCGCTCCCGGCGTAGCATCCGGGTCACGTGCCGATCGATCCGGCACGGGTCGCGGAGCGCCGGGTGCGCAGCCGCGTACCGGAAAAGGGACCAAGTGGCTACGCCGAGCAGCCCGACGTTCAGTGCGAGAGGACGCCGGCGATCGGGGCGTCGTGTTCGAAAAAGAGGTCGGGGCGGGGCCCCGGTATCGGAATTGACCCTGTACTCGGTGACGAGGCGACGTGCGGACGCCGGGAACGTTCAGGACCCCTCGATCAGTTCCTCGACGATCCCCCGGCCCGCCGGGTCGTTGGCGAACGCGCTCTCGACCGCGGCACGGCCGCTCTCGCCGCCGATCTTCGCGAGCGCAGCCCCGGCCGCCCAGCGGCAGCACTCGTTCTCGCCGTTCAGGTTCTCGACGAGCGCGTCCACGGCCCGGGCATCGCCGATGTGCTCGAGTGCCCAGATCGCGGGGACGCGGACCAGGTAATCGTCGTGCCCCGCCGCGGCCACGAGCGTGTCGACGGCCGGTGCGCCGATCCGCTCGAGGGCGACGGCGGCCCGCCACCGGGTCTCGCGATCCGCCGACACGAGCATCACCGAGACTTCCTTGACGGCGCTGTCGCCGTGGACGGCGACGGCCTCGGCCGCGTCGAGCATCTCGTACGTCGTTCCCTGGACGAGCTTCTGAACGACTCGCTGACAGACTGGTTCTGGTTCTGCTTCTCCATCTCTCTCCTCTCCTCTGCCGAATCTCTCGACACAACCACCTCTCCCGGGGTATATAATAGAAATTTGCACCCCGACGTTGCACGGCACTATCGCCGGGCGATGCATGGACCCAGAACAGCGGACGGGCCACGGAGCCAGTCGTAGTCCCGCACCGTCGAATGAAACCAGAACGCGACCGTTTCCCACGCTCGGGGCCCGGAATGGCCCCGATGGCATGGAAATAGATGGGGGACGGAAGCCCCGGAGAGGGAAAGGAAGGGAGGGCTCAGGCCGTGAGGCCCATGATGCCGGCGAGGCCCATCGCCGTCGCATAGCCGAGGATGAAGAGGATCCACCAGACCAGGAGGTAGATCACGAAGGCGACCACGGCCACGGCCGCGGCCTTCCCGGTCTCCATGCCGTAGAGCTCGCGCACGCCGATGACGGTCAGCGCGACCGCCCAGAGCTGGGCGAGGAGCCAGCCGACGACCGGGATCCAGCCGAACAGCAGGAACGGCGTCTGTGCGTACACGGCCGCCTTGAACGCGTCGTCGAACTCACCGCGCCCGCCGAGCGCCTTCGCCCCGATCTGCAGGACGATCGCCCAGACCACCAGGGTGAGGAGCCCCCAGATGTAGAAGAAGATCACGGCCCAGACGAACGACATGATGCCGGCGGTAGGCCCGAGAGTGATCCCGAGGAAACTTCCGGTCGCCCGGGTGAACCCGAGGTAGATCATCGCTCCGGCGAGGACCGACGTGAAGATGAGCAGCAGCAGGTAGTAGACCGCGGCATCCTTCAAGGATTCGCCGCGGACGGCGCGGAACGTCTCCGCAGGCCGCATGAGGAACCCGACGATCTTGTCGAGGAACGACAGTACCATGCAGTATCATGGTCGTATCGCGATAGAAAGATTGCGATTCGATGTTTCAGGGGCGTTCTGCACGGCCAGGGCGTCCCCGCATTCCCGCGTGAATCGCGGTTGCAGGAGGCGCCGACAAGAAGAAGATCGCCGGGCAACTGCTCGAAGTGAGTCCCGGATGCCCTCTCCGCGTTCCGGCGTCACGGCGACGGCGAGGTGGTGGTCAGGGGGAGACGGTAACCACGGGGATCGGCCCCGACTCGAGGCGATGCCGAAGAGGGCGAAGAGCCCCACACCGACGACCACGACGAGGATCGCGACGATGACGAGCACGATCGCCAGCGAGATCAGCCAGGCGATGGCGGCACGGCCCGGGGTCATCTCGTGGAGCTCGCGGATACCGAAGATCTCGATGACGAGCCCCAGATGCCCGCGAGGCCGCCGATGACCGGGGCCCAGCCGAGCAGGTAGCACGGGGTCAGCCCGTAGACGACCGCCTTGAAGTTCTGGACGAACCCGCCGCGCCCGCCCATGACGACGCCGATGTGGAGGGGAAGCGAGCCGATGATCAGGCTGACGATCCCGGCGAACAGCGCGAAGAGGAAGGCGGCGATCATGATGCCGCCGGCCCCGGCGATCTCGGTGCCGGGCATCCCGATAGCGCGGAACCCGAGGAAGCCGACGATCGCCGAGAGGACGGCGTTGACGATCAGCAGCGCCGCGAAGGAGGTGACGGCGTCGCCGAAGGTCCCGTCGCGGGCGGCGCGGAACGTCTCGGCGGGGCGCAGGAGAAACCGGGGATCTTCTCTGCCACGGAGAGGGTCATGCTATGAGCATTGTCATGCCTCCACCTTAAGGTGCTGCCGCCCCCGATACAGGTTCTGAGGGAGCCCGCGGAGGAAGGGCGCGGCTGACGGCGGCGATGCGGCCGGAAAAAGGGGGAGGTTCAGGTCGGCGACGTGATGCCGGGCACGCTCGCGAGCCCCGCGATGCCGCCGAGGAACGCAAGCCCGAGGAACGTAAGGATCGCAATCACGATGATGTAGATCACAACCGCGACTACGATCGCGATCACGGCCTTGGTCGTGTCGAGGCTGGTGGATTCGCGGACGCCGAAGAACAGCAGCACGATCGACCAGATCGTGAAGATGATGCTGATGATCGGGATCCACCCCAGGAGCAGGCTCGGTGTCTGAGCGTAGACGGCCGACTTGAACGAGTCGGCGAAGTCCCCGCGCCCGCCCGCAATCATCGCGCCGATGTGCAGGAAGACCGCCCAGAGCAGCAGACCGATGATCCCCGCGATGAACGCGATGATCAGGACTCCGATGAACGCGCCGATGCTGCCTCCGCAGCCCGAGGTCGAACCGGGCGATGTTCGCGTCGGCCGCGGCGATACCGAGATAGGCCACGATAGCCCTGAGGATCGCGCCGATGATCAGCAGTACCAGGAAGTAGATCACGGGGGCGTGACTCCTCGTCGCGGACCGCCCGGAACGTCTCGACGGGCCGGACGATGAACCCGACGATCTTGTCCGTCAGTGATAGACGCCATGTGCGGAGCATTACGATGCCCCCATATAAAGATATCGGCCAATTTTCCCCATGGGGGCGCAGGATCGCCGCTGCGTCGGCTGCAGCAGGCGGGGGGGGTCGCCTCTGCCCGGCGTAAACGGGAGAGAGGAAAAGGGGAGGAGGTTCAGAAGTCGGGCGGAACGTAGCCCGGCAGGGATGAAAGGCCGGCGATGCCGCCGAGGATCGCGATCCCGATTGCCGCGAGGATCGCCGCGATGATCGCGATCACGATGATGAAGAGCACCACCGCGATCACGACCGCGATCACGGCCTTCGTTGTGTCCAGCTCGTGGAGCTCGCGGACGCCGAGGAACAGCAGTGACGATGGACCAGAGCCAGAAGATGATGCCGATGATCGGGATCCAACCGAGCAGCAGATTCGGCGTCTGGGCGTAGACGGCCGACTTGAACGAGTCCGCGAAGTCCCCGCGCCCGCTCATGACCTTCGCGCCGATGTGCAGGAAGACCGCCCAGAGGAGCAGAGCGATGATGCCGAGTATGAACGCAGCGATCAGACCTGCAATAAACGCCCCGACCCCGGGGGTTCTGTTGGCTGCCGCGCCGAAGCCCAGGTACGCAACAATTGCGGTCAGGATCGCGTTGATGATCAGCAGGTACAAGCCAGTAGAGTATCGGGGGCCCGAGTTCTTCCTCGCGCACAGCCCGGAACGTCTCGACCGGTCGGACGATGAACCCGACGATCTTGTCCGTCAGTGATAGCGGCATGTGCGGACCAAGGGAATCCTACCATATAAAGATCGCCCCGGAAATCCTGCTGCCCACTCTGCCGAATCCTTGATATCCCCCCGGTGCCATCGTGTATCCATGGAGCAGCAGTCGGTGCTGAAGGGCGTGCCCGGGATCCTCCGGCCGTTCCGCGACTTCGTCGAGGGGCTCGGGCTCGGCGAGGGCGACCAGGTGGTCTACGTCGGGGTGCCCGGGACCTGCACGCCGTTCGTCGAACTCCTCGCGTTCGCCACCCGGTCCCTGCCGGTGACGCAGATCTTCGTGCCCGGCGTGGACGAGGGCGCGGCCCGGCGGCTCGAGCCCGTCCCGAACATCGGCGTCCAGGCGGCCGGCCCCGCGGGCCCGCTCCGGCCCCGGGTGATCGTGGTGATGGGCGGGCTCTCGATGGAGAACAGCCCCGTCGGCGCGGACGAGGTGATCGCACTCCTCGACCGCCACCCGACGGCCGCCGTGGTCGGCGTCTGCTTCCAGCAGATGTTCGAGAAGACGGGGTGGTGCAACCGGGTGCCGTTCGACCTGCTGATCGACGCGACCATCGACCCGGTCGTGGTCTGGAGCGACTGAGGCGCAGAGAGGCTCCCCCGGGACGGACGTCGCGGGGAGCCCGGGCCATGCCGGCGGGCGGAGCGGCCTGAGAGGTGAACCATCGCCCGTCGGTATCCAGAAACATTATATCGTAGACGCCTCATTGAGACGCATTAGAGACAGAGGTGATATGGTATGGTCGAGATCAACCCCCTGGACATCATCGGTACCCTCGAGCACGACGGCAACTTCTCGAGCCTGCTCCGCGCCATTCGCGACGCCGGGCTCGAGGAGACCCTGAAGGGGGCCGGGCCCTTCACGATCTTCGCCCCCGAGGACACGGCCTTCGAGTCGGCGCAGGCCGGGGCCATGCGCTGGATCGGGGACGACACGACGCGCGCGCGACAGGTGCTGACCCACCACGTGGTCAAGGATCGGCTGCTGATGTCGGCCCTCGACACGGCCCGTCCGCTGCGGGCGCTCGACGGCAGCGACCTCCAGCTCCGGCCGCTCGGGGCGCACGTCCGCGTCGGCGAGGCCACGATCACCCGGTCCGACATCGTCGCGAAGAACGGCGTGATCCACGCGATCGACCGCGTGGTGATCGAGCCGCAGCTGATGGCGCAGCGCCAGAAGTAACCCCCCTCCTTTTTCCCGGCGCAGCCCGGGCGCCAGAGAACCGCATGCGATTACGGCTGTACTCCGCTGTGTTTCCAAGAATGACCCGTCCGAGTTGAGCGTCTTTCTTCGCGTACTCGAAGGAGCGTGTCTCAACCGTATCGTTCTGCGTATGCGCGTAGGGTGAACCCGGGTGAGAATGCATGTATATCGTCGGGCACCCGCCTCGTCGGCACCGACTGTCACCGGGGGCCGGCGGAGACTATTAATTCAAGAGAACCTATCGAACCGCATGACGTACGCGCCAGTCTCCCCGGCCGCCCTTGAGAAGGCGATCGATCGCATGGCCGCGGACCTCAGGGTTCCCCGGGACGCGCTCCTCGAGGCGCTCACCCCGGTGGTGCTCGAGTGGTGCATCGACCGGACTGCAGCCGATCTCGGGTGCACGTCCCGCGAGGCCAGGGTCCGGATCGCCCGGCTCATCAACCGAACGGCATGACCGGAACCCGAGGCTCGGCCCTGCTCCGCTTCGCAGAGCCCGTACACAGGCACTCTCGCGGTGGCAGACCGGAGGGTCGGCAGCACATCCGGGAACCCGACGGAGCGATCTTCGGACCCGAGGGTACGGGGCGTTGGGGATCGACTCTCCGCCGGTCCCGGCTTTCCCCCGGAGGGGTGTCTCCGACGTCCGGCTCCGCAGAGGGCGCCGAGGAGATCGATGCATCTCCAGCGCTTGTGCTCCCCTCGGAGGAACGCACGGCGGCGTTCGCGCTGTTCTGCGATTCTCGAATGACGGGGCGAATGGAATAATATTCGATACAATCACTCGGAACGCAAAACCAATTACCCCGCAAAGCCCATTGATCTCAGGTTTTTCGATGCGGACGCCGATAGCAAAGGTCACCCCCGAGCTCGGACGCGCGAAGTGCGTCGGGTTCGTCCACGAGGTCCGGGATCTCGGCGGGCTCACATTCGTCCTCCTGCGCGACAGGACCGGGATCCTGCAGGTCACGGTCCCGAAGAAGAAGGTCCCGCCCGAGGTCGTCGAGGCCGTCCGATCGGTCTCGCGCGAGTCGGTCGTCATGGTGACCGGCGAGATCAAGGCGACCGAGAAGGCGCCGGGCGGGCGCGAGCTCGTCCCGAGCTCGTTCGAGATCCTCTCGCGGGCCGAGACGCCGCTCCCGCTCGACGTGGCCGAGAAGGTGCCGGCCGAGATCGATACCCGGCTCGACGTCCGGTTCCTCGACGCGCGCCGGCCGCGCATCGCGGCCGTCTTCCAGGTCCGGTCGGCCGTGCTTCACGAGACGTCGCGGTACCTGCACAAGCACGACTTCATCCAGATCACGACCCCGAAGATCGTCGCGGCCGCGACCGAGGGCGGGACCGAGTTCTTCCCGATCGCCTACTTCGAGAAGGAGGCCTTCCTGAACCAGTCGCCCCAGCTCTACAAGCAGATGATGATGGGCGCCGGGTTCGAGAAGGTCTTCGAGATCGGCCCGATCTTCCGGGCCGAGGAGCACAACACCACGCGCCACCTGAACGAGGCGACCTCGATCGACGTCGAGGTCTCGTTCGCCGACCATGAGGACGTGATGGTCCTCCTCGAGGGGCTCGTGGCCTCGTGCTACGAGCACGTCGCAGCCACCTGCGCCGACGCGCTCGAGCGCGGGGGCTATCGCCGAGTCTCGCGATCCCGCGGGCTCCGTTCCCCCGCCTCCCCTACGCCGAGGCGATCGAGATCGCGGCCGGGCGGATCGAGGAGCCGATCGCCTTCGGCGACGATCTCTCGCCGTCGGCCGAGAGGGCGATCGGCGAGGAGATGGGCCAGCACTACTTCGTCACGGACTGGCCGACCTCGATCCGGCCGTACTATGCCCTGCCGTACGAGGACGACCCGTCGATCTGCAAGGCCTTCGACCTGATGCACCCCCGGATGGAGCTCTCGTCGGGGGCCCAGCGCGTCCACCGGTACGAGATGCTCGAGCAGCAGCTCGTGGCCAAGGGCCTCGACCCCGCCTCGTTCGAGTTCTACCTGCGGCCGTTCCGGTACGGGATGCCGCCGCACGCCGGCTGGGGCCTCGGGGTCGAGCGGTTCGTGATGACCATGCTCGACCTTGCGAACGTCCGCGAGGCCGTGCTCTTTCCGCGCGACCGGCACCGGCTCGTGCCATGACCCTGCCGCCGGTGCTTCTGCCGACGACCGTGGTCGGGTCGTACCCGCCGGTCGAAGGGCGGGGGCTCCGGTCCCTCCTCGACCGGCACCGGACCGCGCTCGAGACCGCGGTCGCCGACCAGCTCAGGGCCGGCGTGGAGATCATCTCGGACGGGCAGGTCCGCGCGGACATGGTCTCGGCGTTCGCCGCGCAGCTCCCGGGGGTCCGCGAGGGGCGCGTCATCGGTCGGATTGGACCGCCGGCGCATGCGATCACGGTCGAGGACGTCCGCTACGCCCGGTCGAAGGCCCCGTACGTCAAGGGGATCCTGACCGGCCCGACCACGCTCGCGCACGCGCTCCACCTCGACACCCACGTCTACCGCGACAAGGAGGAGCTCGCCCTCGACCTCGCCGCGGTGCTCGCCGCGGAGGCCCGGGCGCTCGCCGGGGCCGGGGTCTGCATGCTCCAGATCGACGAGCCGATCCTCTCGACCGGCGCCGTGGACCCGGGGACCGCCGCGGCGGCCGTCGGCCTGGTCGCCGGGGGCCTCCCGGTGCCGGTCGCGCTCCACGCCTGCGGGCCGATCGAGGGGATGATCGACGCCCTGCTGCGATACCCGGTCCAGATCCTCGACCTCGAGTTCGCGGGTCACCCCGGAAACCTCGAGGTGCTGGCCGCACGCGAGCTCGGGGAGAAGCGGATCGGGTTCGGCGCGGTCGTCTCGTCCTCGGACGAGGTCGAGAGCGTGGAGACCATCCGCGCCCGGGTCGAGCGCGGCGTCGAGGCCTTCGGCCCCGATCGGCTCCTGATCGACCCCGACTGCGGCCTCCGGATGCGCTCGCGCGAGGCCGCGTTCGCCAAGCTCTCGCACATGGTCGAGGCCGTGCGCGAGGTCAGGGCCGGACTCTGATCCCCGGCCTCTCCGCCGTCCGTCCGAGAGCGCGGCGCTACCTATGGGCAATTCTGCCGGATTCAGGATCGTGCAGGATCGGGATCACGGCCCGCTGAACCTCGCCGCCCACGCCGTGATCGCTGACCGGCGCGGGCGCCTGCTTCTCCTCCGTCGGCCCGGGACGAGCGAGGTACAACGCCGGGCGGTGGGAGTTCCCCGGAGGGCGAATCGGCCAGGGCGAGGGGATCCGGGACGCCCTCATTCGCGAGGTCGGCGAGGAGACGGGCCTGGCGGTCGAGCCCGGCCGGCTCCTCGGCGCCGGCGACCAGGAGCGCCGCGAGGGGCGCGTGGTTCACCTGGTCCTCGGCGCATCCGCGCCGGATCGGGAGATCGTGCTCTCCGAAGAGCACGACGCATTCCGCTGGGTCACGCCGAAAGGGCTCGCCGAACTCCCGCTCTCGGACTGGATGGAGCGCTGGTACGAAACGCAGAGAGAGTGACGGCCGGCGCTCACTCCGCTGCCGGGCCTCCGCCACCGTCGGGGGGACGGTTGATCAGCTGCCAGTAGCAGGCCGATCTCGCGGATCACGTCCGCGAACCGGTCGAACTCGACCGGCTTGACGATGTAGCTGTTCGCGCCGAGGCCGTAACTGAGCGCGATGTCGCGGTCCTCGGCCGACGAGGAGAAGACCACGACCGGGGTCTCGCGGAGGGATGCGTCCTCCTTGATCTGGCGCAGCACCTCGAGTCCGCCCACCTTGGGCAGCTTCAGGTCGAGCAGGATGACGCGCGGGCGCATCTTCTCCTCGAAGAGGGCGTCCAGCGCCTCCTGTCCGTCCCACACGACCCGGACCCGGCCGTGGATGTTCGACCATTCGAAGACGTGGAGGATCAGCTCCACGTCGTGCGGGTTGTCCTCAACCAGCAGGATGTCCTTCTCCCCGTTCAGCTCCATCTTCATTCTCCTCGCCCAGTGTGAAGAAAAAGGTTGTTCCCCGATCCGGCTCGGACTCGACCCAGATCCGTCCGCCGTGCCGCTCGATGATCCGCTGCACGATCGCCAGGCCGACCCCCGTCCCCTCGTACTCGCGCGCGTCGTGGAGCCGGTGGAAGACCTGGAAGAGCGTGTTCGCATACTTCTGGTCGAACCCGACCCCGTTGTCCCGGACGAAGTAGACGGGTCGGCCGTCCTTCTCGAAGGACCCGACCTCGATCTCGGCGACCTCGCGGTTCCGCGTGAACTTCAGCGCGTTCCCGATCAGGTTCGAGTAGACCTGTTTCAACAGGGCCGGGTCGGCCTGGCAGGGGGCGAGTCCGCTCACCGTGATCCGGATGTCGCGCCCCTGCCGTTCGCCATTGAGGTCGTCGAGCACCTCGGCCACGAGCACGGCCGTATCGACCTCGCGGATGGCCAGGGCCTGCCGGCCCGTGCGCGAGAAGTTGAGCAGGTCGTCGATCAGCCGGGCCATCCGCCGCGCGTTCTGGCTGATCTGGTCGAGGTACCGCATCGCGGACCCGGTCAGCTCGGGCTGGTGCTCGTGCAGCAGGATGTAGGTGTACCCGTCGATCGCCCGCAGGGGCGACCGCAGGTCGTGCGAGACCGTGTAGGTGAACGACTCGAGTTCGCGGTTCGCGGCGGCCAGGTCCTCGGTCCGCTTGCGCACCCGCTCCTCGAGCTCGGCGTAGAGCTGGCGGTTCTCGTCCTCGGCCTCTTTGAGCCGCGTGATGTCGTTGCCGACGCAGAGGATCCCGAGCGGGCTCCCGTCGTCTGCGAAGATCGCGCGGTTGGTCCAGGAGATGTACGCGCGTGTCCCGTCCTTGCGGGTGTTCTCGTTCTGGTTGATCGTATAGGCCGTCGGGTCGCGCGAGATCCTGTGCACCAGGTCGCCGGTCCGCTTCCCCTCGCTGTCGACCTCGGGGACGATCGTCCCGACCACGTCGCGGCCCAGGAGCTCGCCGGGGTCGTACCCGAAGAACCGTTCGGCGAACTCGTTCACGTACCAGATCGTCGCCGTCGGGGCCGAGCCGGAGGATGATCGAGTTCGCGTCCTCGACGAGCTGCCGGTACTTCTCCTCGCTCTCGCGGAGCGCGGCCTCGTTCCGCTTCCGGTCGGTCACGTCCTGCCCGGCCGCGTAGTACCCGGTCACGCGACCGGCCAGCGGGTCCATGATCGGCATCGTCCGGTGGCTGACCCACCGGACCTCGCCGTCGCTGGCGAGGACCCGGAACTCGCTCTCGTGCGGCTCGTTGACGAGCACGGCCTCCATGTGCCGCTGGAGGACTGCGCGGTCGTCGGCGTGGACGATCGCCTCCCACCCGCCGAGCTCGTCGAGCTGGTCGAACGTGTACAGGCAGACCCGCTCGGGGGTGCCGGCCGACCAGATGGTGGTCCAGGTCCCATCGGGCTCGAGAACCCGGCAGTAGGCGTAGTCCGAGACCAGGTCGAGCGTGCGGCGGTACCGGTCCTCGCTCTCGGAGAGGTTCAGCTCGTGCTGCTGGAGCTGCTCGATCGTGCCCTTGAGCCGCCCGACCATCGTGGAGATGGACGTCTCGAGGACCGTGAACTCGCGTGCCGGGCTCGGCGAGATCGGGTGGTCGAGGTCCCCCTGCGCGATCGCGTTGACGTCCCCCACGAGCCCGCGGATCGGCCCCGTGAGGCGGCCCGAGACGACGCCGGCCGTCACGAGCCCGATCAGGAGCGCCGCGAGCGCCGCGAGGGCATGGAACCCGACGAGGTCCGAGAGGGCCTGCGTGAGCGGGGCGCTGCTGTAGGTCAGCTCGGCGACCATCGAGAGGTCGGTGGCGTAGTCCTCGTCCTTGAGGTTGACGTACTTGTACCGTATCTTGTTGCCCGTCTTCGGACAGATCCAGTCGAAGCCGGTCTTGGTCTCGATCACCTGGTCGAGCCGGGCCTTGAGCTCGGCGTCGGGTTTGAAGGAACTGTTCCCGACCTGGCTCTTGAACTGGGTAAAGATCCGGACATCCTGGACATAGGGATTCAGGGACTTGATGTCCTTGATCGTATCCGTGTACTTGAGACGCTGGCGCTCGGCCTTGAAGTTATCACCGATCATGCCGAGCTCGAGGATGTACCGGTGGTCGGGGGTCGGAGTGTACGCGTACTTGCGGAGAATGTTCGACCCGGGCTCACGGACCACGCGATCGGGGTAGAAGCCGCTGGTGTTCCGGATCCGATCCAGGTAGTCGGCGAACTCCGGCTCGGTGCTGAAGTCGAGGTCCTGGTCCGGGGGATAGGTCGTGAACTCGATCATGTTCGACGCGTTGATCACGTAGAGGTCCATCTCGTCGTGAAAGACCTCGCGCTTGATCCGCGTCAGGTTCATGGCCGACGGGTCCCGCCCCGCTCGCTCGTACTCGTCGATGAACTGCGCGAGGCCTGTCCTCCATCTCCCCGTTCATCGTATCGTCGAAGAGCTTGAGCCCCTCGTCGATCAGCATGATCGAGTTGTTCAGGTCGATCTCGGTCTGCTCCTCGAGCATCCGCTGATGGTCGCGGAGGTTGCGCTCGGCGATCGAGTAGTCCACGAGCGTGATCCCGACGACGATGAGCACGATCAGGGCGACTATGAAGACGAAGATGGTCTGCGAGAAGGGCCGGGAACGCAGGGAGAGCGACATGGCAACCCCGATACAGGGGACAGCAGGTAATCGGCCCCCTCATATGAAGAATCTTCCGATTACTATTTCAGGAGGGGCCGGTTTTCGATTCACTCACTTATATATATATCCGTGATACAGTACTCCTCATGGGCCTTGAAGAGGATCGGGCCATCGCCCGGAAGATCCGCACGCTTCTCAAGGCGCGCCCGAAAGGGCTGATCATCACCGAGATCGCGCAGCGGCTCGGGATCAACCGGAACTCGGCGGCCAAGTACCTCGAGATCCTGCTCTTCACGGGCCAGGTCGGAGATCCGGCAGATCGGGATGGCCAAGGTCTACACGGTCTCCCAGCGGGTGCCGCTCTCGGGCCTGCTCCGGTTCGCGCGCGAGCAGATCGTGGTCGTCGACGACGAGGGACGGATCATCCAGGCGAACGACCGCCTGCTCGAGTTCTGGCAGACTGCCGCGGGAGGCCCTCCTCGGCGAGCGGATCGACCGGGTCGACCTGGCCCCGCTCCGGGGGCTCGTGCTGCCGGCGGCCGACGGCACGGGCGAGGCCGAACGGCGCGACCTCTCCTTCGAGTACGACGGCGGGACCGTCCACTGCCGGGTCTCGCTGATCCCGACCGTCTTCGAGGACGGCGGCAACGGCTGCACCGTGATCATCGAGGACGTGACGGCCGAACGGGAGTACGAACAGCAGATCGCCGAGAACGAGGCGCGCTACCGGGCCGTGGTCGAGGACCAGACCGAGCTGATCTCGCGCCGTCGGGCGGACGGCACGATCACGTTCGCCAACGACGCCTGCCGGCGGTTCTTCGGGGTCGACGACATCTCGCGCCGTCGACTATACAGCCCCCATGGATCCCGAGGACATGGCGATGGTGCGGATGGCCGAAGCGGCCCTGACGCCCGAGGCGCCCACCGTCACCTTCCTGCACCAGGTGCGCAACGGGAGAGGAGAGCTCGCGATGGCTCGAATACACCGATCGGGCCCTCTTCGGCCCCGACGGCACGGTCATCGAATACCAGCTCGTCGGCCGGGACGTGACCGAGGACCACGAGCGCCAGCGCGAGCTCCTGGTCAAGGAGTCCGCGATCGCCGCCTCGGTCGACGGGATCGCGATCATCGAGCCCGAGGGCCGGCTCGAGTACGTCAACCGCGCCTTCGCCGCCATGTTCGGCTACGGCGATCCCGGCGAGCTCGCCGGGCGCCTGTACACGGAGCTCGCGCAGGGCGACCTCGGCCTCGGCGGCATTCATGGCCGAACTCGAGGTCCAGATCCTCCGCGACGGCCACTGGTTCGGCGACGTCCAGTGCCTGCGGCGCGACGGGCGGCCCTTCCAGGCCCAGGTCTCGGCCTCGGTGGTGCTCGACGACGACGGGCAGACTCCTCTGCACCCTCCTCTCGGTCGTCGACGTGACCGAGCGGCGGCAGACCGAGGAGGCGCTCAAGCTGAGCCGCGGCAAGCTCCAGGAGGCGATCGAGTTCATGCCCGACGCGACCTTCATCGTGGACCGCGACCGGCAGGTGGTCGCGTGGAACAGGGCCATGGAGACCCTGACCGGCATCCGGCGGGAGGACGTGATGGGCACGCGCGACTACGGGCGTGCCTTCGTACGGTTCGAGGGAGCCTTCCCGATCCTCGTCGATCTCCTCGACCTCTCGACGGAGGAGCTCGCGCGGACCTACCCGGGCGTGCGCCGGTTCGGCGAGACCCTCTACTTCGAGGCCCCGGTGCCCTCGCTCCGCGGCGGGCGGGGGGGGCATCTCTGGGGCAAAGCCTCGCCCCTCTCCGACCGCGACGGGACCGAGATCGGGGCGATCCAGACCCTGCGCGACATCTCGGACTGGAAGCGGGCCGAGGAGGCGTACCGGGACGGCCATGCAGCGGAGACCAGCAGCTCCGGCGGCTCGACGGGGACGGTGCGGGGCTATCCCCGCGGCCTGACCTCCGCCAGGCGGACGCGGCGCACGGCGGTCCTGCGCCGCACGTTCATATACCTGTATCGCCTTATCGTTGTAGCAGCGTCCAGCCCCCGGACACCGAGGTGCCATTTCAGTGTTCAAACGGATCCTTGCGGCCGTCGACGGGACCGAGCTCGCCGAGGAGGTGCTCGAGACCGCGATCGCGATCTCCAAGCGTTTCGACAGCGACGTCCACGTGGTCCACGCCGTCCACGAGGGCGTCCTCGCCACGCTCTCTGAAGGGCGACGACGAGGACGACGGCACCGTGATGGGGCCGGACGGACCGGTCGAGGCCGCCGAGGCCGACGATCCCGGGTCGGTCGTCCGGCGGATGCGGGAGCACGCGGAGATGCACGGCACCGAGATCACCGTGCACACGCCCGAGGGCTCGCCGGGCGAGGAGATCGTCCGCGTTGCGGCGGAGGTGCACGCGGACCTGATCGTGCTCGGCGCCCATGAGAAGAGCCTGGTCCGGCGCCTCCTCGTCGGCTCGGTCTCGGGCTACGTGATCGAGAACGGTTCGGTCTCGACCCTGATCGTCAAGCCCGAGCCATGAGCCGGTCGCGCGAGAAGATCGCGGCGCCGAGCCGGATCAGGACGACGTCAACTCCATAGAAGACGAGCCCGACGAGGAACAGGACCGGGAGCGAGAGCAGGAGCAGGCCCGAGCCCTGCCCGAGCATCAGCGCGACGATCACGAGCGAGAGCAGGCCGGTCAGCTGGTTCGCCTCGAGGAAGGTCTCGACCCGGGTCGAGACCAGGACCGAGGCCGAGACGCCGAGGAGCGCGACGGCCGGGCCGACCCAGACCGCGAGCGCGAGCGCGGGGAGGGTCGGGAACCAGATTCCGCCGACGATGGGGGCCGTGACCAGGTTCACGACCACCGCGTAGATCCCGAAGTTCAGGAAGGCCGCGATCACGGCCGGCACGGCCCCCGCGAGCACCTTGCCCGCGTAGAGCTCGAGGTCGGTGGCCGGGGTGTAGAGCAGCCCCTCGAGCGTGTGCCGCTCTTTCTCGCCCACGAACGACTCGGCCCCGACGATCGCGGCCACCATCAGCGGGATGATCAGGAAGAGCGGCGCGAGGAAGTAGCCGAGCATCAGCACGACCATCCGGGCTCCGATCGCGAGGTCCTGCAGCCCCGGCGGCAGCAGGTGCATGAGCGACTCGAACGGCCCGAGGTCCCCTGCGGACGGCCCGGCCCCGAACGGCAGCAGGCCGATCAGGAGCGGCATGCCGACCGAGAGGAAGAACGAGAGCCCGATGATCGACCAGATCGCGATCCGGTTCTTCCGGACCTCGAGCAGGTCCTTGGTCGCGATCGCGCGGACCGTGCGCCAGTTCATGCCGGCACCCCCTGGAGCGCGAAGTAGACCTCTTCGAGCGTGTGCTCGCGCCGGCCGGCCGCGACGACCCGGCCGCCGGCCCGGACCGCGGCCGAGATCGCGTCGGCGGCCGCCCCGTCGTCGGGGGCGGCGAGGACGAGGCGCCGCTCTTCCCGCTCCGTCACCGTGACACCGGGGACGGCGCCGACCGCCGCGGCGACCGCGTCGGTCACGGGGTCGAGGAACGAGAGCGCGACCGGCGAGGCCGCGAGCAGGCGGTCGGAGAGATCCCGGACCGTGCCGAGCGCGATCAGCCTCCCCTTCGCGAGGACGCCGACGCGGTCGCAGAGGGCCTCGGCCTCGACGAGGTGGTGGGTGCAGAGCACGACCGTGCGCCCCTCGTCGCGGAGGGCGCCGACCAGGTCGTGGACCTGGCGCGAGGCGACCGGGTCGAGACCGGCCGTCGGCTCGTCGAGGAAGAGGAGCTCGGGGTCGTGGACCAGGGCGCGGGCGAGGGCGAGCCGCTGCTTCATCCCCTTCGAGAACCCGCCGACGGGTTCGTCGGCGCGGTCCTGGAGCGAGAAACGGACGAGGAGGTCGTTCACACGGCGGTCGACCTCGGGGACGGGCACGCCGAAGACGTCGGCCGCGAAGGCGAGGTTCTGCCGCGCCGTCAGCCGTTCGTACACGGCCGGCGTCTCGGTCAGGACCCCGCACCGGCTCCGGACGGCCGACCCGTCGGTCGTGGGGTCGAGTCCGAAGACCCGGGCCGAGCCGGCATCGGGGGTGAGGACGCCCGCGAGCAGCCGGATCAGAGTCGTCTTGCCCGCGCCGTTCGGGCCGAGCAGGCCGAAGACTTCGCCCGTGGAGACCTCG
>CAVSRL010000004.1:0-143805 GCA_963730355.1 uncultured Methanoregulaceae archaeon | reverse complement strand
ATCGATTATCGCCGGCTTTGATTGATGGTATCCATTCCTGAAGTGAGCCATCGGGAGAACTGATCACTGACGATCTCCGATCTCTGCCGCCCGCCTGGAGAGGCATCGAGAGAATTACCTTTTGTTGTATGACAGCCAATGAGCTGATAGGCAGTCCCCTCCATGTGTGATCTCCGGGAGAGAAGAACGGAAATTGTTCCCGGAACCGGGCAATACTCCATCGACAATCTCGCGACGGTGAAGACGATCATCCCACAGACCTTCTTACCACTTCGAGAGATCTGAAAAGCCAGGCCTGTGGTGAAGTTATGATGGCCATGTCCCATCCCGGAGAGCAGGCGTCGCGATGAAGATCCTCCAGGTCATCCCGTTCCTCTCGCCTGGTTTTGGCGGATATTGTCCGCGCGGTGTGCGAAATATCCGTCGAACTTGCCCGGCGGGGCCATGAGGTGACCATCGCGACCTCCGATTACGGACTGGACGCGGGTTTCGTCGTGGAAATCGACAGCATTGCGTATCATTTTAAACAACATCAATCTGATGCGTATGTTTGCCCTCGCTGAACCGTGCGGTACGGGAAAATCTGATATTCGATATCGTCCATCTGCAGTAAACTCCGCCTCATCCGCAACTCCATCATCTCTGGTGGCACCACAAAATTGCCTGATAGTCCGGCGCATGGTTGCCAGTACTGCCGATCTTAGAAAAACAATTTCTCAAAAGGATATCTCCATGATGGTGGGGGTGTGGTGGCGTTTCGGGAGTGCCAGCCGGGTTGTTGCCCTGTGCGCGTCCGAAGCCGATCAGTATCGGACAATGGGCGTTCCGGGCACGAAGATCGATATCATCCCGAACGGCATAGATCTCTCAAAGTATTCGGAATTGCCGCGATCGGGGACGTTCAGGGAACGATATGGCATCTCACCGGAAGATAAAGTCGTCCTATTCGTTCGGGAGAATTCACCGGATCAAAGGGCTCGATCTCCTGGTGGAGGCATACGCCGATCTCGTGGAAGAGATGCCGGAGGTCAGGCTCGTCATCACCGGACCTGATGACAACTTTCTGGGGAGTGTCATGGACCGGCTGAAGGAGAGAAAGTGGGCCGCACCCGTCTTCGCCACGGGCCCTCTGTACCACCGGGTCAAACTGGCGGCGTATGTTGACGCCGACCTGTATGTCCTCCCCTCCCGGTACGAGACATTTCCCTTTACCGTGCTCGAGGCCTGGGCCTGTGGGTGTCCGGTTGTCGTCACCCAGGGATGTCTCATCGCCGACATCGTCCGGAGTGCGGGCCTCGTATCGCAGTTGGACAAGGACGAATTACGGGAGCAGATAGACACTTCTGCTGGACGATGCTGGGCGAAGTGATATGGGCTCTGCCGGCGCGAAACTGGTCTCGGATCGCTTCAATCTCGAGGACGTCGTCACCCTCACCGAGTCCATGTACCTGGCCACAATCGCCAGTGGTATTCTGGACAATAAGATCTGCGTGGTCACGATGCCGCTCGAACCGAGCGGCATCGTCCCCTCTGAACCTGATTGCCATACTGCGCACGATACCGGAGGACATTACCCTCGTCACGGGAGATGATGCCTACGACTACTTCCGGGAGAACGCCTCGGTAAAGGCAATCCGAATTACCCACGCAACTCACCCGAGCGCGATCATACGATCGGCACGGTATATCCTGCTTCAGATCCGGATGGCGCTGGTCGTCTCGAAGGTTGCCCGGACTGTCGATACGTTTCTCTTTTTCTTCGGGGGCGATACTCTGGGTCTCCCTGTCCTCCTTGCTCGGCTCTCGGGAAAGAATGTAGTGCTCCTTGATGGCCGGATCCTCGATTGCAACGCATCGCGCAAAAGGCGATCCGCTTGCGCCGGGTTTGCGGGTGATGCGGTCCGTCGCCTGCGCCTCTACAACGTCAATCATCGTTTACTCTCACCATCTTATCGAGGAGTATGGATTGGGGCGATGGACCGAAAGAATCAGGGTCGCTCACGAGCACATAATCGATTTTGATACGATGAAAGTGTCGGAACCGTATCAGACTCGGGGATCCATCGTTGGGTTTGTGGGCCGGTTCAGTCAGGAGAAGGGCATCCTGCAGTTTCTTCAGGCGATTCCGGCCTATCGTCAGAGCGGATCCGGAAATTCGGATCCTGCTCATCGGCGACGGCGCCCTGCGGGATGCAGTCGAGCATTGTATCGATGCAAATTCCCTGAGCGAGCACGTTACGATAACCGGGTGGGTGGATCATCCCCTGCTTCCGGGGCTCCTCAACCGCATGAGGCTATTGGTGATCCCCTCGGAGACTGAGGCTTACCGAATGTAATGTTGGAAGCGATGGCCTGCGGCACGCCGGTCCTCGCGACGCCTGTCGGGGCCATCCCGGATGTGATTATCGATGGCGAAACCGGCTTCATTATGGCCGACAACTCCAGGGACAGCATATCGGAGAATGTGCTCCGGTTGCTCCGCAGCTCCGAGCCGAACCGGGTCTCCGCGGCCAGCCCTGGCGAACATGTCAGGGAGCGGTATGACGCCAGCAGGACCGTGTCCCGATGGCAGCAGATCCTTCAGCCAGAAGGGAAACCGTAGCCCGGGCATCGTATCTACCGATCCTCGGGTCCACCGCAATACAAAGAATACCTGACGGGACCAATCAGATATGGATATAATGCGATTTGATCACATTTTTGATCAAAGAAACCTGAAGATTGCCGCGATACTGAATTACGCCGTTATCGGAATAGCCCTTGCGATCATTATCGCCTGGGGCCCCTCCACCGGATACGAGATCGCCATATATGACGCCTATCCCTGGTATTTCTGGGCGGCGCTGATACTCCCGTTCTTCGCCTGCCAGATGATGATCGTACACCAATACGGCAGGGGCGCCGGACCAACGATCACAGCCACGTTCATCATACCGCTGATCCTCATCGATCTCGTCCTGCTGGGTCTTCCCCTGATCCGGGGCTATTACACCATGGGCAGCGGGGACATCTTGACGCACATCGGATATATACGAGATATCTTGGCATCCGGGCATATCCCCGATTCCAACATGTATCCAATGGCACATATCCTCGGCCTTAACCTCACCTTTATCGCCGGCTTTCCCCTGGAGAAGATCCCGATGATCCTCCGGTTCTCTTCTCGATGTTCTTTTTCATATCGGCGGTTTCGCTCGGAAAGACCCTGCTCTTCGGGAACAGGCGACTGGGTCTGGTCATCGCGATCGCCGCGATCCCGCTGTTCGGCGTGATTAATGTTCTTTACACGCCGTTCCACGAATCGTTCCTGATGATTCCGTTCTTCTTGCTCCTGATCTTCCTGAACATCAGGAACCCGGAGCGGAAAGAGTACACGTATCTCCTCATCCTATGCACGATCGCCCTCGTCTTTTTCCATCCTCTCATCTCTCTATTCGTGATCCTGTTTCTCCTGCTGGCAGACGTATACCTCCATGTGATCGCGCCGGAAAAATCCCGTCGCATAAAACATTCTTCAGCCCGGTGCTGATCGCCATGATCGTCTTCTCCTCCTGGAGCACGTACGTGTACCTCTTTACCCGGCATATGACCTCCCTCACCGACTCGGTTATGGGCGCGGGTGAACAGGGCTCGGAATTGCAGCGGTATTCGGGGATCGTCAGCACCGGGCAGGTCAAGGTGGCCACTCAGATACAGACCGCTCTGAATATTTACGGCCAGAGCATTGTGCTCGTCGGGGTGACGTTTCTCTGCGTGGTATTCATCGGGTGGCTCTATCTGAAGCGACACGAGCGGGTGCGGAACCATGCTCTCTACTTCGGCGCCGGTTTTCTCATTTTCCTGGTATCGGCGATCATATCCTTAGCATTGATCGATATCTTTGGCTGGGTGCGAATCCTCGCCGTCGCCTGCTTGCTGGGTATCATCGTGGTCTCCGCTTACTTCTGGCCGATGCTCGATCGTCTCCTGTCGGGCCGGCCGAATGATAAGCAGAAAATCGTCAGGCTGGTCTCGATTGGCGTCATAGTCTTCGCTCTCCTGTATTCTCCGTGTTCAACCTGTACCTGTCACCCATCGTGCGCAGGGAGAACCAGCAGGTACCGCAGACCGTCTACTCCGGGATAGGGACGTACTTCAGACGCGGGATGACCGGATCCTTGGGTACGGAATCGGTGACTCCCAGTTCCGGTATTATGACGCGATATATGGCCGGGACGCGGATCGGAAGAATATCATGTACAGCGATAGCGGACAGTTATTGCCTCCGAACCATTTCGGATATGGCACCCCTAATCCATTCACGGCGGACACAACCACCAAGTACCTCCTGGTCGACGACTCCGGAAAACAATTTTATCCGGCCATTTATCCGGAATTTAAAAATAAATGGAGATTTACTGACAGTGATTTCAACCGGATACAGGCCGATCCGAACATGAACTACATCTTCAACAACGGTGATCTGGAAGTCTTCCTATCAACCTGATGAGCAACACACACCCAACCCCGCCGTCGGCAATCGAGTCTTTGTCTTTCAGAATCCGCGCTCTAAAGTGGCGGCCCGGGAGGACCTTTATGGTTCCATGGCAACGAAACAACATGCAGTACGGTTAATTGGCGGTGGGCTTTTTAACCGTGAGATCCGCGATTCATCGAACGCAGGATTCGCCTTCGCGCTTTCTGGACCATCTTTTGAAAATTGGTTTAGGGGTGAATAATACGAAGATCCATTTCCTCCTCTCGGACCTAAACAGGTTCGTTTCGGTCCGTCGCAATATCATCCTCGCAAGCCGATAATCCCCGGCGTAAATATTCCAGACTGCGGTATCTATCTCCTTCCGAGCGACATATTCCCGGAAAAATGGCAAAAGTGTTTCGGGGACAATTCCATCACGTATAGCCTGGTTTCCCGTTTTTACGAATGGCTCTTCCACTAATGATAAATGCGTATCACAGGTCCGATTCGTCGCCTCATTATGGATTATCGCCCCATGTTTCCGGCTGAAACAGATTGGATATTTCAATGCGATTCT
The DNA here is from genome assembly GCA_963730355.1 of uncultured Methanoregulaceae archaeon. GTDB lineage: Archaea > Halobacteriota > Methanomicrobia > Methanomicrobiales > Methanospirillaceae > UBA288. Next base: position 138,772 of record CAVSRL010000004.1, on the reverse strand, counting down.
CAGCCAGATCGATATCCTCCCCCATGCGCTCCCCGATTTGAAAACCACCCAACTCGGTAAATATTGTTTCGGAATCCCTACCGTTGAAGAGCATACCGGAGGGGCCCCCAGTGCTGCAGATTTAAAGTAATTCGACAAAATGCCCTCCTCAGAATGGTTCGAAATCGCAAGATACTTCGGAGATCGTCGTTGCCATTCTTTTCCCGAACCGCGTATGCTGTCGAAAAAGCACCAGCCTCCGGAAACGTCCCCCAGGACCTCATAAGAGTTGCAAGGTGGTCAGGATACCAGCTCATCATCCGCGTCCAAAAAAGCAACGAATTCACTTCGTGCATCGCCAACGCCATTATTCCGTGCAGAAGAAACACCCCGATTTGGTTGTCGTACAAGACGAATCCTTGAATCATCATATCGAAGTACGATCTCTGCTCCTCTGTCGGTAGAGCCATCATCAACTACGATTATTTCAAACTCTTGGAAAGTCTGGACAAGGATGGAATCGATGGCACGGGCGATATGAGGTTCTTTATTATAAAGAGGGATGATAACAGATATGTCAGGCATCCAATCCCTCTCTTGACCTTGAATAAATGTTCATAAATAACGCTGGTATTTCCGGTGATTCCTCAGATTCGATCTTCGCTCATTTTCCGAGAACCTTGATCCATCTTGAAGGCATGTATGATCGGAATAACAATTTCTCAAAATGGTTGAGTCCAAATCCGAATACAACAACCCCATATAGGCCCATGATAATGGCTCCCGTAATAATTAACGAAAGAAGTGACTGTAAAGATAGAGTAAAGGCAATAACGGTTCCTCCTGCTCAATCACTCCTAGTGCAAGGGTCGCAGGAATGAGGGGTCTGATATAAGTTATGGTGGAGATGTGCTGGATTCTGGCAGCATACCAAGGAACGAAGAGTGTATGCCTGAAGGTGAGAGTGATGACTCCTGCGATCGCAACCCCGTAATACCCCCATCCGATCACCAGGGATAATACAATTGCCAGAACCAAATTTGCGATTCCCAAGATGATTGTTACAATGCCTGGGATCCTGACTCTGTTGTAGGCGACATTTATCGAGAATAGGGGCAATACAGCCATATTAATTGCTAGAGGTGCCGTTAGAAGCACTAAGAGTGGCGCAAGGCTGGCATACTCGGCTCCTACCCAGATAGTGAGCAATTGGGGAGCAAAGCCACAGATGAGGCCTGCCGGAAGGGCCATGGCAAGTCCCATGAATTTGATCGCGCTGGGAGTCATTTTTAAGAGGGATTCAGTTTGCTTGAGGGCATAGAAACCAAGAATCGTCGGAACAAGAACACTGGCAAGAGTGCCCGCTATTGACCGTAATAGAAGCCCCCATTGCAGTGCAATTGCATATTCCCCCGCAGAAGTCGCTCCGAAGAGCAGGTTAACGACGATAAGATCGATCTGGAAGAAGAATAAGAGTGCCCACTCTGGTTGACCATCACCCACCCTCCCATCCCGCAAAGATCCCGGACCCTCGAGCGATCGAAGGCGGAGGGATTACGATGAGATGGGGACAGACCCTCTTCGCAAGGACGATCGAGATGACCGAGGCGACCAGCGGCCCCGATGAAGTACGCCCCGCCGACCAAGGCGAGATCTGGGCCGAATAGAGAGAAGAAGAGGACGATCAACCGGTCTGGACAATGAGATTGGTGAGGTTGACGAGGTTCTGGAGATCGAGGCGGTTGTAGGCGAAGAGCTGCACCGTGAAGTTGCCGCTCCATGAACGGAGGAGAAAGGCAGCGCAGACCCCGAGGAAGAGGAGCATTGCCCCGGTTCCTGACCGGCCGGGACGCTGAAGACCGCCGGGACGAAGTACGCGACCGCGACGACGACCGGGACCATCAGGAGAATGACCGCCGTCAGCCCGAAGAAGGCCGTATTGAAGGTCCGGTTGGCCGCCGCGTAGTCCTCGCGCTGGAGGTCGACGGTGAGGAATCGGCTGACTGCTGTATTGAGCGACTGAACGACGATCGCGACATATCCTGTGACCGAGGCCGCGAGGGGAATCAGGCCGTACGCGGCGACTCCGAGAGTGGAGACGAAGTACGGAACGAGGAGAATCCCGACGATGATGCTGACCAGGAAGTAGGCGATATTCGCGGCGAGATTCCTTGGGGAACTGTTTGGCGAAATTTTGGGTTGTGTCGATCTTCCACAGGCCGGCCTCGGGGTTATGTCATTTGATATTGGTCATTCGCGTGATTAACCGTTGGGGATTCTTTGACGATAGGCGTCCTGCGTCCCGTTATGGCCTCGAGGCTTCTCGACCGGCCGGCCCACTCTCCTCATCCTCGAGTCTCAGATGTACCTGACGATGCTGGCCCACCGCCGGAGGTGGGCGAGGGGGATATCGACCGTCGAGGTCGATCTCCGATACGGCGCCAGCATCGGCGTCGGGGGAAGGACGAATCTGCACGCATGCAGCGGACCTTCTCGAGTATCCCCGTTTGATTCTGCACCTGGAGAACGAACATCGAGTAGATGGACCCGTATCGCGTCGCCGCGTGCTTCGAGATCTGTAATTCCCGATCCGTGGGGGCCGGCCACGCTGAGTAAGTCGGCAAGCTCGTCGGGAGGCGTGAGCTCCGGTCCAGAGGCCGGCCGCCGTCACCACGAGTTCCAGGGGAATCCGGATGTGGTGCTCGACGGATCGATCGATGAGATCGCTGCCATTCCTCGGGTGTCCGGAGTTCCGACATCACGAGTGCGACGTCATGCACCCAGATCCAGCCGTTCCGCCATGTCGAGGAAGACATTGTGGAACGCGAGGAAGAGGAGGTGGTCGATGGGGCTGAGGGTGTGGCAGGAGAGGTCGTTCGCTCTGATCGGGATCCTCCTTCGCGAGCGACCTCCTCGACCCAGCCGGCCGGGAAGAGGTTCAACTCGAAGTCGAGAGACCAGTGGAGCTCGACCGGCATACCGTTGCCCGGCGGCTCGAAGACCTGGTGGTGGTATGTGTGCTGCGAGACGTGGAACTCCTTCATCGGGCTGACGTATCCCGAGGCCCTCGAGCACGGCCTCGGCCGCGAGGACATCCTCCGGCCGCACCAGCAGGTCGATATCGACCGACTGCCGGAGCGCCGGGTCGGGGTAGACCGTCCGCGCCAGCGCCGGCCCCTTGAGCAGCACCGACGGGATCCCCGCGGCCTCGAGCGCGTCGACGACCGTCTGTATCTGCCGGCCGGCCCGCATCGACCTCGCGGCCGCGTAGAGGAAGACCCGGTTCAGGTAGTCCGTGACCTCCTTCGGCGGCCGGCAGTCCTCCGGCCAGGCGCGGAGGCGGTACGCGAGGAGCGGGAAGACGCCGTGCGGCACGAGGAGCGTCGCGGAACTCCCGCCACTCCTCGGGCGAGAGGGCCGGCGCGGGCTGCGGCGTGTCGCGGAGGAGGGCCGCGAGGTAGAGGAGCCGGTCGTCCGGGAGCGCGAGCAGGGCGTTCGGCGGGTCGCCCGCGAGCGGGAGCCTGGCGTGGAACTCGCGGAGGCGCGCGGGGAGCGAGGGGTCGGGGGGCGACGGCGTCAGCATCGCCTGGACGGTCGTGCTTCGTGCGTCGCCGCCGTCCCGATGAGCGCCGCTCGAATGTGGGGCCGGGTGCTGCATCGTTCATGGTTGCCGTGCATCCTCCAGGATCCGGAGGAGCGCGGAGCGGAGCGGCGGCAGGTCGTGTTCGACCATGCTCCACAATCGCTCCGCGTCGATGCGGAAATACGCGTGGATCAGCATATCCCTGGTCCCGCTGATGTCCTTCCACGGCACGTCCGGGTTTTGCCGCCGGATCGGTTCCGGGATCCGCTTCGCTGCCTCGCCGATGATCTCCAGCAACCGGCTGATGATCAGGATCATCTGTTCGCTCTCGAGAAACTGGTCCCGGTTCATTCCCGAGGTGTAGGAGAGCGCCTTCTCGGCGGCCTCGAGCATGTCCTCGAGATACTGCGTGACGTCCCGCGGACCCCTCATAGCGGGACGGCCTCGTGCAGGATGCGGTCTCGGAGGCCCGGCTTGATTGACCGTTTCTCGACCAGGTCGACGGGGACGCCGATCCTCTCGGTGAGTATCCGTTGCAGTCTGGCCAGGTCGAGGAGCGAGAGATCGCGCTCCGGGTCGAACTCCACGAGGAGGTCGAGGTCGCTCTTGTCGTCCTGCTCGCCGCGGACGTACGACCCGAAGAATCTCGAGCGACGTCACGCCGTACTCCTGCTCGAGGGAGGGCAGGAGCGCTCGAAGGACGAGCCGGAGCTCCTCGAGCGTCGCCATCCTTCTGGCGGTTGCTGAACTCCCACTGGTCATTGTACTATACTCCCATCTGAAGGGCGCCTGTGGAGCACCTCGAAACGGCAGGTCGATCCAGCCGACCGCCCCTGATCCCGTGGCTCAATGAAAAGACGACCCTCGGGAGTATAATGCTGTTGGCAGGCCCGGCCGGCCCGCATCGACCTCGCGGCCGCGTAGAGGAAGACGCGGTTCAGGTAGTCCGTGACGTCCTTCGGCGGCCGGCAGTCCTCCGGCCAGGCGCGGAGGCGGTACGCGAGGAGCGGGAAGACGCCGTGCGCGGACGAGGGCGTCGCGGAACGCCGCGCCACTCGTCGAGCGTGAGGGCCTGGTCGCGGGGCGCTGCGTCGGCGGTCGTCGCCGTGCGGGCGCGCGATGTGCACCGAGGCCGGCCGCGGGTCGGGCGCGGGGTCTTCGCTGGTCGTCGACGCCGGTCCTCCGCGGTCCGCGCAGGCCGCTCGCTGCGTCGACTCCCGACTGGTCTGGCGGTCCGGCGTCCGGGGAAGCGCTGCCTCTGTCGACTCTACAGCCCCGACGACCTCGTCGGACGATCGCGTCTGCGGGTAGCCGGATGCGATCAGCCGGGTTGCCGTGAACGCGACGATGCTCGTGAGACGTCCGTGGGACCCGCCCGCGCGGAGGCCGCGCTCGGACTGGTGACGAGCCGGTTCAAGGCCGGTCCCCGATGATCCTCGAACTGTCGCTCGACCGCCAGACCGAGCGTGTCGCGGAGGAGGGCCGCGAGGGAGAGGAGCCGGTCGTCCGGGAGCGAGAGCAGGGCGTTCGGCGGGTCGCCCGCGAGCGGGAGCCGCTCGTGGAACGCGCGGAGCCTCGAGGGGAGCGAGGCGTCGGGGGTGCAGGGCTCATCGCTGGTATGCGTTGGCTCTCCATCGCTCGAACATCTCCTCTGGAGACGATCGCGATGGGGGGCTGGCGGCATTCGAACGTTCTCTCGCCGGCTCGTCTCCGTAGCACGGGTTCCATGCATTCGGGACGCATTCCGTCGACCTGTGCCCTGCAGCCGTCCGAGGGGAGCCCTATCGGCCTCGGGTGGCCTCAGCCGGACCCGCTCTCGCGGTCTGCCATCTCACGGATACTGGCATCCGCCCAATCCATCACGGACGCCACGACCTCTTCTGCCTCCTCCGGTTCGAGCAGATCGACTGCCGGCTCCCCGTACCGGAACGCGACTGCGTGGGGATTCACGCGGATGAGCCGATCGATCGCGAACGGGAGGTCCGAAACGGCTTCATCCGCCCGGTAACCGGGTTCCACGAGGTCGTGTGTCCGACCGAATGGGACTCCGTTCAGTACGGGCACTGCCTTGATGGCCTTCTCCACCGCCTCCTGCGCGTGAAAAATAGAGATCATTCTTGAGGATCGCTCCGATAGATCGTTGTTATTCCTCATCCCTGGATCTTCAGTGATTCACCGTCATTCCTCAGAATTATATAAAAATCGTACAGCAACAGACTATCCAGATTGGATCCCGTTGCAGGAGGACAGAGTTATACCAATCCTCGATCTAACGGGAAACAGGAGATCGCATGTCGACGTTTACCGCCGTGTTGCACAAAGAGGATGACCTGTACGTGGCCGAATGCCCGGAGGTCGGCACGGTCAGCCAGGGAGGGACCGTCGAGGAGGCCGTGAGCAACCTCAAAGAGGCGACGATACTCTACCTGGAAGAGTTCCCTCAGACCAAAGAGAGACGGGCGATCCTGACCACCTTCGAGGTCTCGTCGGTTGCCTCATCATAAGCCGGTCTCGGGCGATCAGACCATACGCATCCTCTGCAATCGGTTCGGTTTCTCCATCTCCGGTCGGGCCGGAAGTCACGTACGACTTTCAAAGATGACGGACAGCGGCAGGGTGGGAACCGTCGTGCCGGACCACGACGAGTTGAAGACCGGTACGCTCAGAGGAGTCCTCCGACTCGCACAGGTGGAGATCGACGAATTTTACCGTTTTGTCTGAATCGGTCTGGGGGCACTCACGGTTCGTCGCGGCGGTCATCGTCGCACCGCTGTCGGTCGACGAACCCGACATGGAGGGGGAGGCCGTTGCGGAGGGCCGGCCCCTTGAGCAGCACCGACGGGATCCCCGCGGCCTCGAGCGCGTCGACGACCGCCTGTATCTGCCGGCCGGCCCGCATCGACCTCGCGGCCGCGTAGAGGAAGAGCCGGTTCAGGTAGTCCGTGACCTCCGTCGGCGGCCGGCAGTCCTCCGGCCAGGCGCGGAGGCGGTACGCGAGGAGCGGGAAGACGCCGTGCGGGCACGAGGGCGTCGCGGAACGCCCGCCACTCGTCGAGCGAGAGGGCCGGGGCCGGCATGGGCGTGTCGCGGAGGAGGGCCGCGAGGTAGAGGAGCCGGTCGTCCGGGAGCGCGAGCAGGGCGTTCGGCGGGTCGCCCGCGAGCGGGAGCCGGGCGTGGAACTCGCGGAGGCGGCCGGGGAGGGACGGGTCGGGCGGTTCGGGGCTCATCGCTGGTATGCGTTGGCGCTCTGTCGCTCTATCTTTTCCCCCGGCGATGGGGCAGGGTCAGCCTCCGATCTGAGCCCCTGTACCGTCGCCCAGGCCGTCAGTATTGAAAATTCTCCTTCTTCCCGACAGCCACGACGCAGACGATCAGCCGGTCCTGGATGATCCGGAATGTCGCCCGGTATTCCCCGATCCTCATCCGGTACCGCGGCCTGTCGGCGGGACACCCTCTCACTTTTCTAATGTCGTGGCGCTGGAACGGGTCGGCCGCGTACCGCTCAAGGGCGACCTCGATCCTGATGCGTGCCGCCTGGGGGAGTGCAGCGAACGCTCTCTCGGCCCCGTGGGTGAAGACCACCTCGTACGCCATCATTCCAGGAGAGAGCGGATGGCCCGGTCATCTCCGAGGTCCCGCATGATCTCCCTCAGGGTGCGGACGCGGCCGGCTTCGATCTCCCTCTCGCTCAGGCGGATCGCGTCGATCTCCTCCTCGGAGAGGGGCTCGTCGTCGTACGCCGCATCGGCCAGCCGGCAGATGAGCTCGTCGTACGTCTCCCGCGGGTGGATCTTCAGGTCGTCCAGTTTCGCCTTGGTCTCCGAGCGGAGCTGGACCGTCGTCGTCGCCACGATCAACTATGGCGCGCTATAGTGTATTATAGTTACTCGCGGCACGTGTTGCTCGAGGAGGTCCCGGAACCCGCGCCTCTCGTCGGGCGTGAGCGCCGGCGCGGGCTGCGGCGTGTCGCGGAGGAGGGCCGCGAGGTAGAGGAGCCGGTCGTCCGGGAGCGCGAGCAGGGCGTTCGGCGGGTCGCCGGCGGGCGGGAGCCGGGCGTGGAACTCGCGGAGGCGGCCGGGGAGCGAGGGGTCGGGCGGTTCGGGGCTCATCGCTGACAAGCGTCAGCTCTCTGTCGCTCTATTGTTTCCCTCCGGGAGCGGGTCGGCCCGCTCCTGCAGCAGGCAGGCCACCTCCCGTGCCAGGACCGGAAGGCTGGCCTCGATGACCCCCCAGACGACCTCATCCGAGACCGTTGCATAGCCGTGGATGAGCCGGTTCCTGAATGCGACAATCCGGGATACGTCCGTGATCCTGCCGGCCAGGTCCGGGTCGGATTGCTTTAGACGGTTCAGGGCTTCCCCGATGATCTCGAACTGCCGTTCAACTGCCGACCGCAGCATCGCGTCCCTGCTGTAGTCGACCGGGGATCTTCCGGAAACGAACTCGGCGATGAGCGTGCAGGCAACCGATATATCGTAGAGGTACGCCCTGGCGTCACGCAGCGGCATAGAGGGTAACCCTGCTGTTCAGGATGGATTCCAGCACGTACGGGTTCCGGATCGAGTTCCGTTCGACGAGATCCACCCTGCGCCGGAAGAGCGCCTCGAGGGCCTCGAGAAGTCCGAAATACTGCTGCATGTGCTCCGTCGACGGCATGGGCTCGAAGTCGACGAGAAGATCGACATCACTCGTCTCCGGGTCGAATCCCTCGCCTGCAGCCGATCCGAAGAGTGCGAGATCTCTCACTCTGTACCGTTGACAGAGGGAGATCAGGGCTCTTAGGACCTGTTCCGGCAGGACTGTTGGATCGATCTGGTGCTGCATCTCGCGTTCCGAACTGTACATACAGAAAGGGATTTGTATATACCTGTTGCTCGACGCCACGGTCCGGATCGCTCCCCTTCCGCACCCCTCCGGGGTCGAGCATCGGAATCCTCTTGTTCTGCCGGGGCAATCTTGTGCCCGATGCGCTATCTCGTGGTCATCACGGAGGATCTCGAGGACGGGGGATACAACGCGAGCTGCCCCGCCCTCCCCGGATGTCACAGTGAGGGGGCGACGATCGAGGAGGCGATGGACGCGATTCGGGAGGCCATCGCCTGCTATCTCGAGTGCCTCGCCATCGACGACGTGCCGGCCCCGGGCTCGGCTCCCGTCATCACCGCAGACATCCTGCGAAACCCGGTCGGATAACGGTCCCAGGCCACCCCGGCGACGACCTCGCGCCGGGGACAGTGAAATAGTATCTTAAAACAGGCAGGGCTAAAGGAGATCTGATCCATGCACAGATACCTGGTGATCATCGAGGAGGCCGACGGCAACTACTCTGCATACTCCCCGGACCTCCCGGGATGCGTGGCGACCGGGTCGACGCGCGAGGAGACCGAGGAGCGGATGCGCGAGGCGATTGCGTTCCACGTCGACGGCCTTCGCGAGGACGGGCTCCCGGCTCCGGATGCACGGACGTACGCCGCGTATATTGCCGTTTAAAGGAGTTCACTCGTGGCCTCCGCGGCCGAGCGAAGACGAGTCGTCTAAAGCCGGGCCGTCCGCGCGGAACGGTACCACTGTATGGGGTTGCCCTCGAGCGGGAGCCGGGTATGGAACTCGCGGAGGCGGCCGGGGAGCGAGGGGCCGGGGGTTCGGGGCTCATCGCCGGTACGCGCTGGCTCTCTGCTGCTCTGTCTTTTCACCCGGGGTCAGACCGGCGGGCCTGTACGAAAAAGGGGTTCAGGCCTTATGGACGACGACCGACCCGCCGCCGAGTGTCGTCATCGGGTCGGCGCTGTCACCGGCGCCGACCTGGTTGTCGTAGACGACTGCGTCGCGGTTGTTCCTGTCCCAGATCTTTATCCGGAAGGTGTCGGGGCCCTTAACCTTATTCAGGTCCCCGTCGATCGCGCTGAGCATGAAGCCGTACGAGCCGGCCCCGTTGATGGTGCCGACCCCCTTGTACTGGGCCTTGCTGTTCGCGATCACGAGCCACTCGTAGCCCGAGGACTGGAAGTCCATGCCGCCCGCGTGGAACTGGAACTCGGTCTCGCCGGCCGGCGCGGTCTGGCCTTTCCTGTACTTCGAGACGAAGCCGAAGGTCGCCTTCCCAGCGAGGGACGGGTCGGCCGTGTACGCCCCCGCCGGCGACGCGATCCAGCCGCCGCCGGTGACGAAGCCGCCGTTCGGGTCGTAGACCACGGTGTACTGGGGAGCCGCGGCCGATGTCCCGGCCTTGCCGTCGGTGACGGAGAGCTCGACCGTGTACACGCCGGCCTCTGTGTAGGTGTGCGAGCCGGTAACGGTCCCTGACGCGGGCCGGACGGTCGAGGTGGCGCCGTCGCCCCACGCCCAGGTCGCGTTGACGGTGTCGCCGGCGTCGGGGTCGGCGACGGCCGCTTGTGCCGCGATCGCTGTGTTCACGGGCTTCGGGTCGACCGGGACGGCGATCGCGGCCGTGATCTCCGGCGGGCGGTTCGCAGCCGGCTGCACCGTGATCCGTACCGTCGCGGGGCCGGACCCGGCCGTGCCGTCGTGCGCACGGTAGGTGAAGGTCTCGCTCCCCGAGAACCCTGCCGCCGGCGTGTAGACGAAGGACCCGTCCGCGGAGAGCGCTAGGGTGCCGTGGTCGACGGTCTCCACGAGCGCTGCAGTCAGCGCATCGTCGTCCGCGTCGTCGTCGTTCGCAAGCACCCCCGGCCTCGCGACGACGAGCCGGGTGCCGGCCCCGGTGCTGTACGCGTCGTCGCCGGCGGTCGGCGCGTGGTTCGCCGCGCTCACCGCGATGGTGACCGTCGCGGTGTTGGAGTTCTCCCTGCCGTCGTTCGCCCTGTACGTGAAGCTGTCCGTGCCGGCGAAGCCTGCGGCCGGCGTGTAGGTGAACGAGCCGTCGGGGCCGAGAACGAACGTGCCGTGGGCGGGTGGCGCGACGACATGCGCGCTCAGGGCGTCGCCGTCCGGGTCGAGATCGTTCGCGAGCACGCCGCGGGCGGGCAGGTTCAGCGGGGAGTCCGCGGCCGTGGCGTACGAATCGTCGGCGGCCGTGGGGGCGTGGTTCGCGCCGTTCACACCGACAAGTCCGAAGACAGAGAAGCCGGGCGACAGGGCCGTGAACCGGTACAGGCCGTTCCCGAGGTCTTCGGCCCCGGTCTCGAGGAAGGTGACGGCACCGGCATCGTCGTACCGGACGATCCGGATGCTGTCGACTCCGCCCTGCGCCGCCACCCAGGCCGCGCCGGCGGTCATCCGGACGGTCGCACCGGTGATGGCGCCCGCGGGGATGCCGGCCTTCTCGACGACCATCACGTAGGCCACGCCCCGGAGCACCAGGGCCTGCGAGGTCGCGGCCAGTTCGAAGGCGGAGGAGACGTCCGGGTCCGGGGTCTCCTTCAGCGTGGCGGAGATCGTCGCGTCCTGGGCGAACTCGTCGAAGCGGGCGGCGAACGATGCCTCGACCGGGCCGGTCGAGTCGAACCGACCCGGCAGCAGATCGCTCTCCATCGTGACGCTCGCGATCTCGGCCGAGATGATCCCTCCCGTCGAGGCGGGGGGGCCGGTCGCGGTGATGGTCGTGACCAGCCCCCCGTAGGTGATGGTGATCCGGTCCCCGGCGACCGCGACGGTGCCGCCGGCCGACTCCGCTTCGGCCGTATCGATCACGATCTGCCGGCCGGTGATGGTCGTTCCCGGCGGCGCCGGTTCGTACGTGGCCGCCTCGTACGCGGTGACGTGCAGGTCCCGCGTCGCCGAAGCGGCGAGGCCCTCGTCGTCGATCACGGTGAGCGCGACCCGGTACGAGCCGGGCGTGGCGAACCGATGGGCCGCGGTCGGGCCCTGCGCCGACGGGCTGCCGTCGCCGAAGTCCCAGGAGTACGCGGCGATCGTGCCATCCGGGTCGAGCGAGCCGTCGTCGTTGAAGGAGACCGTGTCGATCGTCGTCGGGGCGGAGGGCGAGAACGCGAACGCGGCCGTCGGGGGCCTGTTCAGGGGGGCTACCGCGATCGAGACCGTCACGGCCGCGCTCGCCTGCGACCCCGTGGCAACCGTGTAGGTGAAGGAGTCCGCGCCGGCAAACCCGGCGGCCGGCACGTACGTGAACGAGCCGTCCGGACTCAGGGCGAGGGTGCCGTGGGCCGGGCCCGATGCCTGGACCGCTACCGAGACCGTGGCGACGAGGTCCCCGTCGTTGCCGAGGACGCCCGGTGTTGCCACGGTCAGGGTCCCGCCCTCGTCGACGCCGTACGCGTCGTCGCGGGCGACCGGGGGGGCGTATCTGACGGGCACGAAGTCGACGTACTCCGCCACGGCGCCGAGGTCGTCCGTGGCCTCGAGGACGACGCGGTAGGTGCCCTCCGCCGCGTACTCGTGCGCCGGGCTCTGCACGGTCGAGGTCGCGCCGTCGCCGAGGTCCCAGGACCATGCCGCCACATGCCCGTCGCGGTCGACGGAGAGGTCGGTGAACCGGACCTCGGCGCCGGGCGCGGGGTTCGCAGGGGCGAATGAGAACGCGCACTCCGGCGGGTCGTTGAGGTTGGCCACGACGATGGTGACGGTCCCGGGAGCAGCTCGTCTGCCCGCCCGAGGTCGTCGCATACGTGAAGCTGTCCTCGCCGTAAAAGAGGGGGTTGGGTTCGTACGAGAAGGACCCGTCGGGCGCGAGGACGAGCGCGCCGTGGGCGGGTGGGTCGACCACGGACGCCGTCGCCCCGGACGCCAGGACGTACCGGTCGTTGGAGAGGACGCCGGTGGCCGCCGGCACGTCCAGCCGCCGGCCCTCGCCGGTCTCGTACCGGTCGCCGTTCGCGACGGGCACGGGGTCGGTGACGGTCACGGTGACCGTGTCCGTCCCGACGCCGCCGTCGTCGTCCCGCACGGTGAGGGTCGCGGTGTACGTGCCGGCGAGGGCGTAGGTGTGCGTCGGGTGATGGTCCGCGGAGGCCTCGCCGTCGCCGAAGGTCCAGGCGACGGTATGGGTGTCCGCCGTGCCGGCGTCGGTGAACTGTCCGCCGAGCATAACCGGGACGCCGGTGTACGCCGGCTGCGGGTTGCCTGCGTCGACGACCGGGGCCGCGTTCGCGACGGTGACGAGGAGGGTGTCGGAGCTGGAGAGCCCTCCTGCATCGGTGACGGTCAGGGTGACCGTGTAGACGCCGTCGTCGGCATAGGGGTGCGAGGGGGTGAGCGTGCCGGGCTGGGAGCCGCCGTCGCCGAAGGTCCAGGCCACTGCGTGCGCACCCGTGTCGCCGGCGTCGGTGCAGGTTCCCGAGAACGAGACCGCCGAGCCCTCGGAAGCGGCCAGGTCAGGGCCGGCCACGGCCTCGGGGGCAGTGTTGGACGCGGTCACGGTGACGGGGTGCGTCACGGCGGCGGTGGCGCCGGAATCATCGGTCACGGTCAGGGTGACCTGGTAGGTGCCGGCCGTGGCGAACGCGTGGGCCGGGTTCCGGGCCGCCGATGCCTGTCCGTCGCCGAAGTCCCACGACCAGGCCGCGAGCGAGCCGTCCGGGTCCCGGGAGCCGTCGGTGAAGGCGACGTCCTGGCCCGCCAGCGGCCCGGCCGGGAACGTGAACGCGGCGGTCGGGCGGGCGTTGACCGTGATCGCGACGGTCGCAGGCTGCTGGCCCTGCTGGCCGCCGGTCCGGGCGATATACCTGAAGGAGTCCGTGCCGGTGAAGCCGATGTTCGGTGTGTACGTGAACATACCGTTGGGCTCCATGACAACGGTCCCCTGTTGCGGCCACTCCACGATCTCTGCGGTGGTCTGGCCGAGCACGACGTTCTCGTCGTTGTCGAGGACGCACCTCGGCGGGACCTCCGTCTCGCCCCCGGTGACGGTGAAGGCGTCGTCATGGGCGACCGGGACCGGGTACCCGATCTGGATCTCCATCGACCCGTAGCCGTCGGCCCCGTCGTCATCGGTCACGGAGAGCTCGACCCGGTAGGGGCCGCCCCTCGCGTAGGTGTAGGTCGGGTTCTGCTCGGTCGACGTCCCGCCGTCGGGATAGTCCTGGTTGTCGCCGAAGCGCCATTCCCAGGCGACGACCGTGCCGTCGGTGTCCATAGAACTGTCCCTGAACTGGACCGGCACGCCCATCACGGCCGGCGAGTCGGGGTCGATGCCGAAGGAGACCTCCGGCGGGTTGTTGATGTCGGTGACCGTGATGGTGACCGTCGCGGGTGCGCTGGTCTGCCCGTTCGAGGTCACCGTGTAGGTGAAGGTGACCGTGCCATGGTATCGGTAGGCCGGCACGTACCAGAACGACCCGTCCGGCTCCATGCCGAACGCATCTTCATAGCCATAGTACGGATCGATCTGCGGGGCGGCGACCACGCTCACCGTTCCGCCGGCCTCTCGGTCGAACTCGTCGTTCTCGAGGACGCCCGGGGCGTTGACGATCAGCGACCGGCCCTCGGGAGTCTCGTAGGCGTCGTCGACGGCGACGGGCGCGGGCCCGGTCACCTCGATCGTCCTGGTCGCGGTCGCCGTGGCGCCGAGGTCGTTGGTGACGGTCAGCGTGACCTGGTAGGTGCCGGCTGCCGCATACGTGTGCTCCGGTTCCCGGGCCGTCGACGTCTGGCCGTCGCCGAAGTCCCAGGCCCAGCCCGTCGGGGTCCCGGTCGAGGTGTCCGTGAAGTGGACGGCCAGCGGTGCCGGCCCGGAGGTCGGGTCCGGGGTGAAGGCCGCGGTCAACGCCGGGACCGCGGTGAAGATCTGGACCCGGTTGGGGCTCCCCTGGGTGAGGTAGACCTTCCCGGCGGCATCGACGGTGACCCCCTGTGGGGACTGGAACTGGCCGTACCCGGTGCCGGCGGTCCCCCACTTGGTCAGGAAACTGCCCGACTCGGAGAACTTCTGGACCCGGTTGCCGACCGACTCGACGACGTAGACGTTGCCCGCGCCGTCCGCCGCGACCCCGACGGGACTTTTAAACTGGCCGTCCGCGGTCCCGGAGACTGCCCCACGACGTGACGAACTCGCCGGTCGGCGCGAACTTCTGGACCCGTGCGTTGCCCATGTCGGCCACGTACAGGTTGCCCGCGCCGTCGAGCGCGACGTCATAGGGCTGTGAGAACTCGCCTGGACCGGTGCCGTACGTGCCGTCTGGCTTCCCCCACATCCGCACGAAGGCCCCGCTCGGGTCGAACTCGACGACCCTGTGGAGGTATTGGTCGGCGACGTAGACGTTCCCCGAGCTGTCGAGCTCGACCCCCCGCGGGGCATGGAACTGGCCGTCCGCGTCCCCTGCCGACCCGAACTGCTGGAGGAAGGTCCCGGTCGGGGCGAGCTTCTGGACCCGCTTGTTCCCCCAGTCGGCGACGTAGACGTTGCCCGCGCTGTCGACGGCGATGCCGGAGGGATTGTTGAACTGCCCGTTGCCCGAACCACCGCTCCCCAAATAGCGGATGAACGCGCCCGTGGACGAGAACCGGCAGATCCGGCTGTAGCCGGAGTCGGCGACGTACACCTCGCCGGCCGCATTCACCGTGATGCCCCGGAGCCCGGAGAAGGACCATGTCCATTCGTTGCTGCAGGCGTACTCCTCCCCGGACGGCGTGTCCCCGGCCGCCGTCAGGACCCACGTGTCGCCGGGCGATTCCCCGGCGGCCACCGCGGGCGTCACGCAATAGATAGCGCATGCAAGAAAGACGATAAGCGCCGCGATCGCTCTGCCGCCACGGTGTCCGAATGACCGGTGCGAACGCTCCAGTGCTGCTGTCTGTCGATCCATGGAAAACTCCTCTCAAACCCTCAGTAATGGGAAAAATTGAATCGTGGGGTCATCAATATTTCGATTTTATTCAATCAGGATTATTAGTATCGGTAAACGTCCCTGTCGTACGCGAGGCAGCCGATCGGGGGAGGGGCTCCTCGAGCCCCCGGGGGGTCGGGCGAAGAGCTGGGGCGCATTACCAATGCGAGGCATCAGAGAGAATGGGACGGAAGGAGAGTATCGCATCGTCCACCGAGACGCTCACGCACGGACAGGTGCTGCGGAACCCGGATCACTCCGTCAGCCTGCGAGAGAGCGAGGAGAGGGGGGACCAGGGACGGCGCCACGTCCCTAAACCTGGCCGCTTGCGCCATGTTCGATCGTCGGGGGCGGAGGGTTGATTCGTGGTTCCGGTGCCTCGGGTCTGTCTCACCCGAAGTCACGGTCGGGACCACCAATCGGGGTCCGTGCGGTTGGCGTCCATGAGTCGGCCGGTCGCGGGCCGGTACGGTGATGTTGCCGCCGTCGCCATGGAAATTCGCCCCCGGAACGGGACCGCGCGGCCGTCAGCTCGTGACGTCCTTCGGCGGCCGGCAGTCCTCGGGCCAGGTGCGGAGGCGGTAGGCGAGGAGCGGGTAGACGCTGTGCGGCCGGAGGAGGTCGAGGAAGTGCCGCCACTCCTCCGCCGAGAGGGCCGGCGGGGGAGTGGGGGCGTCGCGAAGCAGGGCAGCGAGGTAGACGAGCCGGTCCTCGGGGAGCGCGAGCAGGGCGTTCGGCGCGACGGGTGCGGACGGGAGCCGCAGGTGGAACTCGTGGATGCGCGCGGGGAACAGGGGGTCGGCCGGGTCGATGCTCCCCACACCCGGTCTCACCTCTCCGTCACTCTCACTCCCTCCTGGGTATCGCCGCAGGACGGCGCGAGTATCTCGTCGGCAGGGGCGCCGTGCGAGCCGGTACCTGGCGACGGGGCAGCCAGAGGCCGGCGCCGGGCGGCGCAACCGGGACTCGCGGGGCCGGGCTCGTCGGAGCGGACGCCCGGAGGCCTGCGGTCGTCGGACCGGCCGGTGCGGCCCCGAGACGCCCATGTGATCCTTCCGGGGCTCGCACGGGCCCGCGGGTCTGTCACGAGGACCGGGCCCGGACATCGTCATCAGCTCCTGGCCGGGCCGGCGTACGCGGCCGGGCTCGCGTGCGCCCGGCCGTGCCCGAAGCAGGACGCGATCCGCTCGCAGACCTCGAGGTTGGCCGTGCCCTCCTCGAGCGTGATCGGGAACGGCCGGCCCTCGCGGACGCAGTCCACGAAGGTCGAGAGCTCGAGGTGCAGGGGCTCGACGCGGTTGACCAGCACCTTCTCGATCACGTTCTCCTGGACGTACCGCTCGTTCACCGACTCGTACGCGTCGGGCCGGCGGTAGACCGTGACCTCCTGGGACATGTAGTTGCCCTCGATGGTCAGGTCCTCCTCCTCGACGTAGAGCGACCGGATCTTCTTCGAGGACTTCCGGCTGGCCGAGAGGTAGACCGGGACGTCGCCGTAGCAGAGCAGGGCCGAGCAGATGTCGGGCGTGCCGCAGCTCGAGACGCGGGCCCTGACGCCGGGGAAGAGGTGGCCCAGCACGTCGATGTCGTGGATCATCAGGTCCTCGACGACCGAGCGTGCCCGAGATCCGCGACGAGGCCGGGTTGTGCCGCTTGGCCTCGACGTAGAGGGGCTTGCGGACGATCTTCTTGATCTCGGACACGATCGGGTTGAACCGCTCGATGTGCCCGACGCCGGCCACGAGGCCGTCGGGGACGGCCTCGGCCAGGCGGTGGGCCTCCAGCGCCGTGGCGCAGGCCGGCTTCTCGATCAGCATGTGGATCTCGTGCTCGAGCGCGGCCTCGGCCGCGATCAGGTGGTGCGGCGTCGGGACGCAGATGCTGACCGCGTCGACCCGCCGGAGGAGGTCCTCGGCCGAGTCGCAGGCCTCGGTGCCGGTCCGCTCGGCGACCTCGCGCGCGGTCGCCCGGTTCAGGTCGTAGACCAGGACAGAGTCGACCTTCTTCATGCCCGAGTAGATCCTGACGTGGTTCTGACCCATCACGCCGGTGCCGAGGACGCCGATCTCCATGTCAATTCCTCTCAGGATAGATGGAAGTCATTGTTAATAAAAATACCGAATCATTCCGCTTGAATTTTCAGGACTCAGCAGATTTTCCAAAGAAATGCGGCGAATTTCAGATTCTATGGTGAGGCGACCGGCAGCGTCTATGCCATGCATAAGCGCGGGGCCGGCAGGCCGCTGCGCTGCACCGCAGGGCCGGCGCGTCTCCAAGGGGCCGGGGTGGCGCCGTTGGTATCGGCATCTCCCGCCGAGGCGCGTCCCCGGGGCGCGGAGGCGATGACCCGGGCTCCGCCGGGAGGTTCCCGGGCCGTCCGGGGACAGGGCGGCGGCCGGTTCGCCACGATACCCATTTTGTAGACCCCGGACCATACGTGAGTGGTCATGGAGACGGCCGGACGAGGTCTGCAGGCGAACCCCTCCCGCGGGGCGATGTACTACTTCTTCCTCCTCGGGTTCTTCGCGATCTTCTCCACCACCATCTCGAAGACCCCGGTCCTGCCCCTCTTCTCGCAGGCCATGGGTGCGGGCGACGCCGTCATCGGGCTCATCGCGGTCTTCTCGCCGCTCGCCGGCATCCTCTTCTCCTTCCCGATGGGCGTCCTCTCGGACCACCTCGGCAGGAAGCGGCTGCTGGTCGCGTCCGGCGCGGTCTTTCTCACGGCCCCCTTCCTCTACCTCCTCGTCAGCGACCCGGCCTGGCTGATCCCGGTCCGGTTCTTCCACGGCACGGCCACGGCCATCCTCGGGCCGGTCGTCTCCGCGATCATCGCCGAGCGGTTCCCCGTGCGGAAGGGCGAGATGCTCGGGCAGTACTCCTCCGCGACGCTCGTCGGCCGGACGATCGCCCCGCTCGCGGGCGGCGCCATCATCTCCTCCCTTGCCGTGTACCCGGGGCTCCTCGAGTACCGGGCCGTCTACCTGGTCGCGGCGCTTGCCGCCGTCCCCGTCTTCGTCCTGACCCTGCTGTACCGCGAGACCGGGTCGGCCCCCCTCAACGTCCTGCCGTTCGCCGTCTTCCGCGAGAGCTTCGTCACGTTCTTCGCCAACCGCAGGCTGCGGGGGACGGCCCTCGCGGACATGGCGACCTACTTCGCCTTCGGCGCGTTCGAGACCTTCCTGCCGCTCCTGCTCGCCTCCCGGGGGATCGGCGCGTACCAGACCGGGATCATCTTCGCGGTCCAGGTCCTGGTCATCGCCGCGACCAAGCCCCTCTTCGGGCGGGTCGCGGACCGGGCGGACAAGCGCGTGCAGATCGTGGCCGGCCTCGTCATCATCGGGGGCTCGGTCGGCGTCGTCCCGCTCGCCTCCTCGTTTCCCGTGCTCCTGGCCGTGAGCTCCCTCTTCGGCCTGGGCATGTCGATCTCGACCGTGGCCACGAGCGCCTACGTCGCCGACGTCGCGCAGAGAGAGCATATCGGCGCCTCGATGGGCGCGCTCTCCTCGATCATGGACATCGGCCAGTCGGCCGGGCCCCTCGTCACGGGCATCGTCATCGTGGCCGCCGGGTACGCGGCGGGGTTCCTGCTGAGCCTCCTCCTCGCCGCGGCCGTCACCGTCGTCTTCGTGGTCTCGGTGATCGACCCCGGACACCGGTACGGGGACGCGGCGTAGCCCCGGGACGGCCTCCGATTGGAGCCGGGGCACCACCGGACGGGGTGCATACACTTTCACACCGCGACCACGCGGGGGCTCCTTTCCGGAGCCCTATTCCATCAACCTCAGATTCTATCCTCGTCGCATCACCTGCGGCATGAGCGACTCACGCGCCTTTCCCACCGCTCGCAGATCGCTTGCCGGCCCGATACGCACCACTGCCATCTTTTTATGACCTTATCCCCCACGCTGAAGCAGGGATATGCGCGACGCCTTCACCTCCACGAGGACAATCTCGGACCTTCCACGCCTTCCCCTGAAGGGGAGCATCGACCTCACCTACCGGTGCAACAACCGGTGCCGGCACTGCTGGCTCTGGACGGACGACGGCCGGGGCGAGCTCTCGAAGGAGGAGATCTTCGACATCGTCGACCAGGCCCGGGCCATGGGGTGCCGGGAGTGGGCCATCTCGGGCGGCGAGCCGATGCTCCGGCCGGACTTCGCGGAGATCTTCGACTACATCACGTCGCGCTCGAGGACGTACAGTCTCAACACCAACGGCACGCTGATCACGCCGGAGATCGCGCAGCTCATGAAGCGGAAGGGGTCGAAGATGGTCGCGCTCTACGGGGCCACGGCCGAGGTGCACGACCACATCACGAGGAATCCCGGCTCGTTCGACGCGACGATGCGGGGCTTCGAACTGCTGCGCGAGGCCGGGGCCGGGTTCACGTCCAGATCGTGCCGATGAAGGACAACTACCACCAGTTCGAGGAGATGAAGGCCCTGGCCGAGTCGCTCAGCCCGCACTGGCGGATCGGGGCCACCTGGCTCTTCCTTTCGGCAGCCCGGGATCCGGTGCGGAATGCGGAGATCGCTGCCCAGCGTCTTCCTCCCGCGACGTGGTGGCGCTGGACATGCCGGATCTCTCCCGCCTTGCAGGAGGACGCGGAGACGATACTCCATGCCAGTGCCCGATGGCGACGACCGGTCTGTTTGCAGCCTGCATCGAGCGTCGCCGGGATTTCCACGTGGACCCGTACGGCATGCTCTCGTTCTGCTGCTTTGTCAAGGACCCGTCGCTGCGCTACGATCTCCGCGCGGGGACGTTCCGCGAGGGGTGGGAGGAGTTCATCCCGTCGCTTGCCGGGAAGGTTCGCGGCGGAGAGGAGTACCGAAACAGCCTGTGGTTCGTGCGCTGAACGCGACGACTGTCGCTGGTGTCCGGTCTACGGGTATCTCGAGCACGGGCGGTACTCGGCCCCGGTGGAGTATCTCTGCGAGGTTGCCGACGAGAGACCCGGGCCTGCAGAGAGGCCCTGATGACGAGACCACCGCCGGTATTTCCGGATCGGCGGGATCACCATCCAGGTCGACTCCGACCTGCCGTTCACCGATACGACCTTCGCCGCGAAGTTCGCCGAGTTTCCGTGTCGACGGACCCGGGGACGATACGGTGAGGATCCACCACCATTTCAGCCTCCCGGATCTTCGATGGAGATGACATCGGGCGAAGAGGTCTATCGCCGATCCTCCCTGGGCGATCTACCGGAAGGGGCGGTCGTGGATCTACACGGGATCCCGCCGGATGGTGGACGATGATCCCCTCACCGGTCGCCGTCTTCTCGGACGACCATACGTCGGGGAGCATCTACAATGACGAGGACACGAGGGATTCCAGAAGCGGCGACCTTCACTCGCTCACGATGTTTCCGACCGACCAGATCCTGATCGCCCGACTGCTCGCCGACCGAAACGGGTTCTATCTCCATTCGGCCGGGGTGGCGATGGACGGCAAGGGCTGCTCTTCGTCGGGCACTCCGAGGCCGGAAAGACGACCATCTCCCGCATGCTCGAACCGCACGCCGAGATCCTCTGCGATGACCGCAACATCGTCCGGCGCCACGAGGACGGGTGGCACGTTTATGGGACGTGGAGCCATGGCGATCTTCCGGTGGTCTCCTCCTCGCTCGGCGCCGTTGCACGGAGTCTTCTTCCTCGAGAAGTCCGACGTCAACCGTATCACTCCCATCGAGGATCGGCGCGAGATCGTCCGGAGGCTGCTTGCGTGTGTTATCCGCCCGTTGGTGACCGTCGACTGGTGGGAGAAGACCCTGCTCAGCGTGGAGCAGATGGTCCGGGAGGTCCCGTGCTACCGGATGGAGTTCGACAGAAGCGGGCGATATCGTCCGAGGAGCTGAAGCGACCTGTGACCGGGTCAAGGTACGCGCGCAGGGTGTCGTCTGCTGCCTTCGACCCGTTGAAAGGGAAACGTCCCGCTTCTCGGCCATCTCGACATCGAGCTACCGAACGGTGCAACAACCGGTGCATCCACTGCCTCATCAACCGACCGGAGGACGATGCCGACGCTAAACGTCGCGAGATGGAAACGCCGGTTCGTGCTCGACGTGCTTCGGCAGGCAGCAGACCTCGGGTGTCTGTCGGTCCGGTTCACCGGTGGAGAGCCCCTCCTGCGCCCGGACTTTCCGAGCTCTACCTGGCCGCTCGACGGCTCGGGATGCGGGTGTTCCTCTTCACGAACGCCCGCCTGATCACGCCGGAACTTGCGGACCTGTTCGTTCGGGTGCCGCCGGGAGAGGTGATGGAGGTCACGGTGTACGGCATGCATGCCGGCGTCGTACGACGCCGTGGCGGGTGTGAAGGGGGCATTCGAAGAGTTCCGGCGGGGTATCGACCTCCTGCTTGAAGCACAGTGTCCCGTTCTATGTCAAGCAGGCGCTCCTGCCGCAGAACCGCGACGAGATCGAGGAGTTCGAGGCGTGGGCCGCGACCCTGCCCTGGATGACGGGACGGCCCGGCTATGCGTGTAATTTCGACATGCGGGCGCGACGGGACAGTCCTGATAAGAACGCGCGTATCTCGTCCCTGCGCCTGACGCCTGAAGAGACGGTGGCCCTGCTGCATCCGAGACCCGGGATACATCGCGGAATTGCAGGAATTCGCCGAGCCGGTTCCTCGGGCCGCCGGGAGATGCGTTGTTCCCCTGCGGCGCGGGGATCGCGCCATGTATCGATGGCTACGGGACGGCGCAGATGTGCCTTTCGCTTCGTCACCCGGAAACCGTCGTAGCCTGAAGACGGCGTCTCTCGCCCACGTCCTGGCGGATGTCTTTCCCCGTTTCCGCGAATGAAAGCTTCGAACCCGGAGTATCTGCGGCGCTGCGCTGTCTGTTTTTTAAAGGGCCTCTGCGAGCAGTGCCCGGCCAAATCATGGATGGAGCATGGCACGCTGGACACGCCAGTCGAGTATCTCTGTGAGGTGGCCCATGCACAGGCCCGATATCTCGGGCTGCTCGGGGACCATGAAAGGGCGTGGGAGGTTAAGGATTGGCGGGAGACGGGTCGAACGATTCTCGGGGTCAATAACTCTAGAGAGGTGAACATGAGAGTTACGATGTCGTCTCGGGAACGATCAATAAACGGCTGGGTTTTTACCCAGAAAATGGGACGGAATCGAGAGAACATCTGCGAGTCTCCACGGAATCAATTGTTTCCGATTCTCGCGACAGTACTCCCAAGGGAGAAAGTAACAGATTTTAATACCATGGCAGTGCTAGAATTATCCATGGATACTGTGGGCAAGTACAATGGGAAACCCCCGAACTTATTGTAATGGCCCGGAGCAGACCGGAAGAGGCAGTCCTTGCAGGTTGCAAGTTGGCAACCGGTGCCAACACGCGGGAAGCGTAAAAACCGGATGTCATCTCCAGCAGGCAAGCTGTGGGTCAATTGCAGACCTTCACCGGTACTCATAAACGCAATATTGCCCATAGTTCCCTTTTTCGGCACCTGAAAAATAAGAACGCGCTCATTCACGCATTCGATTACATCAATTAAATCAATATTAATCCATAGTTGCCACAGGCCTGTTTTCAGATTCCTAGAGTATCAAGGTGCCGATCTGGTTAAGAGTTCCGGTGGAGAATGATTCCTATGAATCACCTCACTCTCGATTCTATCTGTGTCCCATCGGATGACGTGGTCTCCCGCGAGATTGAAGGCGAACTCATCATCGTTCCAATCGCGTCCGGCGTCGGGGATCTCGAAGATGAGCTGTATACCCTGAATCAAACAGGGAGGGAGATCTGGCAACGCCTTGACGGCAATCTCAACCTTGGTGAAATCTCGATAGAGCTGGCAGAACTCTACTCTGCTCCGCCCGATAGGATTGCTGGTGACGTATTGGGACTCTGTTCGGAGCTGGTAAACCGCAAGATCCTCGTATGCCGGTGATAGAAACGATACGTGGAGCCGATGCAGGTGGCCGGCCACCGCTCTGCGCAGACTCGATGCTTCTCCCGTCTGATCAATGGGGAAGCCAACGACATCCCCCTGACAGAAGACGTCCGCCCGTCGCGGGGGGCTCGGAGCCCGGATCAGTGCCGGCGAAACCGGCCGATCCACCTCCGCTATCAACCCGGGGTCCGGGTTCAAATGGGCCGCTGTATATCTCCTCGGGACGAGGCTC
Organism: uncultured Methanoregulaceae archaeon; assembly: GCA_963730355.1. Lineage (GTDB taxonomy): Archaea > Halobacteriota > Methanomicrobia > Methanomicrobiales > Methanospirillaceae > UBA288. Next base: position 115,322 of record CAVSRL010000004.1, on the reverse strand, counting down.
GCGACGGGGACCGGAAGATCAGGCAGGCGGCGCATCACGATGGTGAAACGGCTGAATGAATGAGGAAGGCGGCACTGCTGCGAAGGAACGGTGGACGACGCCGTACGCGCAGGCCGGCGGCTCTCATTCGCTCTCCGGTTCGGCCCTGGCCGAGGTGGCTCGGGAGGTACTCGCCCGCGGACGTTCCTTTCGGTTTCTCGCGCCGGGCACGAGCATGAGCCCGTTCATCCGCGACGGCGACGTGGTCACCCTCGTCCCGTTCGATGCCGCCGCCTGTGCTCCCGGTGACGTCGTCGCCTTCGTCCAGCCGGAGAGCGGCCGGCTGGTCGTGCACCGCGTCGTCGCGGTCGCCGGTGACCGCTGCCGCATCCAGGGAGACAATAATCCGACAGAAGACGGTGATTTTCCATTCGGATCCATCATCGGGACGGTGGCACGGGTGGAGCGTGCGGGTAAAGTGGTCCGGCTCGGCCTCGGCCCCGAACGGATCATCATCGCCCTGCTGTCACGGCGGAGGTGGCTTCCCGGATGCATGAGCGCAGCCAAGGCCGTCTATTCGGTTGTAAAGAGGAATTCATGACGGAGTATATCGGACAGTCCAGGGAGATCCAGGACTTCTCCCTCTGGGAGAGGATGGAGCGCGAACGGAAGGTCTTCTCGTTCGACCTCGAGGTGACCGCGCGCTGCAACATGGGCTGCGCCCACTGCTACATCAACCTCCCGGCCGGCGACCGTGTCGCGAAAGAGAAGGAGCTCACCCTCGAGGAGATCGGCCGGATCGCCGACGAGGCCATCGCCCTCGGGGCGCTCTGGGTCCTGATCTCCGGCGGCGAGCCCCTGCTGCGCGAGGACTTCGCCGAGATCTACATGCTCCTGAAGCGGAAGGGGCTGCTCGTCTCCGTCTTCACGAACGCGACGCTGGTCCGGCCCGAGCACGTCGAGCTCTTCCGGAAGTACCCGCCGCGCGACCTCGAGGTGAGCGTCTACGGCGCGACGAAGGAGACGTACGAGCGCGTCACGCGCCGGCCCGGCTCGTGGGAGGCGTTCCTGCGCGGCCTCCGCCTGCTCGAGGAGGGCGGGGTGCGCGTGCGGCTCAAGGCGATGGCGCTCCGGTCGAACGTCCACGAGCTGCCGGCGATGTCCGAGTTCTGCCGGGCGCACACGAAGGACTACTACCGCTTCGACCCGCTCCTGCACCTCCGGTTCGACGGGGACCAGGAGCGGAATGAGGAGATCATCGCCGAGCGGCTCTCGCCCGAGGAGATCGTCGCCGTCGAACGGGCCGACGCCGAGCGGTTCGGCGCGATGGAGAAGGGCTGCGGCGACCTCATCTTCGAGAGGTACTGCGGCCCCGGGTGCGACCACCTCTTCCACTGCGGGGCCGGCAACGGGAGCTTCTCCGTCGGGTACGACGGCACCTTCCGGCTCTGCTCCTCGCTCTGGGCGCCGGGGACGACGTACGACCTCCGGACGGGGACGCTGAAGGAGGCCTGGGAGGAGGTCGTGCCGCGCGTCCGCGACATGCGGTCGCGCGACCCCGAGTTCCTCGAGACCTGCCGGAAGTGCCCGATCATCAACCTCTGCCTCTGGTGCCCGGCCCACGCCCACCTCGAGTGCGGCGCCATGGACCGCCGGGTCGACTACTTCTGCCGGGTCGCGCACGCCCGCGCGGCCGCGCTCGGGTATCACCGGGCGCCGGGCGGTAGCGACGGCCACGAGGCTGCGCGACGGGCAGCCGGGCCGGACTCGGACACGCCGGCTCCCTGACGCCGCGGCCGATGGGGCCGATGGCCGGGACAGAAGTCGGTCGGCGTCGCGAGGGCCGGCCGGCCGACCGCGCGGGTGTGCTCGGGTTCCGCGTGTCGGCGCCGGGGGAGAAGTTTCCCTTCGCGTCGACATCGCGGATCATTCCGTTCACGACGATGGAGCAGTCCATGGCCCGCCATGAGGCCGGGTTCGGCCGCCTCGCTCCGTCGGAGAGTGCCCCCGGGTCGTCCGTCCGGTCTCGACAACAATCGGTCGAATCGTCCGGGGGGTCGACGCCGACAACCTACCTGGCGACCAGCCGGCGGTATACCGGGCCGACGATACACGACGGCCATCCGCCGGAGGCGACGGAAGGCATGGCACCCGGCGGCATACGCCAGGCCCGGGCCGCCTCCGCGGACCTTCAGCACCGTCGCCGTCCCGGTTCACGGCGTCGATCCTGCCGAGGACGGACGCGGGGGAGACCGGGTCGGGGTCGGGAGACGAGTTGTCTCCCCGCGTGACATAACCCCGGTCCGAGCATCGGACGATCCGGTGAACGGTGATCCGCTCGTGACCGGGAGACGAGAAGGCGATGACGTCGCCCGGCCCTGGGCGGGGACGTCGTTCCGATAACTGAGGACGTCGAGCTCCCGGAACGTCGGGTGCATGCTCGAGCCCCGGTAGACCAGGGTCTTTCGCTGTCCCCACCCCGGAGTCTCCCTTTTCCGATCGGACATGCCGGCCCTCCATAATCATCGTCGCACGATCGGCCATAATGGTGCCGTCCGCTCCGGGCGCGCAAATCCTTATCACGCTCTTCCTTTCACTTTTATGATATGATCAGGCCCGACGACGTCCCCGTCCCCTCCCCGAGTGCCGTCTTCCGCGAGGAGTTCGACGACTGGGGCCTCCTCTTCGACCCGGACTCCGGGGAGGTGCACGGCCTCAATCCCGTGGCCGCGTTCATCTGGAAACACCTCGACGGCCGGCGCTCGGTGCTGCGAGATCGCGTCGCTCGTCGAGCGCGTCGTTCGAGGAGGTGCCGGAGTCGGTGGAGCAGGACACCCTCACGTACATCGAGAAGCTCGAGGCGAAGGGATTCCTCGAGCACGAGGTCGGGTGACGCATGCCGGGCGTGATGCGCACTCCGCGGCAGTGTCGACATCGACATCACCAACCGGTGCAACCTCCGGTGCGACTACTGCTACCACTTCTCGAGCGAGGGCGACGTGGGGGTGGACCTGCCTGCGGAGGAGTGGCTCCGGTTCTTCGACGAGCTCGGCGAGATGCTCGGTGATGAGACGTGCTCGCTGGCCGGCGGAGAACCGTTCGCGCGGCCGGACCTCTTCGAGCTGATCGACGGGATCGTCCGGAACCGGATGCGGTTCTCGGTCCTCTCGAACGGGACCCTGATCACCGACGAGGCTGCCGAACGGCTGGCCGGGACGGGCCGGTGCGACGCACGTCCAGGTCTCGATCGACGGCTCCTGTGCGGACGTTCACGATACCTGCCGGGGAAGGGGACCGTTCGAGAAGGCCGTGGCCGGGATCCGGTCCTCCGGAGCGGCACGGCGTGCCGATCGCCGTCCGGTTCACCATCCACCACCGGAACGTCCACGACCTCGAGGACGCGGCCCGGTTCCTGCTCGAGGACCTCGGGCTCCCGTCGTTCTCCACCAATGCCGCGTCGTACCTCGGGCTCTGCCGGGAGCACTCCGACGGGGTATCGCTCACGGTCGAGGACCGGGTGTACGCGCATGGAGACCCTGCTCGCGCTGGACGCCCGGTACGGGGGCCGGATCGCGGCACAGGCCGGGCCGCTCGCCGATGCACGGGCGTGGTCGGAGATGATCGAGCGGCACGAGCGGGGAGAGGGTGGAACAACGGATGGAGGCGGCTTCCTGACCTCGTGCGGGTGTCCTTTCTCCTCGATCGCCGTGCGGGCCGACGGTGTCTTCGTGCCGTGCTCGCTCCTCCCGATGATCGAACTGGGCCGGATAAACCGTGACCCGCTCCGGGAGGTCTGGCTGCGCCATCCGGAACTGGTCCGGTTCAGGGAACGGCGGAAGATCCCGCTCCTGCAGTTCGATGAATGCCGGTCGTGCCGGTATTCCCCCTTCTGCCGCGGCGGCTGTCCGGGAGTCTCCGCCTCGCTCACCGGGAGCGCGTACCGCCCGGCCCCCGACGACTGCCTCCGGCGGTTCCTCGAAGCAGGGGGAACAGTTCCCACGCCTGCGCCCGAAGCGTGATCGGTCCGGTCGGTCGACTCCCGTGGAGGCGCGCACCGGTGACGCGGGACCCTAGTTCCGCGAGTGCAACAGGGAACCTGGTGACCGCCGGCGTGGAGTGCCGATGGTCGGCATATGTGCGTAATAAGGTCGTGAGGAGATCGATCCAATAGATTTATGCCCCGCTCCCGGCTGGAATGTGCCGTTAACCAGAATGTTATATTATTGAATGCGTGTGTAATTTGTTAAGTAGCTATGATATACGAGGCGCCGGACCTGATCGATCTCAACGATTCGTGCATAGGATACGGAAGGTGCCACCCCGGTAACAGTGATACTACTACGTGCGCAACCGGATATAATGCACACCAAACGTGCGGAAAAGGAAATGGAGTGGCAGGAGCACCGACACCAACACCATCATCATGTTCGAAGGGAAAACACGCCTGATAACCACGAATAAATAACTATGGGGGCTCCAATCCGGTCTACCTCGTCGTGAGACGGGTCGGGGGAGAAAAAAATATCGATATCGCTCATGACACCCGGCCATCTCCTTTTTTCCCACCCGTTCACAATCAAACTCTCCGCGCAGGACGAGGCCGGGGAACTTGTCGAGGAGTTCGCACGGTTATTGCAGCTCGAGCCTTCGGACGAAAAAAGTCACATAAACGTATATGTTTCGTCCACCGAAAGCGACCCGTCCACGACGGATTCGATCGCAGAACGATGTGAAACGGATCTTCGATGGAAATCCTACAACGTTCGGAACCGGATCACGATCCGTGAGAGTCCCGACAGGACCACGTATCTCTGCCGAATCAGGGGGTACCGATCTCTCGAACGGACCAGGGAGATGAAGTGGGCTCTCATCTCGATGCTGTTCAACAGCATTCTTGCCGTTCGGTCCGATAGCATCTTCCTTATCCACGGTGCGTTGCTGGTCAACGGGGAGGCGGGGTACGTGCTCACCGGGCCGTGCGGGGTGGGCAAGTCCACGGCGGCCGCACGGGTTCCGCCGCCCTGGCGCGCGGTGGCGGACGACATGGTCGCTGTCATGAGAACCCCCGCGGGATACGTAGTGTACCCGCTTCCGACCTGGAGCCAGCTCTACTACCGACCCCGCGTCGTTTCGACCGGGTGATATTCGTCGGTGCTACCCGCTGAGCGGGATCTTCTTCCTGGAGCAGTCGGCGACCGACGAGGTAGAAGGCATCGGGCATACCGATGCGATTGCGCGTCTCTTTCTGAACTCGTACACGTTATACATGACGTCCACGATCGGTTTCACGGAGGACGACCGGCTCCGATGCAAGCGGGACGTGCTCATGCACGCAAAACGTGTCCTCGACCGGACACCGTGCGGCATCCTGAAGGTCTCGATGGCCGGCAGGTTCTGGGAGAAGTTCCCGACCTGATCGCGTTGACGGCTCCGGACAGAAACGGAAGGGCATTCAGTCTCCCCGTTCGATGAGCCGCCGTTCCGGAAACAGTCCCGCCTCCTCGGCCCTCCGACAGAACCAGAACGGCGCCCAGAGGTCGTGGGCATCGGCGTAGTTCTGGGCGAGACAGTCTGCCCTGGCAGACGCCTCGCATCACGCAGGACCGGCAGACCCCCGTGAGCCGCCGTGGAAGCCCTTCGCGGATCTCCCTGAGGACGGGATGGTTCTTCCAGACCTCCGCCAGGCTGTCGGTGGCCGCGTCTCCGAAGACCATCTCGGGGACGATCTCGCCGATCCCGCAGAGCGCGTAGGAGCCGTTCCCGAGTACCCCGATGATCTCCCGGATGCCGCAGCTGGCCGCACCCGCACCCGCCTTCGCCGAAGAGGGAGCCCATGGGTTTGAACGCAGGCGGCGTTGAGTAATACAGCGGTATCGCATGCTCGCGGGCGAGCGTCTCGTCGACCCACGCGCCTGTCCGTATCAGGTCCTCGAGCTCCAGCGCCTCCCCGTCCTCGTAGACACGTTCTCCCCGGGCGCATGGTTGGATGATGTTGAACTTCACCGAGTCGGCCCCCATCTCTTCGAGCCATCGTCACGAGGGGGGCGATCTGTTCCACGTTCCGCCGGAACAGGCTCATGATGACCTGCGGCCGGATGCCGGCCGCGACGAGGATTCGAATCCCCTCGAGGGCCGCGTCGAAACTCCCCTTCACGCCGCGCACCCATTCATGGGTGGCCGCATCGACCCCGTCGAGGCTGACCGATACGGAGATGTCGTTGCACCGCGACAGGTCTTCGGCGAGGGCCGGGGTCACGAGCGTCCCGTTGGTCTCGACCGAGACAGCGAGGTCGTGTTCCCGGGCCATCGCCAGGATCTCCATGATATCGGGGTGGAGCAGCGGTTCCCCGCCGTCAGGCTCGATCCCCGTCAGGCCCAGGGGCATGCGCCTGGTCGAGGATCGACCTGATGAGCGGGCAGGGGAAGGTAGTCCGTCGCCGTTCGTGACGTTCTGGAACCGGGGCGCGATCCAGCAGTGCCGGCAGGCCAGGTTGCACTCCGGCGTCAGGTAAAAGTAGATCGTCCTCAGCGGATACTCGTCGTTGCCGGCCATCAACGCTCCTCGGACTGCTCAAGAGCTCGACCTGCGAGAGAAAAATACCTTGGCAGCAACAGGCGAAGCCGGGAATCGTCTCAAATCGGTCTTTCTGGACGAAAGTCGGGCAGGGAGCGAATCATCCCGGTGATCCGCGAGAATGGGGGCCGTCCTCCGTATCATTCGATCTTCCCGGCCGGTTTCCATCGCATCGGGCTTTCGTTCTCGCCCTCGTCCGATACCGGGTTGTGCGGATCCGCGCGCCCACCCGAATACGCGACGGCCCTGCAGGTCCGTCCTGACGGCCCGACCGTCTTCTTGATGCCGTAGCCGATAGAAACGGTTGAGGTGGAGCAGGAGTCATGAAGGCCATCCCCTCGCGAGCGGCGCTGACGCGGGAGCTCGGCGAGGTCAGGACGGCCGTCGTCCGCGGCGTCCGGCTCGTCCTCGAGCACGTCCCGGGCCTGACGGCCGTCAACGTCGTGCTCGTCGTCGTCCAGGGCCTGCTCCCCCTCGCCGCGCTCTACGTGATGAAGGTCATCATCGACACGGTCACGGCCGGCGCCTCGGCCGTCGACAAGGACCCCGTGATCGCGGCCGTCCTCGTCCTCGTGGCCGCGGCCGCGGCCGTCGCCCTGCTGGCCGCCGTCGCGCTCGCGCTCTCCACGTACACGGCCGAGCGGCAGTCGCTCGTCCTGACCGACATCGTCATGGGCCAGGTCCACGAGCACTCCGTCCGGCTCGACATGGCCTACTACGAGGACCCCGCGTACTGGGACACCCTCCACCGCGCCCAGGCCGAGGGGCCGTACCGCGTGGGAAAGATCGTCGACGACCTGGTCCGGGTCGGGCAGAACGGCCTCTCCCTGGTCGCCATCGGCGGGTTCATCGTCCTCTTCTCGCCGATCGTGGGCCTGGTCCTGATCTGCGCCGGCATCCCGGCCGCCATCGCCCAGGTCTGGTTCAGCCGCCGGCTCTACGACCTCCGCCTCGAGCAGACCGAGGCCGAGCGGAAGGCCTGGTACTACCACGAGATGATCACCGGGGCCGACCACGCCCCCGAGGTCCGGCAGTTCGGCCTCGGCCCGCTCTTCCGCGGGCGGTACGACGGGCTCCGCGAGTCGCTCCGCACCGCGACCCTCGCGGTCTCGAAGTCGCGCGCCTCCTGGGTCGTCCTGACCCAGGGCCTGATCACCGCGGCCGTCTTCGGGTCGTTCGCGGTCATCGCGATCATGGCCGTCCAGGGCCAGCTCTCGATCGGCGACATGGTCGCGTTCTTCGCCGGGTTCCAGCTCTGCATCGGCTACACCCAGTCGATCTTCTCGAGCCTCAACGCCCTGTACGAGGACCAGCTCTTCCTCCGGAACCTCTTCGAGTTCCTCGACCTCGAGCCGACGGTGGCCGCGCCGGCCGAACCCTCGCCCCTCCCCGCCCCGTTCGCGCGGGAGGTCCGGTTCGAGGACGTCTCGTTCGCGTACCCCGGCGCGGCCGCCCCCGCCCTCCGGCACGTCGACCTCGCCATCCGCCGGGGCGAGGTCATCGCGCTCGTCGGCGAGAACGGCGCGGGGAAGAGCACCTTCGTCAAGCTCCTGACCCGGCTCTACGACCCGACGCTCGGGCCGGGTCACGGTCGACGGGGTCGACCTCCGCGAGACCGACCCCGACGCGTGGCGGCGGCAGGCGGCCGTCCTCTCGCAGGACTACGTCCGGTACCACCTCTCCGCGCGCGAGAACATCTGGCTCGGCGACGTCGACCTGCCGCCGGGCTCGCCGCGCGTCGAGGAGGCCGCGCGCCAGGCCGCCGCGGACGCCGTGATCGGGCGGCTCCCGGACGCGTACTCGACCCTGCTCGGGAAGATGTTCGAGGGCGGGCACGACCTCTCCACGGGCGAGTGGCAGAAGGTCGCGCTCGCCCGCGCCTTCTTCCGCGACGCCGGGATCGTGGTCCTCGACGAGCCCGCGAGCTCGCTCGACGCCCTGGCCGAGGCCGAGATCTTCGACCGGTTCCGCGAGCTCGTCCGGGGCCGGACGGCCGTCCTGGTCAGCCACCGGTTCTCGACGGTCCTGCTCGCGGACCGGATCTACGTCTTCGACCGCGGCGAGGTCGTCGAGGCCGGGTCGCACGCCGAGCTCATGGCCCTCGGCGGTCGGTACTCGCGGATGTTCCTCGCGCAGGCCGGGCCGTACCGGTGATGAGAGTCCGCGCACAGCGGGGACGCCGGCGTCTCTGACCGGGACGCGTGGTCGCGACGGGGCCCGCGCCGGGATGCGGGGAGGTGGGCGTCGAGAAGAGACCCCGGGCCCGCCGGGACGGCCGGCGCGTCGGCTCCTGCGGAGCGCTCTGCGGGTCGACGCACCCGTCCCACCGCTCACCCGGGTGGACGATCGGCCCGGAGCCGCATCCCCGGCCGGTGGGGCACGGGGACGGGGGGACCCGAAAAGAGGAAGATGCCGCCCCCGGGAACGGGGGCGCCGGGAGCACGCGGGTTCGGGGGAGGACGGGTCAGGCCTCGACGGAGACCTCGACCATGAACGTCTTCTCGTCGGAGGTCGTGTTCTCCCCCGAGCGCCGGTACACGCCGTCGATCCCCTGGAGCCCCGCCGTGATCGCTTCGATCTCCCAGCGGTGCGTCCCTTCGGCGCCGACGACGTTCGTGCCGGGTGCGATATACTCGTCCGAGAGGATCCGGAGCCCGTCCGTGGTGGTGAGGTTCCAGGCGTAACCTGTCGACGGGTTCTCCGCCAGCTCGAGGGTTAACCTGGAGTTCACCTTCACCACGACGGTGGACTCGTTCATCTCCTCGTCCAGGACGATCGATGAATCGGCGGAGGTACCTGTCCCCGATTCGGCGGGCGTATTGGTGACGGACACGATCCCCGTCGTGGTCGACGTGCCGGCCGGGGTCTTCATCCCCGTCGCGGCGGGAGTACCGGTACCGGTCTGCGTCCCCGTTGCAGCAGGTGTTCCGGTCGCGGTGGCGGTCGTCGAGGGTGTCTGGTCGACGACAGATGTGCATCCTGCGACCAGGATGGCCGCAGCCACGACCCCGATGATCACCAGGAGCTTCGGCATTCGCGTCATATCCATTGCCCGTCTGTGGGGGGACCACATAGTTGTAGTGGTGAAGGCCTGGTGAGGTCCACCGGTGATCGCCTCCCGGCGATCGCCGAAATCCCCGGCTTCGGCGTCGAGGGCGCGTGACGACCGACGGCGATCCGGACCGGGACGAACGCGGCAGGGCCCTGTATCGCGGGTGCTGCCGGGAGGGGCTCCCGGGAGAGGACCCCCTGGCATGGTCGAAGGCAGGTGACGGGCGGGTCACGGAGGAAAGGGCATCAGGATCAGAGTGAAGCGGCTCGATCGAGTGACGAGAAAAAAGAGATCCCTGGTCCGATCAGTTCGGCTTGTTATCGAAGAACCGGGTCAACGGGACCCTGTCGGAGATGACGTTCACGTAGTCCGTCCGCTCCACCGTCCCGGTCGTGCCGTCCTTGTACGTGATCTCCGCGAGCGGAGACTGGAAGCCGGAGGCCCACCGGGGGTAGAAGAAGTTCGGGTTGTGTGCCCGTGAGTTCCACGTCTTCAGGTGCTTCTCCGCGTCGAAAGACCACCAGACCGACTTGACGGTCTTGCCGCTTGCCGGAATGAGCGTGAATTTGATCTTGTTGCCGGTCTTCAGGGTGTCGGGGACGGCGATGAAGTACGCGCCGTCCACGGCGTCGAGGGTGAATGCGTCGCTGTCGGCGAGGATGTTGTCCACGTACCACTCGACCTCGACCAGGGCCGGGTTGACCGTCCAGAACGAGAGCTCATCGGTGAAGTCGTTAGACCCGGAGAGCTTCGTGCCGTTGATCCAGTAGGTGCTCGTCACGATCCTGGCATCCTTCTGCGGTGTGCTGTACCAGGTCGTGTGGTAGGTGCCTGTCTGGTCGTCCGAGTAGTGGACCGAGTCGCTCCACTTGCCGCTCTTGGAGTTGCCCGTCCAGAGCCCGTCCTCGTACCCGCCGCCCCGGCTCTCCGGCCACCAGTGGCCGATGTACACCTGGTTCTTCGTGGTGTTCTCGTTGCTCATCGTGAAGACGTCGTCTTCGTGGACGAACGGCCACGTGATGTCGCTGGACCCGATCGCGCTCGGCATCCCGGGCATCATATACTGGTACACCGTGGTCTTCTGCGAGTAATGGGTACCGTCTGCCAGGCCCGTGACAGTGGCCGTAAGCTCTTCATTCGATGCGATCTCGTCCTTGTCGAAGGAGACTGACACTGCGCTCGCGCTCGCGACGAACAGACAGACGAGGAGTGCTCCCATATATAGACTGTGAACTGGTTTCATCTTCACCACCTTTCATCGAGGGAATCGTTCCGCAGCCCCTGTCGGGCGCCTCCGATTCGAATGACATGAAAGTTTATGCCTGCTCCTATTACGTATGCCTTCCGGTTTGCTTCCGGCAAAGAACAGTCATTGTACGGTAATTGCAGTCATTTCAAACGAAACTTCCTGCGTGTACCTGCAGATACGGTCCTCAGATACGCGATCTGTCGAGACTGGGTCGGGATCGATCTCGTCCGAACCGGCATCCGGTGTCATCCCGTTCCGCCGATCGACGAGAGCTTCCATGGAGCGGCCGGTGTCGGACGATGGGTCCATCTACCCGATTGTCTGCGGACGGTCTCGGGTGGCGGTGATCTGCCGGCCGTGTCGCTAACCCGGGAACTGTCCGCTGGCATCGGGATGCGGAGCGATAGACCCATCCGGGACAGGTTGAGGGCCGTGGTCGAACAGGGTCGCGTTCGGATCTCCCCCGGGCGCTACCGGGTCATGATCGACGGCGTGGACCCGGCCGAGGTCGAATCCGTGGCGCGGCGGCGGGCGGTCGTCCTCTCGCAGGACTACGTCCGGTACCACCTCTCCGCGCGCGAGAACATCTGGCACGGCGAGGTCGTCGAGGCCGGGGCGCACACGGAGCTGATGGCGCGGGGCGGACAGGCATAAGCCTTATCCGGACAAACGGCTGTTTGATCTTCTCATGCCGCGGAAAGCCCTGCTCGTTCTGATCTGCCTCGCCCTGGTCGCCCCGGCCATGGCCGCCCCGCTCTGGACCCATAACGGCACCGAGCCGGTGCGGGACTGCGCGGTCTCGAGCGACGGGAAGACGGTCGCGATCTCGTCCGACCTCGTGCACCTCTTCGACCGGAAGGGGACCCTGGTCGCGACCACCTGGCACGCCAACGACATCGCGCTCGGCCCGAAGGCCTCGCTGCTCGCGGCCGCCACCGACGACAACATCCGCGCGGTCATGAAGAACGGGACGGACCTCTGGTCCTCGCCGAACCGGTCCGTGGCCGTCGCGGTCTCGGGCGACGGGAAGACCGTCGCCGGGATCACGCCGGGCGGGCTGCTGGAGGTCTTCGGCGCGACCGGCGCCCGGGTCGGCACGGCCGATACGGAGGCCACGGGGGAGATCGTCGACCTCGCCGTCTCGGAGAACGGCTCGGTGATCGTCTCGACCGACCACGGCGGGGTCCGGGCGTTCACGCGGAAGGCGGCGGAGCGGTGGTCGGTCGAGCTCGCGAACCCGAGCGGGCTCGCCATGAACGCGAGCGGCGACCTCGTCGCGGTCGGGGACGGCGGGTCCGTGAAGTTCTACAACCTCACGGGCGAGCGGCTCGCCCGCTTCCCGACCGGCGGCCGGGTCCGGTCGCTCGACATGACCCCGTCCGCGAACCTGACCGTGGCCGGTGTCGAGGACGGGTCCGTGGCCGCGCTCGGCCCGCACGGCGAGCTGCTCTGGAACCTCTCCATGGGCGCCCGGGTGAACAGGGTCGCGGTCTCGGGGAGCGGCGCGCTGGTCGCGGTCGCCTCGGCCGACCGCCGGCTCAGCCTCCTCGCCGGGAACGGGACGCCCCTCTGGGACGCCGCGCTCGCGGGCGAGCCGATCTCGCTCTCGCTCTCGGCCGACGGGACGACCGTGGCCGTCGGCTGCGACGAGGGGACCGCGTACGTCTTCGACTCGGGCGTGAAGCCGGCCGCCTCCGCGACGAAGGCCGCGAACGGGACGGCGGCCAACGCCACCCCGGCACGGAACGCGACGGCACGGCCGGGAACGGGACGGTGCGGAACACGACGGCGGCGGCGAACGGGACGGCGGTCGGCAACCGCACCGCCGGCGTCACCGCGACGCGCTCTCCGAACGCGACCGTCACGACCCCGCTCCAGCTCGTGATCCCGAACGGGACGGCGAAGAGCGGCCTGCCCCCGTTCCTCCCGGCCGCCGCGCTCCTGCTCCTCGGGGCGTGGGCCGGGCTCCGCCGGCGCGGGTAAGGGGCGACGGCGATGGAAATCGAACCCTTAAAGACCCCCTCCGGCCCAACGGGCTGCGAAGGACATGCCACGGCCTGCGCTGTTCGCGCTCCTCCTCTGCCTCGCCCTCGCCGTTCCGACGCTCGGCGCCGCGCCCCTCTGGACCCATAACGCCACCGAGCCCGTCAGGGCCGTCGCGCTCTCCTCCGATGGGAACATCGTCGCGGTCGCCTCCGACCACCTCCACATCTTCAACCGGACGGGAAGCCTCCTCGCCATCACCTTCCCGCCGAACGACGTCGCGGTCGCCGCATCGGGCGAGCTGGTCGTCTCGGGGACGGGCGACGCGGTGCACGCCTACACAGGGGACGGGACCGAGCTCTGGTCGGCGCCGAACGCGACCGCGGCCCTCGCCGTCTCCGGGGACGGGGGGACGATCGCCGTGCTCGGGGTTCGCGGCGACCTCGCGTTCTACGACGCGGAGGGGTCGCTGACCGGCACGGCCGATACCGACGAAAAGGGAGAGGGCGTCAGGGTCGCGATCTCGCGGAGCGGCTCGGTCGTGGCCGCGGCCTACGAGCGCGGCCTCCGGGTCTTCTCGGACGGCGGGGGCGAGCGCTGGGCAGCCGAGCTCCCCAGCCCGTATGCGATCGCCGTGAACGCGAGCGGAGACCTGGTCGCGGTCGGGGACGGGGGCTCGGTCAAGTTCTTCAACCGGACCGGGGAGCGGCTCGGCCGATTCCTGACAGGGGCTCCGGTCCGGTCGGTCGCGATGGCCTCCGCGGGGAACACGACCGTGGCCGGCGCCGAGGACGGGAGCCTGCTGGCGTTCGGTCCTGACGGCACGCTGAGATGGAAGCGGGCCGTCGGGAGGCCTGGCACAGGGCGCGACCCGGGTCGCGATCTCGGCGAGCGGGGCCGTGGTCGCGGCCACGGCCGGGGAAGGGAACCTCCTGGTCTACGACCGGGACGGCATCCTGCTCTGGGAGGCCCCGCTCGCGGGCGAGCCGCGCGCGCTCGCGCTCTCGGCCGACGGGACGACCGTGGCGGCCGGCACCGACGAGGGGAACGCGTACCTGTTCGAGACGGGCGTGACGCCCACCCCCACGCCGACGAGGACGCCAAGGGCGAACGCGTCCGCGGCCAGAAATGTCAGCGTGAACGCCACTGCCGGGGCGCGGAACGGTACTGCCGCGGACGAACGGAACGACGGGACGAACCGCGGGAGGCCTGACAGTTGAGGGGAACCTGACGGTGATGGGAGACCTCACGGTCGAGGGGAACCTGATGGCATCGGGACACGTGACGGCAGGGGGGAACGTGACGGCATCGGGGGACGTGACCGCAGAGGACACCCGACGGATGAGGAGATCCTCTCGGGAGATGGGAATGCAACCGTTGAGGAAAACTCCACGGCCGAGGATGACCCTGACGGTGGAGGACACCCTGACGGCCGAGGATGACCTGACGGTTGAGGACACCCTGACGGCCAGAGGACGACCTGATGGCCGAGGACAACCTGACGCAGAGGATACGCTGACGGCAGAGGATACGCTGACGACAGAGGATACGCTGACGACAGAGGATACCTGACGACAGAGGAATCTGACGGCGGAGGAACCTGACGACAGAGGAATGGGTGACGACAGCTGGGGACCTGGAGGTTGAGGGGGACTTCACGGTCGGGGGAGACCTGACGGTCATGGGAGACGTGACCGCGGCCGGAAACCTGGCGGTCGGGGGAGAGCTGATTGCGGAGGAGAACGAGACGCCGGCGATGAACGCGACGGTACGCGGCGACTCTCACGACCGCGGAGAACGGGACCGCGGTTGAGGACGAGCCGGCGACGGTGAGCGCCGACGGAGATGGGAGGGTCCGCGCCGTGGTACCTGTCCCTGCCGTGGGGCCGGTCCGCGACGCGGGACATTTCGGCGAACGCGGCCGCGCAGTCCTCCGCGACCCCGGGCACGCCGCAGATCGGGAGCCCCCTGCCGCTCGCGGCCGTGCTCGCCCTCGCCCTGGTCGCCCTTCGACGCTGCAGGTGAGGGACCGGGGGAGATCCCTCAGCGCCGCCGGACGGCCGTCGCGACGGCCAGGCCGGCCGCCACCGCCAGCGCGGCTCCCGCCCCGGTCCCGGCCCGCTGCGTCGGCGTCGCCGCGGAGGCCGGGCCGAGCGCGATCTCCTTGCCGTAGACCTTCTCCGCGTTCGCGTAGACCAGGACCGTCATGGTACCGTGGGTGACGCCCCTGACCCTGAACGAGATCGTCGAGGTCTCCGGGCCGCGCTTGATCCCGGTCAGCGCGAGGGTGGTGTGCACCGTGGTCGCTCCGGGCGCGGCCGTCCCGGAGAGACCGAGCTCGTCGTACGTGCCGGCTCCGATCGTGAGGTTCCGTTCGGCCGTGTACCGGCCGTTCTGCGACGCGCCCGACATCTTCACCTGGGTATCCCCCTTCCGCACCGCCAGCTCGTTCGTCGCGGTGTTCTCGAGCGCGGCCTGGACCTGCCCCTTCTCGAGGCTGAAGGGCATGACGAGGTCGGTCGTGGTGAAGGCGAACGTGCCGTCCGGATTGGGAGCGACCTCACCGTCGAGCCGGAGCGTGAAGACCGAGCCGTTCGGAAGGTCGGCGATCGCGATCGTGACCGTGTCCCCGTCGAGGACCCGGTCGGGCCGGACCTCGACGCCGACCGCACCGGCCGGGGCGGCCGCGAGCGCGCCGGCGGCGAGGAGGATGAGCATCAGAAGTCGGAGTCGGTGCATGGCCATCCCGAAGAGCTCTCGTGCGGACAGAGATAAAGGGACGGGTGGCGCTGGCAGGAGAAGAATGAGAAAAAGGGGGTGAGGGGGATCAGCGGCGGACGCGTCCGGCGAGCAGCAGGGCCGCACACCCGAGAGCTCCGAGCGCGGCGAACGCGAACGGCGAACCGGCCGCGGTCGTTGTCGCGGCGTTTGCGACTCCGGTCCCTTCAGGGGTCGGCGTCCCGGCGGGCGTCGCGGTGCCCGCGGCCGTGGTGCCGACCGGCGTCTTGGTCGCGCCGGCCGCACCGGTGCCCGAGGCGCTCGTGGTCGTGGTCGCGATCACGCTGCTCGAGCCGGAGTACGACCCGCTGTCGCTGCCGCCGCTGTCAGGCAGGAGTGTCGGGACGTAGGTCGGCGTGGGGACCGCGTCGATGGTGAACTGCTCCTTCATCACCTGCGTGTTGTTCGCCCAGATCTCGACCCAGGCCACGGCCGGGTTGAGGGTTCCGATCGAACAGTTCACCGTGAAGTTGTCGGATCCCAGCAGCTTCGTCCCGTTGATCGCGAAGATCGAGGTCACGATCGGGGCGCCCGCGATCGGGGTGGCGATCCACTTCGAGGTGTAGTTGCCGGTCTGGTCGTCCTCGTAGGTGAACGTCCGCGTGAAGACGCCGTTGACCGAGGTCCCGTTGAAGTCCGCGCGCTCGGACCCCTTGCCCGTCTCGGGGGGCCACCAGTGCTCGATGATCACCGCGTTCTGGGTCGTGTTCACGTTCGTGATGTTGAACGAGTCGGTCCGGTGCGCGAACGGCCAGGTGATGTTGGTGTTTCCGAATGCGCTCGGCATCCCGGTCTTCATGGTCTGGTCGACCGTGACCCGCATCGAGTACGCGGTACCGTCGGTCATGCCGACGACCTTGGCCGAGATGTTCTCGCCCGACGTGTAGTCGTGCTTATCCACGGTCACCGTCACGGCGCCCGCTCCGACGAAGAGCAGGCAGACGAGGGCTGCGACCGCGCAGAGGCTGAATACTGGCTTCATTTTTTATACCACCGTTCGTCTAAAGGCCAGGCCGACAGTTGCCTTCGCTGCGGACACCCCAGATGACGTGAAGATAACTAATCGTTACAATTTAGTAAACCTGCCGGTATTCGTCTGGAGCGGCGGGAGCGCGGAACCGGCCCGGATGCTGTGAAAACAGCGTCCAGGGCCGGAGACGCGGCCGTACGAAAACGAAATGGTTATGAGGAGGCCGGAGCGTCTCTCCGGCGGGGCCCCCGCGCGGTGAGGGCCGTGAACGCCGCGCACGGATGCGGGGCGGCCCGCACCTACTCGCTGAACTCCTCGATCGCGAGCTGGTACATCCAGTCCATCAGGAGCGGACACAGCTCGACCTTGCACTCGAGCTCGCAGGCCACGCACGGGATCAGCTCCGCGCCCGCGAGCAGCAGGTTCGGCTCGGGCGGCGTCTTGGACGCGCGGAGCACGTAGGTCTTGATCCCGTCCTTGCGGTACTCGATCCGCTCCACCCGGCCGTCGTCGAGGAGTTTCTTGACGAGGCGGGAGCACTTGCGGCTGTCGACCCCGAGCTCCTTCCAGAGCTCGCTCTGGAGCACGCCGCCGGGGTGGGCCCGGATCGCTGCGAGGGCGTCGTCTTCGGTCTCCGCCGTCATACGGTCAGACCATCGGTGCGATAGTCAGGATGTTGTTGCCCCGGATCACGACCGTGCCGAGGTTCCGCCGCGTGCCGCGGGTTGTTTCGACGGTCTCGTCCATGTGGATGTTGAGGTACTCGTCCACGGCCACGAGACGGCCCTGGAGCTGCCGCCCCTCATCCTTGATCTCGACCGTGATCTTCGAGTCCACGAGCGAGAAGACTTTCTTGATGGGTAAGACGATACCGTTCACCATTCTGGAGCATTATCGCGGTCAAAGGGGAAAAACGTTTCCATTCTCCCCGATTTCGTCACGGCGATGGCGGGGGTCGCCTTCGGACGGTGTTAAGAGCGGTCGGGCCCAACGGTACGGCACGACTGGCCCCGGAACCCCGGGGCCGCAGGAGCGAGAATGGCGGACGAGCCGCAGGACGAGACACTCTCCATTCACGACGAGACCGGGACGACGACGCCACAGCCGGACGAGCAGGCGCCGATACCCGACGAGCCGGCGACAGTGACGGCCCCGCCCGCGCCCGAGCCGGAGCGCGACGAGCCCCCGGAGCAGCCGGTGCCGCAGCCCGCCCGGAGGCCGATCGGATGGCGGACCCTCGCGCTGATCGCGGTCGCGCTCGTGGTCGTGGCCGCGCTCGCGGGCGCGGCCCTGCTGGCGCGGGGCCCCTCGGAGGACGGGCCGAACACGCTCACCCCGACGGCGCCGCCGACCGCGACGCCGGTCTGGCCGGCCGGCGCGATCCTGGTCGCGGCCGCCGACAGCACGGACCCGGGGGCGCAGGGCGCGGCCCACCGGTGCGACGGCACCGACGACCAGGTCGAGATCCAGCGCGCCCTCGACGAGGCCGCCGGCTCGGGCGGGACCGTGACGCTCCTCGACGGGACGTTCCACTGCACGGACAAACTGAGCCCGAAGGCCGGCACGACCCTCATGGGCCTCGGGCCGGGCCGGACCACGCTCGACGTCCAGGGCTACTACAAGCCGATCGAGCTCCTCCAGGACCAGGTCACGCTCCAGGGCTTCAAGATAACCGGGCGCGGCTTCGTGCTCGTCCGGGCCAGCCACATCCTCGTCAGGGAGATCACGGCCACGACCATGCAGTCGGGCAAGGTCGAGGCGAACGGGGCGTTCTTCGTCTTCGCGAAGGACTCCGTGCTCCAGGACATCGAGTTCCGGAACTGCACCGCGATCGACTGCGGGATCCACGGGTTCAACGTCAACGGCGACGGCTCGCCCAAGGAGACGCGCGACCTCCGGTACATCGACTGCACGGCCATCCGGTGCGGGAACGCGGACTCGAACGCCGTCTGGGCGACCGGGTTCGACTTCCACGAGACGAACGACCTCTACGGGATCACGGTCCTCCGCTGCCGCGCCGAGGACAACTGGGAGTCGGGCTTCCACTTCGAGCCCGGCGGCCACGTCACGCCCAAGACGGAGGCCGAGGACATCCGGATGGAGGACTGCGTCAGCATCGGGAACGGCCAGCGGAACACCAAGGGCTACCCGTACCAGGATACCTTCCAGTCGGGGTACTATGTCCACAACAACGCGGTCCTGGTCAACTGCACCTCCGAGAAGAACCGGAACGCGGGCTACTTCGTCCACGGCGGCCGGAACGTCACCTTCGAGGGCTGCACCGACAGCGGTTCGACGTACGGGTGGAAGGTCGTCAAGGACTCGCACGACGTCGCCCTGAACGGCTGCGCGACCTCGGGCAACCTGGAGTGGGGGCTCTGGGCGGCCGACGCGGAGCGGGTGGTCCTCGACGGGTTCGAGCAGCGGGGCGTTAAGGGGAAGGACGGGTACCAGTCCATGCTCGGCTGGTACTACGGCAACCCCGCGTACGAGAAGCCCGTGACGGACTCGCACTTCGAGATCGCGGCCGACGGGACCCTCCCGGCCATCAACCAGGCCGGGACGGGCAATACGTACGAGCTCACGACGCTCTGAGCCTGAGGACCGGCCCTTGCGCGTCGCGGCTCGCCCGGTCGATCTGGAGCGCGGTTCGCCCACCGGGACCTCCGGCCGTTGCAGTCGGCCGGATCGACGCCGCCCGGCTTCTCACCGCCCTGTGAGTCCCGGTCCAGCCATTCTCTTTTTCGGGGGTGATTCCAGGGCGATCCTGGCCGTACGCCGCCTTCGGTCCTCCAGGTTTGCCCCTATCAGGGGAAGGGCCTCGAAAGGTGAGGTGCAGAAGCCGGTTTGGAAGAAGGAAACGGTGTCGACGATCTCGAGGGGAGGCCTGTCCGGACGCATTCGGATGGCTCCAATTCATCGGTGCGATCGACGCTGCCGATCAAGTTATGCCCTGTCCCCTGGCCGATCTAACGATCTCCGCAATGCTTGCCCCATTCCGGTAAAGAAAGCATGAAATGAGAGATTCTCTCTGCCTTGCCTATTTGCATGGCGATATTTTTATTATTGCAAACAACTAGGCTTTAGCGCCAGACACTCGTGCGGCCTGCCAGCCGCGTGCCATGCCCGGGGTGCCTATCGACTCGTGGCGGGCAGGGTGGATTACAGAGAAAGGCCGCACGGTGTCACCGCGTTGCACCTGCCTCGCGTTCCGGGTGAAGACCGCGTGCCCGGGTCCAACGGACGCACAACGGTCAGGGGGAGAGAAGGTATGAAGAACTATCATCTATCGTATGCTGCGTGTGCACTCCTTGTTATCGCCATGTTGAGTGTTTTTCCGGCATCAGCCGCAGAGCCGGGCACGATCGCGTTCATGTCCACTCGGGACGACACCTGGACGATCTACGCAATGAATGCTGACGGAACAGGCCAGGCCCCTCTGACCTTCGGTGCCGATCGGGACTTCGACCCGGCGTGGTCCCCCGATGGTTCCCGGATCGCGTTCACCTCCGATCGGGACGGCGACTTCGAGATCTACGTGATGAACGCGGACGGCACCGGCCAGACACGCCTGACCGCGAGCGCCGCCTGGGAGGGACAGGCGGCGTGGTCGCCCGACGGTTCCCGGATCGCCTTCGCGTCCGATCGGGACGGCAACGGCGATATCTACGTGATGAACGCCGACGGTACAGGCCAGACTCCGCTGACCTCCGATCCCGGTTCGGAGATCGACCCCGCATGGTCCCCCGACGGTTCCCGGATCGCGTTCATCTCCGACCGGGACGATAATGCGGAGGTCTATGTGATGAACGTGGACGGCACGGGGCAGGCCCGCCTGAGCTCCAACGACTGGTGGGACGGGACGCCGGCGTGGTCTCCCGATGGTTCCCGGATCGCGTTCACCTCCGATCGGGACGGCGACTTTGAGATCTACGTCATGGATGCGGACGGGACCGGGCAGACTCGACTGACATCGAACCCCGCCTCGGACAGTACGCCGACATGGTCACCCGACGGTTCGAAGATCGCGTTCGATTCGGACCGTGGCGATAACGTCGACATCTACGCGATGAACGCCGACGGGTCCGGGCAGACCCGGCTCACCACCGGGGCCGCGTATGACGGTACGCCCGCATGGGTGGGCGTCCCCGATAGCCGGACCGGGGCCGGGACACGACCCGTTACGGTCACCGCCACCCTGACGCCAGGAGTGGTGGCCGTCGCCGTCGGATCGGGCCTGCCGACCGACTCGGACAGCGACGGTCTCTGCGACGACGTCAACGGCAACGGCCGGAAGGACTTCGCGGACGTCGTGCTCTACTTCGATCGGACGATCTGGATCAAGGCCAACGAGCCGGTTGCGGCGTTCGACTACAACGGGAACGGCCAGATCGACTTCAACGACGTCGTCTGGCTCTTCAATCACCTGTGAGGGCGGCCCCACCGCCTCCATCCCGTATCGCGTCCTCTGTTTTCTGTCCGCATCCGGTCCGAGCGCTGGCCCGCAGCGTGCGCGGGTCGCGATCCCCGTGCGGGGTCCACTTGCTTTGCCTCGTGGGAGAAGTGCGCGATGAAGGTCTGCTGTTTTAGAGAGAGGTCTGGACGCCTGCGTCGACAGTTCCGATTACCCGGAATGCGGGATCGTCCGGGCCTTCAACCGGAAAAAGGCTACAAATATCAGAGATACCGGCGAGCGACTAGATCAGGGAGGACGGATACGTGCACTTCATCTCGGCCGCGGACGAATGGAGCAGCCCGTGCGGCAGGCTGGAAGAGTAGTAATCTGCCGGCTGCCTCATCCCGCGCCGAGGATGAGCTGCCAGAGGTTCTGGGCCCCCTGCTGGAGCATGATCGCCGGGTCGACCCCGAGCGCCGGGAAGAGGAGCACGAAGTATGCGATCGTGCCGAGGGTCGAGCCGACGTTCGCGAGGGCCGCGACGAAGACGACCATGAAGAGCGGGTTCTGCCGCATCTCGGCGAAGCTCCCGGCCTCGAGGAGGCGCTTGACGTCGCCCTTCCGGGGCTTCCGGATCTTCGCCTCGACGATCGCGACGAACCAGCCGGCCGCGAGGATCGGGTGGAGGGCCGTGAGCCAGGAGACGCCGAAGCCCGTGAGGGCCGAGAGGGGCTTGCCGCCCGCGGCCAGGGTGAAGGCCGCGGTCAGCACGCCGTGGAGGAGGACCCAGTAGAGGAAGGCCCAGAGGAGCACGTCCACGCCCACGCCCGAGAACGCGATCAGCACGAGGAGGCCCACGAAGACGGCCGCGATCACGACCTCGATCACGCGCGCCCAGGGGAAGGGCTTGACCGTCCTGTTCAGCTCCTCGAGCGGCGGGATGGAGGCCGGGTCCGCGAGGTACCGCCGGATCCCGGCGATGTGGCCCGCGCCGACCACGGCCATGACCCGTTCGAACGTGTGGGAGAGCCCGATGAGCTGGGAGGCGAGGTACGCGTCGCGCTCGTCGATGAGCGCCCGGGCGCCGTTCGGGGAGAACTTCCGGAACTCCTCGAGGGCCATGTCGATCACGTCCTGCTGCTTCAGGGCCTCGACGTCGATCTCCTCGCCCCCGCCGCCCAGGTGGAGGACCGAGGCCAGGAGGGCCCAGGCCATCCGGAGCTTCTCGCGGAGGGTCATGTTGGCCAGGAACCGGTTGAGCGTGATCCGGATGTCGCGGTCGATCAGGCCGACCCGGATCCCGCGCTCCTCGGCCGCCTCGTACGCGGCCTTCATCTCGGCTCCCGGCTCGACCCCGACGTCCATGCCGATCTTCTTCTGGACGTACGCGAGGCCCCACTGGAGCAGGAACATCATGAGGTTGCCGCTCTTGAGGATGTCCGTGATCTCGGGCTCCTCGGCGCCGTACTTCAGGGCGTGGTACCGGTTCTGGTCGAGCTCGATCGCGACGACGTCGGGGAGGAACTCGTCGATCTCGCGCCGGACCTCGTCGACCGACTCGGCCGAGACGTGGGCCGTGCCGACGAGCCGGATCTCGCTCACGCCCGCGTCACCCCCTCGGCGTCGACCACGAGGAGCCCGTCGAGCGGGCAGCGTGGCCGACGCGAGACCCGAGCGCACGCGCTCGCCCTCGTCCTCCTCGGCCGCCCTGCGCGCCAGGAGGTCGGCCGCGAGGGCCCGGGCGTCGGCCGAAGTCATCGGCGCCCCGAGGCCCGGGCACTCGGAGGCGACGAGCTCCTCGCCGTCGAGCATGAAGGGATAGGTCCGGCAGATCCAGGGGCGGGCCTCGTAGACCGTGCACCGCTCGCCGTCGTGGAAGCGGCACGCGCCGTCGTCGTCCCGGGCGAGGGCCCAGCCCAGCCGGCAGGGGCGGCCGCGCACCTCGACCTCGCCGGGGAACGGCACGACCGCCTCGGCGAAGGAGAGATCCGCCGCCTCCGCGACCCGGCGGGCCTCGGCCCGGCCGACCATCACGAGCGAGCCGTCCTCGCCGAGCCCGCGGCAGCAGTCGCCGCAGTCCGTGCACGCGAAGCCGATCGCCGCGATCTCCCGCGCCAGCGCGTCGAGATCCGTCATGAGTCGCCGTATCACGCCTCGCCGCGGCAGACCGCGTCGAAGTTCTCGTACACGCGCCGTCCCTCGAAGGTGTGGCTGACCTCGGGGTGCCACTGGATCCCGAAGATCGGCCGGGAGCCGTGCGCGATCGCCTCGGCCGGGCAGATGGCCGAGGTCGCGAGGAGGTCGAAGTTCTCGGGGAGGGCCGCGACCTCGTCCTGGTGCGAGGCCCAGACCGCGACCCGGTCGGGGTAGCCCGCGAGGATCCGGTCGTGGTCGCGGATCTCGACCTCGACCGCGCCGTAGCCGCCGAGCCGGCCGGGTGCGACCGTGCCGCCGAACCGGCCGGCGATGACGTGGAGCCCGAGGCAGATCCCGAGGACGGGGAGGTCGAGGTCGAGGTACTCGGGGCACCGGCCCACGCGCTCGATCGAGGGGCCGCCGCCGAGGACCACCCCGCGGCATCCCGCGGCGACCTCGTCCGGCGGGGTCGTGTTCGGGATCATCCGCGCCTCGATCCCGATGTCGCGGAGCATCCGGAGGATCAGGTGGTTGAACTGCCCGAAGTTGTTGACCACGTAGATCGGTCGCATTCTGGATCAGGTGTGCCTTTTAAATAGATAGGTCTTTAGCTGTAGCCCCTCGCCGTCTCGAGCACGGCCCCGCGGATCGCGTCGGGCGGGTGCCCGAGGAGCGCGGCCAGGGCGAGCGCGCCGCCGGCGCCCATCCCCTCCTTGACCTCGCCCGAGGCAGTACCGGGCGAGGCCGGCATGGCCGAGCTCGCCGAAGCCCGGGTCGACGTAGATCGGCGCCGCGCCCACCCGGGCCGCGAGCTCGGCGAAGTTCGCGCTGGCGTCGTCGCGGACGTAGCTCGTGGTCACGACCCGCGGGACGGGCCTGCCGAGCGCGTGGAGGACGGCGGCCACCGCGAGCTGCTGCGTGCCGCCCGCGAGGAGGAGCGTGCCGCCGTACACCTCCGCGATCCCCGTCGTGACCGCGAGCATGGGGTCGCCGGCCTCGCGGAGGAGGTCGTACGGGCGAGAGCGGGCCGAGGCGCTCGAGCCGCGCGAGCACGCTCCGGGCCACGGCCTCCTTCTGCTCGGTCGGGTTCGCCACGTAGCTCGACGAGGTCCGGGCCGGGTGGCCGAGCGCGCGGAGCACGCAGAGCGCGGTCGTGGTGCCGCCGGGGACGCACTCGCCGAGGACGAGCAGGTCCGAGAGGGAGGAGAGGAGCCGGCCGATGGAGCGGCCGGCCTCGACGAGGCGCTCCGCGTCGGGCACGGCCGGGCCGTACCGCGGGTCCCGTCCGGGCGCGCCGTAGACGTCGAGGCAGGGGACGGTCGGGACTTCGGCCAGGCCCGCGTTGACGAAGAGCGGGACCAGCCCGGCGAGCGCGAGCGCCGCGCGCGTGACCGAGGCCGGCGTGGGGCAGCCCGTCGGGGTGTTGGGGGTGGCGTCGCGGCTCGTGATGGCGCCGTTGAGCACGAGCTCGGCATCGAGGATCGGCGTGAGCAGGGTCCCCTGCGGGGACGGGCCCGCGCCCGAGATCCCGGGGACGGTCGAGAGGAGGGTGTTTCCGAGCACCGCGGCGAAGAGCGGGCGCTCGAACCGGATCGCGGGCGTCTCCGAGAGGAAGACCATGGGATCTCTATTTTTTTCCTGCCGCGTTAATGGATTTGGTACCATGTTCGAAGTCGCGGAGCGGCTGGCCGCCCGGGGGATCACGCGGGAGGCGCTCGTCGAGGCCGGGATGGCGCTCTACGTCCCGCACGGGATGGACGCGGACGCGGCCCGGGGCCGGCTCGGCGCGCTCCTCGAGCGCCACCTCCGCGACCCGAACGTCGCGGCCCTGCTGATCGGGGCCATGCTGCTCGAGGAGGAGCTCGTGGAGCGGCGGCAGCGCTCCGAGCTCGCCTCGGACCCGGTCTTCCTGGTCGCGGACGAGATCATCGGGATGGCCATCGCCGAGGTGATCGCCGGGACGTACGCGCGCTTCGAGTTCACGCGGTACGACAAGGCCAAGCCCGGGATCCTCGGCACGCTCGGGCCGTTCCTGGACGACGCGGCCGCGGGCCTGATCGCGGGCTGCACCTCGCGCCTCTACTCGGAGCAGGTCGAGGGATGATCGAGTCCGTCCGCGCCCTCCTCCAGTTCACGACCGTCCTGCCGCTCGGCCGGCCGGCGGAGTTCGAGGCGTTCGCGCGCCGGTCGTACCTCTACCCGCTCTCGGGCTACGTCACGGGCGGCCTCGCCGGGCTCGCGGCCGCCGCCGTGCCGAACCCGGCGATCGGCGCCGCGGTCGGGCTCGGCGCGGTCCTGCTCGTGACCGGCGCCCACCACCTCGACGGCCTCCTCGACCTCGGCGACGGGCTGATGGCCCACGGGGGACGCGAGGTCCGCGTGCGGGCGCTCCTCGACCGGCAGGTCGGCGCGGGCGGCCTGGCCCTCGGCATGACCGTGCTCCTGCTCGCCTGGTCCGGGCTCTCGTCGGCCCCGTCGCTCCTCTGGGCCCTGGTCGCGGCCGAGGTCCTGGGCCGGTTCGGCATGGCCCTGCTGACCGTGGTCGGGGCCCCGTTCCGCGAGGGGATCCAGAGCTACCTGCACGAGCGGGCAAAGCCCTGGTTCGTGCTGCCGGCGGCCCTCCTCTGCCTCCCCCTCGCCCTCCTCCCTCTGCCCGTCCCGGCGCTGCTCGGGAGCGCGGGCGTCGCGCTGGTCGTCCCGCTCGCCGTGCTCGTCCTCGGGCGGCGGCTCTTCGGCGGGGTCAACGGCGACCTCGTGGGTGCCTCGCACGAGCTCTGCCGTGCCGCCGTCCTCTGCGCGGTCGCCCTGCTCGCGTGAAGTTCGAGACGATGCGAATCGTTTTGTAGCCGGGCGCCTCACCTGATCCCACGATGCAGCAGACGGACATGGGCGTGCAGGCCCGCGGCGGGGTCATCACCCAGGAGGACCCCGACCTTGTCACGGTCCGGACGCGCCTGCCGGCCGGCGTGCTGAGCCTCGACCAGCTCCGCGGCCTCGGCGAGATCGCCGAGCGGTACGGCGCGGACCACCTCCACCTGACCACGCGGCAGACGGTGGAGATCCCGCACCTCGACCCGGCCCGGATCGAGGAGATCGCGCGCGACCTCGAGGCGAACGGCACGCCCGTCGGGGCCGAGCACAACGAGGTGGTCAACGTCGTGGCCTGCCCGGGCACGGACCGGTGCAAGCTCGCGAACGTCGAGACGATCGAGCTCGCGCGCGCCATCGACGGGAAGTTCTTCGGCCGCGACATGCCGGTCAAGGTCAGGATCACCATCGCCGGCTGCCCGAACGGCTGCAACAACGCGCTCCTCAACGAGATCGGGATCATCGGCCGGATCCGGCCCGTCCGCACCCCCGGGCTCTGCACGGGCTGCGGCACGTGCGTCTATTACTGTCGCGAGAAGGCCGTCACCATCCGGAACGGGGTCTGCATCCTCGACCAGGACCGGTGCGTCCTCTGCGGCATGTGCATCAAGTCCTGCCCGTACAGCCTGATCCGCTCCGAGGACCGGCATTACCTGGTCCTCGTCGGCGGCATGAGCGGCCGCCACCCGAGGGTCGGGCGGGAGCTCGTCCGCGTCGACTCGCCCGAGAAGGTGGTCGAGGTCGTCGACCGGGTGGTCTACTGGATCTACCGGACCGCGCGCGAGGGCCGGCTCCTCGGCGAGCAGCTCGACGAGATGGGGTTCGACGCGTTCAGGGCCCGGGTCGAGAAAGAGTTCGGCGCCGAAGAGGCCGAGCCCCCTCAGAGCCCGTAGCGCGGGTTGTAACCCTCGTCCGCGTCGTCGTCGCACTCGACGGCGCTGCCGTCCCGCACGTAGGCGTTGAACATCATCGCGGCCTGCATCAGGTTCTCGTCCGGAGCCGTGCCGCGCCGGATCTCTTCGGCCGCGCGCCCCTGGGGATTGGGAATCAATCGCCGGCCGACGCGGATCCCCGTGCAGTGGCGGCAGTACCCGCAGAATCGGTGGACCGACCGCTCCGTGCCGGCGCAGTCGACGGAGGCCTTATCGCTCCCCGAATCCTTTTTCATCGCGAGCGTCTTCATGGTTCACAGAGTATGGATCCGCCGACGGATAATAGTCTGGTGTCCGTTCGCGAATTCCCGGCAGAATCGGAAAACGAGCGCATTGGACAGATTTTATATAGATGCGTCTCGAATATGTAATACTCGCGTGAGACCGGACAGGATGCTGTACCGTTCACGACTGGAGCAAGTATAATGGCAGCTGACAAGCCTCACCTGAACCTGGCCGTCATCGGCCACATCGACCACGGAAAGTCGACGTTGGTCGGACGACTGATGTTCGAGACCGGCGCGGTCCCCCCGCACATCATCGAGAACTACCGAAAGGAGGCCGAGTCCAAGGGCAAGGGCTCCTTCGAGTTCGCGTGGGTCATGGACAACCTCAAGGAGGAGCGCGAGCGCGGGATCACGATCGACATCGCCCACAAGCGGTTCGACACGGCGAAGTTCTACTTCACGGTCGTGGACTGCCCGGGCCACCGTGACTTCGTCAAGAACATGATCACGGGCGCCTCCCAGGCCGACGCGGCCATCCTCGTGGTCGCGGCCCCCGACGGTGTGATGGAGCAGACCAAGGAGCACGTCTTCCTGGCCCGCACGCTCGGTATCCAGCAGCTGATCGTGGCCGTCAACAAGATGGACATGGTCAACTTCGACCAGAAGCGGTTCGAAGAGGTCAAGAAGGAACTCTCGACGCTGATGCAGATGGTCGGGTACAAGCCCGCAGACACGCTCTTCATCCCGCTCTCCGCGTTCAAGGGCGCGAACATCTCGAAGAAGAACACCGGCGAGACCCCCTGGTACACCGGCCCCACCCTCCTCGAGGCCCTCGACACGCTGAAAGAGCCCGAGAAGCCCACGGACAAGCCGCTCCGGGTCCCGATCCAGGACGTCTACTCGATCTCGGGCATCGGCACCGTGCCGGTGGGCCGCGTCGAGACCGGCATCATGAAGAAGGGGATGAAGGTCTCGTTCATGCCCGCCAACAAGGACGGCGAGATCAAGTCGATCGAGATGCACCACGAGGAGCAGCCCCAGGCGCTTCCCGGCGACAACATCGGCTTCAACGTCCGCGGCGTCGGCAAGAACGACATCCGCCGCGGCGACGTCTGCGGACCCGCGGACGTCCCGCCCACGGTCGCAGAGACCTTCACGGCCCAGATCGTCGTGCTCCAGCACCCGTCCGCGATCACGGTCGGGTACACCCCGGTCTTCCACTGCCACACGGCGCAGATCGCCTGCACGTTCATCGAGCTCCTCAAGAAGATCGACCCGCGCTCGGGTCAGACCAAGGAGGAGAACCCGACCTTCCTGAAGGCCGGAGATGCCGCGATCGTCAAGGTCCTGCCCTCCCGCCCGATGGTGATCGAGAACGTCAAGGAACTCCCGCAGCTCGGCCGGTTCGCGATCCGCGACATGGGCTCGACGATCGCGGCCGGTATGTGCATCGCGATCGAGCCCAAGCAGATGATCCGGTAATCCATTTTTTGGTGAATTGAGATGCAAAAGGCACGCATTCGTCTGACTGGCACCGATTATGCCAAGGTAGAGATGGTCTGCGACCGCATCCGCGAGATCGCGGAGCGCACGGGCGTAAACCTGGCCGGGCCGATCCCGCTGCCGACCAAGCGCCTCCTGGTCCCGATCCGGAAGAGCCCGGACGGCGAGGGGACGGCCACGTGGGACCGCTGGCAGATGCGGATCCACAAGCGCCTGATCGACATGGACGCCGACGAGCGCGCGCTCCGGCAGTTGATGCGCATCCAGGTGCCGAAGGACATCGGCATCGAGATCGTCCTGGAGAGCTGAGAGGTACGGCGTGCCTGCCGCTGAGGTCATTCAGACCATCCGGCGTTATCTCTCTTTTGAAGTGCTCTTCGGCCTCCTCGTACTCGCGACGGCCTTCACCCGCTTCTACAACCTGAACCTGAAGCTCTTCCACCACGACGAGGCGATCCACGCCTGGTTCAGCTGGGAGCTCCTGACCAAGGGGACGTACGCGTACGACCCGATGTATCACGGGCCGCTCCTCTACTACATCACGGCCGGGATGTTCCGGATCTTCGGGGACTCGGACCTCGTGGGCCGCCTCGTGCCGGCTCTGCTCGGCGTGCTGATCGTCGTCCTGGTCTACTTCGTCTACCGCGTGGGCTACCTCGACCAGCGCCAGTCCCTCCTCGCCGGGCTGCTGATCATGCTCTCGCCCGACCTGGTCTACTTCTCCCGGTTCCTGCGCCACGACATCTTCATGCTCTTCTTCACGTTCCTCTTCGTGGTCGCGACCCTCTACTACATCGAGCGAAAGCAGCTCCGCTTCGCCGGGCTCATGGGCCTGGCCGCGGGGCTCGCGCTCTCCCTCAAGGAGGAGATGCCGCTCATCCTGATCCTCTTCGGGGTCTACTTCGCCTACCTCGTCGTGCGGAAGAAGGTGACCCTGCCCCCGACGAAGATCCTGCTCCGCGACCTCGGGGTCGCGCTCCTGGTCGGCGCGGGCGTGATGATCGTGCTCTACTCGTTCTTCGGGCTGCACATCGACACCCTCTGGACGGGCCCGGTCAAGGCGATCGAGCACTGGCTCTCCATGCACAACCAGCAGCGCCTGGGCGGGCCGCCGTACTTCTACGTCCTCCTCTTCGGCCTGTACGAGGTGCCGATCGTCATCCTCGCCGGCGCCTCGGTCGTCTCGTACGCCGTGGTCCGGCTCTGGCGCGGCCGGTCGAAGGCGCGGCGCGAGGCCGTCTCGGCCGAGATCGACGCGATGCAGGGGATCGCCCCCGCTGCGCCGAAGGCCCCCATCTTCGACCGCCGGGACGAGTTCTTCAAGTTCTGCCTGGTCTGGATGGCCGGGACCATGCTGATGTACGCCTACATCGGCGAGAAGGTCCCCTGGCTGATCATCCAGCAGCTCCTGCCCATGTGCCTCGCGGCCGTCTGGTGCCTGCGCGAGAAGCCGCCCGAGGACCGACTGGTCCGGCACAATGCCTGGAAATGGGTGACGGTCGCGTTCCTGCTCTTTGCCATCTTCGCGCCGATCTACGGGTTCGGCCTCCTCTACACGACCCATCACGTCCAGTTCGTGCGCGAGGACATCTCCGAGCCGATCGTCCAGGTGCAGAACTCGGAGGACCTCCGGGGCCTCTTCACCGAGATGGACGCGGCCACCAAGGTCGTGGTCGCGAGCCAGAACTACTGGCCGCTCCCGTGGTACTATCGCGGGGATAGATGGGACAAGATCCAGTTCTACGGCAACAAGATCGACGAGAGCGCGGTGCTGTCCCAGAACCCGGACATCATCCTGACCGACTCGGGCGCCTCGTACGACTCCCTGCCGGGGTACGAGAAGCGGACGATCAAGCTCAACTACTGGTTCAGCTGGTACGACAACCAGAACCGGATCCCCGAGTACTACCTCAAGCGGGACGGCAAGCTCGGGTCCATGAACCTCGACGTCTTCGCCAGGATCTCACCGTCCGGGACCGTGCCGCCCGCGGTCCCGCTCGGCTGAGCCTCCTTTTTTACACCAATCCATTTATAAAAGAAACGCCCACCTCTCCGTGATGGCGACGGACCCGGTCAGCTTCGTCCTGCTCAGTCTCTCGTCGCTGCTCGTGATCGTCAACCCGCTCGGGGCCGCGATGATCTACGTCTCGATGACGGCGGGCTACGACCGCGAGACGAAGCGGCGGACGGCGATCGAGGCGAGCTGGTACGCGCTGATCGTGCTCGTGGTCTTCGCCCTCCTCGGCGGGATCATCCTCGAGCCTCTTCGGGATCTCGCTCGCCGCGTTCCGGATCGGCGGGGGCATCCTGCTCTTCATGATCGGCCTGGAGATGGTCTACGCGAAGGTCTCGCGGGCCAAGATGACCGCGACCGAGAAGTACGAGGGAGACGCCGACGACGTCGCCGTCATGCCGATCGCGATCCCGATGATCGCCGGACCGGGCGCGATCACGACCGTGATCGTGCTGATGAGCGAGGCGAGCGATCTCGGAGTCTGGGCCTACGGCGTGGTCCTGGTCTCGATCGCGATCACATCGGTCGTCACGTACCTGATGATGGCCAACGCGGACCGGATCATGGCGCGCGTGGGCCAGCGCGAGTTCCGGGCCGTGAACCGGATCATGGGCATTCTGCTGATCGCGATCGCGGTCGAGTTCGTGATCGACGGCCTCCGGATCGCGTTCCCGTTCCTGGCGGGTGGGGCGTGAGACTCGCCCTGGCCCAGCTCCTCCCCGCGTGGGAGGACCCGGGCGCGAACCTCGACGCGGTCGACGAGGCGGCCGCGCGGGCCGCGGACGCCGGCGCCGACCTCGTGGTCTTTCCCGAGCAGGTCCTCTTCGGCTGGGACCCGCAGTCCGTCCGCGGGGCCGAACACGTCGGCGGCCCGCTGACCCAGGCGCTGCGGGCGGTCGCGCGGCGGAACGCGATCGGGCTCGTCGGCTCGATCCGGGAGACCGGTGCGGCGGGCGTCCGGAACACGGCCCTCGCGGTCAACGCGGGCGGTGCGATCGTTGCGGTCTACGCCAAGCAGCACCTCTTCACGCCCGGCGGCGAGGAGGGCTGCTACGCGCCCGGCCCGGGCCCGGCCCTCTTCGAGTGCGGCGGGCTCTCCTTCGGCCTCGCGATCTGCTACGACCTCCGGTTCCCTGCGGTCTTTTCCGCGTACCGGGCCCTCGGCGCGGACGCCGTGCTCGTGCCGGCCGCCTGGCCCTGCGCCCGCCTCCGCCACTGGCGCCTCTTCCTCCGCGCCCGCGCCCTCGACAACCGGCTGTACGTCGCGGGGGCCTCGTACGCGGCCGGCGCCACCCCGGTCGAGGCCTACTGCGGGGGCTCGCTCGCGGCCGACCCCGAGGGCGAGGTCGTGGTCGAGGCCGGCGAGGGGCCGGCGCTCCTGATCGCGGACCTCGAGCCCGGCGCGATCGCGTCGGCCCGGGCCGGGCCGGACCCGGCGGGCGGGTGAGGGCGCTGCGCGGCGACCAGCACGTCCTGATCACCCTCTTCGCGGGAGGGCTCCTCCTCGCCCCCCACGTCGCGCTTCTCGCACCCGGCGAGATCGCCGCAGTTCTCTTCGGCCTCTTCGTGGGCTCGCTCGCCCCGGACGCGGACGCGACCGACGCCGCGATCTTCCACACGCGCGTCCCGGGCCTCAAGGGGATCACGCGGTGGTTCGCGGACATGGCCGCCGGCGTCCTGCCGGTCTTCGGGTACCTCATCCGGTACGGCGAGTACTACCCGGCGGCCGGCGTCTTCTGGTTCCTCTCGCGCGGGGAGCTGAAGGCCGGCCACCGCGGCGTCCTCCACTCCCTCCTGGGCGTGGCCCTGATCACGGCGCTCACCGGGCTCTACATCGGCATCGCGCTCCACCTGCTCGGCTGGTCTGCTCCTGCGCTCCTCGCGCTCGGCGTGGCCGGCTTCGGGGCCGGGGCCCTCCTCCACCTCGCCGAGGACTCCTGCACCCCCGGCGGGATCGCCTGGCTCTACCCCCTCTCGGGCCGCCGGGTCCGGGGCCGGCTCCGGACCGGGCGGTCCGATCTGCGCCCGCGCCTCTTCGCGATCGCGCTCGGCGCGGCCATGTGGGGCTGCGTCCTCCTCCAGTTCTGGCTCGGCTGGCCTGCGGCGGAGGTGACCGAGGTCTCGGTCTTCCTCTTCTGCGCCCTCTGGACCTTCTTCTGGCTCAGCGCCCGTTCATAGGCGTACTCCGCCCTTCCCGGTGCGGCTCCCGTCGCCCGTCGCATGATGCTCTATGTTTAACAGCGGATGGGCTGACAAACGGAGAAAGGGTGGGTTTCACCACCCCCACAGGAGCCCCGGAGGACAGCCCCAATCAACATCCTTCAAGGCCGGAGAAAGGGTCTCAGAAACAATCCCTTGCGGTCCGTCGGGGCTTGGAAATAATTAACAGAGGGAGAAGGGATCGCGGACCACATCGGAACACGTACTTCCCGCCCGCTCCTTCCGTCTGCCTGGACGGCAGGGTCCGGGGGCGGGGAAGGGGACGACGTTCTTCTTCACCTTCCCGGCCGCGTGAAAAAATGGTGTGCACGGGCCATCATCATTTTAAACGCGGGCGGCGGATGGATCGTCAGGATTCTAACGGCTGTTGCACATGAAGGCGAACTCCGAATCCATTCCGGCCGATGACGTCCCGGCACCCGAAGAACCCGGCGCGGCGCCGCCCGCGGAGACGGGAGGCCTTCCCGTCCCCCCGCGCGAGGAGGAGACCTTCCCCGTCGTCGGGATCGGTGCGTCGGCCGGCGGGCTCGAGGCCCTCGAGGAGTTCCTGCGGGGCGTGCCCCCGGGGAGCGGGATGGCCTTCGTGGTCGTCCAGCACCTGGACCCGACCCATGCCGGCATGCTGCCCGAGCTGCTCCAGCGCGCCACCCCGATGCCGGTCATCCGGGTCACGGAGACCGTGGCCGTCCGGCCCGACACCGTCTACGTCATCCCGCCCGGCCGCGACCTCGCCCTGCTCCGCCGGACCCTGCACCTGCTCGAGCCGCACGCGCCCCGGGGCCTGCGCCTCCCCATCGACTTCCTCTTCCGCTCCCTTGCCGACGACCTGGGGGAGCAGGCCATCGGGGTCGTCCTCTCGGGCATGGGCTCGGACGGCACCCTGGGCCTCCGCGCGATCAAGGGGAAGGGCGGGCTCGCGCTCGTGCAGGACCCGGCCTCGGTCCGGTTCGACGGCATGCCCCGGAGCGCCATCGCCACCGGCCTGGCCGACATCGTCGCCCCGGCCGGAGAGCTGGCCGGCCGGATCCTCGCCTTCGTCCGGCACCTGCCCATCGTCACGGCGCCGGAGCCGGCCGTCGTGCCCGGGGCGGCGAGCGAGTACGACCAGGTCGTGATCCTCCTCCGGTCCCGCACGGGCCACGACTTCTCCCTGTACAAGAAGTCCACCATCAACCGGCGCATTGAACGGCGCATGGCGATCCACCAGATCGACCGGACCGCCGACTACGTCCGGCTCCTGCAGGAGAACCCCGCCGAACAGGACCTGCTCTTCAAGGAGTTCCTGATCGGCGTCACCAGCTTCTTCCGCGACCCGGCCGTCTGGGACGAGCTCGCAGAGCGGGTGATCCCCGACCTGATCGCGGCCGCGCCGGACGGCGCGACGCTCCGGGCCTGGGTGGCCGGCTGCTCGACCGGCGAGGAGGCCTTCTCCCTCGCGATCGTCTTCCGGGAAGCCCTCGCGACGGCGTCGCCGCCGAAGCGGTGCACGCTGCAGTGCTACGCCACGGACCTGGACGGGGACGCCGTCGACCGGGCGCGGACGGGCCGGTACCCCGAGACGATCGCGGCCGACGTCTCCGAAGAGCGCCTGAGCCGGTTCTTCGTCCGGGAGGAGAAGGAGTACGTCGTCAGCAAGGAGGTCAGGGAGATGGTGGTCTTCGCCCCGCAGAACCTCCTGGCGGACCCTCCCTTTACGAAGCTCGACCTCCTCAGCTGCCGCAACCTGCTGATCTACCTGGAGCCGGAGGTGCAGCGGCGGCTCATCCCCCTCTTCCACTACGCCCTGAACCCGGGGGGGGTGCTCGTGCTCGGCACGGCCGAGTCGATCGGGTCCTTCGGCGCCCTCTTCAACCCGGTCGACGCCCAGCTCCGGATCTACCGGCGGACCGGGGCCCCCGCAACGGCCCCGCTCGCCCTCCCCACGGCGTTCGCCGCCGGCGGCGAGGGCAAGGGCTACCTGCCCCCCGCGCCGAAGCAGGCCGCCGCCAATCTGCAGACGCTGGCCGACATGGTCGTCCTGCGGGAGTACGCGCCCGCGGCCGTGCTGACCACGGCGGACGGGGACATCCTCTACATCAACGGCAAGACGGGCCGGTTCCTCGAACCGGCGTCGGGGAAGGCCAACTGGAACATCTTCGCCATGGCCCGCGACGGGCTCCGGGCCGAGCTGAACGGCGCGTTCCGGCGGGCGGTGGGCCAGGAGGAGCCGGTCGCCGTCCGCGGGGTCCGGATCGGGGTCAACGGCGGGACCGTGCACGTGGACGTCACGGTCCGCCGGCTCGCCGAGCCCGCGCCCCTGAAGGGGCTCGTGCTGATCGTCATCGACGAGGTGCCGGCCCCGCCCGGCCCCCCGCCCCGCCGCAAGGGCAAGCACACGGCGGAGAGGGAGCTGGAGGAGCAGCTCCGTCAGGCCGAAGAGACGCTGCAGTCCACCCGCGAGGAGATGCAGTCCTCGCAGGAGGAGCTGAAGTCGGCGAACGAGGAGCTCCAGTCGAGCAACGAGGAGATCCAGTCGACGAACGAGGAGCTGACCACGTCCCGGGAGGAGATGCAGTCCCTCAACGAGGAGCTCCAGACCGTCAACACCGAGCTCGAGAGCCGGGTCGCCGACCTCTCGCGCGTCAACGACGACATGCGGAACCTGCTGAACAGCTCCAGCGTGGCCACCGTCTTCCTCGACGGCCGCCTGAACCTGCGGTGGTATACGGCGGCCATGGTGCCGCTGATCAACCTGCTCCCCGGCGATGTCGGCCGGCCCGTCACGGACATCGCGTCCGACCTCCTCTACCCCGAGCTGTCCGCGGACGCCCGGGAGGTGCTGCGCACCCTGATCCCGTTCGAGCGGGAGGTGGCGACCCGCGACCGTCGCCGGTTCCAGGCCCGGGTGACCCCCTACCGGACGGTCGAGAACCGGATCGACGGCGTCGTGATCGTCTTCACGGAGGTCACGGCCTTCCGCGCCCTGGAGCAGGACCTGGAGGACGCCCGCGCCTATGCCGAGGCGATCGTCGAGACGGTCCGCGAGCCCCTGCTCGTCCTCGACGGCGCGATGCGCGTCGTCTCGGCGAACCGCTCGTTCTACCGGGCGTTCGGGGTCGGGCCCGGGGAGGTCGAGGAGCGCGAGCTCTCCTCCCTCGGGAACGGGCAGTGGGAGATCCCCGAACTCCGGCGGCTGCTGGAGACCGTCCTCCCCGAGAACGCGAGTTTCGACGACTTCAGGGTCGAGCACGACTTCCCCCGGGTCGGCCGGCGGGTGCTGCTGCTCAACGCCCGCCGGATCTCCGGGGGGAAGCGTGAGCTCATCCTCCTCGCCTTCGAGGACGTGACCGGCACGGCGCGAGAGAACACACCATGAGACCGTGCAGGACGGAGCCAGAGGACACAGCGCCCTCCGGCGCGACGAACCTCCGCCGGCAGGCCGAGGAAGCCGTCGCAGCGCAGCCGGCCCGACAGCATGGCTCGCTCTCGCACGACGAGGCGCTCGCCCTGGTCCACGAGCTGCAGGTGCACCAGATCGAACTGGAGCTGCAGAACGAGGAGCTGACGCAGACGCGGCTCGAGGCCGAGGCCCTGCGGGACCGGTACGCCGACCTCTACGACTTCGCCCCGGTCGGCTACTTCACGCTCGACGAGGCGGGAGCGATCCGGGAGGCGAACCTCGCCGGCGCCGTGCAGCTCGGCGTCGACCGGGGGAGCCTCGTCGGCGCGCGGTTCGCGATCTTCCTGCACCCGGACAGCCTTCCCGGCTTTGCCGCGTACTGTGACCGGGTCCTCGCCGGCGGGACGACGGAGGCGTGCGACGTCTCGTTCGCGGCGCGGGCCGGGCGTGGGGCGTGGCACGCGCAGCTCCGGGGCCGGGCCGACGGAGCGGGAGCGGCGGGGTCCGTCCGGCTCGTGGTCACGGACATCACGGACCGTCGGCGGGCCGAGGAGGCCGTGCGGGAGCGGGAGCAGACCCTGCAGGGGATCGTCCGGGCCGCCCCCGTCGGGATCGGGATCGCCTCGCACCGGGTGATCGGGTCTGGTCAACGAGCACGTCTGCCGGATGACCGGGTACACCCGGACGAGCTGATCGGCCGGGACTCGCGGATGCTCTACCCCACCGACGAGGCGTATGCCGCCGTCGGGCAGGAGAAGTACGCCCGGATCCTCGAGAGCGGTGTCGGCGCCGTCGAGACGCAGTGGCGGCGGAAGGACGGGACGGTCCTCGATATCCTGCTCAGCTCGTCGCCGATAGACCCGTCCAGGCCGTTCGAGAACGTCGTCTTCGTCGCGCTCGAGATCACGGACCTTCACGAGAAGGAGGCGGCCCTGCGCGAGTACGCCGAGAACCTGCAGCGTTCGAACGAGGACCTGGAGCGGTTCGCCGTACGTCTCGAGCCACGACCTGCAGGAGCCGCTCCGATCATCGTCTCGTTCTCCCAGCTCCTCGAGCGGCGGTACACGGGGCAGGCTCGGCGAGGACGCGGACGAGTACATCGACTTCATCGTCGAGGGCGGCAACCGGATGCAGACCCTGATCCAGGACCTCCTCGCCTACTCGCGCGTGAACACGACGAAGCAGGAGCTCCGCCCGACCGAGACGGAGGACGTGATGGCCGCGGTGGAGCGGAGCCTCGACCTCCAGCTCCGCGAGGCCGGCGCGGTGATCACGCACGACCCGCTGCCGGTGGTCACTGGCCGACCCGCTCCAGCTCGAGCAGGTCTTCGCGAACCTGGTCTCGAACGCGATCAAGTTCCGCCGGCCGGACGAGCCGCTCCGGATCCATGTCGGCGCCCGGCGGATGAACGACTTCTGGGAGTTCTCGGTCGCCGACAACGGGATCGGGATCGAGCCCGAGTACTTCGAGAAGATCTTCGTCATCTTCCAGCGCCTTCACACGAAAGACGCCTATCCGGGCACGGGGATCGGCCTCGCGATCGTCAAGCGGATCATCGACCGGCACGGCGGTACGATCCGGGTCGAGTCGACGCCCGGCGAGGGGTCGACCTTCTTCTTCACGCTCCCCGACGAAAGTCTTAGGGGGGGGGGGTGACGCGCCCGACGACTGGCGCGTGCCGCCCTCCCGGCTGAAGCGCCTCCGGGGATCGCGTCCCACGTCCGCGGCACCGTCGCGATCGTTCCAGCTCCGGTCCGAAAATGTCGATGCCGGGCGAGGGCTCGACCTTCTTCTTCACCCTGCCGGCCGCGTGAGCCAGCCGGCACAGATCTTCATGACGCTATTCCTGAAGAGCAACGAGAAGACCGCACGGAATCCCCGATTAACCTGTAGATCCAACGAGAAGCGCTCGGGTTGATGTTGGATTCGTGGCACCGGCCGGAAGAGAGGCTCGGGATCGGCCCGATCGGTCTCGGAGGGTTCCGCCCCGGGCTCCCCCTCAACCTTCCGCGGGAGGCAGCCCTGTCCGCCGTATTGCTCGTCGGTCAGGGCCGTGGACCGGGCCCCCGGCGGTCGGTCGGTCCCGCGGCCGCACAACAGCCCGTGCCGCCTCGCGGCCTGTTCCCGGGCGAACGATGGACTCATGCCTGTTGGGCGCACACGATCACCTGCATGTACCGCCTCGTCTGCGTCCACTGCGGCGCGGCCTATCCTCACGATGCCATCCTCTATAATTGCAGCCGGTGCGGGCACCTGCTCGCGGTCGAGTACGACCTCGACGAGCCTCGCCATCGACCGGTCGCGCTGGGACCGCCGGCCCCTCTCGGTCTGGCGCTACCGCGAGCTCCTCCCCGTGGCCGGCGAGCCGGTCACGCTCCAGGAGGGCGGGACCCCGCTCTACCGCCTCGACCGGATCGGGGCCGAGCTCGGTCTGCCCCACCTCTACGCCAAGCACGAGGGGATGAACCCGTCGGGCTCGTTCAAGGACCGCGGCATGACCGTGGGGGTCTCGATGGCCCTCGAGCTCGGCATGACCTCGGTCGCCTGCGCCTCGACCGGGAACACCTCCGCGAGCCTCGCGCAGTACGCGGCCAAGGCCGGGATCCCGGCCGTCGTGCTCCTGCCCGCGGGCAAGGTCGCGCTCGGCAAGATCGCGCAGGCCCTGATGCACGGCGCGCGCGTCATCTCGGTCCGCGGCAACTTCGACCGCGCCCTCGAGATGGTCCACGAGCTCTGCCTCTCGCACGGGCTCTACCTCCTCAACTCGGTCAACCCGTTCCGGCTCGAGGGGCAGAAGACGATCGGGTTCGAGGCGATCGACCAGCTCGGCGCCGTGCCCGACAGGATCGTGCTCCCCGTCGGGAACGCGGGCAACATCTCGGCCGTGCACAAGGGGCTCAACGAGCTCCTCGCGCTCGGCTTCATCGACCGCCTGCCCATGATGACCGGGGTCCAGGCCGAAGGGTCGGCCCCGATCGCCCGGGCCGTCCGGGAGAACCTCCCCGTGGTCCTGCCCGAGCCCTGCCCCGAGACGGTCGCGACCGCGATCCGGATCGGCGCGCCGGTCAACGCCGAGAAGGCCCTGACCGCGATCCGCGCAGACCGGCGGGACCGCGACGACCGTGACCGACGCCGAGATCCTGGCCATGCAGCGCGACCTGGC
Organism: uncultured Methanoregulaceae archaeon; assembly: GCA_963730355.1. GTDB lineage: Archaea > Halobacteriota > Methanomicrobia > Methanomicrobiales > Methanospirillaceae > UBA288. The sequence continues at coordinate 75,898 of CAVSRL010000004.1, read as the reverse complement.
GCGGAAGGAGGGGATCGGGGTCGAGCCGGCCTCGGCCGCCTCGGTGGCCGGGATCAGGCGCCTGGCCGAGGAGGGCGCGATCGACCGGGACGAGCGGATCGTCTGCGTCGTGACCGGACACCTGCTGAAAGACCCCGAGACGGTGATTGCCCAGTGCGAGCCTCCGATCGAGATCGACGCGGACCTCTCCTCGCTGCTCTCTGCGCTCTCCTTCTGATCCCGGTCCTGGCCGGCGCCCTGCCGGCCGCGGACTACCGGATCGCGGAGAACGGGACGGCGTACAACGGCACGGTCGAGCTCGAGCAGGCCGAGATGTATGTCTTTGCCGAGCCCGGGGTGCTCGGCGAGCAGGTCCCGGTCGAGGTCTCCGGCATCCGGCTCGTCGCCCCGAACGGGACCGAGGTGGCGTACGAGGACCTACGGCAGGGCGGGTGATCTCGTTCCCCAAGGGGAACTACACCCTCTCTTACGCCGGCGATATCAAGGACTCGCAGCTCCAGCAGGTCTACGACCGGGCGTACCGCGCGAACGCGACCGTGCCGGCCGGGTACGGCGTCACGAACCCGGTCCTCGGCGGGTACTCGCCCGGCGCGAACGTCACGGCCCTGCCCGACGGAGGGACCCGGCTCTCCTGGCAGTCGACCCGCGAGGTCCGCGTCCGGTTCTACGACCCGGCGCGCGAGTCCCTGCTCTGGTTCTTCGCCACGACCTGGGCCGTGGTCGCGGTCGTCCTCCTCTTCCCGTTCCTGGCCGAGCGGCTCTCCGCGGCGCCGCGAGTGACGGGGCATCCTCCGACCTTTCCCGGGGTCTCCCTCTTCCCGTTCCTCAAGTTCGAAAGAACCAAATAGTCCGCGATCAAGCGCTGCACATGCCATCCCGGCCACGGGTCCTCCTGCAGGTCGGTCCTCCTGCTACCTTCTCTGTGCCGTGCTGCTCGCGAGCCGTGGCCGGAGTCGTCTCGGCGCACGCGCCGATCAGCGTCGGGTCGAACGAGGACCTCGCCAACGCGACCGTCTTCCTCGACCCCGAGAAGTCCTACGTCCTCTACACCGAGCTCCACGAGGGCGGGGAGGCCCAGTACTACCGGTTCCCCCTGAAGAGCGGGCAGCGCCTGTACGGGTCCCTCCAGGTCCCCGGCCCGGACTCGATGGTCCCGGACCTCGTGATCATCGGGCCCGGGATCGCTCCGTCCGGCGACGTCCCCTCCTTTGTCGAGGTACCGGCCGGGTCGGGCGCGATGGTCATCCCGGGAGAGACCCCGGGGACGCCCTCGTACGAGCCGTTCACGCCCCAGCCGATCTACGAGGTGGCGCGCTTCAACGTCACCGTTCCGCAGGACGGCGACTACTACCTCGCGGTCTACGGCCCCGAGGGAGGGAAGTACAGCCTCGCGCCCGGGTACGTCGAGGAGTTCACGGTCGACGAATGGCTGCTGATCCCCTGGTCGGTGATCTCGATCCACCTCTGGGAGGGCCAGTCGCCGGCGTACATCTTCGCACCGCTGGTCGTCGTGGTGATCGGCGGGCTCGCCCTGTTCCTGTGGTACCGGCGGAAGCGGGGGCCGATGCCCGACCTCCCCGGCTGGCTGATCCTGGTCGCGGGCCTCCTGTACCTGGGCGGCGCGGCCATGACCGCCCTGCAGACGTCCACGCGGTCCTGCTCACGGGGTATACATCCGAGGTCCTCCTCACGCTCGCGTTCATCGCCGGGCCGCTCCTCCTCGGCGTCTACGCGGTCCTCCTCGGGGTCCGGTCGCCCGGCGCCGGCCCCGTCCCTGCGGCGGGGGGTCGCGATGATCCTCGTCGGCCTCCTCGGGCTGCTGCTCTGGGCGGGCCTCCTGGTCGGGCCCGTGCTCGCGATTGCCGGCGGAGTTCTCGTCCTGGCAGAACACTATCGGAGACCGGGTCCGGCCTGACCTCTCCCGCGGGTCGGGCCGCATCCTTTTCCGCACTCCCTGTACGGCGACGGACGATGCCGGGCCGGGCAGCGGGGCCCGTCACCCGATCCTGAAACCTCTCATCGAGACGGAGCCGTTCTGAAACCCCTCGTGGGTGAACCGGAGGCCCTCCCCCTCCTCCTGCAGCGCGATGGCATAGATCATCGGGAGGTAGTGGTCGAGGGTCGGTGCCGCGAGGGAGCCCCATTCGCCCGTCGACGGGTACTCGATCAGATCCCGGTGCTCTCCTGCGACGAGGTGGGTACGCATCTGCTCGTCCGCCTCCACGGCCCATTCGACCGGCGGGGCGTCCATGTCGGGATCGGCGAGGCCGAGGTTGTGCACCATGTTCCCGCTGCCGATGACGAGGACGCCCATCGTCCCGGAGGGGGGCGAGCCTCTTCGCGAGCTCGTAATGGTACCGGACCGGTTTCGGGTGCCAGTCGGTGAAGGAGTAGTCCAGGCTCATCTCGAAGACCGGGATATCGGCCGACGGGAACATGTGCCTGAGGACCGAGTATGCCGCATGGTCGAGCCCCCGTGCAGGGTCGCACCGGATGGCGCCGTCCACCCAGCTCGGTGACACGCCGTGCAACTTCGGGCGCCCCGCTGCACTCGTACCTCACCCGGTAGAGCTCCTCCGGGAACCCGAAGAAGTCGTAGATCATCCCGGGCCGGTCGACGCAGGCGACGTAACTCCCCCGGGTCAGCCAGTGCGCCGAGACGACCATGATGGCCTCCGGCCGGGGCAGGGACGGCGCCCAGAGTCGGCGAGGCCTCTCGTGAACCCGTTCGCGAGCACCATGTTCATGGGCGACCCGTGCCCGATGAAGAGCACGGGCATCCTCTCCGCAGGACTGCCGCCGGTTTCCATCCGGATCCACCTGGATTGAGAATGGGGGGAGAGCTATTTCCGCTTTTTCATCAGGGACTGCTCCCCGGCCCACCGAATTTCCTGCAGCCGATGCCGATGCAGCAGGGGGTCTCCGAAGCCCTCGTTCTGCACATCCCCAGCCCACGGCGTCCGTACCGGCCGGCGGGCCTGCCATGTATCACCTCGGGCACGTTTCGGGCTTCCGGCGGGACCCGGGTCCGCAAGAGTTATCCCTGTTCACCCGCATCTCCCCGGCCGTATGACCACGACATCCCGCACGGAGAGCGGTGCAATCGCCATTTCGGCATCGGTGACGGGCGCCCGCACCGGGGGGCCGAAGAGTTCGCAGACGCGGGAGGCGACCCATGCCGTTCCTTGACGTCGGGGTCGAGAACTCGGGCGGCATCGGCCTCTACTACGAGGACCACGGCGACGGGCCGGCCGGTGGTGCTGATCCACGGGTGGCCGCTCTCGGGCGCCTCGTGGGAGCGGCAGGTCACGGCCCTGCTCGAGGCCGGGTACCGCGTGATCACGTACGACCGCCGGGGGTTCGGCGACTCGGACAGGCCGGCCATCGGCTACGACTACGACACCCTCGCCGACGACCTGAACACTGCCTCCTGGACGACCTCGATCTTCTGCAACGTCGTCCTCGTCGGGTTCTCGATGGGCGCGGGCGAGGTGGTGCGGTACCTGGGCCCACGGCTCCTGACGCGTCGACCGGGCCGTCTTCATCGCCCACCATCCCGCCGTTCCTGCTCAAGACCCGCGACAACCCCGAGGGCGTCGACGGCGCGGTCTTCGACGACATGCGGCGGGCGATCGTCAACGACCGGCCCGGCGTACCTGACGCGCTTCTTCGAGAACTTCTACAACCTCGACGTCTGGGGGGGCAGCCGGGTCAGCGAGGAGGTCGTCCGGCTCAGCTGGGACGTCGCGGCCGGCGCGTCGCCGATCGGGACGCTGGCGTGCGTGGGGACGTGGCTGACCGACTTCCGGGACGACCTCGCACGGATCGACGTGCCCGTCCTGGTCATCCACGGAGGAGAGGACCGGGTGATGCCGATCGAGGCGACCGGCGACCGTCTCCACAAGGCCCTCGACGACAGTCGGTACGTCGTCATCAAGGATGCGCCGCACGGCCTGTGCTGGACCCACGCGGACGAGGTCAACCGTGCGCTGCTCGATTTCCTCGGCGAGTGCCCCCCGGTGAACGTGCCCGTGGCCGCGCCCCGGTAAGGCGGGTACGGGGAGGGACGGAGGGTCGGACTCCCTCTGCAGGGGATCGACCCTCCGTCCGATCCCGTACCCGAGACGGCCGGCAATGAAGCCGAAGCCCCTGAAGGTCGTCGCCTCCGCGAGGTCTTGATGAAAGCGGGTTCGCAGACTGTCCGGAGCGGGCCCTGAGCCGGTTACGGAGCGGCTCGGACAGAAACCTCCGTGCCATGCCCGGACTCTTCGCCTGCAGGGAGAACCTGACGTCGACGATCGCGGGCAGAGACCCATCCAAACCCGTTTGGCAGTCAGCCCTGCATCGGTGAGGATGACGAAGCCGATGAGAGGGTGAGGAACTGAAGCATTTCCAACGCTATTTCGCGGTGTGATAGTGAAAGGGTGGTCGGCTGCGTGGCGGCCGGCGGAGACCGCCGATCCTCCGGCCTGATTCAACGACTGGTCCGTCGCAGGTCGCCCGAAGTCTGGCCTGAAGGGACGTTCGGGCCGTCCGCGGCGGGGAGCGTGAACGAGAAGACCGAACCCCCTCCTGGACCGGTCTCGACCCGGATCGTTCCCCCCTGGCGCTCCACGATCCGTTTCACGGTCGCGAGGTCGATCCCGTGGCCCTCGTCGCCCGCCCGGCTGTGGCCCCGTCGGAACGGCTCGAAGATTTCGTCACTGACCTCGGGGGGAACTCCTGTCCTGCTGTCGGCGACGAGGATACGCCACCAGTTCGCCTCGCGGACGGCCGAGACGTGAACCCCCGGCGGCCCCGCGTCGCCGACCCTGATAGCCCATGCGATCAGGCTCGCGAGCACCTGCTCGAGCATGGACCGATCTGCCAGCACGACCGGGAGCGGGCCGTGCGTCACCATCGTGCCCGACTCGCGGATCGGAACGGCGAGTGAGGCCTGCGCGGCGGCAAGCGCCGTTCCGACATCGACCGGCTCGAGCGCGAGCGGTTGCATCTCGACACGGGCGTCGCGGAGCAGGGCGTCGATCTGGCGCTCCATGCGCCGACCGCCTGCAAGGATGTAGTCGAGCACCTCCCGGTCCTCCAGGTCGAGCCGGTTGCCGGAGCGGCGCTTCAGGAGCTCGGTGAATGAGACGATCATCCAGAGCGGCTCGAGAAGGTCGTGGCCCACGAGCTGGGCGGACCGTTCAAGGTAGGCGTTGGATGTCCGGTGGGCATCTTCCGCGTCGAACCGTCCGGTCAGGTCGATGGAGAGGCCGGCCACCTGGCCCGGGGCGGGCCGGTAGAGCAGGACCTCGAACCGCTGGCCGTCGGCCGGACCGTCGAACGGCATCGTCTCGGACCGGCCGGTCTCGACGACCCGGATGAAGGCTTCGAACCAGGACGGCATGGGCTCCCCGAAGAGTTCCCGCAGGGTCTTCCCGATCACCCCGTTCCGTGCCCGCCCGAAGATCCGCTCACCGGCAACGTTCAGGTCGAGGATCCGGAAATCCTCCGCCTGTCCGTCGATGCCGGCGATCACTCCATAGAGCACGATCCCCTCGGGCAGCTCGTCCACGAGCGAGCGGTGCCGCGTCTCGCTCTCGCGGACCGCCTCCCCGGCCCGGTGCTCCTCCGTCACGTCGAAGACGGTCGAGTACAGCAGGGTTCTCCCCTCCCTGACGACGGGGACGGAGAAGACCTCGACGTAGCGTTCCTCGCCCGAGGCGTGGTGGTAGACGAATCGCAACGGGCCCGCTGCCCCTCCATCCCGTCCAGCAACCGGGGTGGGACCGCCTCACCGAGCGCGCCATCCGGGTCGGAGACCCGCATGGCGCGGAGGGTGTCCGGCGAAGACCAGAAGAAGCGTGCAGCCGCCGGGTTCGCGTCGACGATCAGGCCGCCTGCCGGGTCGATCACGAGGACGGCCGCGTCGTGCTCCCTGAAGAGGATGCGGTACCGGTCGTTGAGGGGCACCGGTTCACCGCTCTCGCGCCGGTACCGGTCGACGACGATGGCAGTTCCCGCGATGAGGAGCCACGACCCGGTCCGGCCGACAAACGCGAGGGCGGCGGGGATGCCCGCGGCGATGACCCAGGGTGGGCCCCCACCGGCGATCGCGCCGACGGCGGTGACGCCGGCTGGGGTGAGCAGGAAGCCGGCAGCCGAGAGGAGGATGGCGATGGCGGCGGAGGCGAGAGCAGGGACGCGCGGGAGGCCGAGGACCACGACCAGGAACGGCACGACGTAGATGAAACCGGCCCCGATCCCGACCGGCCCGAGCGCGTCGAGGGCGAGGGAGGCTCCGAAGAGCAGTACCGCTGCGGTGCCGACGGCGTAGTCCCTGAGCGGGGATGAGCCGGGGGGTCCGTCGTGAGGACCCGTCGCCTCCCCCGCGGCCATGGCAGTACCATTCTCCGTGCCCTGCAATTAACCCGCTGCTCCTCCCGTACCCATGGGGAATCGAAGCGCACAGCGGTTTGCTCTCATCCCGGAGCCGCGGGGACTGGATGAGGGGCTCCCGTGGCCGGCGGTTCTGTTCGGGCAGTACCTCACGTCCCTCGGGACATACAACAGAGCGGCCTGAAGAGAGTCCGCCGTTCCCCCGGCAAAGAGCACGGGTTCTTCCCGCGCGGGATCCGGGTCCGGCCGCGTGGTGACTGGGGTCCTGAAAAGACATTGCAGGATACCCATTGCGAGGCACTCCCCAGCGCCAGCGGTCATCCGAGGCGGTACCGGAGCAGCGCGGCCACGCCGCCGAGGCCGTCGAGCCGCTCCCTCCCCTCGTCCGACCCCGCCCCGGCCGGGGCCGATCGGATCGACGTCGTCGGCCTCCGGGATACCTTCTAATAGCCTCCATGCCTTCACTTCGTCCTATGCGGAGGGGCCCGGCGGAGGCGGAGGCGGAGGCGATCGCATGGCATGCGTTCGACCGCGAGGACCTCCTCGCGCGGCTCGAGTCGGGCATCGACGGCCTGGACGACGCCGAGGCGGCCCGCCGGCTCGGGGAGTTCGGGCCGAACCGTCTCCCGGAGCGGCATCCGCCGTCGGTCCTCGTCCTCCTCCTCAGCCAGTTCCGCAGCCCCCTGATCTACATCCTCCTGATCGCGGCCGGCATCTCGCTCGCGGTCGGGGACGCCACGGACGCGGCCTTCATCCTGCTCGTGGTCCTGGTCAACGCGGCCGTCGGAACCGTCCAGGAGTGGAAGGCCGAACGGAGCGCCCAGGCCCTCCGGACTCTGCTGACGACCACCGCGACGGTCCTCCGCTCGGGAAGGACCGCAGAGGTCCCGGCTGAGGAGCTGGTGCCGGGCGACGTGGTCCTGCTCGAGTCGGGAAGGCGCGTCCCCGCGGACCTCCGGCTGCTGGAGGCGCGGGACCTCCGGATCGACGAGTCCCTGCTGACCGGCGAGTCGGTCGCGGTCGAGAAGGGTGTCGGCGGGGCCATGCCGCCCGAGGCCCCCGTCGCCGACCGGTGGACCATGGCGTATGCCGGCAGCACGACCGCGTTCGGCCGGGCCAGGGGGGTGGTCGTGGCCACGGCCGGCCGGACGCAGGTAGGGAGTATCGCGACCTCTATCGCCTCGGTCGAGAGCGCGAAGCCTCCGCTCGTCCTCCGGATGGAGGAGTTCGCCCGGAAGATCTCGTTCGTTGTCGTCGGCGCAGGCGCCCTTCTCGGCGCGATCGCGTACGCCCGGGGGATGCCGCTCGTCGAGGTCTTCTTCTTCGTTGTGGCGCTTGTGGTCGCGGCCATCCCCGAAGGCCTTCCCGTCGCGCTGAGTGTCGTGCTGTCGGTTGCGGCCTCGCGCATGGCAAAGCGGCAGGTGATCGTCCGGCGGATCACCGCCGTCGAGAGCCTCGGGAGCTGCACCTGCATCGCGAGCGACAAGACCGGCACGCTCACCGTCAACGAACAGACGCTCGCGATGGTCTGGCTCCCTACGGGCTCGCTCCACCCCGTGACCGGCACGGGGTACGCGGGCGAGGGGACGGTCGAGGGGGCCCCGGACCTCCCGCTCCCCGACGAGGAGCGCGCCCTCCTTGTCCGGTTCGGGACCGCAGGGATCCTCGCGAACGAGGCCGGCCTCGAGCGGGTCGAGGGCCGGTGGCGGTACCACGGCGACTCGGTCGACATCGGGTTCCTCGCCTTCGGGTACAAGCTCGGGCTCGACCCCGCGGCGGTCCGGGCGGGGGTGCACCAGGCCCACCAGATCCCGTACGAGTCCGAACGGGGGTACGCCGCTACCGTGGTCGAGGCGGAGAGCGGACGGCGGATCGCGATCAAGGGCGCAGTCGAGCGGCTCCTTCCCTACTGCACCGAGATGGCGGCGCCCGGCGGCACGGTCCCGCTCGACCGTCGCCAGGTGGAGCAGGCTTTCGCGTCGCTCTCGGAGGGGGGGTTCCGGGTCATCGCGGTCGCCGAGGGGGCGGACCCGGGGGGATGGTGGGAGGAGCTGCCTCCACTCGTCCTGCTCGGCCTTGCCGGGTTCATCGACCCCGTCCGGCCGGACGCGGCCGACGCGGTCGCGGAGTGCCGGGCGGCCGGGATCCGCGTGGTGATGGTGACCGGCGACCACCCCGGCACGGCCCTCGCGATCGCCCATACCCTCGGTATCGCCTCCCGGGCCGAGGACGTGGCGACCGGCGCCGACCTCGACGAGCTCGGCTCGATCGAGGTGCCGGCCTACCTCGACCGGGTCGGCTCCGCGACGGTCTTCGCCCGGGTGGCCCCGCTCCAGAAGCTCTCGATCGTCGAGGCCCTGCTCCGGCTCGGGCACTTCGTGGCGGTGACCGGGGACGGGGTCAACGACGCCCCGGCCCTCCGCCGGGCGAACATCGGGGTCGCGATGGGCTCGGGGACCGACGTCGCCAAGGACACGGCCTCGATGATCGTGACCGACGACCGGTTCAGCTCGATCGTGGCCGGGGTCGAGGAGGGGCGGTACGCCTACGACAACGTCCGGAAGGTCACCTACCTGCTCGTCTCGACCGGGGCGGCCGAGGTGCTCCTCTTCTTCTTCTCCACCATCGCCGGGCTCCCGCTCCCGCTCGCGGCGATCCAGCTCCTCTGGCTCAACCTGGTCACGAACGGGATCCAGCACGTCGGCCTCGCCTTCGAGCCTGGCGAGCCGGGCGCGATGCGGCGGCGGCCCCGGCCGCCCGATGAAGGACTCTTCGACCGGCTCATGCTCGAGGAGACCCTCCTCTCGGCGGCGGCGATGAGCCTGGTCGGGTTCGCCATGTGGGCCTGGCTGATCGGCACGGGATTGGCCGAGGAGCAGGCGCGGGCTCTGCTCCTCGCCCTCTTCGTCCTCTTCATGAACTTCCACGTCTTCAACACCCGGTCCGAGACGACGTCCACGCTCCGGATCCCGCTCTCCCGCAACCGCTTCCTCGTCCTCTCGGTGATCGGGGCCGCGCTGGTCAATGCCGCGGCGATGTACGTGCCCTTCCTCGCGGACGTCCTCCGTACGGGCCCGATCAGCCTGACGGCCTGGGGCGTGCTGATCGCGATCGCGTCCTCGATCCTGGTCGTGATGGAGCTCTACAAGCGGCTCCGCCGCCCCGCGCAGAGCATGCGGTGAGCGCGGTCCCGGTTCGGCCGCCCTGCCCTGCGGGTGGGACCGCGGCCGTCATCCGAGGCGGTACCGGAGCAGCGCGGCCACGCCGCCGAGGCCGTCGAGCCGCTCGCCCGGCTCGAACTCGGACGAGAGGACCGCGACGGTCGCGCCGAGCTGCTCGGCCGCCTCCATGAGCGCCTGGGCCGCGTGGTCCCGCAGGAGCCGGTCCACGACCAGCACCTGCTCGGCCGCGCCGTACTCGACGGCGCGCCGGGTCTCGGCCATGCCGTACGCGACCGGGCCCTCGGTCGCGATCCGGCGAATCACCTCCTCCATCAGGGTCACCTCGCGCGCGAGCTCGGCGTCGCCGGCGAGCCGTTCGAGCACGCCCTGGCCGATCGCCTCCTGCACAGCGCCCTTCCCGATCCGCCGGGTCTCGGCGAGGGTCGTGCGGGCGCCGATGGCGGGGCGCGGCGGACCGGAGCCGGGCCGCGAACTCCTCCTTGACGAAGCCCGGCCCGGCCACGACGAGCGGCCCCTCGACCTGGGCCAGGAGCTCGATCAGCCGGTCGTAGAACCCCTGCCGGCCGCCGCCCTCGTCGCCCTTGCCGCTCCCGGCCGTGACGCCGGTCACGAACTCGGGGCCGTACTGCCGGATCCGGTACAGCTCGGCCTCGCCCTCCTCGAGGGCCAGGACATGGACCAGGGACGCGGTCGAGGCGCGCACGGCCCGCTCGATCCGCTCGAAGTCGGAGGGGCGCCAGGTGCGGAGCACCGAGACCTCGGTGTCGGGCTCGAGGTTGAAGGTGTGGTAGGCCCCGGGCTCGGGGCCGTACACGATCGGCCCGGCGACCCGGAGGCGGGTCGTGGTCGTGTGGAACTCGATCCGCTCGGCCCGGAGCCCGAGCCGGACCGGCCGCTTCTCGGGCTTCTCGGGCCGGAGCTTGTCCGTCGGCGTCTCGACCGCGCGGAACGTGGTCGCGTAGACCAGCGCGCCCGGCACGACCAGGTGGGAGAGATGCCAGAGGTCGTCGAGGGTCTCGGGCGTGAAGCGGCACTCGCCGAAACCGCGGCGGAGCTCGCCGCACTCAGCCCGCATGGACCTCGGCGACCTCGGAGCCGCCGGGCGGCACGAACCGGGCCACGGCCTCGGTGTTCAGCACGGCCTTTGCCGAGCGCCCTCCGTCGCCGCCGAGGTGCTCGCGGAGCGTCCGGAGCACCTGCCGCGCCGTGTCGTTCGGCTCGAACGGGCCGGGCCGGAGCAGGACGCGGACCTCGGCCCGGGGTGCCACGGCCGACGGCGGGCCGCCGACCACGCCGGTCGGGCCGAACCCGATCGCGGCCGCGAGCGGCACCGAGCGGAACCAGGTCCGCTCGCCGCGGACGATGAACGAGCCGCGCCCGACGTACTCGCCGGCCTCGGGGGTCTTCGAGACCTGGTCCGGCCGGGCCGCGTACACGTCGGCCTCGAAGTGGCCGGCGCGCCAGGCCCCCGAGAACGAGGCCGCGAACTGCGCGACCTCGTCCATGCGCTCGGTCGGGCCCTTGACGATCACGACCGAGGCGCCGTGGACGTCCGCGTGGACGAAGGTGTCGTTCCCCTCCATGTACCGCTTGACCAGCTCCTCGTTCTGGCTCGCGTCCCGGCCGCCGAGGACGAGGGCGCCGTCCGAGGTCTCGAACCAGCGGAACCGGTGGTACCAGCGCGGCTTCACGCGCTTCGCGGAGACCGCGGCCTTCGGCGCGGCCTTCGGGGGCGGCGCGGCCATCGCGGCGAGCGCGCCGATCCGCTTCTTCTTGAACTTCCGGGCCTGGCTGTACAGCCGGTCGACGTTCTGCTCGACCGTCTCGTGGACGTAGAGCGTGACCCGCTCGCCGCCGAGATCGACGTCGACCGAGGCCGTCGCCGGGTCGACCCGTACGAATTCTCTTCGCGACCGGGTTGTCGGCCCCTTTGAGCACGCGCGCGATCTCCTGCCACGACCGCGTCTCGGCCGCGGCCGCGAGGGTCGTGATCACCTCGGCCGCGAGCGGGTACTGCTCGTACACGACCTCGGCCAGCCGTTCGTACCGGGCGATCTTCGCCTCGAACCCGGCCACGGCCGTGACCTGCTGCCGGCGGATCCGCTCCTCGCGCGAGAGCGCCTCCTGTTTCGCCACGACCGGCGCCGTCGGGGCGAGCGGGTAGAGCTCCTCGAGGCACTCGTCGAACGAGGCGCATTCGCGGTCCACCGTCATGCCCGCGAGCCGGACCGGCCAGGCGCCCTTTCCGCCGAGGACCGGGGTCGGGCGCTCGACCACCTCGCGGATGAGCGACTCGAGCGCGGCGTAGACCGGGGCCGGGTCGACGCCCTTCGCGGGGGCCGAACGGTCGACCCCGGCGCGGACGCAGACCTCCTCGGCGAACGGCCCGCCGAGCCGGAGCCCGGTCGCGAGGGTCCGGACCAGGTCCCGGTCCGCCTCCGCGAGCAGGGACGCGAACGCGGCCGCATCGGGGATCGGCCCGGGCCGGTCCTTCAGCGTGTACTCGGCGCCGGGCACGACCTCGCGGTCCCGGAACCGGTGGTGCCAGAGCGGCTTGACGATCATCCAGTCCGCGTCGCAGAGGACCACGTTCCCCTCGTCGAAGAGCTCGAAGACGAGGTGGTAGCTCGTATCCTTCCGCCCGATCTCGAGCGAGACGATCCGCTCGAGCCCGTGCTGCTCGACCGCGAGGACGCGCCCGCCCTCGAGGTGTTTGCGGAGCAGCATCGCGAACGACGACGGCAGCTTCGGGGGCTCGGGGGCCGCCCGGACGCGGTGGAGCCGCCGGCCCGACTCGGCGAGGAGGTGGTACCTCGCGTGCTCCTGGCCGTTCAGCCGGATCCCGAGCAGCTTCTGGTCGTACTGGTAGACCTTCCCGATCCAGAGCGGCATGGCCCGCCGCAGGTCCGCGACCACGGCCAGCAGGTCCACGCCGCTCATCCCCTGTGCGGTCGCCATTAAATACCAAGATACATATGCCCTGACGCCTAAAAAATAGGTTCACTGGTGTCATGACGGAAACCACAGTCGATACGCCGAGATCGGGGCCCGGCGCCAAGGCCGAACTGGCCCGCTCCGAGAAGCAGCAGGCCCACCTCCACCGGATCGAGCGGACGCTCGCGGCCTGCTTCCTCGGCATCTTCGCGGGGTGGCTCTCGTTCGTGCTCGGCGGGACGCCGAACGCGAACATGGTCCAGCCGAACGCCCTCCTGGGGCTCGTCGTCCTCGCGGCCGCGATCGTGGTCCAGCGCCACCTCTTCATCCTGCTCCGGATCGATACGCCGCCGATGGCGACCAAGGACTGGTTCTACCAGGGGTTCATGACCTTCGCGCTCTGGTTCATCACCCAGACGATCATCCTCACGACCCTGTTGCCCCCCATCTTGACCACGTAGGCCGCCATGCGAATCGCCGTCGTTCACCGAGAGCGGTGCCACTCGCGAAAGTGCGGCACCGAGTGCATCTCCTACTGCCCGCGCGTGCGGACGGGGGACGAGACGGTCGTGCTCGGCGAGGACGGCCGGGCCCTGATCTCGGAGGAGCTCTGCGTCGGCTGCGGGATCTGCATCAAGAAGTGCCCGTTCGACGCGATCGAGATCGTCTCGACCCCCGAGGAGCTCGACCAGCCCACGCACCGGTACGGCCAGAACGGGTTCGTGCTCTACGGCCTGCCCACGCCGGTCGAGGGGAAGGTCACGGGCCTGCTCGGCCCGAACGGGATCGGGAAGTCGACCTCGGTCAAGATCCTCTCGGGGACGCTCCGGCCGAACCTGGGGATCTTCGACCGCGAGGTCGGCTGGGACGAGGTGCTGAAGGGCTACGCCGGGACCGAGCTCTTCGAGTACCTCTCGCGGGTCGCGAAGAAGCAGATGAAGGTCGCGGTCAAGCCGCAGTACATCGACCAGATCCCGAAGGTCTTCCAGGGGACGATCGCCGAGCTCCTGAAGTCGACGGACGAGCGCGGCGCGCTCGCGGGGTACGTGGAGGCGCTCGGCCTCGGGCCGATCGTGGACCGGACCATCGGCACGCTCTCGGGCGGCGAGCTCCAGCGGGTCGCGGTGGCGGCCTGCCTCGCCCGCGAGGCCGACTTCTACTTCCTGGACGAGTGCACGCCGTTCCTCGACGTGTACCAGCGGATGGTCGTGGCCCGGCTCGTGCGCGAGCTCGCGACCTTGCGCCCGGTCGTGATCGTGGAGCACGACCTCGCGATCCTGGACATGCTCGCGGACACGGTCCACGTCGGGTACGGCACGCCCGCGGTCTTCGGCGTGGTGACCCGGCCGAAGGGGGTCCGGGTCGGGATCAACCAGTACCTCGAGGGGTATCTCGCCGAGGAGAACGTCCGCTTCCGCGACCACTCGGTCGTCTTCGAGAAGCGGGCGCACACGAAGGGGAGCGAGCGCCAGCTCCTCTTCACCTTCCCGCGGATGACGAAGTCGTACCCGGCCTTCCGCCTCGAGGTGACGGGCGGCGACGTCCGGCGGGGCGAGGTCCTCGGCGTGGTCGGCGCGAACGGGATCGGGAAGTCGACCTTTGCGCAGCTCCTGGCCGGCGCCCAGGATCCCGACGGAGGCCCGCTGGCCGAGTCCGTCCGGATCTCGTACAAGCCGCAGTACCTCAAGGGCGACACCTCGGTCCCGGTCGAGTTCCTGCTCCGGGGCGTCACGAACCGGTTCGACTCGTCCCAGTTCCAGCACGACATCGTCGAGCCGCTCGGCCTCAAGCCGCTCCTCCCGTCGCCGGTGGACACCCTCTCGGGCGGCGAGCTCCAGCGGGTCGCGATCGCGGCCTGCCTCGCCCGCGACGCCGACCTCTACATCCTGGACGAGCCGTCGGCCCACCTCGACGTCGAGCAGCGGGTCCGCGTGACCCGGCTGATCAAGCGTCACGCCGAGGGGCGCGAGGCCGGCGTGATGGTGATCGACCACGACATCTACCTCGTGGACATGGCCTCCGAGCGGATCCTCGTCTTCGAGGGCGAGCCCGGCGTCACGGGAACGGCCGTGGGGCCGTTCGGGATGCGCGAGGGCATGAACCGGTTCCTCGCGAACCTCGGGGTCACGTTCCGCCGCGACCAGACGGGCCGGCCGCGGATCAACAAGCCCGGGTCGTACCTCGACCGCGAGCAGAAGGCGAACGGGGAATATTACTACTACACGGCCGGCGAGGACGAGTCCGCGGCCCGGTGAGCGAATTTTTCCTCAGCCCGGGTTTTGCACGTTGTCAGTTCTGTGCCTGAGCCCGGACGGAGCGGGCAAATTTATTAAATACGTAGGGGGGGATTTCGCCCTGATCCATCATGGCGAAAAAGACCCTCACGACGAACCAGGGAGTTCCGGTGGCCGACAACCAGAACTCTCTCACCGCCGGTCAGCGAGGACCGACCCTCCTGCAGGATGTTCACCTGATCGAAAAACTGACGCATTTCAACCGTGAGCGCATCCCTGAACGCGTGGTGCACGCAAAAGGTGCCGGGGCCCACGGGTATTTCCAGGTGTTCAGGAGCATGGCGGAGTATACCAGGGCGAAATTTCTCCAGGACCCGACCAAGAAAACACCGGTATTCGTCAGGTTCTCGACGGTCGTCGGGGCACGGGGGTCCGCGGACTCGGTGCGGGACCCCCGAGGGTTCGCGGTGAAGTTCTACACGGAGGACGGAAATTACGATCTCGCCGGGAACAACCTCCCGGTCTTCTTCATCCGGGACGCCATCAAGTTCCCGGACATGGTGCATTCCTTCAAACCCGCTCCGGATACGAATATTCCCACGAGTTCTTCGGCCAACAGCCGGTTCTGGGACTTCATCTCGCTCACACCCGAATCCACGCACATGATCACGTGGCTCTTCTCGGACCGCGGCACCGTGAAGAGCTACAGGAAGATGGAGGGATTCGGGGTCAATACCTTCATCTGGGTGAACAAGGAGGGCAAAGGCCGGTACATCAAGTATCACTGGAAACCTGCCGCAGGGATCGAGACGATCGACCGCCACGAATCCGCACGGCTCGCCGGCGAGGACCCGGACGTCGCCACCCGCGATCTCTATGACTGGATCGCGTCCGGCAAGACCGTCGAATACGAACTCAACGTCCAGATGATGGAGTTCGAGGACGAGTTCAACCTGGACTTCGACCCGCTCGATGCGACCAGGACCTGGCCCGAGGATCGATACCCGCTCATGAAAGTGGGCAGGATGGTCCTGGATCGGAACCCGCAGAACTACTTTGCCGAGGTCGAACAGGCGGCATTCGGGGTATCCGCCCTCGTCCCCGGGATCGAACCGTCCGCGGACAAACTCCTGCAGGGCCGGTTGTTCGCGTACGCGGACACCCAGCGGCACCGCCTGGGACCCAACTTCCTCCAGATCCCGGTGAACCGGCCAAGAGTGCCGGTCGCCAACGACCAGCGGGACGGGTCCATGCAGTCCGGTGAAGGGCACAGCGGGACCGTGAATTACGAGCCCAACTCGCTCGGCGGCGGAGAGCCGCAGGAGTCAGGCGAGCCGACATTCGGAGGCCGGCCGTTCGTGGGAGGGCAGGTTCGCCAGAAGATAGCGCTGACCAACGATTTCCAGCAGGCCGGAGAACGTTATCGCTCACTCTCGACGACGGATCAGGACCACCTCGTGGATAATATCGCTGACTCGCTCTCGCATGCGACGAAGGAGATCCAGCTTCGGATGGTGGGAAATCTCACAGAGGCGGATGCGGAGTTCGGGAGGCGTGTAGCACAGGGGATAAATCTTTGAGGTGTGACCCGAACGGTTCGCCTTGAATCTCGTGGACCATCTCGCTTCCATATCCCCGGAGGTGCGCCCGCCGAGACGCGGATGCCGGCGGACGGGGTAGACGGAGTGGCGGGACCGACGAGATTGATCTAGAGACGTAGACGAGGGTCCCTGTCGACAGGAGCAGCCCGCGAAAGAGGAATACGTCCGGAGCCACCGATAGAATCCACGAGCTCCTGGTGTCGTACCGCCCCGTCGGGCCCGGAGACACGCAACTCGCCGCTGCGAGGGCGGCTTGGGAGGAGGCGGGGACCCTTAACACCGTGAACATCCATTAGTTTGATGGAGACGCAGTGGCTGCCGCGTTCGAGCGACCGACTCGGACGCTCCGGCAACCGGGGAGACGCGTGAGATGACGGAGGCGCTGACCAGCACCATCGAGTTCCAGATGAGCCTGCTCCTCTTCGTGGCCCTCGCCGGGTACCTGGTCGCCTCCCGGATCAACCAGTCGGCGGTCGTCGGCGAGATCCTGGTCGGGATCCTGGTCGGGCCGTCCGTGCTCGGATGGATCACGTACACCGACTTCGTCCAGGCCCTCGCGCAGCTCGGCGCGATCTTCCTGCTCTTCGTGATCGGGTTCGAGTTCTCCCTCCGCGACCTGACGGACCCGCGGTACCTCGTGATCGCGGCCCTCGGCGTGGCCGTGCCGTGGATCGGGGGCTATCTCGTCACCGCCCTCCTGGGGTATCCGACCGCCACCGCGCTCTTCGTGGGCACGGCCCTGACCGCGACGAGCATCGCGATCACCGCGAACGTGCTCAAGGAGCTCGGCCACCTCGATACCCCCGTCGCGAAGGCGATCATCGGCGCGGCCGTGATCGACGACGTCCTCTCGCTCCTCGTCCTGGGCTTGACGACGGATGCGATCCAGGGGTCCTTCTCGGTGCCGTCCCTTGGGGTCAGCCTGGTCTCGGCCGTTCTCTTCATCGGCCTCGGGCTCGCCATCGGGGTGAAGATCGTCTACGCCCCTGCTCGACCGGCTCGACTGCACCCCGCTCGCCAGGCAGTACCCCGAGTTCGTCTTCATCGCGGCGCTCGCGATCGCGTTCCTCTACGCGATGGTCGCCGAGGCGATCGGCCTATCGGGGATCGTGGGGGCGTTCATCGCGGGTGTCTCGTGCGCCGAGGTCTCCATCTCCACCAGCAAGGACCCGCGCGAGGGGGCCGAGTACCTCCGGATCATCTTCGCCGCGATCTTCTTCGTCTCGCTCGGGATCATCGTCGACCTGCACGCGCTCACGCCTTCAGTCGGGGTGCTGGTGGTCGCGATCACGGTGGTCGCGATCCTGACCAAACTGGTCGGCTGCGGCCTGCCGGCCCGGTTCTTCGGCTACTCGTGGCACGAGGCGGCCGTGATCGGCTTCGGCATGGCGCCCCGCGGCGAGGTGGCGATGATCGTGGCCCTTATCGGGCTGAACGCCGGGGTGATCGGCCAGGAGACCTTCGTCGCGATCCTCCTGATGAGCCTGCTCACGACCATCGTCACGCCGATCGTCTTCCAGAACTGGCTCCTTCGACCCCGCCCGAGGGACGGGGCCGAGCCTGTCCCTGAATCCAGGTGAGGCACACAGGGCCATCTCTTCGTAATTCGCCGCGCCGATCACCGTCGGCGTCGGCGAATCGATCGGGACCGTCACGCCGTTCACCACCGAAGGGATCGTCCACTCCCTGGACTGCGCGAGGATCCTCGCAGACCGCCTGCGGGACCCGGAAGGATATACCCGTGCCGTCCTGACGCGGTTCGGGTGGATGAGACGGGAGCGCGAGACGCTCGATTACCTGCTGGCGAATCGCGAGACAAAAGGCCCGAGGGTGCGCGACCGGTGGCGGTTCTACCGGAACGCCCGCCGCTCCGGCATGGACCTCCCCATGATCGAGGCATTCAGGCAGCTGGGAAGCCTTTCGCGCTGGGTGGAGGGCCGGGACCGGTGAGACGTCCCGGGAGCCTTTACCCGTAAGAACGGGTCCTGAATGGCCTCTGTCACCGGCGGGTCACCGCGTCGGCCGACCGGTGCGTCGTCTTCTGGACGGGCTGCGAAATAGAACGGGGAGGCCGGTTCGGGATCCGAAAGGGGACGACTATTCGCAGCGCTTGAAATTCCCGCTGCAGACGAGGTAGGACTTGCCGTCGCTCCCCCGGGCCAGCCGGTAATACGTGGTCTTGTAGTACAGGTTCATCTCGCCGGGCTGCATGTAGACGTAGTCGACCCAGCCGGTCCCGTTCTCCGTCGCTCCTTCGAGGATCTCGTCGCGGAAGGCTCTCCCGGTCACGTCCGTCTTGCCCCTGAAGTTGACGCCGACCAGCTGGATGTTGTCGGCGTGAGCGACCATCGTCAGGTTCGTGTCATAGACGAAGGCGTAGAGGGCCAGGTCCGCGGGGTCCCGGTACGGTGCTTCCCCTGCGTTGATGCGCCGGAACGTATCGGCCGCGTCGCTCTCGATGGCCGCGGCCGTCGCGTTCACGAGCGTCGTCACCGCGACGTCGGTGAAGGTCGGCCGCGCGCACCCGACCCCGAGGTTCCGGTAGATGATCCGTTCGTACGCGCTGACACCACGGGCGTCCTTCTCGTTCTGCGCCCGTTCGAGGGCGTGCTCGAAGGCGCTGACCAGCGCGTCCGGCACGTCCCTGCTGAAGATGTAGTAGAAGTCGTTCTCGCTCAGGGTGTAGACGATCTCGTAGGCGTCGGGGTCCGCCGCCGTCTTCAGCATCTGTGACCGCCCGGCGAGATCGCCGGTCGCCCAGAGGTCGATCTGCCCCTGCTCGAGCATCCGGAGAATGTCTTCCGGGGTCTTGCCGTGGATCACCTGCGATGTATCGACCCCCCGCTCGGCCAGCAGGTCGTTCTCGACGGTTTCCTCCACCGCCCCGATCCGGTAGCGCTGCAGATCCGCGTCGGAGGCGATCACGATCTTCTTACCCACCGGTGCCCAGAGGACGAAGTTGCCCCGGGTGAACGGCCCGGCCCAATTGTACAGCGGGTCGCGCTCGGGGGTGCGCACGATGGAGAAGACGACCGTGCTCGAGTTGTCGCGAGCCTGACGGAACGCGTCGGAGAGGGGGACGACCCGGACGTCCGCGCGGGTGCGGTTCACGCCCAGATCCCGCCAGACCGCCTCCAGGACCTCGACCGAGAGACCGCTCGCCGTCCCGTTCTCCAGGTAGTTGAAGGGTGCCCACTCCTCGGTCAGGTAGGTGAGCTGCGCCAGACCGATCGAGGGGATGTACCGACCGAGGATCCGGTCATACGCGCTCACGTTCGCGGCATCCTTCTCCTCTTTGAGCCCGTCGAGGGCCCGCTGGAAGGACGCGACGGTCGCATCGGGAGTCCGGTTGTTGAACGCGTAGTAGACGTCGAAGTTGTCGAAAGCATGGGCGACTGTGAAGGTGTGATAACTTCCGCTCTCCTTCTCGGCGAGATACCTGCCGCCGAACTCGGTGTAGCTCCAGAGGTCGATCTCGCCGCTCTCGAGCTTGGCGATGAGCGCGGAGACGTTGCTCTCGGGCACCAGCTGGCTCTCGTTCACCCCTGCGTCGAGCAGCTGCCGGGAGCCGACGTCCCCGGTCACCACCCCTATCCGGTATCCTTTGAGGTCTTCGGGGCTCCGTATCGCGATCCCGCTCTCCCGTTTGGCGAAGAGGACGCTTCTGTCCGTGTAGATGGGCCCGGCCCACTTGAAGGACTGCTCCCGTTCGGGGAGACGCGCCATGGCGAAGAGAACGGAACCGTTCTGCGTGAGGGCGTCCTGGTATCCCTCGCTCCAGTTCACCATGCGGACCTCTTCACGCGGCACCTTCCTGCCCATCCTCTCCGTGACCGCGCCGAGGAGGTCGACTGCGAAGCCTTTCAGCGTTCCGTTCTCCCGGTAGTTATACGGCGGGTGCTCCTCGGTATAGTATGTCAGGTTCTCCGGTCCGGATGCGCCGCCCTGGTCGGCGGATACTCCCGTCTGTCCCGCGAGGCACCCTGCGGTCAGGAGCAGCGCTGCAATACTGGCCGTCGCGAGGAAAGGGACCGCGTATCGCACGGAGAGGGCCATGCTCTGGATTCTGCACCGGCGAATAAATACATGGTGATCTCCCTCCCGTCCGGGAAGTCCATAGCCCGGTCGGGTTGACCACGTTCCCGACGATCGATCCCCTGCACAGGGGCGGAACGTCCGCTTCCGCACCCGGCGGTTGCCGCAAAGATTAATACGGCGCTGTCCGAAGCGCGTGCATGGTTCACACTGCCACGGGCCTCGAACCCGCCCCCAGAGTCTCCCGCATCCCCACCCACTTGGGTATCATCCCCGACGGGAACCGGCGGTGGGCCGTGGCCCGGGGTCTTCCCAAGTCGGCCGGGTACGAGCACGGCATCGAGCCGGCCAAGCGGTTCTTCGACGTCGTCTGGGACCTCGGCATCGAGGAGGTCTCGACCTACATCTTCACGAAGGAGAACATGCACCGGCCGAAGGACCAGGTCGAGGCCTTCAAGGCCGCCTTCGTCAAGTTCATCGACTGGGTCGAGAACCAGGACGTCTCGGTGCTCCTCGTCGGTGACACCCGCTCCGCTGTCCTTTCCCGAGGGGCTCGAGCATCTCACCGTGCCCGAGGAGGGGAGGGCCGGGAGGCACCGCCTCAACCTCCTCGTCAACTACAGCTGGAAATGGGACGTGGCCGAAGCGGTGAGGGCGCACGCTGCCGGTATGGGCGACGACCCGCTCGACCTCATCGGCTCCCGGCACGTCTCCAGGATCGACCTCGTCATCCGGTGGGGCGGGAGGAGTCGGTTGAGCGGCTTTCTGCCCCTGCAGTCCGCCTACGCGGACCTCTACGTCGTGGACGCGATGTGGCCCGACTTCGAGATGGAGCACTTCTACGACGCCCTGCGCTGGTACGGCGGCCAGGACGTCACGATGGGCGGTTAAATCCGTCTATCGAAGTGGGCACACGCGTTCTCCTCAGGCGGCGAAATGCCGTGGAGAGCCCCCGAGCCCGTGTCGCATGCGGCGGGCACCCGGCCCTCACCGGGTGCTTCGCGGGCCGTGCGGCGGCGGACACTTGAGCGCGGGAGAGCTTCGCGGCCCCGGCATGCCGGTGTGAACCAGGCCATCTCTCTCCCGGTCGTGGCGACCCGGGAATCGTACCATGAGAATTATCATCAGGTGCGCCAATCTTCAATCATGAACAGTCATGTCCGGTGGATCGGCCTCCTCTCTCTGGCGGTCCTGCTGGCGCTGGCGGTGCAGACCGGCGCCGGCGGTTCCGTCTCCCTGCTTCCGGCGACCGCGGCGTCGAACGACGAGGGCGGGATACATCTGTCGGGCCTCTGCTTCAGTCCGTACCTGCCGGGGCAGGGCCCGGACTGGACGGGCCCGCTCCCGCCGGACCAGGTACGGTCCCGGCTCGCGGTCGTCGCGCCCGCGACCGACTGGGTCCGCTCGTACGGCACGGAGAACGGCCTCGAGACGATCGGCCGGTTCTCGCACGAGCTCGGCAGGAAGGCCGCCGTCGGGGCGTGGCTCAGCCGCGATCGCGCCGCGAACGAGCGGCAGATCGCCGGCCTGATCGCGATCGGAAAGGCCGGGCAGGCGGACGTGCTGATCGTCGGGAGCGAGACCCTGCTCCGCGGCGACCTCTCCGAGGCCGACCTACTCGGCTACATCGCCCGCGTGCGGCAGGCCGTTCCCGGGGTCCCGGTCACCACGGCCGAGACCTACAACATCTACCTCGACCACCCCGCGCTCTTCGGTGCCGTCGACCAGGTCTATGTCCACATCTACCCGTTCTGGAACGGCGTCGGCATCGACCGCGCCGTGACGGCGATGGGCGAGGCGTACGCTCAGGTCAAGCACAACGCCGGCGGCAAGTCCGTGGTCATCGCGGAGACGGGCTGGCCGAGCGCAGGGGAACCGAACGGCGCGGCCGTCCCGTCCGCTGCGAACGCGGAGCGGTACTTCCGCGAGTTCACGGCCTGGGCGAAGGGCGGGCAGGTCCCGTACTTCTACTTCGAGGCCTTCGACGAGGCCTGGAAGGCGCAGCACGAGGGCGAGCGCGGTGCCCACTGGGGTCTCTGGGACCAGAACGCGAACCCGAAGTACAGTCTCCTCGTCGCCGAGACGCCGTCGGGGACCCTCACGCCGTCGGTCACAGACCCGGCGGTCGTACCTCCAGCGACCAGGACCTTCGGCCGTCGGTACGCCATCGGCCCGCTGAGCGGATCCCCCTCGCGCGGCTCGCCGGTCCCGGCGGCGAGGATAGGCCTTCAGACAGGCCCCGGTGCGACCAGTGTCGATGCGAGCGATACCGCACCGCCGTCCCGCAGCTTCGTTCGGTGGTACCCTGCCGCCCGGTGGCGCTCAGGTCTTCGCTGATCCAGAAGAATGCCACCAACCGGCCCCCGCCTCGCGCGGCAGAGGCCGATCCGCCGGAGCCCGGCGAAAAGAGAAGAGGGTGACCTACGCCTGCTCGACCTCGTCGGCCGATGACTCGCCCTGTTCCTTAGCCGGCGCCGGCGGGCGGTAGTGCTCCATCAGGGCCTCGAGCACCTCGTCGACCCCCTCGCCCGTCGCGGTGGACATCACGAGCCCTTCCTCGGCCCGCGCGATGTCGGCCTTGTTCGAGACGACGATGATCGGGACCGAGACGAGCGTGCGGACCTCCTCGAGCAGACGATACTGCTCCGCGATCGGGTATCCGCAGTGCTCGCTCGGGTCGAGCACGAAGAGGCAGACGTCGGCCACGTCCATCAGGGCCGCGAGCGCCTGCCGCTCGATCGGGTTCCGGTCCTCGGCCGGCCGGTCGAGGATCCCGGGCGTGTCCACGAGCTGGATCCGGCCGAGCGGCGTCTCGCGGTGGCCGATGATCACGCCCTTGGTCGTGAACGGATACCCGGCCACCTCCGGCGCGGCCGACGAGACCGCGCGGATGAACGAGGACTTGCCCACGTTCGGGTACCCGGCCACGACGACCGTGAACTCGTCCGAGACGTGCGGCAGCTTCCGCAGCACGTTCCGGGCGTCGTTGAGGAACCGGAGCTCGGGGTCGATCTGGTTGACGATCGAGGCGATCCGGGCCACGGCCCGCCGCCGCTGGGCCGTGATATCCTCGGCCCGGCGCATCTTCGACGCGATCGAGAAGCCCTTCTCGCGCACGTGCCAGGCCGCCCAGCCCACGGCCCCGAGCGCCTTCTTCATCCGGTCGATGCCGTACAGGATCTCGACCATGTGCTGGTAGAACGGCGGCAGGGTGTTGATGTCGGGGAACCGCTGCAGGATCGAGACCAGCCGGTCGTGGACCGCGGCCGTCACGGCCCGGACGAACTCCTCGTTCGCCCGGTCCTTGTTGTGCTTCTCCTTCCGCTTCGCCGCGGCCCGCCGGAACGACACGTCGAGGATCTCCTCGGCGGTCGGAATCGTCGGGGTCTTCTCGAACTCCACGCCCTCCTGCGTCCACTCGGGAGGCAGGGTGTCGTATTCCATCTCGTAATCCACGGTCGATCTTCTCCGGTGCTCTCTATCTCGGGCATCCCGGATTTAGCCCTTCTGCTCCATCCCGGAGGTGGGTCGCGGATCGCACGGGGCTCTGGGGCCCCGCCCCGCTTTCGATACGCGGTGACTCCGGAACGGAAGGCCGGTCGCCCTGAGGACCGAACGGAAAAACGGTGATGGTCGCCGGACAGCGACGCGGCCCGGCGGTCCCGGTTACTCGGCCGGCGCTTCTTCCGCCGCCGGCTCGGGCGCCGGCTCGGGCCGCTTGAAGGTCTCGAGCATGCGGATCTCCTTCACGGATGGCGCGGCCTCGAGGATGTCGCGGACGATCGTCGGCTTCCAGAGCATCCACCGGCGGTCGTACGAGATGCCCGCCGGGAGCTCGAAGGTCAGCACGCCGCTCCTGAGCTTGGACGCGAGCTCGCGCCCGGAGTAGAGCCGGACCAGGCCGTTCGCCCGGTCGAGCTCGTTCTCCACGACCTCGGCGATGCGGAACGTGTAGTGCAGGGTCTTGCCCGCGAGCTCGTTGTTGTAGTCGACGATCGCCCGCGAACCGATGATGTCGCGCACGACACCCTCGCGGTTATCGTTCTTGACCCGCGAGCCGACCTGGACCTTCTCGCCGAACTGCTTGAGCGGCACGCCCTGGACCTGCTCGCGGTCGTACTCGCCGAAGCCCTTCTCGGGGGGCACCTCGATCTCGCCCTCCTCGCCGGCCTCGCGGCCGACCAGTGCCTCGTCGAGGCCCGGGATCACGTGCCCGCTGCCGACCCGCACCAGAATCGGGCCGTACGTCGCGGCCGGGTTCTCGATCCCGGCCTCCTTCGCCGCCTCGGCACTGGTGGTGTCAAAAACGATATCGTCCGCCGAGCCCGTGTATTCGAGCCGGATATAGTCGCCCTCGGTTATCGCCACTGTGTCACCTTTCTATATTAAGTCGCAATCATCAGAGATAAGCTTTGACGAGGGCGCACGTTCTCGAGAGGGGCCTCGGGCGGCCCCGGGAACGACAAGAAACATCCCCTCGCACCGTGCATAGCTGAGCCATAGGATGATCGAGTTCGAACTGAAGGCGAAGGTCGACGACCTCGGCACCGTGCGCGATGCGCTCCGGGCCCGCGGGGCCCGGCACGACGAGGACCGCGAGGAGCACGACGTCTACTACAACCATCCCGCCCGCGACTTCGCCGAGACCGACGAGGCCCTGCGCGTCCGGTACGCCGGGGAGAGCGCGGTCATGACCTACAAGGGGGCCAAGCTCGCCGGCACCCGGCTCAAGGCGCGCGAGGAGCTGAACCTCGCCGTCGAGGACGGGCACGTCCTCGAGACGGTGCTCGAACGGCTCGGGTTCCGGCGGACCGCGGTCGTCCGGAAGCGGCGCGAGCTCTGGTCTCTCGAGGGCGCCTCGATCGCGCTCGACGAGGTCGAGTCCCTCGGGACGTTCGCGGAGGTCGAGATCATCGGTGAGCTCGGCGACGAGACGGTCGAGGAGCGCGTTCACGCGATCGCCCGGTCCCTCGGGATCACGGGCGAGCCGATCACGGCCTCGTACCTCGAGCTCGTGCTCGGGGCCAACGGCGGCGAGTCGACCGGCTGAAAGGCGCTCCCCACGGGAGCGCCCCTCCTTTCGTCCGCGCAGAGCCGGCGCTGAGAGGGGAACGGTCCCGAAAAGAATGTAGGTTCTCTGTCTCTTTCCCGCGTGGCGGGCCGTGTCAGACGGTCAGCAGCTCGATCCCGATCTCCTTTGCGGTGTCGCCGAAGTGGATCAGCGCGCAGTGGCCGTCCGAGGCCATGCCCGGGTTCACGATCTTGACGCCGTCGAGCTCGGTCACTCCACGCTGCTCGTGGATATGGGCGCAGCAGATCAGGTCGAAGGCCTTCATGTGGTTCCGGACCGAGGTCGAGCCCACGTGCTGTCCGTCGACCTCGTCGAGGGCGCCCATGGGAGGGCAGTGGCTCAGCAGGACGTTGTGGACCGTCCGCTCCATGGCCGTCGACCGTGGACGAGAGGACATGGTCGATCTCCCCTTCGGAGAGTTCGAACGGCGTCCCGAACGGGGTCGGGTTCGAGCCCCCGAGGCCGGCGAACGTGATCCGGCCGAGCGAGAGGCGGGAGCCGTGAAGCGAGACCGCATCCGAGTGCTCGAGCACGTCCATGATCTCGCGGGGGTCGCAGTTCCCCGGGACCGCGAAACAGGGAATATCGATCCGGGCGAAGAGCCCGTCCACGGTATCGACCGGGCCGAAGTTGGTGATATCTCCGGCGACGATCATTGCGTCGGCATGCAGGTCGAGGAAGTTCTCGATCTTGCCGAAGTTTCCGTGGAGATCCGCGATCAGGAGGACATCCATCATACTCCTCTAGTATTCGAGTGAGGACTTCAAAACCTTAACCCAGATCCGAGAGCGATCCGGTCAGTTTTCCGTCGAGCGCGAGGCGCCCGAGGCGCCGCCGTGCCGTGGGCACGAGGGTCCGGGCCGGCCGGGACGCGAGCGGGGTGCCGGGGAGCGGCATGAACCGGTGGGCGTGGACCCGGCACCCGCGACGGGCGAGCTGCTCCGCGAGGGCGAGGGTCGCCTCCTGCTCGGCGTCGGTCTCGAACGGGAACCCGAGGATCACGTCCACGACGGGCACGAAGCCGTGGTCGAGGACCCGGTCGACGGCGACGAGCCCGTCGGCGACCGTGTGTCCCCGCCCGAGCAGGCCGAGCACGCGGTCGCTGCCCGACTGGACGCCGAAGTGGACCCGGGTGTTCGCGCAGAACTCCCGCACGAGCTCGAGGGCCTCGTCCGTGACGAACTCGGGCCGCACCTCGCTCGGAAAGGTCCCGAACCAGATCGTCGCGTCCTCCCGGGCGAGCGCCTCGAGCAGCCGCCGGACCTTCTCGAGCCGCGGCGTCCGGCCGTCCGAGCCGTACGCGAACGCGTTGGGAGTGACGAACCGGACGTCCGGGAGGGCCCGCGCGGCCTCGACGCAGGCGTCGATCGAGCGGTGCCGCATCCCGCCGGGGAAGAGCCGGGGGGTCTGGCAGTACGCGCAGGCGTGCGGGCACCCGCGCGAGCACTCGATGTAGCCCTTCCTGTGGGAGAAGGGGGGGTAGGCGTCGAGCCGGACCGCGTGGTCGGCCGGCACCAGCCCGCCGGCGGCCGTGGCCGTCCCCGGGACGGGAGTCGCCGAGCCCGCCTCGATCGCGTCGAGGAGGCGGGGGAGGGTCCGCTCGCCCTCGCCGACCACGACGTAGTCCGCGACGCGGGCGACCTCCTCCCAGCAGGCCGAGGCGTGCGGCCCGCCCGCGATCGTGACGCAGCCGGCCCCGGCCATCTCCGCGATCAGGGCGGGGGCGTTCGCGACGTTCAGCGAGTAGCAGGTGACGTCGCTCGCCGGGCAGGCCGTGCCGTGGAGGGAGCGCCCGTCCCGCTCGAGGGCCGCGGCCAGGGCCGCCTCCGTGTTCGCGGTCCCGCGGGCCCGCCGGAAGTTCACGCGCACGCGGGGCCTCCCGAAGCGATGGTCGGGGGATACGTCCCCGGACGCGCGCCGGAGACCCGCCGCACCGGCTGACCGTGAAGGTCTACGCCCTGGACGACGTGCCCGCCCTCGCTCCCGGTTTCACCCGCGCCGATTATGAACGAGGCCATGCGCGGCCACATCCTCCAGTTCGGAGCCACGATCGCGTTCGCGCGGTAAGGGAGGGATCAGGTTTATCCGATCGCGGGTGCAGTCCTGACGCGAGGAACCATCATGAACCCGCTCACGGTCAAGCTCCCGATCTCGCACTTTCCCCCCAACTACACCTGCGACGGCGCCGACATCTCGCCCGCGCTCGAGGTACGGGGGTACGACGACAACGTCCGCGCCCTCGCGATCGTCGTGACCGACCCCGACGCCCCGAAGGGCAACTTCGTCCACTGGCTCTGCTGGAACATGGAGGTGGTCACGACCGTGCCCGAGAACCTTCCGAAGGAGCCCGAGACGACCTTCCCCGTCGCCTGCCCGGCAGGGGACGAACGACTTCGGCCGGATCGGCTACGGCGGCCCCTGTCCGCCACGCGGGCCAGACCCACCGCTTCGTCTTCAAGGTCTACGCTCTCGACGGTCCGCTCGACCTCTTGCCGGGCGCCGGCCTCCCCGAGCTGGCCGCGGCCATGCGGGGCCGCATCCTCCAGTTCGGCGAGGCGCAGGCGACGTACGGCCGTTAGAGCAGGCCGAGCTTCTTCAGGTCGCTGATGATCCGGACGACGGCGCGCTCGGCGTCGCTCGTGTACTTGCCGCCCGTGATGATCAGCTTGCCCGAGCCGAAGAGGAGCAGGACCACCTTCGGGTCGTCGAGGCGGTAGACGAGCCCGGGGAACTGCTCGGGCTCGTACTCGATCTTGTCGAGGTTGAACCCGACCGCGATCTTGTTCAGGTTGATCGTCGAACCGAGGTCGGCCGATGTCACGATGTTCTGGATCTTGTACGTGAGCTCGTCCGGGATCGTGACATCGAGGTTGCGCAGCAGGTCCCCGAGGATCGCGAGGCCGCGGTCGAGGCTCTCGACCGACTTCGCGCCGGTCAGCACGACCTTCCCCGAGTTGAAGATCAGGGCCGCGATCTTCGGGTCTTTCATCCGGATGACGACACCCGGGAAGCGCTTCTTGTCGTACTCGGCCCCCTCGATGTGCGAGGCGATGCTCGGCAGGTCGAGCGCGTCCGTCACCTTTGCCGAGGCGACGATGTTCTCGATTCGCAGGGACTCCTCCGGCTTCATGCTAGTTTATAAAATGACTTAAAAGGATTTAAATATATTTGGGTTCAGGATTATTCCTCGAGGGTCGAGAGGTCCCCCGGATCCATCCCGAGCTCGCGGGCTTTGAGCACGCGACGCATGATCTTGCCCGACCGGGTCTTGGGCAGGGAGTCGGTGAACTCGATCTCGGCCGGCATCGCGATCGGGCCGAGCGTGATCCGGACGTGGTAGATCAGCTCGTTCTTGAGCTTCTCGCTGGGCTCGTGGCCGTGGCGGAGGGTGACGAAGGCCTTGATCGTGTTTCCCTTCAGGGAGTCGGGCTTGCCGATCACGGCCGCCTCGGCCACGGCCTGGTGCGAGACGAGCGCGCTCTCGACCTCGGCCGTCCCGATGTTGTGGCCCGAGACGATGATCAGGTCGTCGGCCCGGCCGATCACCATGATGTAGCCGTCCTCGTCCTTGATCGCGAGATCGCCGGCCTTGTACAGGTTCCCGATGGTGTTCCAGTACTTCGCGTACAGCTCCTCGTTGCCGAGGACCGTGCGCATCATCGCGGGCCACGGCTCCCGCATCGCGAGGAAGCCGGCCGTTCCGGGCGGCACGGACTCGCCGTTCGCGTTCACGACGTCGGCCACGACGCCGGGGATGGCGCGGCCGGCGAAGCCCGGCTTCATGGGCTCGCCGATCATGGTCGTGATCATGTGCATGCCGGTCTCGGTCTGCCACCAGGTATCCACGATCGGGAGCCGCTCATGCCCGATGGTCCGGTAGAACCACTCCCACGCCTCGGGGTTGAGCGGCTCGCCCACCGAGCCGAGGATGCGGAGCGACGAGAGGTCGTACTGGTTGGGCCAGTCCTCGCCCATCTTCATGAACATCCGGATCGCGGTCGGGGCCGTGTAGAAGATGTTGACCCCGTACTCCTCGATCATGGCCCAGTAGTTCCCCGGGTCGGGGAAGTCGGGCGTCGTCTCCGAGACGAGCACGGTCGTGCCGAGCATGAGCGGGCCGTAGACGACGTACGAATGGCCCGTGATCCAGCCGGGGTCGGCCGTGCACCAGTAGACGTCGTTGTCGTGGACGTCGAAGACGTACTTGGTCGTGTAGTACGTCCCGACCATGTACCCGCCGCAGGTGTGGACGATCCCCTTCGGCGCGCCGGTCGAGCCCGAGGTGTAGAGGATGAAGAGCGGGTCCTCGGCGTCCATCTCCTCGCAGGGGCAGCGCCGGTCGGCCGACCGCATCATCTCCTCGAAGTCGACCTCCATCTCGCGGTGGATCTCGATCGGCTGCTCGGTCCCGCGCCGGAGCACGACCACGTGCTCGACCGTGGGGGCGTTGATGATCGCCTCCTCGATCAGGTGCTTGAGCGGGATCGTCTTGCCCCGCCGGACCGAGTAGTC
This sequence comes from uncultured Methanoregulaceae archaeon, assembly GCA_963730355.1. Taxonomy (GTDB): domain Archaea; phylum Halobacteriota; class Methanomicrobia; order Methanomicrobiales; family Methanospirillaceae; genus UBA288. The sequence continues at coordinate 45,948 of CAVSRL010000004.1, read as the reverse complement.
GGCCGTGACCACGACCTTCACGCCGGCCCCGACGATCCGGGCGTGGATCGCGGCCGACCCGAACCCGCCGAAGACGACCGTGTGGACCGCGCCGATCCGGGCGCATCCCAGCATCGCGATCACCTGCTCGGGGACCATCGGCATGTAGATGCAGACGCGGTCGCCCTTCTGCACGCCGAGGCTCTTGAGCCCGTTGGCGAACCGGCAGACCGCGCTGTGGAGCTGGCGGTACGTGAAGACGCGCTCGTTCTCCTCGCCCTCCCCCTTCCAGATCAGGGCGACCTTGTTCCGCCGCCCGCCCTGGAGGTGCCGGTCCAGGCAGTTGTACGTGATGTTCGCCGTGGCGCCGGCGAACCAGCGGGCGTTGGGATGGTTCCACTCGAGCACGCGGTCCCACTCCCGCGACCAGTGCGAGCTCGCGGGCGATCCGGTCCCAGAAGCCCTCGGGGTCCGCACGGTAGTCGTTGTAGGCCGTTGCGTAGTCGCCGATCCAGGTGTTCCGGGCCACCTCGGGATCGGGCAGGTACCGGTGCTGCTCCGTTATCAGGTGCTGTTCCTCGGACATCGCTATTCTACATTATCAATCATGATTATTGTAAATAAGAGTTGTCGTCATCGCCGGCGGAGTGTTTATCTGAGTGCGTGAAGAAGGTGTTTCGTCCCTCGCATGGTCGAGACCCTCGTGACCCCGGGCTCCTACCAGTACGTCTGCACCCGGCTCCAGGTACGGAAGACCCGCCTCTATCCCCCCGAGTACTACGCCCGTCTCCTCCAGATGAGCCTGCCGCAGATGGTCCGGGCGATCGGAGAGGACGAGCGGTACCGGCGCGAGGTCTACGACCGCTACCCGACGTCGACGGACCTCGACCAGTTCGAGCGGGCCCTGACCGCGAACCTGGCCCGCGAGTACCGGCAGGTGCTCCGGATGACGCCCGGCACGCTCCACGACCTGACGGCCGCCTACCTGCACCGCTGGGACATCGTGAACGTGATGGCGATCCTCCGGGGCAAGAAGCACGGCCTTCCCCGCACGCAGATCGCCGAGGGGCTGGTCCCGGCCGGCGATCTCGACCGGGACCGGCTCGAGGCGCTGATCGACGCCCCGGACCTCGACAGCGTGGTGGAGGGGCTGAAGGACTGGCCGCTCTACCCCGAGGCCCGGACCTGCGCGTGCCAGGTCCTCCCTCCCGGAGAGTTCGCCCGGGTCGAGGACCGGCTCTACCGCGAGTACTACACGGACCTGCTCGCGGCGGCCCGCCACGGCGTCAAGGGCGGCGAGGCCTTCGCCCGCTACCTCCGCTTCGAGATCGACATCCTGAACATGCGGAACCTCTTCCGGCTCCGGGCCGGGAGTCGGATCGCCGACATCGAGGGCTCGATGGTCCCCGGCGGCAACATCCCGCTCGAGGAGTTCGCCCGGATCGCCGGGCTCGAGAGCCGGGAGGCCTTCGTGGACGAGTTCGAGAAGACGAACATCATCCCGGTGGCGACCCGCGCCATGCAGGCCCTGCGAAACGATCCGTCGATCGGCCCGGAGCAGGTGGCCGACCTGCTCTGGTCGCGCTGGGAGGGGCGCCGCACGACCGTGCACGTGGTCGAGGTCGCGGTCACCAGGGTCCGGCTCGAGGAGATGGACCGGCTCGCGACGCGGCACCCGTTCACGGTCCTGCCGATCGTCTCGTACCTGGAACACAAGCGGATCGAGGTCGGGAACCTGAGGGCGGTCGTGCGCGGGCGGCAGTTCGGGATCCCGAACGAGCGGATCCGCCGGTACCTGGTGGTCTGATGGTCTCGGAAGAACGCGTATCGCCGACGAGGGGCGAGCTGCTCGCGATCAAACGGCGGATCATCCTCTCGGAGAGGGCGTACACGGTCCTGAAGCGGAAGCTCGACGGGCTCATGTTCGAGCTGATGAACCGGCTCGGGTCCGCACGCACGGCCGAGTCCGCGCTCTACGAGGACTACGTCCTGGCCAACCAGGAGCTCGCGGTCGCCACGATGATGGTCGGCGAGCTCGGTGTCGCGATCGCGGCCGAATCGATCGAGGCCGCGCCGGTCCTGGAACGGAGCGAGAAGAACATCTTCGGCGTCCGCGCTCCCGGCCTTCCGCGTGGAGCGGGTTGCGCGGAGCCTGGACGAGCGGGGGTACAGCCTGCTCGGGACCACGCCCGTGATCGACGACGTGGTCGAGGCCCACGAGGACCTCGTGCTCTCGATCGTCGCGGCCGCCGAGGCCGAGGCCGCTCTCCGCCTGCTCACGGACGAGATCGTCCGGACGCGGCGGCGCGTGCGGGCGCTCGAGCACCGCGTGCTGCCCGACCTCCGCGAGACGCGCGACACGATCGAGCTGCGGCGGGAGGAGCTCGACATCGAGGAGCACGCCCGCCTCTTCCTGAACAAGAAGATCAGGGCGCGAAGGGCGGAGGAAAGGTCCCGCACGGGGGAGACCATGGCGACCGCGGGTTCGCCATCCGGCGGCCGTCGGGGGCCGTGACGGCGCCGGCGATCGCGGCCGTGACCACGGCCTTGCCGTCCCGGACGGCCGTGCGGAGGTCCGCCCCCTGCGCGAGCCGGGCCGTGATCGCGGCCGAGAGGCAGCAGCCCGAGCCGTGGACGTCGTACGGGTAGCGGGGGCCCCCGAGCGGGAGCGCGCCGTCGTCGTCGACGAGCAGGTCGACCGCCTCGGGTCCCTCGCCGTGCCCTCCCTTGACCAGCACGGCCCGGGCCCCGAGGTCCCGCAGGCGGTCGGCCGCCTCCCGCATCTCGTCGATGGTCCGGACGGGGATGCCGGCGAGGGCCGCGGCCTCGCCGAGGTTCGGCGTCACGAGGGCGGCGCGGGGCAGGAGCCGCTCGACCAGCACGCCGACGGCGTCGGCGTCCAGCAGCCGGCCGCCGCTCGTTGCGGCCATGACCGGGTCGACCACGAGCGGAAGGTCGTCGGGGAGGGCGTCCGCGACGGCGGTGCAGATCGCGGCGTTCGCGAGCATCCCCGTCTTTGCCGCGCCGACCGGGAAGGCCTCGAGCAGGGCCTCGATCTGGGCCGCGACCATGGCCGGAGCGACCGGGGCCGCGGCCCGGACGACGGCCGGCGTCTGCGCGGTCAGGGCCGTGATCGCCGAGAGCCCCCAGGCACCGAGCGCGGCGAAGGTCCGGAGGTCGACCTGGATCCCGGCGCCGCCCGACGGATCCGAGCCGGCGCAGGTGAGCGCGTACGCGACGGTCATCGGGATCGAGTCGGCGGCGCGGCGGCTTGAACCTTGGGGAGCGGACGCGGGAACTTTGAAATAATCGATCGTGAAAGAGAGGACGATGGACCTGGCGCTCGGGTACGTGCTGATCCTCGGGTTCGCGCCCGCGCTCTTCTGGCTCTGGTACTTCTACATCAAGGACCGGTACGCGCCGGAGCCGCGGTCCTGGATCCTCCGGATCTTCGTGCTCGGCATGCTCTCGACCATCCCGATCGCGCTGATCGAGGCGGGGATAGGGTCTCTCATCCCCTCGGAGTTCTTCCTCGCCGTGGTCGTGGCCCCCATCGTCGAGGAGGTGCGGCAAGTTCCTCGTGGTCTACCTGTTCGTCTTCCGGCGCCCGGTCTTCGACGAGCCGATCGACGGGATCGTCTACGCGGTCACCGCGGCCCTCGGCTTCGCGGCGCTCGAGAACTTCGTCTACCTCTTCGCCGCCTACTCCGAGACCCTTGCCCTGCCGCTCGAGCTCTCGGTGCTGCGGGCGCTCCTCTCCGTCCCGGGCCACGCCCTGATGTCGTCGATGTGGGGCTACTCGCTCGGACAGACCCTGGTAACGCCGCACCCGCTCGCGATGCGGCTCGTCTTCAATGGGCTGCTCCTCGCGATCCTCCTGCACTCCGCTTTCAACTTCCTGGTCGGGGCCGGCGCGATCGGGGCGACCGTGCTCATCCTGGTGCTCGTGCCGGCCATGTGGGTGATCGCGACCCGGCACATCACCACGGCGCTGCGGGAGAGCGCGCCGCCGGCAGGGTGATCGATGCGCTCCGCGGAGCCCCCCACCGTCTCACGCGGCGGGCGGGTGAAGCAGGCCGAATCGGCCGGCTTCTCACGCAGTCCCGGGCAGCGTCGCGTCGAGGAACTCCGCAACCATCGAGGTCAGCCAGTCGGCCCGGTCCACGATCGTGATGTGGGTGGTGCCGGGGAGCACGGCGAGGTCGCCGGGGACGCCGCCGAGCAGCCGCAGCATCCCACCGCGTCCTCGGGCCGGACGATGTCGGCGTCCCCCCCGTCGGCACTCCCCCTCATCGGCCGCGTTCTCTGCCATGATGCATCCCCGCTCGTGCGAACCTGCGCTTCTCTGACAGCCGAACCGGATGAATCCATCCCCTCAGCCGCTCCGACAACCGGACCCGATACGGCCGCCGAGCCGGTCGACGATCTCCATGACCAGTCCTGCGCCCCGTGAATCACGTTGTTTCTCCCAAGCGGCGCGACGGATCCCTGAGCGACCTGTCCCGTTCTAGAGGGATCTGCTCGTCGTCCGTCCCGACCCGGGTGCCCTGCCGCCCGGTCCGCTGTCATGTGTCTCGAGTATCATACTCACGAGCCTGCAGAAAAACTGAAGTCGCGCCCGACTCCCCGGCCACTCGTCAGAGCAGTCTTCCCGGTTCATGTGATCCGCCTCCTCGCTGATAGCCCGGCTGAGAACAGACAGAAGCCGCCGCTTGTCGAGAGCCGTGAAGGCCTGGAGATCGATGGCCGGGATATCATTGACCATACGCAATCACCTCGGGAGATCGGGTGGCTGGGCGCGGCGGTACCCGGTTTTCCGAAATCATGGAGACCTGAAAGGATATATTCGTTTCGGCCCGAAATAGCCGGGTGTGCCGTCGGACCGTATCGAAAGGAGAATGGAGACCGCGCGTTCCACGGTAACAGATTACGATGCCTGGCTCGTCGCCACCAGGCAAGCGGATGAGGTGTACCAACTCCGCGGGTGGTTCGCGACGCGGAGATGGCGAACCATCCCCTTTCATGTCGGGGGGCCTCATCGCCGAGATTATTGGCGGCTCGAATATCGGCGCCCCAGAGATCGTTGCGCACGGATCTGGACCAGGAAGATGTCAAACCCGGACTGATGATCTGGCCCGTGAGATCGTCAACGCACGGGATCGGCGTGCCGGGATCGTCACCGATCTGTTCAAAACGAGTGACTGTTGCTTTCGCGCGCTGCGCGTTTAACCCCGGCCATTCGGAGTCATAATATGGTTTGGTACGTCGCGCCGATGACCCCGATATCCCCAGACGCCGAAGGTCGAGTATCAGCAATCGCTTGTAGGCCTTCTCTGCAAAGGCAGCGCTGTGTCCCCTCTCGGGGTCATTAATCGATCGTCCGCGACTCAGGCTGCCGGCAGGGTGAAGAAGAACGTCGAGCGATCGACCGGCATCGGACTCGACCCATAGGGCCCGCGCTGCTGGATGCGCAGGGTAGCTGTCACGGTGAGAAGAGATAAGTATGCACATCCGCGACATTCAATCACCATGAAGGACCGGCGACCACCCGTTTGCATCTCCATTGCGGTCATCCTGGTCCTGCTCCTCGTCGTGCTCCCTGCAGGGGCGGCCGATGTGGGCAAAGGCTCGTCGACGGCGCAGGGGACGGCAGCGTCATCTGCGGAGGCCGGTAGCGGGACGAAGATGTCGGCGGCCGCACCTCCGGAACAAACTCCACAACCAGCCGACAAAGAGACGACGGCCCGCGGTATCTCTACCGTTCCGACCGCCTCGACGAAACCGACGACGGAGACGAAAGTCGTCGTGGTTACGACCACTGCACCGGCGCTGGAGAACGACCGCCCCGAGAACAGCGACAGCCACGGGAGCGGGGACGAGACAGTCCGCGCCGGCGGTGCGACGACCCTGCCGACGGCAACCCCATCCGTCATCCCCTCGGCCGGCAGCGGTGCAAGGACAGAGGGTGACGACCCCGGGAAGACGGCCGGAGGAAGCGCCTCGACATCCGGCCGCACCGCGGTTCCGACAGCGACGACGACCGACTCAGGCTCGACCCAGGCGAGGACCCGCGGTGACGGCGCCGGGCAGGGGAGCCCGGACGGGAAGGGGGCGACGGCAACGTCAACCGCCGAGGCGAAGACGGGGAGCACCGCGACGGCTGCTCCCCCGGACGCCCCGGCGGCCACCCGTGCCGCTGGCGGCTCCGGCTCGGCCGGCGCCGGGCAGTCGCCGCAGACGGCGGACACGGCGGCCAATGGCAGCGGGACCACCGGAAGGACCGGCTGGCCGCTGGCCGGCGATCCCGGTGCTGGACAGGCACCCTCCGCCCCAATGGGTCCGTCGGCAGCAGGAAACTGGGCTGCTGAGAACGGCGAACCCTCCGGAGGGACCGGCTCCGATCGCGGTCCGGGACCCGGATCATCGGTTGCAGCTGCCGGAGCGGCCAGCGGCGTCACCGTCTACCCGAAAACGAGCATCGCCGGGCCGGGCGGCCCGAGACCTGTCACCGTCACCGGCGTCGCCGGCAACCGCCCCCAGGAACAGGTAAATCGGTCGGGGATCGCATCCGGCCACGGCGCCGGTGCAGGCAACGTTGCCGCCCACGGCGGCCCGTTCCCGACGATCTCGCCGTCTCCGCTGAGCCTGTACACGTTCCCGTCGGGGGCGAGGGTCGGGGAGATGCGGCCCGTCAGCTCGGGCGCCGCCGGTCACGACGGGACGCGCGGCGATCCCCGTCCGCAGAACGCCGGGCGGGAGAGGGGACCGCCCGCTCTCCCTGCCGCGGCCCCGGTGCGAACCGGGCTCGAACCCTTGAACCAGGGGCCCGGCGAGAGCGGCGGCGGGCGCGGCGCGGAGAGATCTTCCGGCGCTTCCCTCACCGGCAGAGACGAATGACGGTGTTCCCGACCCGCTCCTGCTCCTGCGGTTCCTGCTCTTCCTCGGCTATCGCCGCATCCGGCCCGGCAACGTCCTCGACCACCCGGTGCGGCGGGCGCTCCACGATGCCCTCGCGGCCGACCCCGGGCTCGACCTCGCCGGGTGCGTCGCGGCCACCGGCGCCAACCGCGAGACCCTCCGGTACCACCTCGCCCTCCTCGTCTGCGCTGGCAAAGTCATGGAGGAGACACGGAACGGGTCGGTCCGGTACTTCCCGCACGACCCGACGCTGACTCCGACTCCACCGCGCTGTGCTCCACCTCGACCGGAACCCGAGCCTCGCTCCGCTGCTCCATCACATCCGGGACGAGCCCGGAGTCTCGCGGAAGGACCTGGCAGAGCGCCTCGGCGTGGCCGGACCGTCGGTCAACCGGCAGGTGCAGCGGCTCGTCGACGAGGGGCTCGTCGAGCGCCGCCGCATGCGGCCAGTCGCAGCGGTACTGGCTGACTCCGGACGCCGCCGGGGCGTTCGCGACGATCGCGATGGCAGAGGCTCCGCATGATGGTGTGATACAGACCCTGCGATCGGGCATCGGCGTGAGGACCGGTCCGTGACCGGTGGAAAGAAAAGTGGTGGAAGGGTCTAGCCGGCCCTGGCCGCGCTGGAGCCGGCCCTGCAGGGCGAAACGCTTCCCGTTCTCGGACGGGGCCGTCTGGTTGAGGCGGGTCCTGTCGCGCACCTGGGCGCGGTCCTGGTCGCCGTCGCAGACCTGGTTCGTCTGGCAGGTTCCGTCGCGGAGCTGCGTGCGGTCCTGGTCGCGGGTCTGGTCGCCGAGGCACGTGCCGTCACAGGTGCCGTCGCCGGCGCCGGCGGACGCGTTTCCGGCCCATTCGGGGGCGCCCTGGGAGAGGTTCTTCGATCCCAGCGGCGACGACTTCGGGCCGAATCCGCCCGAGAAACCGGCGGCGAGGGCCGCGCCCGGGATCAGCACGAGCGCGACCAGCGCGACGGCCGCGAGGAATGTGTATCTTCGTTGCATGGTTGACGTATCCTGTCTCCGGAGAGGTATCCTCCCGGGGACAGGAAGAACGTCGACAGGAGAACAAAAACGATCTCTGACAGTCGGAGCTACCTTTTCGAGCGATCGGCGGTGGTCGACCTCGGGACCTGGGCAATCGCCTGCGCCTCGCGTTCCGTCCCGGGAGATCGGGCGACGGGTGGCGTCGGCGGGGATACACGCAGGGACGACGGTCACCGACATTCTTATTCGCCTTGTGAACGTTGAGGGACCTATGCGCCGCGGAACCGTGAACGCCGTTGTGGATACCAGTCTCCTCGTCCTGTTTGTGCCGGCCGCCATCTCGGCCCTCGTCCTCTTCTTTGCCCTCCCCTCGGGCGGACGGAGCGGAGGGTCGGCCGTCTTTCTCTCCGTGCAGCGGTCGACCTGGCTGACCGTGCACAATTACACGGGCCTCCTCTTCATCGCGCTGCTGATCCTCCACCTCGTCCTCCATTACCGGTACCTGCGCCATCTCGACCGGCACCTCGCGGGACCGCGCGGTACGTCGGAGGGGAAGGGATAGACGGCCCGCGGATGGCGGCCGTCAGGGATCTGCCGCGGAGAGCGGTCGCGATATCATCCCGGGATGCCCGAGCGCCGCCCCGGCCCTCTCGATGATTCACCCTGCACGAGTTCCCGGATTGCGATCGTATCAATCGGCTGCCGGAGGAGGGAGAAGACCGCTGATCGGGCGTGGCAATCTTTTTTGCGGCTGCTTCCTGATATCGATCCATGCCCATCGGAACGGCGCGCCGGGCCTCGAAACGCCCCGTCCTCGTGGCGGGCACGGCTGTCCTGGCCCTGCTCGCCAATCTTGTCGGTCTCCTCGTCGGGGTCACGGTCGTGCTCCCGCACCTGCTCTACATCCCGATTGCGCTGGCCGGCTACTGGTATCCCCGCCGCGGTCCCCTGATCGCGGTCGCCATCGCGGCCGCATACGCCGCCATGGCCCTCGCCGTGACTCCGTCGGAGTGGCTCTCGATCGGGGCCCGGGTCGTCAGCCTGGTCGTGATCGGAGCCCTGATCGCGTACCTCTCCCGCCGGCTCTCAGACGAGAGGGAGCGCTACCACGGGCTCTTCGACCACTCGGTCGCCGGGATCCTGGTCGTGGACGGTGATGGCGTGATCCGCGACGCGAACCCCCGGGCGGTCGCGCTCATCGGCCGCGGCGAGGGCGAGCTCGAGGGGACGCCCCTCGCCGCGGTCTCGGACGACCCCGCGGTCGCGGCCGGGTTCCTGACCGCTTCCGCCCGCGGGCCGGTGAAGGAGGTCGGGCTCGACCTGATCCATGCCGAGCGCCGATCGGTCCACTGTCTTGCCTCCGGCGCACCGCTCGGCAACGGTCTCACCGTCGTCACCCTTGCGGACGTGACCGAGGAGCGCATGGCCCGGGACGCACTCGCGGCAGCGAATCAGACGATGGCGACGCTCGCCATGATCCTCGACCGCGACCTCACGGGGGACGTCGCTGCTCTTGACGCCTGCCTTGCCAGGGCCCGGGAGACCACGGGCGATCCCGGAACCCTGGCGCTCCTCCAGAGGATCAGCGAGCTGGTCGCGGCGGTCGCACGGCGCATCGCGATTTCGCGCGAGTTCCGGCTCCTCGGGACACGGCCGCCGGCATGGCAGGCGGTCGGGGCCGCTCTCGATGAGGCCCTCGCCCGGGTCGAGCCGGGCCCCGTTGCGGTCCGGATCGAGGTCGGGTCGCTCGAGGTCTACGCGGACCCCGCGCTTCCGGTCGCGTTCCACGAGTTCCTGCACAATGCTACCCGTCCGAGTACCGGCGCGACCGCGGTCGAGATCACCGGCTCCCACGGCCCCGAGGGCTGCCGTATTGTCATCGAGGACAATGGCATCGGTGTCCTGCCCGGAGAGCGGGACGGTCTCTTCTCGCCGTCCGAGAGCAGGTATGGACGCGGACTCTTCCTTGCGAGGGAGATCCTGGGGATCACCGGCATTCAGATCGCCGAGGAGGGGACGGGTGCCGGCGCCCGGTTTGTCATCACCGTGCCGCCCGATGCGTGCAGGATTGCCGCATCTTCATCAGCGTGATCGCTGGAGGGATCGCTCCGTCGACAACGCCTGCGCGGCCCCTGACCGCCTCGACCTTCGGGGTTCCTGTCCGGGCTGCGTGCAACCTGTAACGCTCCCGTTTTCGGCATCAATGCTCGCCGAGATGATCGCCTCAGCGGCCGACCGGGCGTGCTGCGGGTCGTCGAGGGGAGAAGCTTCCGGGCGGTGGCCGACCGGATCGTGATGCTCGAGACGAACCTCGACGACCTCTCGGGGGAGGTGATCGGGTACACGATCGAACGGCTGCGCGAGGCCGGCGCCGTGGGTGTCTTCGTGACGCCGGCCTACGGGAAGAAGAACAGGCCCGTCCAGGTCCTGCACGTTATCACCGCGCCGGCGGAGTACGAGCGCCTCCTCGCGATCCTGATGGAGGAGTCGGGGACCCTCGGCGTCCGGGTCCTCGACCAGCCTCGCCTGGTCGCCGAGCGGAACCGGGAGACCCGGTTGGTCACGGTCGGGGGGCGGGCGTTCGAGGTGCAGGTCAAGACCTCGATCGTGGACGGCCGGGTGATCGCCGTCAAGGCGGAGTACGACGACCTGCGCCGGATCGCGCGGGAGCTCGGTCGGTCGCTCCGCTCGGTCGACGACGAGGTCCGGGGGCGAGCTCGGTGCGTGGCGGGAGCGGTACGGGGACACGCAGCACGGCCATCCTTCGTCGCAGCCGGACGGATCGGGCCCCGGCTCATGACCGGGATACCGGGCCGCCCAGGCATCCCGAGCGCTCCGGGATGGACAGGGATCCGATCTCCGCAGGGGCTCCGCCGGAGTGAGAAGCCTCCGGGGAACCCCGCGGAGAGCTCATCACCTGTAACAACGATCACGTGTAGGCGAGCGTTTGCATGAGAGCGACGATCCTCGTGGACAACACGGCACTCTTCGATAGTGCCCTGACAGGCGAACACGGCTTTTCCATATACATCGAGGCCGAGGGAAACCGGGTGCTGTTCGACACCGGTTTCTCGGACGCGGTGGTCAGGAATGCCGCGAAGATGCAGATCGACCTCCTCGACCTCGACTGCATCGTCCTCTCCCATGGCCACAACGACCACACCGGGGGGCTCTGGCACCTGCTACGGTTCCTCCACGAGGCGATCGCGGAGGGGACGGCGTACCGTCTCCCCCGGGTGGTCGCGCACCCGCACTGTTTCTATCCGCGGCCGAAGCCGCCCCTCCCTGACATCGGCGCGGTCCTCTCGGTCGACGGGGTACGGCGTTTCATGCCCCTCGAGCTCACGGCGTCGCCCGTGCATCTCTCGCCGAACCTGTTCTTCCTGGGGGAGATTGAGCGGAAGGTCCCTTTCGAGGCGTTCTCGCCCGGGCCGCGGCGCATCGTCCTGCCCGACGGGACGGAACAGGCGGATCTATTGTTTGACGACTCCGCTCTCGCCTATCGCGGCCGCGACGGGCTTGTGATCGTCACGGGCTGTGCCCATTCGGGGATCTGCAACACGGTCGAGCACGCCCGCAGGGTCTGCGGTGAGAACCGAGTCGCAGACATCGTCGGCGGCCTCCACCTTCTCCGCGACGGGGACCAGCTGCGGGGCACCTGCGACTATCTGCAGGGGCTCAGCCTCTCCGCGCTCCACGCCTGCCACTGCACTTCGCTCGCCGCGAAGGTGGCCCTCGCAACCGCGGCGCCGCTCCGAGAGACGGGGACCGGGCTGCGGCTCGAATACGACGATCTGCCGTAAGGCGCCGTCGCGCTGGCGGAGATGGCACCGTCAGACGGAAGCGGTATCAGCTTCCGCGGTCCGGGCAGTCAGGACGAGGAGCTGCGCTCTTCTTCGGAGAGCTCCTCGAGGACCTCGGCGGTCGGGCCGATCCTGATGATCTTGCCGCCGCGCATCAGCGCGAGCCGGTCGCAGATGTCGCGCACGAAGTCCATGTCGTGGGAGACGACGATGAACGTCTCCTCCATCTCCTCGCGGGCGTGCAGGATCGAGTGCTTGACGTCGATCTTGGTGATCGGGTCCATGGTTCCCGTCGGCTCGTCGAGAATGACCAGCATCGGCTCGCGGATCAGCACCTGCGCCAGCGCGACGCGGTGCTTCTCGCCTTCCGAGAGCTGGCCGGGAAGCCGGTCGAGTACCGCCTTACTCTTCTCGTCCGAGAACCCGGCCATGCGGAGGGTCACGAGGGCTTTCCGCATGGCGAGTTCCTTGGGGAACTCAAGGCCGATGGCATCGGTCAGGTTGTCGAGGACGGTGCGATGGGGAAAGAGGTCGTATTCCTGGTGCAGGAGGCCGATGTAGCCCTTGGCCCGGCCGCGGAACTCGATCCCCGGCTTGGTCATGTCCACCCACTCGTCGCCGACGCGGATGTTCATCTCCCCGCCCGTCGGCTCGATGATCCCCGAGATAATGCGCGAGAGCGTGGTCTTGCCCGCGCCCGATCTTCCAATGATGCCGAAGATCTCGCCGCGCCTGACGTCGAAGCCGACGCCGTTGACCGCTCGGACAACGCCGCGGTCGACGGAGATGTAGCGCTTGGTCACGTCCCGCGCGACCAGGAGGTTCTCGCCGAGGTCGGGCTTCTCGAACGATTCGAGGTCGGCGTAGTCCTGCATGAACCGGGCCACGACCTCGGCCGGCTTGCCGATGGCGACGATCTCGCCGTCGGCCAGCAGGAGCGCACGGTCGGCAAGGTCCTCGATGACCTGCGAGAAGTGCGAGGTCACGACCATGCCCATGCCCTGGTCCTTGACCGAGGTCTTCAGGACGCCGTGGACGATGGCCGCGGTCTCCGGGTCGAGCGTGCCCGTGGGCTCGTCGGCAAAGAGCAGGAACGGCTCCTTGGCGAGCTGCCGGGCGAGGACGACGCGCTGCTTCTCGCCGCCGGAGAGGTCGCGGGCGATATGCATCATGCGGTGGGAGAGGCGGACCTCGTCGAGGAGGTCGGCGGCACGGCCGATGGCCTTCTCCGAGGGATAGTCGATGTCGTCGAGGGCGTGGAGGACGTTCTCGATGACGCGGTCGTTGCCGTAGAGGGCGAAGGTCCGCTGGAACATGATCGCCGCCCGGGCCATGACCTGTCGCCGGAGCCCGTCGTCCCCGGTGCCCCAGAGGTCGATGTCGTGCAGCACGAGCGGCCTATCGCATTTCGGGCAGAGTTCCCCGGCCCGGCTCGGCAGGCTCGACCTGCCCGCACTCGGCGCAGCGGGCGACATGGTAGATCACCCGGCCCGAGGTCGGCGGCTGGTCCACGCCCCGGAGCAGGTGCATCAGCACGGTCTTGCCCGCGCCCGAACGGCCGATGATCCCCACGACCTCGCCCTCGGGGATCTCGAGCGAGATGTTCGAGAGCACGCGCTTGCCGTTGAACTCCATGCAGACGCGATCGAGCGTGATCAGCGTCGGCCTCGATCGACGGGGGTCCGTCATGGTCGCGGCTTCGGCCATGCCGCCGACTCTTCCGTAACTCACACCTTCGTCCTCACCCATGGCTGTCGCCTCCGAGTATTGCGGGCTCACCGGTATCGGCGCCTGATGGACAATTGTTGCACATATGGGCGAAAATACCTGCCGGTCGAGGCCGATTACTCGGGAGGACCGTTCGCCTGTGCCGGTTCGCCGGTATATGGACAGAGTCCGTCAACAGAGCGGGTGCAGGGCGTCCGGTTCCGGTGGGGACAGACGCCCTCCTCCGCGCACGAGCAGGCGGCCATCTCGATCATCCGGCCGTTCACCAGCGCATCGGTCACCTTGCGCCGGGCCTCGTGGAGGTCGCGCCAGAGGGTCTTCCTGGAGATGCCGAGGACGGTCGCGGCCTCCTCCTGCTGGAGACCCTCCAGGTCGACGAGGCGGAGGATCTCGATCTCGGCCGGCAGAAGAGAGACCGATTCGATCTCGCCGGCGGATTTACATTGGGGGGCAAAACAGCGGAGCGGTCCCTGGCCCTGAATCGTCCGATTCATGCGCGGCCGCCCCCGTCGGCGACAGCAGGGCTCTTTGGCGACCGTACTGCTCATGCGAGCCTCATTCCGATCACACAACGGACCGGCATCATAGTAAGGGTTCCGTTCTCGCCATTCATAGTGCTGCCCCCTGCACGTCGCCGACCTGCTGGTGCCGTACGTCCCAGTGAATCGCCGCATTCCAGCCCGATCGGTCCAGCCGGTACTCACCGTCTGCACTGCGGGGAAGGAGGCTGCCGAGCGTCGACTGGAGGATGGTCTCCGCCCCGCCCGGGCAGTTGAGCCGTTCGCGGAACTCGGCCACAGCCTCGTCGAGGTCCTTGTATCGGTGCTCGACCTCGGTGTACTCCGCCTCGAGGGTCGCCATGATGCCCATCTGGAAGAGGACGTTCCAGACGAAGTCGGCCATCGGCTCGGGCGGATACTCGGCGCCGTGGATCGCCGGCCAGAGCGCGCGTTCGACCTCACGCCCTCCCGGCGGAGTTAACGGCCAGAAGAGGTGGACCCGGCCGCTGCAGACCGCGTGCATCCTCTGCAGGGCGGCCCGGAGGTCGACCATCATCAGCGAGTACGAGGCGATAACGACGTCGAATGGACCGGTGAAGGCGGTCGGCCTCACCGTCTCCCACGGCTCCTCGATGATTGTGACCGTCACCCCCTCGCGCAGCGCATGCTCACGGAGCGCCCGGCGCATCGGCGCCGAGGGTTCGACCGCAGTCACCCGGCACCCGCGTTGCGCGAGGGGCACGGCGAGGGTGCCCGGGCCCGCCCCGATATCGAGGACCGTCGTGCCGGCGGGGATCGCCATCAACGCCAGCTGGCGTTCGGCATACCGATCATAGCGGGCCGCGGCCATCCGCCGGTACCGCTCCGCGTTCTCGGCTTTCCCGAAGAACTCGGTTCCCGACAGATATCCCGGCGTGGTGCGCTGGCGCTCCCTCATCGCCATCCAGGCGGCGTTCCAATCGTCCCCGCCCGCGGGCCCCCTCATCTGCCTGTCATTACCCATCAAACTCCTCTCCCCGGTCTCCCTCTCCAGCCGCGAAAGGCCGGAGCTGCCTGCCCGCAGGCATACCTTTAATCTATTTCGCGCATATGTGTAAATATCCGCCGGTCTCCGGCGGAGGAGATACACCGTATGCCAGGATTCGATGGCACAGGCCCGTCCGGACGAGGAGTTCGCGGCGGACGCGGACTCGGCCCCTGCCGGGACGCGCGCTATGCAGCTCGATGGGATCCGGCGGCAGCACAGCCCGTTCCCCAGGCCGATCTCAGATCGGACGAACCGGTCCCGGCCCCGCTGCACAGGCTCGGCCGCGGAGGAGTCCCCTGCGGCTGCGGACGGGGAGTCGGTGGCGGACGGTTCCGCAGAGCGTGAAAACATGAAGGTAGCGATTGCAAAAGAAGGCGCCGCGGTCTCCGAACATTTCGGTCACTGCGAGGCATATGCGGTATACAGCATCGAGAACAACACGGCCGTCTGGGTGGAGGAGATCGCCAACCCGGGCCATTCGCCCGGCTTCCTCCCCGGATATCTCGCCGAGCGGAGTATCGACACGGTGATCGCAGGAGGCATGGGTCCTCGCGCTGTCGACCTGTTCTGCCAGAACGGGATCGATGTCGTGCTCGGAGTGCACGGTCCGACCGCGGACGTGGCACGGGCGTTTGCCGAGGGCGGGCTCGTGGGTGGCGCAAGCGTCTGCAACCACGACCACTGCAGCGGCGACTGCGGATCGCACTGAGCCGGGGAGCGCGCGAGCCATGACATTCGTCATCGACCCTGATCTCTGCACCGGCTGCGAAGCCTGCATCGCAGCCTGCCCGGCCGGGGCCATCACCTTCGACGGGGACTGCGCCCGCATCGATGAGGCGCTCTGCACCGAGTGCGGAACATGCATGGAAGAGTGCCCGGCCGGCGCGATCTCCGGGTCGGCTTGACGGCCGGAGATATGAGGGAGAGAAAAACCATGAAGGTCTGCATCACCGCGCAGGCGGCCGGCCTCGATGCGCCCGTCGAGCCCCGGTTCGCCCGTGCACCGTTCTTCGTCTTCATCGAGACCGGGACCGGGGAGATCCATTCGGTCGCGAATGCCCTCTGCGGCGGTCACGGCGGAGTCGGGCCTCGCGTCGTCCAGTTCGTCGCCGAGTACGGCGCGGAGGCGCTGGTCACGGGCAGGCTGGGCGAGAACGCCGAGCGAGCCCTCCAGGCGGCCGGCATCCCGGCCTATGCGTTCACCGGAGAGACGACCGTGGGCGAGGCGCTCGAGGCGTTTCGTCTGTGCGCACTTCGCGAGCTCTCCTGACGGAGTCGAGATGAAACTCGTCGTCGCCAGCGGCAAGGGGGGAACAGGTAAGACCACGGTCGCCGCGAACCTCGCGTTCGCCCTATCGCGGTCGCGCGAGGTCGTGGCCGTCGACTGCGATGTCGAGGCCCCGAACCTCCATCTCTTCTTCCCTTCCCCGGCGCACGAGGTGCCGGTCCGGGTTCCGGTGCCGGCCTTCGACCCGGCCCGGTGTACGCTCTGCGGCGAGTGCGGGCGGTTCTGCCGCTTCGGCGCGATCAGCGTCCTCAAGACGGAGGTCTTCTTCCTGCCGGACCTCTGCCACAGCTGCGGAGGATGCCGGTACGTCTGCCCCGAGAACGCCATCAGGGATGAGGACCCGGACGGTCGGATCCGTCCGGTGCGCACGTCCCTCTCCATCTCTGACCCTCCTCGGGGGAGCGCTCGGCGAGGGGGAGGTCCAGGCGCCGGCCGTCGTGCGGTACGCGAAGCAGATGGCGGACGGGGCACCGATCGTCATCCTCGACGCGCCGCCCGGGATCGGCTGCACCGTGATCGAGACCCTGAAGGGGGCCGACGCCTGCCTGCTCGTGACCGAGTCGACCCCGTTCGGGGCCCACGATCTCGCGCTCGCGGCAGAGGTGACAGAGCAGTACGGGCTTCCGACCGGGGTCGTGATCAACCGGTCCGACGGCGACGACCGGGAGATCCGCCAGGTCTGCCGCGAGCTCGGCCTTCCCGTGCTCATGACCGTCCCGTTCGACCGGGAGATCGCGGCCGTCCAGAACCGGGGCGGCCTGATCGCCCGCGAACACGAAGGCTGGTCGTCGCGCTTCTCCGCCCTCTTCAACGACACGTGCGGCATGGGAGGCGCGGCATGATCCGCCTTGCCGTGGTCAGCGGCAAGGGCGGGACCGGCAAGACCGTGGTGACGGCGGGATTCGCGGCCCTCAACGACACGGCGGAGGTCCTCGCCGACTGCGACGTCGAGGCCGCAAACCTGGAGCTCCTCGTCTCGGCCCGGCAGGTCCACGCAGCCCCGTTCGAGGGTGCGGAGATTGCCTCGATCAATCCGGACAAATGCTGGGGCTGCGGCCGGTGCGCCGAGCTCTGCCGGTTCGGCGCGATCACGATGGGCGATGACGCAGTCGCCGTCTGCGAGCCCCGGGACTGCGAGGGCTGCGGCCTCTGCGAACGGGTCTGCCCGTCCGGGGCCGTCGCGCTCGTCCCGCGGATCAGCGGCACGGTCCTCCGGTCGGCCACCGAGTACGGACCATTGAGCCATGCCCGTCTCTATCCGGGGTCGGGGAACTCGGGGCTACTGGTCCAGACCGTGAAGCACCAGGCCGAGGCGCACCCGGGATCGGCCGGCCTGCTCCTGATCGACGGTCCGCCGGGGACCGGGTGCCCGCTGATCTCGACGGTCAGCGGCACGGACGCGGTCGTGGTCGTCACCGAGCCGAGCCTCTCGGGTCTGCACGACCTCCGACGCGTGATCGGGGTCTGCCGGCGGTTCGACCTCCGCATATTCGCCGTGATCAACCGCTGGGACCTCGATCCCGGTGCCGCGGCGCAGATCGGGGCGGAGTGCGCGGCCCTGGATGTCCCGGTCATCGGGCGGATACCGTTCGACCCGGCCGTGATCGAGGCGGTCCGGGCCGGCCGGCCGATCACCGTCACCGACTCTCCGGCCTCGCGGGCCCTGGCCGGCTGCTGGGAGACGCTCCGGCCGGAGCTCGCGCTTCCCTGAAGGGTGGAAGGCCCGCCGGGCATATGCTCCGCCAGCCTGTCACCCGAACGTGAACACACTACGGAACCATAGTGATGATGATGAACGTATTCATGCAGAGAATCTGATACCATGTCCTTGCAAAACCAGGCAGAAGCCGAGATCCGAGAGATGCAGACGGGCGGTTCTACCGCCCCACCACGCCAGCAGGCATCGAGCGGGCTTCCTCCGAAGGCCGAGATCGACGTGAAGCACGTGATCCTCGTGCTGAGCGGCAAGGGGGGCGTCGGCAAGTCCACGGTTGCCGTGAACCTCGCGACCGCACTCGCCAGCCACGGCCGGGCCGTCGGCCTGCTCGACCTCGACTTTCACGGCCCGAGCATCCCCAAGATGCTGGGCCTCGAGGACCGGGCGCCGACAGTCTCCGACCAGAAGATTGAACCCGTTCACGTGACCGGCACCCTGTCGGTCATGTCGATGGGGTTCCTGCTCTCCGCGCCGGACGCTCCGGTCATCTGGCGCGGGCCGGTGAAGATGGGGGTCATCCGACAGTTTCTCACCGAGGTCAACTGGGGACCGCTCGATTATCTGGTCGTCGACCTCCCGCCCGGCACCGGTGACGAAGCGCTCACCATCGCGCAGCTCGCGCCGAACCTCCGCGGGGCCGTCATCGTCACCACCCCGCAGGACGTCGCCGTCCTCGACGCGGTCAAGGCGCTCAGGTTCATCGAGCAGCTGGAGATCCCGGTCCTCGGGAATCATCGAGAACATGAGCGGCCTGGTCTGCCCCCACTGCGGAGAGTCGGTGGACCTGTTCGGCAGGGGCGGAGGCGAGCGGGCCGCGCAGGACTTCGGCGTCCCGTACCTGGGAGCGATCCCCCTCGACCCCGAGATGATGAAGGCCGGAGACGAGGGGCGTCCGTACATCCTTCAGCACTCCAGCTCCCCGACGTGGAACGCTGTCGATAGGGTGATGGGGAATCTGGTCGCCATGGTCGAGTCCTGACCGGGTGCTCAGCAGCAGAGGTTCTTCCTTTTTTGTGCAGTGCGCTTCGAAGGCACAGGTTGCGCCCGGCAACCCCCTTTCCGAGCGGGGGTACGACAGAAGATTGCCGTGGGGGAGATCGTGCTACTGCGCCGCCTGAGATATAATTCAAGGCATCGGACTTTTGCGATATAAAATCCGGGCTGACGATCTGGCCCGTGAGACCGTCGGCGAACTGGACCGGCGTACCGGGATCGTCGCCGATCAGTTCAAAACGAGTGACTGTTGCTTTCGCGCGCTGCGGGGTTAACTCCGCCCATCGGACTCAAAAAATGGTTATTCGTGCCGGAGCGCCTCGATCGGGTTCAGGTTCGAGGCCCTCCAGGCCGGGTACAGGCCGGAGACGAGCGCGGTGGCGATCCCGAAGCCCATGCCGAGCGCGATCGACGAGAGGCTCGAGGGGTCGAAGAGGTACTTCGTCGTCTGGAGCACGAGCAGCGAGATCAGGTAGCCCGCGCCGAACGAGAGGATGCCGCCGAGCGCCGAGCCGATCAGCCCGAGCATCAGGGCCTCGTAGATGAACATCTGCCGGATCTCGCGCCGGAGCGTCCCGATCGAGCGGAGGATCCCGATCTCCTTGGTCCGCTCGGTCACGGACATCAGCATCACGTTCAGGATCGAGATCCCCGCGACCACGAGCGAGATGCCGCCGATCGCGGTCGTGAAGGTCGAGATCTGGCCGAAGACCGTCTGGATGCTCGAGAGGATCTCCTTGGACGAGAAGGAGTCGAGCACGGTCTCGCGCCGGTTGAACCGCTCGTCGATGGCGGCCTGGATCGCCTCGACCTGGTCGACGTCCTTGACCTTGATGATCACCTGGTCGAAGCCCGTCGGGTTGGCTCCGGTCCTCGTACCACTTGGCCGGGACGATCAGGGCGAGGTCCGGCTGGATGTCGAAGCCGATCCCGCGCTCCTTCAGGATCCCGACCACGCGCTGCGTGGACCCGTCCGCGAACCGGATCTGGGAGCCGACCTTGAGCTTGTACTGGTCGGCCGCCCGCGACCCGGCGAGGACGCCGCTGTTGCCGCGGAGCAGGATCCCCTGGTCGACCTCGACGAGGAGGGGGACGTCGTCGGGGTTGAGGGCGTAGACCGAGAGCACGGCCCGCTCGTTCCCGACCTCGATCCGTTCGGCCGTCGAGTAGACCGGGATCACCGGGTTCGGCGCGGCGATCCGCCGCAGGTCCTGGACCTGCCGGTCCGAGATCTTCTCCGGCGTGGCAGCACCGCCCCCGAACCCTCCGCCGGCCCCGCCCGAGTGCGGGATCACGGTCAGCGAGTCGCCGACGGTCGAGAGCTGGTCCGTGACCGAGAGGGTCAGGCTGTTGCCGAGGATCCCGAGCGAGGAGATCGCGAGGACGCCGATCACGATCCCCACGATCGCGAGCATCGACCGGAAGAAGTTCCGCTGCAGGTTCCGGCGCGCGATGTCGAAGAAGGTCCAGCTCATCCCGTGTCCTCCTGGATCCGGCCGTCGACGAGCCGGACCTGGCGGGATCGCATACGCCGCGATGCCCGGGGTCGTGCGTGACCATGATGATCGTCTTCCCCTCCCGGTTCATCCGGGCCAGGAGCTCCATGATCCCCTGGCCCGTCCGCTGGTCCAGGTTGCCCGTCGGCTCGTCGCAGAGGAGGAGGGCGGGGTCGTTGACGAGCGCCCGGGCGATCGCGACCCGCTGCTGCTGCCCGCCCGAGAGCTCGTTCGGCCGGTGCGTGTACAGGCGCTCGTCGTCGAGCCCGGCCGCTTTCAGCGCCGCGAACGGCCGCAGCCCGCATGGGCGGAGCGGTCCCTGCACTTGAGGACCAGCGGGTACTCGACGTTCTCGAAGACCGAGAGGAGCGGGATCAGGTTGAACTGCTGGAAGATGAACCCGATCGTGTCCCGCCGCAGCACGGTCAGCTCGTCGTCCGTGAGGTCGGCCACGTCCCGGCCGTTGATCAGCAGCCGGCCCGCGGTCGGGACGTCGAGGCAGCCGATCAGGTTCAGGAGGGTGGTCTTTCCCGAGCCGGACGGCCCCATGATCGCGATGAACTCGCCGTGCCGGACCGTGAGCGAGACGCGGTCCAGGGCGAGCACGTCGCCGGCCGGGAGCGGGTAGACCTTGGAGACCTCCTCGAACCGGATCAGGTCCGGCCCGGGCATCGCCGCTCGCCGTCACCGTCTCCATGAGCGGTAGATCAGGTAGCCCACGCCGGCCGCGAGCACGAGCGCGAGCGCGATCCAGCCGAGCGGCAGGTCGCCGCCGGCGCCGTCGACCGCCGCGGTCTCGTTCAGGGCGAGCGAGGCCTCGGTCGTCTGCTCGAACGGGTTGCCGTTGGCGTCCTTGTAACTGATGACGAGCGGGACCGTGGTCCGGTTCTCGGCCCGGAAGTTCAGCTCGAACGAGGCGAAGTCGTCGGGCTCGAGCGAGCCGATCACGTACCGGGGGTACGGGTCGGCCGGGATCACGCCCTCGCCGGGCTCGATCACGACCGAGCGGGCCTCGCTCAGGCCCGCGTTGTTGACGTCCCCGGTCAGGCGGTAGACCTCGGACGTCAGCTCGACCACGAAGTTCGAGAGGATCAGGTCGGCGCGGAGTCTTGGACTCGCCGTACTCGACCGACAGGGGCTCGATCGCTCATGTGGCGGTTGTGCCCGTTGTAGTAGACGACCACGAACCCGATGGTCGCGTTCTCGGCCGGGGTCAGGTTGAACGAGGCCGTCGCCTGTCCGTTCGGGGCGAGCGCCCCGATGAAGACGGCCGACGGGGTGACCGTGAAGCCCGAGCCCTGCGGCGTGACCATCACGCCGTCGAGCGGGTTCTGACGGGGGTTGCCGATCGAGAGGACGATCTGGTCGCCCGTCCCGGCCGTGATCGCGTCGGGCTTCTGGACGAACGAGACGACCGGCGGCGTGCTGTCGACCCGGACGGGGACGGGGACGCGGAGGCCGCGCCCGTCGGGCACGGCGAGCGCGAAGACGGGGTAGGCCGTCCCGTCGGGGGCCCCGGCGAGGATCTGGAAGCTGAAGGTCATCCGGTTCCCGGCGCCGATCTCGCCGACGGTCGCGTACGGGTCGTCCGCGACGGTGATCGGGCCGTCGGGCGAGAGCGAAGCGCGGGAGGCCTGGACCGGCGCCGTGCCCGTGTTCGCGACCACGATCGTGAGCGTGCCCGTATCGCCGCGCATCAGGACCGGCGGGTCGAGCGAGGTCGAGACGACCTGGAGCTGGTTCCCGGCCTGGGTGACGATCGGGGCCGTCGTGACCGCGGTGGCCGGCAGCGTCTCGACACCGGTCGGCATTGTCGCGCCGGAGGTCGGAAACGGGTACGTCGGGAGGGCGGCGGAGGCGCACGCGACGCACGCGAGCAGAGCGAGTATCAGGATGAGAAAGCGTCGTGTCATTCAGGCCACCAGGGTATAGGCGATATACAGGACGTAGAGCAGCACCGGCACGCCGACCGTGATCGCGGCGTCGCGGGTGGAGAGCTTCCGGCCGTTACGGACCCCGAAGATCCAGAGGTTGGCGGACCAGAGCAGGAAGAGAAGGCCGACCACGGACGCGAGGCGCATGGTCGGGTCCTTCGTCAGGGCTGTGGTCCACGCCTGGATCGCCTGGGGATCGGTGAGTGCGGGAACCCGGAGGGTGGAGAGGTAGCTCCACGAGAGGAGGAGGCCGATGATCCCTCCGATCACCTGGGGGAGGTGGCCGTACCCGACGTAGCTGAGGAGGCGGTTGAAGTCGCCCCGGCCGTTGAAGGCCATCGAGATGACGAAGAAGACCGCGGTCCAGATCACCCACAGCAGCATGGTGAAGATCAGGGCCGAGATCGCACCGATGGCGCCGACGACTCCGCCGAGCCCCTGCGCCCCCTGGATGGCAATGGCGCCCATGAGGACGGACGAGATCTGGTACGCCGCGATGGCCGCGACGATGCCGACGGCCAGCACGATAAGGGCCGGCATGCGAAGGCTCACGGGGGACGCCTCGAGCGCCTCGAAGAACCCGCGCGGGTTCGTGAAGATCTCGACGATCGACGGGCGCCTCGTCTCCGCTGGCACGGGTGCCGGGGACACGGGTTCGGCCGGGAGTTCGCCGGGAGTCGCGGCAGGTGTCTCCACCGGCGCGGATGCGGCGAGTTCGGGCTCGTCGTGCTCCGTTTCGTTCATGCACCGCTCCTCGTGGTACAGGTGATCGTGCTCATAATAACTGGTGATCTATCGCAGTGCCGGCATTTCAGGGTTGCGAACCGGGCGCAGTGAAAGAAGAGGTTAGAGGGCCTGCCGCCGGCCCGAGAACGCGTCCATGGCGACCATCACGATCGCGCCGAACCCGAGGCAGACCACGACGAACCTGACGAGCCCGCCGAGGAACGGGATCAGGTAGAGGATATTCAGGATCACGAAGCCGACGATGAAGAGGGCGTAGCGGTTGTCGCCGAGCGAGGTCTTCCCCAGGATGAGCCGGCCGAGCGCGAGCGAGACCACGAGTCCGGCCAGCATCACGCCAGCGATGACGAAGAGCCACCCGAGGACCGCGATCGGGATCCCGACGACCGTGACGAACAGAATCAGCCCGAGGATCACCGCCGCTATCAGGGCGGCGAGCCCGATCGCGAAGGCGGGGATCGGGCTATCGCGGACACGCGTCTCGACGGTGCTGGCCGCAGCCGGCACAAGGGCCAGGAGCAGGAGCCCGAGGATCAGGTAGCCGAGGGCCACGAGAAGCGAGATAACGGCCGCGATGGTCGCGATAAGCGCGCCGAGGCCGCCCAGGACGCCCGGCATCGCGAACGGGGTCCGGTTGCCGGCAGGCCGGTTCCCGGTCTCGGTGTACCGGACCGTTCCGGCCGTCCCGCTGTTCGTGAAGCTCCCGGCCTGGACCGTGAGGGTCCCGTTGACGGCGCCCTGGTTCGTGAAGGTGCCGCGCCGTGACCTCCGCGTCGCGGCCGACCTTCGCGCCGGGGCCGAAGAGGACCTCGCCGCCGGTCGCGATCGCGTTCCGCGTGACCGAGCTGTTCAGGTCCACTCGTCCGCCGGCGAGCACGACCTTGCCGCCGACCGTGCCGTTCACCCTGACCATCCCGCCGGCCGCTATCACGTCGCCCGCGACCGGGCCGTTGACCTGGACATCGCCACCGACCGCGATCAGCGACCCGACAGGGGCGTTGACCACGAGCGTGCCGCTGCTCGCGACGACGTCGTCGTCGATCGGCTCCGTGACCACGGTCGTACCCTCGCCCGTGATCATCCGGAGGGCGGATGCCCCCGAGACCATGAGGAGGACGAGGCAGAGCACCGCGAGGATGCGAAACCCGTTCATGCCGATGCATGCACGGGATGGATATTAAAATAGCCTGCTTCGCTCAGGCGCAGCGCTCGCCCAGGTACCGGATCAGGCCGTGGAGCCCGTCGGCCGCCGGGTGAATCTCGTAGAAGTCGTTCAGCCCGTCGACGGGGAGGCCGTGGCGGATCAGCTCGGCCAGGTACATCACGGAGAGGGCCGCGTCCGGGGCGGCGGCCGCGACCCCGGCCACCCGCGTCGCCGGTCTCGTCGAGGAAGACCTTCGCCACGCCGGTCTCGCGTTCCGGCACCGCGAAGAACGAGCCGGGGCCGGCCGGGCCGGGGATCGCGTACGACGAGGCGGCCGAGTCGTCGATGGCCCAGGCGTACTGGTTGCCGAGGCGGAACCCGCGCGGGATCAGCCGCCAGTCCATCCGCGTCTCGCCCCCGAGCACGTTCTCGGCCGCGACCCGCCCCTCCTGCCGGGCGACCGGGGTCAGGTACGGCGGCCCGATCACGTCGCCGCAGGCGTAGACGCCCGGGACGGAGGTCCGCATCCGGTCGTCGACGACGATCGTCCCGTTCTTCCGCTTCTCGAGCCCGGCGCACTCCTCGCTGTTCGGGGCCAGGCCGATCGCCGCGATCACCGCGTCGACCTCGACCTGCTCCTCGGTTCCGCCCGCCGAGAGCGTGACCCCGGCGACGCGGCGCCCGCCGTCGACCGAGACGAGGGCCGTCCTCTCGTGGAGATGGACGCCCTCGAGCTCCTTCCGGGCGAGCCGGGCGAGGTGGGGGTCGAGGCCCGGGAGAAGATCGCTCCGGACCACGAGCTCGACCTCGGCGCCGAACGCGGCGAAGATGTACGCGAGCTCGGCGGCCTGGACGCCGCCGCCGACGATCGCGACCCTCCCGGGAACGGTCTTCATCGAGGCGAGGGTCGCGGCCGTGTACACCCCCTCCCGCGCGATCCCCGGGACCGGCGGCAGGGCCGGGCGCGACCCCGTCGCGATGATCACGGCCTCCGACTCGACCGGCCGTCCGTCGATCACGGCCCGGGACCCGTCGAACCCGGCCGCGACGCCGCCGAGCACCTCGACCCCCGCCGCCGCCGTCTCCTCCCCGAGCACGCCCGTGATCGTCGCCTGGATCTCCGGCCGTGGCCGCAAGGAGCCCGCGGAGGTCGACCTGAAGCCCACCCGTGACCGCCCCGAGCGAGGCCAGCCGCCGGGCGTCCGCGAGCGCCCGGGCCGCGTCGTTCAGGGCGTTGATCAGCATGCAGCCGTACGAGAGGCACTGCCCCCCGAGCGTCCGCCGCTCGACCAGCCGCACCTCACGGCCGGCCCCGGCCAGGTGCATGGCCGCGAACCGGCCGGCGGGCCCGCCGCCGATCACGGTCACCGGGGCCATCAGAGGATCTCCACGCCCGTCGTCCATCGGGGAGGAGAGGGTCTCGCCCGAGAACGCGTTGATCTCGACGATCGACCGCCCCCGGATCTGCCAGACCGGGACGAAGACGCGGGAGAGTTCCACCCGGATCGCGCGGCGGTCGGGCCGGAAGACCTTCTCCTCGTAGAAGATCGCCTCGCGCCGCTCCTGGCGGATCCGGACCTTCTGCGTCAGCCGGGCGACCACGTCCTCGACCACCCGCGCCTCGGCCTCCTGGCGCGTGATCTGGACCTCGAGCACCTCGGCGCCCGCCGGGAGCTCTGCCTGAACGATCGCGTCCTCCTCCGGGTCGGCCGTCTCGCCGTTGATCGCGTTGAGGGCGATCGTCCCCTGCTCGTCGAACGAGATCGCGTGGTCCCGGTAGGTGGTGCGCCCCGCAGAGACGTAGCGGGCGTACCAGTACGGAATCAGGCGGAGCCGCACGGTCCCCTCGCAGTTCGCGAGCTGCCGGGCCTCGCGCTCGGTGAGACGGACCGGCAGCTGGGCCACGCCCCCGGACGGGGCCGATCGCGCGGGCTCGCCGAGCACCTGCGGGCCGCGCAGGGGGCTGAGGTCGAGCATCATCTCCCGCCCGAGAACACGGGCGCAGGCCGCCTTGCCCGCATAGTCGACCAGCGCCGGGATCCCCCAGAGGACGCAGTCCCGGACCGAGAAACGATCGCTGGTCGAGAAGAGCACCTTCCGGCAGACCACGTCGCGGTCCCCGTTCCGGACCCGGTAGACGGTCCGGTCGAACTCGGCCACCTCCCCCTCGTCGTCGCTGCAGAGCACGAGGACGCACTCGTCCTCGCGGATCGCCGAGAGGTCGAGCGGCGGGTCCATGGGCTCCACGTCGAACGAGGCAGACTCCAGGATCCTGCCGATCTCCTCTCGCGCCCGCGCCCGCACCTGCCGCTCCATCATTCGTACTTCGACGCCCAGCTATAGAACAATTTTTCTTTCACCAGAGGCGATTATGGTTGATGAGCCCGTCCCCTCTCAAGTTTGTCAACCACACGATCGAGGAGTACGCGATGCAGGTCACGTACGACCCCGTCGCAGGGACCGGGAGGGTCGTGTACAACCTCTCCCTCGTCCGGACGCCCGACCTCGCGTCCGTGCTCGAGGTGATCCGGACCGCGTGCCGATCCGGGGTCTGCGCCTCGGACCAGGTTCGGATCGTCCCCGAAGGCGAGACCATCGACGGGTTCGCCGTCCCCGAGGGGCAGACGGGCATCTGCACGCTCTGCTCGGTGACGCTCGACGGGATGCTCCTCAAGCGCGGCGTGCCCCTGCACCCCATCGGCGGCGGGGTGGTCGAGATCGTGAACCGGGTCCCCCGCCGCTTCACGCACCTGATCCACTACGACGAGACCACCATCGACCCGCTCCAGGTACTGATCGCCGAGGAGATCTCCTCGGTCGCGGAGGTGATCCGGAGCGGCAACGGCACGATCCTCGCGAACATCCGCGAGTGCCACATGGAGGCCGAGCCGCTCGTGGCCGAGCTGCTCGACGATCTCGGCGCGAGCCGGTTCGTCGGGGTGCTCGAGGTCGGGATGCCGAACAGCCCGCTCCTCGGGGTCCAGATCAGCCCGCAGTACATGGGCGTGGTCGCGGTCGGCGGCACGAACCCGATCGCGGCCGTTCGCGAGGCCGGGTACGCGGTCGGGACGAGGGCCATGCGCGGCGTGATCGACGCCTCCGAGATGACCGGGATCGAGCAGCTGGCTGCGGACACGCGGGCCCGCGCGGGCGGCTAGGGCGCCCCGATCCGTTCCCTTTTCCATACCCCTACGTATCAATTCATTACCGCCTCGGATAAACGCTCTTAACACGGAGCCAGTCATGCCCACGAAACTCCTCGCAGCCCTGTTCCTGATCGCCATGCTGATCGCGTCGCCGGCTGCCGCCGGCGCGAAATACACATCGGGCGGTCCCACGCTCTCGGCCTCGATCGTCGGGGTCGAACGAGATGGCGGCCGGCCAGACCGTGCCGTTGAACGTCCTCGTCCAGAACACCGGCCTCATCGACTCGAAGATGGTCGGCACGACCGTGGTCGAGCGGACGGACATGCCGAACACGGCCAAGTCCGTGACCGTCGCGCTGGTCGGCACCAACGGCATCGCCGTCGAGTCCGACCCGCAGATGATCGGCGACATCCCCGGCGGCACGGCCGCGAAGGCGACCTTCGTGGTCCGGATCCCGGCCGGCACGGCCGCGGGCACG
Source organism: uncultured Methanoregulaceae archaeon (assembly GCA_963730355.1). Taxonomy (GTDB): domain Archaea; phylum Halobacteriota; class Methanomicrobia; order Methanomicrobiales; family Methanospirillaceae; genus UBA288. Next base: position 18,069 of record CAVSRL010000004.1, on the reverse strand, counting down.
TACACCCTGCCGATGGCGCTCAACTACACCTACCTCGCCTCGGCCGAGCAGATCGGCGGCGACTCGATCGACTACCAGTACCAGGACGTCCACGAGGCCATTCCCCTGGCCCTGACCGTCCGGCCCGAGGTCGTGCTCACGGTCATGAACGTGGCCACCGAGTCGCTCAACGTCGGGACCGAGGGCTACCTGAACCTCTCGGTCAGGAACACCGGGACCGAGCCCGCGACCAACGCGATCATCCGTGTCGTTCGGAACGGCCAGTCGCCCATCACCCCGGTCGACAGTTCCGCCTACGTCGGCGCCTTCGCCCCGGGCCAGACCGTGCCGCTGCGATACAAGGTCGCCGTCTCCTCCGAGGCCGCGGCCCAGTCCTATCCGATCGACCTCGTGGTCAGCTACGACGACCGCGACGGCATCAACCGGTCCACCCGGCCCGTGACCGTGGGCGTGCCCATCGGCGGCAAGATCGGCTTCGCCGTGGTCTCGGCGCCGGCCTCGGTCGCGGCCGGCGAGAAGCAGGTGCTCGAGGTGGTCTACAAGAACACGGGCGCGGCCACCGTTGCCGCGGCCCAGGCCCGGCTCTCGGCCGTGGACCCGTTCACGTCCTCGGACGACACGGCCTATCTCGGCGACATGAAGCCCGGCGAGGAGAAGACCGCGCGGTTCGAGGTCGCGGCCGATAAGAGCGCGACGGCCAAGGCCTACGGCCTCGACTCCGAGGTCCGGTACCGCGACGCCCTCGACAACTCGCAGATCTCCGATACCATGAAGGTCCCCGTCACCGTCACCGCGAGCGGCGGCATGGGCGCCCTCCTCACCTCCCCGATCGTCCTCGCGGTCCTCGCAATCCTCGTCATCGGCGGCGGGTATTATCTGTACCGACGCAGAAAGACGTCGGCATGATACCAGGCTGGACCGACGCCGACCTGCCCGCGCCCGTGGCGCGGGACGGGTCCGAGCTGGCAGGGATGACCGCGGACCCGGCCTGCCGGATCCCCGGCCCCATCTATTACATGTACCGCGACGTCGCCCGGTCCGAGGACGACCGGCGATGGATGACCGCCCATGACGTCCGGTACGACATCACCCGGATCCCGCCGGGCCTCTTCTGCAACGAGTTCGTCAAGACCAAGGGGCACTATCATCCGGCCACCCCGTCCGGCGCTCCGTTCCCCGAGGTCTACGAGGTGATGAGCGGACGGGCGCACTACCTCCTCCAGCGCCCCGACCTCTCGGACGCGGCCCTGATCGAGGCGGAAGCCGGCACGGTCGTGCTGATCCCGCCCGGGTACGGCCATGTCACGATCAACCCGGACGAGCGCGAGCTCGTGATGGCGAACCTGGTCTCGCGCTCGTTCTCGAGCAATTACGGACAGTACGAGGAACGCCGCGGCGCCGCGTACTACGAGCTCGCCGATCGCGGGTTCGTGCCGAACCCGGCCTACCCGGGCGTGCCGCCGCTCCGCCGGGTCGCTCCTCCCGACCTCCTGCCGCTCGGTATCCTCGAGGGCTGCACCCTCTACGACCTCGTCGAGCGGCGCGTGCCCCTCGACTGGCTCAACGCGCCCGACGAGTACGCGGGCCTCCTCAGGCTTCCGTGAAGAGGCTGAGGGCCTCGCGCCGCTTGTGGCCCGAGGCCTTCACCCGGGCCAGCACCTGCTCCTCGACAGGCGTCTCCGCCTGCCAGCCGTGCGCCGCAAGCGCCTCGAGTGCGTCGTCGACCGCGGCGTAGGAGAGTCCGAGCTCCAGCTCGTCCTGCTGCCCGGGCCAGAGCCCGGCCGACGGCGGCTTGGCCAGGATCCGTTCGGGAAGGTCGAGCTCGCGGGCGAGCCGGTAGACGTCCCGCTTGTACAGGTGGAGCAGGGGCTCGAGATCGCCCGCGCCGTCGCCCCACTTGGTGAAGTAGCCGAGCAGGTACTCGGTCCGGTTCGAGGTGCCGCAGACGAGCCGCCGGTCCCGGTTCGCGTAGTAGTAGAGGACGGCCATCCTTGTGCGGGCCATCAGGTTTCCGAGCAGGTACGGTGTCTCCTCGAACCCGGGGAGCCCGCGATAGGCCGCGAGCATGGGCTCGATCGGGACCACGCGGTGCTCGCACCCGAGCCGGCGGCAGAGCTCGGCCGCGTCCTCGAGGTCCTCCGGCGCGCTGACGGCGGACGGGAGCGAGAGGGCGAGGACGGACTCGGGGCCGAGCGCCCTCGCGCAGACGGCCGCGGCCACGGCCGAGTCGACGCCGCCCGAGACGCCGACCACGACCCCTGCCGTCCCGGCCTCCCAGTGGGCGTGGCGGAGCAGCTGCTCGATCCGGTTCAGGGCGCAGCCGCATCCCCCCCCGGTCATCGGTTCCATTCACATCAATCGGATGCAGCGCCTTAACTCCTTAACGCCGCCGATCAGCATCACCCGGTCTCCCTCCCGGAAGAGGTACTCCGGCCCGGGCCGGACGACGACGCCCTCCGCCCCCTCGATCCCCACCACGACCACGCCCGTGTGCTTCTCGAGCCACCCGGCCGTGCGCGGATACTCGTGCATCCACCGGCGCTGCACCACGCGCTGCCCGTTCGGCAGGTCGAGCAGGATCCGGAGGCGGTCCGCGAGGACGATCCCGGCGACCACCTGGCCCCCGATGGTCGGCTGGAGCGCGACGAAGTCGGCGCCGGCCCGGTAGAGCCGATCCACCGCGCCGGCGTGGTTCGCACGCGCCACGATCTTCAGGTCGGGGTTCAGGTTCCGGGCGATCAGGGTCGTGAAGATGTTGACCGAATCGTCGTTGACCGCGACCACCAGGAGCTGCGCTGCCTCGATCCCCGACCGCTTCAGGACCGCCTCGTCCTCGGCCCGGCCGATCACGGTGGGAACCTCGTGATCGTGGGGGTCGATCACGGTGCAGTCGATCCGCCGGGCAACGAGCTCGCGATACGCGGCCGAGCCCACGTCGCCGAACCCGGCGATCACGGCGTGCCGGTTCCCATCGTCCGGCACCCGGAGCTCGTGCTCGATCGCGTCCGCGATCTCCTCGGCCCGCCCGAGCAGGAAGAGCATCGCGCTCGCGTCGACCACTGCGTCCTCGCCGGGGAGGAGCGTGAACTCGCCCGCCGCGCCAGAAGATGAGGGGCTCGACGCCGTACTTCGGGTAGAACCCGATCTCGGCGAGGGTCCGGTCGATCGCGGGAGAACCGCGGAGGACCGGGGCCTTGACGAGCACGAGATCGTCCCCGTGCCGGGACGGCCGGCTCAGGATCGAGTCGGGCGGGGTCGCGTCGGCCACCGACTCCACGTCCGCGGCCACGTACCCGTGGCGGGCGAGCATCCGCCCGGCCATGTGCTTGGGCGAGAGCACGTACTCGGCCCCGGCGTACCGGAGGTACCGGTCGAAGGCCGGGTCGTCCACGACGGCGATCAGCTCGGCCGGGGTCCGGCCTCGAAGGGCGAGAAGCGTGTTCGCCGCCCGCTGCTCGCTGCCGACCACGACCACGTACCGCGCCGCGCGGAGCGAGGCCGCGGACCGGGTCGAGGCGAGCCCGGGGTCTCCCCAGACGACGTGCGCGATCCCCCGGTACCGCGTGTATGCCTGCATGGCCGTCTCCTCGTCCTTCTCGACGACGACCACCGGGACGTCACCGACCTGCAGGCTCTCGAGGATGGAGCGGACGGTGTCGTCGTAGCCGAAGATCACCACGTGGTCCTCGAGCGCGCGCGCCGTCCGGCGCGGCGGCGTCCCGTGCAGCATTCGCGAGAGGAGCGGCGTCAGGAGCAGGGGCACGGCCATGAAGAACATCACGATCCCGGTCGTCATCATCAGGATCGAGAAGAACGACATCCACTCGCTCTCGAACGGCAGGAGCTCGCCATACCCGACCGTGGTCAGGGTCTCCATCACGAAGAGCAGGGACTCGGTCCAGGAGATCGGCCTGCCCTCGAGAACCGGGTAGTACTGGTGGAAGAGGACCGTGTACACGGCCACGATCGCCACGAGGGCGAGCAGATAGATCCTGACCCGCTCGACCGAGATCTGCCCGGCGATCGACCGGAGCCGTCGAAGGACCTGGTTCAGCATCGCTGCTCCCCGGCGACGAGGGTGGCGAGCGTCTCGGCGAGGCGGACCAGGGCGAACGGCGCGGACGGGTGGTCGGCCGTGTGGCGCGCGAGCTCGTCCGCGACGAACGCCTCGAACGGCTCGGCGGACGACGGCGACTCCGGTGCCGGGGGCGCGCCGGTAACGGCTGCGAGGTAGAGCCGGAGCTCGAGCCCGGGAACGTGCTCGAACGGGCGGACAAGCCGCAGCCTCCCCCGGGCCCCGGGACCTGCGAGCGCGGCCGGCCGGCCGGCGAGGACGGCCCCGAGGATCTCCGCGGCCCGCTCCTCCAGGGTCACGGGCAGGGCGAGCATGGTGCAGCCCAGGCGCCCGGCGGCCGCGTGGGGGTCCTCGTCGCCGATGGCGGCGGTCTCGAGCCCCTCCGGCAGGGCGGGGGCGGGGCGTCGCCCGGGACGAGGGCGACGAGGGAGATGTCGCGCCGCGCCGCGAACTGCCGCGAGACGAAGGCGAGGAGCGCCTCCCCGTGCGGGCCGGCCGGAGCGAGGACGCCGACCCGGTCCCCGTGCCGGAGGCCGGCCTGCTGCCGGAGCGTGCGCTTGGCCCGGCTCTCGACGTCGCGGACCAGGTGCTCGGCGCAGAGCGCCCGCCCCGAGTACGGCTGGTGCGCCACGGATGGGCGGCGGCAGCGGGTGCACCGGTCCGGCTCGATCATGCCAGCTTCTATGGCGGCCCCCGGTAATGACAGTGACTGCCGGGTCCGCGCTGCTTTTAACCGTCGGCGTGCCAATGATGGAGCAGATGCCCCTCTCGGCCGAGGTGATTCGGTCCCTCCACCCGTACGACATCCGCGTGCTCACCGCGATCGAACGGCTCATGCGGCGGTTCGAGTGGGTCCCCCTCGACGAACTCAAGGCGGCGACCCGGTTCTCGGAGTCCGAGCTCAACTACCGCATCGGCCGCGTGATGGAGCGCGACCTGGTCCGGTACGCGAAGGTCCCGTACGAGGGCTACGCCCTGGTCTTCAACGGCCTCGACTCGCTCGCGCTCCGCTCGCTCTCGACCAAGGGGACGGTGCGGGCCCTCGGCGACCGGATCGGCGAGGGCAAGGAGTCCATCGTGTACGAGGGGCTCGGGCTCGCCCCCGTCGCGATCAAGCTCCACCACGTGGGGCAGCGCTCGTTCCAGTCGGTCCGGCTGAACCGGGACTACCTCCCCGAGCGGACCCACTGCCCCTGGCTCTACGCCTCCCGGCTCTCGGCCCAGAGCGAGTACGAGGCCCTGACGAACCTCTCCCCGGCCGTCTCGGTGCCGGCCCCGATCGCGATCGACCGGCACGCGGTCGTGATGGACCTGATCGGCGGCACGACCCTGAACCGGTGCCGCCTCGACGACCCGGAACCGGTCTTCGACCGGATCCTCGAGAACGTCCGGGCGGCGTACAGGCACGGCGCCATCCACAACGACCTCTCCGAGTACAACGTGATGATCGACGAGGACCGGGTGGTGCTGATCGACTGGCCCCAGTGGATCCCGCCCGACCATCCGAACGCATTCGCGATCCTCACGCGCGACCTCGGCAACCTCATCACCTTCTTTGCCCGCAAGTACCGGGTCGTCCGTGACCTCGACGAGGTCGTGGAGTCCGTGGTCAGATGAAGGTGATCGGAGTCGACGTGATCCGCGGCTCCGTCCGGTCGCGCTCGCGCCGGCCCGGGTACGCGTTCGTCCTGCTCGAGGACGGGGAGATCGTCGAGGAGACCGAGGTGACCCTCCACCGGCTCCTCCGGCGCCTCGCCGAGGAGCGGCCCGAGGTCCTCGCCGTCGATTCCCTCCAGGAGCTCGCGGCCGACCAGCACGAGCTCTACGCGCTTCTCCAGGTGATGCCGACCGGGACGCGCCTGGTCCAGGTGACCGGGGGCGAACGGACCGAGAGCCTGGCCCAGGTCGCGGGGCGGTACAACATCCGGTTCAACCGGCTCGACCCCTACGACGAGGCCCGGACGACCGCCCGCGTGGCCGCGCTCGGCGCCGGGGCCGAGGTGATCGCGTTCGAGAACACGAGCGAGGTCGCGGTCACCCGGCACCGCTCGCCCGGGCGGGGAGGATGGTCCCAGAACCGCTACACCCGGAAGATCCACGGCGCGGTCCAGCGGAAGGCGCGCGAGATCGAGGCCGAGCTCGCGGCCGCCGGGGTCCGGTACACGAAGCAGGAGACCCGGGCCTTCGGCGGGTCGAGCCGGGTCGTCTTCACCCTGCCCCTGGCCCGGCGGGACGTCCCGGTCTCGACCTACCGCGGGGCCGATGTCCAGGTCCGGATCACGGGCAAGCGGCTCGAGCGGATCCGCTTCCGCCCCGTGACGGGCAAGCCCCGGTACCTGATCGTCGGGATCGACCCGGGGACGACGACCGCGTACGCGGCCCTCGACCTCGACGGCAACCTGCTCGCGCTCCGGTCGAGCCGGCAGTCTGACCATGGCCGACCTGGTCGAGGAGCTGACCCGCGTGGGCCGGCCGCTCGTGGTCGCCTCGGACGTGCACGAGATGCCGTTCTCGGTCGAGAAGGTCCGGCGGGCCTTCTCGGCCGTGGCGTACACGCCGAAGACCGACATCAGCGTCGAGGCGAAGCTCGAGGCGGCCCGGCCGCACCCGTACGCCAACGACCACGAGCGCGACGCCCTGACGGCCGCGCTCGAGGCCTACCGCCACTACCGGAACCGGTTCGCGGGCATGCTCCGCCGGGTGCCGCCCGGAGTCGACCTCGACGAGGTCCGCGCCGGCGCGGTGCGGGGCCTCTCGCTCGAGCAGGTGCTCGAGGGGATGCGGGAGCGCCCGGCGCCGCCGGCTCCGGTCGCCCCGCCGGTTCCCCCCGAGCCCCTCGGCGAGGGCGAGGAGCGCGTGCGCCTCCTCGAGGGCCAGAACAAGCGGCTCCGCGGCCTCGTGCGCGAACTCCAGGACGAGAGCAGCGAGAAGGACCGCGCCATCGACCGGCTCGAGGCGCGGCTGAAGGCGGCCCGCGCGAGGTCGGCCGCGGCCGCCCGGGAGTCGGCCGAGATCGCGACCCGCGACGCCGAGATCGAGAGCCTCCGCGCCCGGCTGAAGCGCGAGGAGAAGCAGGTCCGGCGGCTGAAGCGGCGGGTCGCGCAGCTCCGCCGGTACGAGGAGGCCGCCCTCGATACGGCCGGGGTGCCGGTCAAGGTCCTCGCGGCCTTCACCCGCGACGCGGTCCGGCACCTCTTCGAGACCCTCGGCATCCGGCCCGGCGAGCTCCTCTACGTGGCCGCGGCCGACGGCTGGGGCAGGACCACGGTCCGCGACCTCGCGGACCTCCAGGTCCGCGGGCTGGTGCTGAACGTGCCGTCGCTCGCGGCCGTCGACCCCCAGCTCGTCCAGCTCTGCCGCGAGTACGACCTCCCCCTCATCGCGGGCGGCGAGGTCGGCGCCCGGGTCCAGGGGCTGCTCGGCCGGGTCGATCCGGAGCCGCTCGCAGCGGCCGAGGCCGCGTGGGCCGCGGGGCAGGAGGAGCACCGGCGGCAGCAGCAGCAGGCGATGCTCGTCGGCGTCCTCCGGGACTACCGGACCGAGCGCGGGAAGGAGGTGCGGCGCGGTGGATGACCGGGCCCTGCTCGGCGTCGTCCGGGCCGTGATCGGCGACGCGGCCGTCGAGGACGACTGCGCCGTGCTCCCCTGCGGCGACTGGTGCCTGGTGCTGACCACGGACATGCTCCACGCGACCACGGACTTCCCGGCCGACATGACCGACTGGCAGCGGGGCTGGATGGCCGCGGCCGTCACCCTCTCGGACGTCGCGTCCATGGCTGCCGAGCCGGTGGCGCTCCTGCTCGCGGCCGGGCTCGACGACCCGGCCCGGCTCGGCGAGATCACGCGCGGCGCGGCCGACTGCTGCGCCCGGCACGGGGGCCGGCTCGTCGGCGGCGACATCGATCGGCACGACGAGCTGACCCTGGTCTCGACCGCGCTCGGCCGGGTCGAGCCCGCCCACCTCGTCCGCCGCCGGGGCGCGCGCCCCGGCGACCTGGTCTGCGTGACGGGCACGCCCGGTCGGGCCGAGGCCGGCCTCCTCGGCTACGCCGAACACCGGCTCGCCCTGCTCGAGCCGCAGCCCCGGGTCGCCGAGGGCCGGGCGCTCGGGCGGGCCGGGGCCATCGGCCATGATGGACCTCTCGGACGGCCTCGCCCTCTCGCTCTACGACCTCGCGGCCGTGAACGCGTGCGGCTTCGCGCTCTCGTCGGCCGCCCTCCCGCGGCCGCCGGGCGTCCCCGAGCCGCAGGCGACCGCGCTCGCGCTCTACGGCGGGGGCGACTTCGAGCTCCTCTTCTGCTGCCCCGCCGCGATACTCCCCGTCCCCGGCGTCGCGGCCACCCCGATCGGGACGGTCACGGCCGAGGCCGGGCGCGTCCTCCTCGACGGCGCGCGCCATCGAGCGGCGCGGGTACGAGCACCGCTGGTGACGGCTCAGAGCCCCAGGAACTCGAGCACCCCGAGGACGACGAGGATCAGTATCGCGACCATCACGACCGCGACCCAGGGGTTGACGCCGCCGAGGAGGTCGGCCGTGGTCCGCCAGGGGAGCCGTCCCGTCCGGGCGCCCCACGGGGCGATCCGCGGGTAGACCGTGGCGAAGAGCCCGGTTCCGATCAGGAGCCCGGTCGCGCCGCAGACCAGCGCGTCGAGCGAGCCGCGGCCGATCGCGCCGGCCACCGTGCCCGGGCAGAGGCCGAGCAGGCCGAAGCCGAGGCCGAAGACCAGGCCGCCCGCGAGCTGCGTCCCGAGCGAGGGGTCGGCCACGTGGGCCTCGGCGAGCCCGAGCGAGCGGAGGAGCTGGAAGCCGATCATCCCCACGAGCACGGCCGAGGCCATGATCTTCAGGACCGTGAAGTCGTAGAGGAGGAGCTGGCCCCAGATGACCGCGTACTCGGTCGCGCCGCCGCGCTCGAGGAGGAAGCCGAAGGCGATGCCGAAGACGAGGCCGAGCCCGATCTGGAGGGACCGGTTCGACCGGACCTCCTCGAGGGTCACGGCCCGCCTCCGGCGAGGCCCCAGACCCCCATCCCCCAGGGGATCCCGAAGAGCGCGAGCGCGACCAGGATCCCGCCGATGAAGAACCCGGCCGAGGCGAGCACGGAGGCGATCGAGAGCTGGATGTTCCCGCCGATCCCGTGGCCGCTCGTGCACCCGCCGGCCCAGCGCGAGCCGAACCCGAGCAGGATCCCGCCGGCGAGGCCGACGGCCCAGCGGAGCGCGACGCTGGTGCCGATCTGCTCGGCCCAGAACGCCGGAATGACCTCGAGCCCGAACGTGCCCGAGAGCCACGCGGCGAGGAAGGCCCCGATCACGATCCCGGGGACGATCATGAAGTACCAGTCCACGGTCGGGGCGAAGCGCTTGTAGTACTCCGTCGCGCCCGTCCGCTCCGGCGCGACGAGTGACCCGAGCATACCGCGCGCCTTCAGGTACGCGGTCGAGCAGCCGATCGGGCGGTTCGAGAGGAGGAACGCGAGGGTCATGAGGATCCCGATCCCGGCGCCGGCCAGGTACGGGGACCAGCGCGGGGCGAACAGGAGTTCGAGCATGCACGCATCATGGATGCCGCGGCCTTTAAGGCTATCTTCGGCCGGGCGAGGAGCCATATTCCCGGCCGTCCAACCGTTCTCCATGCGACCGCACGTCTTCGTGAACGCCGCGATGTCGGCCGACGGCAAGCTCTCGACGTACGAGCGACGGCAGGTGAAGATCTCGGGCCCCGCCGACTTCCGGCGCGTCGACCGGCTCCGGGCCGGCGCGGACGGCGTCATGGTCGGGATCGGGACCGTGCTCGCGGACGACCCGTCCCTGACGGTCAAGGACCCGGCCCTGGTCGCGGCGCGGGAGGCGGAGGGGCGACTGCCGCACCCGGTCCGGATCGTGGTCGACTCGCACGCACGGATCCCGCTCGACGCGGCCGTGCTCCACCGCGGCGACGGCCTCCGCGTGGTCGGCGGTCTCGGAGGCGGCGCCGGCGGAGAAGGTGGCCGCGCTCGAGGAGTACGCCACGGTCGTCGTCGCCGGGCATGACCGGGTCGACCTCGCGCTCCTCCTCGAGCGACTGTACGACCTCGGGCTCCGGCGGCTCATGGTCGAGGGCGGCGGCACCCTGATCGCCGCGCTCGCGACGGCCGGGCTCGTGGACGAGCTCTGGGTCTACGTCGGGAACATGATCATCGGCGGGAGTTCGGCGCCGACGCTCGCGGACGGGGACGGGCTCTCCGCGGCGGAGCCGTTCGTCCGGCTCGCACTGGTCTCTGTCACGCCCTGCGAGGAGGGCGTCCTCCTCCACTGGCGCGTCGAAAAAGGGGAGTGAGCTCACTCGAGCGACTGCTCGAAGAAGCGGTAGGTGTTGCCGTTGGTGAGCGTCACGGAGACCGAGACCGTGTCCGTGCCCTTCGTGCCCTTGAAGGTCACCTCGGCGCCCTGGCGGGCCTCGAGCGGCTTGGTCTCGGTCGTCCCGTCCGAGCGGGTGATGGTCGCCTCCATGGAGCGCGCCGAGCCCTGGCCCGCGCCGCCGTTGAAGGTCACGGTGATATCGCGGTTGATCGGCTGGCGGTTCGCCGAGACCCCGAGGCCCATGCCCGCCGGCAGGGTCTGGACCACGGCCACCGGGGCCTTCGTCACGGCGGCCGTGGCGGGGGCGGTGGTCGATGCCGCCGTCGGGGCCGTGGTCGTCGCGTTCGTCGAGCCGCCGCCGGTGCAGCCGGCCGCGAGAACGGCGAGCGCGACCAGGAGCGCGACCATCAGATACTGATACTTCATACGATACGAATCATCGCCCGTGCTATTTGACCGTTATGCCGCTCGTCCCCCCTATCGTCATTCTGCTCATCGTTACCGCCCTGCTCGCCGTCCGACGGGTCCGCGGCCGGACCCTCCCGGCCTGGGCCGTGGCCCTCGCCGGGGCCGCCGCGATGGTCGGCAAATCTCATGAGATTCGAATGTAGGCAGGAAAGAGAGGGGCTCGGGGCTCTCAGAGATTATTGAAGAGCCAGATGACGTCGGCGAAGTCGATGTGGCCGTTGCCATTGTAATCGAACGCCGAGATCGGTCCGTTCGCGGCGATCCAGAGTATCTGGTTGAAGAAGAGGACAACATCGTTGAAGTCCTTCCGCCCGTTGCCGTTGACGTCGTCGTACTTCCCGTCCCCGTCGGTGTCTGTCGGCAGGAGCGTCGACGGCGGCACGGCCAGCACCGCCGGCGCGAGCGTCAGATTCACGGGGACCGTCTGGTCCGCCGGCGGATAGGACACGATCGGATAGACCGCATCAGCGTACCCGGTCAGGTTCGCCATGATCCCCGTCACGGGCGTGCCCGTCAGGAACACGGTGACGTTGAGCGGGCCCGCGCTCGTGTTCCCGGTGAGCGCGAAGTCGCCGCTGATGTAACGGAGGAAGACCTGCGCCCCCGCGGGGGTGGTCGAGACGAGGTAGTAGGCCTTGCTCCCGCCGATGGGCGGCGGGTCCAGAACGGTCACGTTCAGCGAATCGACACCCGCGAGGCCTCCTGCGTCGGTGACGACGAGGGTGGCGGTGAAGGTGCCGTTCCGGGCGTAGGTATGCGAGGCGTTCAGCGTCCCCGAGGCCATGTCACCGTCGCCGAAGTCCCAGGCGATCGTGTGGACTCCGCTGTCGCCCTCGTCGGTATACGCGCCCGAGAAGGCGACCGGCATGCCCGTGGTTCCCGTCAGATCGGCGCCCGCCTCGACCACGGGCGGGCTGGTGCCGTCGTAGTGGCCCTGAGCGGTGGCCGAGACCGCGGGCAACCCGCCGGGCGGCGTCCCGGAGGCCGTCGCGGTCTGCTCGTGCGGGCCGGGAGCCGCCGTCTCCGTCCGCTCGACCAGGACCGTCTCCCCGGGGGCGAGCGCGGCGGGACCCCAGAGCGTTCCCCCGGCGGGATCGGCGACCACGACGCCGTCCAGCGCGACGTTGCCCGGGTTCGCCAGGGTGTACGTCCAGGTCACCGGCGTCGCCGACGGCGATGGCCGGCCCCGGGGGGGCGCCCGCGTCATCGCCGTTCGCCTTCAGCCCGAGGCTGAGGAGCGGCACTGCCCCGAACCAGTACGCGGCGTCGGTGCCCGTGACGTTCCTGTCCCCGTACGTCCCGGTGACCGTGGACGCGGCGGACTGCGGGCCCCCGTGCCAGCTGCCGGAAAAATCCCGCGACGGGGGGGGAGCAGGCGACCGTCGGGGGGAGGACCGGCGCGAAGGGACCGGACCCCAGGGTGCCGCCGAACGTGAGGTTCGTGACGAACACGTCGCCGTCGTTCCAGGCGCGCAGGCGGTAGCGCGGCGCCCTGCCGACCGGGACGTAGGGTCCCGGCGGGGCGTCGGCGTCGTGCCAGGTCGACCCGGCGTCCGCCGAGACCTGGAGCTCGACCCGGAGCGGCGACGGGGGCGGCGGCTCGACGCCGGTGTAGTGGGCCAGGTCGGGGGCCCTCACGTCCTCAAGCCCGGACCGGGGTGTGGGGCGCGCCAGGACCATCCCGGCGATCTCGTGCGGCCCGATCGCGGCGGTGGCGCCTGCCTCGTAGACCCATGCCTCGCCGGGGTCGAGCACGCCGTCGCCGCCGGTATCGCCGCTCCGGTATGCCGGGGACGGGGGCAGGGGAAAGCCTTCACGGTCGACCACGTAACGGACTCCGATCTCCGTCAGCGCGAGGTTCCCGGTGTTGGTGACCACGAACGTCCAGTTCAGGCGGGTGCCGACAACGATGGACGGGCCGGGCGGCGCGTCCGCCTCGTCGCCGTCCGTCAGCACATCGAGGGCGATGCCGGGCTCGGGCACCAGTCCGAAGAACGCGACCGTGTCCGGGTCCGCGACGACCGTCCCCATCCAGCGGGCGGTCGCGGTCGAGGTATCGACCTGCTGCCCGGGGAACCAGGAGGCGTTCGTGACGGTCGCCGTGGACGCGCCGGGCATGAGCGTGGTCACCCCGAGCGGTACCGGGCCGCCGGCGTCGTGCGTGACCGAGAGGTTCTCGAGCCGGGTGTCCCCGGTGTTCGTGACGGTGAACCGGAACTGCGGCGGCGTGTCGAAGGGAAAGAGCGCCGGGCCGGGCCCGGCGTCCGCGTCGAGCCAGGTGGCGCCCCCGTCGACCGAGATGTCCATCTCCAGGTCGATCGACGGAGCAACCGGGGACGCGACGCCCCATGCGGGCTGCCGTTCCCATGCGGCATCGGCGGCGATCGCGGTCCGCCCGGTGCGGTCCGGGTTGATCGCGTAGAGGTCCCCGCCCGACTCGAAGACGATCCGGGTGCCGTCCGGCGACCAGGTCGGGTTCCGGTCGGAGGGATCTTCCGTGACCCAGGTGCCGCCCGAGCCGTCCGCGTTCACCGCGTGTATGCCGTCTCCCTTGCCGGAATAATAGTTGCGGTGGACGTACGCGATCCGGGCCCCGTCGGGGGACCAGCAGGGGCCGCCGGGGGGCCAGTAGGGCCCGTCGGGGTCTGTTTCATAACCGGCAGCCGCCGCGAGGCGTCCCCGCCCGGTGCCGTTCGCGCTCATGACCCAGATCTCCCCCCGGACCGTGGAAGACATATTCAGGTATGCGATCAGCGAGCCGTCGGGAGACCACGCCGGAGCAGACCTCGGATGAGCCGGGCGTCGCGGCCAGGCAGGACTGGTCCGATCCGTCCGCGTCCATTACCCAGAGGTCGTTGTTCCTCGCGAACGCGATCCGGCCCCCGTCGGGGGACCAGGCCGGCTCGGACTCGTCCTCCCGGGTATCGGTCAGGCATATCTCGCCGGTGCCGTTCGCGTTCACGACCCAGATCTCCGTGCGCAGGTACAAGCCGGCCGTGTACGCGATCCGCGTGCCGTCGGGGGACCAGGCGGGGTCCTGGGCACACGTCGCGTTGTCGGTGAGGCGGACCTGGCCCGTGCCGTCCGGGTGCATGGCCCAGATCTCCCAGACCCCTCCGTACTGGTTCGAGGAGAACGCGATCAGCCCGGGGTCGGCGGCGGCCGGCACGGCGGCAGCGAGGAGGGCCAGCGCGAGCGCGCAGGCAGTGCAGAGTGCGTGAGTGTAAATGCATGACCGTCCTCCGGCCGGCGAATCCCGGCCGTGACCCCGCCGTCGGTACCCGGCGTCGGCTGGATGGGTGAGGGGTCGGCCCTGCCGACAATAAACATTGCGAAAAGCGATGGCAAAATTGGTGGCCGAGCACGGACGCACAGGCGGTTGGCGTCCGCGAAGGTGATCGGACCGTTCGCAATGGGGTCGAATGCCGGGACCAGCGGTTTCGCCGCGATCCGGGTCATAGTGGTCCGTCGACGGCAGTCACCCCGGGTCGGTCACCACGGGTATCGCCGCCCGGCGCCAACGCTGGATGCCCTTCGGGGCCGGGACGGCGGCACTTGCGGTTGGCCTCCGGGGGAATGCCGCTCTCTCATCTCATCGCCGACCGCGATGGGTAGTATTCGACCGTGACGCCAGCCATGCTCACGTCGTTAACTTGAAGATTCGTAAACCACGACGGCCGGCTGCGGCCGGTCCGTCGCGATCCGGGTGCCCTTCATCAGGGAGTCCCGGGTTCGGTACCGGGCAGGGTCTGCGGCATGCTCCGGCGCGTCGACGAACGCGAGCCTCCGTGATGCCGAGCAGCACGGGCCGGCCTCCCCGCGGTGTCCGTGACTGTGGTCAAAGGTGCCGCCTCACACGACTTCCCTTCCGCTCCGTTCAATAGAGACCTTTCATCGTACGTGCAGGGGGAGGGTCGGGCAAACCCCGGCGGGACCGACCGGCCCCGGGCCCACCGCGCATCGCGCCGGCAGCACGTGTCGGAGAGCGGCCGGCCACCCCATTCCCGAACGCTGGCCCGAACCCGGCGGGTCCGCATGGGCCGACAGGCGCGGTGATCCGTTCCATCGGGACGGCACCGAGCACGGCCGCGTTGAACGCCCGGCCCGCGTTCGTCCGGCGACCCCGCTCGCTGCGCCGTTCTCCGCTCCTGGCCTCCCGGGGGTCGTGCCGTCGCGAGCGCACCGGTATCCGCCCATTTAAAGGTTCGAGTATTGTTCGAACATAAATGGAATCCACGACGGAGGCACTTGAACATTATTCGAACATTTTCCAATTCATTAACTATCCTGAGCGAGACGTACATATATGGAACCGATGCGGATCGAGCTGACCGGGTACGACGTGGTGGAGAAGAAAGCGACCAGGCAGGGCAACTCGGCCCACGTCCTGATCCCGCCGTCCTGGATCGGAAAACGGGTCAAGGCGATCCTGCTCGAGCCCACCGGCAGGGACTAGGCGCCGGGATGCCGGCCGGCTGAAGGTCCTGGAGGGGCGGGAGCCGCCATGGCTTTTCGTCGGGAAGCTCGGGGCGTCGCCCGCCGGCGGATCATCGTCGGCGATCTGACCCCGCGGGCGTCCTCGTCTCGCGATGCGTGACGAACGGCGCCCTCACCCCATCGCCGGATGCGGCAGGTAATATTCGACCGTGACGCCGGCCCATGTTCACGCTGTTGGCAGACGGCGGATGGACCTTGACAGCCGACTGCGGCCGGTCCGTGACGATTCGCGATCCGGTCTCACTCCATCGCGTAGCCACGCGCCCGGTACCGGGCAACGTCCGCGGCGTGCCCCGGCGCGTCGACGAACCCGAGGGCCGGCCGTCGCCGTATCATTCCCGCGGCGAGGCAGTCCTTACTCCCTCACCTCGTCGACCTCGGGGCGGAACCGCGTCACGCCCCGGACGCCCTCCATGGCGTCGGCGTCGAGCACGAGCACCATGAAGACGTCGTCGGGCACGTCCGCCAGGTGGCTCGCGAGCCCGTGGGCGGACGCCCGCTCGAACCCGAAGCGGGGGTAGTACCCGGGGTGCCCGTACACGATGACGAACGGGCATCCCCGCTCGCGAAGGGCCGCGAGGCCGCGCTCGAGCAGGGCCGAGCCGATCCCCTGCCGCTGGTACTCCGGCAGCACGGCCAGCGGCGCCACCATCATCCCGGCGGGCCCGGCCTCGACGGTCACCGGGCTGAAGAGGACGTGCCCGACGACGCGCTCGCCGTCCTCGGCCACGAACGAGACCAGGTCCGGGCACGACTCCCGGAGGCGGTCGACGAGCCGCGCCTCGACCGGGCGCCCGAAGGCGGCCGTATGCAGGTCGCGGAGCGCCGCGGCGTCCTCCGGCCGCTCCTCGCGTATCGAGATCAGGTTCATCATCTCGCTGAAGCTATCGTCTTGAACCGGTTAATGCATGACTCCCGATAGTGACCCGCGCGGCACGTCGCCGCCCCGCGCCCTCGAGGCCCTGGGATGGGACGAGACCTTCGCCTCCGCGTTCGACCGATACCGCGGTCCGTACCTGCCGGGACGGGTCTCGTGCCGGCAGCGGACCGTCTTCGACGTGATCACCGCGGACGGGAGCGTCAGCGCTCACGCCTCCGGTGCCCTGCAGCGGGCGGGCCGCCTGCCGGCGGTCGGCGACTTCGTGGTGCTGCTCCGGCAGCAGGAGGCGGCGGCCTCGACGATCGTGGACGTCCTCCCCCGCCGGAGCGTCTTCACCCGCGGACTCCCGGGACGGGACGGAGCCGACCAGCCGATCGCCGCGAACATCGACCTCGTCTTCATCGTCACGGCCGCCGGGCCGGACCTGAACCCCCGCCGGCTCGAGCGGTACCTCGCGCTCGTCAACGCCTCGGGCGCGAGGCCGGTGATCCTGGTCAACAAGGCCGACCTGGCCGAGGACCCGGCGTCGCTCGCGCAGACCGTCGCCCCCGTCGCCGCCGGGGTCCCGGTCGTGGTCCTCAGCGCCCTCACGGGCGCCGGGCTCTCCGCGCTCGACCCGTTTCTCGCGCCCGGCACGACCGTCGCCCTCATCGGGTCGTCCGGGGTCGGCAAGTCGACCCTGATCAACGCGCTGCTGGAGCGCGCCGTGCAGGAGACCGCCTGCGTCCGGGACCACGACGGGAAAGGGCGTCACAGGACAACCGTTCGCCAGATGTTCGTCCTCGACTCCGGCGCCCTGGTCATCGACAACCCGGGCCTCCGGGAGGTCGGCCTCGGCACCGCGGGCGGGCTCGGCGAGACGTTCCCGGAGATTGCCGGCGTGTACTGCCTGTTCCTTCGCCCATGCCGAGCATACCTGTGTACACGGCGACTGCCGGTTCGTGTCGTGCCTTCGCGGCTACTTCAATCGTGACAGCAATCTCGCCAACGGCTGCGAGTTCCATTGCGAAGCGGGTACCTTCGACGCCAATGGCAACCCCGACGATGGCTGCGAATGCGCCCCTACGAACGACGGTGTGAAGATCTGCAACGGCATCGACGACGATTGCGATGGCAATAGCGATGAGGGATTCGCATTATCGACCGACGTGGCAAACTGCGGCGCGTGCAATCACACGTGCTCGGCTGGTCCTCACACGGTGCCAATCTGTAGTAGTGGACAGTGCCACTACCTCTGTGAAACAGGGTTCTACGACAACGACGATCGTGCGGACAATGGTTGCGAGCACGCCAAGTGCACGCCGGAAACAGAGCTCTGCAACGGGCATGACGACGACTGCGACTGCCCTGGTGGACACGAATGGCGATGGAACCATTCGCGGGCCGGACAGATGGTGTTGGCCATCCTCGACAGGACCAGCTGGTAGAAGGCGTGGTTCACCCAGCGCATGCCCCACGCCATCTGGTCGGTCGAGGCGCGGTGCAGCTGATAGCAGTCGTCGGCCCAGCCGCCCGGATCGAGGCGCAGCTCATCGCCGCGTACCGTGCGGATGGCGATCCCCTGCTCGGCCGGCGCCCGCAGCTCGCGCCGGATGGCGTTGCGCCGCTTCGACGGGAAGCGGGCCAGGAACTGCGCCATGGTGGCGTCGCCCTGGTTCCGCCAGTGGTACTGGAAGTCGACCCGGCGGGCCAGCCCGGCCGCCTCCAGCTCGCAGCGCCTCGTCGCCGGTGGCGAAGAGCACGTGCAGCCCGCCGCCCTCCTCCGCCTCGACCACCTCCCGCGCCGCCTCCACCAGGCGCGCCACG
>CAVSRL010000003.1:0-118894 GCA_963730355.1 uncultured Methanoregulaceae archaeon | reverse complement strand
AAGAGAGACACCATCACTCGTGGTTGTGGTCACGGCGCTGTCTCTCGGCGCGATTGCCTGGTTATTAAACAGACGGAGGAGCTAAGGATTTCGATGGCGCACAATGAACTTGAAGGAAAGATTCAGGAGATCGCGAACGCTCATCGAATGATCCAGGAGGCTGTCGGTGCCTACGTGGTCGGCCACCGCGAGCTGGTTGATCTGATCGTCATGGGGGTTCTCACAGGTGGACATGTTCTGGTTGACGGTATGCCCGGCACAGCCAAAACTACAATCAGTAAGATCGTCGCTCGGTTGATCGGATACCAGTACAACCGTGTTCAGGGCGTTGTCGATGTTCAGCCGGCGGACATCCTGGGAATCCGTATTTATAATGCCGATTCACACGAATTCGCCCTTCAGAAGGGACCGATCTTTACGAACTTCATGTTGATCGATGAGATCAACCGACTGACCTCCAAGACCCAGTCCGCCTTTATCGAGGCGATGGCCGAATCTCAGGCCACCATCGATGGGATCAACTATCCCCTTAAAGCTCCTTTCTTCGTGATTGCGACTCAAAACACCCAGGAACTCGAAGGTACTTTCCCCCTGATCGAGGCACAGCGAGACCGGTTCACGTTCAGCGCGACCCTCCGCCATCTCGATCGTGAGAACGAGGTTGAGCTGCTGCGCCGCTACCGAGACGGGGATCTCGCGTGGGAGGATTACTGGCAGAAGCTTACTCCTGTTCTCTCTATCGGGCAGATCCGGGTTCTGAACCGATACGTCAACGAGGTCTTCGTGAGCGACACGATCCTCAACTACATCCGCGATATTGTGATCGCAAGCCGGGAACACAGAGATGTCCGCATGGGCTGCAGCAGCCGCGGATCCCTCGCACTTCTTCTGGGGGCGAGGGCCTCGGCGGCGATCGAAGAGCGGACCTATGTAATCCCTGACGACGTGCAGCGTATGGCCCCGTATGTCATGGGTCACAGATTGATACTGGATCGGGAGTCGGGGATCGACTGGATCTCTGTCGATAAGGTATTGAGCGAGATCCTCGAGACCGTCGAGGTGGCATAGCCCGGTGCAGGCGACTCCATTGACCGGGGGATGTGCGATCGTTGCGATCGTGCTCGCCATGATCGGGCTGTATCTCGACAGTCTCGCCGCGATTGCCGGGACGATGGGACTTACTGGCCTCCTCTGCGGACAGGGCGTCCTCTTCCTATATCGCACCGCCAGGTATGCGGACGATCTCCAGGTCGAGCGTCGTGGTCGAGGGGCGGCCGGTCTACCTGGGGATCCCCGTGGAGGTCAGAACCAGGGTGACGACATCGGCCGTCCGCGGCCTTCAGGTCCGGCTTACCGATCTCCCTCCCCGGTCAGCGGTTTACGACGCTGGCGAAACCGCCCTCCGCAACGGAGAGGGTCGATATCAGGTTCGTTTCATGGCCCCGGGAGAGGTCTCCTTCCGAGGGCTTCAGCTCGAAACAGCGAACCGGTTCTTCACCGCGACGATATTGCATGCAGCCCCCCGGGATGCAGGGGAGAAGGTGATCGTCCTCCCCGTTGAGAAAGGGACGTCGAAACCCGCACCGGGAGCCGGCGGCGGGGCGACGGAACTCGCTCGGGCAGGGGCGTTGCAAGGGGAGGGTATCCGCGGGTTTCGCCCGTTCCGTCAGGGAGACAATCCCGCAAGGGTGGATTGGAAACTTACGGCCAAGCACGGCCGGCCTTTTGTCCGGGAGCCGGACTCCGAGACCGGCAACGCTCCCCTCGTAGTCGTCGATCTGCCTGCCCCCGAGGCCTCCGGGAGCTGCGGCCGTCCTCTCGGCCGCCAGCTCGGAGATCAAGCGAGAGATCCGGGAGTATGGCCAGTGCACGCTCCTCCTGATCGCCGGCGGAGAGGTGATCGCCTTCTACCAAAATGAACGCAACCTCGTTGGACTGCTCCGGCTTCTCAACCTCCAGCCGCCCGAGTCCATCCATCCCATGTATCGGGTCAAAGACCCCGTCGTCCTCATGGAGAGGCTCCGATCGGCTGAGCGGGAGCTGTTCCTTCCGTCACAGCGGCTCGCCATCGCCCTCCGGACGGCACTCGGGGCCGGGGTGAGATCCGCCTTTGAGAAAGAGGTCGACCAGGTTCTGGCAGCAACGGAACACAGGGAGGTTGTTGTCTACACAGCATCGTCTGCCGATACGAGCCACCTGAACCTGATCGCCGCGGCTGCTCGTCGCCGGAGGCGACGCCTTGTGATCCGGTTGCCACGGTCTGAGAAGAGGCTCCACTACCTGGCTCAGCCCATATCCCCGCGTGGAGGCGATCTGATGGAGCGGCGGAGTGCTGCATTCCTATGTGCCCTGTCGGTGGCTGCCGTGGCGGCCCTGCTTGTACCGGATGCAAGAGCCTGGTGTCGGTTTACTGGTGGTCCTTCTGGGGGCCGGAGTCGCCGCCACGGTCCTGATCGGATATGGTGGACAGTACCTCCTCCTCTGCCTTGGCGAGGCCTTCGCCGTCGCCCTCGGTACTGCCTCCCCCGTGCTCGGCGTGCTGTTCCAGCCGGTCATCGCGGGAATGCTGTGCAGCGACGACCGGACGTCGCTCATCGTCGGGGGAGCAACGACCCTCATGGCTGCCGCAGGAGTCCTCGTATTTCACCACACACTCTACCTTCTCCTCGCCCTCCTTCTCGTGTCTGCTGGCATAACTCTCGGACTGGTGGGAATTGAGACCTGGATGCGTCATCGGTTGTCGACGGGGAGCACAGCATGAAGAAATACAGCAGAGGAGTCTATCGGCGGGGCCGCGCTGATCGGTGCGGCCGCTCTCCTCCTTCTCGTGGCCGCGTTTACCGGGACGGGGGGATATGACGAGCGCAACCCTCGTCCTCGTCGGGGTTGGAAGTTTCCTTGGCGGAGTCTTCATCCTGACCCTGTACCTGGGCGAGTCCGGTCTCCCTGAGATTGTTGGGTCCGCAGTCGTTGACCCGGTAATCGACCTCGCCCGGCTTTGTGCTGACCTCGGTCTGCAGGGTGATGCCCATCTGCTCCTACGCGATGGGCAGATCGTCCAGATCGTACCGGTTGGAGACTCTCCACCGACAGCGTTGCCCCCTGACGACTATTCGTTCATCAGCGAGAAGTATGGGGGAGGTGTACAATTGCTTCCGACTGGCCGAAGCCTCTACGACCGCTTGGTAGGCGAATACGGCCTTGTTGTGCCCGATGATGTGGAAGGAATCTGCACTGCCATCCACGAGGTTGGGGAGGATGCGCTCGAGCTGGCAGAGAAGGTCGAGGTCTTTCCTGAAGGAGAACTCATCGTGGTGAAGCTGTCGGGATACAAACTCTTTGACGCATGCAAAGCTATCAGGGCGGCCTCGCCCAAATGTTGCACGATGATCGGATGCCCGACGTGCAGCCTCTTTGCGTGCATGACCGTGGCCGGACTTGGTCGGCCTTGCAAGATCGAGCATGTCTCGATTGCCGAAAAGGAGCGGTCGGTCCGACTCCTCCTACATCCCCTCCCCGAATTGATGCTTCCCTCATCCTCTTCCTGAGGTGAAGGTCACGGTCGCTTGCCCCGACCCGGTCCTGTCTCGTCATGTACGTGTCCGGGTTGCCGTGGGAGAAATGGTGCGGCCACGCGATGTCTGAGCTTGAGATCTTCTCGATCGCGTATCGATACTTGTGATGAAGGAGATATCGCCGGGCCTTGTGCATCCATCCGGTGCGGGTTCAGGCGTAAAAAACCATCGCGGTCGCTTTAACCGGAAAGGTGTTTGTACTCCTCTGTCTTCGGTCCCTTGAGACGTATGGTATTAGGCCCGGACCAGCACCGTCTTCTCCTCGCTCCAGGCATCGAGGGCCTGGAGCCCGTTCTCCCGCCCGATACCGCTCTGCTTGATCCCGCCGAACGGAACCTCGGGCGGCACCTTCAGGTGGAGGTTGACCCATACGATCCCGGCCTCGAGCCGCTCGGCGGCCTCGCGCGCGGCGATCGGATTGCGCGTCCAGATGGAGGCCCCGAGACCGTAAGGAGTATCGTTCGCAAGGGCGATCGCCTCGTCCAGGGAGCCGAAGGTCGCGACCGGTAGCACGGGGCCGAAGACCTCCTCGCGAAGCAGGCGCGATCCGGGTGCGACGTCCGTGACCACGGTCGGGGCGTAGAAGTGTCCGGCGGCGAAGGCCTCCCCCTCGGGAATGAAGCCCCCGATGATGACACGTCCTTCGTCGTGCTGGACTGTTTCGTCCACGAGCCCGGCGATCTGGTCGCGGCCGGTGGCGCTGTTCAGGGGTCCCATGCGTACGCCGGGCTTGGCACCGGAGCCGACCCGAAGCGCCCCGACCGCCGCCTTGAGTCGCGAGAGGAACGCATCGGCGATCGCCTCGTGGACGAAGAGGCGCTTGACGGCCGTGCATACCTGGCCGCAGTTGTAGTAACGGTTTGCCACGGCTCCGGCGACCGCGCGCTCGAGGTCTGCATCGGCGCAGACGATCATCGCGTCCGAGCCCCCGAGCTCGAGTGTTACGCGCTTGATGTCGCCGGCCGCAAGGCCGTAGATCCGCTTGCCCGTCGCGGGAGCGCCGGTGAACGAGATCTTGCGAACGCGGGGCTCGCGCACGAGCGCCTCACCTACCTCCTCGCCCGTGCCCGTAACAAGGTTCAGGACGCCGGCGGGCAGACCGGCCTCGCCGAGGATCCCAGCGAGCGCGAGCGGCGTGAGCGGCGCAGTCGAGGCCGGCTTGAGCACAAGGGTATTGCCCGCGAGCAGGGCGGCGCCCGTCTTCCAGCCGAAGATCAAGGCAGGCATGTTCCAGGGAATGATCGCGCCGGTCACTCCGATCGGCTGACGGAGAACGTATGCATCGAGCCCTCCCGCGAGGTGGCGGTATTCGTCGGTCACGTGCGAGGCCAGGCCCGCGTAGTACTCGAAGACGTTCGCAGTCCCGCGGATCTCGTCCTTCGCCTCGGCGAGCGGCTTGCCCTGCTCGGCCGTCAGCCTGTTTGCGAGCGCCGGGGTCCGTTCGCGGATGAGGACTGCGGCCTTTTCGAGCACGCGAGCCCGTTCGCGGGGCGTGCGCGCGGACCATCCTGGACAACGCCCCGTCGGCCGCGTCCACTGCCGCGCGCACATCGTCTCGGTCGCCGCGCGGCAGGGTCGCGAGCAGGTTCCCAGTCGCCGGGTCGCGAACCTCAAAGGTTCTGCCTCCGAGGCCGTCCACGGTTTCTCCGCCAATACACATGCGGCTCGTCTCCTCAGGTGCCGACGTCCCAGGCCGAGAGGTACCGTGCCTGCTCATCCGTGAGGCGGTCGATCGCAATCCCGAGGGAGGCCAGCTTCTCGCGTGCGACGGTCTCATCGATCGAGGCGGGCACATCGTAGACCCCTCCCGCGAGATCGCGTCCGTATCGGACGATGTACTCGGCCGAGAGGGCTTGGAGCGCGAACGAGAGGTCCATCACCTCGATCGGATGCCCCATCCCCTTGGGTGTCGCGAGGTTGACGAGCCTTCCTTCGGCGAGGACGTGGATGCGCCGGCCCCCGAGGATGAACGTCTCGATCCCGTCGCGCTGCTCGACGCCGTCCGCGATCGCGCGGAGTCGGTCGAGGTCGATCTCGACATTGAAGTGGCCCGCGTTCGCGAGGATCGCTCCGTCCTTCATGCGCGGGAAGTGGCGTTCGTTTATCACGCCTTCATCCCCCGTGGTCGTGACGAAGATGTCGCCGCACGCGGCCGCCGCGTCCATGGGCATCACGTCGAAGCCGTCCATGTGCGCCTCGAGCGCGCGACGCGGGTCCACCTCGGTCACGATCACCCGCGCGCCCATCCCCTGCGCCTTCCGCGCGAGGCCCCGGCCGCAGTAGCCGTACCCGGCCACGACAAGCCGCTTGCCTGCGATCAGCACGTTCGTGGTGATCATCAGCGAGGCGAGCACCGACTCGCCCGTGCCGTGGACATTGTCGAACGACCGCTTCATCGGCGTATCGTTCACGGCGATGACGGGGAACTCGAGCTTCCCGTCGGCCGCCATCGCCCGGAGCCGGTGGATGCCGGTCGTCGTCTCCTCGCACCCGCCGATCACCCCGTCGAGGAGCTCGCGCCGGGCCGTATGGAGCCGGTAAATCAGATCCATGCCGTCGTCGATGGTTACGGTCGGCCGTGTATCGAGCACCCGGTCGATCGCAGCGTAGTACTCGTCGACCGGGCAGGCATGACGAGCGAAGCATTGGACTCCGTCGATATCGGTGAGTGCTGCCGCGACGTCGTCCTGGGTCGAGAGGGGATTGCAGCCCGTGATGGCCACCTCGGCCCCGCCAGCCGCGAGGGCTCGGACGAGGTTCGCCGTCTTTGCCTCGACGTGGAGCGCCATCGCAATCCGCTGCCCTTCGAGCGGCCGTTCGGCGGCGAACCGCTCCGTTATCGCATGCAGCACGGGCATATACTGTGCGGCCCAGGTGATCTTACTCATACCGGTATCCATGGTTTCGCCTGCTCAGTATCAATGAGCCCTGCGACGGAAAATAATTCTGGCGGGCCATCGAACAATCCGCGGTCATCCCGTCCTTTCCCGGAGGAGAGATCAAAGAATATATATGTGTCTGTTCCAGTATGCTGGAAGACGAAATTGAATGGTATTCTTGTGGGGGGTCCATGAATTCCAAGATCCCCCTCTGGTTCGAGGAATGCAAACTTTTAATTGGGGTTGCGGTCTTTCGGAAGAACGATGGACAATTCTGATGTTGGGATCCTCTCACGTGATGAGCTTGCGCAATGGGACGCGCTCGTCACCAAATCCCCCTGCGGTACAATCTTTCATTCCAGTAAATGGATAACGACATGCGCCGATCTGCTCGGAAAGAAAGAAGTCTTTTACGGATATTATAAAAATGATGAACTTATAGGAGGTTGTTCGATCTATTCGGGAAAAAAATATCATCTCTTCGCATCGGCGATAATCAAACGCACCGCTGACGCCGTACGGCGGATACGTTATCGAACCATCTGAAAGTTCAAGTGTGCGTAAGGCTGGAACAGACTCGAAAAACATCATCATCTCCGAAATCAATGGAGAGATGATAAAAACATTCGATCATATCAACCTGGTGAATTCGCCGGAAATATCTGACATCAGGCCCTTTTTATGGAATGGGTGGACCTCTACTGTTCGTTACCTGTATTATTATCGATTTTAACGATCAGATCGAAGCGAACTTCTCGAAAGATGTACGCGGAAACATCCGAAAAGCTGAAAAAAACGACATCTCCATCGGAATAGAAAACGATGTAGATACCTATTATTCTCTCTTGAAAAAAACATATGAGAAGCAGGGTCTGCCGACTCCGGTCTCAAAACATTTTCTTTCAAAGATGATCGATATGATCCTCTCCAACGATTCTGGAAAGATGTGGATTGCACGGACGTCAAGCGGTGAACCCGCCGCTGCTAGAGATGGTGATCTGGGACAATAAACGCGCCTACAGGTGGCAGGGAGTGCTCGATCCGCAATTCAAGGCCACTGGTGCCACATCTCTGTTGCTGTATGAAATTTTTAAAGATTTACAGGGTCGCGGGATATCCGGGATCAACCTCATGGCCGGAAATACACCCCATCTGACAGAATTCGTCTCCGCTTTCAATCCCCGGTTGGTGCCGTATTATCGTGTTTGGAAAACGAAAAGTGCGACGCGATCTCCTTAAAATTTTGGTGATCGATAGTTTTCGCCACCTTCAGAGTAAAAACGGAATGGTGGGAGGGCCACCCTCATCGTCTCAGTCGAGATACCCGATACAGTACAGGTGCACGGACCGCCCAATGTGACCAAGCGATCATGGTCTCTTACACCATCTGCCCCGACTGTAGGCGTTCCCGTGATGGTCGGATCCGGCATCGATACAACAAGAGTTTTCACTATCAGCGGGAGAGTGGGGCACGAAGGCCCTTCGTATGCCCGAATG
Organism: uncultured Methanoregulaceae archaeon; assembly: GCA_963730355.1. Taxonomy (GTDB): domain Archaea; phylum Halobacteriota; class Methanomicrobia; order Methanomicrobiales; family Methanospirillaceae; genus UBA288. The sequence goes on along the minus strand of CAVSRL010000003.1, from coordinate 110,943 downwards.
TCGCATGTAAAAACAAGCGATGGCGAGCAAACTCTTCGCGGAAAATTCGTCAGCTCGGCATGAAACCTATCAACTCGGACCTACCGGGACCACAATACCGGCGTCTCCATCACCTCTTTGCTACGGGCCCCTGTGCCCAGGGTATAATGATGCAGCGTCTTCCGACGGTGACATAGGCCTCGAGGGACGCTGATTCGAGACCAGGGAAAATCGGGGGAAAAGTGCCTCGAGATACAAGTCCCGAGAACAATAGAGTGGTGAAAGAGAGGATTCTTGAGCGTTTTGACAGGAGGATCGGGGTCAGTCTGTGCCTGCCTTCATCGTTCTTTTTAAGTTAATACCCATCGAGAAAATCTTCGTCAGCGGTATCCTTTTCGAATAAATGGGGTGAAACTTTGCACCAAATTCGCTTTTTATCCGATACCGAGGATTATTTTCGTCCAGGTGTTGTGCTCCGAAGAATATTTTTTCATAGTGGTTATTCCATGCCCAGTTGATCGCTTCCCACCACAGGTAGTAGGAGGGATGATAGGTATTGGGCAGGTTTCTGTTCAGCGATAAATAGGTGAGATACACTGTATTTCGGGGTTTGTAGGGAATCATGAGCAAACCTCCGGCAACGATCGAATCATTTGTTAACAGTGTGATCCTCAACTCGTCCGATGGTAAAGTATCCCATATATCGGTGAAGTGAGAGAATGGACGAGGATTGCCTCCAATGAAATTGATATTCTCCCTATAGTATTGATAAAATAGTTGCAGGTCATCCCGCGAATGCAACTCGACCACTCTGTAACCGTTCTCATCGAACCTACGGATAAATTTCCGTTGCCCCTTCTTCGCGGAAAATGAACGCCAGATCTCATCCGGCGGGCATTCCGATAAGTCGAGGACCTGGTGCCCATCGTTGGCATAGGGAAAACACAGGGTACTGTTTTATATTGTCTATCATCTGTTGATGCAATGTTGAAAGACAAAGAAAAGAAATACCATTCGGGTGTCGACTCATTTTTTTGAGTTCTGTGATGATGTAGTGAATGCCATCGGGGTCGCTGTAATCATCAAGTATTCCATGGAGGCGGTGGGGATTGGTTGATGGGACGAGTCCGCGGAAAGGACGGATACTGCTTTCAACAAACGGGAATATGCCTGACACTGCATCATCTTTGAATAATAAATAATAATGTGGCTTAAAGTCGGGATCCTTCTCAGCGATGTGCTTCCACTTCAGGCTGTGAAAAAAACTTCCTTCGGCGGAATTCCGATTGAACTCTTCCCATCTTTCAGCATTTGTATCGTTCAACCTTTCGATGCGATAACTCCATCATTCCACCGGATCTCTTTTCAAACGTCAGCAATCCTTTCTACCACGCCTCTCTCAATTGAAAACTGCTCCCCACATTCCGCCCTGTGTCCTCGTTATCATTACACTCCTTGGAAACCCGAACCGGACCCTTCACTTGCTGAGGCTTCTGGACGATGAAGGAATTTTTCAACAAAAGGCAAAATGAATCGATCTGCCTCCCCTATGCCGGATAAGAGTGTCGCCGAATTGAATATCTGTTATCGTTATCATTCACGATGCCTTTTGTTCGATCCTTTATTATTAATCTTTCGATCTATTCAACGTCATTGTTTTTAGTAGTCCGGATCCGGGGATACCCATGTCCGCCTTCTATTGGTATGAGTGTTATTACTGTATTGCCTACTCAGTATCACGGGGATAAATGGCCATTGCATATCATTGATTATTTGTTGTACGGGAATGCATATCAACCTCGTAAATGTGAACTATTCTTGAAGATTCTCTTAAATATCGGCCATTCCGCACAGGTTCACCTGTTTAAAAATCTGATATGGGAGCTGGAACACCGGCACTTGACTGAAAGATTACTATTATCGACATAGATGTCTCGTCAGACGCTCGTCGATGCCGATGTTTTTTTCAACGAGATGGCGGGAGGGCGCGATCCACCCTCACTTCCCTAGCCGTAGGCTTACTCAGAATTGAAGCTCGGCAAAAAACGTCCGTTACAACTGCTACCACGAACTTGCATATCTTCATCAATGACCATTTCGTCCTGCATCCACGCTCCCTGACGAACTCACCTCGCACCCGATGACCCTTCTCATCGTCGCCCGCTTTATCTTCTGGTAGAGGAGCCATGACGTCGAGACAAGTGGAGAATGGAACGAGAATCAGGCTCGTCAAGGCGCTCGAGCCTGATGGCCGCGTCCTGATCACGTCGGGAAGTCAGTTGCCGGCCGAACTCCAACCGCTCTACCAGGTCAGGGCCTCAGCCTGAGAAGCTCCACGATCCACTCGCCACCGCGGGGTAACATATTGGCGAAGGCGCGACGATGGCATCGGGATGTGCTCTTCTCCGGGCTCATACCATCCATGTCAGCATTCCCATCCCGGGATCACACCGACGGAGGGAGGCTTTAAGTACAAGCCTGTTCCTTATTCGATCCCAGTGACATGGATGACGCGGTGATCGTTGAAGCAGTGGAGGTTCTGAGATACCCCGACCTTCGAAAGAAAGGAAAGGAGAAGCGAGGGTCGTACCTGCGCGACAAGATCTGTCGCTGCTTCCATGGTCCGGTTCATCGAAAAGTATCCCGGAGTGCCCCCGGCATGAAAGATCCTTCCGTGAAAAGGATAACCCCTGCTGAACGTGTACCGGCAGACTCACCCAGGACCGGTCATCCTGATCGGCAGTATCAACAACCGAGCAATCAGGTGACGCGTGACAACGGATCCCTCCCATCAAGGGAGACAGGAGCTTCCATGTTCCAAAAGGAAATATTTATCCTCGCCCATACGATGGGGGACAGATCATTCTATTCGAAATTTAAAAGTGTCGGAAATAACCAATGGAGACCATACGACGAGCTCAAACGTGAACAGGAAAAACAGTTGAGGCAACTGATTGCGTTATTCGTACGATCAGGTTCCATACTACCGATCCCTCTTCAAAGAACTCGACCTCCGCCCAGAGGATATTAAGACGATCGAAGATCTCGAGAAGCTCCCTGTTCTGACGAAAGAGACCATCAGAGCAAATTGGGAAGAGTTAAAGCCAGCCAATCTTTCATCAATGGCGTATTCTTCGCGCGCGACAGGCGGCTCGACCGGTACCCCCATGAAGTATCGACTCTCCAGTTATGACCGTTTCCTTTCAGGGGCATTGCTCTATCGAGGATGGGGATTTGGTGGATATGACCTTGGAGACAAAATGGTCTTCCTGGCCGGGTCTTCACTCGGCGTCAAGTCACAGCCCGCGCTTGTCACCAAGGTCCATGAGCTTGTTCGCAATGTTCGAAAATTTTCATCCTACGAGATGGGAGAGGGTGAGATGCAACAGTTAGCCAACCTCCTTACCTCTTTCCGCCCCCGGTTCCTGCGGGGGTACCCGTCGGCACTGCACCTCTTCTCGCGGTGGGTTGACGAGAACGATGTACCTATCCCACCCCTCGATGCCGTCTTCACCACGGCAGAGCCGCTCTTTCCGCACATGCGGAAGATCATCGGCGATGTCTTCAACTGCGAAGTGTTCAACAATTACGGTCTGAACGACGGTGGAGTCAGCGCATACGAATGTTCAGAGCACTCCGGCCTGCACATTGATACCGAACGAAGCATCCTGGAAGTGGTCGACCAGGACAACCGGCAGCTTGTCGAGGGCGAGGGCACAATCCTCGCGACAAGTCTGTACAATTTTGCAATGCCCTTCATCAGATTTTCTACCGACGATGACGGGACCTTGACCGATGCGGAATGTGCTTGCGGAAGACACTCGAAACTATTGAACGAGGTGCTCGGGCGTACGGCGGACATTCTCGTGACGCCCGAGGGAAAAAACATTCATGGCTGGTTCTTCAACCACCTGTTTTATGCATCGGGTCACGGGATCAAGGAGTACCAGGTAACACAAACCGCCATAGATCAGACTCGTGATCAAACTTGTCCTGGACGAAAGTTTTGATGAAACGAATTTAGAGACCATCAGAGAAGAGCATCGCTTCAAAGAGCGCCGGTTGGAATGTCCAATTCAAGGAAGTCGAAGCAATCGACCGCACTCGTGCTGGAAAATTTAAATTCATTGTCAACGAAATGGTCTCGAATGCCCGGTAGAAAAATATCTTAATTATCAGTAATGCTGACCCGGATGTGGCAAATACGTATGTCGGAGACATTTCCGTCAAGGGGCGCGTGAAGTGCCGTTAAGGATTTCGTTCACTATCTTTCATGGTTTTAACCAAGCGGATCATCCCCTGTCTCGACATCAAGGACGGGCGCGTGGTCAAGGGCACGAATTTTCTCGGGCTACGGGACGCGGGGGACCCGGTCGAGCTCGCTGCGAGGTATAACGAGCAGGGGGCCGACGAGGTGGTCTTCCTGGACATCACGGCCTCGAAGGAGGGGCGAGGCACGATCGTCGATGTGATCGAGCGTGCGGCCGATCAGCTCTTCCTGCCGCTCACGGTCGGCGGCGGGAATCCGGACCACGGACGATATCCGCCTGATCCTCCGCGCCGGGGCGGACAAGGTCAGCGTCAACACGAGCGCGGTCGAGCGGCCCGAGCTGATCACCGAGGGCGCGACTGCATTCGGTACCCAGTGCATCGTGGTCGCGATGGATGTGCGGCGGAACTTTACGCCGAACCCTGACGGGACGCCGATCGTACTCGGCGACGGCCGCGTCGTGCTGGTACGAGGTCGTGACCTACGGCGGGCGCCGGCCGACCGGGATCGACGCGATCACATGGGTCTGCGAGGCCGAGCAGCGTGGCGCCGGCGAGGTGTTGCTGACCAGCATGGAGACGGACGGAACGAAGGACGGCTTCGACCTCGCGATCACGGCCGCCGTCTCGGACGCGGTCGGGATCCCGGTGATCGCGAGCGGCGGCGTCGGTACGCTTGCGCACTTCTACGACGGGTTCGTCGCGGGGAAGGCCGACGCGGCCCTCGCGGCCTCGGTCTTCCATTACGGCGAGCTGACCGTCAGTGAAGTAAAAGAGTACCTGGCCGGACGGGGCATCCCGGTCCGGCCTTGAACCGTTTTAGAGACGCTCCGAGAGGTCGAGACTCGACTGCCGCCACAGGATGGTCGAGACCGAACGCGCCCAGCACCTCGGGGTGAACCTCGCCGAAGACCCCAATCGCCGCGCCCTCCACGAAGATCGCTCCGCGCCGTCCCTCGATGAAGGCCGGATCGTCGGTCTCGGCCATGGTATACAGAAGGCCGAGCTCGCGGCAGAGGGCGTCCGCGACGGCGTAGGCCTCCGAGAAGTCGGCAGCGCCGTGGCACGAGACGGCCGCCGTTCCGAGGCCTGTCTCGAACCCGCGCAGCGTCTCGCCGACCGCGAAGAGCCGCTGCGGGAGCTCGCGGAACCGGTTGTACTCGAGGAGCTCCATCAGGAGGGGCAGGAGCGAGGTCCGCGCCACGGACTGCTCCTCCGAGATCGGGTGAAGCAGCCGGAGCACGTCCGGGGCGGGCTCGCGGCGCATGCGGGTGAAGAGCACGTCGTCGCTCGTCAGCACGAACGGCATGGTCTCGAGGTAGCCGAGCCCGCAGAGGGCCTCGCGCACGCTCCGCTTCAGCCCGGTCACGGGAAGCTCCTCGGCGATCGTCGCGGTCTCCGAGGGGACGGCCTCGAACCGCTCGTACCCGTACGCGATCGCGACGTCCTCGAAGACGTCCCAGTCGTGCATGATGTCCGCGCGGTAGCACGGCACCTCGACCCGGACGCGGTCGCTCCCCGATCGGCTCGGCCCCGAAGCGCATGCGCCGGAGCAGGCCGGCCATGGTCGCGGGATCGAGGTCGAGACCGAGGAGCCGGTTGCACTCGCCGACCGAGACCTCGCGGAACGAGGGGGCGAGCGAGGGCGAGACCACGCCGTCGATCTCGACCGTCTCGAGCCGTCCGCCGGCCTCGGCGAGAGCGGTGCAGAGGATCGTCGTCGCGGTCTCGACCGCGCGCCGGTCCGTGCCCGTGCAGTCGAGGAGGACGTCGGTCGTCGCGGTCGAGACCCGCGTCAGCTCGCCGTTGATGATCGGCGGAAACGAGAGGACGGAGTCGTCGGCGTCGACGATCAGGGGGAAGCGCGGCGCCGCCGCGACGAGGTGGGCGTATGCCCTTCCCTTCGGGTGGCGCTCGAGCATCTCCTCCATGCTCATCTCCTCCTCGAAGTCGAGCGGGACGAAGCTCCGGTCGCGCGGCGCGGCGAGATACCGGAACGGGGGCCGGACACGGGCGAGATCGTGGAGGCCGATCGCGACCTTCCTGCGGCCCCTGCCGACGGCCCAGTGGAGGGCCTCCTGCAATCCCATCAGCGAGACGATCGCCTCCTCGTCGAGAGCAGAGGCCGCGCACGACGGCCGACCCGAGGTACGGACGGATCTCTGCAAGGCCCGGGATCGACCGAGAACGCGATGCCGGAGGGCGCGGTCTCGTATCGCACGGGGCCCTCCTCGAGCCCGAGGAAGCCGCGCAGCGCCCGCGCGGCGCCTTCCGTCGAGAAGAGGTCGGGCCGGTTCGCGAAGAACTCGACGTCGACGTGATCCTCTTCGCGCCGCTCGATGTCCGAGCCGAACATCGGCAGCCGCTCGACGATCGTCTCGCGCGGCAGGCCGACGAGCCGCTCGAGGTACCGGTACGGGAGCGTGATCACGGGCATGGTCAGCGCCTCCCCCGGATCGGCGTCTCGCGAATCCAGTCGATGTCCGAGCGGTAGAGCTGGCGGAGGTCCTTGAGCCCGAGGCGGAGCATGGCCAGGCGCGAGGCCCCGAGGCCCCAGGCGAGGACGGGGTGCTCGAGCCCGAGCGGGGCCGTCACCTCCTCGCGGAAGACCCCGGCGCCGCCGAGTTCGACCCACCCGAGCCCCTCGACAAAGACCTCGGGCTCGACCGACGGCTCGGTGTACGGGAAGTACCCGGGCCGGAACCGGACCTGGGGAAAGCCGAGCCGGCGGTAGAACTCGCGGAGGAAGCCGAGCAGGTGCGAGAAGGTGACCCCCTCGTCCATCACGATCCCCTCGAGCTGCTCGAACTCCGGCGTGTGGGTCGGGTCGATCGCCTCGCGCCGGAAGACGCGGCCGATCGCGAACGCCTTGACCGGCGGGGCGGGATGCGCCGCGAGGTGCTGGATGGAGAGCGCCGTCGCGTGGGTCCGGAGCACCTGCTGGCGGGCCTTCGACTCCTGCCACGTTCCGCCCCACCCGGTGGATGTGGTCTCTCCGCCGTGCTCGTGCATCCTTCGCACCTCCTCCCAGCCGTCGGGGAGTTCGGCCTCGCCGCCGATGTAGAACGTGTCCTGCATCTCGCGGGCCGGGTGGTCCTGCGGCTGGAAGAGCGCGTCGAAGTTCCAGAAGCCGGACTGGACGAGCTCGCCGCCCATCTCGACGAAGCCCATCTCGAGCAGGATCCGCCGCATCTCGTCGAGAATGCGCTGGTACGGGTGGATCTTTCCCGGGACGACGCGCCGCGGAAGGCGGTCGACCCGGTACCGGCGAAGCGCCGCGTCGCGCCAGGCACCGGTCAGGAGCATCTCGTGGGTGATCTGGCCGACCTCCTCGCGGAGGTCGAGGCCCGCCTCGACGAGCGCCCTGCCCGCCGGCGTGATCGCGACACGATAGCCGACCGTCTCGCGCTCGACGGCGAGCCCGCGCTTGAGGAGATCGCGGAGTCCGGGGCCGTCGACCAGCGGTTCGGCGAGCAGCGCCCGCTCGTCCTCGCCCTCGGGAGCATCGCCGCTCCGCTCCACGACGCCGTCGCGGATCGTGACCCAGCCCTTGCGCCGGAGCCAGCCGATCCCGATCGAGGCGAGCGGGTGCGCCTTCAGCTCGGCCATCGGCGTCCGGTCGCCGATCGAGGCGAGCAGCTGCCGTTCGGGCAGGCCCTCCTCTGCGTACCGCCGCCCCTCGTCCGTGAGGTCGTACGATCTCTCGACCACGCGTTCGACCGTGGCCAGCCCGCCGTTCTGGGCGAGCAGGTTCGCATACTGGACGACCGCGTCGGGGGCCGCCCCGAGGGCCGTGCCGAGCTCGGCGGCGTCCGCCGCGCCGAGCGGCGCGAGAGCCGCGAGCAGGCGCCGCTCGTTCAGGGAGAGTGTGCTCTTCGTCATGAGTCTTCAGATCTCTGCCGCGAGATGCGCGACCTCGTCCATCCGCTCGCGGAAGTCCGCGAGGAACGCCTCCACGCGGTCCGCCGTCTCGCGCTTGCAGGCCCCGCACGTGACCTCGCCCGCCATGCAGCGCCTGCGCAGCTCGGCGAGCTCGGCGTCGTCGTCGCACATGTGGAACCGGTTCAGCTCGTAGAGCGTGCATCGTTCCGGTTCGCCGCCGAGTCGCTGCTGCTCCTCGAGCGTGGTCCGGCCGCCCGTCATCGCCCCCATCACCTTCTTCCTGACCGCGGCCGACGGCTCGGCAAAGCCGAAGAGGGACTCGGGGACCGAGGACGACATCTTGCCCCCGAGAAGGCCGGGCATGAACGTGTGGTAGGTCGCCGACGGCAGGTAGAAGCCGAAGCCGCCGAAGTCCCGCTCGAGCCGACGGACGAGTTCGGCCACGTCGCCGTGCGCCGCCCCGCGAACGTCGACGTGCCCCTCGTACCGTTTCGAGCCCGGGAGGGCCTTCGCGACGGCCTCGAGCGCGCCCGCGGGGGCGTTCTTCGCCCGGACCGAGACATGGTCGCCCCGGTCCTCGACGGTGAAGAACCGCAGGCCGTTCGCGACGTCCCGGGTCAGGCGGATGTGCGGGTCCTGGTCGAGCCCGACCGGGACCACCGTCGGAGCCGGCTCGCCCGCCACCTGGGGGTAGAGGATATCCGCGACCTGCGTGATCACGCTCATCGCGTGGGCGAGCGTGGTCTCGGCCCCGAACCCGTAGATCGCCGCGAGCTCCGAGAAGTTGACCCGCGTCGCGGCCTCGAAGGCGAGGTCCTTGAGGGCGCCGTTCTTCGACTGGAAGTACGCCTCGCCCTCATACCCGAGCGCGTAGAGCGCGGTCAGGTACTCGCGCCCGTACCGGTCGCAGTCCTCCCACGAGAGCCCGCGCACCGCGTGGGCCTCCCTGTCCGCGATCGTGATCATCCCGTGCCCGCCCTGCCGGACGTGCCAGACCACCTCGCGCATCACGAGCAGGTGCCCGAGGTGCGGGTGGCCCGAGGGCATGAACCCGGTCAGAACGTGGAACGGGCGGCGGTCGCGGATCGCCTCCGCGATCGGCCGGTAGTCGCGGTGGCCGACGATGATGCCGCGGCGCATGAACGCGGGCACCTCGGGGAGCAGGTCGAGCAGCGGGGCGATGGGCTCGATCCCGAAGTCGTCGAAGAGGCGTCTCGTATCAATCGCCTGGCCGTTCGACCAGGGGTTGAGTGCTTCCGGCATGGGTCAACTCACAGCTTGATGCGGGCAAATTCGACGAAGAAGATGCCTTCAGTATGTACGCAGCCAAAGAGCATCTTCTTTTTTACCGAATGGGCCAGCCGGACCGAGCGGGAGATGACCGACATGGGCAGGGCCGCTCCAGCGGGGAGCGCGTGGACCAGCATCTCCGAGTGGGTCTTCGCCGCGCCGTAGACGCGGTAGTGATGGCCGAACTTGTACCCGGTCCGCGGGACGTATCCCCGGTCGCGGAGGTGGGCGTAGACCGCGCTCTTCTCGCAGGCCTCGGCATCGATCCCCGCGACCACGTCGCCGTAGTCCCCGGTCTCCGGCGCCCCGTCCTCGAGGGAGAGCCACCCGTTCGCGATCAGGTAGAGCGCCTCGACGGGCGCGAGCTTGAGCCGGCGCTCGTCGAGCCGGGTGCCGTACCCGGCCGCCTCGAGCACGGATCCGGCCTCGCTCTCCGCGATCACGGCCCAGCCGAACGGGCGCGCCGCCACCGCTCTCGCCGGCACGGCCGACTCCCGGTGCGGCAGGGTCGGCAGTTTCACCTCGTAATAGGTCAGCTCGTCCTCGTCGTCGACGACGGCGAGCAGGTGGGACTTGCGCATCTGCGCGGTCGACGTCGCCTCGGCGATCAGGCTGGTCGAACGCGATCGGGTCCCGCTCGGAGAGGACCCGGACCATGTACTGCGACTGCCCCGAGCCCGGCCGCTGCCCGCGGCGGAAGACGCGGAAGTCGTGGGGCCCCGTCTGGACCACGTAGCCCCGCTCGCGAAGATCGCGGTAGACGAGATACGACCGGAGGAAGTGCGGGTCCGCCGTGAACTCGGCGAGCAGGCTCTCGAAGGTCTCGCCGGGGACCTCGATCCGCCCGCGGTGGACGAGATAGAGGGCCTCGACGGGAACGAGCGAGAGCCCGTCGCCCCCGGGCCGGCCGTACCCGCTCTGCTCGTAGAGCTGCAGCCCGTCGCGCCCGATCCGGATAGCCGCCGGCATCCCGCCTCGCCCTTCACGCCTGATATAATGGGGGTGTCCGGTCTATAAGTTGCCGGTCTGTCGCCGTACCGGCAGCGCGCGCTGCACCGGCGCAGCTCAATCGCGGGCCCGCATCTGAGAGTCTCACGCGGTCCCCGACAGCCGTCGCCGGAACAAGACAGAAAGCTTGTTATGGACAAAGGCAATCTATGCGTAACATGTTTATCGGGGAAGGGGTGCTGCGCAGCGTCGTCTCGAGTCTCGAGCACCTGCCGGTGCCGGCCTACGCCCTCAACGCCGCGGGTGTCGTCATCGCCTGGAACCCGGCGCTCGCCCGCCTGACCGGAGTCGCGGATATCGCGATGGTCGGGAAGGGAGGCGGGGCCCACGCATTCCCGTTCCTCGGGTCGACGGGCCGCCTGCTCGCGGATCTCCTGCTCGACCGATCCCTCGAGACCCCCCGGTACCTCTCGTCGGTCGAGCCCGACGGGGACGGCCTCTCGGCCCGGTTCACCGCGGAGCTCTCGGGCGAGCGGCGCGTCCTCTTCGTCCGGGCCGCCCCGATCGTGGACAGGGGCGCGACACTCGGCGTGGTCGAGGTCGTCATAGAGCCGCTGCCGGACGTGGACGACGGACGGGACAGCACCCACGAGACCGTCACGCGGCTCCTCCGGACCACGCGCCACGACATCAAGAACGAGCTGACGATCGTGCTCGGGTACATCAGCCTTGCCCGGGACTCCGTCGACGACCCCGTCGCCTGCGTCGGGCTCCACCGGGCCGTCGGCGCCGCCGGGGAGATCGGGCGCCTGATCGAGTTCTCCCGCGAGCTCGAGGAGCTCGGCGATCGGAAGCCGGAGGCCCGGGACCTCGGCTCCCTGATCCGCACCGCGGCCGATGCGGCCGACCTCAGCGGGATCGACCACCAGATCGCCGTGCCGCAGGGAACGGTCACGGCGGACCCCGTCGTCTTCAGCGTCCTCGAGCACCTCTTCGAGCGCCTCTTTCAATACTCGTCGGCCAGCGTTCCCCGGCCGGACGCGATCCTGGTCGGCGCGAGCGGTGCGGACCCCCTCATCGTCGTCTACGAAGACGATGCCCCCCATGCCAACCGCGGTTCGCACCCCGACCGGGCCTTCTCCCGCGGGCTCGACTCGGGCCTCGCCATGATCCGCGAGCTGCTCTCGCTCGACGGTATCGATCTCTCGGTCACGCCCGACCCTCTGCGCGTGGAGCTGCGGATAGCGGGAGACCGCGTCTGGACGGCGGAAAAATAGGAGAGGTCTTCAGGCCTGCTCGGGCCCTGCGTTGAAGACGTTCTTGTAGATCTGGTCGTCGCCCGTGTTCGAGAGGCGCTTCCTCTCGGTCTTCTCCTCGACGAGCGCGAGCACCGGGAGCGACATGTCGACGCCGGGCTTGTGGCCGAAGAGCTTCTCGAGCTCGCACTGCTGGGCGTGCATGAAGAGCGCGTTCGGGATCTCCGCGGGGCAGAGCTCCTCGCACTGGCCGCAGTTCACGCACGAGTCCGCAATGTGGGTGAAGCGGATCAGGTGGAACATGAAGCCGGGCGGGACCCTGCCGGGCGTGACCAGCGCCGGGTTCTTGGTCGAGCAGTCCTCGCAGTAGCAGATCGGGCAGGCCTCGATGCACGAGTAGCACTTGATGCAGCGGCTCGTCTCCGACAGGATCTTCTTGAGGCGCTCGTCGCCCTCGCCGAGTGCCTCGAAGTCCTTTGCGCGCCACTTGTTCCCGAGCTTGAGCATCGCGCCCTCGATCTTGCCGCGGATCTCGATCCCCTTCGGGTTCGCGGGCTCGGTCGCGATCACGCCGGCCTCGGCCGCCTTGGTCAGGAGGTCCGCGCCCTTCTGGCTGCAGACCTCGACGAAGGTCGCGTTGCCGGCCTTCGGGCCGATGACGCCCCAGTTGCCTGCGGCGAGGTCGGCGCCGCGCGGGACCTTGAGCAGGCACCGGCGGCAGTTCGTGCGGCGGCCGTAGCCCTCCTCCTCGAGCTCGTCGATCGAGATGCCCTTGTGCTCGCCATCCTTGGTCTGGATGATGAACTGGCCCTTGTCGATCTCCTCCTTGACCACGTCGTTCGGGTCGACGCCGAACTTCTCGGTGATCATCCTGCGCGCCACGGTCGGGCTGACCGATCCGCCGCAGTTGACGCCGATCATGATGACGTTGTCGAGGTTGATCTGGCCGCGCTTGGCCAGCTCGTACATGGCCATCATGTCGCAGCCCTTGACCGTGACTGCGACCTTCATGTTCTTCGCGCCCTCGAGGTACTTCTTGATCAGCTTGGGCAGGAGCAGGGTCCCGCAGTGAAGCGAGCCCGCGGTCTTGTCCAGGTCCTTCGGGTCCGTGATCAGGATCGGCTGGGCGTCGTAGATGTCGGTCCCCTTCTGCACCGCGAGCACGGCGTCGACGGCCTTGCTCTCGAGCGCGTACTTGAGGAGGGCCGTCACGGCCCCGCCGCACTCGGCCTTGCTCTGCAGGTCCGCGTCCGTCGTCCAGGCGTAGACCATCTCTCCCTTTGCTGCCATGTCTCAGGCCTCCGCGATCTTCTCGATCCTAACAGCACACGCCTTGAACTCGGGGATGCTGGCGATCGGGTCGAGCGCGTTGTTCGTCAGGACGTTGGCCGCGCACTCGACGTAGTGGAACGGCATGAAGACCACGCCCGGTTTGATCTCGTCGGTCACGCGGGCTCCCACCTCGACCTCGCCGCGGCGGGTCATGGCCCGGACCATCTCCTTGTCCTTGATGCCGAGGGCCTTCGCGTCCTCGGGGTTGATCTCGATCCAGGCCGTCGGCTCCTCGCGCTCGAGCGACTCGGAGCGGCGGGTCATGGTGCCCGTGTGCCACTGCCAGAGGCAGCGGCCCGTGGTCAGGATCAGCGGGTACTCCGCGTCGGGGACCTCCGCCGGCGGCTTCCACTCGATCGGCGTGAAGATGCCGAGGCCGTCGGGGTGGGCGAACCGCTCCTTGTGCAGGATCGGCGTGCCGGGGTGCTCGGGCGTCGGGCAGGGCCAGCAGAGCCCCTCGGTGCCGAGCCGCTCGTACGACATGCCGCCGTACGACGGGGTGACCTTCGTGACCTCGGTGAAGATCTCCTCGGCGGACTTGTACGGGAACTGCTTCTCGTAGCCCATCTTCTGGGCGAGCGCGGTGATGATCTCCCAGTCGGCCTTGGCCTGGCCCGGCGGCTCCTGCGCCTTGCGCCAGAGCTGGACGCGCCGCTCGGTGTTGGTCTGGGTCCCGTCCTTCTCGGCATAGCAGGCGGCCGGGAGCACGACGTCGGCGAGCTCGGCCGTCTCGGTCATGAAGATGTCCTGGACGACGATGAACTCGGCGTTCTCGAGGCCCTTCTTCACGTGGTGGAGGTCGGGGTCCGAGACCATCGGGTTCTCGCCCATGATGTAGAGCGCCTTGACCTTGCCGGGCTCGTCCGCGAGCACGTTGATCAGCCTGGTGACCGGGAGGCCGACCTTGCCCTCGGCGATGTCCTCGATCCCCCACATGTCCTGCATCTTCTTGCGCATCTCGGGGACGATGACCGACTGGTAGCCGGAGTAGACGTTCGCGAGCGCGCCCATGTCGCAGGCGCCCTGGACGTTGTTCTGGCCGCGGAGCGCGCAGATGCCCGTGCCGGGCCGCCCGAGGTTGCCGGTCAGCATCTGGAGGTTCGCGATGGACTTGACGTTGTCGACGCCGGTCGTGTGCTGGGTGATGCCCATCGAGTAGAGGACGTTCGCGGACTTCGCGCGCGCGAAGAGGTCGGCGGCGGCCTTGATGTCCTCGGCCGGGACGCCCGTGATCTTCGAGACGTTCTCGAAGGAGTACTCGGGCTTCATCACGACCTCCTTGACCTTGTCGAAGTCCTTGGTCCGCTTCTCGACGAACTCCTTGTCCTGCAGGTCGTTCGCGATGATGTACTGCATGAAGGAGTTGAGCAGCGCGACGTCCGTGCCCGAGTCGAAGGGCAGGTAGATGTCGGCGAGCTTCGCCGTCGGCGTGAGGCGCGGGTCGGCCGCGATGATCTTCGCGCCCCGCATCTTGGCCTGCATGATCCGCCGGCCGATCAGGGGGTGCTGCTCGAGTGTGTTGGTGCCGATGATGAAGAGGACGTCCGCGTCGGCGATGTCCTTGATCGACTGGGTCATCGCACCGGAGCCGAAGGCGCCGGCGAGGCCGACGACCGTCGAGGCGTGGCAGAGGCGGGCGCAGTGGTCGATGTTCGGCGTCTTCATGACCACGCGCGCGAACTTCTGCATCAGGTAGTTCTCTTCGTTCGAGACACGGGCCGACGAGAGCGCCGCGCTCTGCTCGCCCTGGTACTGCTTCAGCTTCGAAGCGACCAGGTCGAGCGCCTCGTCCCAGGAGGCCTCGACGAACTTGCCGTCCTTCTTGATCAGCGGAGTCGTCAGCCGGTCCTCGGCGTTGATAAACTCCCAGGCATAGTTGCCCTTGGGGCAGAGCTTGCCTTCGTTGACCGGGTTCCGTTGCCAGGGTGAGACCCCGACGACCTTGCCGTCCTTGACGACCAGGTTGAACCCGCATCCGGTGCCGCAATACGGGCACGTCGTGGGTACGTAATTCATCTCCATAGAGAGTCCTCGAACAGTTGATCGTCTGAAAGTAAACCTATTTAACTATACTGATTTTACAGTGAAGAATCGATGAATATCGGTGGGCTCCCGTGGGCGACGGAAGTCCGGTTTCGGGGACAATCCTTATATAATCATCCCGATTCACGCTCAAGAGCGCAGGTTTTCGCATGACACGTCCCGTCCCGATCGCCCCGATGATGGCCGATATGGTCCGGAACGGCATCGCCGCCACCGACGGGAGGGTCTTCGAGAACCTCGATCGCTGCCCGCACTGCGGCGGGGGGGTGCAGCCCCACGACTACCGCGTCAAGCGGTTCGCGACGATCACGACGGGGACGGCCATCCGCGACATCCGTGTCCGGGTGAAACGGTTCCGGTGCGCCCGGTGCGGACGTCTCTGCTATGCCGACTCCCCGTTCTACCCGGGAACCCGCCACGGCGCGCCGATCGTCGAGCTGGCAGCGGTCCTGGCCGAGCGGATGCCCCCGGGGCGCACGGCGCGGACCCTCGAGCGCCTCGGCATCGTGCTCGACCGCGCCACGGTCCGGGCGTACGCGGGGCTGCCCCTGCCGCCGATCACGACCACGCACCTCTTCGGCATCCCGATCCCGACCTCGATCCTTCACCTCTCCGCGTCCACGCGGTCGGTTGCCGGGAGCGACTCACTCCGGATCGGGCCGCCTGCCGAAGAAAGGGATGAGCGGCAGGAAGAACACGACGAAGAAGAACGGGAATGCCGAGCAGGAAGAGGACCGCGCTCAGCCCGAGTGAGACCGCGAGCAGGACCAGCGCGAGGAGCCACCGGTTCACCGCGCGTCCTCCCGGAGCGCGAGCGCCCTGACCGCGTGGGCCGGCAGCGCGTCCGCGACGGCGGCGGGGAGCTCCGTCCCCCCGACTGCGGGCGCGAAGGTCGGCGCCCCGATCCCGGCCGCCACGACCTCGCCGGCGCCCGCTGCGGCGACTGCGGCCCCGACGGCCCGCCGGACCTCGTCGCGCTGTGCCGCCCAGACCTGCTCCGCGATCGAGCGCGCGCCGTCCTCTCCGAGTTCGTCGAGATCGGCGCAGACGACCCGCGCGAGCCGCCGGAGAGCCCCTTCCTGCGTCCGCGGGCCCCGGTCCGGCGCATCGCAGGTGTAGTCGTCGGGGCCGATATGGCCGAGCACGAGGTGGACGTCGCCGGACTGGGCGAAGTGCTCGGACGCGACCGGCGTCCGGACTCCGCCGATCTCCACGGCCCGGACGATCGCCGGGACCGTGGTCCTGAGCATGCCCGTGTAGAGCAGGTACCCCCGCTGGAGCCGGCCGAGATCGGTCAGATCGAGGAGGCGGTCGAACGCGCCGAGGGGCACGATGTCGGCCGTGGTCGACCCGACGTCGAGGAGCACCGCGTCCGGGTGCGCCGACCGCAGCCAGTCCGCGGACGCGAGCCAGTTCGCCGCGGCGAGGCAGGGGTCCGGGCCGTCGTGGAAGCGCCCGTCGGTCCCGTAGAACCGCGCCTCCGGAAAGACCGACCGGACCTCGCCGACGATGAACGCGACCCCCTCCGCCTTCGAGGCGAAGCAGTCGGCGAGCTCGCCCGACATCACGACGGCCGCCTCCTCGCCCTCGTACGGCCGGAGCAGGTCCGCGATCGGCGCACCGGTCCAGAGCGGGCAGTAGTGGACCGCGGAGCCGCGTCCGTCCGCGACCTTGAGGTTCGCGCCCCCGACGTCGATCCCGATCACAGCCGGGCCACCGTGCCGTCGGCCCCGTACCGGGCGCGGCCCGAGAGGTGGACCTCTTTCGGCCCCTCGCCCCTGCGAGGCGCGGACGAGGACGTCGGCGATCTCCTCCTCCATCACCGCGGCGATCCCGACGACCGAGGTCGTGACCCGCGGGTTCACGTCGACCACGTACGGCCGGTCCGCGAGGACGAGGTCGACCCCGGCGTAGCCCTGGCACCCGAGGACCTCGACGGCCTTCCGCGCGACCGCGACACATTCGTCCCGCCGCGGATGGTCGATCGGCGTCTCGCCGCCGCGGTAGTGGAACCGCCCCGCGCTGATCGACCTCGATCGCCTGCCGGTTCAGGGCGAGCACGAGCGGCGGGTCGCCCGACCAGTACTCGCAGACGTCGCCGACGACGCGCGACCCGACGAGCGAGACCGAGAGGTGCTCGCCCTCGATGTACTCCTGGCCGAACTCGCCCTCCCCGGCGGGCCCGTCCGAGAGCCGCACGCCGAGCGCGCCGTAGCCCCGGACGGGCTTGACCACGCGCCGTCCCTCCGACCGTTCGGTCGGCACCGGGATCTCGTGCTGCGCCAGGATCGCGGACGACCGCTGCTTGTTCGCGGCGACGGCGACGTTCATGGCGCCGCAGCCGACGTTGTGGCAGACGCCCTCGAGGGTCCGCGTGAACCCGGCGAGGAGGTGGTCGGGCGCGATCACGAGCCCCGCGTCGCATCCCGGGGCGAGCCGCCGGATCTCGGCGTCGAGGTCGGCCGACGCCGGCATCACGACCTCGTACCCGATCGCCTCGAAGCTCGCTGTCAGCACGTCGCGCATCGCGGCCCCTTCGGCCGCGACCGCCGGGTCGCCCGCGAGGGACGCGTACTCGGCGAGGAACGCCTTCATGCTGCATCCGTGCACGGTCATCCCAGATGAACCCGACGGCCTCGCCGCAGAACCCTTTTTGCCGTCCCCGCGCCACCACTAGTGCGATGCGGCCCCGCGTGCTCCTGACAAACGACGACGGCGTGAACTCGGTCGGCCTCTGGGCCGCGTACGACGCGCTCTCCCCGATCGCCGACGTGACCGTGGTCGCCCCGGCGACCCAGCAGTCCGCGGTCGGCCGGTCGATCTCGATCTTCGAGCCCCTCCGGGTCGACGAGATCGTCCACAACGGGGTCCGGGCGTACGCGGTCGCGGGCAAGCCGACGGACGCGGTGATCATCGGGCTGTACGCGCTCGAGCTCGCGCCCGACCTGATCGTCTCCGGGATCAACATCGGCGAGAACCTCTCGTTCGAGTCGATCATGACCTCGGGCACGGTCGGTGCCGCGCTCGAGGGCGCGAACCAGGGCGTGCGGGGGATCGCCGTCTCGCTCCAGGTCGAGGACCAGGGCGACAAGTTCGGCGACCCCCGGCAGTCGGCCCAGTCGTTCGCCGGGGCCGCGCAGGTGGTCCGCGACTGCTGCGAACGGGTCCTCGGGCGCGGGTTCCCGGCCGGCGCCGACGTGATCAACGTCAACGTCCCCGCGCGACCGACGGGCGGGTACGAGTGCACCCGGCTCGCACGGAAGCTCTTCTCGACCGGGGTCGAGCGGCGGCTCGACCCGCGCGGGCGGCCGTACTACTGGATCGACGGTCCCATCATCGACGACGCCGAGCCGGGAACGGACGTCCATGCCATTCGCGAGGGCCGGATCTCGATCACGCCGCTCACGCTCGACAGCACCGCCCCGGCCGCCGCCCCGGCCCTCGCCGAGCTCTTCCGGGACTGAAGGCGAGAGAGGCTTATCCCCTGATCCGGCCAACCTCCCGTAGATGGGAGACGAGAGCGTCGAAACGGGCGGCCGGCCGCGCGGCGGCCGAGCTGGTCGAGGACGGGATGGCGGTCGGGCTCGGCACGGGGTCGACCGTGCGCTTTGCGATGGAACGCCTCGCCGAACGGGTCCGCGACGGGCTCTCGGTCGTCGGCGTCCCGACCTCGCACCAGACGGCGATGCGCGCCCGTGCGCTCGGCATCCCGCTCGCGTCCCTCAACGACGCGCCGCGCCTGGCGCTCGCCATCGACGGCGCGGACCAGGTCGACCCGGCCCTTCGCCTGATCAAGGGGCGCGGGGCCGCTCAGACGCGAGAGAAGGCCGTCGCGGCCGCGGCCGACCGGCTCGTGATCGTGGTCGACGAGGCGAAGCTCGCGGACCCGCTCTCGGCCCCGGTCCCGATCGAGGTGCTGCCGTTCGCCTGCGCGTTCGCGGCGTCCCGGCTCGCGGCCCTCGGCGGCTCGGGGACGGTGCGCGAGGCCGTCTCCAAGGACGGGCCGGTCGTGACGGACAACGGCGGGTTCGTGATCGACTGGTCCTTCGGCCCGATCGCGGATCCCGAAGGGCTCGAGCGCGCCATCGAGGCGATCCCCGGGGTCACGGCCGCCGGGCTCTTCACCGGGTTCACAGAAAAGACGGTGGTGATAGTGGGGGGCGACGGGGGCTGCCGCGTGGTCAGCCCCGGATCGTCGCGTTCTCGGACTGGGTGGTGATGGTGCGCAGGCGCTGCATGATGTCGCGCTGCTTCTCCGCCTCCGCCCGCTTCTCTTCCTCGATCGCGTCGACGATCTCGCCGATCGGGCGGGAGAGCCGGTAGATCTTGACCGGGCGTCCCTTGGACTCCGCCTTGGACTCCCGGCTCTCGACCCAGCTCTCCTTGATCAGCCGGTGCATCGCGATCGAGACCTCGGGCTGACGAAGATCGGTCCCGCGTTCGATCTCGCGCGAGGTCGCCTCGGGGATCGAGGCGAGGTAGACGAGCACCTTGGCGATGTTCCGCTTGATCCCCAGGCTCATGAGGAGTCCAGCGAACTCCTCCTCCTTCTGGGTGAAGACCATAATCTTTTCGGGCCGCATGTTTCGTCTCCGATATATTACAACGCTTATTTTTGAAACTTCAATAAAATAAATCTATCCATTTTACACTACCAGGTCGCGATGTCCTTGATCACCTCGAAGACCTCGGCGTACTTCGACGTTGATCTTGAACCCGTGGTACATGGCGCGCCCCTTGATCCCCTCGAGCCACCACGGGCCGTAGGTGTCGAGCTGGGTGCGATGCACCATGATCGAGTCGAGCTTCTGCGCGATGCAGTCCGAGATGTCGACGTAGTACTGGCCGTGGAACGGGTTCGGCGCGATCCCGCCGGGGATCGTCTGCTCGTACATGTAGACCGAGCAGTCGTTCTTGCGCGTGGTCGCGATCACGGCGTTCGTGACGGCCGCATGGTCCTGGTGCGAGTCGTTGTTCGAGTGGGTGTAGACGACGTCGGGCGCGTAGCCGTTGAAGACCTGGTCGAACCGCCGGACGAGCTGGCGCGAGAAGACGAGCTCGTCGGGGACGACGTCCATCACGACCAGGTCGGCGCCGAGGATCGCGGCCGCCTCCTCCGCCTCCGGGACCCGGTTCTCTTTCCGGTTCGGGACGGTCGCGACCACCATCAGAACTTCATGGCCCCGCGCCGTGTACCGGGCGATCGTGCCGCCCATCCCGATCTCGAGATCGTCGGGGTGTGCGCCGAATGCAAGCACCTTCATGCCGGAAAAACCTCTGCGCGGTCCCCGGCACCCCAACGGGTGCCGGAACCGCTTCCTTCGAGAGCGTTGGGGCGGAGGCGCGATAAAGACTATATCGTTGGCGGTGCGGCGGGGCCGGGCGGGTGAGTTTATTACCGGTTTTGGCGAATACTGATGAAACGGCCGGAGGAGGCCCCACCAGTTGCCGATCGGGACGCGGGACGAGTACGAGTTTTATCTCGAGGCCGACAGGGCCTCGCTGGAGGTGACGCGGGACCGCCCGCGCCTCTTCGGCGACGAGATCTGGCGGTTCGAACGGCTCCTCCGCGCGATCGAGTACTATGAAAACTGCCACCCCTCCCTCCTCTGGGCCCCGTACAGGGCTCTGCTCTCGATCCGGTTGCACCGGCTCTCGACCCGTCTCGGCTTCACGATCCCTCCGCACGTCTTCGGCCCGGGCCTCGCCATCGCTCACCGCGGCACGATCGTGGTGAACTCCTGCGCCCGGGTGGGCGCCAACTGCCGGGTCCATGTCTGCGTCAATATCGGGTCCCGGGCCGGGACCCACGACCAGGCCCCGGTGATCGGCGACAACGTCTACATCGGCCCCGGCGCGATGCTCTTCGGGCCCATCCAGATCGCCGACGATATCGCGATCGGCGCGAACGCGGTCGTGAACAGGTCGTTCGGGGAGCCCGGCATCACGATCGCGGGTGCTCCGGCCAGGAAGGTCAGCGATCGGGGAAGCGAGGGCCTGGTCGTACGGGGCACCGAGATGGCGGGACGCAGACGTGAGCGCTGAGACGGCGCCCCTCGCGGAGGGCGGCGACGAGAGCGCTCCCCCCGCGTCCCGGCCCAACTTCTCGATCGACGTGCTGAAGCTCGTGACGGGCACGACCTTCGCCCAGATCCTCGTCATCGTCGCCTCGCCTCTCCTGACCCGGCTCTTCTCGCCCGAGGCCTTCGGCCTGCTCGCGATCTTCACCTCGATCACGAAGGTCCTCGGCGTGGTCTCGTGCCTCCGGTACGAGTTCGCGATCATGCTCCCCGACGAGGAGCGGGACGCGGTCAACCTGCTCGCGCTCTGCACCGCGCTCGTGACCGGGATCTCCCTCCTCTCCCTCCCGTTCTTCATCGTCTTCGAGCCGGTGATCGTCTCGGTCCTGAATGCGCCGGGGCTCACCGGGTACCTCTGGCTCGTCTCGCCGTTCGTCTTCGTCTCGGGCCTCTTCGTCGCGCTCAACTACTGGAACTCCCGGACGCGCCGGTACGGCCGGCTCTCCGTGGCCCGGATCCTCTCGTCCGTCGCGATCACGGGCGGGCAGCTCGCCGCGGGCGCGGCCGGGATGGCGACCGGCGGCGCCCTGATCGGGGCGAGCGCGCTCGGGCAGGGCGTCGGAACGGCCGTCCTCGGCGCCCAGATCCTCCGGGACGACCGGAAGCGGTTCGCCCACCACCTCTCGCTCGCCCGCGTCAGGGCCGTGCTCGTGCGGTACAAGCGGTTTCCGCTGTACGACTCCTGGTCGGCCCTCCTCAACGTCTCGTCGTGGCAGCTCCCGTCCCTGCTCCTGCCGATCTTCTTCTCCCCCACGCAGGTCGGATACTACGCCCTCGCCTTCCGGCTGATCGTGCTCCCGATGGACCTCATCGGGAGCGCGATCCAGCAGGTCTTCTTCCAGCGCGCCTCGAACGCGGAGCGGGCCGGGAACCTCGGCGAACTCACCGAGTCCGTCTTCACGGTCCTGCTCCGGATCGGGCTCTTCCCGATGCTGACCCTCGCCCTGATCGGCCAGGAGCTCTTCACCGTCGTCTTCGGCTCCGCCTGGTCCGAGGCCGGCGTCTATACGCAGCTCCTGGCGGTCTGGGCCGTGGTCTGGTTCATCTCCGCCCCGCTCTCGACCATCTACATGATCCAGGAGAAGCAGGCCTTCGGCCTCCAGATCAACATCGCGAACTTCGTCACCCGGTTCGCGGCGCTCGTCACGGGCGGGCTGCTCGGGTCGGCCCGGCTCGCGATCCTCCTCTTCGGCGTCTCCGGGATCGCGGTCTACGGCTTCCTCTGCATCCGCCTGCTCATGTTCTCGGGGATCGCCATGCGCCGGACCCTCCGGCTCGTCGCCGACGCGCTCCTGCCGTTCCTCCCCGTCGGCGCGATCCTGCTCGCGCTGGAACTGCTCGGCACGCCCGTCCTGATCCACCTGGCCCTGGCCTTCCTCGCGAACGTGGTCTACTACGTCCACCTGCTCAGGTCCGACCCGCAGTTCAGGGAGATCCTCGCCGGGTTCGGGATCCCCGGAATGCGCTGAACGCTCCGCTCCCGGGAACACGGATGAGAGAAATGAACGATAGCGAGGGATGGATTTGAACCATCGGTCTACGGGTTATGAGCCCGTCGGGATCTCCTGACTACCCTACCTCGCTTCGGGGACTAACGTGCGCTGTTCCGCGGTATATACCTATCCGTCGGACCCGCCCGATCGTGCCAGCAGCCATAAATAGCCGGGCCGCACGCCCCTCTCCATGGACGACGAACTCGCTCGCCTGCGGGAGCGGCGGATGCAGGAGCTGCTCGCGGCGACGGAGGCGCCTCCGGCCCCGGCAGCGGCCGTGCTGACCGCGACGGGCCAGAACATCGAGGCCCTGGCGAAGACCTACCCCTACCTCGTGGTCGACTGCTGGGCTCCCTGGTGCGGCCCGTGCCGCCGCGTCGGGCCCGTGGTCGAGGCCCTCGTCGGCGAGTTCGCGGGCCGGATCGCCTTCGCCAAGCTCAACACGGACGAGAACCAGCAGGTCGCGCGGCGCTACGGCATCTCGGCCATCCCGACGCTCCTCCTCTTCCGGTCCGGCGCCCTCGCCGGCCAGATCACGGGAGCGTACCCGATCGACCCGATGCGTGTGGAAATTCTCCGGCGGTTCGGGCTCAGTTAAAAAAGATGGTCAGGGCTCCGGCTCGGCCCCGGGCACCGGCGCCCGGGTCGAGACCCGGAGCGCCTGGACCGCGACGATGACGATCGTCGAGAGCGGGAGCGCGATCACCAGCGGATCGATCGTGTTCCAGGGATACCCGAGCAGGGTCGGCACGCCGAAGAGCGTCTGCGAGATCCCGATCGGCTTCGCCTCGGCCGTGTGCACGAAGACCGTCCAGAAGAGCCAGACGAGCGAGCCGGTGAGGAAGCTCGCCTTGGCCGCGACCGGGTCCGGCCGCTCGGTGAGCACGCCGACCGCGAAGATCGGCAGGAAGGCCGAGGCGCAGAGGCCCATGAACATCGCGGTCGCGCGGGCGATGATCGACTCGGGCATCAGGAACGCGAGCCCGACCGAGGCGACCATCATGACCACGCAGCCGATCTGGTTCGCCCGCACCGAGTGGACGCACGCCCGCCCGCGGCTCCAGACGTCGCAGACGAGGGCCGAGCCCATGGCGTGGAAGAGCGAGGAGAGGGTCGACATCGCGGCCGCGAGCAGGGTCAGCATGAAGATCACGATGAAGAGGTCCGGCATCGCCTGGTTGATGTAGAGCGGGATGATCGCGTCGACGTTCCCGCCGGCTGCCGCGACCGCGATCTGGCCCGAGTTCTGGTAGAACCAGACGTTCGTCAGCGCGCCGACCGTGAACGCGACCCCGGTCATCATCAGCAGGAACGGTCCGCCCATGGCCACGGCCCGGTTGAGCGTCCGGTCGTCCCCGGCGCACATGAACCGGACCACGAGCTGCGGCTGGGCGAGCACGCCGATCCCGACGCCGAGGACGAGCGTCGTCACGAGCGTGAACCAGATCGGCGACCCGAGCGCGGGCATCGAGGTCCACCCCTGCATGCCCTGCGCGGCCAGGTTCGCCGGTACCAGCGGTGTCATCGCGTCGAGCGCGGCGTGCGCCGCGGTGACGCCGCCGAGGTAGACGTAGGTGAGGACCAGCAGGATCGTCATCCCGACGAGCATGACCAGGCCCTGGAACGCGTCCGTGTACATCACGGCGATCAGCCCGCCGTAGATCACGTAGGCCGCGACGATCAGCGCGAAGCCGATGAGCGCGGTCGAGTACGAGATGCCGAGCGTGGTCTCGATGAACCGGGCGCCGCCGATCAGGATCGCGGCCGTGTACAGGGGCATGCCGAGGATGATCACGAGCCCGGTCCCGTACTGCATGAACGGCGAGTTGTACCGCTTGCCCATCAGGTCCGGGAACGTGACCGCGCCGAGCTTCTGCCCGAGCCGGCGCGTCGGCTTCCCGAAGACCGCGAACGCGATCAGGATGCCGAGGCCGATGTTCAGCACGGTCAGCCAGATCAGGCCCATGCCGAGGTTGGCCGCGACCCCGCCGAAGCCGATGATCGCCGCAGTCGAGATGAAGGTCGCGCCGTACGAGAGGGCGATGACGAGCGGGTGCCGCTTCCGGCCGGCCAGGAGGTAGTCCTCGCTGGTCTTGGTCTGCCGGTACCCGAGGTAGCCGAGGGCGACGGTGATCGCGAGGTAGGCGGCCGTCGCGAGGGCGAGGGTCAGGGTGTCAACTGCCACTTCCCTCGCCCCGGTAGCCGTAGTAGAGTCCGTACGCGATACACGCAAGCGTAAAGCCGATGGCGAGGCCGTAGCCAAGCACGATCTGCAGGGTCACTGATGGCGAACATGAGTCATATCACCGAGAGGATGGCGAGAGATACCCGGAGGTGGTCTGTCAGGAACGATACGGGGGAACCGGCGCGCTGGGGGTTCCCTAGCTAAAGAAGAATGCGACGAGGATGGAGGACGCGGGTGAATAGAGAGATTGGGAGCGCACCATCCGGGATACCTTGCAGAAGTATCCGCCGCAGCGCGTAAAAACCTTCCGCGTCCCGGGGCGGTCAGCTTTTAGCCGGCGGGAACCGAACCTGAATGCAATGCCCGGCGCCTACGACGACCTGCACGGCACGCTCCAGCTGACCCTGCTCCAGCGGCTCGGCTGGAGCGCGCTCCGCCCGCTCCAGGAGGAGACCTGCCGGGCGGCCGCGACCGGCGCGGACCTCCTCGTGATCGCGCCGACGGCGGGGGGCAAGACCGAGGCCGCCCTGATCCCGGTCGTGGACCGGGCCCTGAAAGAGGGCGCGGCCGGCGTCTTCTGCATCTACCTCTCGCCGCTCAAGGCCCTGATCAACGACCAGCTCGACCGGATCGAGGGGCTCTGCCGCCCGGGCCGTCTCTCGGCCGCCGCGTTCCACGGCGACATCCCGCCCTCGGAGCGGCGCCACGACCCCGACGACGAGCCCCACGTCCTGCTGATCACGCCGGAGTCGCTCGAGATCCTGCTCCACGCGCCCGCGTCCGCGCGGCGGTTCGGGCCGCTCCGGTACGTCGTGATCGACGAGGTGCACGCGTTCGTCGGCACGGACCGCGGCGTCCAGGTGCGGGCCATGCTCGACCGGCTCGACCGTGCTGCCGGCCGGCCCGTGCAGCGGATCGGGCTCTCGGCCACGGTCGGCAACCCCGCGGACGTGCTCGCCTGGCTCTCGGGCCCGGGCCGGCGGCAGGAGCTGGTCCAGCTCCCCGCTCCGAAGGCGCCGCGGAAGTTCTCGTTCGCCATCGAGCCGGAGGAGGAGGGCAGGGCCGACGCGATCGTCCGGCTGGTCCGGGGCCGCCGCGCGCTGGTCTTCGCCTCGTCGCGGAGCCAGGTGGAGCGGCTCTCGACCCTGCTCGAGGGGCGCATCCCCGCCCTCTACTGCCACCACTCCTCGGTCTCGCCGGCCGTGCGGCAGGCGGCCGAAGGGGCCGCGAAGGCGGGCGAGCCGTTCTGCATCGCCTGCACCTCGACCCTCGAGCTCGGGATCGATATCGGCGACCTCGACCTCGTGGTCCAGCTCGGCCCGCCGGCCTCCGTCGCCTCGTTCCTCCAGCGGCTCGGCCGGACGGGCCGGCGGGGCCTGCCGCCGCGGTTCGCGTTCGTCCTCTCGCGTCCCTGCGACCTCGTCCTCGCGCTCGGGGCGGTCGAGGCGGCCGCGCGGGGCGAGGCCGAACCGATCACGCCGCCGTCGCGGCCGTACCACGTGCTGGCCCAGCAGCTCCTGCTCGCGCTGGCGAAGGCCCGCCGCGCCCGGCGGGCCGTGCTGCTCGACGAGGTGGGCTCGCTCGGGCCGTTCCGGGCGATCCCGGCGGACGAGGTCGAGCTCGTGCTCGACCACCTCTGTGCCGAGGGCTTTGCCGCGGCCGACGGCGACCTGCTCATGACCGGGCCCGCCCTCGAGACCGTCTTCGGCGGCGCGCACCGGCAGGAGCTCTTCAGCGTCCTCCGCGGCGGGCGCGACTACCGGGCGGTCACGCCCGACGGCGAGGAGGTCGGCCGGCTCGACGCCCGCTTCGCGAAGTCCGACGCCCCCGGCGCCTTCTCCCTCGGGGGGAAGGGCTGGAACGTGGTCGGCCGCGACGACGCCCACGGCCTCCTGATCGTCGAGCCGGGAAGCGCCGGCGGCGGCGGATCGCGCCGGGCGTTCTGGTCGGGCGAACGCGGCGGGGCGAGCGAGCTCGTCGCGGGGTCGGCGCTCCGGATCATCGCGGCGCGCGCGACCCCGCTGCCGCTGGACGACGCCGCGCAGGAGGCGCTCGAGACCGCTCTCGCCGCGATCCCCGGCGGCATCGAGCCCGAGGGGATCACGGTCGTCGAGCGCTGGAACGGCCCGGTGCCGGAGGTGCTGGTCCTGACCCCGCTGGGCGCCCTCGGCAACCGCGTGGTCGCCGCATTCCTCCGCGCCCGTCTCGGTCCCCGGCCGGCGATCGTGCCGAACGACGTCGGCATCGTGCTCCGCCGCGCGGGGAAGGCCGGCGAGGGAGGCATGCGTGTCCACGCCGCGCTCGAGGCGATGCGCTCTCGGCCACGCTGGAGGAGATCGCGGCCTGCCTCCCGGCCGAGCCCCTCTCGTCCCGGGCCTTCGGCCCGCTCGTGCCGCCGGCGCTCTTCGCGCGCATGGTCGCCGACGACCAGTACCGGCTACCCGGGCTGCTGCAATCGCTCGCGGCCCGGCCGATTGTACTCGTAGACGACGGCGCCCCCGAGGGCCGCGAGGCCGAGCAGGACGAGGTCGGCCGGGGCGAGGGACGAGGCGAGACCGGCCGCGCCCATCGCGACAGCGAGGGCGCCGGTGACGCCGACGAGGAGCGCGAGGAAGGGCAGCAGGCGCCGGGCTGAGCGGGCCGCACCGGCCGGCGACGGCGAGCAGAAGGGTCACGATCCCGGTCGAACGGGGGGCCCTGTACCAAAATTCTTCGGAAACGTTTTTATAATTTCTGTCCCTCCACCTTGCAAAAACGGCGCCTCGGGACAAGTGGCGACCAGAAGAACCGGAGTATTTTCGATGTCAGCGTTTGAAGAAGACGGAACAACTGCAACCAGGGAGACAACCGCATGAGCACCAGCGACTCGCTCGGTCCAATGACCACGTCGCATCGAAAGATCTCGCTCGCTGCGGGCGTTCTGTACCTGCTCACCTTCGTCTCGATCCCGACGCTCTTCATCTACGGCCCGGTGAAGAGTGCGGGGTACATCCTCGGCGCCGGCCCGGACACGGGCGCCATCGGCGGCGGCATCCTGGAGATCATCGTCGCGCTCGCCGGCATCGGCACGGCCGTGGTGCTCTTCCCGTTACTGCGGAAGCAGCACGAAGGGGTTGCGCTCGGGCTCGTCGGCGCGCGGATCGTGGAGGGCGCCTGCATCTTCGTCGGCGTCGCGGTGATCCTCTCGATCGTGAGCCTGCGGCAGGCAGGCGCCGGGGCCGATGCGCTGGGTGCCGCCCGCGCCCTCTCCACGCTGTACAGCACCATCTTCCTGGTCAGCCAGGCCTTCCTGCCGGCGATCTGCGACCTGCTGCTGGGCTTCCTGCTGTACCGGTCGCGCCTGGTGCCCCGGGCCCTCGCCCTGATCGGCATCGTCGGGGCGTTCCCGCTCGTCATCTCCTGGCTCGCCACGCTCTTCGGCACCTTCGGGCCCCAGACTCCTCCGTCGCCGCTCGGCGCAATCCTGGTCGCGCTCTTCGAGTTCTCGCTGGGTATCTGGCTGATCGTCAAGGGCTTCGACCCGGAGGCCGTCGCCGCGCTGGAGTCCAGGCACAGGGTCGGGCCCGGCGCGTGAGGCGGGCACCGGCTCAGGCGTAGGAGCGGACCGGGCACGAGGAGACCTCGACGGCCTCCTCGCCGCCACCGGACCGCATTCATTGCCCGCATGGTCGCCGAGGACCAGTACCGGCTACCCGGGCTGCAGCAATCGCTCGCGGCCCGGCCGATAGCACTCGTAACCGACGACGAGGGCGCCCCCGAGGGCCGCGAGGCCGAGCAGGACGACGTCTCCGGGAGCGAGGCCCGGGCCGAGGGGCGAGGAGAGACCGACGGCGCCCATCGCGACGAGCGACGGCGCCCGCGACGCCGAGGAGGACGGCGATCGCGGGCAGCAGGCGCCCGGCCAGGCGTAACACGCCCGCGGGGACGAAGGTCGGGCGAAATACGGCGAGGACGAGGGCGAGGGTCGCGGCCCCGAAGAGCCACTCGGAGGGCGACCCGAGCTCCGCCATGAAGCCCGAGAGGAAGTAGTCGGGGTAGTGGCCCGGCACGAACGGCCCGAGGAGCGGGAAGTACCACGCCGGCGGGTCGCGCCACATCGCGTCCAGGAGCTGGTGCGAGAGGACGCCGAGCGCGATCGCGACGGCCAGCAGCGGTCTCCGCCCGCGGAAGAGGAGGAACCCGGCGACGAACAGGACGAGCAGGAACGCGAGCGAGTGCGCGACGAGCCGGCCGTTGTCGAGCGTGGACACGAGCAGGAGATGGCCGAGCGGCTTGTCGATCAGGTCCGGCAGGATGCCGGCGACGAGGCCGGCCGCCACGAACCGGCGGTCGCCGGTCGCGCGGGCGAAGACCAGGCCGATCGCGGCCCCGACGAAGAGGTGGCAGAAGACGAGCATGCCCGGTCAGGCGTACGCGTCGATCAGCCGGCCGTAGACCGCGACGGCCTCCTCGAGGGCCGCGACGGGGACGCGCTCGTCGACCGCGTGGACCCGCGCGAGCTCGCCCGGGCCGTACTCGACCGTGGGAAAGCCGGCGAGGCGGAGGGCGCGGGCGTCCGAGGCGGCCCACTGGACGATCGGGACCGCCGGCACGCCGCGGACGGCCCCGATGGCCGCCGTGATGCGCCGTACGATCCGTGCGTCCGGGGCTGTGCAGCTCGGCGCCGACGCGCTCATGCACTCCATCTCCGCACGGGGCGCGTGCTCTCTCAGATCCGCCGCGAGCACGGACGGGTCGCAGCCCCAGGGCAGCCGGAGGTCGAGCTCGAGCATGCAGCGCTCGGCCACGATGTTCGCCTTCTCGCCGCCCTCGATCCGGCCGGGGTTGTACGTGATCCTGCGGAGCATCGCGCCCGTCCCGGGCGCGTCGAACGCGGCCTCGAGGACCCTCTCCGAGTCCGCGATCACCGGCGCGAGCTCGGGGCCCGGGTCGTGGACCCGCTCGTGGAGCCGCTGCACGTGGGTGATCAGGGCCACGGCATCCATCACGGCCGAGACCCCGCGCGCCGGGTAGAGCGAGGCGTGGCCGGGCTCGCCCCCGAACCGGAACCGGGCCCGGAGCAGCCCCTTCTGCCCGATGCAGGGCGCGCCCGCGGGCGTCGGCTCGGCGATCAGGCAGTCGCAGGGGGAGAGCAGCCCGGCGCCGAGCAGGTGCCCGATGCCGCCGCCGCCGGTCTCCTCGTCGCAGACGAAGGCGAGGCCGATCCTCGATGCGTCGAGCCCCCGCTCGATCGCGTCGCCGACGGCTCCGATCAGCGCGGCGCAGCCCCCCTTCATGTCCGTCGCGCCGCGCCCCAGGACATACCCGTCCCGGACCTCGCCGCCGAACGGGTCGAAGGACCAGGTCTCGTCGAGCGCGGGGACGACGTCCAGGTGTCCGCAGAGCAGGAGGTCGGCCGAGCGGCCGTTCGCGACCACGTTCGCCCGCTCCGCCGTCTCGCCCGCGATCACGGCCCGGAGCCCGAGCGCCTCGAGACGGTCGCGGACGAACTCGGCGCAGTCCCGCGTGTCTCCCGGCGGGTTCTCGGAGCGGAACGCGATCAGGTCGGCCGCGAGGCGGGCGACGTCCGTCATGCGCTCCGGGAGGCGCGGTACTCCTCGAAGAGCCGGGCGAGCGAGCCCGTCTCCTCGTACAGCGACTTGAGGAACTCGTTCTCGAAGAGCTCGTCGGTCGCCATCGTGAAGAACCCGACCGGGATGGCCGACCGGCTGTCGGGGTCGAGCACGATCCGGAACGACCGGTATCCCGCGGGGTCCTCGTCGTCGTAGACCCCGCGCCAGATCGTCGGGAGGCGCTCGAACCGCTCGGGGTGGGCACCCTTGAGCCAGTTCACGAACCCGCGGAAGAGCGGGCGGTCGTTCTTCTTCTCCTCGTCGATCCGCCAGCGGAGGTACTCCATGCCCATGATGTTCTTGGGCGAGGCGTAGTTGTACGAGAGGAGCCCGAGCGTGTAGTCGAGGTGGGCGCAGGCGTCGATGAAGTGGAACCTGAGCACGGGGTGGAAGAGCGCGGTGTCGTGGAGCATCAGCGACTTCTCGTAGAGACCGAGCAGGGCCCGGACGTACTCGTTGTTGTCCCTCATGCCGTCAGGGTGGGCCGGACGGATTCAAATACCTTTAGATGCGGACGCGCTCGCTCGCGGGAAGGACGATCGAAGAAGAATGGGCGCGCGGAGATTCGAACTCCGGACCTCCGCCGTGTGAAGGCGACGTCATAACCAGCTAGACCACGCGCCCGATGCATCGACCGGGAATTGAACCCGGGCTATTGGCTTGGAAGGCCAAAGTCATACCACTAGACCATCGATGCGAACTGCCTTCATTCGTTCGCAGTTCGGTCTATTATAATTTCTCGTCCGTCCATTTTATCGTTTCCATGCGCCGTTCCGGGCAAAAAATCGGGGGTTCAGGCGATGACGCGGCCCGGTTCGATCTCCGCCCGGATCCGCTCGAGGGCCTCGATCCGCCGCTCGAGCGGGGGGTGGGTCGAGAAGAGCGCGGCGAGGGTCGAGCCCCGCACGGGCAGGATGAAGAACGCGTTCGCGCCCTCGAGCCTGCCGGCCCCGTTCCGGGGGGACGGCCGAGATCCGGCCGTTGATCTTGAGCAGGGCCGAGATCAGGGAGTCGGGGTCGCGGGTGATCAGGGCGCTGCCGCGGTCCGCCGCGAACTCGCGGTAGCGCGAGAGCGACATCAGGAGCAGGTTCGAGACGACCCAGACCACGATCGCGGCGATCCAGGCAATGAGCCAGGGATTGTTGCCGTCCCGCCGGTCGCCGAGCGAGAGGAAGATCGCGTTGTTCATGATCAGGGAGGCGATCATCGCGACGAACGAGGCGATCGTCATGGTCAGGATGTCCCGGTTCCTGACGTGCGAGAGCTCGTGGGCGAGCACGGCCTCGAGCTCCCTGGGGGAGAGGAGCTTGTGGATCGAGTCCGTGACCGCGACCACCGCGTGCTTCGGGCGAACGGCCCGTCGCGAACGCGTTCGGGATCGGCGAGGGCATGACCGCGACCCGCGGCATGGGGATCCCGGCCTCGGCCGAGAGCTTCTCGACCGTCCGGTAGAGCTCCGGGTACTCGTCGGGATCGACGACCCGTGCCCCGGTGGACATGAGGACCAGCCGGTCGGAGAAGAAGTACTGGACGAAGGCGAACCCGGCCGAGAGCAGGACGAGCCAGCCCAGGCCCACCCCGAGCGAGCGGAGGACCGCGAGGAACACGAGGTAGACGAGGAGCAGGAGCCCCATCGTCAGCCAGATCCGCATCGAGAGACCGAAGTCGCGCGGCCATTTCATGGTTAGTAGGATCACGATGCGGACCCATAAACGCATCGATGGAGGAGCACCGGAGCGGCCGTATCCGGCTGTTTTTCCTCTCGTGACCGGCCTCTCCGTATAACCCCGGCGTCGTTTCCGGGGAGCCTCGCTCGCTAGGGTGACCCTGTCACTGCGTCGCCCTCATCTCCAGGCCACCACGGGAGGGGGCTCCCGCCACCCCCCTCAACTCGGCGCGCTGCGCTTCGCACCACCCCCGCGAGGCGATGCCTCTGCCGGATCATCATCCGCGCCGGCGGGACTGCGTGAAAGAAGGGCCTCGTGGAGTATGCACGGCACACCTCCCCCGCGACTCCGGGCAGGCATCCGGGATGGCATTTTTATATAGTTCGGTGCCGATACTTCTGTGCCATTTTCCCTCCTTGGTGCTAGTGCCGGGAGTCATCGAGATGAATCTATCGAACGGCGGCGGCACTGCCGCGCCGAGAACGGGCATGCGCCCGAAGGCATCGACCGAACGAGACACGAACTTCTCTGCCATACGCGACGCGCTCCTGCTCGAGCCCGGGAGCGTCGCGGAGCTCCGCGCCATCGGCCGCGACGGCCGGGTGGCGTCGGGGTACTTCGACGACCCGGCCCTCCTCGCGGAGAAGGCCGGAGCGCTCGACGAGTCGCGCGACTACAGCGGGGTCTACGTGACGCTCAACCCCGTCCGCCCCGCGCTCCTCGCCCGCCGCGCGAACCGGATCGAGGCGCGGCTCGGCCGAAAGGACGCGACCACGGCCGACGGCGACATCCTCCGCCGCCGCTGGCTCCCGATCGACATCGATCCCGTCCGGGCGAGCGGGATCTCGGCCACGGCCGGCGAGCACGAGGACGCGCTCGCGGTGGCGGCGAGGACCCGCGCGTTCCTCGACGGGCTCGGGTGGCCCGCGCCCGTCGTCGCGGACTCGGGGAACGGGGCCCACCTCCTCTACCGGGTGGACCTGCCGAACGACGACGAGAGCACGGCCCTCGTGAAGGCCGTCCTCGCCGCGCTCGACGAACGCTTCTCGACGCCCGCGGCGAAGATCGATTGCGCGAACTTCAACGCCGGCCGGATCTGGAAGTGCTACGGCACGGTCGGCCGCAAGGGCGACTCGACCGCCGACCGCCCCCACCGCCGCTCGGCCGTCCTCGAGGCGCCGGGTTCGCCCGCGCCCGTGTCGGCGCTCCTGCTGGGGTCGCTCGCCGCCACCCTCACGGCCGCGCCCCCGGAGCACGAGCCGGCGCCGGCTGCCGGCCCCGCCGGGGACGGGACGAACCCCGGCGCGGCCGCGGCGGCGGACGAGGTGCTCGAACGCGGGGACCCGGTGGGCTTCCTGCTCGAGGCCTTCGCCCGTGACCACGTCGGCGACGAGACCCTGGCGCACTGCCTGGTCATGTCGATCGCCTCCCGGCCGTCCTGAACTCGCGCGGGCTCCACGTCTACGTCACGGGGGAGAGCGGGAAGGGGAAGTCGAGCGGCATGACGGCCATGCTCCGGCAGGTGCCGGAGGAGTACCGGCTCGCCGAGCGGATGAGCGACAAGGCCCTCTACTACTCGGACGACATCTCGCCCGGCACGGTCCTCCTGCTCGACGACATCGCGCTCTCGGAGGAGCTGCAGGAGGTGCTCAAGGAGGCGACGAGCCGGTTCGACGAGCCGATCCGGATGCGGACCGTCGACACGGACCGGAAGGTCCGGCACTGCGCCATCCCCGAGCGCTGCGTCTGGTGGCTCGCGAACGTCCGGGCCCTGTACGACGACCAGGTCCTCAACCGGATGCTGACCTGCTGGGTCGACGACTCGGAGGAGCAGGACCGCGTGGTCTTCGAGCGGCAGCTCGCGGAGGAGGCCCGCCCGGCCCGCGAGGCCGTGAACGGCCGGTTCGACCTCGCCGTCTGCCGCGAGCTCTGGCGCGCCGTCCGGAGCGCGGGGCCGGTCTACGTCGAGGTCCCGTTCGCCACCAGGATCGGGATGGCCTCGGTCAGCAACCGGCGGAACACGCTGGTCCTGGTCGACCTCGTCCGGCGCCACGCCCTCCTCCACCTCCGCCAGCGGCCGTGCGAGCGGCTCGGGGACGGGACGCTCGTCGTGACGGCGACGCGGGCCGACTTCGACTACGCCGCGGGGCTCTTCTCGGCGCTGCACGCGGGCGGCGGGTCGCTCGGGTCGAAGTTCGACCGGAACGAGGACCTGGTCCTCACGCTCGCGGCGCAGCGGGGGGTCGAGCGGTTCACGACGCAGGACGTGCAGGCATGGACGGGGTGGACGTACAAGAAGGCGCGGCGGGTGCTGCTCGGCTACAGCTCGGCGCGGCGTCCCGTACCCCGGGCTGCTCGACCGGTCGCCGGCGCTGACCATGATCGACCAGACGGCGATCGACCCCGAGGACGGGGACCGCGACGTGCGCCGGCGGCAGCTCGTCTTCGTCTTCGACAGCGGAGGTCTACCGCGAGACGACGGCGCGGGGGCGGGTCTGGCTCAGAGGACGGTCCCGATGAGAGCGCCGGCGGCTGCTGTCACCCTGCCGGCATGCCTGCTGGCACCGTCGACGACTGCCATTGCGGCGTGGAAACCGAAAACGGCGGCGAATCCGGCGCGTTCGCCGGACCATGTGCCAGCAGCGGCGGATGCGGAGAGCCCGGCGATCGGCCCGGGGGCGTGCACTGTGCTCCCGGAATTGCTGGTACCAGTACGATCGAGATCAGAGAATCAGGCTTGAAATCGGGATCGGATGACGCACCGCCGAAAGCGAATGTGCCAGCAGGTATGCCAGCAGGCATGCCAGCAGCATGCCAGCGGGCCGATTGCTGGCAGACGCCCGGCCCCCGCGCCTTCGCGCTCCTCGAGTCGCCGGCCCCGGTGCCCTGCGACGCCTGCGGCCGGCGGCCGTCGCACTTCCGCGAGCGCCGGCCGGCGGGCGAGCCCCGCCACCTCTGCCGCGCCTGCCACGCGGCGGCCGTGCGGCGCGAGCAGCGGGCCGGGCCGCCGCTGCCGGGCGCGATCGACCCCGGGGGGATGCGGCGGGTCCGGGCCTCCGTCGGCCGGTGCGACGTCTGCGACCTGGAGCCGGCCGCGTACGCTGGCGGCGGCGTCCGGCTCTGCGCGGCGTGCTACGACCGGGAGACGCGGCGGCGCGTGCGGGAGGGCGTCCCGGCTGAATAGGTGAAAGGCGGAAAGGCCTCAGCTTTTCTTCCCGACGGACGCCTCGACGACCGCGATCTCATCGGGCATTAGCCCGTAGAGATCGTCGACGAGCGCATCGATCTCGCGATCCGCCTGTTCGATCTGCATCTCGACGAGCCGCTTCTCGTGATCGGTGGCCGGGGCCGGGAGCCGGCTGACCCTTCAGGACGCTCGATTTTTTATACGACCCCTCCCATGTTGCAGCGGAGACGAACGGGATGACAGGAAGCCTCATGGCCGCAGCGGCGACCACGAACTGCTCGACGCCCGGCCCGGCCCATGCGGTCGCCCGGGAACCGGAGGCGACGGGGCTCGAGACAGAGGTGACCACGCTCTCGGCCGCGGACTCGCTCGGGGGATTCGACGCGGTCGTGCTCGGTGCGCCGATCGACGCAGGCAGGCCCCCCGATCTCGCTGTTGTCGCTCCTTCCGTCACCGGGACGAGCTCGAACGGGGGCCCCTGGTCGCGTTCGCGGTCGGGGTGATACCATGACAACCTTCGGTACCGGTACCCGGCACCGGAGCCGGCGGCTGGTGCTGGCAGAAGGTGGCCCGGCGATTACGCGCTGCAGGGTTCGAAGCATATGCACCGTCACTGACCGGCGTGGGCGATCGGCTCCATCTCAGGGACTGCGACGTGGACCTGACGACACACATCACGGACATCGCCAACCTGCTCTTCTACGAGGACATCTCCGACGCCGTGCTGGTCGGCCACAGCTATGCCGGGATGGTCATCACGGGAGTGGCCTCGGTCGCTCCCGAACGTCTCAAGCTCCTCGTCTACCTGGACGCGTACGTCCCCGACGAGGGGCAGAGCGAGTTCGACCTCTGGACCCCGGAGATGCGGGCCGAGATCGAGGCCGACGGGGCGGCCGACAGAGGCCTGCGGCCCCCGCCACCCCCGTCCCTGATGGGCATCGACGACCCGGTGCTGGCGGACTGGTACCAGGCGCGGGTCACGCCGCACCCCTACGCCACCTACACCCAGCCGGTGCCGCCCGGCAATCCCCGGAGCGAGGCGATCCCTCGCGCCTACATCAGCCTGCACGGCCGGGCCGCTGACGTCGATCTTCGGACGTTTCGCGGAGAAGGCACGACGGAGCGGCTGGGAGGTTCGCACGATCGCGACAGGCCACGAGGCGGAGCTCATCGCGCCGCTCGAGGTGGCTGACCTCCTCATCGACCTCGCGGGTTCGCGGGGATGACGCGTGCCCGTTGTGTCATCGTCCGCATACCGAGCCGGCATCCTCGAGTATGGCCTCGCGACCGTCAGTCGGCCGGTGCGACGTCTGCGACCTCGGGCCGGCCGCGTACAGCGGCGGCGGCGGCGTCCGGCTCTGCGGGGCGTGCTACGACCGGGAGGTGCGGCGGCGCGTGCGGGAGGGCGCGGGGGTGGCGGTGAACGTGTAGGGGCAGTAGCAGGCCGCTCCGCTGTCTGAAAGGGGTCCGGCGCATGGTCGTCCGGTGGGCCACGCGGCAACCCGGCCCGGCGCGCCCTCGGACGAGAAGGATTTTTACCCCTCCGCGCCATCCCGTTGACTGCCGGCACCGGCCCTCCCCGTCCGCCTCACGGCCCGACTCCGCCACCATGCTGCCGGCCGCGGTCCGCTCCCGCGAACGACAGCCACACGGTGATGGACATGAAACGATCACGCGACACGGCACGGTTCCGGTACGGCGCCCTCTCCGTCGCCCTCCTCCTCGTCGCCATCCTCGTCGCCGCGGGGGCCGCGGACCCGGGCACCGGCCTTGCCGGCCCCGAAGCGTGGGCCGGCCCGAACGGCACCCCCGCGCCGGCCGGGTCCGTCTCGCTTCTCTCCCACCTCCCCTACCCGCCCGGAGAGCGCGACCAGGGCGGGGTCGCCACCTGCTGGGTCTGGGCCGGCACGGCCGTCCTCGAGATCGCCCACAGCGTCCAGAACGGCGTGCGCGACCCGCTCTCGATCCAGTTCGTGGACTCGAACTTCAACGGGGGCGCCGGCCCGTCCTGGGCCGGCAGTGCCGGCACCGTCTCGGACTTCGCCGCGTTCTACCGCGAGACGGGGATCGCCGTGCCCCGGTCCAACACGAACGCCGACTACCAGGACGCGGCCCATGCCGGCTGGTGTAACGAGAACAAGAAGGCCTGGGTCGCCGCCCCGTCGATCGAGACGACCCCGCACTACCCGATCACGAGCATCTCCGCCCGGGAGGTGCCGACCACCGGCTCCCAGGCGGAGACGATCGCGCGGATCAAGGCCCTCCTCGACCGGGGCACGGCGGTGCATCTCACCTGGCGGAACCTGGTCGACATCGCCGTGTTCCAGAACTTCTGGAACAACGAGGGGGACGAGGCCGTGTACGACCCGGTGACGTGGCTTCGCGGAGCGACGGTGAGCGGAGTGTCCCACCAGATGTGCGTCGTCGGTTACGACGACACGGACCCGAACAACCGGTACTGGCTCGTCCTGAACTCGTGGGGCACGGCGAACGGCCGCCGGCCGAACGGGACCTTCCGGATGAACATGGACCTCGACTACACCTCCAGGGCCGCGACCTGGACGACGCTCGACGTGACGTTCGGACCCAGGGCGACGGCCACGGCCGGCGCCGGCCCGGAGCCCGCGATGATCGGGGTTCCCGGGGGAGCGGGCGTCCCGACGGACACGGACGTGGACAGCGTGCACGACGACGTCGACGGGAACGGGCGGCTCGAGGGTGCGGACGCGGTGCTCTTCTTCAACCAGATGTCGTGGATCGCGGCGAACGAGCCGGTGACAGCGTTCGACTACAACGCGCAACGGCTGGATCGACTTCGCCGACGTCGTCCGGCTCTTCAACCACCTGTGAGGCCCGGGCTCTCCCTTTTCCGAACGGACGGGCCGACGTATATCATCCGCCGGTGCGACGTCTGCGGCCTTGAGCCGGCCGCGTACTGCGGCGGCGGCGTCCGGCTCTGCGCGGCGTGCTACGACCGGGAGGCGCGGCGGCGAGTGCGGGAGGGCGGGGGGGTGGCGGCGAACGTGTAGGGCGGAAAGGCCTCAGCCTTTCTTCGCGACGGACGCTTCGACGACGGCGATCTCGTCAGGCGTGAGATCGTAGAGGCCGTAGACGAGCGCGTCGATCTCGCGATCAGTCTGCTCGACCTGCAGCTCGACGCAGGCGCTTCTCGTGATCGGTGGCGACGGCCGGTTTCATTCCGACGACTGTTTGAGGATGCCGGGCCGGGGATCACCTCCTCGGGTAGACGTCGCCGGCATCGCCCGCTGCCTCTCTCCTCCGAGAGATCACAGGAGGTTAACTTTCGATCGTGCCGGCGTTTCGAGTAAGCATAAACCCTTTCTGCCGGCCACTCGTATCGGGTACACATGGACGAGGTCGATCCCGATGCCCTCGGCGACGTGGCCTACGGCATCTTCGAGCACCTGCTGCACCGCGAGATCCGGGGGACCGGGCGGTCGCTGTACCGGCTGGTCGAGGACGGGACCGACTTCTCGGACGAGCTCGCCCGCGTCTTCGAGGCCTTCCGCGCGGACTACCCCCCGCTCGCGGACGCCCTGATCGAGCGCTTCGGCACGGTCGACGCGATCTACGCGATGATCCGGGCCGGCGAGGGGGTGGTCCCCACGAAGACGACCCAGATGTACTGGATCGTCGAGGACGCGCCCTCGGCCCTGCCGAACGCGGTCGACGACGAGCTCGCGGGCAAGTGGCTCGTCTTCCTCCCGAAGGACGAGGTCGACGCGGTCTGGCGGCGGGTCCGCGACGCGACGGCCGCGGGCGAGCTCGGGATCTCGGCCAAGGTCTCGACCGCGAAGCCGAACCCCGACGCCCGCGACGACCGGTACGTCGTCTACGTCTACACGGCCGACTGGCGCGACGAGGCCGAGGTGATGCGCGTGCGCGAGGCGCTCCGCGCGCTCGGCGTCGCGGACCGCATCGGGTACAAGCGGAACCTCGAGACGTTCCGCGGCGAGTACAGCAAAAAGGGAAAACGGGTTACGTATTACAGCGCATGACCACGCGGCGAAGCGCCGCGATCAGGCCTTGCGTTCCTTGTTCTTCGGCCTGAGGTTCTGGTATCCGCACTTGCGGCATGAGGTCGCCCGCACCGCGTTCCGGGCGTTGCAGCGCATGCAGATCTTGACATTGAGGAGCCTCTCCTCAGCTTCGGGGAATCGTGCCATTCAAAGTCACCACGTGGTATGAGTCTATAATACAGGGTTTTCGACCGACTTAACGGTTGTCACCGGCGCGCCCGGCCGAGAACCAGTCGCGGAACGCGGAGAGCGCCCGCGCCCGGTGCGAGAACCGGTTCTTCTCCGCGAGCGGGAGCTCGGCGAGGGTCCGGTCGCCGACCGCGAAGATCGGGTCGTACCCGAAGCCCTCGCTCCCTCGCGGCGCGGTCGTCACCTCGCCGTCGAGCCGGCCCTCGAAGAGCCGGATGCCGTCCGCGTCCGCGTACGCGACCGCCGTGACGAAGTACGCCGACCGGTCGGGCGCTCCCTCGAGCAGGCGGAGCATCCCCTCGTTCCCGAGCGTGCGGAGGACGTAGGCCGCGTACGGCCCGGGGAACCCCCGGAGGGCGTTGACGAAGAAGCCCGTATCGTCCACGATCAGGGGCCGGCAGAGCGTTTCGTACGCGAACCGCGCCTTCTCGCGCGCGATCGGGCCGACCTCGTCGTCGCGGTACTCGGGGCAGTCGAGGGGGACGTGCTCGATCTCGACCGTGCCCTCGAGGAACGCGGCCATCTCCTCGGCCTTGTGCGGGTTCCCGGTCACGACCGCGAGCCTCACAGGTACCGCCCCCGCCGCCGGATCTCGACCTCGCGCTCGAGGACCGCGTCCGCCCCGGGAAACGCCGACCGGTAGCCCTCGACGAACGCGGCCGTGAGCGGGACGGGGTCGGCCGCGGCCGATCCGAGGGTCTGGAGGAAGACGTGGACGTCGACGCCCCGCGCCTCGAGCTCCTCCGTCGCGGAGGCGAGGCCGAAGTCGATCAGCACGACCCCGCCGTCCCGCACGACCATGTTCGAGCTCGTCAGGTCGCCGTGGACGATCCCGGCCCCGTGGAGGAGGCCGACGGCCCGCCCCGCGGCCCGGACGGTCGCGCAGTCGAGCGCGGCCTTGAGCACCTCGCCCTCGACCCGCTCCATCACGAT
This sequence comes from uncultured Methanoregulaceae archaeon, assembly GCA_963730355.1. GTDB lineage: Archaea > Halobacteriota > Methanomicrobia > Methanomicrobiales > Methanospirillaceae > UBA288. The sequence goes on along the minus strand of CAVSRL010000003.1, from coordinate 70,557 downwards.
CGTCGTCCCGTCGATGTCGCGGACGACGGGCGTCGCGACGCCGGCCCGGCGCGCGGCCGAGAGGAGCCGCGCCTCGGACCGGGTCCGCTCGAGGCGGAGCCGCTGGTCGAGCGCGGGGAGGCGGTAGCGCTTCGGCTGCCGCCGCTTGATCGCGTCCGTTTCCCCGAGCTCGACCTCGGCCTCGGCGCCGCGCGGCACCACCCGGAGGAAGGTCTCGGGCCGGTCCGTCCGCCACGGGCACGGCACCTGGTCGATCCGGAAGTTCGGGTCCACCCGGGAGTCGGCCACGGCCACGGTCATGCCGTGCGCGGCCTGGAGCCGGCCCGTGTACGCGATCATGGCCGCGTTGTCGCCGAGGTAGACCGGCTCGGGCACGAAGAACGCGGCCCCGCGGTCCTCGCACATCATCCGGAGCATCTCCTGGAGCCGCCGGTTCGCGCCGACGCCGCCGACGAGCAGCACCTCCTCCTTGCCCGCGTGGGCGAGCGCCCGCTCGGTCACCTCGACGCACATGGCGAACGCGGTCTCCTGCAGGCTCCGGCAGAGGTCTCCGAGCGGGGCCTTCGAGGACGAGGCCGCCGTCACCAGCCCCGAGAACGCGAGGTCCATGCCCTTGACCGTGTACGGCAGGTCGACGAGATCGCCGCCGCGGGCCAGCTCCTCGATCGCGGGGCCGCCCGGGTGCGGGAGCCCGCGGGACCGGGCGAACTTGTCGAGCGCGTTCCCCAGGCCGATGTCGAGGGTCTCGCCGAAGACGCGGTACCGCCCGGCCAGGTACCCGATCACCTGCGTGTTCGCCCCCGACGCGTAGAGCACGACCGGGTCCGTGCAGCCCGTCGCGAACCGGCCGATCTCGACGTGGGCGAGGCAGTGGTTGACCCCGACGAGCGGGACGCCGAGCGCGATCGCGAGGGAGCGCGCCGCCGTCGCGACCGTCCGGAGGCACGGCCCGAGCCCGGGGCCCTGCGAGAACGCGACCGCGACGGGGCGGCACGCGGCCGCGAGCACGGGCGCGATCACGGCGTTCATCACGGCCGCGTGGTGCTGGGCCGCCTCGCGCGGGTGGATCCCGCCGGTCGGCGGGCGGTACGGATCGGAGCGGAGGGCGAGAAGGTCGTCGTCAAAAAGAGCGGCACTGAGGTTCCACGCAGTGCCCTCGAGGCCGAGTACCTGACCGGTCGCCGGCATCGATGGAATCTATGCCTTGAATTCAGTGTAGCCGCAGCGGCCGCAGGCCGCACGGTCCTCGTGCTCGGCCAGGACCACGCCCGTGCCGCAGCGGGGGCAGTACCGGCGCTGGAGGGTCGCCTTCTCGCCCTCCACGGCGAAGTAGGCCGACCGCTTGACCGCGGTGCCCTCCTTCTTGCCCTTGGCGCCCTTTGCGGGGGCGGCCATTCAGGCCTCCTCGGCCGGCTTCGGCTCGCCGCGCGTGAGCAGGTAGTCGGACTCGGCGCGGCTGCGCGCCTCGTCGGTGTCGTAGATCCGGAGCATCCCTTCGGCCTGCATCATCCCGTAGCGGGTCGAGAGGGGGTCGAGCACCGCGAGGTTCTCGCCGACGTTCCTCATGGCGCAGAGCCGCCCGATGATCTCCTTTCGTGATGGCGTCGGCCCGTCATGTCTGAGGACGAACCGCAGCTCCCGCCGGCTCAGGAGCTCGTTGCGGGTGTCCTGTACGATCTCAATCTCCATCGATATCCTCTAGCTATACGAGAGCGGGTCTTATAAAATGGCCTGTCTCACTCCTCGACGAAGAGGTCGAGGAGAGCGCGGGCGAGCGCACGCCGTTCGGGGTCGATCGTGGAGACCACGACGCCCTTTCCGGGCTGGCCGTACACGAGGGCCGCGCCGTCGGGGGCCGCGAGCGCGAGCGGGACCACGGCGAGGTCCTCCTCCCCGTCGACCACGATCAGGGCCGGCGGGCGGGCGAGCCCGTCGCGGACCGCGGCCTCGAGCTCCCCGGTGATTGTGGCCGCCGGGTTCCGCACGCGGATGACCTGCGCCCCCGGAAGCTCGACCGGGTCCACGGGCTGGTCCCGCGCCGTAAAGCCGTCCACGACCGCGACCGTCGGGACGATCCCGTCCGCGAGCAGCCCGGCCGTGACCACGTCGCCGACGGCGAGCACGGTCCGGCCTGCGAGGACGGCTCGCGCCGCGTCGATCGACGGGTACAGCCGTCCGTACGGCGCCCGGAAGGCGTCCCGGTGCTCGTCGGGGAGCCGGCGCATCTACCTGACCTTCAGCGCGTACCGTCCGGGGAGCTCGATGTTGATCTTCTTCGCCACCTCGGAGTGGCGCGGGTCGATCACGACGAGGTACCCGGACCAGTCGGTCGAGAGGTTCATCGTGCTGCAGATCACGCACGACTCGCCCTCGACCACCCGGTGGCACTCGCGGCAGACCTTCGGGAGCTGCTTCTCGCGGCGTCGGACGACCATCAGCGACCACTCCGGCGTTCCTTCTCCTCGCGTTCCTGCTTGAGCTCGTCCTCGAGCCAGGCGTCGGTCCCGAGCCCGGTCTGGCGCATGGTCAGCCCGATCTTCGAGTCGCGCGGCTCCCGCTCGTTCAGGGAGAGGGTCACCACGCGGACCCGCACCCTGTCGCCGACCGAGATCGACCGGTTCGAGTCCTTGCAGATCAGCCGGCCGTTCTTCTCGTCGTAGGTGATGAACTCGTCCGAGATCTGGCTGACGTGCAGCATCGCGTCGATCGGCCCGAGGCTGATGAAGGAGCCGAAGGTCGTGGTCTCGACCACGAGCCCCTCGATCACCTCCTGCAGCGCGAGGCGGAGGGAGAGGGCCTCGAAGACGACGTCGTAGTAGATTGCGCCGTCGCCCGGCACGAGTTCTCCCTCGCCCACGTCCAGCACCCTCGTCACGGCGATGAAGATCCCGATCTCCTTGTCGATGCTTCCCTCGAGCTGCTCCTGCAGCACGTCCAGGATCACGAGTTCAAGGTCCTCGCCGAGCCTGTTGGGCGGCACCCGGACCTTGTCCTCGAGTCTCATTCGGTAGTACATGGCTCCTCCTCTCTCCTCATCTTCTCTCCAGGGTCACGCGCCGCGGCCCCCGCAGCGCGATCACGGGCACTCCGTCCAGGAGCAGGTCCCGGCGAAGCGCCCGGTCGCTCGTCGCGACCAGGCAGTCGTGGGTCCGCGCGTAGGCCGAGATCCCGGCATCGACGTTCCCCGCCGCGCCGAGCGGCTCCTCGGCGCATCTGGCCGCGAGCGAGAGGCCGAAGCGCGCGGCAGCGCCGCGCCGCCCCTGCTTTCGCGCGAGGCCCGCGAGCTCGGCCCGCACCTCCGTCGGCACGATGGGGTCGAAGGCCCCGACCAGCGCCTGCACCTCGGAGAAGAGGTCCACTCCCTGCTCGAGCGGCATCATCAGTGCGTTCGCGTCGAAGAGCACCCTCACTCGGTGAGGACGCCCATCCCGATCAGTCGCCACCGCGCCCCGACCTGCCGGCTGATCGCGATCCGCGCGCCGAGCGCGGCGCAGACGGGTCGCTTCAGACTGCATCTCGACCGAGTCCTTCCGCGAGCCCGTGACGACCCCGACCGTGACCGCGGTCCCGACCGAGAGCATCAGCGGCTCGTTGTGCTTCAGGGGCTCGATCTCGAGCTCGCTCGTGGCCCCCACGACCCGCTCCATCAGGGTGACCCTGAACCGGAGGCGGTCCCAGACCGGCGGCAGCGAGCCCGGACTGCCCGCCACCTGGCCGGCCAGCGCGTCCGACTTGGTGAGCGCCGGGTCGAGCTTGGTCGCGACCCCGAGCAGTCCGCCGGGCGTCGCCTCCGGGGTCTTCTTCGAGCCCATGTTGATCGAGCTGACCTTGGTCGCGACCGGCTCCCACCGGCCGGGGTGGGCCTGCCGGCCCGGCCGGATCTCGATGTCGTCCCCCTCGCGGAGCACGCCCTGGATCAGGGACCCGCCGATCACGCCGCCCTTGATATCCTTCCACGAGACGCCCGGCTTGTTGATGTCGAACGACCGGGCGACCAGCATGATCGGCACCGCCTCGGGGTCCCGCTCGGGCGTGGGGATGGTCGCGTCGAGGGCCTCGATCAGGGCCCCGACGTTGATCCCCTTCTGCGCCGAGATGGGAACGATCGGCGCGCCCTCGGCGATCGTCCCCTTGACGAACTCGCGGATCTGGTTGTAGTTCTCGATCGCGACCTTCTGCGAGACCACGTCGATCTTGTTCTGCACGATCACGATCCGCTTGATCCCGACCAGCTCGAGCGCCATCAGGTGCTCCTTGGTCTGGGGCTGCGGACAGGGCTCGTTCGCCGAGATGACGAGCATGGCCCCGTCCATCAGGGCCGAGCCCGAGAGCATGGTCGCCATCAGGGTCTCGTGCCCGGGCGCGTCCACGAACGAGACCGAGCGGAACGGTTCGGCCTCGCCGCCGCAGTTCGGGCAGGCCGGCGCCGTCGTATACGCATCGCTCCCCTCGCACTTCGGGCAGCGGTAGAAGGTGGCGTCGGCATACCCGAGCCGAATCGAGATACCCCGCTTGATCTCCTCCGAGTGCCGGTCCGTCCAGGCGCCCGTAAGCGAGTTGACGAGCGTGGTCTTCCCGTGGTCCACGTGTCCCACGACTCCGATATTAACGCTCGGGATGGTTACATCATCCAAAAGTCTCGAACCTCCCTACTGTATGTATATCAATCCTACTTATATGTGGTGTCCTGCATAATGACGCCCTCGGAGCGAGAATTTCGCTGCGATTCGGGCCCCGGCATACGAAGTGTTACTGTCTCGAAGAGAATTCGTAATATTTAATACCGAACTCCATCAAACCGGAGAGTATGGAGACCGAGCTCTCGCGGATCGGCATCTCGCTGCCGAAGAACCTGCTCGATCGGTTCGACGAGATCATCACGGCGCGCGGGTACTCGTCGCGCTCGGAGGGGATCCGCGACGCGATCCGGAACTACATCACCTATTACCGGTGGATGTCCGACGTCCACGGGGAGCGGCAGGGCGTGATCACCATGATCTACGACCACGACCAGCGAGGGCTCCTGCCCGTCCTGACCGACATCCAGCACGAGTTCCGCGAGATCGTCCAGGCCACGCTCCACTCGCACGTGACCCAGAACCGCTGCCTCGAGGTCGTGCTCCTCCACGGCGACGGCACCCAGCTCAAGGCCCTGGCCGAGAAGCTGATGTCGCAGAAGGGCGTGGAGTCGGTCAAGCTGACGACGATCTCGCTCGACGAGTAGGGGCCGTCAGCCCCCGCCCTCGCAGCTGTTGTCGAGCTCGAACTGCGATCCGTCCGTCCGCGTGATCCCCTCGTGCTCGCGCCGGAGCTGCTCCTCGATCTCCTCGACGATCTGTTCCCGCCGCTCCTTCGACGCGCCCGTCGGCGCGAGCTGGTCGACCCGGTACAGGAGCCCGGTCGTGTCGAGCACGGCGTAGGTCTCCCCCTCGATCGCCTGCACCGCGGTCACGGTCCCGACCGTCCCGGTCCGGGCGTAGCGGGCCCGCATGCCGACGGCAACCTCTCCGTAGTCCATGCAGTCCGGTACGGAGCCCGCCCCGATAAACCTTCTGGCTACCCGGTCAGCCGGCGGAGCGCGGCCACGACCTCGCGCGTGGAGCGGCGGGGCTCTCCCGCGCCCGGCGCGAAGGGGATGCCGGTCAGGGCCTCGAGGATCGCCCCGACGGCCCGCTGCTGCGACGGCCCGTACCCGCCCTCGAGCACGAGCGCGAGCGGCATGCCGAGCGCGTCGACGAGGCGGCCCGTGATCGCGCCGTAGTCGCCGGGCCTGAGGCAGAGGGCGCCCTTCGGGTCGTCCTCGAGCATGTCCTGGCCGGCCGAGACGATCACGAGCCCCGGGTCGTGGGCGAGCAGGGCCGGGACGAAGGCCTCGTCGAGAACACACTCGAGATCCGCGAGGGCCGCGCCGGGCGCGAGCGGGGCGTTCAGGGTGAACCCCTTTCCGTCTCCCTCGCCGATCTCGTCGACCCAGCCGCTCCCGGGGAACTCCGCCTGCTGGTGGACCGAGCAGAAGAGGACCCGGTCCGAGGCGTAGAAGATCGACTGCGTGCCGTTGCCGTGGTGGAGGTCCCAGTCGAGGATCGCGACCCGCTCCATGCCCGCGTCGAGGGCTGCGGCCGCCGCCACGGCCGCGTTGTTGAAGATGCAGAACCCCATGGCCCGGTCGCGGGTCGCGTGGTGGCCGGGCGGGCGGACGAGGGCGAAGCAGTGCTCGCCCAGGAGCGCGTGGCCTGCGGCCGCGACGGCCGAGCCGGCCGCGTACCGCGCCACCTCGAAGGTCCCGGGGCCGATGTAGGTGTCGGCCGAGAGGAACGAGACCCCGTCGGTCGCCGAGAGGGCCGCGACCTCCCGGACGTAGCCCTCGGCGTGGACCCGGAGCAGGTCCTCGAACGAGGCCGGCACGGCCGGGCGGCGGAGCACCCCGTCGGGAACGAACCGCTCGATCGCCTCGAGCCGCGACCTGTTCTCGTCGTGCGCGGCCAGGTGGTGGCGCGAGAAGAGCGGGTCCGTGATCACCGAGACGGGGGTGCGCATGCCCTCCTCATGGCGCCGCCATCTCTTCAAGGATCTCCTCCATCGCGGCGGCCTTGGCCCGCCAGTCGTACGACGTCATGTCCGTCGCGTACCGCGGGCGTTCGGCCGCGAGCCCGACGGCGCGCTCCACGAACTCGTCGTAGTCCCGGTAGATGTGGAGGTGCTCGCCGCCGATCCGCTGCACGTCCGGGATCGGCGTCGAGAGGATCGGTTTGCCGCAGGCCGAGGTACTCGAAGAACTTGTTCGGGAGTGCGATGTCCACCCACTGCGGCGGCGAGAGCGGGATGGTGCAGACGTCCATGGCGCCGATGAACCCCGGTAACGCCGCATACGGCTGGGCCCCGGCGAAGCGCACGCGGTCCGCGATCCCGAGGTTCTCGGCGAGCGCGCGGAGCTCGGGCAGGTACCCGGTGAAGAGCGAGCCGCCGACGATCAGCAGCATGGCCTCGGGCACCCGCTCCAGGATCGCGGGCATGGCCCCGACCACCTGATCGAGCGCGTACCACCGCTCGACCGAGCCGGCGAAGCCGATGACGAAGTCCCCGGGCGCGATCCCGTACTCCTCGCGGATCGGCGCCCCGTCCATCGGCCGGAAGAGCCGCGTGTCCACCCCGTTCGTGATCAGCCCGGCCTCGTACCCGAGCCGGCCGAGCTTGTCCACGAGCCCGGGCGAGACCGTCGTGATCCTGTCCGAGCGGTCCAGGTTGTACTTCACGATCTCGAGGACGGACCGCCGGATCACGCGCTGGAGCGCCGGGTTGTCGTAGTAGGCCGCGGCCGAGTCGGGGAACCAGTCCTTGAGATCGAAGAGGACCGGGACCTTCTGCCGCCGGGCCGCGTTGATCACGGCCGCGCCGGCCAGGACGTGGGCCGCGACCACGACGTCGATCTTCTCCTCGCGGATCACGCGCGAGAGCACGCGGTAGTGCTCGGGCGCGTTCAGGGTGTAGTGGAAGAGCGGGCTCTGGACCGAGAAGCGGGTCGCCTCGTGGACGTGCAGGAGCGTCGCCCTCTCCGGCGCGCGGCTCACGTGGAAGTGGGGGACGTGGACCTCGTGACGCGATCGCGAGCTCCTCGAAGATGTAGTGGTGGCGCGACGGCACCGGATGGTGGATGTAGTCCTGGGTCGAGACGAGCAGGATCCGCATGTCCGAAAGAGATCGGCCCGCATCCGCAATGAAGATCTCGGAACGAGAAACGGGCTCCGTCGAGGGGCCCGGATCGCCGCACCAGGGCGAGCTCCCGGCGGTGCGATCACGGTTTTTTGTAGCGGCGTATCGTGCAGTCGGTCGTCTCGCACGTCTCGGGACAGACCGGGATCTCGATCGATTCGCCGGGCCCTCTCTCGGCCAGTCGCCGTCCCATCTCGTTCGTCCACGGGCACCCCTCCGAGCAGTCCGCCAGGGCGACGGCCGGTTCGAGCAGGATCTTCCCCAGTTCCAGCCACCGTTCCCGGATCTCCCCGGGCTCGACACCCGCAACCGAGAGGCACTGGAACCCGAAGAAGAGGGCGACGAGGCCGAACGCAAGCGTATGCGGATCGGCGTCGTCCCGGACAAGTCCCTGTCGTTGCTGGGCCGCGATACCGTGTGCAGCCATCTCATACCCGATACGGATGTTCTCCGACAGATCTCTCCCCACCGCGGGATTCCGTCCGACCATCGCCACGATCTCGAGGATCAGCGAATCCTGGTTGCCGTCCATCGCGAGCTGCATGTCGAGCATGGACGTCCAGCCCTGCAGGGGGTCCGCGTTCGGGAAACTCTTCACCGCCTGCTGGCGGACCAGTGCCGGGATCATCTTCACGATCTCGCCGACGAGGTCGTCTTTATTCTTGAAATAGAGATAGAGCGCGCTCTTTGTCACCCCCACCTGGGCCGCGATGTCGTCCATCGTCGTCGCGCAGTACCCCTTCCTGCTCATGACGTCCCAGCCGGCGGCGATGATCTTCTTCCGGGCTTCCTCCTTGTATTCCGGTACGACTTTGGGCATCCTGTTCGGAGAGTATGAAGCCGCTCCGTAATAAAGAAGACTATGGAGTAAAAATAAAGACCGAATGGTAAGTTTTATAAATTCGGGCGGAGAACACTGATCGGAGACCGATTCCATGGTTAGACTGACACAGGAGATCGAAGAGTCGCTGCGCGAAGCGAAGACCGCGTTCCTTGCGACATCGTCAACAGACGGCATTCCCAACGTGGTCCCGATCGCGGCGTTCACGGTACTGGACGACGGGACGATGCTCATCTCGGACCAGTACTTCAACAAGACGCTGCAGAACATGCAGGAGAACCCGCAGATCGCCCTGTCGTGGTGGGGGTCCAAAGGCGGTTTCCAGATCAAGGGCACCGTCACGCTCCACACGAACGACGAGGTCTTCGGCCGGAACGTTGCCTGGATGAAGGAACGCTGGCCCAAGTTCGTGCCCAAATCCGCAGTGCTCGTGACGATCACCGATGTGTACATCGTCAAACCGGACCCCGAGCCCGGGAAGAAGATCCTGTGATCCGGTGGGTGGGAGCAGCCGGCCTTCGGCAGTGAAGTATCCCGAACTCTCTTTTCCGCTCTTCGGTTTCGCCACTGAATACGGTGAAAAATGATGAAAGAACTGAAAGTCGTCGCACTGAACGGCAGTCCCCGGAACGATGGCAACACGTCCATCCTGATCCGGCACGTCCTTGACGAACTCGAGAACGAGGGCATCGCCACGGAACTCGTCCGGATCGGCGGGCGAACGATCCGCGGATGCAGGGATTGCCGGAGATGTTTCGAGAACAGGGACCGGCGGTGCGTCTTGACGACGATCTCGTCAACGACTGCATCGAGAAGATGATCGACGCCGACGGGATCGTCCTCGGTTCGCCGGTCTATTTCCTCGACGTAACGGCCGAGATGAAAGCCCTGATCGATCGGGCGGGCATCGTCTCCCGGGCAAACGGCGGTCTCTTCCGGCGCAAGGTGGCAACCGCCGCAGCGGCCGTACGGAGGTCCGGTGCAAACCATACCGTCGATACCATTCTCCATTTCCTGCTCTACAGCGGGATGACAGTCCCGGGAGCCCCGGTGATCGGGGTGGGGAAGGAGATCGGCGACGTCCTGAAGGACGAGGAAGGCCTGATGCGCGCGAGAGCTGCGGGAAAGGAGATGGCCTGGCTGCTGAAGACGATCGCATCCGCAGATCACACGGAGGATCTCACATGAACATAGAATCACTGAAACTGGTCTGCTTCTCGCCGACGGGAACAACGAAGACCGTTCTTCAGGGTATCGCACGGGGAATCGGCCACGGCACCGTGGAACTCGTCGACGTCACCACGCCGGACGCGAGAAGACAACCGTTACGGACATCGGAGAACGAATTACTCGTCATCGGCGTGCCGGTGTACATGGGAAGGGTGCCGGCAGTGCTGACCGAATGGCTGCACGCGATCGAAGGACGCAACACGCCAGCGGTCTGTGTCGTCGTCTACGGCAATCGCGTGTACGAGGACGCCCTCATCGAGCTGAAGGATCTCCTCGTACATTCCGGCTGCAGACCGATCGCCGGTGCGGCATATATCGGGGAGCACTCCTTCTCCAGCGCCGAGACGCCGACGGCCGAAGGTCGTCCCGATGCGCGCGACCTGGAGCACGCGGAATCGTTCGGGCGTACCATTCGGGAAAAACTGCTGTCCGTTTCATCGGTCGACCAGATTCCGGAGGTCACGATCCCGGGCTGCCACCCGTACCGGGGAGACCCGACGCTGTGGGTTGTCGACTTCATCGCAGTCAGCGACGCGTGTACCCAGTGCGGGATCTGTGCAGAAGGGTGCCCGACGGGCGCTATCGATCCGGAGAACAGTGCGCTGATCGATATGGAGAGATGCATCACGTGCTGTGCCTGCATCAAGCACTGTCCCGAAGATGCCAGGACGATGAAACCCGGACTGGTCATGGACGCTTCGATACGTCTCAATTCACTGTATTCGGAGCGAAAGGAGCCGGAATTCTTCTTATAATCAGAGGTGGTCCCACCATTTTTCCCGCGCGAGCGATGGGCCGGCTCACGAGTCTTCATGAGGCGACCGATGCTTCGCGTGGTTGAAGGCGTTTCGAAGACTGGTGCCCATCCGAACGCCGAGCGTTCATCTCACGGATTGGTTAGCCCGGCATGCGTCATGATCGTCGGGAGATTTCGGGACGATCTCGAAAGGAAAAATGGGTCAGGCCGGCCCGGTGAAGTCGGCCGTCGAGGCCGCGTGCCGGTCGCGGATCGCGTCGGCGAGGGCCGCGATCGCCTCCTGCGCCTCGGGCGAGGGAAAGCCCTTCACCTGGACCGGCTCGAGGAACTCGACCTTGAGGTTGCCGAGCATCCCCTTCAGGGTCTCGACGGTCTTGCCGCCCCAGCCGTAGCTCGTCATCACCGTCGCGAACCGCGCCTTCGGCCGCAGCGCGTTCGCGAGGTACGCGGCCTCGACGGCCACGGGGTGCGGCCCGAAGAGGACGGTCGGGGCCGCGATCACGATCGTGGCCGGGTCGACCAGCGCCAGGGCGAGGTCGCCGAGGTCGGTCGAGGGCAGGTGGAACTGCCGCACGCGGACCCCGCGGTCGATCAGGGCGTTGACCAGGTGGTCGACCATGGTCCGCGTCGATCCGTGCATGGAGGCGTAGGCGATCACGACCTCGTTCTTCACCTCGTCCGAGACCCAGTCGTCGTACGCGGTCAGCACGACCTCCGGCTCGTCGTAGAGCGGCCCGTGGCTCGGGCAGATGATCGCCGGGTTCAGGCCGCGCACCTTCTCGAGGTATCCCTTGATGCTGTTCCGGAACGGCATCATGATCTCGCCGTAGTAGCGCTTGGCCAGGCGGTACCACTCGACCCGGTCGCGCAGGAAGAGGTCGGAGGTCGCGAGGTGGGCGCCGAAGAGGTCGCACGAGAAGAGGACCCGCTCCTCGCGGAGGAAGGTCAGCATCGTGTCCGGCCAGTGGACCCAGGGCGTGATCAGGAACTCGAGGGTCTTGTCGCCGAGCGAGAGCGTCTCCCGGTCCCCGACGACCCGGATCCGCTCCTCGGGGATCCCGTGGAACGCGACCAGGAGGTCCTTGCAGACCTTGTTCGTCACCACGGTCGCCCCGGCGTACATCTCGAGCAGGAGCGGCACCAGCCCCGAGTGGTCCTGCTCGGCGTGGTTGACCACGATGTAGTCGATCTGGTCGGCGGCGGCCCGGAAGAGGTTGGTCATCAGGGCCATCTCCATCGTCGTGTCGACCGCGTCGATCAGGGCGACCTTCTCCGAGCCCCGGACCAGGAACGCGTTGTAGCTCGTCCCCTCGGGGAGCGGGATCAGGTCGTCGAAGAGCCGCCGGTCCCAGTCGATCGCGCCGACCGACTGGACGCCGGGGGCGACAGTTCGCACGCTCATGGCCGGCCCCTCACCGCTCCCGGAAGCTCGTCTTCTCCGCGCTGCAGACCGGGCAGCACCAGCCCTCGGGGATCTCGGCGAACGGCGTGCCCGCGGGGATCCCCATCTCGGGTCGGCCGGCGGCGGGGTCGTAGACGTGGCCGCAGATCATGCAGACGCACGGCTTCATGGAGGCTTCGTCAGCCATGCCGGATCGCGTCGACCGCGCCCTATTTATGAATTGCTCCGAACCGGCGGAGGAAGAACCCGAGCGACCGGTTCCGCTCGGCCCCGCGCTCGAGCGAGTACCCGTCGAGGAGGTCGAGCATGAACCCGACCCGCGAGACGTACCGGCGCGGGATCAGGGCGTTGAACGCCTCCTTGGTCAGCTCGTCGGTCGAGGGCGGGGGCACGACCCCGGACCCGGCGAGGAACCCGTCGTCCGCGCCGGCCAGGTACCACGACTCGATCTCCATGACCACGACCGCGATCGCGCCCGGCTCGGCCTCGGCGAACCGGGCGAGGACGACCCGCTTCTTGGCCCGCACGGACGGCTCGGTGTCGATGTCCGCGACGATCACGTACGCCTCGCCGAGGCGGGCGAAGCCCCGGAGGAGCCGGTCGACGGCGGTCCGCCGGAGGCAGGCGTACGGGACCAGCCGGACGGCGCCGTAGCGCTCCTTCAGGAGCGGGACGAGGACGCGCTCGAAGAACCGGATGTCGTCCGACCCCTCGACCAGGACGTTCAGGCGCGGCATGGGATCAGAGGAGGTCCGCGAGGAAGAGTTCGTCGAGGCCGACCTCCTCCTCGAGGAAGGTCCGGACGTCGTCGCGGTCCGCCGGGCCGGGAGAGGACCGAGAAGCCGTCCTCGTCCCGCGAGACCAGGCAGACGTCCTCGACCGGCGCGTGCCGGAGGACGGCCGGGTGCTGGGTCGAGACGAGCAGGGGCTGGGACGCGGAGGCCTCGCGCATCAGCCCGACCAGCCGTCCGACGACGAGGGGATGGAGGCGCGCCACCGGCTCCTCGAAGATCGCGAGCTCGCGCGGGCGAGAAGAAGAGCGCCACGAGGAGGGCGAAGAGCTCGACCGTCCCGCTCGAGAGGGCCTCGGCCGGCAGGTACCGTCCCGGGCGCGTAGACCTCGGCCACCCGATCTCCGGTGCGCCGCCCGGGCCGTCGCCGACCACGACGTCCTCGACGAACGGGCAGGAGGTCGCGGAGCAGCGCGAGGAACTGCCGCCGGCTGTCGGGGTGCGCGAGGACGCGCCCGAGCGCGATCGCGGCGTTCGACCCGTCCTCGGCGAGCTCGGCCGCGCCTGTCCGCAGGTCGAGCCGTCTCGTCAGGCGGGGGCCGAACTCGTAGCAGCTGACCAGCGCGAGCGCCCGCCGCACGAGCCCCATGGGGTAGAGCGTGGGCGACTCGAGCATCAGGGAGTCCGGCCCGAGCCGGGCCTCGCGGAGGACCGGGGGCAGGAAGACGGCCTCGTCGATGCCGGGCGGCAGGTCGACGGCGTACCGGAGCCGGTCGCCCTCGTGGACGATCTCGACCGAGCCCGGGACCGGCGCTTCGCCCGGGGCCGTCACCGTAAAGCGCATGACGAACCGGTCCTCGCGCACCTCGGCCCGCTCGTTGCACCCGAGGGCGAAGGCGTAGGTGCAGGCCCCCGGTGCGATCTCGAGCCTCCGGCCGTCGGGGAGCGCGATCGCGGCCATCTCCACCGGCAGGGTCAGCTCGACCTCGACCCCGAGGTCGCGCCCGCAGGCCAGGCCGGCGTTCTGGAGGTAGGCGAGGCCGCCCTGGAGCGAGATCGCGTTCGCGAGGCCGGAGCGGGCGATGTCGCGCAGGAAGAGGAACCCGTGGATCAGGTTCGACTTGCCCGCGGCGTTCCGTCCGACGAGGAGCACGAACGGCCGGAGCCGGAGCTCCGCCTCGCGAAACGAGCGGAAGTTCCGCAGGGTCAGGGCCGTGATCGCCATCGCTCCGGATCTCGGCGGGCTCGCGACTTGATGCTTCCTATCGGTCGCAGGGCGCGGCCGTGGAGGACCGGCTGACGAGCAGATTGATGGCGCGGGTCTTCGGGTTCTCGCGGACGAGGACGTCGCGGAGGTGGAGGACCGAGCCGTACGGCGCCTCGAGGAGGGCGCGGTTGCCCGGCGTGACGTGGTAGGAGGGGAGGACCGCGAAGACCGGCTGCCGGGCCGTGCCGTCGCAGACCTTGTAGACATGGCTCTTCGCGTCGCCGAGGTCGTTCGACATCACGGCCGCGAGGACGGCGATCCGGCGGTTCGTATGCTTCCGGAGCTGCGAGAGCGGCGCCGTCCGCCGACGGTCGACCCCGGGGCACTCGATGCGCTGGCGGCGGCTCCCGGCCGAGCACGGCGGCCGCGAACTTGATGTCCGTGTTCCGGTAGCGGTACGGATCGGGCGTGCCGGCCGCGAGCGCCTCCTGCAGCCGCGTCGGACGGATCGGGGGCGCCTGCTCGAACGACCAGCACGCCACCGGGCCGCAGGACGAGCCCCAGAGGAACCGGCAGGGGTGGCGGAGGTGGAGCCCGGCCCTGAGGAGCTCGCGCTGGACGGCCCGGAGGCCCGTCGCGTTCTCGAGGTCGGCCGGCTCGACGAGCAGGACCGTGCCGCGCTCGTCGAGGTGCGCGGCCCAGCGCATGACCGTCGCGGCCTTCGCGGCCGGGTCGCCGGGGAGCTCGTTGAGGAGATTCGAGAGGACGAGGAGGTCGATCCCGTCGGGGATCTCCGCGTCGCCGACGGTCACGGCGTCGGCGGGGAGGGCACGGCGCACGCGGACGGCGTCGCCCGGCTCCGCAAAGCCGCGGACCAGGTGCCGGCAGGCCTCGCGGTGCTCCTCCGAGGGCTCGACCGGCAGCACCTCGGCCGAGAAGCCCGGCAGGTATCGGCCGAGCGTGACCATGGCGAGCGGGACCACCCCCGGCCCCGTGCCGAGGTCGACGACGCGCATCTCCCGGGAGAGGCGCCCGTCGGCTGCGAGCCGGGCGAGGAGGCGGCAGGACTGAAAGAAGTAGACCGGGAACTGGTACGCGAGGTACGCGAGGACCGAGTAGCCGCTCCGGTAGGAGATACGGCGTTTCTCGCCGGCCTTCCAGTACCCGCTCTTCTGCGCCACGACGGACCGCCGGAGCCGCTCGAGGACCGCGGGGTCGTCGAACGGCTTCCCCGTCTTGGCTCCGACGTAGCCCTCGACGAGCGCCTCGAGCCGCTCGGGAAGCCGGCCCGCGTCGAGGAACGCGGAGAATGCCCGGAGGTCGTCCGGCGAGGGAATGAAGGGTTCGGCCCCGGCGGTCATGGTCTACGCGCCGGCCGCGTCGCGGGCGAGGTAGAGGCCGGCGAGCCGGTTGAACGGCCCCTCGCCGAGGTTCGCGGCGGCCGCGGCCGCCCGGTACTTCCAGTTCCCCGGCTGGAGGGCCGCGCCGCGCCGGAGGTAGTCGCGCCCCTTCGCGAACTCGCCGGCCCGCGCCCACTGGAGCCCGAGCCGGACGTAGTGCTCGGCGAGGATCGCCGGGTGGGCCGCGAAGTCGTCGTGGTGGAGCTCGAGGATCCGCTCCATCGAGAGGTAGATGCCCCTGCGGTTCTCGGAGATCCCCGTCGCGTCGTAGCGCGAGTTGAGGAGCGGTTCGTCGATGTACCGGAACTGGTAGTCGCGCGAGATCCGGAGGAAGAGCTCCCACTCCTGCTTGCCGGGGAGCCCCTCGAGCCAGTAGCCCGAGCGGTCGAAGCACTCGCGGCGGACCACGGCGGCCTGAGTGGTCACGAAGTTGTTCCGGAGGAGTTCCTCGTGGATCCAGCCGTCGCGCTGTCTTGACCCAGGGGAGCGGGATGTAGATCCGGTTCTCGCTCGCATCGACGTACTTCCAGTACCCCGAGTAGACGACCCCCACCTCGGGGCCGGCGGTCTCGAACGCGGCCATGTTCTTGGCGAGCTTCTCGGGAAACCAGTCGTCGTCCGAGTCCTGGAACGAGATGAAGGGGCCGCGGGCCTCGCGGATGCCGACGTTGCGGGCGTGGTTCGCGCCCTGGTTCGGCTCGTACCGGACGTACCGGACCCGCGGGTCGTCGTAGCGGGCCATGACGGCGGGCGTGTCGTCGGCCGATCCGTCGTCGACCACGATCAGCTCGAAGTCCGTGTAGGTCTGCGCGAGCACGCTCTCGATCGCCCGCGGCAGAAGGTGAGCGCGGTTGTAGGTCGGGAGCACGACGCTGACCGTCGGGGTGCCCGGGGCCGTCGGCATGTGAGGGTGATGTTGGCGCCGGGGGGTCAAAAGGGTGATGCCGGCCGGCCAGGGACCGGCGGCGGGAGGCTCCGGCGCGGGATTACTGGGCCGGGGCCTCGTACGCGACGAGGACCGATCTGGTCTCCCGTTCGATGGAGCGGAGCCATTCGAGCTCTTCGGGCGAGAGCTGCCTGTACCGGGGGAGCCGTTCGTATCCGACGAGGACGACACCCAGGCGCTCCTCGAGGCGCCGGATCTCGTCGAGCTGCCGGTCCTCGAGCCTGGCGGGTCTGGCGATTTCCATGCCTGTCACCGGACGGTTACTCTCCCTCCCGGGATATATTCGTTCGGGCCGAGGCGGCACGGGCGACGACGTCGATCCCGTCCGAAGACGAAGCGGGACGGATCGGCGTATGACGGGATCGATACTGGGATAATCCGTCAAAGCCATTCTTCGCGTATGGACGAGGTGACCGAGCGGCGGATCGTCTATGTACTGTGCCTGGCGGTCCTGGTATTCGGGCTGTACGACCTGAGCCTGGGGCTGAGCCAGGCGAACCGGCAGGCGATCGGCGTCTCCGTGCTGTTGATCGTCCTCTCGATTGCCACCGCGATCGCGGTCTGGCGCTCCGGGCGGGCCGGGGGCGAGACCGAGAATGAAATCGATACGGACATCGATGACGAATGACGGCGGGGATCAGGAGCGTGACCTGAGGCCGGGCGTACCGCCGTCCCGCCCGGCACAGGGCTCGAAGCGAAACGATGAAGGGCAATCGGACCGCGATCGCGATCGACCGGCCGATGGAGAGGCCCGTCGACCCGGGCGGCCCGTCACCGGCCCTGTCGTCCTCTCCTCGCGGCACCCGGACGGCGCCCCGCCGGTCCGGGCAGGGCCGGCCGGAGCGGCGCCCGTTGCAGGTTCTGCCGGCGTTCTGCTCCCGATGATCCCTCATCGTTCCGAAAGATTTATCGGGTCAGGTACGTATCTGTGATAATCGCGCGTGGAGTGACAGACCCTCTTTGACGGCCTCCGGGCCAGGCGCCGTGCCAACCCTCCGCGCGGGAAGGCTCACACGACAACCGCTTCGGAGCGAAGCGGCTGAGAGGGTATCATGCACTCCATCACATCCGTTCGGGGGCGCTCCGGCGCCCTGGCGCCGGCAGCAGCACTACTGCTGCTGGCGCTCTGCCTGCTCGCCGTCGGCGTGCAGGCCATGACCGATCCTGCGGATACGGCCGCGCTCGTCACGGGCGCCACCCCGGAGCTCCAGGGCACCGGGGACTCGCCGGCACCGGCGGGGTACGAGACGCCGCTCGTCGTCCACGACGCCGACCAGGTCGAGCCGGCCATCGACGGCACCCGCATCGTCTGGCGGGACACGCGGTATGACGATTTCCAGGGCGACATCTACTCCTACGACCTGGCCTCCCACATCGAGCAGCCGGAGATCGCGTCGAGGTCCGACTACGGCAAGTTCACCACCGGCGATTACGACGCCGTCGTCTCGAGCGCCGGCATCTTCGGGGTCTGGTCGGGGAGGTCCGACGCCGATGTCAACAACGAGATCCACGGGCGGACCCTCGCGGGCGAGCCCGTCAACGTCACGCTGCTCGGGCAACCGGGCCAGCGATACATCTCCGACCTGGCCATCGACGGGAACTGGCTGGTCTACGTCCTTTCCAACGGTGACTCGTATACCCTGATCAGGTACGACACGGCCAGCCGGCAGTACTGGGAGGTCCGCGGGACGACGACCAACGAGATCCGTCATCCCGACCTCGTCGGCGACTCCATCGTCGTCTGGCAGGAGTACGACGGCAACGACTGGAACATCTGGGCCGACATTCCCGGACACGCCTCGCCCGTCGCCCTCGCGAACGACCCCGGCGACCAGGTGACGCCGACCGTCTCCGGCACCCGCGTCGTCTGGGCGGACAACCGGAGCGGGAACTGGGACCTCTACGCCGCCGACCTCTCGCAGGCGAACCCGGTGGGGGCCCCGTGGCTCGTGGCGCCCGGTGACCAGACGAACCCGCAACTCTCCGGCGACCGGGTGGTCTGGCAGGACAACCGGAACGGGGACTGGGATATCTACACGGGAAGCCTCTCGAGCGGTGCCGTCTCCTCCGTCTGCACTGCGGCCGGCGACCAGGAGGCGCCGGCGGTCGACGGCGACCGCATCGTCTGGCAGGACAAGCGGAACGGGAACTGGGACATCTACATGTTCACTCTCTCGTCAACCGGCCCGGTGCCGGTCCCGACGCCGGTTTCCCTCGTGATCACCTCGCCGGGGACCTACTCGGTCACGGCCGACGGCTTCGACGGGAACGCCACGCCGATCGAGATCCGGTCCTCGAACGTCGTCCTCGACGGCGGCAACCACACCATCGACGGGTCGGGCCGGGCCGGAAGCTTCGGCATCCGGATCGCCGGCGCCGGGACGCTCTCGAACGTCGTCGTGCGAAACGTCAGGCTGACCAACTGGGAGGCCGGCATCCGTGCCGACAACCTCGCCGGGTCCGTGATCGAGGCGTCGGCGATCTCCCATAACCAGGAGGGCATCATCCTGAACAACGCACAGGACGTCCAGGTGCGGGACAGCACGGTCACCGCCAACGACGTCACGGGGATCGTCGTCCGGGACTCCGCGAACGCGACCGTCCGCGGAAACGACGTCCGCAGGACGGGTGACGGTATCGAGATCCACCTCTCCACGCTGATGGACCTCGCCACCTTCGCCGTCCGATCACCGCGCTCGGACCGGCACCGTCGTCTCCGGGAACGACCTCGGCGGCGCCTACGGGAGCCTGGACCTCGCGGGCTCGACCGCGACCCGGGTGACGGGAAACCAGCTCACGGGAGCGAAGCGTCGGGATCCTCTCGCTCTCCAGGAGTGAGGGCGGGACGATCTACAACAACCTCTTCCGGAACTACCGAGAACCTCTACGGCGCGCCGCAGAACGCGAGCTGGAACGCGACCCGGTCGCCGGGGCCGAACATCGTCGGCGGCCCGTCCATCGGCGGGAACTTCTGGGCGAAGCCGGACGGCACGGGGTTCTCCGAGACCCACCCCGACGCGAACCGCGACGGGTTCGTCGACACGCCGTTCGACAACGGCTGGGGCGGGACCGACTACCTGCCCCTCGCAGTCTGGAACGGCTCGGTGCCAGGACCGACTCCCTACAAACCGCTCTCCGTCCCCGGGCGTATCCAGGCCGAGGACTATGATCTCGGCGGCGAGGGCGTCGCGTACCATGACACCACACCCGGCAACAGCGGCGGCGTCTACCGCACCGACGACGTCGACATCGAGTCGGCCGAGCGGCGTCACGGACGTCGGCTGGATCCGGAACGGCGAGTACCTGACATACACCGCGACCGTCCAGTCGGCGGGCGCGTACACGATGACCGCCAGCGTGGCCTCGCCGAACAGCGGCAGGACGATCGCAGTCTCGATCGACGGCGCCGCCCTCACCACGATCGCCGTCCCGAACACCGGTTCGTTCGAACGGTTCGCCACGGTCCCGGCCCCCGTGATGCTCGCGGCCGGCACGCACACCCTGAAACTCGCCTTCGCCGGCGACGGCCAGAACATCGACTGGATCGACCTGACGTCCTCGCCGACGCCCGGGACCAACGGCACGCCGTACACACCCCTCGCCATCCCCGGAACGATCCAGGCCGAGGACTACAACCTCGGTGGCGAGGGCGTCGCGTACCACGACACGACCCCCGGGAACGAGGGCGCCGCGTACCGCCATGACGACGTCGACATCGAGACAGCCGGCGGCATCACGAACGTCGGCTGGATCCGGAACGGCGAATGGCTCACCTACACAGCGAACGTCTCGACGGCCGGCGCGTACACCATGACGGCCCGCATGGCGAGCCCGAACAGCGGCCGGACGATCGCCGTCCGGTCGACGGTGACGCCGGCAGCGACGATCGCGGTCCCGAACACCGGGTCGTTCGCGACCTTCCGGACGGTCTCCATCCCGGTCACGCTCGCGGCCGGCACGCACACGCTGAAGCTGACGTTCGCCGGCGACGGTCAGAACCTCGACTGGATCGCGTTCGGTACGGGCGCGGACGACGCCGCCGACGACGACAACGACCACGCCGGTGCCGTCCGGCGGGGCCTCGTTCACGGCCGCGCCCCTGACGGCGCCGCACGGCAGCGCGGTTAAGTTCACCGTGACCCCGGCGAGCGGCAAGAGCATCGGCTCGGTCCTGTGGTCGTTCGACGCTCCGGCCCACCTGAACACCTGGAACTCGCGGGCGGTCAACCCGACGTTCTTCTACCCGTCGGCCGGCACCTTCTCGCCGCTCGTGAAGCTCACGTACACGGACGGCTCGACCGAGACCGTTCAGCGCACCGGCTACATCCGGGCAACCTGAACCATCCGATCTTCTTCCTTTTTGATCGTCGCCCCTGCCGCCGAGGACCGGTCAGTGCTCCTCGGAACCTCCAGGCGGTTCGAGTTCGTCGATGCGCCCGGGCCCGCGGCGGATCTCGAGCGGTACCCGGTGCGTGGGTACGCGACGACGGGCGACCGGATCGCGTTCGTTGCGGGCGGGCCGCAGTCGGCTGTCGAGGTTCGCACGCCATCTGTTAACGCCGTGAACATGGCCTGTCTCATGTCGGTGCATGGCGCCGGCCGACCATGGGAGAAGAGGGAGGGGCCACGGCTCTCGGGATCGGAACAACCGCAGCGGGCGACGCTGAAAAGCGGGGGGTGCCGCAACCCCCGCCGAAACGATGCTTGTCTGCTTGCACCCCGTCCGTGCCGCCAGTCTCCATGCACGATAGACGAGGGCCGGAACCGATTCTTTCCGCCGACCGTATATTCGTTGCGCGCCTGCATGTTCATCGCGAACGTGGCGGATCGTTCACGGCCCCGCGTAGAACGCGGGGCCCGGGGAGCGCCATGCGGGGTCGCACCCGCACTGCAAATGCCGGCCGGAAACCGGCGTACGCACCCCTCTATCCCACTTCACCCGCGAACCCGTCTCGGATCGCCCGTCCGCTTTCACACCACGAACGTGCATTCAATAAGCAACAGTTGGGCTGTAACGTGTCGGCCTTCGGCTGGCAACGGTCGATCGAGATGGCGCGCATAATGAATGTGTTACAAATGGCGAATACCCCCGCACGGACGCGTCCCGACTCCCGTCGCGATCTTGCGGTGCGAGGATCCCGATCCCGCCGCCCTCGCCGAGGACGGATAGTGGCCCTCCCGATTGGTGCGCTCCGCCCCCCCGCTCTTCCTCGGCACCCGCGTCCGCCCAGCGGGGAGGGCGAGGCCGCGGCCCGGGTGTACCATCCCCTCTCCCCGGGCGAAGGCCCTGGTGGAGGTGACGACAACAGATCGGTTAAGTGCCTGGCCGGAGTACCTGAAGGGTATGGGTGCATTGGGAGCGCTCCTGATCGTAGCGGTGGTGGCCGCGATTATCATCGGGATCGCGTACTGGTTCTTTTACGGCCGTTCATCGTCACGGTGATCGGTCGGAAGCTCGAGGGGGCCGGGATGCTCCCCTCTCGCAGTCCGTCTTGATTCAGGGCTCGACCGATGGTCGGGTAGCGCCGCGTAAGGGTTCGACCTTCTTCTTTGCCCCGCCGGCCGGCTCCGCCGACGTCGTCTGGCTCTTCGGCCACCTCTAACCCCTCTGTACGCCACCGATCACCCTGCGTTCACTTTCACACCGCGACCCTTTCACCTCATATCCTCTGCCGCCGAGGATCTGATCGTGCGCCACCATGACCATGATGGCGCTCCACATCGGAGTCATTAATCGCGTTCGACGGAGGTGGGCTCGCCCCTCCACCCGTCCCCGGTACCAGCGCGGCGGTGGACGGGGCTTCTCATCCCCCTCCTTCTGTTCTGCCCGGATTCCCTCGAGTGATGACGACGCATCCGCCAGCCGATCTGTGCCCTGGACGAGCCCGCGGGATCTCTCCGCAACCGTGCCGTTCGACCCGCTTTACTGCTCGCCGGACAAGGAGGGGGCTCGCACGGCTCCATCCCGCGATGCTTCGCGCCTCCCTCCCCACGATTTCGCTATCGACGCCCGGCGGGATCTCCCTGCAGGAAGGACCAGCCTGCGGCCCCATGCGATCGAGGAGCAGATCGGCAGGCTCATCGGCACGCACGGAATACCGATACATATGCAATACCGCCGGTTACGGCTGGCCTGCATACTGCTGACCCTTCTCGCCCTTCTTCCGGTCGCGGCCCTCGCTTCCGCCGACGGGTCGGGCGAAACCGTGCCCTGGCCGGCCGACTCGTCCGATGGATTCGGCCACGTCTTCCCTGCCCCGGACCCCGCCGAGCCGGTCGACGTGCCGGCCCCGTTCCCCGCGCCGGGGCCGCTCGGCGTTCATACCCGCCAGTTCCCCGCGACGGCCGATCCGCAACCGACCTTCGCGCCGATCAACGGGAACCACGTGTACGTAGCGGCAAAGGACTCGACTCTCACGCCCAACGCGTCGGCGCTCTTCGTCTGCGACGGCGCCGGCGACGAACGTGAGATCAACGACGCCATCGCGGCGGCCCAGGGCGGGATCGTCGAGCTGCTCGACGGCACCTTCCGGTGCTCGGACAGGATCACGCTGCGGGACAACACGACACTCCGCGGTCAGGGTTCGCTGAACACGACGGTCGAGATCACGGCGAAGCCCGGCCGCTCCGGGTATCTGCCCATCGCGATCGGCGCCCAGTACGTCAACGTCGGGGGCTTCACCATGCGCGGGAACGCCTTCGTCATGGTCACGAGGAGTCACGTGCGCGTGCAGGACGTCCTCGCCACCTGCGTCGACCTCGACGGGAGATGGCGCACGGCCTCGGGGAACGGGATGTTCTTCGTCTGGGTCGCGCCGCCCGTGGACGTGATCGACGACGTCGAGTTCTACGAGTGCCGGGTCGTCAACGCGCACACGCACGGCTTCAACATGAACCAGGACTTCAGCGACGGCAGGTGCCGGGCCACGACGAACATCCGGTTCCTCAACTGCCAGGCCATCGGCTGCGGGTACGGCGTCGCCGGCGATCCGGGCATCACCGCCCCCGTCACGTCCACGAACCAGTCCCGCTCGGAGTGGATCACCGGCTTCGACCTCCACGAATGGCAGGACCTGATCAACTGCGAGGTCGTCAACTGCGTGGCCTCGGACAACTGGGAGTCCGGGTTCCACCTCGAGCCCGGCGCCCGGTACGACGAAGACACGGGCCGGGACATCGGCCCCCGCACGGTCTCCCGGAACGTCGTCTTCCGGAACTGCGTCAGCTCGAACAACGGTCAGCGGAACACCTGCGCGGACCACTTCTTCATGTCCGGCTACTACCTCTCGCGCGACACGCACCTCGAGGACTGCGTCTCGTTCAACAACCGGAACTGCGGGTACTACGTCCACGGGGGCGCGAACGAGCTCCTTCCACGGGTGCACGGACGACGGCAGCACCTACGGCTGGAAGGTCTGCAAGGCGAGCGAGGAGATCACGATCACCGACTGCACCTCCGCGAACAACCTCCGGTGGGCGCTCTGGCTCGCGTTCTCCCGGCGGCTCCACGTGACGAACTTCCGGCACACCGGGGTTGCCAGCGACCGCGGGTCCCAGAGCATCCTCGGGTGGTACAAGGACGAGGCCGCGTACCAGCTGCCCGTGACCGACTCGTCGTTCGAGATCACGGCCGTCGGCAACGGGATGCCGATCATCAACCAGGATGGGAGCAGGAACACGTACACGCTCAGGCGGGAGGGGACCGCGACCGGCGACCGGGTCATCGCCGACTTCTCCGCGACCCCGGCATCGGGCGACGCCCCCCTCTCGGTCCGGTTCGCCGACCGCTCGTCCAACGCGATCCTCTGGTGGTGGGACTTCGGGGACGGGAACACCTCGCACGAGCAGAACCCGCTCCACGCATACGGTGCCCCGGGCAACTACACGGTCACCCTTATGGCCGCGGACGAGCTCCGGTACGATACGGAGACGAAGGATGGCTGCATCAGCGTCATGGGGCCGGTCACGGTCTCGTTCGCGGCGACGCCGACCCTGATCCCCGTCGGCGGCCAGGTCAGGTTCACGAGCGCCGCGGCCGGGAACCCGTATGCCTTCGCCTGGAACTTCGGGGACGGCGGGACGTCGACCGAACGGAACCCGGCCCACGTCTACACCGCGGCCGGCACCTACACGGTGTCGCTGACGGCCGGCAACACCCATTTCACGGACACCGAGACGGTGCCGGCCCTGGTCACCGTCTGCGACCAGGTCCGCGCCTCCTTCACGGAGAACCGGACGGCGGGGCTGGTCCCGCTCGGGGTTGCGTTCACCGACACCTCGAGCGGCGGCCCGACGCGGTGGAACTGGAGCTTCGGCGACGGCACGACCTCGACCGCTCGAAATCCCGTGCACGTGTACGGGGCTCCCGGTTCCTACTCCGTGACGCTGACCGCCGGCAACGGCTATTACACGCACTCGACGACGGCCCTCGACGTCGTCATCGCGACGCTCCCGACGCCGGCCGTCGTGACGGCTCCCGGCAGTACCGCCCCTCCGACGGACACGGACCGGGACGGGCTGTACGACGACGTGAACGGCAACGGCCGGGCCGATTTCGCGGACACCGTGCTCTTCTTCAACCAGATGACCTGGATCGCGGCCAACGAGCCGCTGGCCGCGTTCGACTACAACGGCAACGGGCGGATCGACTTCGCAGACGTTGTCTGGCTCTTCAATCACGTGTAGGCCCCCTGGCTCTTTCTCTTTCGACCGGACAAGTACGAGTGGATGCGTCGCCCGGCACGGCATCGGCCTCTCCCTTGGCTGAGCACCGCCCTCCATTCTGCGTTCGCCAAATGAACCCGGATCCATCGCCCGTCATCATTGCCGTGCAACGTTGGAGTGCAAATTTCTATTATACGTCCCGGTGGAGGTGGATCTGTCGAAGAGGTTCGGCAGAGAGGAGGAGAGAGATGGCATACAACCAGAAAGTCAGCGAGCTCGTTCAGAGGCTCGTGCAGGGAACGACCTACGAGATGCTCGACGCGGCCGAGGCCTTCGCCGCGCACGGCACCGAGGGCGTCGGCGCCGTGGCGCCCCTGCTCCGGTCGCCGGACCGCGAGACGCGGTGGCGGGCCGCCGTCGCGCTCGAGCGGATCGGGGCGCCGGCCGTCGAGGCCCTGGTCACGGGTGCCCGCGACCCCGACTACCTGGTCCGGGTCCCCGCGATCTGGGCGCTCGAGCATGTCGGTGACCGGCGGGCCGTGGGTGCGCTCGTCGAGAACCTGAACGGCACCAACGAGTGCTGCCGCTGGATGGCAGCGGCCGCCCTGCGGCAGGTCGGCGGCGCCGGCGAGCGCGCCGCGGTCGATGCCGCGTTCGCGAACGACCCGGCCGGGCGGGGGATTGTCGAGGAGCTGATCGAGGGCTCCTGATACCACCTATCGTCCGCCCTGTCGGGGTCCGTCACCCGGTTCACCCTCGCGGGACTTCGCCCCGCACTCATTTTCAGACGCACGCGCCGCCGGCAACCCAGCAGAACTTCAGGCAGCGGCGAGACCTCCGACCGGCGTGCGGATCGCTGTTTGAGAGCTGCAGGCTCGGTCTCGGCGACGGCCCGGTCTGCCGGGGAAAAAAGGGTGACCGTCAGGTCACGACGAACTGTCCGGTCATCTGCGTCGGGTGGACGTCGCACCGGAAGAAGTACGTCCCCGGTGTGCTCGGCGCGGTGAAGGTGTAGGTCGTGGTCGTCGGGCCCGTCACTGTCGCGCCCTGGAAGATCGGTGTCGCCGCCGAGGAGTCGGTGTAGACCGCGAAGTTGTGCGGGACGCCGGCGTCCATGTTGTTGAAGTTGACCGTGACCAGCGCCCCGGCCTGCACGGTGATCGTCGACTGGCTGAACGCGAGGTTCTGGGCCGAGAGGTCGACCGTCGAGTTGAGACCTGCGGTCGTCGTCGCGGTGGGCGTGGCGGTCGCCGTCGTCGTCGGGGTTGCCGTGGCCGTTGCGGTCATGGTCGGCGTCGGCGCCGCGCTGGCGTTGCCGATCGGGACCAGGCCCGTGGTGTTCGCGGGCACCATCATCCAGACCTCGCCCGAGTTCTGCGGCGAGACCCCGGGACCGGGGTTCTGGTTGATCAGGACCAGGACCTCGCCGTCGGTGCTCTCGTACAGCCCGCGGACGAACGCGTTGATCCGGCCGTCCGCGTTGTTCGCGACGGTCATCTCCGAGGTCGTCCACATCGCGTTCTCGGCCGGGGTCAGGCTCGCCGCGTCGTCGGGCAGCGTCGCCGTGTCGAGGCCGGCGGGCGGCGTGGCGACGAGGAGGGTCCCGTTGCCCGAGGCGAAGCTGTCGGACCAGGTGCCGAAGAGGTACGATCCCTCGAGGCCGGAGAGGTTGCTGCCGCGGTAGACCACGCCGCCGACGACGGTGTTGCCGATGTCGTGGCCGAGCTCAACGATGGGCCCGATCAGCGGCTGCCCGGCGTAGCTCGTGATGCTGCAGGTGGTGCTGGCCACCGTGCGGTTGTTCGCCGGGTCGAAGCAGTGCGTGCCCTCGCGGATGTTCCAGGGGTAGGCCCCGCCCCTGTAGAGGACAAGGACGGACTCGAAGAGGTTCTGGCCGGCCATCGCGATGAACATCCGGTTGCTGCCGCCCGAGTCGAAGGACGCGAAGGCGGGGTTGCGGAAGCCGTAGGCGTAGATCTCGGGCGGGATGGTCGCGTTCGAGAGGAACGGGTTGTCCGCCGGGATGCCGTAGAGCGTGCCCGCGCCCGAGACCCAGGTCGCGTTCGCGGTCGTGTTCCACTGCGGGCCGTTCACGGTGTCCACGTCGATCCGGATGACCTTGCCCAGGATCTTGGAGAGGTCCTGCGCGTTGCCGATCCCGGGGGTGTGGCCGAGACCGGTGTCGTCGGCGCGTCCGCCGTCGCCGAGGGTCAGGTAGAGGTAGCCGTCAGTCGGGCCGAAGAGGAGGATGCCGCCGTTGTGGTTCATCTGCGGCTTGTCGACCTCGAGCAGGACCCGCTCGGTCGCGTTGTCCACCATCGTCCGGGCTGGTGTTCGAGACCGTGAACTCGGAGAGGTGGTTCGTGCAGTTCCAGGCCGGGTCGGCGCCGGCGCGCAGCGGCGCGCTGTAGTAGGCGTAGACCTTCCCGTTCTCGGTGAAGTTCGGGTGGAACGCGATCGAGAGCAGCCCGCGCTCGTCGTACCCCGGCAGGAGGTCGACCATCTTGTCGCGGACGTCGAGGAACGGCTGGTCGAGGACGGTGCCGTTGGCGTAGACGATCTTCACGTACCCGGTCTGGTCGACCACGAAGAGCCGGCCGCTGCCGTCATCGGGGCTCGCCACGAAGAGCGGCGAGGTGAAGTTGCCGGCCACGCGCTGCAGCCCGATCGGGACGGCGGTCGCGTTCAGCATCGTCGTCGACTGGTTGCCGACGAGCATCGCGGCCTGGGGCGAGTTCTGGTTCGTGAGGTCGGTGACGTTCGCGGTCGGCGTCGGGGTGACATTGGCCGTCTGAGTCGGGGTTACGTTACCCGTGGCGTTCGGCGTCGGGGTTACGTTGCCTGTCGCCGTCGGTGTCGGCGTCACGTTGCCGCCGCCCTGGCCGCCCTCCCCGGACGTCGTCGTCGGGGTTACGTTGGCCGTGGCCGTCGGCGTCGGCGTCACGTTCGCCTGTCGTGTCGCGTCGGTCGTCGGCGGTTACGTTGCCCGTGGCCGTCGGCGTCGGGGTTACGTTGCCCGTCGCCGTCGGCGTCGGGTCGGTCACGGTGCCGGTGGCCGTCGGCGTCGGGGTCACGTTCTGGCCCCCGCCGCCGGTCCCGGTCGGGCCCTCGAGGACGAAGTAGTCGAGGTTCTGGGCGTCACGGTAGAACTGGAGCCGGATGTAGTGGTTCCCGGCGGGGAGGGCGAAGGTCGCCGTCGCGTCCTCGTAGGTGTCGAACGAGCCCGTGTTCGGGACCTTCACCTGCGCCGTGAGGACGCCGTCGACCCAGACCCAGACCTCGCGGTCGTTCCAGGGGCTCGATGCGCGGAAGGTCGCCGTGTACGTCCCGGCCTCTGCGACGTTCACCGAGTAGATCAGCCACTCCGAGGACTTGACGAACGCGACCACGTGGCCGCTGCCGCCGGTCTCGATGTCGACGTCGTCCTGGCGGTACGCGCCGCCCTGGTTCCCGGCGGTCCGGTCGAAGTAGGCCCAGCCCTGGGCGCAGCCGTACTTGCCCGGCTCGGCGCCGGGCTGCGAGGTCGAGCTCTGGCCGGCGCTGCCCTGACCGGACGTGCCCTGGCCCGAGGTGGTGGTGGTCGTGGTGGCCGTGGTCGGCACGGTCGTCATCGTGGGAGTGCCGTTCTCCTGACCGGAGCCGCCCTCCCCCGACGTGGTGGTCGCCGTCGCCGTCGAAGTCGTCGTGGGGGTGACCGTCTCCGTGCCGTTGTCGGCCTGGTTGTAGACGCTCGCCGCCAGCATGACGATGCCGACCGCACCGGTGGCGGAGCTACCCGTGGCGTTCGACGAGGTGTTCCCGGCCTCGCCGACCTGCACCGTCACCGATTGCATCACGATCGGGATGACCGGGGTGTGGTCGTTGTTGGCGAGCTGGACCGTGAAGGTGTGCTCCCCGGGCGTCACGTTCATGAACGTGTAGTTCGTCGCCGAGACGTGCGCCCAGGCGGCGCTCGTGTTGTTCGGGATCGCGGGCTCCCGGCCGTCGGTCGGGATCGGGCTCACGTCCATGTAGTAGTGGAGGTGTCCCTCGCCCGCGACGCTGGCCTGGCCCTGCCTGTCGACGACGCTGAAGTTCGTCACGTTAACAACGACGGTCACGTTCGGCCCGGAGACCGCGGAGGTCGCGTTCGGCGAGAGGATGGTGACGTTCATCCCGCTCGAGGCGTTCCCGGATCCCTGTCCCGACGACCCCTGCCCGGAGGTGGTGGTGGTCGTGACCGTCGTCGTCGCGGTGGGGGTTACCGTCCCGGTGCCCGAGCCGCCCTGTCCGGACGTGCCCTGCTGGCACAGGCCGAGGTCATAGTTCTCGGCCTCGATCGTGCCGGGGACGGCGTACGGGGTTCCCGTGAAGGGAACGAACTGGTGGCCCGACGTGGTCGCGCCCGTACCGGTTCCCTGGCCGGAGGACCCTTGACCAGACGTCGGCGTGGCCGTCGGGGTCGCCGTCATGTTCGTGTCGTCGGCCAGGGTGGACGCCGAGTCGCCTCCATGGTCCACGAGGGCCGCCACGCCTCCGGCGCCGGCCGCTCGGGCCTGCGCATCGGCGAGGGTGGTCCTTGCGACGGTCGGCGCCGCAAAGACAGAGATCAGGATGACGGCCACGACTGCAGCCGTCACCAGCAATCGATGACTGGGTTTCATACTATCAGACTCCGTCATTCCGACGCGGCCTCGCGGCAGCTGGGGCCGAGAAGGATGCCCGGATCGTGGAGCGATATATATTTATACATTTCGATACATTTGCCATTCCCGTTATTCGTTTGCAATTACAGGAAAATGACGAGCAATTTTAAAATAAATGTTTAATATAATAATGTCTTCTCACATCGGGGTCGAGGTGGCGCGGCCTCGAGCCTTGGGGCTATGATAGGTGCGCCCTCCTCCGTGCGTGCCCCGATGATCGTGGCGCGGGTATCCTCCCCGTTTCTCACTGCCCTGTCGGCCGCGCACAGCGTGGAAGACATCGGGTCGGGATCGGTGCCGCTAGGGGTATTCGCCGGCGCCCCAGGTCTTCCGGAGAGTCCCGGTGCGGCGAAAAAAGAGATTCGGACCGCTCAGTCGAGCAGGATACCGAGCGCCTGGTCCCTGTACGCGTCCATCACGTACGGCAGGCCCGAGACCTTCGCGGCCTCTTCGGAGAGGGCGAAGACATCGTTCCGCGAGACCGTCTTGAGCGAGAAGTTCCTGCTTCCGGCCATCAGCTGCTGCAGCCCGGTCTTGAAGCGCTGGGCGTAGGTATAGATGCCGATAGCGCCGAGGGGGATCTCCTTGATCCGCTCGCCGTATTTCTCCTTGAGGCCCTCGTACGAGACGAAGATCTCCGGCACGGTCGAGCCGTACTTCGCGACGCCCTTGGGCAGATCGCCGGCCTCGAGCCACTTGCCGATGTTCTTCCCGACCATCCCGGGGATCATCAGGCCGCGGCCCATGCAGATGGCCTTGACGTACGGCGCGCCCATCGCGATGGACTTGAAGGCGTTCGCCTCGTCGCCGAAGCCCCCGCCGATCGCGAGGTCCGGCACGCGCATGCCCTTCTTGGTCAGCAGCTCGGCGTACTGGTGCGCGAGCGCCTGGAGGTAGAACGTCGGGATACCCCACTCGTTCATCATCGGCCATGGGCTCATGCCCGTCCCGCCCGAGGCGCCGTCGATCGTCAGGAGGTCGATCTTGGCCTCAGAGCCGAACCGGATCGCCATCGCGAGCTCCTGCGCGGAGTACGCGCCCGTCTTGAGCGTGATCCGCTTGAACCCGATGTCGCGGAGCCGGTCGATCTCCTCGAGGAATCCCTCCTTCGAGACGAAGCCGAGGCGCGAGTGGCGCTCGAACTCCTTGATGCTCCCGGCCGCGAAGGCCTTCTCGTTCTCGCTCGCCGTGGGGTCGGGCAGGACGATGTACCCGCGCCGCTTCAGCTCGCGGGCGCGCTCGATGTCGCGGACCTTGATCTCTCCGCCGATGCACTTCGCGCCCTGTCCCCACTTCAGTTCGATTGTGTCCAGATTGTGTTTCGAGGCGACATACTCCGCGGTTCCAAGCCGGGTGTCCTCCACGTTCATCTGGACGAGGATCTCGCCGAAGCCCTCGTGGAACTTCCGGTAGATCTCGATTCTGCGATCGATCTCGGGGGATTTCGTGACCTTGCCGTTCGAGTCGCGGACGAGCTGGGGGTCGATTCCGCCGACGTTCTCGCCGCAGACGAGGGTGATCCCCGAGATGGCGGCGCCGATGGCGAAGTGCTCCCAGTTGATCCGGGCGATGTCGGTCGAGCCGAGCGCGCCCGTGAAGATCGGGAGGCGCATCGGGACCTTGACGTCCCAGCCGTACTCGGTCCGGGTGTCGACCTCGGAGAAGACCGCGGTGTCGGGCGAGGCCTCGACGCCCTCCGGCAGTCCCCGGGCGCCGACGGCGTAGCCCTGGATGTTCACGTGCGAGTAGTCGACCGGGTACTGCTTGTCCGAGCCGGCCGTGATCTCGCCGAACGGGCCGGGGTAGAGGACCTCGCGCCCGCGGAATGACGAGAGCCAGATCTCGCAGGCCCCGCGGCATCCGTCCACGCAGCGCGTGCAGATGCCGGAGGTCGGCGAGACGTCGCGGGACCGGTTCGAGGTCCCGACGGCCTCGTTGGTGTTCGGTGTTCGAAGATTCATGAGTCACCTGTTCTCAAATCTGGACGGAGCGCACCGGGTAAGCCCGGCGGACAGAGACGTCAGAGAATCCCGGACCGTGCCCGCGTACGACTCCGCTGATGGAACTTCGCTGTTGCCATATATAAAAACGCCGGGTCAGGCGACGAGCGATACGGGCTTGAAATTGCAAACGGAGCGATTAAATCATATGGTTTCGGGGTCTAGAGAATAGCACTTCCTTCCGTCGATATATATTTATCGGGCCTGCGCTCTCGACCATCGCCAGCGTGACACGCGGATCGGAAAAAGCGGAAGTGGGGTTATCCTTCGACGCGCCTGATCAGGTTTTCCATGACCTCGTTGACCGCCTTCCAGGTGGGGTCGTCGCCGCCCCGCCGGATCACGGCCGGCCGGCCCGCGTCGCCGGCCTCGCGCATGGTGATATCGAGGGGGATGGCGCCGAGGAACGGAACGCCGAGGTCCTCGGCCATCGTCTTGCCGCCTCCCTTGCCGAAGACGTCGATCTCCGTCTGGCAGTGGGGACAGACCATCCCGCTCATGTTCTCGACCACGCCGATCACGGGGATGCCGAGCTTCTCCACGAACCGTACGGCCTTGCTCGTCTCGAGGGTGGCCACCTCCTGCGGCGTGGTCACGATCACGGCCCCCCGCAGATTCGGAGCGAGCTGGGCGATCGTCAGCGCCTCGTCGCCCGTCCCCGGCGGCAGGTCGACCACGAGGAAGTCGAGCGAGCCCCAGTTGACATCCGAGAGGAACTGGCTGATCGCGGACATCTTCATCGGGCCCCGCCAGATCACCGGCGTCGAGGTGTCGGGGAGCAGGAACGCCATCGAGACCGCCGCGAGCGTCCCGGTGACGCGCACGGGCTCGATCTTGTTGTCGATCGTCTGGAGCTTGAAGTTCTCGATCCCGAGCATCTTCGGGACCGTCGGGCCGTGGAGGTCGAGGTCGAGCAGGCCCGTGTTGTACCCGTGGCTCGAGAGCGCGTACGCGAGGTTCACTGCCACCGTGGACTTGCCCACGCCGCCCTTGCCCGAGAGGACCAGGATCACGTGCTTGACGTCGAGTCTGCGCCCTCTCGGGAAGCCCGCTCCCCATGCCGTGCTCCTTCGCGCTCGGGCAGCTCGCGCATTCGCCGCTGCAGGTCTCCTTCTTCTCGGGGTCGGTGCAGACGTCGGGATCGGTCGGATTCTCGGGCATAACGCTATCCCGTTCTCGATGAATCGGATACTATTTAAGGTTGCCACTCCGCATCCATTCGGCGAAGGCTACAAGCGTCGGCAGAGCGATTAGGTCAGAAAGCAGACATATCTGCAACGCCCGGGACTCCGGGGGGACGGTCGGGTGAAGGACGGCATCGAGACGCTGCGGCGGGACGTGACCCGCCTCCGTGAACGAGTGACGGACACGGGGACCGCAGGTGCCCGGCCCGAGGACACACAGCCCCTCCGCAGCGAGCTCCTCTCGGCCGAGCAGCTCTCGGCCCACGCCGTCGAGATGGCCGACTGGTACGGCGTGGACATGAGCGGCGGCGACGACCGCCTCCTCCCGCGCCTCGCCGAGAACGAGACCATCCTGGTCGAGACCTTCACCCTGATCACGGCCGCACTCGAGAAGAACCGCCGGATCGCGCCCGCGGGGGAGTGGCTCCTCGACAACTTCTACCTGGTCGAGGAGCAGGTCAGGACGGCTCGCCGCCACCTCCCGCTCGGGTACAGCCGGTTGCTCCCGCGCCTTGAGAACGGCCCGCTCGCCGGGTACCCCCGCGTCTACTTCATCGCCCGCGAGCTGATCGCGCACAACGACGGGCGGGTCGACCTCGACGTACTCACCGCATTCGTCGAGGCGTATCAGACCGTGGCCCCGCTCCGGCTGGGCGAGCTCTGGGCCGTACCGATCATGCTCCGGCTCGCCCTGATCGAGAATCTGCGTCGGGTCTCGACCCGGATCGGGGCGAACCGGGTCGACTCGGACAACGCCTCAGTCTGGGCCGACCGGATGATCGAGATCGCCGAGCAGGACCCCAAGAGCATGATCCTGGTCGTGGCCGAGATGGCCCGATCGGACCCGCCCATGACCAGCGCCTTCGTGGCGGAGCTGGCGCGGCAGCTGCGGGGCCGATCGCCGGTCCTGACCCTGGCCCTGACCTGGATCGAGCAGCGGCTCTCGGAGATGAGCCTGACCATCGAGCAGATGATCCAGATGGAGACCCGGGCCCAGGCCGCGGACCAGGTCTCGATCGGGAACTCGATCACGTCCCTGCGGACCCTTGACGGGATCGACTGGCGCCTCTTCGTGGAGCGGCTCTCGGTCGTGGAGCGGGTGCTGAGGTCCAACCCGCAGGACCCGTACGCCGCGATGGACTTCGCGACCCGCGACCGGTACCGGCACGTGATCGAGACGCTCGCGCGGCACGCAGACCTCTCGGAGGAGGATGTGGCGCGGCGGGCCATGGAGCTCGCCGTCGACCGGCGCATGCGCATCGGTGGCACGGACCGGTCGGCGCACGTCGGGTACTTCCTGATCGACCGGGGCCTGCCCGAGCTCCAGCAGGCGGCGGGGTTCAGCCCCCCGGCCGTGGAGCGGTTCCGGCGTATCGGGCGACAGGCCCCCCTGCCGCTCTACCTGGGCGGGATCGCGGTGATCGCCGGGATGATCACGGCCGCCGGCGGGACGTGGGCCGCCATGGCGGGCCTCCCCCTCGCCGCGCTCGCGCTCTTCGTCCCGGTGCTGCTTCTCGCGGCGAGCCAGACGGCGGTCTCGCTCGTCAACTGGGTTGCGATGCTGATCGCCAAGCCGAAGATCCTGCCGCGCCTCGACTTCGACGACGGGATCCCGCTCGAGTGCCGCACCCTCGTCGTGGTCCCGACCGTGATCTCGACCCCCGACGACGTGGACCGGCTGCTCGAGATGCTGGAGGTCCGATACCTCGGCAACCGCGACGCGCAGCTCTCGTTCGCGCTCCTCTCGGACCTGCCCGCCGCCGACAGCGAGGTGCTGCCGCAGGATGCGGAGACGATCGCCCGCGCCGTAGCCGGCACGGAGGAGCTCAACTCCCGGTACGCGGCCGCGGGGCGGTCGCCGTTCCTGCTCCTGCACCGGCCCCGGCAGTGGAACCCGCGCGAGGGCCGGTTCATGGGCTATGAGCGGAAGCGCGGCGCGATCGAGGCCCTGAACGGGCTGCTGCTCGATGGGCGGACCGAGCCCTTCGCCGTGATCGTCGGCGACCTCGCGGCCCTCGCTGGCACGCGATACGTCATCACGCTCGACTCCGACACCGAGCTGCCGCGCGACGAGGCCCGCAAGCTGGTCGGGACGGCCGCGCACCCGCTCAACCGCCCCGTGATCGACCCGACCCTCGGGCGTGTGGTGGCAGGGTACGGCGTGCTCCAGCCCCGGATCGGCCTGACCCTGACCGACTCGGCCCGCTCGTGGTACGTCCGGGTCTTCGGCGGCGAGCCGGGCATCGACCCGTACACACGCGCGGTCTCGGACGTCTACCAGGACACCTTCAAGGAGGCCTCGTTCATCGGCAAGGGGCTCTACGACCTCGAGGCCTTCGGGGCGACCCTCGGGGAGCAGTTCCCCGAGAACCGCGTCCTCTCCCACGACCTGATCGAGGGCTCGTACGCCCGCGTGGCCCTCGTGACCGACGTCATGCTCTTCGAGGACCACCCCCTGCGGTATCTCGCCGACGTCTCGCGCCGCCACCGCTGGATCCGGGGCGACTGGCAGGTCGGGGCCTGGGTCCTCCCGACGGTCCCGGCCCCCGGCGGCGAGCGGCGTCGCAACACGCTCTCGGCCCTCTCGCGCTGGAAGATCGTGGACAACCTCCGGCGGAGCCTGGTGGCGCCGGCCGAGCTGGCCCTGCTCCTGATCGCGTGGCTCCTCCTCCCGGGCCCGATCGGGTGGACGGCGGCTGTCGCGGCCCTCGTCTTCGCTCCGCCGATCATCACCTTCCTCTATCGGCTCCTCCAGAAGCCGCCGGACCAGGGCCTCCCCCTCCACCTCCAGGATGCGGCCCGATCGCTTCCGCGCTCGTTCGCGCAGCCGGTCTTCCTCTTCACGGTCCTCCCATTCGAGGCGTCCGTCGCGGTTGACGCGGTCGGCCGGACCCTCTGGCGGCTTGTCACGGGCCACCACCTCCTCGAGTGGACCACGTCGCGCGATGCCGGACGGACCGCGCCGGATCTCTGCCGGACACTACCGGCGGATGTGGCCCGCGCTCGCCGCGGGGGCCGCCGCGGGCCTCGGGATCGGCCTGCTCCGGCCCGAGGCGCTGGCGGCGGCCCTGCCGATCATCGCCCTCTGGTTCGCCTCGCCGGCCGTGGCCTGGTACCTGAGCCGCCCGCTGGCCGAGCCCGTCCAGATCCTCGACCCGAGCGAGGTCCGGTTCCTGCGCTCGGTCGCCCGGCGGACGTGGCGCTTCTTCGAGGTCTTCGTCGGGCCGGAGGAGAACTGGCTGCCGCCCGATAACTACCAGGAGCACCCGGTCGAGCGGATCGCACACCGGACCTCGCCGACCGATATCGGGCTCGCTCTCCTCTCGACCCTCGGGGCCGTGGACCTGGGGTACGTCACGCCGCGGCGCTGCGCCGAGCGGCTCGAGCAGTCCTTCGAGACCATGCTGCGGCTCGAGCGGTTCCGCGGCCACCTCTACAACTGGTACGACACTCTCACCCTCGCACCGCTCGCTCCGCACTACGTCTCGACCGTGGACTCGGGCAACCTGATCGGGCTCCTCCTCCCGCTCAGGGCTGGCATGGCCGAGCTCGGATACGCGCCCGTCCTCCCGTCCGCCGCGCTCGACGGGCTGCTCGACACGGCCCACGAACTGGCCGTTGCCGCCGCGCTGTCCGGTCTCGACCGGGACGCGGCGACCTATGTCTCGCCGGGCATCGCGGCGCGGATCGCATCCCTCGAAGCCCTGCTCGTCGCCCCGGCTCCGACGTTCGCGGCGCGGCACGTGGTCCTGGCCGAAGCGGCGACCGTGATCGCGCAGGTCGCGGGCGACCTCCGGGCGAATGCTGACGCAGAGGTGCAGTGGTGGTCGCAGGCCCTCGAGCTCGAGGTCCACGACCTCAGCGAGTACGTCGGCGAACTCCTCGGGTGGTGGGCCGGGGCCCCGCGCGACCAGGCGTTCTGGGACCGCGTCGCGGTGGCCGGGCCCGACGATGCCGCCGCGATCCTGACCGCGCTCGAGGACGTGCGACGGCGAGGCCCCCGGCCCGATCGGCGTCCGCGAGCTCCATGCGGACCTCCTGCCCTCCATCGACCGCCTCCTCGCGCGAATGATGGCGTCCGATGCCGGGAGCGTCGACGGCGCGGCCCTGATGACCTTCCGCGAGCGGCTGCGGAGCGCGGCCGCCGGGGCCGGGCGCCTGCTCGACCTCTACGAGCGTGTCGGGGCCCACGCGACCGGGTTCATCGAGGTCGACGCGGACTTCCTCTTCGACTCGGCCCGCGATCTGTTCGCGATCGGGTACAACGTCTCCGAGCTCCGGCGGGACACGTCGTACTACGACCTGCTCGCCTCCGAGGCCCGCCTCGCCTCGTTCGTCGGGATCGCCGACGGCGTCCTCCCCCAGGCTCACTGGTTCGCGCTCGGACGCCAGCTCACCTCGAGCACGGGCGGCCCGCTCCTCCTCTCGTGGTCGGGGTCGATGTTCGAGTACCTGATGCCCCTGCTCGTGATGCCGAGTTACCCCGAGACCCTCATCGACCAGACCTGCCGCGCGGCCGTGCGGCGGCAGATCGAGTACGGCCGGCAGCGCGGCGTGCCGTGGGGGATCTCCGAGTCGGGGTACAACCTGACGGACGCGAACCTGAACTACCAGTACCGGGCCTTCGGCGTCCCCGGGCTCGGGTACAAGCGCGGTCTCGGCGAGGACCTGGTGGTCGCGCCGTACGCGACCGCGCTGGCCCTGCTGGTGCTGCCGTCCGAGGCGACGGGGAACCTGCAGGTCATGCAGGACGCGGGCTTCGCCGGCCGATACGGCTACTACGAGGCCGCCGACTACACGCCGTCGCGGCTCTCGCGCGGCCAGGAGGTCGCCGTCGTCCGGTCGTTCATGGTCCACCACCAGGGAATGTCGCTCCTCGCGCTGCTCGCTGTGCTGCGCGACCGGCCCATGCAGCGGCGGTTCCTGGGCGTGCCAGAGGTCCGCGCCACCGACCTGCTGCTCCAGGAGCGGGTGCCGAAGGTGACTCCGTTCTATCCGCATGCGATCCGCATGGACGGCCAGGTGAGGCGGGGTGCCGAGGGCGAGGCCACGATGCGGATCTTCTCGACGCCGGATCTTCCCCGGCCCGAGGTCCATCTGCTCTCGAACGGGCGGTACCACGTGATGGTCAACAACGCCGGAGCCGGGTACTCGCGCTGGCACGACCTTGAGGTGACGCGGTGGCGCGAGGACCCCGTCGCCGACGGCTACGGTGTCTTCTGCTACATTCGGGACGTCGAGAGCGGGCGCTTCTGGTCGACCTGCTACCAGCCCACGCTCCAGCCGGCCGAGAAGTACGAGGCGATCTTCCAGCAGGCCCGGGCCGAGTTCCGGCGGCGCGACGACGAGCTCGACATCCACACCGAGTGCATGGTCTCGCCCGAGGACGATGTCGAGCTCCGGCGCATCACGATAACGAACCGATCGTGGCGCCCGCGCACGATCGAGCTGACGAGCTACGCCGAGGTCGTGATCGCCCCCGTCGGGCACGACGCGGCCCACCCGGCCTTCTCGAACCTCTTCGTGACGACCGAGCTCCTCTCCGACCGGAACGCGATCCTCGCGACCCGGCGCCCGCGCTCCTCGGGGGAGAATCCTCCCTGGCTCATCCACACCATGGTCGTCGACGGCCTGCCCGTCCGAACGACCTCGTTCGAGACCGACCGGTCACGGTTCATCGGCCGGGGCCGGAGCCTCGCGAACCCGGTCGCGATGGTCGACTCGTCATCCCTCTCGGACACTGCGGGCTCGGTCCTGGACCCGATCGTCTCCGTGCGTCGCACGGTCCTGATCCAGCCCCAGGAGGCCGTGACCGTCCACGTCTACCTCGGCGTCGGCGAGGACCGCGACCATGCTCTCGGGCTCGTCGAGAAGTACCAGGACCGGTACATGGGCGACCGCGTGACCGAGCTCGCCTGGACGCACACCCAGGTGATGCTCCGCCAGCTCAACGCGACCGAGTCGGACGCGCAGGTCTTCGCCCGCCTCGCCTCGGCCATCATCTACCCGAGCCCGGCGCGCCGCGCGCCGCCCGACGTCATCTCGCGGAACCGGCGCGGCCAGAGCGGGCTCTGGGGCTACGGGATCTCGGGCGACTACCCGCTCGTGCTCGTCCGCGTCTCGGAGAAGGCCCGGGTCGGGCTTGTCCGGCAGATGATCCAGGCCCACGCCTACTGGCGCCGCAAGGGGCTGATCACGGACCTGCTCTTCTGGAACGAGGATATCTCGGGATACCGGCAGGACCTGACGGACGAGCTGATCCGGCAGACCAGTCTGGGCCCCGACCCCCAGCTGATCGACCGGCCCGGCGGCGTCTTCGTCCGGCGGCTCGACCAGATCCCCGAGGAGGACCGGGTCCTGATGCAGGCCCTGGCGCGTGTCATCCTCGCCGATCGCGACGGCCCCCTCGCCGAGCAGGTCGAGCGGGTCCGGTGGACCGATCCGCAGATCCCGAGGCTCGTGCCGTCGCGCCCCCGTCCGTCGGCGTCGGCGGCGGCCGCGCCCCCGTTCGACGGCGAGGCGCTCGACTACTACAACGGGATCGGCGGCTTCTCCAAGGACGGGCGCGAGTACGTGATCGAGAACCGCCCCGGCCAGTTCACGCCCGCGCCGTGGGTCAACGTGCTCGCGAACCCGTCGTTCGGCTCGATCGTCTCCGAGAGCGGCGGGGGATATACGTGGAGCGAGAACGCGCATGAGTTCCGGCTCACCCCCTGGTGGAACGATCCGGTCACGGACCGGGCGGGCGAAGCCTTCTACCTGCGCGACGAGGAGACGGGCGCGTTCTGGTCGCTCGCGCCCCTTCCGGCGCGTGGCCCGGGGACGTATCTGACGCGGCACGGGTTCGGGTACTCGGTCTTCGAGCACGTGCAGGACGGCCTCTCCACCACCATGACCGTCCACGTCGCGGTCGACGCCCCCGTGAAGTTCTGGCAGGTCCGGGTCCGGAACCGCTCGGGCCGGGCGCGTTCGGTCACGGTGACCGGGTACGTCGAGTGGGTGCTCGGCCAGCTCCGCGCCTCGACGGCGATGCAGGTGGTGACCGAGATCGACCCCCTGACCGGCGCCATCCTGGTTCGCAACTCCTACAACACCGAGATCCCCGACCGGATGGCGTTCTTCGACGTGAACGAGCTGAACAGGACGGCAACAGGCGACCGGCACGAATTCCTGGGCCGGAACGGGACGCTGGCCCGCCCGGCGGCCCTGGAGCGCGTTCGCCTCTCCGGCCGGATGGGAGCCGGGCTCGACCCGTGCGGCGCGCTCCAGGTCCCACTCGAGCTCGCGGACGGCCAGGACCTCGACGTGGTCTTCATGCTCGGCGTCGGCCGCGATGCGGACGAGGCCAAGGCCCTGGTCCAGCGGCACCGCGGCGTAGCCCCGGCCCGCGCGTCCCTCGAGTCCGTCAAGCGATACTGGGAATGGACCCTCGCGTCGGTCGCTGTCGAGACCCCGGACCGGTCCGTGGACCTGCTCGTGAACGGCTGGCTCCTCTACCAGGTGATCTCCTCGCGCCTCTGGGGGCGCTCGGGCTACTACCAGTCGGGCGGAGCTTTCGGCTTCCGCGACCAGCTCCAGGACGTCCTGGCCCTGCTCCACGCCGAGCCCCGCCTCATCCGGCAACATCTCCTGCTGGCCGCCGGCCACCAGTTCGTCGAGGGCGACGTCCAGCACTGGTGGCACCCGCCGACGGACCGCGGGGTGCGGACGCGGTGCTCGGACGACTACCTCTGGCTCCCCTACACGCTCTGCCGATACGTCCTCTCGACGCGGGACACGGGGATCCTCTCGGAGCGCGTTCGCTACCTCGAGGGGCGGCAGCTCAAGCCCGACGAGGAGTCCTACTACGACCTTCCGACCGTCTCGGAGCAGCAGGGGACGCTCTACGAGCACTGTGTTCGGGCGATCGAGTTCGGTCTCCGCTTCGGGGCGCACGGCCTGCCGCTGATGGGCTCGGGCGACTGGAACGACGGGATGAACACGGTCGGGATCCAGGGCCGGGGCGAGTCGGTCTGGCTCGGGTTCTTCCTCTACACGGTCCTGCTCCAGTTCTCGGGGGTGGCCAGGGCGCGCGGCGACGAGGCCTTCGCCGAACGCTGCGTGGCCGAGGCCGCGCGGCTCGCGGCGAACCTGGAGAAGGCGGGCTGGGACGGCGAGTGGTACCGCCGCGCCTACTTCGACGACGGGACGCCCCTCGGCTCGGCCGAGAACGAGGAGTGCCGGATCGACTCGATCGCCCAGTCGTGGGCCGTGCTCTCCGGCGAGGCCGGCGCGGCCCGGGCCCGGTCGGCCATGGACGCGGTCGACCGGTTCCTGGTCCGGCGCGACGCGGGGCTGATCACGCTCCTGACTCCGCCCTTCGACCATGCGGATCCTTCGCCCGGGTACATCCAGGGCTACGTCCCGGGTGTGCGCGAGAACGGCGGGCAGTACACCCATGCCGCGATCTGGACGATCATGGCCCACGCAGCGCTGGGCGACCGGGAGCTGGCCTGGAGCCTCTTCGACATGATCAACCCGATCCACCACGGGCAGAGCCGGGACGCGGTCGGGACCTACCGTGTCGAGCCGTACGTGATCGCGGCCGACGTCTACGGGGTCGCGCCGCACACGGGTCGCGGCGGCTGGACCTGGATGACCGGTGCGGCCGGCTGGGCGTACCAGCTTCTGCTCGAGTCGCTGATCGGGCTCCGGTTCGACGTGGACACGCTTCGATTCTCTCCCTGCCTACCGCCGGGGTGGGACCGGTTCGTGCTCCGATATCGGTTCAAGGAGACCGTGTACCGCTGCACGATCCGCTCAAGCACGCTGGCCTGCGGCGTTCGGTCGGTCGTCGTCGACGGGGTCGAGCAGCCGGACCATGCGGTCCACCTGGTCAACGACCAGCGGCCGCACGAGGTCGAGGTCGAGCTCGGCTAGACCGTTCTCTCGCGCAGGCTGCGGCGGAGGAGTTTCCAGCCGTGGACCCGGGGCAGGGACTCCACGAGCTCGAGCCGGCGCGGGCACTTGTATGGCGCAAGGCGGGACGAGCAGTAGGCCCGCAGCTCGTCGATCGTGATCGTCCTTCCCGGAGCGAGGACGACGGCCGCGACCGGGATCTCGCCACGCCGCTCATCCGGGATTCCGTAGACCGCGACGTCCGCGATCGCGTCGTGGCCGATCAGGACGTCCTCGACCTCGGTCGGGTAGATCTTCCAGCCCGACATGATGATCATGTCCTTCTTCCGGTCCGTAACGAAGAGGACGCCGTCGTTGTCGAGACGGCCGATGTCACCGGTGAGGAACCAGCCGTCCTCGCGGAAGACCTCGGCCGTTGCGGCGGGCATCTGCCAGTACCCTTCGCGACGGACGGCCCGCGAAGCGCGATCTCGCCGTCCTCGCCGGCCGGTAGCTCCCGGTCGGCGTCGTCCGC
This sequence comes from uncultured Methanoregulaceae archaeon, assembly GCA_963730355.1. Taxonomy (GTDB): domain Archaea; phylum Halobacteriota; class Methanomicrobia; order Methanomicrobiales; family Methanospirillaceae; genus UBA288. The sequence goes on along the minus strand of CAVSRL010000003.1, from coordinate 28,388 downwards.
ATCGACGATCCGGACCTCGGTATACCCGACCGGGACGCCGACGGAACGGTACCCGCGGTGGAGCTCGGGATGGGCCGGCAGGGTCACGGTCCCCGAGCCGCAGACGATCGTCTCGGAGAGGCCGTAGGCATTCGCGACAGGAATGCCGTACCGACGATCGAAGGCCTCCCAGACCGTCGGCAGAAGCGAGCCGCCGCCCGAGATGATCGTCCGAGCCGACGCGAGGGCTTCGTCGGCCTCCGGGCCGGCGTGGACCAGTGCGTGGATCACGGGAGGCATGCCCGCGAGCACGGTCGGCCTGTACTGTCGGGCGAGCGCCAGGTAGCCTGTCGAGGTCGTACCGGTCCATCACGACCCAGGTGCCGCCGGCCCGTAGCACGGCGAGCCCCCAGGAGACGCCGACGTGGCCCATGGGGTAGATCCCGAGGTAGATGTCGCCGGGGCCGAGCGCGAGCGCCTCCACCTCGGCGTCGAGCGCGGCCGTCCAGTTGCCGTGAGTCAGCATCGCGCCCTTCGGCTTCCCGGTTGTCCCGGCCGTGTACTGGATCTGGCAGAGGTCGTCGAAGCCGCAGTGGACCGGGCGCATCCCGGCCGGAGCGGCCTCAAACGCCTCCCAGGCTATCTCCTCCGGCCCGGCCCCGCCAACCACGACCACGTGCGCGAGCGCCGGGACCGCGTGCCGGACGGTCCGCACGACCTCGACCCCCTTCGCGTCCGTGATCACGGCCACTGCCTCTGCATCGTCGACCGCGTGGAGGAGCTCCCGTTCACGGTAGACGATGTTGGTCGGGACCGCGACGGCCCCGATCCGCCAGCAGGCGAGGTAGCCGATCAGGTACTCGGCCGAGGAGTCCAGGTAGATGCAGACCCGGTCTCCCTTCCGGACGCCGAGCCCGTGGAGGCCCGCGCCGACCCGGTTCGCCTCGGCCCGGAGGGAGGCGTAGGCTGTGCTCGACCCCGCGGGCCGGGTGGACGAGGGCGACCCGGCTCTCGGGGACCGTGCGGGCGTCGAGGAGGACGGTGACGTTCGGCATAGGCTCCGCAGAAGATCTGGGAAGCGGGCTATTTAGGCGTGGCGACGGGGAAAGAGAATAGTGCCCGGCGGGCCCTCTTCTGGTATGGATTCGCCCCGCCCGTTCCTGATCGGCGGCGAGTGGCGCACGTCGCCCCGCTCAGTCGATGTCGCCTTCCCCTACGACGGCTCGACTGTGGCCCGGGTCGCGCTCGCCGATGCCCTGGCCCTCGAGGACGCGGTCCGGACGGCCCGCGCGGGCGCGGCCGAGATGGCGCGGCTCCCGTCCCATGCCCGCTCCGCGGTCCTCGCGCGCATGGCTGCGCTCGTCGAGGCCGGCGCGGACGCGCTCGCCGAGACGATCGTCCTCGAGGCCGGCAAGACGACCGCCATGGCCCGCGTCGAGGTGGAGCGGGCCGCCGCGACCCTCCGGATCTCGGCCGGGGAGGCCGGCCGGATCGGCGGCGAGGTGCTCGACCTCGACTGGGCGCCGGCCGGCGAGGGCGCCTCGGGTATCTACCGGCGATTCCCGGTCGGGGTCGTGCTCGCGATCACGGCGTTCAACTTCCCGCTCGCCATCGTCTGCCACAAGCTCGGCCCGGCGCTCGCGGCCGGCAACGCCGTGATCGTCCGGCCTGCCACCGCAACGCCGCTCTCGGCCCTCGCCCTCGGCGAACTCGCGCTCGCGGCCGGGTGTCCCCCCGCGGCGATCTCGGTCGTGCCCTCGTCGACGGCCGATGCCGAGCGGCTGGCCGCGGACCCCCGTATCGACTTCCTCTCGTTCACGGGCAGCCCGGAGGTCGGGTGGCGCCTGAAGGGCGTCGCCGGCCGGAAACGCGTGTCCCTGGAGCACGGCGGGAACGCGGCCGTGATCGTCGAGCCCGACGCGGACCTCGAGCGCGCGACCGCCCGGTGCGTCCAGGGAGGGTTCGGGAACGCCGGGCAGGTCTGCCTCTCGGTCCAGCGGATCCTCCTGCACGCCTCGGTCTACGAGGAGGGGCTGGCCCGGATCGTCGACGGTGCGCGTGCGCTTCAGGTCGGCGACCCGCGCGACCCTGCAGTCGCGGTCGGCCCGATGATCTCGGAGGCGGCGGCTACACGGGCCGAGGCGACGGTCCGCGAGGCGCATCGACGCCGGCGCGCGCTGCGAGTGCGGCGGCACCCGGGCGGGCGCGCTCTTTCCGCCGACCGTGCTGACCGGGACGACCCCGGCGATGCAGGTCAACGCGACCGAGGTCTTCGCCCCGATCGTCACGGTCACCCCGTACGACGGCTCGACGATGCGCTCGCGCTCGCGAACGACTCGGTATACGGGCTCATGCAGGCCCTCTTCACCCGCGACCTCGGCGCCGTCGGCAGGGCCTTCGAGCGCTGCCGCGCGGGCACGCTCGTCGTGAACGACGTGCCGTTCCGGCTCGACCACATGCCGTACGGCGGCACCGGGGCCTCGGGCACCGGCCGCGAGGGCCCGCGGTACGCGATCGACGAGATGACCGAGCGACGGCTGCTCATGGTCCGCATGCCCTAGAACCCGAGAAGCCGGGGCACGTCGAGCATGAGCAGGCCGACAACGACCATCACCGCGGCGAGGGCCGTCCGGAGGAGCCGCGGCGGGCAGGCGTGGGCGAGCCGTGCGCCGACCTGCGCCATCGGCACCGAGGCGATCGCGAGGGCCGCGGCGCTCGGAAGGTTGACGTAGCCGATCGACCCGGGCAGGGTGACGGCGGCGGCGGGAACGGTGAGTGCGTACCCAACGACGCCGCCGATGGCTGCGCAGAGGATCACGGGCGTGGAGGTGCCGACGGCCGTCCGGACGGGATACCGGAGCACGAGGGTCATGAGGGGGACGAGCACGATCCCGCCTCCGATGCCGAGCAGCCCCGCGAGCAGCCCGCCGGGGAGGCCGAGGGCGAGATACCCGCCGGGCGTGAGTGCCCGCTCCTCGCCCCCCATATCGCACGATCCCCGCTGCATCAGGAGCTGGACGGCGGCGGCACAGAGCACGAGCCCGAGCAGGAGCTCGAGCGGACGGCCGGGCACCCGGGTCGAGAGCAGGGCTCCGGCCAGCGCAGCGAGCGCGGCCGACAGCCCCATCCACCGAACGGCGTCCCAGCGGACGCATTGCCGGCAGTGGTGGGCCCATGCACCCGAGGCGGCCGTCGGGATCACGACCGCGAGGCTGGTGCCGAACGCGGTACGGAGCGCGGTCTCGGGATCGACACCGAGCATCCCGAGTGCCCAGAACTGGGCCGGGACCATCAGGAACCCGCCGCCGACGCCGAAGAGCCCGGCCATGACGCCCACGACGGCGCCGACCAGGAGGAGCACGACGAAGTATACGACCAGCGGGTCCACGGAGGTCATCCGCGGAAGAGGAGGACGTCCGTCCGTTTGGCCCTTGCGGTGAATCCCATTGTCTCTATTGCGGCCAGATGCCTTTGCGAATGCCGAGAACAGGGCCGTGGGAGCGTCGATGGAGGAGCCCGCAACCGCCGGGAGTGGCGCGGCCGGATCCGCCGGATCGACCGCGCGGTCTCGCCCCTGGCGGAGACGCGCCTGTACCGCGTCGAGCCGATCCGGCTGACCGGCCCGTGCGCCCTCTTCCTGCCCGGCTCGGACTTCCTGGCCGTGCTCTCGCTCCGGGACGTGCGACGGACGGACTCGCGCCTGCGCCTACCGGGGCGGAAAAAAGGAGTTACTGATACTCGGGCGGCTGGGCCTCTTTCGGCAGGCCGCCCTTGAAGTGCTGCTGGATCTTTCCGTAATAGGTGCGGAGGTTCTCGTTCATGGTCGGGTGCACCTTGGCGAGGGCCTCGTCGAAGTCCTTCTTCGTGATCACGGACGCGCGGGCCCGGAGCGCGTACATCCCGGCCTCGCGGGCGAGGGCCTCGAGGTCCGAGCCGACGTAGCCCTCGGCGCGGGTCGCGAGGTCGTCGAGGATCTCGCCGCGCACCGGGTCGTCGAGGACGAGCCGGGCCTCGGCGAAGGCCTTGCCCAATTCTTCCCGCCGCTCGTGCGCGGGCATGTTCCCGTCGACGGGGGTCTCGATCCTGCCAGCGGCCTTGCGGGCATCCTCGATGGTGAAAGTTCTCTCCGTGCCGAGCGCCTCGACGAACCGCTCGAGCTCGGCCGAACCGTAGCCCTCGGTGAAGGCGAGGACCTCCTCCATGGCCGACCCCTCGATCGGCTTGCCGCGGGTGTGGATCTCGAGGATCCGCCGGCGGTCTTCGCGCCCGGGCTCGCCGATGTAGACGAGCCGGTCGAAGCGGCCGGCGCGAAGCAGGGCCGGGTCGACGATGTCGGGCCGGTTGGTCGCGCCCATCACGACCACGTCCTTGAGGTCTTCGAGTCCGTCCATCTCGGTCAGGATCTGGTTGAGCACGGACTCGATCACGTGCGTTCCCGTGTCCGTCCCGCGCGAGGGCGCCAGGGCGTCGAGCTCGTCGAAGAAGATGATCGACGGCGCCACCTGGCGCGCGCGGCGGAAGACCTCGCGCACGGCCCGCTCGGACTCGCCGACCCACTTCGAGAGGAGCTGGGGCCCGCGGATCGGGATGAAGTTCGCGCCGGACTCGGACGCGGCCGCCTTCGCGATCAGGGTCTTGCCCGTGCCGGGCGGGCCGTACAGGAGCACGCCGCGCGGCGGGCGAATCCCGATCTGGTCGAACCGCTCGTGGTCGGTCAGCGGGTACTCCACGGCCTCACGGACCTCCTCCTTGGCCTCGTCCAGGCCGCCGACGTCGGTCCAGGTGACGTGCGAGACCTCGAGCATCACCTCGCGCATCGCGGACGGCCCGACGTCGCGGAGGGCGTCGCGGAAGTCGCGGGGCTCCACCAGAAGCTGCTCGAGCTCCTCCTCCGAGAGCTCGTCCTTCTCGAGGTCGAAGTCGGGCAGCTTCCGCCGGAGGGCCCGGATCCCGGCCTCGCGGGCGAGCGCGGCGAGGTCTGCCCCGACAAAGCCGTAGGTCTGCTGCGAGATCTTGGCGAGGTCCACGTCGTCGCCGAGCGGCATGGCCCGCGTGTGGATCTTCAGGATCTCCACCCGGTCCTTCTCGGCCGGCACCCCTATCTCGATCTCGCGGTCGAACCGCCCCGGGCGGCGCAGGGCCGGGTCGATCGCGTCCACACGGTTCGTGGCGCCGATCACCACGACCTCGCCGCGCTCCTCGAGCCCGTCCATCATGGTCAGGAGCTGCGCGACCACGCGCCGCTCCACCTCGCCGGTGACGTCCTCGCGCTTGGGCGCGATCGAGTCGAGCTCGTCGATGAAGATGATCGCGGGTGCGTTCTCCCGGGCCTCCTCGAAGACCTCGCGGAGTCGCTGCTCGGACTCGCCGTAGTACTTCGAGATCACCTCTGGCCCGGCGATCGCGATGAAGTGGGCCCCCGACTCGTTCGCGACGGCCTTGGCGATCAGGGTCTTGCCCGTGCCCGGCGGGCCGTACAGGAGCACGCCCTTGGGCGGCTCGATCCCGAGCCGGCGGAAGAGCTCGGGGTGCCGGATCGGGAGCTCGATCGTCTCGCGAACGCGCTGGAGCTCGTAATTGAGCCCGCCGATATCCTCGTACGAGATCTGCCGGGCGCCCTCGAACCCCGCTGCCGGCTTGTCCGAGAACTCGATCTCGGTGTTCTTGGAGATGATCACGGCCTCGGCGGGCTCGACCACGACCGCCTTGAACGCGACGATCTGCGGCTGCATGAACGGGAACCCCTGCCGGATCGGGACCGAGTCGCCCTCGACGACCGGGAAGTCGATCAGCGAGTTCATCGCGTGCTCCAGGTTGATCGGCATGTTGGAGGGAAGATCCACCGGAGGGGCGAGCACGACGTGTCGGGCCTCGATCTCCTCGGTGAGCTTCGCGACGCGGATCCTGTCTCCGATCGAGACCCCCGCGTTCGCGCGCGTGATGTTGTCGATCCGGATCTTCCCCTGGTTCCAGTCCGTAACCAGGGCGCGCCAGACCTTGGCCACGGTGCGGCGCCTGCCCTCGATCAGGACGATGTCGCCGGGAGAGACCCGGAGCTGGAGCATCGTCTCGGGGTCGAGCCGGGCCTTGCCCCCCCCCTGGTCTTCGGGGTAAGCGCTGTCCACCTTGAGATAGATTTCCGGCATATGCACCTTACATCTTTTATGTGTTCATTTATAAGTACTGGTGAATGCGCCTCCTAGTGATCGACCCGGTCGCGGGCGTGGCAGGCGATATGCTCGTCGGCGGAATGCTGGCGGCCGGCGCCGATCGGGACGCGGTGCGCCGCGCGATGGCCTCGGTCGTGGCCGAGCCGGAGTTCGGGTTCGCGGACCGCGCCGGCATCCGCGCAGTCCGCGTCAGAACGCACGCGGGTCACGCAGCACGGTCCCTCGACGATGTCCTGGCCCGCGTGGCCGCCGCCGATGCGTCGGCGGCCGCGATCGCCCTCGCCGTCCGGGTCTTTCGCCGTCTCCACGCGGCCGAGGTCTCGATACACGGCGACGACCACGTCCACTTCCACGAGGTCGGCGCCGACGACGCGATCGCGGACGTGCTCGGAGCCGCGACGGCCCTCCTCTCGCTCGGCGTCGAGGGCGTCGCGGTCATGCCCGTCCCGCTCGGGCCGGGAGCAATCACGGGCGCCCACGGGACCTATCCGCTCCCCGCGCCGGCGACGGTCGCGCTCCTCGCGGGCGCTGAGATCGAGGTGCGGCTCGAGCCTGAGGCCGACGGCGAGCTCGTGACGCCGACCGGCGCGGCCCTGCTCGCCGAGATCCGGACGCTCTCCTGGCGGGCGCTCGGGCCGTTCCGCATCGCGGCCGCCGGGTACGGAGCCGGATCGCGCGACCCGCCGGGCCGGCCGAACGTGCTCCGGGCCCTCGTGGTCGAGACGGAGCTCCCGCACGAGGACTACGTCGAGGTGCTCGAGACGAACGTGGACGACGTGACGGGCGAGGTGCTCTCGCATGCGCTTGCGCGGCTCATGGAGGAGGGCGCCCGGGACGCTCAGGCGCTCCCGGCCCTCATGAAGAAGGGCCGAATGGGCTACCTGGTCCGCGTTGTCTGCCTGCCAGGGGACGGCCCCGCCCTCGCCCGCGTCCTCGCCACAGAGGCTCGGGACGCTCGGCGTCCGCTCGGCTCCGTACGTCCACCGGCTCGTGGCGGAGCGGACAGTCGAGCCGGTCGAGGTCACCATCGGCTCCGAGACACGGACCATCGAGGTGAAGCGGGGCTGGCTCGACGGCAAGGTATATACCTGCAAACCCGAATTCGAGCAGGTGCAGACGTGGGCTCGCGAGCTCGGCCTGCCGCTGCGGGAGGTCGCCCGAGCGGTGGTGGACGCCGCCGGCCGTACGGCCGCGGGAGAGAGGACGGATGAGCACTGACCGGCTCTCGAGCGGGAGCGAGGCCCTCGACCGGCTGCTCGGCGGCGGGTACGAGCACCGGGTGATCACGCAGCTCTACGGCGAGGCGGCCACGGGGAAGTCCACGATCGCCGTGCTCGCGACGGCCCAGGCGCTCAGGACCGGGAAATCCGTGGTCTACATCGATACCGAGGGCTTCTCGGCCGAGCGGTTCCGGCAGATTGCCGGCGACGAGGCCACGACCCTCGTGGAGAAACTCTTCCTGTACGAGCCCCTCGACCTCGCCGAGCAGGGGGTGATGATCGCGAACGCCGAGGCGATCCTCCGGTCCAAGCCGGCGGCCCTTGTCGTGGTCGACTCGGCGACCGCGCTCTATCGCCAGGAGGACCTGGACGACAACGAGGCTCTGCGCCTCCTGACGCGCCAGATGCTCCACCTGCTCGGGCTCGCCCGGCGGCACGATCTGCCCGTGCTGGTCACGAACCAGGTCTACATGGACCCGGGCAAGAACCGCGTGGTCGGGCTCGGGGGGACCGCGCTCGAGCACATCTCGAAGGCGATCGTCCGGCTCGAGAAACTCAACGGGCGGCGGCGGGCAGTGCTGGCTAAGCACCGCTCGCGGCCCGAGGGAGCGCGGTTCGAGTACGAGATCACCCAGACCGGGATCCGCGAGGTCTAGGCGACCGGGTACTGGACCTCGGTCATCAGCTCCTGCCCGCTGACCGTTCCCGGTTCGTTCAGGTAAAGTTCGTGGACAGCCCCGTCCACCTGAGCTCGAGGTTCCGCACTCCGTGCCGGCCGGTACAAGCAGCCTGTGCTCATCGTTGAGGCGGAGAGCCCTCTGCGAGAGCCGGGTCACGCTGGTTGAGATTCCGATCTGAATCCGTTCGACGGCCAAGGCGACACCTCTCTCATGCGCGCCACAGGAAGATGAGGGGCCGATGCCTCACCTGCGTCAGGGGACGGGAACCGTTCATAAGGGATGGCCTCAGGACCCGGAATGTATGCGTCTTGCGCTCGTCGCCCTTACCCTGGTTCTCGCCGTTCTCGCCGCCGGCTGTCTCGGCTCGCCGCCATCTGCGGCGCCGACACCAACGCCGGCCGAGGCGCGGCACGCCCCTGGGGACCTGCTCCAGGGTGACCTGGCAGGAGCGGGCTTCGACGATCCGAACGGCACGCCCGCCGGCGCCGCGATCGCGATCATCGAGTATCGATCGGTGCCGGGCGAATACGTCTACACCCTCGTGCAGCCCGCGGCCGGGGGCTGGGCATATGTCTACCCGTCCGGCGATTTCGTCATGCGCCTGGCCCGGGACCGGTCGACCTTCGAGTCGTACCGGCTCGAACGGATCGGACACGTCGACCTCCCGGCGATCGAGGGGCCCCCGAACGCGACCGCGCCCCGTCCGTCCTGAGGAAACCCATATCTCGGACCCGTGCCAATCCCGATCCGTCATGCGGATAGGGATCATCTCGGACACCCACGACAGGCAACGGCGGGTAGAGATTGCCGTCGAACGCTTCAACCGCCTGGATATCGACCTCGTGCTCCACGCGGGCGACTACGTCTCGCCGTTCGTGGTTCCCTGGCTCGCGGCGCTCTCGGCCCCGCTCGTCGGGGTCCTCGGGAACAACGACGGCGACCGTGCGCTCCTTGCCGAACGCTTCGCCGAGCACGACCACCTTGACCTGCGGGGGGACTTCGCGCGGATCGAGGTCGATGGATCCGTGATCGCCCTCCTCCACGGGCACCAGCACGAGCTCCTCGACGCGCTCGTGGCCTCGCAGGGCTTCGACTATGTCGTCCGCGGCCACTCGCACCGGGCCGGGACCGAGCGGCACGGCCGGACGCTCGTGGTCAACCCGGGCACGGCCTCGGGCATCCTCGCCGAGAACCCGACGGCCGCGATCCTCGACACGGCCCCGGGCGAGGTCGAGGTGCTGGTGCTCCGATGACCGCCGACGCAGCCCGGGCGGCAGCGCTCGGCCGGTACACGGAGGTGCTCGAGTTGACCGGCGAGACGGAAGACCCGGCCCTGCTCCTGATCCGGGCCGCTGCCCTGGACCGGATGGGCCGCTTTCCCGAGGCGCTCGACTGCTGCTCCGCGGCGATCGGCGCCGCGCCGCTCGACGTCGATGCCTGGTTCATCCAGGGTTTCATCCTCTACCGGTTCAGCGAGTTCGAACAGGCGGCGCTCTCCCTCGAGCAGGCGCTCCGGCTCGCGCCGGACCACGCGGAGGCGCGGTTCATCCTCGGCACCGTCCGGTACGGACAGGGCCGGCTCGACGATGCGATCGTCTGCTTCGAGGCGGTGGTTGCGATGGAGCCGCGGTACGCGAAGGCGCTCTACAACATCGGGGTCGCGCTCGCCGACCAGGGCCGGTTCGGCGAGGCCCTCGACTACTACGACCGCGTACTCGCCATCAACGAAGGCGTCCCCGTGGTGCTCCTGAACCGCGGGACCTGTCTCGCCCGGCTCGAGCGGCTGCGCGAGGCCGTCGAGGCGTTCGCCCGGGTCCTCGATATCGACCCCCGTGACGCGGCGGCCTGGCACAACAAGGGACTCGCCCTCGCCCGGCTCGGGCAGGACGACGAGGCGAAGTACTGCTTCGCCCAGGCCAGAACCCTGGTCGGGGTCCAAGCATCGCCAGGGGTGCTGCCCTGACGATCCGGTCAATCCGATCCTTCTGCCGGGACCGTGACGAGGTCCTCGCCGTGATCCGCCGCCAATGCGACGCCCTCGCCCGATGCGGTGCCCGCGGTCCGTTCTGCCCGGCCTGCCAGAGCACCCGAGGTCGGCTACTCTCCACATACCGCGCGCCGCCCCGGAGCACCGGCGGCTGGCATTCATCGGCCACTACCACGACGGCCGACTACAACGGGTCGGAATTGAGGGTGCCCCGCCCCGGTTATCGGGCGACGCGATAGGAGAGGAGAACGGCTCCGTCCTCAAACGGCTCGACGGCCGTGCGCTCGAGCTTCGTGCCAAAAGCGCCGGGTGCGAGGTCGTCGGCAACGAACGGCGAGCGAGGGCTGGTGCCACCCGAGAGACACGGGCAGACAAGCATGTGAACCTCGTCCACGAGCCCTGCTCGAAGGAGCGCGCCATTCAACCGTCCGCCCGAGTCGACGCGGATCCGACGGACGCCGTAGTCTTCGGCAAGATGTCGAAGCGCGAGGTCGAGGTCGACGCGCCCGTCTCCGCACTCCAAAACCTCGACGTTTCGCGAGGAGAGATAGTCCCGGTGCGCACCGGAGACGTTTGCTGCAATGAGTGCAACCCACTGCCCCCAGTACGGAGCCTGCTGGAAGACCGACCACCGACGGACGCGCCCGCGCCCGTCCACGATGGCGAGGAGCGGTCGCGGATCGTCCGGGCCGGCACGAAGAGCCGCGGGCCCATCGTCGTACGCGTTCTCGACGACGCCGTACTTCTCGATCGCGACGATTGCGGTCTCCGAGCCAGAGAGGATCGCGTCGGCCTCGAACCGCGCCGCGATTCCGTAGTATCGTTCGAGGTCCGGCTCGAACCCGTCGAGCCGCCCGTCCAGGCTGACCGCGAGGTAGCAGATAACGTACGGCCGTTCATGCCCGGCTTTCATGGTGATGATCTCAGCGCCGGGTAAAAAAATTGTGCGCCCGCCTACCGGCGCCTGAGGGCGACCGCCCCGAGGACTGCGACGGCAAGGAGTGCGGCGAACGCGGACGCCGGGGACTTGGCCGTGGGCGTGGTCGGCGCGCGCGTCGCGTTCCCGCCTGCGGCTGCGGCCTGGACTGCGGCCGCGGCCTCGCTGCGGAGGGCCTCGGCATCCTCGTCTCCGGGGTACTGCGCGAGCAGGTCGTTCATCGCGTCGACGACCTCCGCGGGCCGGCCCAGCGCGAGGAGGAGTTCGCCCTCGAGGTAGAGCCCGTCCCGGTACCCGGAGTCGTCGCGGACCACGTTCTCGACGAGCCAGAGCGCCTCGTCGTACCGGCCTCCGTCGGCGAGGACGGTCGCTTTACCCATCATGGCGATCGGGCTCGCGGGCTGCTTCCCGAGCCAGGCGTCGTAGGCCGCGAGCGCATCGGCCGTCCGATTCTGGCCGACGAGGAAGGCGGTCCACGCGTCGTTCGCGTCTGTCGACGCGGGTTGAGCCTCGACCGCACGGCGGAGGAACCGTTCGGCTACGTCGGGATCGGTCGGTGCCGCCTGCTCTCCCCGGTTGATCAGGGCGTCGACGTGCTTCGGGTCGATGGCCAGCGCGCGATCGAAGGCCGTCTGCGACTCGCGTGCGGCGGTATCATCGCTCTGCAGGGAGAGGACACCTCCACGGATGTCCCAGGCATCGGCTGACTCGGGGTAGGCGGCAACAAGACGAGCGGACGCATCCTTCGCGGCCGCATCGTCGCCGTTGGCGACGGCGAGACCGATGGCGAGGGCGAGACCGCCGCCGTCCGCGGGGGAGGCCGCGAGCCGCTTGTCGGCCTCGGCACGGCCTTCGTCGGTCATGCCCACGTACCCGAGGATCAGGCCTTTGATCATCCAGGCCCGGAGGTTGCCGGGGTTCGCCTGCTGCATGGCCGTGAGGTTCGCCAGGGCCTCGTCCATCTGACCCACGCGCATCAGGTCCGTCACCTGGTCGAGCTGGCGGTCCGCACCGGTGTCCGCACTCGCCGCGACCGGAAGCAGGGCGAGCAGGACGAGGCCGGAGAGGACGGCCGGGAGCAATCGGGATCTCATCGCGGTCAGAAGGTTGGCCTGTGCCCCCAAAACCGTTCCGATACCGGTCGGATGTCGAGAGGAAAGTATTTCACTCCCGCGTGCCACCGGGCGGGCATGATCTCCCTGGAGAATCGAACGGACCTGATCGCCGTGGCGATCGGCGTCGTCCTCGCGGCGGTCACGCTCTCCATGCTCCTGACCCGCCGGACCTGGTTCGGCCAGCATCTGCCCCTGCCCCTGCACCCGGCCAGCCCCCGCCCGGGCACCGTACCGAGAATGGCCCGAGGACTGCGGTCGCCCGGGCGCTGAAATCATGCAAACCATTTTATACCGAAACGCTCTCTAGGAACGCCTATGGGAATGATGCATCACCACCGGAGCGACTCGTCCATGGGGCTCATCGTAGCCATCGTCGGCCTGATCGTCTTTGCATTGCTCGTGTACCGAACTCATGATGAACCGGACCTGGATCATGCAGCACATCCCGCCTGAGGTCAAGCAGGCGATGCCCGAGCCCATGGCGAAGGCCCTCGAGTAGGTCCGATAGCGCTCGAACACCGGGGCGAAACCTGCCCCGGCCCACCGTTTCTCAAGGCCGCCGCGCACGCGTCCGGCCTTCAAACCGGAACTCCTGTCAGCGGAGCTTCGCGGAACCTATCGATCCGGTTCGATCTACCTCGGGTTTGCCGATAACAAATCAGAGCTTTTATTCTTCGTTCGTGCTATAGTGTTCATAAGGAGGTCCAACCGTGGCCGACTGTCCTAACTGCGGTACCGAGGTACGTCCCGAGTGGTCGCTCTGCCCCCACTGCAAGGTGAATATGCGGAGCTGACGCGGGGCCGCGCGGAGGCTATGTGCATCCAACGACTCCCGTGACGGTTGCGCCGGCTCCTGTCGCTGCTGCCGCGCCGGCCGCTGCTACCGCTGCTGCTACTCCGGAGGCGCCCGTATCGCAGGCCGCGGCGCCCGCTGTGACACCCGCCGAGGCGGCAGCGGCCGCCGTCTGCCCGCACTGCGGCGCGAGTCTGCCGTCGCCGGACACACAGGTACTGCCCGCAGTGCGGCGACCCGATCTCTGAGATGTCGCCGGTCGCCCGCATGCGGCGCCTCCTCTCGAACCGGTACCTCGTCGGAGCGCTGGCCGTCGTATTCGTCCTGCTCCTCGCCGGCATCGTCCTTGCGGGCCAGGGGGATAGCGGCGCCACGGGCGCGTCCGCACAGGCGGTCAACGTCGGCGCCCTCCCGTCTCCGACGGTGACGGCGGTCGTGATCCGGAACACGTCGGCCCCCACTCCCGCGGCGGCTGGCCGGAGCGCGGTCCCCGGGGCTGCGAACGCGTCGGGGGCTGCGAATGTATCGGGGAACGTGACTCCGCACGTGAACGAGACCGTGGCGGTCGTCAAGACCCTCGATCGTTACATCCAGAACGCCGGGGGGGACCCGGGCAGCCAGCTCCGGACGCCGACCCTCCCGGCGACTCCCACGCTCCCGTCGCCCGTTCCGACCAGCGCATCCGGGCCGCTCGGCGCCCTCGCATGGTCCGGCGAGGGCACTTACGTGACAGAGCCGTTCTCGCTCAACGCCGGGGCGATCTATGTTCAGGTCAACGCGGGGGTGCTCACCATGGTCCAGCTCCGGGACGCGGCGGGCAGCGCGATCGGGATCGCCACCGGGGGACCGCAACCCTCTAACACCACGATCCAGGTCCCGGTCGCGGGGAACGTACAGGCTCGAGGTCTGGCCGTTCGGCGCCGGGCCATGGGTCGTCGCGATCTCGTACGTCTCCAGCCCGACTGTGGCGCCGACCCTCGCGCCCGTGACGGTGACATCGGCGGTCCCGATCGCGAACAACACGACTGACGTCCCGACGGTCGCGCCGACCACGGTCGAGACCCTGACCACTGTGACGACCGAGGTGGCGACGACCGCGCCGATGCCGACGCAGGTGCGTCAGAGCTGGGAGGGAGGCAACGGGTCCTTCGCAGTCGATCAGATAACGTTGAACGAGGGACCGGCAGTCTTCGACAGCACGACCACGGGTACGGGTAACTTCTTCGTCACGCTGATTGACCCTGCGGGAGTTGCACTCAATTCGATTGCCTCCTTCAACGGCCCTGGATCCGGGTCGAAGACGATCGATGTACCGGAAAGTAGCGACTCATACCAATTGAACGTCACCGCGACCGGGCCTTGGAAGGTCTCGATCGCCTAACGGCGTTCGACGAGCGCGAGGGTGCGGCTGATGGACGCCGAGACGGCGAGGATCGTGGCCTCGTTCGACGACTGCGGATTCGCCCGGACCCTCGGGCTGCGGGTGATCGCTGTCGAGAACGGTGCGGTCACGGTCGCAATGGACGGCGAGGGAACCCTCAACCGGAGCGGCGCGGTGCATGGCGGCGCGATCTTCGCGCTCGCCGACCACGCCTTCGGCTGCGCGGCAAACCTATCGGGCCACGAGGTGGCACTCGCCGCGGAGATCAGACTATCTCTCCCCAGCGGACGGACCGCTCACGGCCACTGCGCGCCGCGTCTCCGGGACGGTGGCGGGCTCGCTCTACCGGGTCGAGGTCCGTCAGGGCGACAGGCTGGTCGCGCTCTTCTCCGGCCACGGCTTCAGGCTCGGGTGACGTTGGCGCGGGCACCGGCGCCCCCTTAACCGACCGGAAGACAAACCTGATCGTGATGAGCGACTCCACGATCCGCCCCGCCCGCCTCGAGGACTGCCCCCGCCTGCTCGAGCTCGTCCGCGAGCTCGCGGCGTTCGAACGGGCGCCGGACGCGGTGACCGTCTCGCCCACGCACTTCGAGGAGGCCGGTTTCGGTCCCCGCCCGGTCTGGCAGGCGATCGTGGCCGATGACGATGGTACTGTTGTCGGCTTCGCGCTCTGGTATATTCGGTTCTCGACCTGGACCGGCTGCCGGCTCTATCTCGAGGACATCGTCGTGACCGAATCGCGTCGCGGGGAGGGGATCGGGCAACGGCTCTTCGCAGCTGCGCTGGTCGAGGCCCGGGCGCGGGAATACGCCGGGATGACCTGGCAGATGCTCGACTGGAACGATGACGCGCGCCGGTTCTATGACCGTTTCGGGCCCCGATACGACGGCGAGTGGGTCAACTGCCACATCGACCTCTAAGAGAGCCGCTCCCTGTTCCAACCAGGACGCGCGATTACCAGGACCCGAAAAGGCTCGGAACATCAAGGGCGGGGTTATCATTCACGGCATCCTGCAGTTGCCCGGATTTCCCTGCCCGATTGATGGATCTCATCTGGCCGAGGGAGAAATTTGCCGCCGAACCCCCCTACATCGATATGTTTCGCCTGACCCGGTCCTCGCGGGCTCGTGGCCTCAACAGCGGGTGTCACGGCGTGACGACGACAATGAACTGTTCAGCGCCGCACCCGCAAGAGACGTTCATCGACGATCATGACCTTCGTCGCGTTTGATGCAGAGGACAGGTTGTCGACCGCGAAGGTTGACCTGAACCCGGCAGATCTCCGACCCTGTACAGGGATTGCGAAGCCGTTGCGCCGGGAAGCCGGGTAGTTCACGACGGATGCCGCTGCGAAGGGTTGGGGGGAAGGATCCCCAGCGATGGGGGATAGGCAATTCCTTCTGCGGACAGATCGGCGAAACTCTTTTCATCTTCATCCGGCTATCACAATTCAGTTGGTACCCAATGCGGCGTCTCCCCCTCGTCCTGCTTCTCGCCCTCTGTGTCGTCGGCCTTTCGACCGCCTATGAACCCGATACGCTTACCGTCACCTTTCTCGACGTCGGGCAGGCGGACGCGATCCTGGTACAGGCGCCGAACGGAGCGTCGATGCTGGTCGACGCCGCCGAGCCCTGGAACGCATCGGTGGTCTCGGCCTGCCTCGCGGATGAAGGGATTACCCGGCTCGCGTACGCTGTCGGAACCCACAACCACGAGGACCATATCGGCGGCATGGTCCACGTCCTGCCGCAGGTGACCGTCGGCGAGTACGTGAACAACAGCATGCCGACGGATACCCAGTGGGCCAGGGAACTCAACGCATACCTCGTCGACTCACGATATTCCATTCCGTCAGTGACCGCGGGAGATACCATCGCCCTCGACCCGGCCAACGTCACCGTGACCGTGCTGAATCCTCCGGCGAACCCCGGCACCGATGCGAACGAGGCCTCGATCGCGCTCCGCCTCGTCTTCGGCATGCAGTCGTTCCTGCTCGCCGGCGACACCGGAACCACGGCCGAGGGGTGGATGCTCGCGCATCGAGCCGTCCGGTCACGGCCCGGTTTCTCAAGGTCGGACACCACGGGAGCAGCAGCAGTTCGGGGGCGTCCTTCGTCTCGGCCGTCGACCCTTCGATCGCCGTGATCACGTCCGGCCGGGTCCACTCGCATCGACGTACCGAGCCAGCGTCGTGAAACGGCTGCAGGACAGCGGTGCCGACGTGTTACTCGACTGCTGCGAGCGGGACGGTCCGGATCACGGCGACACGGACGGGATTCGCCATGGAGACGCTCCTCGGTCCCGGAGCTGCCGATCACGGTTCCTGGATGCCGCACTGCCGCCGACGGACCCGGACTTCGACGGCGCCTTCGAGGACGTGAACGGCAACCAGCGGCGCGACTTCGCGGACGTGGTCTCCGTCTTCAACAATCTCAACTGGATCGCGGCAAACGAACCGGTGGTCCGGTTCGACTTCAACCACAACGGACGCATGGACTTTGCGGACGTGGTCTCGCTCTTCAATACGATCTAGATCGTCGCCCGGCACCGAGACTCCTGCGCCTCCGGCCGTGACTGCGGCGTGGAGGGGCCGCCGCCTTCTATAGGGGACAGGTGATCGACTGGCATCGATCTCCGAAGGTGAGCCGGATCGAGATACGGGCTCGAACGGCTCAACACTAGATACGGTATCTTCCGGTGGCGTCCTGCAGGGGGACAGTCACCCTATGAGATGACCACGGGGGACGGGCGGTCGGCGTGGTTTCCGGGAAAGTATATATCTCATTAAATTCTCTTGTGGCCTGGTGAATTCAATGCCGAACAAAGACAAAGACACGAAGAAGAGCGCCTCGCGCTCGGAGACGGGGAGCACCCCTGCCAAAAGCGACACGGCTTCGAAGACGTCATCCGACACCCGGAAGAAGTCGGAATCGCACTCGGACTCCGGTTCGAGCTCACACAAGCGGTGATACGGTACCGGGACGCAAACCACTACGCCCGGGCTGGCTGTACGACGGCTCGGGCTCCTCTCCTTCCGGCGCTTTTCGCTTCCTCAACCGGCAACCGACCCGACTGCCCCGGTTTTTCGATGCGGGGGAAGGGATTCGAACCCCTGTACTCCTTCGAGAGACGCTCTTGAGGCGTCCGCCGTTGGCCGCTTGGCTACCCCCGCGCGGATCAGCGTGGAGCCCGCAGCGATATATATGCGGCGATGGACTCAGAGAAAGTCGGCGAGTCCGAGCTGCTCGACCTTCGGCCGGCCGAAGGTCGATTCGATGTTGAGGTCAAGCACCTCGATCCGCTGGCGTGTGTACTCGGTCACGCCGTAATCCACGCACATCCGCCGCGACATCTCGAGATATTTCTTGACCGAGGACTCGTGCACGGTCTGGATGACAGCCTGGCCGCACCCGCTGCATTTGCCCCCGAGAGGCATGCGCCGATACTTCGCCGAGCAGCGCGTGCACCGGAACTTCTGCTTCGAAAAGGCCGAGAGATTGCCCATCAGGTCGCGGATGAAGTGGGTGTTCAGCACCCGCTCGGCCACGTCGTCGGCGTCGACGGCCCGGATCCGGATGGCCAGTGCGAGCTCGGCCTCGAGCTTCTCGGCCATGGTCTCGAGCGTGGTGTAGGTCGATTCGAGCGGACCCTTGGAGATGTCCGAGGTATCGTGCGTGAACCGGAAGCCCTCGACCTGTCCGGGCGTGCCGAGCCGGTGCTCGACACGATCGATCAGGGAGTCCACGTCACGCGGGTGGGCGCACTCGAGGGCCGCGAGGTAGAGCTCGAGAGGGTACCCGTCGCCGACATCGACGTTCAATGACTCCTTGTCGATCTCCTTGGGGTCGAGCCGGGTGGTCAGCACGAGCGGCGCGTCCATGGTCCCGCCCCGGTTCTCGGGCAGGAACCGTCGCGAGAAGTTCAGGAGGCCGTCGAGGAGGAGCATCACGCAGTCCTCGTCCCCGTCGCACTGGCCCGTGAAGACGCCGTTCGCGAGGACCGAGTGATCCTCGGCGACGGTCAGGCAGTAGACGCGGTCGTCGGGACAGGGCACCTCGTCGATCCGCGAGATTCGGTCTGCGAGGACCGCGGACCCGACTGCGACAGGGAGCGGGTCTCCGGCCCGGAGTTCGACTGCGCGGACCCGGCGCACTCGATCCTCCTCGAGGACGAGCATCGCGTGGTCGGGCGTGACCGCGAGGATGCGTCCCTGCGCCGTCTCGACCCGGAGCAGGGCCGGCGGTGCACGATGGACCGAGACGGCCGTCACCCGGCGGACATGGGGCCGGCCCGTCGCGTCGACAGCCCTCGTCGCGAACGGCCGCACAGGGTCGGACCAGAAGGTGCCCGCGTGGTCGAGGTCGGCGCGGGAGAGGTCGAACTGCTCGAGCACGAACTCGCGGATCGGAAGGCGGCGCCATGCCGTCCGGTAGTCCCAGACCTCGATCTCGGTCTCGCCGTGGAAGCAGTTCCGGCGCTTGGCCGCGTGGAAGAACGGATGAGCGTACCCGACGTTCGCCTTCGTGTATCCGACGAGGCGGCAGAGGACGCCGGCCGAGGTGTGCGGCGCAAGACCGATCAGGAGCCGGCCGATGATGTCGGCCGGGGACGTTGCCCGGTAATACGGTGGGAGGCCGTAGAGCCGTTCGAGTTCGTCGTCCACGAACCCGGCCACGCGAACCAGCCAGTCGCCGCACTTCTCCGAGACGAGGATGTCCTGGGGCCGGAGCTCGACCACCTGGCTCGCTTCCTCGAGCGGCCGGCCGTCGATGTCGGCCGTATACCCGAGCTCGACGAGCCGCGCCGGCTCGACCCCGAGCTCTGCCGGCCGGACATGTGTGACCGGCAGGTCGATCATGTCGTACCGAACGGTCCCGTCCTTGAAGACGTAGAGGCCGGCCTTCGCCCGGAGCACGCCCTTCGCGAGGTCCTCGACGGCCCTCTCGCGCGAGATCATGCCCTTGACCCCCTTGACGAGCGTGACCTGGCCGGCACGGACGCCGCACCGCTCCATCGCGTCCGCGAACTCGTCGCGGACGTTGATCTCGACCTTCTGCGAGCAGGTCGTGCCCGCGTCGCAGGCGGGGCAGCGGTCGGCTTCGACGAGTCGGCTGCAGCGCGGGCATCGGAAGACGGGGTGAGTGTGCGCGCCGCAGGTACAGCGGTTGCGGAACGTGACCGTGCCGCAGACCGGGCAGCGCCGTTCGCCGACCTCGGCCGCGACCACGCCCCCGTCCATATTCGCGCGGGCTGCGTAGGACGACGCCTCCTGAAGCGAGCGGCGAGAGCCGCCGGCCTCACCGACGGGAAAGAGCGCATGCGGCGGCGGCTTCATCTCGCGGGGCTTGGATTTGCCCGGTCGTCCCATGCGCCCGCCGATCCGGGTTCCTGCCTTTCCGCGCATGCCCATGCCCGAGAGGTGCCGGACGAGGCTCGAGAGAGTTGGTGCGCGGCGCATCGTCCCACGCAGGGCAGCGGTGGAGTGCGAGGTCGAGACCGAGCGCAGCGAGCAGGACGAGATGGCTGTCGACCACGAGCTCCCCGTTCCGGACGCGGTGGGGAACCAGGGCCTCCTCGAGCCAGCGTTTCGGGTCCGGCTCGTTCGGCATCCGGAGGGCGCCGTCCTCGATCCGCCCGCTCCGCTCGACGAGCCCGGCGAGGGCGTCGATCGCAGCGGGCGGCAGGTCGTCGAAGAAGGGCTGGAAGGCGGGATGGAGGTATCCGCCGGAGAGCGCGTACCCGATCGCCTCGACCTCGTCAACGGGCGGCGCGGCCTCGTGCTCGAGCCGCCACCACTCGTCACAGTAACCGGCTGGAACGAGAACATGGTTGTTCTCGAGGAACTCCCCGAACGAGATGAGAATCTCGCCGACGTCCAGGATCCGGTCGACCTCGGGGCCGCTCCGCCGCGCCTCGTCGAGGTCGTCGATACGGAGCACGTCCCCGTTCCGGAGCACGACCGTCGGCCCCTCGATGGTGTCCACCGGCACGATCCCGGCCGCCTTGCCCGGGCGCTCGACCTTCATCTGCGTTCCGACGGCGAGGAACTCCCCGAGCAGGTGCATGGTTGCCGGGTTCAGCCCCGCGGCAGCGAAGCCCGTGTTCCGCGACCGGCCGTACCGCAGGCGGAAGCCGCCAGTCCGCATCGGGTGGGAGAAGACCGGCCTGCCCGCGATCAGGTCGCGCAGGTACTTGTCCTTCGGCTTCACCCCGAGGTCGTCCTCGTCGGATTTTGCGGCCCCGCCGATCAGGACGTCGAGCCATTCCCATCCGGCCATCTTCATCTTCCGGACGTTCTTCTGGACCTTCGGCGCCTTCAGGGCGAGCCCCTCGGCGATCACGAGGGCCATCCCCCCCCGGACCGTGTTCGTCTCGACCCGCTCGAGGTTCCGGTATCCCGAGACCTCGGCCTGTTCGGTCGCCTCCCCGTCGATGCAGACCGGACAGTTCTCGACGATCATCCGGATCTCCTTCTCGCTCGGCAGGTACTGAAGGCTCATGATCGAGTTGTACTGCCGGATCTCCTCGACGTAGCGCTCGACCTCCTCGGGGCGGGGGAGGTAGCGGCCGATTCCCAGCGCCTGCCGGACGTAGTCGCCGACCAGGACCGAGAGGGCCTGCGCCGTGCCGCCGGCCGACCGGATCGGGCCTGCGTAATAGACCTTCAGATAGTCGCTGCCGTCGTCGTTCCGGCCGAGTCCGACCTTCCCGATCCCCTCGGTGGGGGCCGCGACCACGCCCTCGGTCAGAAGCGCCATGGCGGTCCGGATCGCGTGATCCAGGATCTGCTCGCGGTTGGTCTCGCCGAAGCGGCGCTGGACGAAGTCGTCGCCGATCCGGAGTGCGGCCTCCTCGCGGGACATCTCGGTCTCGAGCTCGCGGATGCGGGCGGCGACCCCCGTGATCCCGAGAAGGGCTTCGACCCGGTCCGCGAGGTCGTTCGCGACCGGGATCTCGACCCGCATGGTCGGATCGATCCCCGCACGCCGGGCCTCCTCCGCGATCGCCATCGCTTCAGCCAGCTGGACCTGGAGCGCGTCAAGGTACGCGGCCATCGCGGGGGAGACCTCGGTCATCCCGGTAGCATAGGCGGTCCCGACTTATGGGGTTGTTGTCAGCCGGAGCAGCTCGTCCAGGACGGCCACCGCGCCCGCCTTGTCAAGGGGCTGGTTGTCGTTGCCACACTTGGGCGAGTAGATGCAGGAGGGGCAGCCGTCCTCGCAGGGACAGTCTGCGACCAGCGCCCGCGCAGTCGCGGCGAATGCGGGCAGGAGCGCGGCCGCCGCCCGGGCCAGCCCCGCGCCGCCGGTGGCGCCGTCGTAGACGCAGATCGCGGGACAGCCGTCGCCGTCCTCTCCCGCAGACGAGAACCGGACCGTGGAGAAGCCTCCGAGGTCGGCGCGATCGCAGAGAAGGTGAATGGGGAGGCATGCGATCAGGGCATGCTCGGCCCCGTGGAGAGAGCCGGCGGGGTCGAGACCGGCGGCCGCGAGCGCACTCGGAAGGCCGGGGGGGAAGGTCCACCAGCACCCAGTCGTCTCGAACGAGAGGGGGGGCAGCTCGAGAGGCAGGACCGCAAGCGTCTCGCCGTATCGCCGGACCCGGTACCCGCCGAACTCCTGCACGACCGTCACCTCGCCCGTCCGTACGGCGAGGACGCCATGACGGTGCTCTCCGTCGGACGCGCCCGGCGCGATCACGGTCGAGAAGAGGGGGGCGGTCTGGTAGTCGACATCGACCAGTTCGGCCGTGCATTCGCGAGCCGCAAGGTCCATATCCGTGACTCGGTAGGTCTCGGCCTGGTGGAGCAGGACCGCGCCCGGGTGCGCTTCGCGGTAGGCGTGGTCCCGGTCGAGGGTCTCGAGGAGGTGGCCGTCGGCGACCACGGTGAACCGGTCGTCGGCACCGCCGGCGAGGTCGACCGCGTCCACGGCCCGGCCCGGCCCGCAGTAGACGTGGCCGTATGGCGCGGCGCGGAGGAGGTGGTGATCGCGGAGCGGGCCGAGGAGGGGCGCAAGCCCGTCGCCGAAGAGGGCGTGGTCCGCGTCGGTGAGGGGGAGCTCGGCCGCCGCGCAGAGGAGGTGGCCGGCAAGAACCGTCGGGTTGGAAGGGTCGAGGCAGGCGTGCTCGTGGGGGCGGTCGAAGAACGCGGCGGGATGGCGCATGTAGTACTGATCGAGCGGTCCTTCGTTCGCCACCAGGACCGCGAGGGATGGTCCGCCCGTCCGGCCGGCCCGCCCGGCCTGCTGCCATGTCGCGGAGACTGATCCAGGATACCCGGCGATCACAACTGCATCGAGCCCGCCGACGTCGATTCCGAGCTCGAGTGCGTTCGTGGTTACGACGCCTCGGAGCCGCCCCTCCTTCAGCCCTCGTTCGATCCCCCGCCGCTCCTCCGCGAGGTAACCGGCCCGATACGTCGCGACGAGGCCCGGGTCGGCGAGGCCGTCGCGAGCCCAGGATCCGATCATCTCGGCGGACTTGCGCGAGGGAGCGAAGCAGAGTGTCTGGAGATCCCGCTCGACGCAGTCGACGAAGAGCCGCTTCGCGTCGGTGAGCGTCGACCGTTGCCCCGCTGCGGAGGGATTGTAAAGCACGAACTCCCGGGGGCCCCGCGGGGCCCCACTCTCGTCGATCAGCACGGCCGGCCGGCCGGTCAGGGTCGCGGCGAACTCCTCAGGGTTCGCGAGGGTCGCAGTCGAGAGAACGAAGACGGGGTCACCACCGTGGTGACGGCAGACCCTCTGGAATCGCCGGAGGAGGAGGGCGATGTTCGCGCCGAAAACCCCCCGGTACCGGTGGGCCTCGTCCACGACCACGACCCTGAGGCCGGCGAGGAACCGGTGCCACTTCGCGTGCCAGGGGAGCACCTGGTGGAGTTCGTACGGGTTCGAGAGCACGATCCGAGACCTCTGCCGGATCCCCGGCCGGCGCGAGGCCGGCGTGTCGCCGTCGTACACCGCGGGGTTTACGAAGAGGCCGGAGGCGACCTCGGCAGCCTGAAGGACCCGGAGCTGATCGTTCGCGAGCGCCTTGGTAGGGTAGAGGTAGAGTGCGGTCGCTCCTCCGTCGAGGGCGAGGGCTTCGAGCACGGGAAGCGTAAAGGCCAGTGTCTTGCCCGACGCCGTGGGCGTGGTCATCACGATGTCGCGGCCCTCACGGATCGCCTCGAGCGCCCGAACCTGATGGGTATAGAGCCGGATCCCTTCACGGGCCAGCCAGTTCGCGAGCGGCGCGGGGAGGGGGCTGCGCGGGACCGCATACTCTGCCGGCCGTCCGGGTATACGCTCGACATGCGCGATGCAGGAGGCCGGCGCCGCCCGTCCGATCGCCGCCGCAGCGCCCTCAGCCCGCATGGCAGACCTCACGGAGCCGGGCGACGAGCCTGACCATCGAAACGAGGTCATCCCGATTGTGAGCGAGGATTGGGACGAGCGGGCCCGGGTTACCCGAGCGGTGGTACGCGGTATAGAACTCGGGGACCATCGCCGATGGCAGGTCGTCGGTCCGCTCGCGGCCGAGCACGCCGGCCTCTACCGTGCAGAGCCGGCAGTCAGGGAGCCGCTCCCGCCAGAGTTTGCGGACGATCGGCAGGAGGTCCAGATGGTGGGCCGGGACGGCGTGGTCGAGGCCGTAGTACGCAGCCCGCTCGGCGAGATACGGGACGTCGAAGGAGCGGCCGTTGAAGCTGACCAGGAGCCCCGCGTCGCTGAGCGCCGCGAGCGCGGCCGCGAGTGCGCCCCGTTCGTGGGCGGGATCGCGGACCAGGTGTTGCTCGACCTCGACCCGGCCCTTCCGGAGCCGCGCGATGCCAAAGAGGATCACCGGACGGGAGAAGAGCCCGAGGGTCTCGAGGTCGAAGTAGACATGCTCGGCCTCGTCGTGGAGCTCGGCCGCAAGGAAGAAGTCGGGATGGGAGCGCCCGCGGCGATCGGCGCAGAACCGGGCGATCCGTGACGGATCGCCGGAGTCGAGGGCATCGAGCGCCCACCGCGCGGCCGGCGCGAGCCGGCGGTGCCAGATGAGATCGTCGATCGCGGCGTAACCCCGTCGGGTGAGGCGAGACTCCAGGGCTGGCCCGACCCCGTGGACGAGGCGGAGGTCGCGGCGCAGCAGCCTGAGAGCCGCCTCGGGGCGGGGAGCCGGGCCCGGAGCCGGCTCGGACGAGGAGACGACAAAGGACTCGCCGAGCGGCCCGTCGGCCCATGCGCCCCGGACGGCCTCGTCGACGGAGACACCGTCGTATGCCGCGAGCAGATCGGCAAGAAGGGTCCTGGCGCGGCCGTACTCGCTCGAGAAGACATGGCGATCGACGAAGCTCGCGCGAAAGAGGTTGTCGTTCCGAACAACCGTGTACTCCCGGTTCCCGTCGATCGTCTCCCTGAGCCGCGCTGCGACCCCTCCAAGCGGTACGCCCACCATCGGTACTGAGGAGTGTCTTCGGCCCGGTGCTATTCAATCTTCAGATTGCGGTGTGAAAGTGAACGGAGCCCCACGCGACCCACAGCGGACCGCACATTTTTGTCTCATCCGAACAATGGATTCTGCGATGTCATCACCCCTTGCAAGCCTGCTCGAGGAGCGCGGCCCGCTCCGCTCCGTCGGCGTGGTCGGGATGGGCTATGTCGGAATACCGGCCGCCGTCCTCTTCGCGCACGCGCCGGGGATCGAGCGTGTACTCGGTTTCCAGCGCGATTCGCCCTCGTCGGGGTACAAGATCGAGATGCTGAATCGGGGAGAGAGCCCGCTCAAGGGGGAGGAGCCCGACCTCGAGCCTATGCTGGCCGAGGCAGTCGGGAACGGGAGCTTCGCCTGCACCTCCGACTTCTCGCGAGTCGCCGAGTGCGATGCGGTCACGCTCGCGATCCAGACCCCGTTCGCGGACCCGAAGGACCTGCTCCCTGACTTCGGCCCGCTCTTCGACGGCGTCCGCCGGGTCGGGGAGCACCTGACCCCCGGGACGCTCGTCGTGCTCGAGTCCACGATCACGCCGGGCACGACGGTCGGCCCCGCCAGGGAGCTGCTGGAGGAGGCTTCCGGGCTTCGTGCGGGGACCGATTTCGCCCTCGCCCACGCGCCCGAACGGGTGATGGTAGGCCGGCTCATCCGGAACATCCGCGAGCACGACCGGATCGTGGGCGGGATCGATGCCCCCTCGACGGCCCGGGCCGTCGAACTCTACCAGCACGTGCTGACTGCCGGAAGAGCCATCCCGATGACCGCGACCGCGGCCGAGGCGACCAAGACCGCGGAGAACACCTTCCGCGACCTCCAGATCGCCGCCATCAATCAGCTCGCCCTTTACTGCGAGGCGATGGGCATCAACGTCTACGATGTCCGCACCGGCGTCGACAGCCTCAAGGGAGAGGGGATCACCCGGGCCGTCCTCTGGCCCGGCGCCGGCGTCGGCGGCCATTGCCTGACCAAGGACACCTACCATCTCGAACGAGGCGTCCGCACCCTCGGAAAGGACGCGCTCGACTTTCCCGACGACCTGATGTCGCTCTACGTGGTCGCCCGCCGGATCAACGACTTCATGCCCGCGCACATGGCCCGGCTGACACACGATGGGCTCGCCCGCTCGGGGGTGTCTCTCGGGGGCGCCCGGATCGCACTCCTCGGGTGGGCGTTCATCGGCAACTCGGACGACGCGCGGAACCCGCCGTCGGAGCCGTACCGCGACCTGCTCGTCGACGCCGGCGCCGAAGTACGGGTCCACGACCCCCACGTCCTTTCGTACCCCAACGTCCCGATCTCCCGCGATCTCGACGGGGTTCTCGACGGCGCGGACGCGGTCGTACTCTTCACGGCGCACGACGAATACCGCCACCTCGACCCCGAAGAGGTGCGGCGCAGGAGCGGGCGCGAGCACCCGGTGATCGTCGACGGTCGCAATCTCGTCGACCCGGACGCCTTCATCCGCGCCGGGTGGATCTACAAGGGGATCGGGCGCGGCGACAGGAACGACCACCCGATCGCCTGAAACCGCAGGATCTTCCTCCGATTCCATTTTCTTCAATCCACTACCCCGGCTACCGCTGGAGACAAAAACCAAAGTTTTTAAACGAGTGAGCAAAAAGGTAGAACTGCAGTATGTACCATGTACTCCGCTGCCCGGGGTGCTCCACCTTCACCTATGCCGACCGGTTCGAGCGCTGGAAGCTCTGCCACGTCTGCGGCGAGGTGATCAACGTCAAGGCGGTCCCGCACTACCTCGACGTCCGGGACTACCGCGATGCGGAGGAGGTAGTCAACCAGCTCGAGGACTATCTCTACATCTCGGGGCGCAAGGAGCTGACCCAGACCGAGCTCCTGACGCTACGGCGCGAGTACTCGACCTGGCTCCGCCTGCAGAACGCCGAGCCGTCGACTCCCTGAACGGACGCCCCGGAAGGGTCAAGGATCGTCCCCTTCTTTGTTATCCCGCGCCGAGCGCGATCCAGTCCGCCTACCGGTGCCCCGACGAGACGACCCGGAGTTCGGTCGTCCCTGCCGTAAGCCGAAGCGCCCGGCGCACTGCGGCAAAGCGGTCGCGCCCCCCCGTAGTCGGAATCGGAATCGTGGCCGGGCCTGCTCCCGCCTCGATCCTGCGTCCCGTTGTACTGGCTCGCTCCCCGGCCGACCCCGTGAAGAGATCGACGACCGTCCTCAGTGACCAGGAGGTTGAACGAGCCGCCCAGTGATACGGATATGCCCGGAGATCGGCCGATGGCTCACATCTCGTTCAGGCGTTCGAGCCGCCGGCAGGCCTCGGCAAGGGTCTCGTCCCGCTTGGAGAAGGTGAACCGGATCCGATCGGACCCGCCACCGGCATAGAAACTGCTCCCCGGTACTGCCGCGATCCCGATCTGCTCGACAAGGAAGTCCGCGAAATGCAGGTCGTCGGTATCGAATCCGGAGATGTCGCAGAAGAGGTAGTACGCACCCTCCGGCGGGTCGCACGGCAACCCTGCCCGGGTCAGCCCGTCGTGGAGGAGTCGACGTTTTCGGTCGTAGAGGGCCGCCAGGTCGTCGTAGTATGCGTCCGGGAGTTCGAGCGCTGCCGCACACGCCTCCTGCAGCGGTGCCGGAGCGCCGACGGTGAGAAAGTCGTGGACCTTCCGGATGGCCCCGCTCAGTCTCCGGTCGGCGAGGGCGTACCCGACCCGCCAACCGGTCACGGAATAGGTCTTGGAGAATGACCCGATCGTGACCGTCCGGTCCTCCATCCCCGGAAGGGAACCAAGCGAGAGATGGCGGTGTCCGTCATACAGGATGTGTTCGTAGATCTCGTCGACGAAAGCGTAGGCATCGTGATCGATACAGAGGTCGGCGATTGCCCGAAGCTCGCCGCGCGTGTATACCCGGCCCGTCGGATTATTGGGGGTATTCAGGACGATCGCTCTGGTCTTCGGGCCGAATGCGGCTCCGAGCTCGTCCTCGTCGATCGCGAACCCGGTCCCGCTCCGCACGAAGACGGGGGTCGCGCCGGCGATCGCCGTATCCGGGCCGTAGTTCTCGTAAAAAGGCTCGATCACGATCACCTCGTCGCCAGGATCCACGAGCGCGAGCATCGAGGCGATCATCGCCTCGGTGGCGCCGCAGCCGACCGTGACCTCGTTCTCGGGGTCGAAGTCCATGCCGTTGTATAGGGCGACCTTGGAGGCGATCGCTTGACGGAGTCTCTGAGAGCCCCACGTGATTGCGTACTGGTTGTAGTCGTCGCGGATCGCCTGGCAGGCAGCCTCCTTCAGCGCGTCGGGAGCGGCGAAGTCCGGAAATCCCTGTGCCAGGTTGATCGCCCCGGTCGCGTTCGCCTTCCGGGTCATCTCCCGGATCACCGATTCGGTGAACCCGGCCGCACGGCTCGAGAGCCGCTTCTCAACCTGCATACCAGTCTCTTTGATAGTACAGATATTGATGATTGCCAGAGAGATCGCAGCCGGGCGCACACCCGTACTTCACTGGAGGCGACGAGCATCCGGGGCCGTCGGGGTCAGATCGTCCGGAGATGCGGAGCCCCGCAGACAGAAGGGTTCCCTGTTTAACGCATCCGCGATGTCGGGGTGGATTGAACGAGCCAGTGACCAGATCGTCATAAGGGGGACCGGACCCGGCACTGGAAAGAGCATGCAGGGTCAGCC
>CAVSRL010000002.1:0-18257 GCA_963730355.1 uncultured Methanoregulaceae archaeon | reverse complement strand
AGGCACCCGAGCCGCATGCGTTCCGAGGAGTGGACCGCCCCAGCCGTCGACGAGCCGGTGTTCTCCAGGTGCAAAGGAGATCCTTGTTATGTCCATAGCGCTAATGATCCGCTGATCGGCCATGGAGGTCCTTCCGGCAGTCGACGTGATGGGCGGCGAGTGCGTCCAGCTCGTGCAGGGCGAACGCGACCGGGCGACCGGGTACGGCGACCCGCTCGCCTGCGCCCGGCGCTGGATCGACGAGGGGGCCCGCTGGCTCCACGTGATCAACCTGGACGGCGCGTTCGGTGCGGCCCGGGCGAACGCGGACGTGGTCCGCCGGCTCGTGGCCGAGACCGGGGTCGCGGTCGAGCTCGGCGGCGGGATCCGGTCGCTCGAGGACGCCACCGGCTGGCTCGACGCGGGCGTGGACCGCGTCATCCTCGGGACGCACGCGGTCGAGAACCCGGACGCGCTCCGCTGGCTCTCGACGGAGTACGGCTCCGAGCGGGTCATGGCCGGCGTGGACGCGCGGGGCAGCGAGATCGCGGTCGCGGGCTGGCAGGAGACGCGCGGCAACTACCTCCGGTGGGCCGAGGTCTTCGTCGAGCAGGGCGCGGGCTCGCTCCTCTACACGAACGTCTCGGTCGAGGGGCTGCAGCAGGGGATCGACCCCGCGCCCGTCCGCGCCCTGATCGAGGCCGTCCCGTGCCCGGTCGTGGTCGCGGGCGGGGTCACGACCGTCGAGGACGTCCGGGTCCTCCGCGAGCTCGGCGCGGCCGGCGTGGTGCTCGGCTCGGCCCTGTACGCCGGCCGGATCACGCTCGCCGGCGCCCTGGAGGCGGCCGCATGAGGCGGGCCGAGCTCCGGCGGGCCACGAGCGAGACCGAGGTCGCGCTCTCCCTCGACCTGGACGGGACGGGCGCGGCCGACGTCCGGACGGGCCTCGCCTTCTTCGACCACATGCTCACGGCCTTCGCCCGCCACGGCCGCTTCGACCTCACGGTCGAGGCCGCGGGCGACCTCGCCGTGGACGCGCACCACACGGTCGAGGACGTCGGGATCGTGCTCGGCACGGCCCTCAAGCGGGCCCTCGGCGAGGGGCGCGGGATCCGGCGGTTCGGCTTCGCGGCCGTGCCCATGGACGAGGCCCTGGCCGAGGCCGCGATCGACTGCGGGGGCCGGGCGTACCTGGTCTTCGACGCGCCGTTCTCGGGCCCGTCCGTCGGGGGCATGGACGTCACGCTCGTGCCGCCACTTCCTCGAGTCCGTCTGCCAGCACGGGGGCTGCACGCTCCACGTCAGGGCCTACGGGCGGAACGACCACCACGTGGCCGAGGCGATCTTCAAGGCCGTCGGTGTCGCGCTGCGGAGCGCCGTGGCGCTGGAGCCCGGGGACGAGAGCGTCCCGTCGACGAAGGGCGTGCTTCTGAAAAACGGGTAGGGTTAGGCGGACTTGGCCGCGAGCTCGACGTCCTCTTCCTTGATGGTCTTCCGGCCCGCGTGCTGCGCGAGGCGGTTGGCCTCCTTGGTCAGGTTGCCGATGTAGACTTCGGCCTTCGAGACAATCGCGGCGGCCGCGTCGGACCCGACGCGTTCCGCTCCGCTCTTCTTTGCAATACGAACAACTGCAGCAATCGGTAAATCAGCCATAACGCTGTTCAACCTCAATGTAGAGATCCGTTACGGGACATTTAAATATTTCGAGTTTATCCTGAGAATCGGGCCCTGATCGCGTATCGGCGGGGGATTTCCCGGGTTTGGCCCGATCCCGGGAAGATTTGGACTTCGACGGAAACAGACGGCAAATACTCGTCCGTTTTCGATTCGGAAGCCGTTTAGCGCTTCGATCGGGCGGCCGCCATTACCGAGGCGAGCCGGAGGGCCGGGGCGTACTCGGCCGAAGCGCGCGAAGTGTCGATAAATACGGCCCGAATATTGGTTACGGGCGCGCCGTGCCCGTTTCCGCCCCCGAGGTAGGCGAGGGTCCGGAAGATCAGGTTGCCCGCGATCCCGTCGGGGGCGATCACCAGCCCGCAGCGCTCGACCGCCTCCTCGATCAGGATCTCGCAGTGCTCCCCGTCGCCGAGCCGGGCCGCGAGCTCGGCGTCGGCCATGGAGCGGTCCACGGCCGGGTGGCGGCCGAGGTCCCCGAGCCGGCCGCCGGAGAGGACGCCGACGCCGGGGGGGAGACCGAGGAGCCGGGCGAGCTCGCGCCCGCGCCCGATCAGGGCGACCTTCTCGGCCACGGTCCAGCCCTCGTCCACGCCGACCGGCGCGAGGAGGAAGCGGCGGCCGTCCGCGCACTCGAGGAGCGCGACCCGCTCGAGCCGGTCGACGCCCGTCGCCGCCCTGAGGAGGGCGAGCGTGCGGTTCGCGGGGAGCGTGCCCCGCACGGCCGCGTCGATCCGCTCCTCGACGAGGTCCGCGACCAGGGCCGCGGCCGGGTCGGGCGAGGCGGCGCAGGACGGCCCGCCGTCCTCGGCGACCTCGGGCGTGCAGTAGAAGCGGACGAGGATCCCGGGGTCGAGGGCTTCGGCCGCCCGGCGCATCAGGGGCAGGTCGCCGGCGGACGCGGCCCCGATCCCGATGATCACGGGCCCCCGCCCCGGCACGGCGCGAGGCGGGTGATCCCGTCGTCGGCGAAGTCGAAGACCGTCACCTCGCCGTCGGAGCCGGCGATCGAGAGCCGCCGCGAGCCGTCGACCTCGCCGATCTCGGCCGCGGCCATGCCGACCGCCTCGAACCGCCGGCAGACCTCGTCCGCGTCCCCGGGCCGGACGGTCAGCACGAAGCCCATGCCCGGGTACATCCGGAGCCAGTGGTCGAACGTGATCCCGTGGACCTCGAGGTCGGGCGCGGGGATGCGGTCGATCGTCGACCACCGCGCCGCAGCCCGAGACCTCGAGGAGCATCCCGAGCGAGCCGATCAGGCCCGGGTTCGAGATGTCCTTGCCGGCCGTCACGAGCCCGGCCTCGGCCAGCTCCTGCAGGCAGGCGACCTGGGCCCGGACCACTGCGGGGGGCTTCATCGTGACCGAGTCCCAGTTCAGGATGCAGGAGGGGTGGACGCGCCCGTCCAGGTCGACGGCCGCGATCACCCGGTCGCCCGCCCTCGCCGTGTGGCTGTAGATGACCGCGTCGAGCCGGGCCGCGCCGAGGATCGCGACGTCGATCACCGAGTACGGCGTGTCGGGGTGGAGGTGGCCGCCGACGATCGGCACGCCGAACTGGAGCGAGGCCTCGCGCATGCCGGCGAGCACCAGGTCGCAGATCGCCTTGTCGGCGATGGAGAAGATGTCGACCATGGCGAGCGGCCGCCCGCCCATGGCCGCGATGTCGTGGATGTTGACGAGGACCGCGCAGTACCCGGCCCAGTACGGGTCGGCCTCCATCAGGCGGGACCAGATCCCGTCGGCCGCGAGGAGCAGGGCCTGGTCGCCGTGCCGGATCACGGCCGCGTCCTCGCCGAAGTCCGCGAGGATGTCCGGCGCGTCCATCGAGAACGCCTGGACCAGCTCGCCGATCGCGTGCTTCCGTCGAACCCCCTCGTACTCCCGGATACGGTCAGCGATGAGCGCTGTCGGCTGCGATCTCTCCACGGCGTGCGACCTTCCTTTCTTATCGATTCGGTCCCCATCGCTGATAATTTATTTGTCGTCCGGCACGATCAGTACGCATGGACTGGACCGAGCGCTACCGGCCGCAGCGGATGGCCGACCTGGTCGGGAACGGCCCGGCCGTCCGGCAGATGGTCGAGTGGGGCCGGGACTGGAAGCCCGGCGACAGGCCGCTCATCCTCTACGGCAAGCCCGGCACGGGCAAGACCTCCTCCGCGTACGCGCTGGCCCGCGAGATGGACTGGGAGGTGGTCGAGCTGAACGCCTCGGACCAGCGGACGCGGGCCGCGATCGAGCGCGTGGCCGGCCAGTCGGCCGTGACCGGCAGCCTCTTCGGGACCGGGCGGCGCCTGGTCCTGATCGACGAGGCCGACAACCTGCACGGGACGGCCGACCGGGGCGGGGCCAAGGCGATCGTGGACCTGATCAAGACGGCGCGGCAGCCCGTGGTCCTGATCGCGAACGACCTCTACGAGGTCTCGGGCGAGATCCGGACGCGGACCGAGCCGGTCCAGTTCCGGGCGCTCCAGGCGCGGTCGATCGTGCCGCGCCTGCGCCAGATCTGCCGCGAGGAGGGGGTCTCGTGCGACGACGAGACCCTCCGGGTCGTGGCCGAGAGCGCGAACGGGGACATGCGCTCGGCCGTCACCATGCTCCAGGCCGCCGCCATCGGGCGGACGGCCATGGACCAGGACTCGGTCCGGACCTCGCAGAAGGACGAGCGCGCGACCATCTTCGAGCTCGTGGGCGCGGTCCTCCGCGACCGGCCGGACGAGGAGCTGATGAGCCTCGCGTGGGAGGTCGACGACAAGCCCGACGCGATCGTCCAGTGGCTCGAGGGGTCCCTCGGCAACCTCCCGCCCGCGGCGCGGTGCGAGGCCTACCCCGCGCTCGCGGCGGCCGACCGCAATCTCGCCCGGACGTACCGCCGGCAGCACTACACGCTCTGGCGGTACGCGACCGCGCTCGCGGTCCTCGGGACGGCCCGGGCCGCGAACGGCGCGGGCGTCCATTCCCGGCTCGCGCCGCCGGCGCGGTGGGGCCGGATGGCCCACGCGCGGCGGCGGAAGGCCGCGCGGACCTCGCTCATGCGGAAGCTCGGCGCCTGGATGGGCGTCTCGCGGGCCGAGCTCCGCGAGTACTACCTGGAGGCCGCGCGGGCGCTCGTCGCGGAGGACCCCGAGCCGATTGCGCGGGCGCTCGAGCTCGACGCGGACGAGCTCTCCCTCCTGACCGGCGACCGCGAGCGGTCGACGGAGATCGCGGCGCGGCTCGCGAAGGAGCGGCGCGAGCTCGAGAAGGCGGAGAAGCCGAAGAAGCGGTCGGCAAAGGAGAAGGAGAAGGAGCCGCCCGTGCAGCCGCGTCCGGGCGGCGAGGCCGCGGAACCAGTCAACCCTCTTCTGAGCGAGCGCGGTAATAGCGGTGGAGGACCACGGCGCCGGCCGCGATCCGCTCGCCGCCGTCGAGCCAGACCTCGTTGCCGAGGTGATAGACCAGGAGGTCGCAGTTGCAGGCCCGGGCCAGCTCGACCAGGGGCGGGACCATCTCGACCCCGGGACGGACCGCGTAGATCGCGTCCGCGCCGCGGTAGAGGGCGAGGTCCGGGGCGAAGATGTCGTCCCGCGCGAACGGGATCGCCCCCGTCGCGCACGGCCGGATGTCGACGGCGCGGACCCGGCAGCCCGCGGCCCGGGCCGTCTCGGCCGCGGTCGTGTTCCGGCCGCATCCCACCTCGACCGCGGAGCCGTAGTGGGCCCCGACGTATGCGCCGACCGCCCGCTCGATCTGTTTAATGGGTCCGTCCGTCACACGAATACTATGCGCTTTGCCCTCTATTGGGATCACCGCTCGCCGCAGGGGCTTCAGGCCCCGGTTCGGCGGCGGATCGAGGGGATCCTCGGGGTGGAGGGCAGCATGATCGAGCCGAACGGCCTCCTGCTGACCGGGTTCGACATGCTCCGACGGCAGTACAGCGCGCCCGCGCTCCTGACCTGCCTCGAGGCCGCGCGGCGCCGGCGGGGCTGGGAGGATCCCGTCCTCCTGGTCGTGCCCGACGACCTCTACGCGCCCGGCGAGGAGTTTGTCTTCGGCCTCGCCCGCCCCGAGCGCGGGACGGCCGTGGTCTCGACGGCCCGGCTCCACAACCACTTCTACGGCCGCACCCCGTGCGACGACGACCTGGTGGACCGGGTCGCGAAGGAGGGGGCGCACGAGATCGGTCACCTCTTCGGGCTCGAGCACTGCGCCGAGCGCGAGTGCGTGATGTACGCGCCGCGCTCGCTCGACGAGCTCGACCGGAAGCGGAAGATGGTCTGCCGGGCCTGCGCGGCCCGGTTAGGCGCCGGCTGAGGGCGTGCCCCCGGTCTCCTGCTCCTCGATCAGCCCCGCCGCGTTCCGCATCCCGTAGCCGTCGATCAACAGAAACACGCCCGCGAGCAGCATGATCACGCCGAGGACGAGGACCAGGATCTTCAGCAGGAAGCCGGGGTCGACGAACGCCCAGTAGCCGAACAGGAGCGAGACGATCCCCAGTCCGAGCGTGAACCCGAACCCCTGCGGGAGCTTCCCCCGCGTCCGGGCGACCCGGGCCAGCGTGACGGCCGCGCTCGAGAGGAACCAGACGGCGAGCAGGAGCAGCAGGAGGAAGACGTAGAGGAACCAGAAGAAGTAGAGCAGTACGCCGCCGACGATCAGGGCGAGCCCGCGCACGACGTCCTTCTTCGCGTGCTCGCCCCGGGCGCGGAGGCGGATGCCGTTCGCGAGCAGCACGACCCCGGCCAGCGCGACGAGGGCGGGGACGACCACCTCGAAGAGGAGGACGGTGGTGCCGAACGCGAGCAGGAGCAGGACGAACCCGGTCGCGACGACGAGCGCGCCGAGGGCCATCCGCATCCCGCCGGAGAGGCGCAGGTTCGCGATCCGGGCCACCGGGTCCTCGTGCTTCGCGTCCTTCGCGGAGACGATGAGGGTCTCCAGGGTCTCGAAGATCATCAGGGCGAGCGGGGCGTCGTCGACCAGGTGCATGACCGGGTTCTTCTCGGGGTCGTACCGGTCCATGTGGACGCGGTAGTCCTCCTCCGGTCTCGTGGGCGTGGTACTGGCCGTTCCGGTAGCTCGCGATCGTCTCGGGAGTCGGGACGTTGATCGGAGACTTCTTCCAGATCCCCTCCACCGGCTCAGTGACCTCCTCCTTGGGAATGACCACCTCCCAGACCCCCTGGTGGAGGGCGTCGAGGAAGTCCATCAGCGCGGGCATGCAGGCACCTCGATCGGTGGATTATCGACCGGAATATTTATTCGTTTCTCATTCGATCCGCATTTCGGGGGAATGTACGGAGAGACGGTGCGGGTATTCGGTCGTCTCGTTATTCGCTCGAATACCCGATGTGTTTCCCCTGATCGAGGCTCTTTTTCAGGGACAATCCGACGATCGTCGAGACGATGATCACGCTGACGAGCGTCACGATCAAGACCATGATCAGAACGTCGTCCCCCGGGATTCCGAATGTCGAAGTGATGACGACCAGTACTGCGGTGATATTCCTGAACCCGGTTCCGAACGCGAGAACTCTCTTCGTCTCCTTCGACGGACCGCCAAGGAGTGTACCCGATTGCCAGCGCCCCCAGGGTGAACAGGATGGCGGCAACGAGCATCACCAGCACCCTGGTCCCCGCCGAAGAGGTTGCCCAACCGTGAGAGGAGCAGGATGCCGAACGTCAGGAAGATGATGCCGATGCACCCGTTCGAGGCCCAGAAGAGAACGGGCAACGCCTTCTTCGCGAGATTTTTCGGACCAGTGCCGCACGCCCATGCCGATGAGGAGCGGGATGAGCATCAGAACGATCAGGTTGGCGGCGATCCGTGACGGATCCATCGTGATCCCGTCGAGGAGGTACGGGAGAATGAGGGGCATCAGGATGATCGTCAGGACGGTCATGAGTATGGTTGTCGCCACCGCATACGCGATATTGCCGCCCGTGAGCTCGGCAACCTTCGGGGTGGAGGGCGCCCCGGCGGCGATGCTGACCAGAATGAGGCCGGCCGCCATCTCCTTGCTGACCGGGAGGATGAAGATCAATGACATACGCCAGAACTGGAACGAGAACAAAATTCGCCACAATCGACGCGAGAATGAGACGTCGATTCTTCATCGGAGACAGTAGATCCCGAATCGTGACATTCAGGCCCATCACGACCATACTGGTGATAATAAACGCCAGGATGGCGATATTGCCGATGGATAACAGAATCTCGGCCATGCAGCTCTCGGGAAAGACTGGAAGGGAATAGTATTTGAATGGTGGTCCCAACCAGGTCACCTCGCTATCCGGACGCCAGGTACACACCGACCATGACGGCCCTTCCGATCCCTCGGCAACGAGCCGATGGAGATCCCGGGCCGCAAGGTCTGCCCCTGGGAGGCCTTCGGAGGAGACGGACGGCATGCGGCGGCGCCTGCGCCGGCCTCGGGAGCCTGATCTCGGGTATGGCCGGGGCCCACGAGCCGCTGGGTGACCGCCGCCGTGGAGACGGACGGAGCGTCTCCCATCTTCCCCGGAGGGCATCGGGGAAGTCCTTCCGTTCAGGCGTGCGGCTTCGTTCGAGCGGCGAGACCCTCCCACGGGCGCACTCCGCCGATCACCCGGGGGAAAGCATAAGAAGTGGGGCGGGCAGAACTAGCGTGATGGCCGCCTCGAAGGGGATGTACCTCGCCTATCTCTTCCAGGCGCTGATCGCCGTGAACGCGGGGGTACGCGTTCTTCACCGGGCAGTACGAGGCGATGTTCACGGCCATCCTGTTCTTCGGCCTGACCTTCGTGCCCCACTGGGCGGCGGAGCGGCTCGATATCAGGTTCCCCTGGTTCGTCTACTTCCTGATCTCCCTCGCCCTCTGGCTGCATATCGCGGGGTACGTCCAGGGCTGGTACGTCACGTACTACCCGTACTACGACAAGGTCGCGCACCTGATCTCGGGGATCTCGATCGCCCTGCTCGGCTTCCTCGGCGTGATCTTCCTGGACCGGTACTGGCGCATGAACCTGACGCCGCTCTTCATCGTCTTTTTCACCGTGACCTTCGGCATGGCTCTCGGGGGTTTCTGGGAGATCTACGAGTTCGCCGTGGACCAGATCTTCGGCAGCCCCCTCTCCGTGCCGATGCAGAACAGCCTGGCCGACACCATGTGGGACATGATCGCGGACCTGCTCGGCTCGGCTGCCGTGGCCCTCGTGGGGATCGCCTACTTCCACACCCACCGCGTCGAGGAGCTCGAGGACTCGATGGACGGACACAACGAGGCCTGAGCCTCTCCCGACGGCGATGGACATCTGCAGGATCAGCCGGAAGGAGGAGTTCCTCGCGGCCTTCGCGGCCGAGACGCGGGCCGAGCAGGAGGCGCTCCTGGCCGCGACCGCGCGGGACGCGCCCGATCCCGGTTGCGGCCGCGGCCGTCCTCGCCGTCGCCCTGCCGGCCGTCTGCATCGCAGACCTGTCGCGGGGGGCCTACCTCTGGGTCGCCGCAACCCTCCTCTTCTCGCTGATCTACCCGGTCCTGCTCTGGCTCGCCGTCTACGGGCATCGGCGGCCCGCGGCCGCGGACCACACGTACCTTCAGACCCTCCGGACGCTCGGGGTCCTCGGGCACGGCCAGGAGCTCGGCCACCTCGCCGGGAACGCGTTCGTGATCAACGCCCGCGCGGCCGCGCCCGCGTTCGCCTGGTTCGCGGCCGTGAACCTCCTCGTCGCGATCGGATGGCTCCTGGCCGGGCCGCCGGCGCGCGGGCTCGGCCTCGTGATCGCGGTCCAGTCCGCCTTCTCTCTGGTCTACGGCCTCTCAGTCTGGCGCATGACCCCGGGCGTCGGGCATCTCCGCGAACGGACGGCCGCCGTCCGCAGGCGGGTTCGCGGCCCACCGCGCGATCGGCTGGACCGTGCTCGTCCTGCTGAGCGTGCCCGTCGCGCTGGTAGCGGTCGTGCTCTTCTCGCTCCTGGTTCTGCCCGGCCCGCCCGTCCTCCGCGTGCTGGCCGAGGGGCGGGTCAGCCCGTTCGCGCAGACCCTCGAGTTCGCCGTCCTCCTGGCCGGACTCTACGCGGTCACGCGCACGGTCCACAGCGGGGAGAGCCGGCGCCTGGCCCGCCAGGTCGCGGAGGCGATCGTCCGGTATATCGACGAGGAGGTCGGCCCCCGGCTGAAGAGTGGCGCCCCGGCCATCATGGACTGCGAGGACTACCGGGTCCTCGCGACGGGCCTGCTCGAGGCGCGCGTCTACCGGTTCGCCCGCACGACCGTCTTCGGCCGGCTGCCGGTCTACACCCTCGCCCCGGACTACTCGCTCGTGGCCGACCCCGAGACGCTCGCCGCGCTTCGCGGCCACCTGGACCTCGAGCCGGCCGGCTGAACGTGCGGCCGCCAGCGGTGCCGCGGACGGCGGAAAGCGGACGTCTTTATGGTCGCGACGGCACCATATCCATCACATATGAAACGTGGGTGAAGGACACCGTCGGGCTCGGCACGGCGCTCTGGCTGCTCGGCTATCTCGTCTCGCTGGTGCTCTTCTTCACGCCGTTCGCGAGGACCATGGGCTGGATCATCACCGCGGTCTTCACGCCGGTCACCATCGCGATCACGTGGTGGTGGTTCAGAGCGCGGGACCTTCCCCTCGCGTATTACGTCGGCGTCGGGGTCGTCTGGGCCGTGATCGCAATCGTGCTCGACTACCTGTTCATCGTCCAGCTCTTCCGGGCGGACTATTACGGCCCCGACGTCTTCGTCTACTATGCCCTGACCTTCCTGATACCGGTCGGAGTCGGCCTGTACCTGCGATGGACCCGGGGGTAGATCATCCGCGAATACGGGAGCGGACGAGAGGCAGCAGGCGGTATCGTTCTCCCCGGGCGGGACAGGTCCGCTCGACGAACAGCCGAACCGGTCTTTCGCATGAGAGGCAGTTCGCATCCCGGCGTTCCGGGCGGAACCGGAGCCGCACTGCCTGCCGGCCGGCTAGCGAGATGCTCCGGCCGGGATCCGGCTCGCCGCGAGACGGCCGTCTAGGGAGTGCCAGATGCGACCGAACGAGGGGCGGGCTGCGGGAGGCGAAAACAGAGAAGAAGAAGTGCGCGGACCGGGACTCGAACCCGGGTTTAGGCGTTGGCAACGCCTAGTGATAACCACTACACTATCCGCGCATGCACGACGTCGTGCGCTCTACTAGATGGTCCGGGATACCATAAAAAAGGCACGGTCCGGCCGGGTTGACTCGCCCGGAACGGGGGCGGATCGGTATTTTGTTATCGGCATGCCGTGGAAAAACCCGGCGCGCGAAAGCGGCGGGCACGGCAGAAGTAAAGGGCGGCGCTCAATCCCCGGGCTCGACCGGCTCGTCCGGCGTAGCCGGCGGCGGCCCGGGGACGAGGAGCGCCCGCCCCTCGGCGGTACGGAGGATCTCGAGAAAAGCCTCCGCCACGACGTGCATGTCGGAGGATTTGATGGCTTTAGGGTAAGCCGTTTCGGACGCGGTGTGAAAGTGAATGGGGGACCGTCAGAGGCCGCGGAGCTCGCGGCGCACGGCCTCGCGGTACTCCTCGTCCGAGCGCAGCAGGTCCAGGAGGATCTGCCCGGTCCGGGCTCGCTCGTCCACCTCCACGCGCTCCAACTTCTCCTCGACGGCGGCCAGGA
Source organism: uncultured Methanoregulaceae archaeon (assembly GCA_963730355.1). GTDB lineage: Archaea > Halobacteriota > Methanomicrobia > Methanomicrobiales > Methanospirillaceae > UBA288. The sequence continues at coordinate 6,982 of CAVSRL010000002.1, read as the reverse complement.
CGAACGCCGTAATATTGGGACATACCTTTCGGTTCGCATCGACGTACTCGACGATCCGGCGCTTCAGGTCGTTGTCGATCCGGGCATGCAGGGAATAGTCGGCCACAGTGTGCTCCTGTAGCACAGCATATACCTGCACTGCAAGATAAGTCGATGTGGCACGCATGTAGCACAATTTGGCACAACGTTCATCAGTAGCACAGGATATACCAATTGTAGCCCACGGGGTGAGACTGAACCATGATCGTACGTGCGAGGGTCTGGGGCGAGACGGCGGCCATCGTCGAGCGCGCGTTCGCCCGCGACCCGGAGATGACGCAGGCCCGGCTTATCCGGGACGCGCTGCGGGCCTGGGCCCGCGAGCAGAAGATCGAGGTGCCGGCGTGATCGCCGACGCGCCGCCCGTCCGGGTCCGGCGGGAGATCGCCGAGGTGATCGGCTGGTCGCCCGCCGCCCTCCGCGAGCTCGAGGCCGCGGGGGTCGTCCAGGTCGTCGAACAGAGGATTGCTGAGATCAGACTATGACAAAAATGGAGCGTAGCGGCTTCCCCACCGATGCCACTCTCGGGGAATGCGCCGATATCAGATGTGCCGGAGATGATGAAGGGTTTTCCGGCCCGGGACTGCTCGCGAGGACCATCGCCAGTCACTCCGCCCAACGAGCGGACCATCCGGGGGCTGCCGCGCGTGACCGCGATCGGCACGGTCGAGCGGGACGGCGACGACCTGCTCTGGCGGCTCGCCGGCGCGCGCCCCGGGGTCTCCTGGACGCCGGCCGCAGAGGTCGCGGGCCTGTTCGCCGGCGGCAGCGCCGTCCTGTACGAGGACGACGGCTGGCCGGTCGGGACGGTCGGCACCTCGGCGTCGCTGCAGATGCTGATCGGCGAGTTCCGCCCGGCCGGCGCGTTCGTGTACGAGCCGGGCGTCTTCGCGGTCGAGTCGCCGTCGTTCATGGTCCCGCGGGCCCGGGTCCGCGCGCACTACTGGCGGGACGACGGCCCGGTGCCGGTCCTGGCCTGCGGGGGCGCGTGATGCTGTTCTGCTGCCGCACCTGCGACGGCGACCCGTGCGAGCTGCGGACCCCTGACGCCGGGGAACGTGCGTCGCCGGGCGCCTGCCCGTTCGGAATGGTGGCCATTTCGCGCTGGCACCCGGTCCCGTCCGGCAGGTCCACGATGCCCCGGACCGGGCTCGACCTGCTGCCGGGCCCATTCGCCGAGATCCCACCGCGCGCGATCGTCGCGGCGCGGGCTGAGGGCGGGCGGTACCTCATCGAGATCGGCGGGCTCGACCGGCTGGAGATCCCATGCTCGCGCGCGGCGTTCAACGAGGCCGTGACGGCGATGGAGGCGGTCGGCCGTGATGCAGTGGTCTGACCCGACCGTCTGCGCCCGGTGCAGGGAGGAGATCGGGCCGGCCGAGCTCCGGTATTCCCTCCGCACGTATCACCGGCCGCTCTGCGAGCGGTGCATCGAGGAGATCCAGAGCCGGCGGGGAGCGGAATGACGTTCGCGAGCCTCGTCTCCTCCGCGAGGCACGCATGACCGGCGACCGCTGCCCGGCCCGGTGCCCGATGCCGGACGGGAACGGGACGCTCTGCCTGGAGACCGGCGACCTGCTCCCGGCGGGCCCGTGCCGGGCAGACTGCGGCTACCGCCGGGACGCAGAACGATGGAGGCGGGCATGAGGTGGCAGTTCGTCAGCCTCCAGTCCGGCGGCGCGATCCAGATCGTGACGACGATGAGCGAGCGGGACCGGTTCATGCGGTACTGCAACGACCAGCGTATCCGCTGCGGGCTGATCCGGGTGGACGAGAGCGGGGTCGCGGTCGAGCATCCCGTGATCGAGGACGCATGATCGCCGGCAGGATCGCGCCGGAGTACTGCCCGGCCTGCCGGCTCGCGCAGCACCACATCCGCCGCGGCGCGAGCGTCGCCGGGGACCAGCGGAGGCCGGGATGCTGACGCTCGTGATCAACCCCGGCGGCACGCGGCGCGTCGTGACGATCGCCGAGGCGCTGTACCACCTCGGCGTCGACATCCGCGGGCCGAACCACCGCCCGGAGCGGACGCCGGAGGAGAAGCGCCGGCACCGGGCGGAGCTGCGCCGGGAATACCAGCGGCGGACGCAGGAGCGGCAGCGGGAGGCGGAGCGGTGAGTGCCCCGGCCCCCTGCCGGCCGCGGCAGATCCCGGTCGACGAGGAGGAGATGCGGCGATGGGTGCGCCGGCTCGTGACGCTCGGCTACGAGGAGAGCACGGCCCGGAACTGGGTCTCCCGGATCCGGACCGCCTACGCCCACGGCGTCGGGGACGAGACGGAGGTCGACGCGGGGTTCTCCGAACTTCACCAGCGAGAGCCGGGCCGTCATGCGCTCGGCGATCCGCCAGCTCGACGAGTTCAGGAGGTCGGCGTGATTGCCTTTCCCTCTCTCTCTCTCTCTCTCTCTCTCGTACGATCCACTGTGTACACAACCAAACAAACACTGGGTACGCTGTGTACACAGTTCGCGGAGGTGGTGATCGGTGAGAATCGACCGTGAGGGCCGGGTGTTGCAGCAGGTGACCGTCTGGCTGCCGGTCGAGGTGCTGCAGCTGATCCGGGCGGATCGGTTCAACCTCTCCGCGTTCGTCCGCCAGCAGATCGAACTGGTGTACGGCGACGGCTCCGCCGCCGACATCCTGAACCAGCGGCTTCAGCTCATCGAGGCGGCCAAAGAGAGCATCGCCCAGCAGCGCCAGATCGACGCTGCGCGGGATACGGACATCGAGCGTGCCCGGACGGCCGCCCGGGCGATGCGGGCCGAACGCGAGGCGGCGAAGATCCGGCAGGACGGGATCGCCGACGCGCTCCTGCAGATCATCGGCGACGAGCCCGTCGGACCGGTACCGGCGGATGCTGCCCGAGAACGATCCGGACGGGTGACCTGCGTGGACGACTGGGAGGCCCTGGTCCGCCGCGTCTCGCGGCTCTGCGGCGCGGAGATCGATTCGGCCGAGGTCGCGGCGGCTGCGGCGCTGGCGCGAAGCATGACCTTCCGCGGAAGAGGTCGAGGTGGTTCGAGAGCCCGACGACGCCTCGGTTGCCCTCTTCGCGACCGCCGCCGTCGCCGCACTGACCCTGTTCTTCTATTTATCCGGTCCATACTCCCTCCGTCCCTGCCCGAGCTCCACATCAGGAATGGATATGCACCAGATTGCCGCCGGCATCGTCGCCGGCGGGATCGCCGTCACCGCGGGTGGCGGCGTCACCATCGTCGCGGAGGGCTGGCCGCAGGCCGTCCTCGTCGCGCTGGCCGTCGGGGCCGCGTTCGGCCTCGGGACCTGGAGCGCCGACCGGAGGATCGCGGCCGTCGTCGCGGTCGTCCGCTCGTTCTGCGAGGAGGTCGCGAGCTACTCCGCGGCCCGCGCGGACGGGGAGATCACGGACGCGGAGGCGCAGGAGATCGCCGGCCGCGTCGGCCGGTTCGTCGCCGACCTCGAGGCCCTGGCCGTCGAGCTCTGCCGGCGGGACGGTCCATGATCGTCATCGCGCCCCGTGACGCGAGCGCGGCCGACCGGAACGCGCGCGGACGTCGTCTGCGACGGAAGGACGGACGTGGCCGTGCTGGCGAAGGCGCTCTCGGTCCCGGACCGGGAGGTCGTGCTGACGGCCGGGACGTTCGACGCGAACGCCGGGTTCACGGCGGCCGGCAACCGCTACCTCTCGCCCGCGGCGGGCGTGACGGTCCGCGGGGCCGGGCCGGGCCTGACCCGGCTCGTCGCCGGAGCGCGAGCCGTGCCGGATCGCGGTCGAGGCGCCGGGCGTGACGCTCGCGAACTTCGGCGGGTACGGCTACGTCGGCGTGCAGGACACGGCCGACCGCTTCACCTGCGAGGACGTGTACATCACCCACGCCATCGACGGCGCGTACGTGCCGTTCGGGAAGAAGGGCGGGTGCACGGCCGCGTTCATGGTCTGGGGCCGGAAGGGGCGGACCGTCCGGGACCTGACGTTCCGCCGCTGCTCGGTCGAGCGGTCGTACCACCACGCCTTCTCGCCTGAACCTCGCCGGCGCGAACGAGGGCGGCGGGTTCGCGGACGTCCTCTATCGACCAGTGCCACGCGATCGCGGCCGGCTCGGGCATGGAGCGGTGGTCCTGCGGCTTCGACATCCCCGACGCCGGCGACGTCGAGCGGATGACGGTCCGCGACTGCCAGGCGGTCGACTGCTACCAGGACGGCTTCCACCTCGACGGCAGCTGGGACGGCCACCGGCAGCGGGCCGTGGACGTCCTCTTCGAGCGGTGCCGGGCGCAGGCCTGCGGCTGGCGCTCGGGGACGGGGCCGGCCGAGCTCTACCAGTCCGGCTTCTACGTCCAGTCCGCCCGGCTCGTCGACTGCGAGGCCGAGCGGTGCCGGAAGGCCGGCTTCCTCTGCAAGAACGAGGAGGCCGGCGGGCTCGTCCTCGAGCGACTGCCGCGACACGGGCTCGGCCTACGGCCTCGTCATCGAGTACGGCGGGAACGGGGCGAAGGTCGAGGGCTTCGTCTCCGACGGCGCGACGCGGCGGGCGCTGCAGATGGTCGGGAACGACGCCGAGGTCGAGGTCGAGATCCGGAACTTCGCCGGCGACGGCCGGCCCGTGCTGCTCGGCATCACCGAGCGGCTCGAGTTCGTCGACGCGCCGGGGCACGTCGAGGACCTGAAGCGGTACCGGGCGCGGGGCTACGCGATGACGGGCAACCGGATCCGCGATCGTCACGGACCGGCCGATGGAGGTCGTCGAGGTGCATCCGCCGTCGGTTAACAGCGTTAACATGGCCGGCGTCACGGTCGAGTACTACCCGCCGCGGCCGCTGCCGACGGCCTGACCGTGCGGGTTCCGTCTCCCCGGACGGGCCGGTACCGGCGAGCCTGTCCCGTCCGGCGGAGCGCGTGACACCCATCCGGGCAGGGCTCGCCGGAGCGGCGCCCGTTGCGGGTTCCGCCGGCAGCCTGCTCCCGAAAAAGTCAGGAATATTTCGCAAGATTTATCGGGTCAGAACCGTATCTGTGATAATCGCGCGTGGAGTGACAGACTCTCTTTCACGGCCTCCGGGCCAGGCGCCATGCCAATCCCTCCGCGCGGGAAGGAATCACACGACACCGCTTCGGAGCGAAGCGGGCTCGGAGGAGACGCATGTATCACGTCACAACCGGATCGAGGCGCCACTGCGCCCTGGCGCCGGCGGCAGCTACTGCTGCTGGCGCTCTGCCTGTCTCGTCGGAACCGCGCAGGCCGTGGCCGGCCCCATGGAAACGACCGCGCTCGCAGACGCGAACGCGACCTACGCACAGACGGCGCCCTCGACCCCTACCCGGGCACCCACGACGTGCCGGGGAGGGTCTCCGGCCGTGGACTTCGACGCCGGCGGGGAGGGGTCGCGTACCACGACACCGAGCCCGCGAACCTCGGCGGGGCGTATCGGCCGGCCGAGGGCGTCGACATCGAGACCGCGGCATCACCGACGTCGGCTGGGTCCGGAGCGGCGAATGGCTCGACTACACTGTGAACGCGACCGAAGCGCAGACCTTCGTCATCCAGGTCCAGGCCGCGAACCCGGACGCGACGACCAAGCGCGTCGCCATCCTGGCCGACGGCGTTCCCGCCGGGACGGTCGATCTCCGGTCGACCGGGTCATTCGACCTGTACAACAATCACGTCTCGACACCCTTCCGGCTTCCCGCTGGGCAGACCAGATCCGCCTCCTGTTCGACGGGGTCTCGCGGGTCAACCTCAACATGCTCGACTTCCAGCCGGCCTCCGTCGAACCGACGCCCCTCCCGACGCCGTGCCCGGCTCCTCGTCTCCACGCCCGGCCTCCACACCCTCGACCGCGATCTCACGGGCGACGGGATCGGCGTCCTGATCACCAGCCCGACGTCGTCTTCGACGGCATGGGCCACAGCATCGAGCGGAACGGGCGCGAACGGCTCGATCGGCGTCTACGCCACCGGGCCCTCGTTCACCCCCATCACGAACGTCACCGTCCGTAACCTCACCGCCCGCCACTGGGAGGACGGGATCCGGTTCGGCATCGTCTCGGACTCCGTCGTCGAGAACGTCGTCGCCGAGCAGAACAGCGTCGGGCTCACCACGGTCCCACGTCGGGCATCACCACTGAACACCATCCGCGACTCCGTCTTCCGGAAACAACGGCGCCGGGATCAGCCTCGATTACCCGGCCGAGGGGATCGCCATCGAGCGGTGCCAGGTCACCGGGAACGGCGACGGCCTCGTCGCGTCGCTCCAGGAGGTTCGACAGCGCAGCGAACCGCATCACCGACTGCGACTTCTCGGAGAACACCGGCGCCGGCCTCTCCATCGAAGAGGGCCATTTCTCGGGAATCAGCAACTCCACCATCCGCCGGAACGGCGGTGACGGCCTGTCAATCTCGAAGAGCTGCACCAACATCACGGGCAACCGGGTTGAGAACAACGGCGGGACCGGCGTGAACGCGGGCGACCGGTCCTCGAGCACGATCACCGGGAACTGGATCACCGGCAACGACCTCGGGGTCGCGACGGACACCGAGTTCGGGTTCTCGGTACTGAACAACATGCTGAACAACACCCATGAGGACGGCATCTCGAACCTCGCGAGTTGGGCACGCTCACTTCCCCGAAGACGCCCGGCCCGAACATCGTCGGCGGCCCGCTACCTCGGCGGCAACGTCTGGGCGAACCCGAACGGGACGGGCTTCTCCCAGACGCACCCCGACACCGAACCGCGACGGCTTCTGCGACGAGCCCTACGTCACGTCGGCGAGGGCGACCACCGACTTCCTGCCGCTCGCTGCCGACGCCCACCGGGCCCGGGAACGGCTCGACGCCGTACAAGCCGCGCTCGCGATCCCGGGCACGGGTCCAGGCCGAGGACTACGACCACGGCGGCGAGGGCGTCGCGTACCACGACACCACGCCCGGCAACCAGGGCGGCGCGTACCGCCACGACGACGTCG
>CAVSRL010000001.1:0-45557 GCA_963730355.1 uncultured Methanoregulaceae archaeon | reverse complement strand
CGGGACCGCGTCCTCGCCGGGCTCGGGCGCCGGAACCCCGAATGGCGGCGGAACTGGGAGGTCTACGACCAGGCCGTCAAGCGGCGTCGAACGTGACTGCCAACGGCCTCGCGCGCGGCGCCCATGAGGTAGCCGCCGAACGCGAGCACGAAGAGCAGGACGGGGTAGGCGATCCAGCGCTCGAGCCCGCCGACGCCGAAGGCCGCCATCGGGCTCGCGCTGCCGAGGACGTAGTACGAGGCGAGCGTCAGGAGCGAGATCGCCCCGAGCACGGGCGCGATGATCCGGAGCGGGCCGCGAACCACGACGACGGACGCGATCGCCGCGACGCCGCCCGCGACGAAGGTGAGCAGGGCCGCGAGCGCGTGGACGGTGCCCCAGTTCCCGGGAAAGATGCCGACGAGGAGCGCGCCGAGGCCGAAGAGGCCGAGCGGGACCGTCGCCGGCCAGACGAACCCGGCCCGGCCGAGGACGAGCGTGGCCCCGATCACGAGCAGGCCCGTCACGATCATGGTGAGGTTGAAGATCGTGGCCGAGGGCTGGAGGACCACGCTGTTCGGCGGCTCGGACGCGCCGAGGTCGCTGATGGCGTTCCGGGCCGTGCTGTAGCCCGGGTAGAAGGTCTCGGCCGAGATGATGCCCATCAGGGCGACGCACCCGGCGACGACGAGCAGGGCGCCGGCGATCGCGGCGAGCCGGCCGTAGGCGAGGGGGTAATCGGTCACGTGCAGGGAATGCTCCGCGTTCCGATTTATGCGTTGCCGTTTGCCGGAGCAAATGTTTATCCGCCGATCGGCCGATGATCGGAGCAGGAGTTTCCATGCCGACCGATGAAGAGCTCAGACAGATCGCCCGCGAGAGCGCGAAGGAGAAGGTCGGATTCTACACCCACTTCGCCGTGTTCGTGGCCGTGAACCTCTTTCTGATCGCGATCTGGTGGATCACCAGCGGCCCGGGGAGCTTCCCCTGGTGGGTCTTCGTGACCTTCGGCTGGGGCATCGGGATCGCGGCCCACTACATCGGCGCGTTCCACGGCAAGGCCTACACCGAGCGGGCGACCGAGCGGGAGTACCGGCGGCTCAAGGGGGAGCGATAGGGCTCCCCTCAGAAGAGGAGCTCGTCGACCGGGTGCCGGAGTCTGGGCCCGGGCTGATCGGCCGCGTATCCGATGGGGCAGAGCATGACCGGCACGAGCGGCGGCGGGATGGCGAGGATCTCGCTCACGGCCGCCGGGTCGAACCCGCCCATGGGGCAGGAGTCGAGCCCGAGGGCCTTCGCGCCGTTCACGGCGTTGCCGAGGGCGAGGTAGGTCTGGGCCGTGGACCAGGCGAGCCGCTGCTCGGGGGTCATGGGGGTCGTGAACTGCCGGGACATGCCGATCACCATCTCGCGCGTCTCGTCGGGCGCGCCGTTCTTCCGGAGCAGTCCGTCGAGCTTCCCGATCAGCCCCTCGTAGTCGGGGTCGGCGCAGAAGACGAGCAGGTGCGAGCAGGTCGTCACCTGGGGCTGGTCGAAGGCCGCGGGCTGCAGCCGTTCCTTGATCGCGGGGTCCGAGACCACCCGGATGCGCCAGGGCTGGAGGTTGATGGCCGAGGGGGCGAGCCGGACGAGCTCGAGAAGCTCGCGGACGGTCTTCTCCGGCACGGCCCGGCCGTCGAACCGCTTGGTCGCGTAGCGCTGCATCACGCACTCTTGGAATGTCGTCATCGGGGATGCACCGGGGGGCAGGTGGGGGGTCGCGGGCTTTATATCTATGCGGCCGTCCGCCGGCGCGCGGTATTAATACCGGTCGTGTCCATCCTCCTCCGATCACCATGGAGGCCATCGACGCCATCATGACCCGCCGCTCCGTGCGGCGGTTCTCGAAGGAGCCGGTCGACGACGCGACGGTCGCGGCCCTGCTCAGAGCGGCCATGCAGGCCCCGTCGGCCGCGAACGAGCAGCCCTGGCAGTTCGTCGTGATCGACGACCGGGCCGCGCTCGACGCGATCCCCGCGTTCTCCCCGTACGCCCGCATGGCGAAGGAAGCGCCGCTCGGCATCCTGGTCTGCGCGGACACGCGGTCCCTGCCGTTCCAGATGTTCTGGATCCAGGACTGCTCGGCCGCGATCGAGAACCTGCTCCTCGCGGCCCACGCGCTCGGGCTCGGGGCCGTCTGGACCGGATGCTATCCCCTCGAGGACCGGGTCGCGGGCTTTGTCCGGCACTGCCGGCTTCCCGACGGGATCGTCCCGGTCGGCTTTGTCGTGCTCGGCCACCCGGCCGAAACCCCTCCGCCGCAGGACCGGTACCGCCCGGACCGGGTCCACCGCAACACGTGGGGTGGCTGAGGTGGAGCGGACCCGGGTCTCCCCCAACGTCTTCCTCCCCATGCCGGTGGTCCTGGTCGGCACGCGCCTCGGGAGCCGGGCGAACTTCATGCCCGTGGGCTGGTGCTGCCGCGCGAACCTCGCGCCGCCCATGCTCTGCTGCGGCATCAACCGGGCGCACGCGACGCCGACCGGGATCCGGGAGACGGGCACCTTCTCGGTGAACGTCCCGTCCGCCGCGCAGATGGTCGAGACCGACTACTGCGGCCTCGTCTCGGGCGCGGGCGTCGACAAGTCGGGGGTCTTCGAGGTCGTCTGGGGCGAGCTCGGGTCCGCGCCGATGATCGCCGACTGCCCGGTGGCGATGGAGTGCCGGGTGGTCGAGATCGTCTCCCTGCCGTCGCACGACCTGGTGATCGGCGAGATCGTCGCGGCGTACGCGGACCCGGCCGTGCTCCGGGACGGGCGGGTCGAGATGGACGCGGTCGACCCGCTCGTGCTGACCATGCCGGACAACACCTACCGCTCGCTCGGCGACGAGCGGGGCCGGGCGTGGTCCGCGGGGCAGCGCCTGAAGGCGGAGCGCGGGGGCTGATGCAGTACCGGCGCATGCGCGGGGTCGACGCCCCGCTCTCGGTCCTGGGGTTCGGCGCCATGCGCCTGCCCAAGACGCCGGACGGCCGGATCGACCGCGTCGGCCGCGACGGCGATGGTGCGGTACGCGATCGACGCACGGCGTCAACTACGTCGATACGGCGTACGTCTACCACGAGGGCGAGAGCGAGCCGTTCCTGGGCGAGGCGCTCGGGGACGGGTACCGCGAGCGCGTCCACCTCGCCACCAAGCTCCCGGTCTTCATGGTGAAGGAGCGCGGGGAGATGGACCGGATCCTCGACGAGCAGCTGGCGCGGCTCCGGACGGAGTTCATCGACTTCTACCTCCTCCACGGGCTGAGCCGCGACGGCTGGGAGCGGGCGCAGGCGCTCGGCGTCCTCGAGTTTCTCGACGAGGCGCTCGCCGACGGCCGCATCCGGCACGCCGGCTTCTCGTTCCACGACGACTTCGCGGCCTTCACCCCGATCGTGGACGCGTACGACTGGACCTTCTGCCAGATCCAGTACAACTACATGGACGTCCACTACCAGGGCGGGGAGGAGGCCGTCCGGTACGCGGCCGACCGCCTGCTCGGGGTCGTGGTCATGGAGCCGCTGCGGGGCGGCGCCCTCGCCCGGCCGATCCCCGGCGTGGCCGCGCGCTGGGCCTCGGCGGGCGCCGACCGCACGCCGGCGGAGTGGGCGCTCGCCTGGCTCTGGGACCAGCCCGAGGTCACGGTCGTGCTCTCGGGGATGAGCGCGATGGACCAGGTCCGCGAGAACGTCGCGTACGCGGACCGGGCCCGCCCGGGCTCGCTCTCGCCGGCCGAGCGCGCCGTCTACGACAGACGTCCGCGAGCTGTACCGCGGCCGGACCGCGATCGACTGCACGCGCTGCGGGTACTGCCAGCCCTGCCCGTCCGGGGTCGACATCCCCGAGTGCTTCGGCCTCTACAACGACGCCCACGTCTACGGCGACGCGGCGGCCGCGAAGTCGGGGTACCACATCTTCGCCCGGTTCGGCGGGGCCGCGTCGAACTGCACCGAGTGCGGCCAGTGCGAGGAGCGCTGCCCGCAGGGGCTCGAGATCCGGAAGCACCTGAAGGCCGTGACCGACCTCCTCGGGTGACGGCCGACGAGACCGCCGGTCGTCGAGGCGTGGCGTCGGCCGGAGGAAGAGTCGGCAGGGCTCCGGCGACGGCTGCCGGATCGTCGTCGTCGGCGCAGGAGCCGGTACTTGGAGCTGCCATCATGTCTCAGCAGCCGATTTGCTGATCATCAGCGAAGTCGCTCAATCCGTCGACGATCGGCGTCGGGGCCGTATCCTGCGGTGTTTCTGCCCGGTCATGATCATCATGATCAGCAGACCGGATCGCTGCTGTCATGCGAACACGGCGGCCGATGTGTCGTCCGTTCGGCATTTCCTCGCCCATCTCTACGATCTTTAATTTGCTGATGATCAGCAGGCGAGAATATACAGGAGCAGTCTTCAGCCGGGTGCCTGTTCTACCACTGCGTATTGCCCTGCGACCGCGTCGCTCTCTGTATCCGTTTGCTGATCATGGCCGATCGCAACTCGACGATGGCACGTCGCGTCTCCCGACGGCCGTTCCCGACTGGCCGTGGTCAGACACGTGCTGTCGATCAACCGAGGCGTGCGACACGCAGGCCGGATCACCGGGAGAAGGCCATGCGAGTAGCGCCTACATCGGGTCCCCCTCGCCGCGGTCCGCCTGAGCGGCGGCACAGCCCCCTCGCCGGCAGCCGCCACCGTCACCAGCCTTCTACGGCCGCCGCCAGACCTCGGGCGAGACCAGGGCCTTCGGGTCGTAGTACTCGACCAGGTCGGGCCGGAAGACGAGCACCACGAACGCGGGGTTCTCGACCGAGCCGAAGTACTGCTCCCAGCTCGGGCTCCAGTACTTCAGCTTCGTCTCCCGGTCCTCGTGCACGCCGCCCAGGACCTGCATCTGCACGTACGGGTCCGTGAACTCCTTCTCCGACCAGATCGCGATCGACGCGTACGGCGTCCGCCGCAGCTGGGCCACCGTGTCCGAGTCGGCACGGGCTCCGCCCACGAGCATCAGGTCCTCGAACCCGGTCAGCATCATGTGCCGGACGGCCGGGGCGCCGCGCTCGCCGACCGTGGCCAGGGCCGCGACGTGCGTGCCGCGGACCACGTCCAGTATCTTCTCTTTCAGTTCCATGCGGCCCCCTTCTCCCGCCGGGATCAGATAAACCATCCGGCGGATCGGTCGGCCGACCCGAGTCTTTTTCTAGGTGACGGTTCCCTTATCAATCACCATGAACGGCCAACGCCCGGTCGACCTCGGCGCGATCGCGAACCACGCCATGCAGCAGTACGGCTTCGAGCCCCGGTTTCCGCCCCCCGTCCTCGCCGAGACCGCCGCCGTCCCGCCGAACGGCCTCCCCGGCGCCCGGCGCGGCGTCCGCGACTGCACGAAGCTCCTCTGGTCCTCGATCGACAACTGGGACTCGATGGACCTCGACCAGATCGAGTACTGCGAGCCGCGGGCCCGGCGGCGAGATCCGGTGCCGGGTCGCCATCGCCGACGTCGACCTCTTCGTCGAGAAGGGCTCCGCGACCGACCGGCACGCGGCCCACAACGGCTTCTCGGTCTACACCGGCGTCGTCACCTACCCCATGCTTCCCGACCGGCTCAGCAAGGGAGCGAGCTCGCTCCTGCCCGGCGGCGACCGCATGGCCGTCGTGATGGAGTACGCGGTCCTCCCCGACGGCAGCGTCCGGCCCGGCGAGATCTACCCCGCCCGGGTCCGCAACCACGCGAAGCTCGTCTACGAGGAGGTCGGCGACTGGCTCGAGGGGACGGGCGAGATCCCGGCCGCGGTCCGCGACACGCCCGGGCTCGAGGCCCAGCTCCGCCTCCAGCTCGAGGCCATGAAGCGGCTCCGGGAGCGCCGGCACGAGCAGGGCGCGCTCGAGCTCGACACGGTCGAGGCCGAGCCCCTGATCGAGGACGGAGTCGTCCGCGACCTCGTGGTCCAGCGGCAGAACCTGGCGCGGTGCCTGATCGAGGAGTTCATGGTCGCGGCCAACGGGACCATGGTCGCGTACCTCGAGCGGGCCGGCCTGCCCATGCTCCAGCGCGTGGTCCGCGTCCCGCGGTACTGGGACCGGATCGTGGAGACGGCGGCCCTGTACGGCGAGGTGCTGCCCGCGGACCCCGACGCGAAGGCCCTCGCCGCGTTCCTGCTCCGGCGGCGGGCGGCCGATCCCGACCGGTTCCCCGACCTCTCCCTGACCGTGATCAAGCTCCTGGGGCCGGGCGAGTACATGGCGCTCGTGCCCGGGGAGCGAGTCCGAGGGCCACTTCAGCCTCGCCGTCACGGACTACACCCACGCGACGGCCCCGAACCGGCGGTACCCCGACCTGGTCAACCAGCGGCTCGTCGCCTCCGTCCTCGAGGGGACGCCCGTGCCCTACAGCGGGGACGAGCTCGTCGGGCTCGCGGCCTGGCTCTCGGACCGCGAGAAGGGGACCAAGAAGGTCGAGCGGTTCGTCCACAAGGCCGCGGCCGCCGTGCTCCTCCACGACCGGGTCGGCGAGACCTTCGAGGGGCTCGTCACGGGGGCCTCGCCCAAGGGGACCTGGGTCCGGATCATCGCCCCGCCGGTCGAGGGGCGGGTGATGCGCGGCGAGGAAGGTCTCGCCGTCGGCGATCGCGTCCGCGTCCGGCTCCTCGGGACCGACGCGTACCGCGGCTTTATCGACTTCGAGAACGTCGGCGGGCGGGGCCGCGCCTGAGCCCCCTCGATCACTGCGGCGGCGTTCCCCCGCCGTCGCTCGTCTCGGGGCAGGTGTCGCCCTCCTCCTCGCCCTCCTCCGGGACGCGGCAGCCGACCACGCGCCAGCCCTGGCGGACGTGGTCCTCCACGATCTCGTCGAGGGACCGCCGGGGCAGGGCATCGTTCCTGATCGCGTCCACGTACTCGGTCTCGTCCTGGTCGAGCAGGTAGAACCGCTCACGGTCGAGATCGTATCCGATGGATTGCGGGGAGATCTCGATCTCGCCCCGGGTGTAGCCGACCCAGGGCACGGGCGCGAACGGGAGCTCGGCCTCCAGCTCGAGCCAGACGTCGTCGAGGCCGGGCCCCTCCGGGCGGGTCATGATGTGCCGGAGGAAGGTGACGTGGTACATGGCCGGGCATGGCCTGCCCTGCTATAAATGCGTTGCGCGCCCCCCGGGCCGAAGCCGTTATTGCCCGGCAGCGCACGAAAAGCCTCTGCATGGCAGAGGACTGCGAACGGCCCGACCGGGTCGTGGTCGAGATCGGGGCGCTCCCCGGCCGGTTTGCGTTCGGCCGGGCGCGGGAACGGGTCTACCGGGCCGAGCGTCCCTTCCGCTTCGTCGCGGCGCTCCCCGAGGCGTGCGAGCCCGGGTTCGACTACGTGGTCGTCGAACGATTCCCGGTGGAGATCGATGCGCTCCGGGTCTACTTCGAGCCGGACGGGATCTTTCCGGATCTGGTCCAGGCCTTCAACCCGCCGCTCGTCCTCGCGGAGGGGGACGTGCTCGAGCCGACGGTCCCGGCCGACCTGCCGGCGGCATGCAGATCGCCGCCCGGCGCGGTCTGAGGCCGTCAGTCATCCTTTTTCGAATCGTCGTGATGATCGTGCTTGCCGTCGTTATCGTCCGAATGCCTGTCGTCTGAGTGCTCGTGCGGTGTCGGCGACGGGGTCTGCTCCCTCGTTGCGACGGTCGGTTTGTGGGTCGGGGTATCCGGTGCGGTGGTGGTCTCCACGCGTGCGGGCGCGGTCGTCGGCGACGGCGTGAATGAGACCGTCGCGGCCGCGGCCCTCCCCGTCGCGGACGCCGGTGTCGGGGCTGCCGTCGTCACGTGGCTCGCGGGCGTGGTCGCGGGGGCGGCCGCCCTGAGCGTCGCCGTCGGCGCCGCCGTCCGGTTCGCCGTCGGCGTCGGGTCCTGCGTCGGCCGCGAGGCGACGGTCGTGACGGTGCCGGGGGTCCCGTTGGTCGCGGCGGGGGAGGGCAGGGCGGGCCAGTTCAGGGACGACGTGCCGGTCGGATCCGTCGTTCCGTTCGCCCGGGCCGTCCCGTAGGCGACCGGGGCCGCCGTCGCCGAGACGGGCGCCACGTACCGGGACGGCGTCGCGGACGGCGTGGCCGTCGCCGCCGTCGTCGCCGTGGCCAAAGCAGTCGGCTCGGGCGTCGGAGTCGCCGGGGCATCGGTCCCGTTTGGCGACGCTATCGGACTGCCGGTCCCGTCCGCCGCGGATGAAGCGCCCGTGAGCGTGGCCGCTGAGGTCGCGTCTCCGTCGGAGGACGCCTCGTTCGCTCCCCGATGCATGAACGCGGCGATCTCCGGCGGGAGGATGGGCGCGGCGAACCCCACGGCGAAGAGCACGATGCAGGCGACGACACCGACCCCTACAAGGTTCCTGAAGATACGTTCGCCGTCCATAGGGTCCCCTCGTAGGCGCTCGAGGGGATTAAGGTTGTGACAGGACCGAAAGGTTTCTCTATACGCAGACCCTCACAATCGGATATACCGTGCTGCGCCGGGGCTTATAAGGGCAGATTTTATCGGTCTCGCCGATGACTTCCCGGGCCCCCGGGGTAGCGCCGGAGGTAAAGGAACCGCGATGCTGACAACCGGACTGCTGCTCCTGCAGGAGCGGATCGATGCAGCCGTCGGCCGCCGCCCCCGCATCCCCGACGAGCCCTCGCCGGCTCGCGAGCGGGCGCTCGGGCGGCACCACGACGACTACCTCGAGAGCGACCCGGTCCACCGGCAGCGCCACTTCGACCGGACGCGGGCGCCGTCCGAGAACCTGGACTACTACCGGGACCTCCGGAGCCGGCTCGCGGCGGCCGGCGTCCCGGTCGTCGACGCGCCCGTCGACCTCGCGGAGTTCGAGGACTGGCTCGACCGCTACGCCATCCTCGGCCGGTTCTACCGCCGCTTCGGCGAGATGCGGATCGAGAAGTGCCTCGAGCACTACATCGTCGCCCGCGAGCTCCGGCTCCGCCGGGGCGACACGTACGTCGACGTGGCCTCGGCCGGCTCGCCGTGGGCGCGGGTGCTCCGGCATCGGGGCGTCGAGGCCTACCGGCTCGACCTGATCTACCGCCCCGGCATCCACGGGATCAACATCGGCGGCGACGCCACCGCAACCGATCTGCCCGAGGGGTTCGCCCGCGCCGTCTCGATCCAGTGCGCGTTCGAGCTCTTCTTCGGCGAGACCGACCGGCAGTTCCTCGCGGAGACGGCCCGCGTCCTCGCGCCCGGCGGCCGGGCCGCGATCACGCCGCTCTACCTCGACGACACGCACTTCGTGCTCCACAGCCCGCACGCGCTGCCGCCGCCGGGTTCCGAGGATCCCGACGCCGTCCGGATCTGGCGCGACGACGAGTTCAAGGCGCCCTACTCCCGCCACTACTCTCCCGAGGCCTTCGCCGAGCGGATCGCCTCGCAGCTGCCGCCCGGGCTGACGGGCCGCGTGGCCTACGCGTCGAACCTCGGCGAGGTCATGGCCGCGTACCCGGGCCAGCGGATCTACTCGTTCTTCACCTTCGTCCTCGAGAAGGCCCCGGCCTGACCCGCCATCTCAGCGCCGGCGCTCGAACGCGATCGTGCCGGGCTCGCCCCCGGCGCCCACGGGCATGAACCCGCTCTTCGCGAGCACGCGGCGGGACGCCGCGAAGGACGGGTACGTATAGGCGACGATCCGCTCGACGCACGGATCCTCGAACCCGAACGCGACGAGCGCGGCCACGGCCTCGGTGGCGAGGCCGCGCCCCTGGTATTCGTCGAGGACCGAGTAGCCGAGCGCGAGCTGGTCGGGCGCCTCGCGGATGAGACCGCCGTTCCCGACGAGGACCCGTTCGCCGTCCTCGACGAGGACCCAGTAGAATCCGGCCATGGCCGGCCCGGCCGGGTCCGAGGCGAGCGCGATGAAGTGCCGGAGGGTCTTATCGTCCATGAGCGGCGGCGGCCAGGTCTCGGGGACCCGTGCGCGCAGCGCGGCGCCGAGCGCGCCCCGGTCCGTGAGATCGCGGCGGAAGAGGTCGGGGGTACCGAGGACGAGCTCGAGCCGTGCCGTCGGAATGCGCAGGAGATCCATGCAGCAACGGTCGGCGTCCGGGGCAAAGAAGGGAACGGCCCTTCGCCTTGGGTGGCCGTTTCGGGTGTCAGCGAGACTCACAGGGGCATTCAGGAACCTTATGGGGCAAAACATATATTCCCGGACCGGATAGTGCGACGGCGGGCCGGACACGCCCCCGCACCGGAGACCATTATGGCAGACAGAGACGACAAGAACTCGAACCGGGGCTCCGCCTCGATGGACAAGGAGACGCGCGAGCAGGCGGCCCGGAAGGGCGGCGAGGCGTCCCACAAGAGTAGCACCGCGAAGTCCTCGAGCTCGTCGGGCGTCCACAACGCCCCTGAGTCCGGCCCGTGCCGCGACGAGTCCGGCCGGTTCACAGAGTGCGCCGACGACGAGAAGGGGAGCGGACAGGGTTCGAACAGGTCTGCGCGCCGCATCCAGGGGCGGCGAGCACTCCCGCGGCGGCACGGCAGCTCGTCCGGCAGCAGCTCCTCGAGCAGCCGGAGCAGCCGCGACTGAACTCTCCGGCTTCACCCATCCCCTTTTTCCGTCCCTGCCCCCGGGCCGCCGTCACAGTATCGGTGCAGGAACCTCGCCCGCTCGCCCCGCAACGTTTTTCCGTCCCCTTCGCGCAGAGGAAGATCGACTCCCCCATGGACGACCACGAGCACGCGGCCGGTCGCAGACGAACACGGGGCCACGGTCGCATCGCTCCGGGTCGCGATCCTGATCACGCTCCTGATCTTCGCCGTGGAGGTGGCGGGAGGATACATCTCGGGCTCGCTCTCCCTCGTCTCGGACGCCGTGCACATGCTCGGCGACCTCTTCGCCCTGCTCCTCTCGCTCGCGGCCGTGCTCCTCGCGCGGCAGCTCCCGACCAGCGCCCGGACCTACGGATACCACCGGGCCGAGGTGCTCGCCGCGTTCGTGAACGGGCTCGTGCTGATCGCCGTGACCGCGGGAATTCTGTACTCCGCCGTCGGCCGGTTTCGCTCGCCGACGGCGATCGAGGCCCCGATCATGCTCGTCGTCGCGGCCGTGGGGCTCGTCGCCAACCTCGTCGTGATCGCCCGGCTCCACGGTCACGGCGGCCTCGGGGTCCGGAGCGCCCTTCTCCACGTGGCGAGCGACGCGCTCTCCTCGGCGGCCGTGGTCGGTGCGGGCGTGCTGATCCTTTTTACGGGCTATACCGTGGTCGACCCGATTCTGAGCGTCCTGATCGCGCTCCTGGTCCTCGCCTCGGCCGTCCGCCTCCTCCGCGAGACCACGGCCATCCTGCTGCAGTTCACCCCGAAGGGGCTCGACCTCGAGGCCGTGATCGGCGCCATGGAGGAGGTCGACGGGGTCGACGCCGTCCACGACGTCCACGTCTGGGCCCTGAGCACGGACCTGTTCGTGCTCGACGGCCACGTGGTCACGGGGGCGGCGGAGATGCAGGAGGTCGAGGCGATCAAGACGGCGATCAAGAACCGCCTCCGCCGCATGGGGATCGCCCACGTCACCCTGGAGTTCGAGGCGATCCCGTGCGAGGGATGCGTGATCCAGGACCCCGACCTCGACACGGGTTCGGCCGCGCCGCCTCAGTCCCTGCCGAAGTAGCCCGAGCCGCGGACGATCTCGTCGGCCGGCAGGAAGGTCGCCTCGACGATGCTCGTGCCCGTCTCCTCGAGGAACCGCCGCACCACGCGGTACCCGACGGCCATCCCGGCGAAGTCGGGCAATCCGGGCCGCTCGCCGCCCATCGCGGCCGCGCGGTCGCCGTAGACGTACATGCGGGTCGTGCCGAAGCCCCGCTCGCCGAGCGCGGCCCCGATCGCCTCGCGGGCGTGCGAGAGGCCGTCCTCGTCGATCTCGGTGACGTAGTACCCGGCCGTCGCCTCGCCGTAAGTCTCCGTGGCGAAGACCTCGGCCATCCCCTCCATGACGATGTGGTCGGCCACGGTCAGGTCGGCATGGTTCCAGGGAAAGAGGGCGAGGCGGACGTTGTGGTGGCACTCGTGGGCGAGCGTCGCCTGGATCCGCGCCATGCTGTACTCGTTCGGCTCGGCGTAGAGCAGCATCGCGTACCCGGGCACGCTCCCGATGCCCGTGTACCCCCAGCGACGGTCGGCCGGGTTCATCCGGGCGGGGTCGAGCAGGAAGATGCCCGCGCGGATCCCCTGCAGCGGGATCCGGTCCCAGGCATTTTTGAAGAGCTCGCGGACGTCCCCGAGGGTCCGGCGCGAGAGGTCCCAGGCGCGGTTCCGCTCGAGCTCGACGAGCGCGTCGAGGGCCCGGTCGTCGATCGCCTCCGGCATCAGGAACGACCACGCCGCGAGCGCCTGCAGGGCCGGATCCTGATCCCCGCCGAGCGAGACGCCGAAGACCGAGAAGAGCGGGTCGAACGGCATCAGCATCTCCAGGAAGCGCCGCCGGCGCGCCGCCGCATCCTCTTCAGCCGCGATCTCCTCGTAGGCCTCGCGGGTCTCCACCACCTCGAACTCCATGTTCCGTCTCCACGGGGGCGGGCGGCGGTTAAAAACGTGCCGCCGCCGGGGCGGGCGCGGACGCGGGGGCCGTCCGCGCGTGCTTCTTCAGGTGAGCCGCGACGTCGGCGACGGTCTTCAGGAGCAGGAAGAGGAGGAGGACGAGCCGCGTCCCTGTCGCGCCCGGCAGCATCGCGGTCAGGAACACGCCGAAGATGATCGTGAGGTGCATCGGAACGATCCGGGCATACGGCTCCGCGAAGATCGCCTCGGGCGACGCCTCCTCGCGGGGCCGGTACCAGAGAAACGAGACGAGGTGGTTGGCGAAGAAGACCGCGCAGCCCAGCGCGATCCCGACCGGGTCCGCGATCCCGTAGGTCCCCGAGAGCACGAACGCGACGATGAAGACGAGGTAGACGAAGTGGAAGAGGCCGTAGTGGACCGCGAAGAACCCGGCCAGCGCGATCCCCTTGAACCGCTCCCGCCCGTCGCCGCCGGCCGGAACCCCGAGCAGGCGGACGAGTGTGAAGAGGCCGATCGTGACCGACTGGAACCAGTAGACCGCGAGGACCGTGCCGACGGCCCAGTCCTGGAGGAGGGCGAGCGCGATCGTGACGGCGTTCGCGAGCAGGAGGGAGAGCAGGGGAAGGTCGGGCCGCTCCATACAGAGGGATTGACGGCCATGCTCTTAGCCTCGACGGCCGTAGCGTTCATATACCTTCGCGAAGGACTCAGGGCCGGGATGACCGAGGAGGCGCCGGCGGCCGCGTGGCACGCGCTGGACGGAGGCGAGGTCGAGGAGCGGCTCGGCACCGGCCCCGGCGGCCTCGACGGCGCGGAGGCTGCGGCCCGGCTCGAGACGTACGGCCCGAACCGGCTGCCGACGCGGCCCCCGCCGGGTCCGCTGACCCTCTTTCTCCGGCAGTTCAAGAGCCCGCTGATCTACGTCCTCCTCGCGGCGGCCGCGGTCTCGGCCGCCCTCGGGGACTGGCGCGACGCGGCCTTCATCCTCGTGGTCGTGCTCGTCAACGCGATCGTCGGGACCTTCCAGGAGTGGAAGGCCGAGAGCGCGGCCGAGGCCCTCCGCCACCTGCTCGAGACCGAGGTCCGGGTCGTCCGGAGCGGCCGCGACCTCTCCGTGCCGGCCGAGGACGTGGTCCCGGGCGACCGCGTGCTGCTCGAGTCGGGGAACCGCGTCCCGGCCGACCTCCGGCTCGTCGAGGTCGACGACCTCGCCGTGGACGAGTCGGCCCTGACCGGCGAGTCCCTCCCGGTCGAGAAGTCGACGCAGCCGGTGGCGGCCGACGCGCCCGGTCGCCGAGCGGCTCTCCATGGTCCACGCGGGCACGGTCGTGACCTCCGGCCGGGGGGCGGGCGTCGCGGTCGCGACCGGCGGCCGGACCGAGATCGGCGCGATCGCGGCGGCGGTCTCGGGGACCGAGGGAACGAAGCCGCCCCTGATCGAGCGGATGGACCGGTTCGCCCGGACGATCAGCATCGCCGTGGTCGTGGCGGCGGTCGTGCTCTCCGCGATCGCGCTCTGGCGCGGGACGCCGCTCACGGAGGTCTTCTTCGTCGCGGTCGCGCTCGCGGTCTCGGCCATCCCCGAGGGGCTTCCCGTCGCGCTGACGGTCGTGCTCTCGGTCGCGGCCTCGCGCATGGCCAAGCGCTCGGTGATCGTGCGGCGGATGGCGGCCGTCGAGGGGCTCGGCTCCTGCACGGTGATCGCGTCCGACAAGACCGGGACGCTCACCGTGAACCGCCAGAGCCTCGAGGCGATCTGGCTCCCCGACGTCGGGGAGGTCGGGGCCGAGGACGTGGTCCAGAACCGCGTCTTTCCCCACGGGGTCCGCGCCTTCGCCCGGGCCGCCGTCGCCGCGAGCGAGGCGGTCGAGGTCGGGGAGGGAGAGGACGCCCGGATCCTCGGCGACCCGGTCGACGCGGCCTTTCTGCGGTTCGGCCGGGCCCTCGGGGTCGACCCGGCCGCGGTCGGGGCCCGGGTCGTCGGCCGGATCCCGTACGAGTCCGAGCGGCGGTACGCGGCCGCCGTCGCGGCCGAGCCGCACGCCCCCGGCGAGCGGCCGATGGTCGCGCTGAAGGGGGCCGTCGAGGTCGTGATGGACCGGGCCGTCTCCGTGGCCGGGCCGGAGGGGCCGGTCCCGATCGACCGCGAGCGGGTGAACGCGGCCTTTCTCGCGCTCTCGGCCGGCGGCTACCGCGTGATCGCGGTCGCCGAGGGGCCGCTCCCGGTGGGCGTCGACCCGGCGGACCTCGACGAGGAGTCGCTGCCGCCGCTGACCCTGCTCGGCCTCGCCGGGTTCATCGATCCGCTCCGGCCCGACGCGATCGACGCGGTCGAGGAGTGCCGAAAGGCCGGCGTCCGCGTGCTGATGGTGACCGGGGACCACCCGGTCACGGCGCTCGCGCTCGCCCGGCAGCTCGGGATCGCCGAGCGACGAGGACGAGGTCGTGACCGGGGCCATGCTCGCTGCGTCGCCGAGGACCCCGGGCTCGTGGACCGGGCCCGGGTCTTCGCCCGGGTCACGCCGCTCCAGAAGCTCGACATCGTCGGCGCCCTCCAGGAGCACGGCCAGTTCGTGGCCGTGACCGGGGACGGGGTCAACGACGCGCCCGCGCTCCGGCAGGCGGACATCGGGGTCGCCATGGGCTCGGGCACGGACGTGGCCAAGGACGCGGCCTCGATGATCGTGACCGACGACCGGTTCAGCTCGATCGTGGCCGGGATCGAGGAGGGGCGCTTCGCCTACGACAACGTCCGGAAGGTGACGCTCCTGCTCGTCGCGACCGGGGCGGCCGAGGTGCTCCTCTTCACCTTCGCGCTCGTCGGCGGCCTGCCGATCCCGCTCTTTGCGGTCCAGCTCCTCTGGCTCAACCTCGTGACCGAGGGCCTCCAGCACATCGGGCTCGCGTTCGAGCCGGGCGAGCCCGGCGCGATGGATCGGCCGCCCCGTCCGCCCGAGCAGCCTATCTTCGACCGGCTCATGATCCGGGAGGTGCTCCTCTCGGCCGTGACCATGGCGGGAGTGGGGTTCGTCCTCTTCGCCTGGCTCCTCGCGAACGGCTGGACCGAGACCGACGCCCGGAACCTGCTCATGCTCCTCTTCGTCCTCTTCGAGAACGTCCAGGTCTTCAACGCCCGGTCCGAGCGGGTCTCGGCCTTCCGCATGCCGCTCTCGCGGAACTGGCTCGTGGTCGCCGCGACGGGCGGGGCGCTCCTGGTCCACGTGGCCGCGATGTACATCCCCTTCATCGCCGAGACGCTCTCGATCGGGCCCGTCCCGCTCGCGTGGTGGGGGATTCTCATCCTGGCCTCGACGAGCGTGCTCGCCGTGATGGAGGTCTTCAAGCGGTTCCGCCGGGGTCATGACGACGGGGTTTCTCCAACCGCCGAAGCGAAAAAATGATATACAATATGCAAACATTTATGCGGAATGATGCGATAGTGTCACCTGCCCACAGGGGGTGTGGGTATGACAGATGTTCTCAAGACTGCAGATATCTCGAGAGAAGAGATTGGCCGGCGGCTCTACCGGGTAACCAAGGAGAAGAACGCCGAGAAGGCCTGCGAGAAGATCCGTGTACACCTGGGGATGCGGTGGAGCGAGTTCGACCGCAACGACGTCGACAACCTCAAGGTGATCCTCGAAGAGGCCTGGACCTGTTGCGACGGTTCCACCTGGGAGAAGATCGAGTTCCACAACCTGAGTTACGACGACGTCCGCAAGCTGCTGAATACGCGGCGGTGGTCGGGCGACGACCTCATCTCGCGCCAGCGGAACGCGGACGAGGTGCTGCAGATCCTCGTGCCGGGGGTCTAGCCCTCCGTCACCGCACCGGCCCGGGACTGCCTCTTCCGCCGCTCGAGAAGGCGCTTGACCTTCTTCAGGCGGAAGAGGTCCTCCCGTTCCCTCTCCTCGATCGTGATCTTGATGTACTTCGTCTGCCGGTAGAGTTCGGGGATCATCACCTGCTCGAGCGCGTTGACGCGGCGCCGGGTCATCAGGATCTCGTGGCCGATGCGGCGGAGCGTGGTCTCGGTCTCTGCGAGAGCGACGATCAGGTCGAGCTCGGCCTCGAACTTCTCGGCCACCTCGTCGATCCGCCCGCTCGTGCCGATGATGCTGTACCCTCGCTCGAG
This sequence comes from uncultured Methanoregulaceae archaeon, assembly GCA_963730355.1. GTDB lineage: Archaea > Halobacteriota > Methanomicrobia > Methanomicrobiales > Methanospirillaceae > UBA288. Next base: position 28,919 of record CAVSRL010000001.1, on the reverse strand, counting down.
CACGCCAAGGGCGAGGCTCTTCTTCTCGATCACCGGAATCGGAACGCCCATGATGGACCGGCCCTGGATATCGAGCACGACGTGCCGCTTGGTCGCGAACGAGGCCGACTTCAGGGCCACCGGGTCGTCGACCGCCTGGGCGATCAGAAGCGAGCGGTCGGCGATGCGCGCGCTCTGTTCGAGCTTCTCCCGCGATGACGAGACCTCGTTCATCACCCGGAAGAACTCCCGGACGAGCGCGTCCATCTTCTCGCGCAGCAGGTCGCGCCCCTGCTCGGCGAGCCGGATCTGCTCCCGCTTCCGGATCAGCTCCATCCTTGTCGGCTTGGCCGGCTTCAGCCGTCACGATGCCTCCTTCCCGTGCGTGGGGTGGTAGCGGTCGATCAGCTCGGGGCTGATCCGCTTCAGCTCCACGACGGGCAGCCCGGCCAGGAGCTCCCAGGCGATGCCGAGGGTCTGCTCGATCGACCGGTCCTCGTTCCGCTGCCCGATGTATCCGTTCTCGAACCGGTCGGCGAAGGCGAGGTAAGCCCGGTCGAGTTCGGTCAGGGCCTCCTCCCCGACGATCGCGACGAGGCGCCGGAGATCCCGGCCGTAGGCGTAGCTGGCATAGACCTGGTCCGAGACGTTCCGGTGGTCCTCCCGCGTCTTGCCCGGACCGATCCCGAGGCTCATCAGCCGCGAGAGCGAGGGGAGGACGTCGATCGGCGGGTCGATGCCGCGCCGGAAGAGGTCGCGGGAGAGGACGATCTGCCCCTCGGTGATGTAGCCCGTGAGGTCGGGGACCGGGTGGGTGATGTCGTCGTCGGGCATGGTCAGGATCGGGATCTGCGTGATCGACCCGTTCCGCCCCTTGATCCGGCCGGCGCGCTCGTACAGCGTCGAGAGGTCCGTGTACATGTACCCCGGATACCCGCGCCGGCCCGGCACCTCCTCGCGGGCCGTGGAGATCTCGCGGAGGGCCTCGCAGTAGTTGGTCATGTCCGTCATGATCACGAGCACGTGCAGGTCGTGGGTGTAGGCCAGGTGCTCGGCCGCCGTGAGCGCGCACCGCGGGGCAGCGATCCGCTCGATGGTGGGGTCGTCGGCCAGGTTCAGGAAGAAGACCACGCGCTCGAGCGCGCCCGTCTCCTCGAACTCCTGCGTGAAGAACGAGGCCTCCTGCCAGGTGATCCCCATCGCGGCGAAGACGACCGCGAAGTTGCTCTCCTCCTCGAGCACCCTGCTCTGCCGGGTGATCTGGGCCGCGAGCCGGTTTGCGGGCAGGCCGGCGCCGGAGAAGATCGGGAGCTTCTGGCCGCGCACGAGCGTGTTCAGGCCGTCGATCGCCGAGACTCCGGTCTGGACGAAGTCCGCGGGCTTGTCCCGGGCGTACGGGTTGATCGGCATCCCGTTGATGTCGGGCCGCTCCTCGGGGACGATGGCCGGGCCGCCCGTCCCGGGGCCGGCCCAGGCCGTCGAAGACCCGCCCGAGCATCTCGACCGAGACGTCGAGCCGCGACGGCTCGCCCGTGAAACGGACGCGGGTCTCGTGGTCGTCGATGCGGCTGGTCCCCTCGAAGACCTGGACCACGGCGGCCTCGCGCGAGATGTCGAGCACCTGCCCGGTCCGCCTCTCCCCGTCGGGGAGCGTGATCGCGGCCACCTCGCCGTACGAGATCCGGCGCGGTCGCTCGACGAAGATGAGCGGGCCCGAGACGTAGCTGACCGTCCGGTACTCCTTCGAGACGAGCGACTTCATCGCTCCGCCTCCAGGGCGCGGCCCGCAGCCCCTATCGAATCGATCAGCATGCGGATCTGGTCGGCGTCGTACTGCTCCTTCATGCGCGCGATCTCTGTCTTCTGCGGCAGGGCCAGCACCTGACGCAGGGCGAGGCCCCGTCCCATGGCCGCGACGGCGGTATCGTGGAAGGCCAGGATCGCCTTGAGCATCAGGTACTGCTTCTCCATCGGGCAGAAGGCGTCGACCGGGCTGTACGCGCTCTGCTGCAGGAAGTCCTCGCGGATCATCCGCGTGACCTCGAGGACCGCCTTCTCGCCCTCGGGCAGGGCGTCGGGGCCGACGAGCTGGACGATCTCCTGCAGCTCGGCCTCCTTCTGGAGGAGGTACATGGTCCGGTCCCGCAGCGCGCTCCAGTCATCGGCGACCGTGGCCGCGTACCAGTCCCCGGAGGCTGTCGAGGTAGAGGGAGTGGGACTTGATCCAGCTGACCGAGGGGAAGTGGCGGCGGTACGCAAGGTTCGTGTCGAGCGCCCAGAAGGTCCCGACGATACGGAGGGTGTTCTGCGTGATCGGCTCGGAGAAATCCCCGCCGGGCGGCGAGACCGCGCCGACGACCGTGACCGAGCCGGCTCGGTCGCCCGCGCCGAGGCAGGCCGTCCGCCCCGCCCGCTCGTAGAACGCGGCGAGGCGGGCCGCGAGATACGCGGGGTAGCCCTCCTCTCCGGGCATCTCCTCGAGCCGGCCCGAGACCTCGCGGAGCGCCTCGCCCCAGCGCGAGGTGGAGTCGGCGAGGAGGGCCACGTCGTAGCCCATGTCCCGGTAGTACTCGGCCATCGTGATCCCGGTGTAGATCGAGGCCTCGCGGGCCGCGACGGGCATGTTCGAGGTGTTCGCGATCATGATCGTCCGCTCCAGCAGGGGATGGCCCGTGCGCGGGTCCACCAGCTCGGGAAACTCCGAGAGGACGTCCGTCATCTCGTTGCCGCGCTCGCCGCAGCCGATGTAGACCACCACGTGGGCGTCGGCCCACCGGGCGAGGGTCTGCTCCGAGACGGTCTTGCCCGTCCCGAACCCCCCGGGGATCATGGCCGTGCCCCCCTTCGCGATCGGGAAGAGCGAGTCGAAGATCCGCTGCCCGGTCAGCAGCGGCAGGGTCGGATCGAGCTTGCGCGCGTACGGGCGGCCCCGGCGCACGGGCCAGGTCTGCCCCATCCGGATCGGCCGGTCGCCGTTGAGCCGGGCGGCCTCATCGTCGATGGTCAGCGACCCGTCCGCGATGCTCTCCACGGTCCCCCCCATCCCGGGCGGGACGAGGACCCGGTGGTCCAGGTGGTACTCGCGGACGGTCCCGAGCACGTCCCCCGGGCCGACCTCCGCACCGATCCGTACCTCGGGCACGAACTCCCAGCGCTGTGCGTGGTCGATGCCGGGGACCGTGAGCCCCCGCGAGATGAAGTCGCCGCTCCGCTCGGCGAGGAGCGGCAGCGGGCGCTGCACCCCGTCGTAGATCGAGGTGAGGAGCCCGGGGCCGAGCTCCACGCGAAGGGGTTCGCCCGTGTTCTCGACGGTCTCCCCCGTGCCCAGGCCGGTCGTGTCCTCGTAGACCTGGACGACCGCGACGTCCTGGTCGAGCCGGATCACCTCACCCGTGAGCGCCTCCTCGCCGACCCTCACCACGTCGTACATCCTGGAGCCGCGCATCCCTCCCGCGTGCACCACCGGCCCCGAGACCCTGATCACTTCACCCTGTATCATCGCTACCGCCTCAGCACGATGTTGTAGCCGATCGCCCGCCGGAGGAGCCGTTCGATGTAGGCCATCCCGCCGCCCCCGCGGGCCCTGCCTGGGATCGGGATCACGATCGGCCGCGCCATCTGCTCGATCCGGGCCGTCAGCCGGTCGTCGAGCCCCTGCATGAACTCCTCGCTGACCGCGATGATCCCGGCGTCCTCCTCCTGCAGCAGCCCCGGCAGGACCCGCCGGGCCTCCTCGGCGTTCGCCGCCTCGTGCGCCTCGACGCCGGCCATCCGGAACCCGGCGGCCGTGTCGGGATCGGTCAGCACCATGAACTTATACATGGATCAGCTCCGCCTCCAGCTCCTCGTCCGAGAGGCCCGCGTCCCGGCAGCGGGCGATGATCCGGAGGTTCGTCACCTCGGCCTGGAAGAGGTAGAGGTACCCGACGACGACCGTGACGCTCAGCGGATCCGACCGGTAGAGGGCGGCCCCCGTCCGGACGAGGTGCCGGTCGAGCTCCTTCATCAGGAGCGACTGGGGCCCGCAGATCGCCGTCTCCTCGCAGAGGTGGATGAGGAAGGCGTAGGGCGTCCCCTCGAGCCGGCCCAGCGCCGTCGGGAGGTTTCCGTCCGCTATCATGGCCTGGAGCAGCTTCGGCGGCAGTTCCGCGCCTCCCTCCAGGAGGAACCGTTCGCCCTCCTCCCGGCCGACGCCGTCCCGGACGAAGGTGATCACGGTCTTGAGGTTCGTGACGTCGATCTCGGTGCCGACGAGCCGGCGGAGGGCGACGGCCTCGGGCCTCTTGCCCTCGACCGTGCGCCGGGCGTAGTCGAAGTAGAACTGGTCGAGGGCGTGCTCCATCACGAGGAGCTCGCGGGACCGGCTCCACTCCTCGATGTGCGGCGTGAACGCCCTGGCGTAGTCGACCCCCCAGGTGGCGAGCATGTCGATGACGTCCCGCACGTCAGTCTGGTTCAGCAGCTCGATCAGGGTCGCCTCGTCGAGGGTTCCGGCCGGGACCAGGCACTCCCGGATCTCCTCCGGGGGCGAGTGGATGTTCTTACCGCGCAGGATCGCCTTCAGGTTGTGGACGTCCCAGCGGTTCACCACGATCCGGACGTACCGGGCGGCATCGCTGTCGCCGAACATCCGGAAGATCTTCGAGTACGTCCTCACGAGGTGCGTCCGCAGTGCCTCCTCGAGACAGGTGATGCCCGACCGTCGGACGCAGGAGATCTCGAGCGCGCTCCGGTAAGAGGTCTTCTGGAGCTCGGCGATCATGCCCTCGAGGTCGGGCTTCTGAAGGAAAGCCCGCAGTTCGTCCGGCCCGAGCAGGTTGCGGTACATCCCGCGCACACGGGAGTTGATGTAGCCCTGGTCCATCATCTCCCTCCGAAGAGGTGGTCGTAGAGCTCGCGCCGGTATGCCTCCCCGGCCCGGGCAAGGCGGGAGGCGAACGTGTTGTCGACCCGTATGCGCCCGTCCGCAGAGTCGACGACCACGCCGCCTGTGGCGTCGAGGTCGGGGATCAGCTGGGGTTTCTCGGGGAGGGACTCGACGAACGCCCGCGCGGACGCCTCGTCCCTCCGGTCGACGTGCACCCGCGCACCGGGCTCGGAGAGCGCGTCGAGCGCCTCCCGGGTCAGCCTCTCGAGCACGCCGGGGTAGCCGTCACCCTCGCGCAGGCGTCCGAGCCGATCTCCAGCGAGGTCGATAGCGCGCCGCAGGTACTCCTCGCGGGCCCGTGCGAGGCCGGCCTTCACCTCCTCCCGAGCGCGGTAGAGCCGCTGGTGCCGCTCGACCTCGATCCGCCGACCGGCCTCGTCGAGCAGACGTTCCCGGATCTCCTGCGTCTGCCGGCGCGCAGCCTCCAGCGTCTCCTCGACGCTCTTCCGGGTCTGGACGCGGACCTCCTGGACGCGAAGCTGGGCCTCCGCCTCCATCGAATGGATCAATTCTTCGTAGGCCATTCCGATCTCCTCCGGAGCAGAGGCGCATGAACCCTGTCCGTTCCATGCCCTCCGTCCTTCGCTGTCGCTCCCCGCCCTCTAAGCGGTCATGAAGATGATCATCGCGGCGACCACGAATCCCAGGATGACGAGGGTCTCGGGGATCGCGACCAGGATGATCATCGGGCCGAGCAGCTCAGGGTTCTCGGCGATCGTACCGGCCCCTGCGGGCCCGATCCGGGACTGTGCGATGCCGGTTGCGATCGCCCCGCCGACAAAGGCGATCGCGGCACCGATTGGAACTTCCCAGGCCATTGCATTTCACCAAGCCTTTCATCCCGGTTTAATATGATAAATCTATCGCAGAAATTTTTTAAATTTAAATGATCAATATGTGCGGACAACATGTCCTCTCAGAATGGGAGGTGGTGATTCAGCTCCCCTCGCGGTACCCGAAGGGGCGGTACGGCCGGCCGCCTCCCTCGTAGAACTTCGAGTTGAACTCCACCAGGTGGAGACGGGTGGACTGGATGAACGGGCTGAACATGCCCATCACCAGGTTCATCAGGTGGAGGAGGACCGCGATCAGGGCGCCGACCAGGATCGAGCCGACCGCGCCGGCGAGTTCGTTCGCCACGAGGGCGAGCATCACGGAGGCCATGCCGATCGCCATCAGCCTGGCGTAGGACATGATGTTGCCCATCGTGCCCATGATCTCCACGGCCCCCTGGATCCCCCCGCCCCAGAGGAGGAGCGGGAGCCCGATCGCGAGCATCGCTATTCCGACGAACATGAGCGATGGCGAGACAATTTCCATCGCGGCGAGGAGCACGATCAGGAGGCCGAGGACGACCCCGATCATCCCGCACTTCTCGCAGATATGCCGGCGGTTCTTCCGGGCAACGGCGTTCGCCACCCCGATCCCGAGCCCCAGGAAGATGTGGACCACCCCGATGGCGATCGAGACGATCAGGAGCGGTATCATCGCCTCCAGGCGGTTCCACGTGACTCCCGCGAAGGTGACGGGGTCGAGCCAGCCCATCTGCTCGCCGAGGTCGCCGAAGAACTCGCCGAAGAGGAACCCGAAGATGATGGTCGATATCCCGGAGATGATGAAGATGCTCGAGAGATCGCGGAGCCATTCCCTGTCGGGGTAGCGGTAGCGGACGAAGAGGGCGATTGCGAGAATACAGAGGCCGTACCCGACGTCACCGACTATCAGGCCGAAGAAGATCGGGAAGAAGATCGCCATGAACGGGATCGGGTCGGTCTCGTAATACCGCGGCGAGCCCATCAGACGGGCGAAGAACTGGAACGGCCTCGCCCACCACGGGTTGGCGAAGGAGATGGGTGCGTCGGCCGTCTCCTCGGACGTCGTCGAGAGCTCGGTGATCACCACCCGGCCGCCGAATGCTTCCTTGAGGCGCCGCCGCGCATTCGGGATCGACGTCCCCGGGATCCATCCCTTTGCCACGAAGGTGAAGTCGGTATGGGCGAAACTCGTGTAGACGGCGAGCTCCTCACGCTGCTCGTTGAGGGCGCGCTGCATGTTCAGCAGCTCCTGGCGCCAGCGGACCGACAGGGCGGCGAGCTGATCATCGATCCGCCCGATCTCGGCGCGCCCGGCCTCCCGCTTCCGGTCGATGGACTCGAGGGCCTCGTCGATGGGCATGTTCGAGTAGTCCGGAGGGATGCGGACCTCGTTGACGTTCTGCGAGAAGAGGAAGGTGTGGACCTCGCGGGAGTAGACCTTGTTGAAGATCGTGATCACCGCGACGGTCGACTCGTCGAGCTCCGCGGAGATGTACTCGAACTGGTTGTGCGTGAGCTCGCGCAGTATCGGCACGATATGGTCGAGCACGTGGGCGTATTCCTTCTGGAGCAGGAGCACGGTCATCTCGAAGCCCTCGAGCTCGGGGATCGCGTCCTCGATCGGCTGGAGACGCCGGAGGATCTTGGCGTACCGCCCGAGCGTTATCGCTTCGAGCTCCAGGTCGGCCTTCCGGTTCGACATCTCGACCGTCGTCGCGTCGAGCCCCCCGAGCCGCGTGCGGATCTCGTCGAGCGTCTCTTCGAGCGTCCGGCCATGAAGGCCTTCGTCGAGCTCACCGGCGCTCTCGGGACTGTCGCGCCCCTTCGGGAGCAGCTTGAGCAGCCCGTTCACCTTCAGCAGCAGCTGGTCAACCTCGATGAGCGACTCCTCGTCGATCGGACTGAGTTCCCCGGGGCCGGCCGAACCGCCGGGGGACATGTCGACGAGGTGGACCGTCCCCTCGTGGTAGAGCGTGTCGACGATCCGGGCGGCCTCCGATCGCGGGCCCACCACCAGGATGCTGCTCATCTTCTGGAGCATGATGCGCTCCTACTCCGGAACCGGTGCAACGTACCCGACCAGCTCGTCCGCCACCCCGGCGACGCGGGCCTCCCCCGTGGTTCGGAGCGCGTCCTCCTGCTCGCGGGCGTCCGCACGCAACCGCTCGATCTCGCGCTCGAGGCCCTCCATCTCCTGCCTGTAGAGCGCCTCCGCCGCCTCGCGCCCCTCCCGCTCGGCCCGTTCGATCGTCTCCCGGGCCTCCCGCTCGGCCGCCTCCCTCGCGGCCTCGGCATCGGCGCAGGCGCGTGCGTACTCGGCGGCCAGGTCGACCTCCTTCTCGCGCACCTGCTCCAGCAGCGTCTTCTCCTCCGCCATACCGATCACAACCCGTGGCGGGAGCGCAACGCTCCCGTGAACCCACGCGCCGGGGCTGCCTCGCTGGCCTCGCGGTAACAATCGACGGGGGTATAGCCTGCCCTCTCGATACGGTTCCCGCACCGTCTGAGTACGGCCAGCTGCATCTCCCGGATCTTATCGCGATCGATAGGCATCGACGCCACCCCGAGCGGGGATCGCTGGATGCTTGTCGTACGGAACGATAAAGACTTGCATGATCGATCATGTAGTTTATCGTGTCACCACCCCACGTTCTGTTCCCCCGCTGCCGTACGGGGCACCGTGACTGGTGGCACGGAGAGATCACCGTCCCCCTCACCGGGAGGGGCCGTGCCGCGACCCGCAGGCTTATGCATCGACGGGGCCATGCCTTTTCGATGGAGATGCGGCGATGATCGTCGGGGCCGACGAGGCTGTCCGCCCGCCTCGTGCGGGGGTCGAGGCCGTGCTCGCGTTCCTGCCGATCTTCGAGGACCCGCGATTCCTGCCCGAGGTGGTCGTGGCCGAGGAGGAGGGATGGACCCTCGAGCAGTACACGCGCGAGGTCTACGAGTTCGAGCGGACCCTCTACCGCGCGGGCTTCATCGTCCGGTTCGACTGGTCCCGCTGGGAGCCCGAGGCGTTCCGGTACTACCGCGACCCGTCCCTGCTCGAGACCGCGGATTGCGGCGTGCTCCGGCGGCTTTTGACGTTCCACATCCGGAAGAACGTGGTCTGCGAGGGGCACCTCGCGGGCATGCTCCGCGAGGGGCAGATCCAGGCGATCCTCCGGAGGCTCGCGGCCCTCGCCGGCGAGGCCCCCGACGATCCGGGTGCCTCTCTGCTGATGGCCCGGTCCTGATCGGCCCGGCGGCGATCGCTGACGCTTCGACTGCTTCCCCGATCCTCAGAGCTCCCGGTGGCTCCCGTCGCAGAAGGGCTTGTTCTCCGACCTGCCGCAGCGGCAGAGGGTCATCCGGTTCCGGATCTCGTAGACCGTCCCGTCTGCGGAGACCACCGGGATGCCGCCGCGGACCCAGAGCGGGCCGGGCGTGCCTCCGGGATCCTCGACGACCCCGATCGACGGCTCGAACGTCGGCTCGATCGGCTTCGCCGGACTCCGTGTCCCAGATGACGAGCCGCCCCGAGTGGCAGTTCGCGGCCATCTCGAGCGCCGTCTTCCGCGCCTCGGGGTCGTCCGATCGCTCGACGAGGTCCCAGATCCCGTCGCCGCGGACGCAGAACCGGGCGTGCGAGCAGAACCCGGGAGCGTCGCTCAGCCGGATCCCATCGCCCTCTATCCAGTCGGCCCGCTCGAGGTACGGGACCCGGCTCGCCGTCTCGGTCCCGTCGAACCCGATCTTCGCGTGGGTGCCGTCGCAGAAGGGCGGCGTGCCGGTGCGCCCGCACCGGCAGAGGGCGTACGTCTCGCCCACGGGATACGACTCCCCCTCGCGCCACGCGATCGACTCGCCCTCCGCGTCGCAGACGATCTGCTGCCGCATGAGCGGGACACCCCCCGTCACGATATACGGGCCGTTCCTGACGATCCGGATCGTCGGCCCTCTCTGCTCTTCTGAATCCTCCGGCATGGTGCGCCTCGCGGTGGTACTGGACGAGCCTGCCCATATACGCGTTCGTACTGTCGGCGGCCGGAGGCGGGTCGGGAAGGCCGGCCGGAGATCAGCCCTCGGCGGGCGGTCGGAACGACTCGTTGACGAGCAGGTCTGACCCCGTCGTCGGGGGAGCCGCTGTCCATGGCCTGAGCCGCCGACGGCGAACCGAAGGGCGGGAAGGTCACCGGGCCGAACGGGTCGAGTGTCCCGTCGACGAACCGGGCCCAGGCCGTCGCGCGGGCCGGCGGGAGCGGCGACGGGACCGGGTCCGCGCAGGTGGCCGGCAGGGCGGCGGGGTCGAGCGTGCCGAGCCGCTGCCGTCCCTCGAGTTCCGGCGCGGAACGGAGCTCATGGGTCATCCGGAGCGCGTACCAGCCCGGGCCGGCGGGGTCCCGGCAGCGGGCGACCGGCCGGACCACGTAGACGGACTGGGCGTCTTTGTGCCCGCTCTGGACGTAGAGAAGGATCAGAACGGCCTGGTCGGGCGCGCCGTCGGCGACGAGCGTGCCGGGCTCGAGGTGCGCGCCGGCGCCGGACGCCGGGAGGACGACGGCGGCACACGCAAGAGGCAGTGAACAGAACGAGGCAGGCGCGATGCATCGGCAATTCCCCGGTTGAACCGATGCGTGTGCGGGACGTTCAGGCTTTCGATCCGCGCCCGGAGAACTGCGGGCGAATATGCGGCAAGGACTATCCAGAGCGGAATGTGAGGCGTACGCTGAGGAGAGGTATTCGATGAGATGAAAGAGAAGCGGGCCTGAAGGGATTTGAACCCTTGGCCTACGGATTAAGAGTCCGTCGCTCTACCGAACTAAGCTACAAGCCCGTACTTGCGCTTCCATAGATTGCCGGTCAGGAGACATAAATCTGACGGCCCTGCCCCTGAATCTGCCCGATGATTGGCTTAATATGGCCGGGCAACCCATCTCTCCCTACATGGCTGACTCCGATCTCCGGGAGCCGCAGGCGGAGGTCGAGTACATGGTGCTCGGCTGCGGCTCCATCGGCTATAACGTGATCGAGGAGCTCGAGTCGGAGACACGGTCGATCCTGGTCGTGGACAAGGACGAGAAGCGGGTCAAGGACCTGCTCGACCAGAACTACGACGCGGTCACCGGGGACATCAAGAACCCGGCCCTCTTCGACACCCTCCGCGTCCCGAAGGTCGCCTTCGTCCTCTCGAACGAGAAGGACTCGAACCTCGCCGCCGTCCAGGCGATCAAGGCGCGGTACCCCGACACCGAGGTGATCGCCCGGGCGATGGACCCGCTCTCGCAGAGCGCGCTCGAGGCCGCCGGCGCCGAGTACGTGATCTACCCGCAGGAGGTGGTCGCGAAGGCGGCCGTCCACCAGATCCGGCGGCTGCACGTGACCCGGATCGCCCAGCGGCTCTACAGCCTGCTCGAGTCGTGGGAGGGCGTGCTCGGGATCGTCACGCACAACAACCCCGACCCCGACGCGATCTCGTCCGCGATGGCCCTCGCCGCGATCGCCCGCACGGCCTCGGACCGCCGCCTCCAGACGCGGATCCTCTACGACGGGAACATCGGCCACCAGGAGAACCGGGCCTTCGTGAACCTGCTCGACATCCGCATGGAGAAGTGCACGGCCCAGCAGCTCAAGGAGTGCCGGTACCTCGCGCTGGTCGACGCGTCCGCGCCGGGGGTCAACAACAACATCCCGCACGGCACCCCGGTCAACATCGTGATCGACCACCACCGGGCCGATGACGAGGCCGTGGCCGCGGCCGAGTTCGTCGACATCCGGCCCGGCATGGGCGCGACGGCCTCGATCCTGACCCAGTACCTGCAGGACCTCGACGTCCCGGTCGACAGGAAGGTCGCGACCGGCCTCATGTACGGGATCCGCGCCGACACCCGCGACTTCCGCCGGAACGTCACCCCGCAGGACCTCAACTACGTCGCGTTCCTGCTGCCGCTCGCCGACAACGACCTGCTCGACAAGATCATGAGCCCGTCGATCTCGAAGGAGACCCTCGACGTGCTCGGCAAGGCGATCCAGAACCGGGTGATCCGCTCGGGCTACCTCTTCTCCAACGTCGGCTACATCCGGAACCGGGACGCCCTCCCCCAGGCCGCCGACTACCTGATCAACCTCGAGGGCGTGAACACGGCCCTGATCTACGGGATCGGCGACACGGGGATCATCCTGATCGCCCGGTCGCGGGACGTCCGGATCAACCTCGGGACGGTCCTCGCCGAGGCCTTCGGCGAGATCGGGGACGCGGGCGGCCACCCGAACATGGCCGCGGCCGTGATCCCGCTCTCGGTACTTCGCGATGGTCGACGACAAGGAGAAACTCCTCTCGCTCGTGATCGACCCGATCCTGAAGCGGTTCGAGAACATCGTCGGCCTCGAGAAGAAAGAGGGGCGCAATGAACTATGACGACTGGGCGCCCCTCTACGACGAGATCCTAGACTATTTCCAGTTCGACCGTGACGCCGACGCGGCCGCGGCCGACCTCCTCGCCGGCCTTCTCCCGCGCGACGACCTGCCCCTTCTCGACGACCTGATCCGGGACCGCGAGGTCACGGTCTGCGGCAACGCCCCGACCCTCGTTCGCGAACTCGGGCGGATCCGCGGGGTCGTGCTCGCCGCGGACGGCGCGGCCGACGTGCTGTACGCCCGCGGCATCCGGCCCGGCGCGGTCTTCACCGACCTCGACGGCGCGACCGAGGCGTTTCCCGTGATGAACCGCGAGGGGACGGTCATGGTCGTGCACGCCCACGGCGACAACACGGACCTGCTCCGGCGCTGGGTCCCCCGCTTCGAGGGACCGCTGGTCGGGACGACGCAGGGCCCGCCGCTCCCGCACGTCCACAACTTCGGCGGCTTCTCCGACGGCGACCGGGCCGCGTTCGCGGCCCACCACCTCGGCGCGGCCTCGGTCGGCTTCGCCGGCTTCGACCTCGACGACGAGAGCGTCGACCCGATCAAGCGCGGCAAGCTCCGCTTCGCCCGCCGGCTCCTCGCCCTGCTCGGCCATGAGCTCTAGCGCGGTCCTCCTCGACGGCTACGTGGACGAGCCGGCCTGCCTCGGGGTGCCGCCGTACGTCGCGCCCGAGGTCCGCGGGCTCGCGGGCGTCCTCTTTGAGCGGGGCTACGCGGTCCGGTACCTGACCATCGACCAGCTCCGCCTGGACCCGTCCCTCCTGCGGACGCTCGGCGCCGCCGACCTGGTCGTGGTCCACGCGGGCACGACCGTGCCCGGAAAGTACCTCGCGGGCACGCCCGCGACCCTCGACGAGCTCCGCCAGCTCGGCCGGCAGCTCCGGTCGCCCACGACCGCGATCGGGGGCCCGGTCCTCTTCGGGTACGCCCCCGGCGGCGGCGAGCGGGCCGTGCCCCCCGGGCTCGACGACTACGACCTCCTCCTCGCCGGCCACCCGGCGGCCGCCCTCGACTCCGCGCTCGCCGGCGGCGAGCCCCGCGGCAGCTACGACTACGCAGTCACGGACCCGTTCGCCGTCGCCGGCGCGGCCGTCCTCCCCCAGCACCCGTCGTTCCCCCACGTCGTCTGCGAGCTCGAGACCGCGCGGGGCTGCGCCCGCGAGGCCGTCGGCGGCTGCTCCTTCTGCACGGAGCCGTTCTACGGCCCGCCGCGGTACCGGTCGACCGGGGCCGTCGGCGAGGAGGTCGCGGCCCTGCACGCCTACGGCGCCCGCCACTTCCGGCTCGGCCGGCAGCCCGACCTTCTCGCGTACGGCGCCCTGCCCGGCGCCGACCCCGTGCCCGACCCCGAGCGGATCGCCGCGCTCTTCGCCGCGGTCCGGGCCGGGGCGCCGGACCTGCTGACCCTCCACATCGACAACGTCAACCCGGGCACGATCGCCCGGCACGAGGAGGCCGCCCGGGCCGCGCTCGCCGCGATCGTCGAGGGCCACACCCCCGGCGACGTGGCCGCGTTCGGGATGGAGACGGCCGACCCCGCGGTCGTCGCGGCGAACAACCTGAAGGCCTCGCCCGACGAGGTCTTCCGGGCGATCGAGGTCGTCAACGAGGTCGGCGGGGTCCGGACGGACGGCATCCCCGAGCTCCTGCCCGGCCTGAACTTCGTGCTCGGGCTCGCGGGCGAGACTGCGGCCACCTACGACCTCGACCTCGCTTTCCTCCGCCGGGTCCTCGCTGCGAATCTCCTCGTCCGGCGGATCAACATCCGCCGGCTGATGCCGTTTCCCGGCACGCGGGCCCACGCCCTGAACACGCTCGGCCTGTACGACCGCGAGTTCCGGGCGTTCAAGGAGACGGTCCGGGACGAGATCGACCGGCCCATGCTCGAGCGGGTCTTCCCGATCGGCTCGGTCGTCCGGCACGCGGTCGTCGAGCGGACGGGGACGCTCTCGCTCGCGCGCCCGCTCGGGTCGTACCCGATCCTGCTCGGGCTGCCGCTCGCGCTCCCCGTCGGGACCGTGCTCGACGCGGTCGTGGTCGACCACGGGCAGCGCTCGCTCACGGCCCTGCCGTACCCGGTTCCGGTCAACACCCTGCCGCTCGCCGCGCTCCGCTGGCTTCCCGGCGTCGGTAAAAAGCGGGCGGCCGCGGTCGCGGCCAGGCGGCCGTTCCGGTCGCGTCGAGGCCTGGCGCCGGGTCGCCGGGACGACCCCGCTCGACGACCTGCTCGACCTCGCCTAGGTCTCGCGGAGCTCGACGACCTTCATGATGTCGTTCCGCGTCACGATCCCGACCAGCTCGCCGCTCAGCGACGACCGGGACCCGGCCGATATTCTCGGCCGACATCACGCGGAGCGCCTCGACCACGGGGGCCTCGGGCGGGAGCGCGATCGCGCCGGGGTGCATCACGTCGCGGACGAGGAGCGCGTCGCGGTCGATCGGGTTCCTCTTATGGATATCGTCGAGCGTGACCATCCCCACGAGGGCGCCGCGCTCGATCACGGGAAACCCGAGGTGCTTGGTCGCGTACATCTGTTCGAGCACCTGGGGGACCGGCGTCGTGGGGTCGACCGTCATCACCTCGCGGCTCATGATCTGCCCGAGGGTCACGTCCTGGAGCAGGAACGTGTACCGGATCGCGCTCGACTCCTGCGACGCCCCGATGTAGATGAAGAACGCGATGATCACCAGGATCGGGTTGAGCGCGATCAGGCCGAGGATCCCGAAGATGACGGCGAACCCCTTGCCCACGTCCGCGGCGATCTTGGTCGCGCGGGGCAGCGGCATCCGGCGGGCGAGAAAGGCCCGGAGCACGCGCCCGCCGTCCATCGGGAAGGCCGGCAGCAGGTTGAACGCGAAGAGGATCACGTTCAGGAGCCCGAGGTAGGCCAGGAAGAAGACGACCACCCCGGCAACCGCCGGGTTCGGGATGACCGCGTCGGCCACGTAGACGAGCCCGATGCAGATGATGCCGAGGACGAGGGAGGTCACGGGGCCCACGGCCGCCATCGGGAGCTCGATCCGCGGGTCGGGGGTCGTCTCCTCCATCTGCGAGACTCCGCCGAAGAGGAAGAGCGTGATCGAGCTGATCTTCATCCCGTTCCGGAGCGCGACCACCGAGTGCGCGACCTCGTGGATCAGCACGCCCGCGAAGAGCCCGAGCGAGACGGCGGCCCCGAGCAGGTACGGCATGTATCTGCCGGTGATCAGGGTCGTATCGATCGCGACCCCGAAGACCTCGCTGAGCAGGGCTGGTGGTCAGCAGGATCTGCGTGCCGATGATCCAGGCAAAGAGCGGGATCACGAGCAGGAACGTCCAGTGGAGCTCGATGGGGATCCCGAAGAGCCTGCCAAGTCTGAGCGAGCCGTCCATGTGAAAGGATCACCTTTTTTACTTTTATAGTATATACCTTGAACGGGAGTTCGATGAAATCACAGATCACCGATGTGCTGGGCCTCTCCGTCTATACGGACCGGGCCGTCTTTGTCGGGGATGTCGACGATGTCGTGATCGACCTTGACCGAAAGACGATCAAGGCGCTCGCGCTCGGCAACCTGAACATGGACATCATCGACATCAAGGGCTACAAGGGACTGCAGATCCCGTTCCGGATGATCCGGTCCGTCGGGGATGTGATCCTGGTCCGGCACATGCCGGGGATCTTCAAGCAGAAGCCGAAGGCCTGATCCTGCCTCCCGCACATCGGCGTCTCTTTTTCATGCGCGAACGGGAGCTCTATGCCGCGCTTACCGCGCTCCCGCCGCTCTACGTCCGGCTCGACGGACGTGCGTTCCACCGCCTCGCCCGCGCCCTCGACCTCGCCCGCCCGTTCGACGAGCGGTTTGCCGGCGCGATGGCCGCCGTCGCCCGTCGGCTCGTGGCCGACTCGGGGGCCTCGCCGGTCTTCGCCTACACCTTCTCGGACGAGATCAGCTGCTTCTTCACGGAACTCCCGTTCGGCGGCCGCGTCGAGAAGCTCGACTCGGTCCTCGCCGCGTTCGCGGCCTCGGCCCTGACGATCGAGCTCGGCCTTGCCGAGCCCGTCGCGTTCGACGCCCGGGTCGTCTTCGTCGACCCGGCCTCGGCGTACGCCTACCTCGCCGGCCGGCAGGCCGAGGCCTGGCGCAACCACATCAACGCCTACGCCCAATCCCTGCTCGTCGGCGACGGGCTCTCGCCGCGCGAGGCGGCCGCACGGCTCCGCGGGCTCGCCTCGCCGGCCCTCCACGACCTCGCGTATCGAGCACGGGGTCAACCTGGCCGAGACGCCGGCCTGGCAGCGGCGGGGCACGCTGGTCTACCGGCGGCCGGTCGAGGTCTCGGGGACCGATCCCCGGACCGGCGAGGTCGCGGTCGCGGTCCGGTCGCGGGCCATCATCGACCGCGACCTGCCGCTCTTCAATTCGGAGGAGGGGCGGGCCCTCCTCGCCCGTCTCATCCCGGGGCTGTAAAAAAGATCAGGCGCTGGTCGCCCGGCTGATCCGGATCGTGACCGCGAGACCGTCGAGGTCCCAGTCGGCGACGAGGGTCATGCGGGTCGTCCTCGACGGCCTCGATCTCGCCCGTCGTCCTCGATGGTGAGGGTCGCGGCCCGGACCTCGGCCCCGACCGTCGTCTGCCAGCCGGCCACGAGCGCCGCGATCCGGGGGTCGCGGAGCACGACCTCGACCTCGATCAGGTCCTCGACCGCGAGGTCGAGCCTGCCGGCGCATCTCCTGGATCCGCCGGACCAGCTCGCGGGCCCAGCCCTCGCCCTCGAGCTCGTCGTCGAGCGCGACGTCGACGTAGACGGTGCCGCCGTCCATCGGGGCCCCGAAGACGCCCTCGGGGAGGGACTCGTGGAAGACGATCTGGGCTGCGCCGAGCGTGTACTCGCCGAGCGCGACCGTCCCGTCCCGGTCGAGCGCGACCTTCAGGGCCGTGCCGTCGGCCTCCTCGACGAACTTCTTGACGATCGGCGCCTCGCGGCCGAACGTGGGCCCGAGCGCCTTCATCACGGGCTCGGCCCGCCAGCCGATCCGGTCCCAGACGCCGCGAACCACGACGACCTCGCGGGCGTTCGCGCGGGAGCGGCAGACGGGGAGCTGCGAGAGGAGGGCATCCTCGACCTCGTCCGCGTCGGTCACGACCACGACCGTCCGGACGGGCCAGCGGAGCTTCCGCTTCCCGGCCTGCCGGGCGTTCTGGACCGCGTCGTCGAACGAGCGGACGAGCGCCGTCGCCCGCTCGAGCACCGGGTCCATGAGGTCGGGGTTGCCCTCGGGCCACGCGAGCATGTGGACCGATTCGGGGTCGGCCTCGAGCCGGAGGTTCCGGTAGCAGGCCTCGGCGAGGTGGGGCGCGAACGGCGCGAGCAGGGCGAAGAGGCGGCGGAGCACGTAGTAGAGGGTCTCGTACGCGTCCCGCTTCCCCTCGTCCTCGCCCTCGAGCCACATCCGCGGCCGGACGAGCTGGATGTACCAGCGCGAGAGGTCCTCGAGCACGAACGAGAGGAGCTCGCGGACCACGCGGTGGAGCTGGTAGTCGGCGAGGTCGTTCGCGCACTGGTGCGCGAGGGTGTTGACCCGCGAGATGATGAACCGGTCCTCGGTCGCCATCGCGGCGTACCGGCGGTGGACGTACGCGCCGTCGTACGGCGCCGGCGGCCTCGGGCACGAAGCCGTCGAGGAGCATGTACGGGAGCGGGAACCGGTAGACGTTCCAGAGGATGTTCGCGGTCCTCGCGACCGTCTTGACCCCGTCCCAGTTGAACTTCAGGTCGTCCCAGGGGGCGTTCGCCGAGAGGACGTAGAGCCGGAGCACGTCGACGCCGACCTTCTCCACGACCTCGGACGGCGCGACCACGTTCCCGAGCGACTTCGACATCTTGCGCCCCTCGGCGTCGAGCGCGAAGCCGTGCATCAGGACGGACTTGTACGGAGCCCTGCCGAACGCGAAGGTCGAGGCCCCGAGCTGCGAGTAGAACCAGCCCCGCGTCTGGTCCTGCCCCTCGGTGATGAAGTCCGCGGGCCAGAGCTGCTCCCAGGCGTCGACCTTGCCCGGGAAGCCGAGCGTGGCCCAGGAGGCGACGGCCGAGTCGAACCAGACGTCGAAGATGTCCTCGACCCGGCGCATGGCCCCGCCGCAGGCGCAGGGGATGGTCACCTCGTCCACGAACGGGCGGTGGGGGTCGGGGACGGCCGAGCCCGAGAGCGCCTCGAGCTCGGCGATCGTCCCGACGACCCGCCGCTCGTTGCAGGCCGGGCAGACCCAGACCGGGATCGGGATACCCCAGTAGCGCTGGCGCGAGATGCACCAGTCGCGGGCGTCGCGGACCCAGTCGTGGAACCGGGCCGAGCCGGCCCACTCGGGGTACCAGTGGACCTTCGCGATCGCGTCGAGCATCTGCTCCTTCACCTCGGGGATCCGGAGGAACCACTGCGAGGTCGCGCGGAAGATGATCGGGGTCTTGCAGCGCCAGCAGTGGCCGTAGCGGTGGACGACCTCGGCCCGCGCGAGCAGGTGGTCGCCGAGGGCCTCGAGCACGTCGACGTTCGCCTCGCGGATCGGCCGGCCCGCGAACGCGCCGGCCTCGGCCGTGAAGACGCCGGCCTCGTCGACCGGGCAGAGGAACGGGAGGCACTCGCGGACGCCGACCAGGTAGTCGTCCCAGCCGTGGCCGGGCGCGATGTGGACGAGGCCGGTGTTCTCGAGCGTGACGAAGTCGGCCTCGACCACGCGGTGGGGCATGGTCCGCTGGATCTCGATCAGGTCCTCGAGGGGCGAGCGGTACGTGGTCCCGACGAGCTCGGCGCCGGGCCGGGTCTCGAGCACCTCGAAGTCTCTGTACCGGCCGCGCTTCAGGACGGGCGCGACCAGGTCCTCGGCGATCCAGAGCCGCTCGTCGACGCCCTCCTTCACCGCGCGGACGAGCGCGTAGGAGAGCGCGGGGTCGACCGCGACCGCGACGTTCGCCGGGAGGGTCCAGGGCGTCGTGGTCCAGATCACCAGGTACTCGTTCTCCGCCCCCGCGAGCGGGAACTTCACGAAGACCGAGGGGTCGCGCTCGTCCCAGTACTCGACCTCGGCGTCCGCGATCGCGGTCTCGCAGCGCGGGCACCAGTTCACGACCCGGTGCCCGAGGTCGAGCATCCCCTTCTCGTCGGCCTGCCTGAGCGCCCACCAGGCGGCCTCGATGTAGTCCGGGGTCACGGTCTGGTACGGGTTGTCGAAGTCGAGCCAGACGCCGAGCGCCCGGAACTGGTCGGACATCAGCTCGCGGTTCCTGGCCGCGAAGGTCCGGCACTCCTCGATGAACCGCCCGATCCCGTAGTCCTCGATCTCCTGCTTGGAGACGAAGCCGAGCTGCTTCTCGACCTGCACCTCGATCGGCAGGCCGTGCATGTCGTACCCGGCCCGGTCGATCACGTGCCGGCCGCGCATCCGGACCTGCCGGAGGACCGCGTCCTTGATGATCTTGTTCCAGGCCGTGCCGAGGTGGATGTGGCCGGTCGTATACGGCGGTCCGTCCACGAAGAAGAAGGGCGGGTCGCCGGCATGGAGCGCCCTGACCCTCGCGTAGACCTGCTCCTCGTCCCAGAACCCGCGCACCCCGTCCTCGAGCTCGGCCGGCCGGTAGCTCCCGGCGACGTCCTTCACCGCGTACCCTCTCCGTCCATGAGTGGTTTATAAGTCGGTCGTCACAGCCCAAGTACTTTTTCGCGAGCAGTCTGCGGCCGCCGCGGCGGATCCTATCAGGTTTAATCTCTCCGATGCCGATAGTCTCTCACCAAGGAATGGACGGTGGTGGAATGACGAGAGAACTGTTCAGACTCGCGGCGGGGATCGTCCTCGCCCTGCTGCTCGCGGGGAGCGCTGCGGCCGCCGACGCGAACAATACGTCGGCCGCGAACCAGACCCCGCCGGCCGCCTGGGAGCGGACCTACGGCGGGCTTGCGAACGAGACCCTGCTCTCGCTGCTCGGCTCCTCCGACGGCGGATACCTGCTCGTCGGGAGCTCGGCCGGGAACGGGACCGGCGAGGAGCTCTACCTGGTCCGGACGGACTCGAACGGAACGCCGATCCGCGAGGAGCGGGTGCCGTTCGGGCCCGGAGGGGCGGGGAGCCCGGCCATGGCCGACCGGACGGCGGACGGCGGGACCATCGTGGTCGGCGGATCGGGCACGTCGGGGCCCAGTGGCGAGGACGTCGCCCTCCTCCGGCTCGGACCCGACGGGCGGCAGCTCTGGTCGCGGTCGTACTCGGTCGGCAGCGGCCGGGACGTCGGTGACGCGGTCCGGCCGGCGACCGACGGCGGGTACTTCGTGGCCGGGACGACGGACGTGCCGAACGGCGGAGCGCCCGACCTCCTGCTGCTGAAGGTCGGCGAGGACGGCGGCGAGGTCTGGCATCGGGCCCTGCCGCTCGGCGCAAGCATCCTCTTCGTCCGCGACCTCCTCGCGACGCCCGACGGCGGGTACCTCGTCATCGGCTCGACCGACGCGGACCACGCGGGGTCCCTCGACATGCTCCTCGTGAAGGTCTCGTCGGGCGGGAACCGGGAGTGGCAGCGGACGTACTCGTTCGGCGCGGAGACGGCCGACGGCTACACCCTCGAACCGAGCCCGGACGGGGGCTGGCTCCTCCTCGGCGACGTCGACGGGACGGGCTCGCCGTCGCACGCGGCCGTCCTGGTGAAGGTGGACACGGCCGGAAACGAGCAGTGGCGAAAGCGGCTCTCGGCCGGAGGAGCGCGGACGTGGGGCTACGCCCTCGCGTCGGCCGGCGCGGACGGGTACGCCGTCGCCGGCGCCGTCGAGGCGCCGGAGGGCACCCGGTCGTACGTGGCCCGGCTCGACCGGAGCGGCACCGAGGTCTGGAACCGGTCGTTCGCGATCGGCAACGGCCCGTCGCGGGCGCTCGGCGTGACGGCCGGGACCCAGGATCGGCTCGTGGTCGGCGGGGAGGCGAGCCGGACGACGGACGCGCTCTACGACCTCTACCTCAGCTCCGTCGTGCCCCCGACGGTCGCGCCGAACGCCACGGCAACCGCGACCGTCAACGTGACGGCGAACGCGACCGCGACTCCGAATGCGACCCCGACGGCGAACGCGACGTCGACCGCGACCACGGCCGTCCCGGCCACGACGCAGGCCGCGCTCGCTCCGCCGCTCTGCCTGATCGCCGTTGCGGGCGTCGCCCTCATCGCCGCGCTGCGGCGGCGATAACCCTTTTCTCTGCAGAACCGCCAACGTCTCTTCTCAGGAACGCCAACGTCTCCTTCTTCCTCCATGCAGATCGCGGTCTGCGGAGCGACCGTCTGCGGCGAGGACCTGCTCGAGGCGGCCGGGGCGGTCGGGCGGACACTCGCGGAGCACGGCGCCATCGTCCTGACCGGCGGGCGGGGCGGCGTGATGGAGGCCGCGGCCCGCGGCGCCCGCGAGGCCGGCGGGATCGTGGTCGGCGTGCTGCCCGACCTCTCGGACGGCAACCCGTACCTCTCGGTCCGGATCCGGACCGGCATGGGCCATGCGAGAAACGTGGTCCTGGTCCAGTCGGCCGACGCGGTGGTCGGGGTCGGCGGCGAGTTCGGCACCCTCTCCGAGCTCGCGATCGCGCTGAAAGAGGGAATCCCGGTCGCCTGCTACCGCTCCTGGGACCTCCCCGGCGCGGTGCAGTGCGCCACGCCCGAGGAGGCCGCGCTCGCGGCCCTCAGGGCTGCGAGCAGCGCCGTTCGCCGGTACAGGTGAGGTCGTACCCGCCCATGGCCTGCGAGCCGTGTCGCGGAACGCGTCCGACGAGATCGCGTCCACGAGCGCGGCCACCCGCGGGTCCTCGAGCGAGCCCGGGTCGAGCGCGAGCTCGTACCGCTCGGTCGCGACCGGGCTGAACGCGAGCCCGAGGGCCTGCGCGGCCGAGTAGACCCCGAGCCCCATCTCGGCCTCGCCCGACTTCACGGCGACCGCGACCCCGAGGTGGGTCGTGAACTCGCGGTTGTACCCCGCGATCGAGGCCGGGTCGACCCCGTGCTCGGCGAGCCAGCGGTCGAGGAGCATCCGCGTCCCCGAGCCCCGCTGCCGGTTCGCGAAGGTGTGCTCCGCGATCGCCTCGATCCCGAGGCCGTCCCGCGAGATGATCCCCTGCTGCCGCTCGGCCACGCAGACGAGCAGGATCCGGCGGTCGGGCAGGTACTGCCGGAGGAACGGGACGTTGAAGTCGCCGTCGGGGGCGAGCAGGTGCATCGGGGCCGCGTGGCAGTGGCCCCGGCGGAGGGCGAAGATCCCGCCCATCGAGCCGACGTGGGCCGAGTGGAGGTCGATCCCCTCTGGCGGAGAGGAGGTCCGCGAGGACGTCGATGGCCGGGTCGTGCGACCCGGTCACGAGCAGGGCCCGCTCGGCATCGCCCCGCGGGACGGTGAGCCGGACCGCGACCTCCTCGTCGGCCTCGATCCCCTCGCTCCGCGCCGGCACCCGGAGGTACGCGTTCGACCGGACCACGGACATCTGGACGCCGGCCCCGCGCGACTGCGGGATGGCGACCCAGCGTTCGCCGATGCGTCCGACCGCGAGGAGGACGAACTCGTCCGCGCCGACCTCCTTCGTGAGCGGCGAGGCGAGCACGGCCCCGACCTCGTCGGGACGCGGGACGGGAAGGCCGAAGTGAGCGAGCAGGGGAATCACGAGCTCGCGGAGCACGGTCAGGGCCGAGAGAGGATATCCCGGGAGCCCGATCACGGGCTTGCCGTCGACCCGGCCGATGATCACGGGCTTGCCCGGCTTGATCGCGACGCCGTGGATCAGCACCTCGCCGAGCTCGGCGATCACGTCGGCCGTGAAGTCGCGGGTCCCGGCGGACGAGCCGGCCGAGACGATCACCAGGTCGTTCGCGGCGACGGCCTCGCGAATCCGGTCGCGGATCAGCGCGTACTCGTCGGGCGTGTTCGGGTACCGCGTGCACCGGCACCCGAGGGAGTCGAGCCAGGCCGAGGCGAAGAGCGTGTTCGACTCGACCACCTGGCCGGGCTCCGGCCGCTGGCCGTGCGGGATCAGCTCGGAGCCGGTCGGGACGAACCCGACCCGGACCGTCGCGACCTCGACCCCGGCCATGCCGTAGGCCGCGAGCGCGCCGAGGTCCTCGGCCCGGAGCCGCCGGCCCCGGGGCACGGCCATCTCGGTCTCGCCGATGTCCTCGCCCGCGGGCCGGACGTGCTGCCAGGGCGCCGCGGCCCGCCGGATCGTGAACGAGCCGTCGTCGCCGATCAGCACGTCCTCGATCATGATCACCGCGTCGTACGGCGGCGGGACCACGTTGCCCGTGTTGACCCGGAGCGCGTCGAGCGAGCCGGACCGGCCGGCCCTCGCTCGCGCCGGCGGTCTCGGCGGCGCGGACCGCGATCCCGTCCATGGCCGAGAGGTGGACCTCCGGGACCGAGAACCGGGCGTAGACCGGCGCCGCGGTCACGCGCCCGACCGCGGACTCGAGCGGGACGATCTCCGATCGGGCGCGGGTAGGCAAAGCCGGTCCGGAGCGTCTCGAGCGCCTCCTCGAGCGAGACGACCGCGAGGTACCGCTTCACCACAGGAGCACCTCCACCTCGTCGCCGGTCTCGAAGCCCTCGCGCCCGGCCGGGACCCGGAGCAGCCCGTCCGCGCGGACGAGCGAGTTGAGCAGCCCGGACTTCGCGAAGACCGGGCGGGCCATCCCGTCGCGGACGGTCACGCGGACGTAGTCCTCGCGCCCGCGGGCCGACGGGACGTTCTCGGCGAGCCGGGCCCGGACCCGCCGCGACCGGTCGGTCGCGGTCGCCCGAGAGGGCCGCGAGCATGGGCCCCGCGACCACGAGCAGGACCACGAAGGCCGAGGCCGGATGGCCCGGCAGGCCGATCGCGGGGATCTCGCCGACCCGGCCGATGATCGTCGGCTTGCCCGGCGCGAGCGCGATCCCGTGGACCAGCACCTCGCCGAGCTCGGCGATCGTCCGCGCGCCGAGGTCGCGCTCGTCCTTGGACGAGCCGCCCGAGACGAGGACCGCGTCGCACTCGCTCGCCGCCTTCTCGAGGACGGCGTGGAGCGCGCCGGGCTCGTCGCGGACGATCCCGTAGAACCGCGTCTCGCAGCCGCGCTCGGAGCAGAAGGCCCGGCAGAGGTACGAGTTCACGTCCCGGACCTCGCTCCTCCCCGGCACCGCGTCGACCGGCACGACCTCGTTCCCGGTCGAGACCACGCCGACCACGGGCCGCCGGAGGACCTCGACCTCGGCCCTGCCGACCGCGGCGAGGGCCCCGACCTCCTGGGGCGAGAGCCGTCGCCCGGCCGGGACCACGACCTCGCCGGCTGCGAAGTCCTCGTCCGGGAGGACCAGGTTCTCGCCGTCCGCGACCGGCTTCCCGATCAGCACATCCTCGCCCTCGGCCTCCGCGTGCTCGACCATCGCGACCGCGTCGGCCCCCTCGGGGACCTCGCCGCCGGTCGGGACGTACGCGCACTCGCCGGGGCCGAGGGCGAACGACGCCCCGGCGCCCATCGCGACCCGGCCCTTCAGCCGGAAGAGCGAGGGGAGCGCGTCCGAGGCCCCGACCGTCTCGGCCGCGCGGACCGCGTAGCCGTCCACGGTGGAGCGGCGAAAGCCCGGCAGGTCCGTGTCGGCCCGGGCGTCTGCGCCGAGCACGCGCCCCGACGCCTCCTCGAGAGGAACGGTCTCGGTCCCGACCGGCCGGGCCAGCCCGACCGCCGCCGCGACCGCCTCGTCGACCGGGACGACGTTCAGGAACCGGGCCATCAGCGGAAGCAGCCGAGCTGGCAGCCCCGGATCTTCACGCCGTGGGTGTCGCAGTACTCGCCGATCTCGCGCTTCGGGATGCCGTACTTCGCCGACATCGCCTCGGCCTGGGGGCACTGGATCTCGTTCTCGATGCCCATCTCGTCGAACGCCCTGCGGATCGTTGCCTCGTCCATGCGATCATACAGGAGGGCGACGGAGATAGGTTTTTTCACCGTACGCGACCGGAGCAGTCTTCTGCCGCAACGCCCCACGCTCGTTGCCATGCGGATAGCGGGCGTCAACTCGATCCAGGATCCGGCCGGCGTCGGGATCAGGAGCCGGTGCGAGGCCCTGATCGACGAGCTCCGGCCGGCCGACGACTGGGAGTTTCACGAGGTCGAGGGACGGCTGATCCACGCCGAACGGGTCGACCGGGGCCTCGACGCGGACCTCGTGGTCTTTCTCTCGCGCCACACCTCGATCAAGCCGGTGCCGCAGCTGACGGTCCACGCGACCGGCAACGTCGGCGAGGCCGCGCTCGGCGGCGAGCCCGACCGGGTCGCGCCCTGCCCGCCCGCGTTCATGCAGGCCGTGCTCCGCCGCCTCGAGGCGCTCGCGCCGGCAGGCTACCGCGTCGACTACGAGCGGACCCACCACGGCCCGACCGACCTCGAGACGCCGTCCTGCTTCGTCGAGATCGGGTCCGGTCCCGACCAGTGGGCGGACCCGGCCGCGGGCGAGGCCGTGGCCCGGGCCGTGCTGACGGCGATCCCGGATCCGCTCGCCGTCCCGCTCCTCGGGCTCGGCGGCACCCAGTACGCGGCCCGCCAGACCGCGGTCGCGCTCTCGACCCGCGGGGCGTTCGGCCACATCATCCGCACGGACGACCTGCCCCGGCTCGACGGGCCGATGCTCGCGCACCTCGTCGAGGCCTCGGGCGCGGTCGCCGCGTACGTCGACCGCAAGGCCGTGCCGCGGGCCGAATCTCGAACGGATCGCGGCTCTGCTCGAGGATGCCGGGCTCCCGCTCCTCGGCGAGAGCGCCCTCGCCGGGCTCGGCCTCCTCCCCTGGGACGACTACGCGGCGCTGCTCGCGCTCGCGGCGCATGGTCGCGCCGGGAGCCGCGCTCCGGGTCGGCACGCTCGCCTCCTGCCCGGACCCGATGGCGATCCGGCTGGACCCCGCGCTGGTCGACGAGGCGCTCCGTGCGGACGAGCCGGGCCTTTTCGGGGCCGTAGCGGCTCTCCCCGTGGTCGGATTGACCGAGGGAGGGCGGCTCCTGCCCGTCCTCCTCGCGCCGAAGGCGTTGGCGGAACAGATCATACATGATTTAATAACCCTGTGTGTAAAATCCATAACGGGTAACCAGCAGACCGCCATCGTGGGCGACCGTCTGATCATCAGACGAGAACGGTTCGATCCGAAAAAGGCGTCCGCACTCGGCGTGCCCCCGGGACCGCTGTTCGGACGGCTGCAGCGCGGCGAGACCGTGGTCATCGACGGACTGGAGATACGCCCGGAGATGGTGCGGTCCCCCTGCGCCACCGAGGTCTTTGTAGAGGGGTTGGAGAAGTATCTATGAGGTCAATAGTCGAGGAAGCGCTCGCTCGGGTCAAGGACAGCGACCACATGATGGACTATGCACAGAACAACGAAGATCTCGAGGAGGTGCTCCGCGAGCTCCGGACCGAGATCGTCGTGATCGGCTGCGGAGGCGGCGGATCCAACACGATCACCCGGATGATGGAGGAGGGGATCCACGGCGCCCGCCTCATCGCGGTGAACACGGACGCCCAGCACCTCTCGCGGGTCCAGGCGGACCAGCGCATCCTGATCGGCCGGCAGCGGACCCGGGGCCTCGGCGCCGGATCCCTCCCGCAGATCGGCGAGGAGGCGGCGCTCGAGACCGAGGAGGAGATCCGCCGCGCCGTCTCGGGTGCGGACATGGTCTTCATCACGGCCGGCCTCGGCGGCGGCACGGGCACGGGCTGTGCCCCCGTCATCTCGAAGGCGGCCCGCGAGGAGGGCGCGCTCACGATCGCGGTCGTGACCCTGCCCTTCGTGGCCGAGGGCGCGATCCGGATGGAGAACGCCGAGGCCGGGCTCGAGCGCCTGCGCGACGTCGCGGACACGGTGATCGTGGTCCCGAACGACCGGCTCCTCGAGGTTGTGCCGCGGCTCCCCCTCTACGCCGCGTTCAAGGTGGCCGACGAGGTGCTGATGCGGGCGGTCAAGGGGATCACCGAGCTGATCACCATGCCCGGCCTCGTCAACCTCGACTTCGCCGATGTCCGGACGGTCATGGAGCGCGGCGGCGTCGCGATGATCGGCATGGGCGAGTCCGACTCGGAGGACAAGGCGATCGACTCGGTCAAGAAGGCCCTCCGCTCGCCCCTCCTCGACGTGGAGATCTCGGGCGCGACCGCGGCCCTCGTCAACGTGGTCGGCGGACCGGACATGACCATGGAGGAGGCCGAGGGCGTCGTCCAGGAGGTCTACAACCGGATCGACCCGAACGCACGGATCATCTGGGGCGCGCAGATCGACCCCGACATGGAGCACAAGATGCGGACCATGCTCGTGGTCACGGGCGTCCGCTCGCCGCAGATCTACGGCCGCTCCGAGAAGAAGACGCCGGTCGTGAACCGGCAGTTCGATATAGACTTCCTCAAGTGATTTCGTCATGGTAGACCTCAACACAATACGCGACCAGGTCAAAGACGTCAGGATCTCGAAGATCAACGTCAACGAAGAGCTCTTCCGCAAGTACTGGCGGGTGCTCAAGCTCGCCCGGACGCCGACGCGGGACGAGTTCCAGAAGATCGCGCTCGTGGCCGCGGCCGGCGTGGTGCTGATCGGGCTGATCGGCTTTGTCATCTACGAACTGATGATGGTGTTTCCGAAGTGAACGGGGACGAGGGGCCCGATCTCCACTACTTCGCGGTCAAGACCACCTCGAAGCAGGAGCGGACGGTCGCCGACAACATCCGGAAGGCGGTCGAGCAGTCCGACATCAAGGTCTACGCGGTGATCGCGCCGAAGGAGCTCCAGGGCTACGTGCTGATCGAGACGCCCGAGGAGTTCGCCCGGATGGAGCAGCTCGTCGAGCGCGTCCCCCACGCCCGCGCCGTGGTCCACGGCGAGACCTCGTTCGCCGAGATCCAGCACTTCCTCGTCCCGAAGCCGGTCGTCGCGGGGATCAACGAGGGGACGATCGTCGAGCTGATCGCGGGCCCGTTCAAGGGCGAGAAGGCCGTGGTCAAGCGCGTCGACACCGGGAAGGAGGAGATCACGGTCGAGCTCTACGAGTCCGTGGTCCCGATCCCGATCACGGTCCGCGGCGACAACGTCCGCGTGATCGACAACTCCGTGCCCGAGGACTGACCTCCTCCCTCTTCTCTCGGCGGGCGGACGCCCTCTCCGGCGCCGTCACACTGCTTATCGGGTCGGCCATGGATCTCCGCATGTCCGAGCCGGGTGACCGACCAGTCCGTGAATTCCGAAACCGGCGCTAGCCGATCCTCCTTCGCGGACAGTATCTCTGATCGTCGCTCCCGAGCGGAGCGGCGAGGAGGAATCCATGCACTACATCTCATTCGCTTCGGCGCGCTCAGGCGCCGCCTTACTGCCCGCCGCGGCCCTGCTGCTGGCGCTCTGCCTCTTCGCTGGAGGCGCGCAGGCCCTGATGCTCCCCATGGATGAGGCCGCCCTCGCGAAGGGGGCGACGCGGTCGTCCGCGGCGAGAAATCTCGAATGTCAGTTCCGCGTGGGACGCAGACCGTACCAATATCGTCACGACGGCCAGCGTCAGGGTGAAGGGAAGGGCCAAGGGCCTGGGGCCGGACACGCTCTCGCTCACCATCCCCGGCGGGGCCGTGGGCGAGGTCACCCAGTGGGTCGAGGACGAACCCGTCCTCGTGGACGGCACGGAGGCCTTCGTCTTCGTCAAGCACGGCCCGAAGGGCGACCGCGTCTACGGCGGCGCGCAGGGCGTCGTCCCGATCGAGCAGGGCAGGGTCCGCGCCAGCATGAAGGCCAAGGGGGGCGGCG